>NZ_QBUK01000001.1 GCF_003058265.1 Flagellimonas amoyensis
CACTATGCTCACTTTGGTCCGCCGCGGGTGGCTCAGTTTAATCCGCCGAAGGTGGTATACTATGCCCGTTTTTTGCACTTTGCCTCCGACCCGATCAACAATACCCAGACCTCGGGAATCCTGGGAGGGAGCATAAGCCCGCTCAATGGAATCAATCCTGCCGACATTGAAAAGGTAGAGGTCCTGAAAGATGCGGATGCCACCGCCATTTATGGGTCCCGTGGCGCCAATGGGGTGGTTTTGATCACCACAAAAAAGGGGCGGTCTGGCAAGGCAGAGGTCAACATCCACCTCAATACCAGTCTGGGCAGGGTCACCCGGTTCATGGCCCTGTTGAACACGCCGCAGTACTTGGAAATGAGAAGGGAGGCCTTTGCCAATGATGGCACCGAAGACTACCCCGCCAATGCCCATGATGTGAACGGTAATTGGGATCAGGGCCGGTACACCGATTGGCAAAAGGAGCTGATCGGGGGAACGGTGCACAGGACCATGGCACAGGCATCCGTATCCGGCGGCAGCAATGGCACCCGTTACCTGATGAGCGGGACCTATCAAAGGGAGAATACTGTTTTTCCAGGGGAGTCCGGTTATCAAAAGGGAAGTGTCCTGTTGAATTTGGACCATAGTTCTGAAGATGGACGTTTCAAGCTGCATTTCTCCGGAAACTATGTTCTCGATGACAACGACCTGCCCGCAGCTGACCTTACCTTTACCTCCCGTACCCTGGCCCCCAACGCCCCTGCACTTTATGATGATTATGGGGAACTGAACTGGGCCGAAAATACCTGGAACAATCCCTTGGCAGATTTGGAAAGCCGTTTTTCCTCCAATTCCAAGACCCTGACCACAAATGGTGTCGCCACCTATAAGGTTTTCAAAGGCTTCATGGCCAAGTTGAACATGGGCTATACCGATACACGGATGAGGGACAGTAGGGTCCTGCCCTCGACCAGATACAATCCCTATTTCGGGGCCGATAGCCGATATTCAGTCGTTTATAAGGGAAATGCATCCCGGGCATCTTGGATCTTGGAACCCCAGTTGCAATGGCAAGGCCGGGCAAAAGGGCTCAAACTTGATGTTTTGGTGGGAAGCACTTTCCAACAAGAGGAGAAAGAGCAATTGGGGCTTTATGGGGAAGGTTTTTCAAGCAACCATCTTTTGGGTGACATCTCTGCTGCCAATTTTATGGATGTGGAAGGTTTTTCAAGCAACCATCTTTTGGGTGACATCTCTGCTGCCAATTTTATGGATGTGGACCGGAACACGCATGATTCATATAGATACCAGGCTGTTTTTGGAAGGATTAACTTGAACTATCAAAAGAAGTATATCCTGAACCTAACCGGCAGGCGTGATGGTTCCTCCCGTTTTGGTCCCGGTAGGCAGTTCGCCAATTTTGGGGCCATTGGGGCCGCATGGCTGTTTTCGGAAGAAAGCTTGATCAAGGGAGCGTTTCCTTTTTTGAGCTTTGGAAAATTAAGGGGCAGTTACGGGACCACGGGGAACGACCAGATAGGAGACTATCAATTTTTTGAGAGTTATAGCTTGGGAGGGGTCAATTATGATGGGATCGAAACATTGGTGCCTTCCCGTCTGTTCAATCCCGATTTTGGATGGGAGCGCAATGATAAATTGGAGGTTGGGCTGGAGCTTGGTCTCTGGAGGGACCGTATCCTGTTGGCGGGCAATTATTACCGCAACCGGTCCTCCAATCAACTGGTGGGCATTCCCATGCCGGGCACGACCGGTTTCACCAGCCTACAGGCCAATCTGGATGCTGTGGTCCAGAACAGGGGATTTGAACTGGAGATTACTTCCCGATTATGGGATTCCCCAAAATTCAAATGGAAACTGGGCATGAACCTGAGCATCCCCAACAACAAATTGATTTCCTTTCCTGGACTGGAGGCCTCTACCTATGCCAACCGCCTAGTGGTGGGAGAACCATTGGGCATACGTAAACTGTATTTAAGTACCGGTGTGGACCCAGCTACCGGTGTC
This sequence comes from Flagellimonas amoyensis, assembly GCF_003058265.1. Lineage (GTDB taxonomy): Bacteria > Bacteroidota > Bacteroidia > Flavobacteriales > Flavobacteriaceae > Flagellimonas > Flagellimonas amoyensis. The sequence goes on from NZ_QBUK01000001.1 coordinate 2,008, forward strand.
TACCGGTTCAGGGACTATGATGGGGACGGTGTTATTTCGGCACCGAACGACCAGCAATGGATCGGGGATGTGAGCCCCGATTATTTTGGGGGCATAGTGAACAGTTTTGGCATTGGCCCTTTTGCAATGGATTTTCTTATTCAGTTCAACAAGCAACAGAACTGGAACTATATTTTCAACGGGAGCTATCCCGGATTGATGTCGAACAAACCGATCGATGTACTGGACCGTTGGCGGGAGACAGGGGACAACGGCCCAATCCAGCGATATACCACCGGACGCAATACACTTGCTGTACAGGGCTTCAACCGTTATAGTAGCAGCAATATGGCCCTGTCAGACGCCTCATATGTGAGATTGAAGACCATATCGCTGGTGTACGACCTGCCCAATAAAGATAGAGGCATGGATTGTACCCTTTATCTGCAGGGCCAGAACCTATTGACAATTACGGGGTACCGTTGGGGCGACCCTGAATTTGTGGGAGGTGGTCGATTGCCCCCATTGAGACAGATTGCCCTGGGCACTAAACTTACATTTTAACATAAAACCTCTTTGCAATGAAAAAACAACGATTAATGTTCAGGCTTTATCTGACACTCTGGTTCCCTATGATAGTGGGGTGCACGGACTTTGTTGAAATGGAACTTCCACCCTCCCAATTGACAGGAGAGGCCGTTTTTAACGATTACGCCACGGCCACGGCTGCCTTGGCAAATATCTACGCGTCCCTTAGAGACCAGACCCTGATCACTGGCGGCTCCCGTGGCATTGGCAATATTCTTGGACACTATGCGGACGAACTGGACTATTATGGTTCGGAGACCGCGGCCCTGTATGACTTTAGCATCCATTCCGTGTTGGCGACCAATTCCGAAGTGGCTACATTGTGGAACGACAGCTACAACCTGATCTATGCCTGTAACTCCATTTTGGAAGGTCTGGAGGAAAATACGTCCCTGCTTGAGGACCAGAGGGTACAGATAAAGGGAGAGGCCCTTTTCCTTAGGGGGTTCATCCATTTTTACCTTTCCCAGCTATTTGGCGACATACCCTATGTGACCCGGACAGACCATATGGAAAATGCGACCATAGGGAAATTGGGGAGCTCGGTGATACACGAACATCTGGTCCGCGATCTGACAGGGGCCATGGAATTGCTTCCCACCGAATATGTGACAGTTGATAGGACTAGGGCAAACCGATTTGTAGCCATGGCCCTTTTGGCCAGGATACAACTCTATTTTGGGTATTGGGAAGATGCACTTTCCGCTACGGATACCGTCCTTGGGGCAACGGGCCAATATGTCTGGGAAGAAGATCTTGGCAAGGTGTTCTTGAAGGGGAGCAAAGGTATCCTATGGCAATTGAGCCCAGGAACACCGGGCAACAACACATTGGAGGCGCTGACATTTATATTTGAGCAGGGGCCTCCCACAATGGGGGCCCTCTCCCGACCCTTTATGGATGGTTTTGCCATTAATGATCAGCGAGCAGTTCAATGGACAAAGAGTGTTACGGATGGAAACGATATTTGGTACCACCCTTACAAATACAGGACTAGGGGGCCTTCGGGAAGTTCGGTCGAACATTCCGTAGTATTGCGATTGGGCGAGCTTTATTTGATAAGGGCGGAGGCCCGTATGCAATTGAGGGATCTTGACGGAGCCATGGCCGATCTGAACAAGGTCCGTGGACGTGCGGGTCTTCCAGATCTCGGAGGACTGAATGGGGAAGAACTGGAATCTACCCTGTTGCGGGAGAGAAGGTATGAGCTTTTTACTGAGTTTGGCCACCGTTGGTTTGATCTCAGGCGCCTTCAAAAAGCAGGAGAGGTGTTAGCTCCGCTCAAGCCCAATTGGCAAGAGGGCCACCTACTGTTTCCCATACCGCAATCGGAACTATTGGCAAACCCTAATCTGAGGCCCCAGAATGATGGTTATTAAAAGACACTGGTTCGACTTTTCAATGAAAAAGGGACGGCCAAAGGTAAACCGTCAAGGTTTGTTTTCATTTTTTTTATTGATGTTAGCCACCTGCCTCCTATGGGGGCAGGTACCATCAAAAAAAAACCTGACCCCACAGGACTATCACCGTTGGAGTACCCTTTTGATGCCCCAAATTTCCGATGATGGCCAATGGGTCTCCTACACAAAGCAGTATGATTATGGCCAGGACACCCTTTTTATACGCTCCACGGATGGGAAGGACCAATATGCTCACCCTGGTGGGGGACGTCCGGATTTCAGTCCTGATGGAAGCAAGGTTTTGGTCAAAAAAGGGAACACTTTGCTCGTACAGGAGCTTGACGACGGAAAGATAGAGAAAATAGGACCTGTCCTAGGTTATGAAATGGGCCAAAAAGGAACATGGGCCTTGATAAAAAGGACGGGAGAGGAAAACAAGGGACAAAGTCTTGAAATACGTTTTTGGGGGACCGGAAGAGTATACCGTTTGGCCGCGGTGGAGACCCATTTGATTTCCCCCAAGGGTGAAAAACTCCTCTTTGTCAGAAAAAAAAGGGACAGGTATACCCTCCATCTCTTGGATTTGGGTTCGGGGAAATCAAAGCCCACTTTGTTGAGGACATCCAAATTTCCGTTCCAACAACTGGTCTGGGCCCCGTCGGGCAACAGTTTTGCATTCCTTCAGAAGGAAAGCGGGTCCAAAGATCGTCTCATCCTTTATTTCCACAGGATGGGTCCCATGGGGCAATGGTCCCGCTTGGGGCCGGGAAATAGTGATACGCTGATGGTGGCGGACCAACGGTTATTGATTTCCCCTGATGGTTCCAAGGTGCTGTTCAAGGGCAGGTCCATGGTGGAGAAAAGCAAAGAGGGGGAACCCAATGTGGAGATATGGCATTCAATGGACAAGTTGATCTATCCCAGAAGGAAGGCATTGGGCATGGAATCAATCCGACCATATGACCACATCTGGAGACCGGGGGCCGACCGGGTCCAACGAATAGGAAGCCCCATGCACCCCAACGTAGTGCCCATTCCCGATTTCTCGCAGGTGTTGTCCTTTAACCTTTGGGACAATGAACCCCAATACAAGCGCAATGCAGATCTGGATTTTTATATCACCGACCTGGAAACTGGGAAAAAACAACTCGTCGTAGATGAACTGACCTATCAGGTAAAATATTTGACCATGTCGATCGATGGTAGGTACCTGAAATATTTCAAAAAGGGAAATTGGTGGTTATATGATGTAAAAGCGGAGCGGCACATCAACTTGACCCAGGGCCTGGACAGGGATTGGTCCTATGTGGAAAGGGACAATAGTGACAATGTCGTGGCCTATGGGAGCCCAGGTTGGGGAAAAACAGGGAAGGAGGTGCTTGTTTATGACCGTTATGACATTTGGAAGGTTACGGTCGACGGAAGGCACCGCGAGCGGTTGACCCGGGGAAGGGAAAAAGGGATCCGGTACCGGATCCATGTAAGCAGTATTATGGAACCGTATGCCCACTCATTCCCCGCATTTATGGGTGGGAGATTTGATCTGGGTAAGGGATTGGTACTTCAAGGGTCAGGGGATGACCTGAACTCTGGTTACTTTTTATGGGGAGCGGACAAGGGAACTCAAACCTTGGTTTATGGACCAAAAAGGTTCTATGGGTTAAAAACGGCCGATAGTACGGGGGTTTATATTTATCTGGAAGAAACCTTTGAAGAACCGACCCGACTGGTCCACCTCAAAATGGGACAGGACCCCAGGACCTTGGCAGTGCCCAACGCCTTTCAAAAGGAATACGCATGGGGCAGGTCCTCATTGATCGATTATCAAAACAAGAAAGGAGATACGTTAAAAGGTGTATTGGTCCATCCGGCCAATTACGATCCCGGACAAAAATACCCCATGGTGGTACGTATTTATGAGGAACAACTGGGCAGACTATATAAGTCCGTTGTTCCCACGGAGTCCATCACTACCGACTACATGAACCCATCGGTCCTGGCATCCAAGGGATACTTGGTACTTTATCCGAATATCCGATATGAATTGGGAAAGACCGGTGAGAGTGCGCTGGACTGTGTGGTGTCGGCGGTCAACAAGGTAATTGACATGGGTCTTGCCGACCCTGAAAGGGTTGGCCTGTACGGGGCATCCTTCGGTGGTTTTGAAACGACCTATATCATTTCCCAAACCAATCTGTTCGCAACTGCAATTGCCGGCGCTGCAATAACGGATATTGTAAGCCGGTACCTCTCCATAAATGAAAAGAGCGGACAGGGAGAGGCTTGGCGTTATGAGCACCATCAGTTTCGTATGGGCGACAGTTTTAAGGAGGATTTTGAGGGCTTTGCCGGTAATTCGCCGGTCTATAACGTGCATGGGATGAACACTCCCTTGTTGGCCTGGGTCGGTAAGGAAGACCCAAACGTGTCCTGGCACCAGAGTGTAGAACTTTTCTTGGCGCTGAGACGGCTCCAAAAGGAGCATGTACTCCTAGTGTATCCTGGAGAACAGCATACCATTTTGAGCGAGGAAAACAAAAGAGATCTTGTAAGGCGGATGAGTGAGTGGATGGACCATTATCTAAAGGGAAGCCCAAAAAAAGCATGGATGTTGAACAAGGATATCTAGTGTGAACAGCACAAGAGGTGCACCACTTTAGCAGTGCACCTCTTGCTTACAAACCTATTCCGATACTACTGTTCAGGGTAGTATAGGTCAACACTGCAACTGGTATCATCAGATGGATTTCTAAGTCCAAATGCCTGTTGGTCATTGACGGTACAGATGAATTCGGTCTGAATTGTCTCACATTTCAGCCCTGTATTTTCACAAGGCTGTCCAGGCCCCATGGGGATGTACGCATCCACAAGGGCGGAACTGCTTTCAGTCTTTGCCTGTGTGGCAAAGGCGGCCGCCACGGCAAAAACGATTGCTATAGCGGGCATGATTGTTTTAAAAAGGTTTTTTCTCATAATAATAGAATTTAAAATTAAGACCCATGCTTTTGTTCAGCTCCAACAACAAGGTGATAGGCCTTGGACCTTGATGCGGAGCATCCGGATATCTTTATCCCGCACTTTGGGCCTTTTGTCCCATTAGCGCCGGTTTTTCTGTCTAATCCTGCCTTATTGCAAGTGTATCGTTATGGGCCTTTGCCCTTATGTTATCAAAAGGCGGCCCTTGCAGTTTATAGGTGACCAGGGTCTGGTCAAAGATCCCGATGAAATTTCCATCGGAGACCAAAAAATCCTTCAGGGGTTCTTTCCGTATATGATGCACATAAAAACTGAGGACATAGCTTAAGTCCATTAGATCGTAAACGTCTATGACCGAGGCCCTGTTCCACATAAATTCGGATTCGTTCCTACCCAGGAGATTTCCCTGGACAAAGAGAAGGCCGTTGCTGACCGCGGCCCTTTTGTTGACGATCAAGGGAGGGGCCGCCATTTTTCGTTGATCACTCTTTTGAAGTGTGGCCACCTTTATTTGGGGAAAACTGATGGTATCGATGGTCCGGCCAAAGCGTGTCCTCTGCAATAGGGTATCGGCCAAAATGACCTTGTTATGATAATAATGCACATATACCACTTGGTTCGATACCGGGTCGTGCAACAATACCCCATCGGTATCAAAGACGCCGTCCACCTGTTTTTGAAGGATGTCGGGCTTCAACGACAATGGGATGCTGTCCCCCAACCGGACCAACCCAAGTTCATTTTCGTTGTTTTGGGTACTGCGTGCCCGTATGGCAAAAGTGTTGGGGGACAGGGGAACCGCCAATGAAAAATAGGCTTCGCCCCTTAATATGGGATTGGCGGCCCAGGTATCGGTACCGCCCCTGAATATGGTGGGTACCGTGCCGTCCATGAAATAGAAATAGGGAGGGTGTACAACGGTCTTGATGGACCGAAAACCTATATTTTGATGGGGGATCTTCATTTGGATGTGTAGGGTGTCCCTTAATGTGGTATCACTGACCACCATATGGAGCGGGGAAGTGGGATTGGCCAAAAATATCCTGCCTTGGCCAGCTCCGGCCAAGTAATAGGAATTGAAGCCCAGGCCCAGTTCATGGGTGCGTTTTATGGGGTGGTGGGGATAACGGCGGGTGAAATTGTTCCGATGATGGACCATATTCTCGCTCGATAGAAATAGGCCCGTCACCAGGGCCATACTGCCCAAGGCAAGTCCCCCTATGATTACAAGCGGTCTGCCCGTCAATTTCTTTAGTTCCGAAGGATTGTTCCGCTGTTGGCCTTGGTTTCTTCTGTAGCTTCCCTTTGGGTTCAATAGAAGTATTCCGATGAGTGCCAAAAGCACAAAAAGGAGATTGAGGACCAAATGTTCGGTCCATCCCAAATCCTCCAGGACACCACCGCAGGAACAGGGGATGAAGTCGGTAAAGTTCAGGATAATGACAATATAGGTGGTGAACATGACCATTAAAAAAAAGGCGGCATTCAGCCCCCAAAACCGTAGCCGGGGAACAAAAAGCATTCCTGCCACGATGAGTTCTGAAAGGGGAACCGTCCAGGCCACCCAATCCGCATGTGCGGTAAGAAGGGGGGATTGGGCCAATTGAATGCGAAAACTTTCAAAATCCAACAGTTTGCTGACAGCGGCATAGGTAAAAAGGAGGATGTACAACAGACATATGATCTCCAATATGATCCTACTATGTTTTGCGCTCCATTTCATTTTATTTATAACCATTTGATTTACAATGGTAAAATTAAAGAGGATGATGGATCTGTAAGGGATTACTTTGGCTCTGAGAAGGATTATTTCTTGACTGAGAGGGAGTATTTTCGCTTTTTTTCTTAAAAAAATGTGAAAACCTTAGTGCTTCTACATCGGCAATTAGAAATGTGAAACTTCTTGTAATGCTTTTTTACCAGGAAATCCAGCCCTTGTTGTAGTTGATGGCTGAAGCTGGTTTCTCAATGTTGTTCATCAACTCGCCCAATGTAATGAGTATACTTCTATTGATTGGCAGATCATTATGTATTCGGATAAATCAAGATGTAGTATTTTTTTGAGGAAATCACCTTTTTTTGGGGATAAACTCGAATTTTAACTAAGAAATTTTACCAGAGTTGAATTATATGTCTTTGACACATAAAAATCTCATACGGTGTGTTTCCCTTAGATACTCCATGGGGTCTGTAAAAGGTATAAATCCCAGGGCCTTGTTGCCTTGTCCTTTATGCTTTGAAATCAGCAATTTCAATAGATAGAGGGTCAAAGCAAAATTCCTATTTGGAAATTTTTGCTTTGGAAATGCCTAAGAAAATAGCTAGGCAATAGGTTTGGATATTTTCCATGGGGCTCGATTTTTCATTGTTTCCTCAGTGCCCAAAGGATATTCTTTTCTTTTCAGGTTTTTGAGCAATGTTTAAAACGTCGGGAAGTATGTCAAAAAGGCTGTTTTCAAAATCAGCTCTTTTCCCCTCCCTAGGCTTTTAAAATAATCCAAAAGAACGTCAGTCCAGCGATAATGATCGCAACCTATACAAGTTGCCAATTGGTGCAATTGGCATTACTTCGCATCGTTGTCTCTTATATGAGATAACGAATAAAACTTCACGTTTTTCTATTCCGGTCTTCCACAAAACAAACAATATTTGACTTTTTCAAAAAAAGGCATGCCTTTGACGTATAGTATCCTATAGGATACTATACTTTTTGAACAATATGTCAAGGGAATCATTTGACAGAGCAGCTTCCGATATTTGGAGATACCACGATCTTTACAACAGGTTTTCTACAAAATTTACATGATTATCAAGCTGCCCTCCTATAAAGTTGAATGTGGTCCTCATGGTTGGGAATGTAACATATGGATAAAGTCCGTCAATGACCGGAACAGGGGTTTTGACAACATTATGTTTAAAATTTTAACATATTATTATTACATTGTGTCTTGTTTTGGCAAATTCAAAATCACTCCGTGGTTTTGAAGAGGTTCAGAATAGGAAGTTAAAATTTTTGGGAACTCAAATCAACGCCTACCGAGAAGTGGCGTGAGCCATGCCCAAGATTTTTTCAAATAGGTGAAGAACCAATCCAATATTGTTCCATCAGTACTTGCACCATATGAAGCGAATGCTCTCCTTTTTCTTGGTCGTGTTTTTCATGGATGTGGCATTCCCACAGGACACTTTTGACGATTTCAGTTTTGTGAATGTCATGAAAGATGTGTCCAAGGCAGGGATATATACCATTTTGCAGGACAATCAAGGTTTTATTTGGGTAGGAACCAATGGTTCGGGACTCTATCGATATGATGGCATGGATCATGTTTCCTATAAGAATGACATCAGGGACAAAACCTCTATCAGTAGCAGTCTGGTCATTTGTAGCTATCAGGACGCCAAGGGGCGAATATGGATCGGCACTGATGAAGGATTGGATTTATATGACCGCGAACGGGACCAATTCAAAAGAATCAGGCTTTCGAGTGCCGATGGGACCTCTTCGCAAGTGTCTGTCAGCAGTCTCAATGAGGACGGCAGAGGAAATCTGTTGATTGGCACTTATGGACAAGGGTTGTTGCAAATGGACCCAGTAACACATGTGGTGGAATTTGTTGAAGCAAAAGTGACCGGCGGGGGCGAATTGACTATCCATGCCATACAGCGGGACAGCAAAGACCGGGTATACGTAGGGACTGACCACGGGTTGTTGAAACTGGATCTTCATGAAAAGGCACTGATTCCGGTTCAGTTGGGCGTTCAATCAGAAGGAATTGGTATAGGCGGTGTCATCAGATCCATGGTCATTGATGGCGAGGACCGTATTTGGGCAGGAACTTTTTCCCAAGGACTCTACAGGGTGAACAGGGACTCAAATGGCTTGCTTTCGGGGGCCGATCATTTTCCCATTTCGCAGAACACATTTCTTTCCATGACCAAACTCTCCGATGGTAGCCTGCTTTGTGGAACTGAAAACGATGGGCTTTTTCACATGGCCCCCAATGGATCGGTAAGGAGGCGATATTTATACAGCAAAGAAAATGAAAAAGGAATCCTGTCCAATTCCATTTGGGCTTTGCTGGAGGATAGGGATGGCAAAATTTGGATGGGATATTATAATAAGGGACTGAGCGTGTATGATCCGTTATTTGACAAGTTTCCCGAATTGGAGAGCCTCTACAACAATCCAAACTCCCTACAGGTAAGTTCCGTCACATCCATAGTGGAAGATTCGTCCGGCAAACTCTTTATAGGTATGGATGGTGGCGGGATTGATATCTATGACCCGGACAAAAACCATTTCACGCACATCAATACCAGGACCCATGGGGCCTATTCGGGGCTGACCAGCGACTACATACAGACGATTTTCTTGGACAGCCATCAGAACCTATGGGCTGGGAGTTGGGACAAAGGGCTCTTTTTTCTTAAAAGGGGGTCTACCCATTTCATAAATTACAATCCAAACAACACCAATGGCATTTTTACGGCGAATACGGTGATGAGTATCGACGAAGGCCCCAATGGTGACATTTGGATTGGTTCCTACCGTAGCGGGCTTTACACATATACTCCCGGAACAGGGGATTTTGTGCACCATGGCGATATCGTTGGGCAGAATGGTCCCAATGGGTATTTCATATGGAAGATATTGTTCGATACCGATGGTGATCTTTGGATGGGAACGACCAAGGGACTTTATAGGGTCTACAAATCAAAGAACGGGGAACTTTGGGTGAAAGGCTTACAGGAAGGTATGCAAAAGGAATACGACAACCCTGTGACGGCCAACCATATCCTTTCCCTCTATCAAACCCAAGATGATATACTCTGGATAGGCACAAAAGGAGCAGGAGTTTGCAGATACGATAAAACCTCTGGCACTTTTATCTGGTACAATACCTACAAGGGGCAGAAGCAGGAGAATGTTTGTGGAATTATAGGGGACGATAGGGGAAACATATGGTTGGGGGGTAACTCCGGTATTACCAAAATGGAGCTAGATACTGGAAAGTTCACGGACTATTCCATCAACGATGGCCTTCTTTCCAATGATTATAATATGAATTCCACTTTTAGGGATAACAAAGGGCAGATCTATTTCGGAGGCTACCAAGGGATTGACTATTTCGATCCCGGGGAGATAATCAAAAATACTGACAGGCCTTCGCTGTATCTAAAGGACTTGAAACTGTTCAACCAAAAGGTCACCCCACTGGAAAAAGGGTCCCCCTTGGCAAGGGTCATCTCCGAATCCGACAGCATTGTTCTGAACAACAAGCAATCGGTTTTCACTATTGAGTATGCCGGGATAAGCTACACAAGGCCAGAGAAGAACAATTATGCCTATTACCTGGAAGGGTACGAAAAAACATGGAACTATGTGGGCAATGTCAAGAGTGCAACATATACCAACCTAGCCCCTGGCAACTATGTCTTCAAATTGAAAGCCTCAAACAATGATGGTGTTTGGAGCGAATCACCCCTTACATTGGCAATCAAAGTGCTTCCGCCTTGGTGGAAGTCAAGTTGGGCCATCATCTTATATGTCACATTGCTGTTGTCCGCCCTTTATCTGCTTAACTGGGTGACGAACATTAGGATACAGGAAAGACAAATGGTATCCAACGAAAGGGAGAAAAGACTGCAGGAAGCGGAACTGAACGAAAGGAAGTTCCAATTTTTCACAAACATATCCCATGAGTTTAGGACACCGCTCACACTTATAGTCAATCCGCTAAAGGATATTCTAAAAGATACAGCCCTGCAACTTCCCGAGGACATCAGGGAAAAACATAGGACCATATACAGGAACACCAACAGGCTCAGTAGATTGGTGAACGAGCTGTTGGATTTTAGGAAATTGGAGATCAACAAAGTGGAGATAAGGGCATCCAAATTGTGCCTTGGTGACTTTATGGGCAGGGTCACCGACCATTTTAAGGAAGAGGCCCGGTCCAGGGGCATACAAATGGATATCACCACACAATGTCAGGAAATAGAACTTTGGGCAGATTCGGATATGTTGGAGAAGATAGCCTTCAACATCCTTTCCAATGCCTTCAAGGTGACGCCAGATGGGGGATCTATCAATATTGAAATGTATCGGTACGATGAACCCGTGTTATTGCCATTAGTGGATTCGGTCGTTCCGGTCCAGGCAGTGGAATTCAGCATATCGGATACGGGTCCAGGACTCCATGAAGACCAGTTGGAAAAGATATTCGAACGCTTTTATCAAGTGCAGAATCTCAACAATACCTACTATGGCGGGACCGGAATAGGGTTGGAAGTAGTGGAAAGCTTTGTGAAACTGCACAAGGGTAAAGTGATGGTGGACAGCAGATTGGGAGAGGGAACGACCTTTAGGGTCATTTTGCCCGCAGGGAATGCCCACTTCACCGAACAGGAGATTTTGAAGGATCCTACTATACCTAAAGGGGCTATGAACCTATATGCCGATATCCAAACAGCACTTGTTCCATCGGAAAGGGTCGGCCAAACGGCTTGTCCCCACACACTGCTCATTGTAGAGGATAATGCAGAACTTAGAAACTATCTCTTCAAAGAGCTTTCGGCCCACTATAGGACAAGGGTTGCAAAAAACGGCAAAGAAGGGCTTATGTTGGCCAAACAGCTGTTGCCCGATGTTATCCTAACAGATGTGATAATGCCCGAAATGGATGGATATGAGCTTTGTAGACGCATAAAGGGAGATATGCGGACAAGCCATATCCCAGTTTTGATGCTTACTGCAAAATCATTGACAGACGACCATATTGAAGGGATAGAACAAGGTGCGGATGAGTACTTGGTGAAACCTTTTGATATGAGATTGTTGCAAACCAGGCTTTCACAATTGATCACCACTAGGCAGCTCATTTTCAACAAATACTTTGGAGAACTTGGCACAAAGGTTGAATCCCGCCATACGGATCCCGTTGACAAGGAATTTATTGAAAAAATACTCGAACATATCCACACCAATATTGGAGACCCTCTTCTGGGAGTAGAATCCTTGGCATCAGAGCTTAAACTCAGTCGAAGCCAGCTATATAGAAAAATCAAGACCCTTTCAGGCATGACAGCCTCGGAGTTCATAAGAAGCGTCCGATTGAAAGTGGCCAAACAGATTCTTGAAAATGGAGGGGAAACCAATATCGGGGAGTTGTCCCACAAGGTAGGGTTTTCCTCGCCTTCCTATTTCACCAAATGTTTCAAGCAACATTTTGGAATCATCCCCACCCAATTGGCTGCTCTAAAAAACAGCCCTGAAATATCATAAGAACCCCATACTACAAATCCATCTTTAATGTCACAAGCCTTGATGACTGATATAGATTGGGCATTACTATTGCTCAGGGATGAACGTTTCGTTTTATGCCCACATTGTGGTCCAGATCAGGACCTCGCATAAAAACGACGGAAATGTTCCCTGCCCTTCTTTTAACTACTTACTCGAATTTTAACCTCTTTTTCCTGAGAAAGTATGTCATATCACACGAAATGGCAATGCCCTAGAGGGCAGTTTGTTGAAAAGTTGAAGAAAAAGCGCCAAAACAAATGTGCCATACCCTATAAAATATGAAGCAAAAAGCATCTTTCTTCCAATTCTGCAACATTTGTATTGATTGCTGGGCCGATTTTGATATTGAGTAATTATTAAAAAATTAACATTTGTTTGATGAAACGAAAATATTTCTATGAAAAATATTGGGAATACGCAGAAATAGTTCTCGTGGCCGTAATTATTGGCCTTTTTATTTTCCTCATCATGTATGTGCTATAGGAATGTTGAAAGGCCCTTTGCTACTCTGTCAAAATACTAACTAAAATTGCTTACATAATGATAAATCCTAAATTACTAATTATTGCTTTGGTGCTATGTTGTCCGATATTCATGTGGGCACAGACTGTGACCGTGACAGGATCCGTTGCTGATACAAATGGCATGCCCATACCGGGAGTGTCCGTATTGGTAAAGGGGACAACGAACGGTACAAGCACTGATTTTGATGGAAAGTTTGCCCTCCAAGGGGTAAAGACTACCGATGAACTATTCTTCTCCTATATAGGAATGGAGGCGCAAACAGTGGCCGTGAATGGCAGAACTGCCATTAACATTGTTCTTGAGGAGTCTTTGGAATCCTTGGAAGAAGTCGTGGTTGTGGGTTACGGGGTCCAAAAAAAGGCCTTGACCACAGGAGCGAACCTAAACGTGGGGGGAGACGATATTGAAGGGCTGAACACCGCCACGGCCATGGAGGCCTTACAAGGTATTGCCCCTGGGGTAAGTGTCACGAGAAACAGCGGACAACCGGGAGCAGGAACCAAAGTGACCATCCGAGGACTCGGGACCATTGGCAACTCCTCCCCACTCTACATTGTGGATGGGGTGGCAGTGGGCAACATCGATTATCTCAGTTCTTCCGACATAGAGTCGATGGACGTGCTCAAGGATGCTGCATCTGCGGCAATCTATGGGTCACGGGCGGCCAATGGAGTTATACTGGTCACCACCAGAAAGGGAAGAAGGGGCCGATCTGCCCATGTGAGGTATGATACATATTATGGTTTCCAGAAAATTTATAAGAACGTTTCCCCTTTAAATGCCCAGGAATACATGTATATCATGGACGAAGGAAGGGTGAACGATGGTCTGGAACCCAACAATTGGGAGGCAATTCTCCAGAACAATGCATGGCTGAACGCCAACTATCCGGGCAATCTGGGAACCCAACTGGGTGCCGATATTTGGGACATGCTCCAAAATGGTTGGCAAGGGACCAACTGGATAAATGAAATGAGCACGAGAAATGCGCCGGTCGCCAACCACACCATCAACGTGACCGGAGGAGGGGAAGACAATACATATGCCTTCGGCATGTCCTATTTTGACCAAACAGGTATCCTTGGGGGCAGCTTGACCAATGCAGGTTTCAAACGACTTACTTTGCGGATGAACACGGAGTTCACCCTTTTCAAGAAAGATGAACGTGACCTGATCACCCTTGGGGAAAACCTCACCTACACCAATAGTGAGAACAGGAGCGTGGCCACGGGGAACATCTATTGGAACGACCTCCACAATGCATTGGTACAAAATCCATTGATGCCGGCCTATTGGGACCAATCCCCCGATCAATATGGGTTTACCCCTACCCTGGACGGCCTTTCCAACAATCAGACAAACCCATTGGCCGTGATGTATTATAGGCACAACTATAGCAATTTGGGCAACCGGAACAATACAGTGGTTGGAAACGTCTATCTGGAGATTGAACCCATCGAAAACCTGAAATTAAGGTCATCGTATGGTATCGATGCATGGTTCGGACATAGTCGTTCTTGGGCACCCACCTATGCCCTTGGGGTACTGTACAGCAATACGAACGACCGGGCCGAACAAAGCCAGTACCTTGGGAATAATTGGACCTGGACCAATACCATTTCTTATGATCGTTCCTTTGGGGACCATCAGGTCAATGCATTAGTGGGGTATGAGATGTACAAAAACCAGATCAACACCAATGTGGGCGGTTCCAAGGCAAACACCCGTTTCGGTTTCCCCGAATACGCCTATTTGGACAATGTGGACAAGACGGATGTCAACTCAATAGACACTTGGGGCAGGGACAACGCCGCAGGTGGTGGAGGACTGCTCTCCTATATTGCACGTGCACAATATAATTATAAGGAAAGATACCTGCTTTCGGCCACCATGCGTGCCGATGGCTCTTCCAATTTTGCCAAAGGGAACAGATGGGGCTATTTCCCATCCCTCTCGGCAGGATGGATCCTTACAGAAGAGAATTTTCTGTCAGGGGCCAAAGGGGTACTTGACTTTGCCAAGCTAAGGGCCAGCTGGGGACAAAACGGAAACCAGTCCATAGATAATTTTATCTATAGCTCCAACATAGCATACCTGAACCCGGGATATTTTTTCGGGGACACAAAGCCCATTTCCCAGCCAACAGCGGTTCCTGCAAGGGTTACAAATCCCGATGTCACTTGGGAGACATCGGAACAATTAAACTTTGGTGTGGACATGAGATTGCTACAGTCTAGGCTCGGACTAACGTTCGATTGGTACAAAAAGACCACCAAGGATTGGTTGGTCGTGGCACCCATTCAAGGCACATCGGGTGCCGGTGCCCCATATGTGAATGGAGGGGATATCGAGAACACAGGATTGGAAGCAATGCTGTCATGGAACGATTCGGCCAATGATTTTAAATATGGGATCACTCTGAGCGGATCGTACAACAAGAATGAAATCACCAGAATTGCAAATGCCGATGGGATCATACATGGCCCCAGTTCGGTACTGGCCCAGGGAACTTCAGAAGTGTCCAGGGCCGAGGTGGGCAAACCCATAGGGTTTTTCTATGGATACCAGACAGATGGAATCTTGCAGACACAGGAGGAAGTGGATGCTTATGTGAAACCTACCGACGGGACACCATATTTTAGTGATCAGCGTCCAGGAGACGTAAGGTTTGTCGATCAAAACCAAGACGGTATTATTGATGAGGCGGACAAGGTGATGTTGGGCGATCCCAACCCCGATTTCCAGTTGGGCATCCAGTTGGACATGGAATACAAGGGCTTTTTCACCAACATTACCATGGCAGGAAAGTTTGGTATGCAAGTAATGCAGTCCTACCGGTCCTTTTCGGATAATTTTGACCAAAACTATACGACCGAAATTTTTGATAGATGGCACGGGGCGGGCACATCCAATAGACTGCCGCGCATGAGTTCGGTGTCCAACAGGAACACCAACTTTATCTCTGACATCTATATGCACGATGCCGATTTCCTCAGGATCAATAACCTTACGGTCGGCTTCAAGTTGGGCAGGTATCTTTCGAATATAGACTACATCTCGGAAATAAGGATATATGGTGCAGTGAACAACCTGTACACCTTCACAAAGTACGACGGAATGGATCCGGATGTATCCTTTGGCCATGATGCCAGCTGGGCATCTGGAATAGACCTAGGGCTTTATCCCCTGCCAAGGACAGTGATGTTCGGGCTTAGTATCGACTTTTAATCTTTAAAATACACTATGAAAAAATCAATATATCTTTTGTCCTTGACCATCATGTTTGTTATGATAGGTTGCAGTGAGGACTTTTTGGAGACCGACAACCTGTATGAAAAGAGTCTGGATAACTTTTACCAGACACCACAAGACATTCAAGAGGCTATGTCAGGGGTTTATAATGCCATGTACACGGGAGGGGTGCACAGTGATGAGGCCATAGCGGCCAACCTCCTCTCCGATATGATGTTGGGCGGGGGCGGACCCGATGACAAATCGGCAAAGAATGTAGATCAGTTCCAAGACCCGGAAGAAGATACATATCGAGATCTTTGGATTCAGACATACAATGGGGTCACTAGGGCGAACGCCATTTTGGAAAAAACAGAGGAAGCTGATTTTTCATCCTATTTTGATACAGCGACAGAAGCAGAGACATTCAAGGCCCAAGCCATTGGGGAAGCATATTTCATGAGGGCCTTCTATTATTTCAGGGCGGCCAAGTTCTTTGGTGGTATGCCGTTGATACTTAAGATTGACGACCCTCGCGATGCGCCCAGATCATCTTTTACCGAAACTTTTGCCCAGATCGCTGAGGATTTTGTCGCAGCAATCAACACTATGCCAACAGTTCAGTTCCAGCAAATTCCGACTTCTGAGTACGGGCATGCGAACAAATGGGTTGCCGAGGCATACTTGGCAAGGGCATACCTGTTTTATACAGGATATATGACCAACATCGAGGGGCAGGCCACAGATCAGCTTCCATTGGCCTCGGGAGGCACATTGGGAAGCAGTGAGGTACTCGCCTATTTGAATAACTGTATAGATAATAGTGGTTATGGGTTGGCCTCTGACTTTAGGAACCTTTGGCCTTATTCCTACGTCAACCAAAGTGCTGGAGCCGTAGTATTGCCTTGGGCAGATGCGGAAGGACTATCATGGGTGGGCCAGGATGGACACTCACCAACCTTTGGTACTGGAAACTACGAGACCATGTTCATGGTTCGGTATGCCTTCGGAAACTGGGATTGGAGCGAGGGTCAAAAATACAACAACAGAATGCCCCTATTCTTTGGAATTAGGGACAACTCCATGGTGCCTTTCGGACAAGGCTGGGGTTGGGGTACTGTAAATCCGAAGCTCTGGAACCAATGGGACAACGCCGATCCCCGAAAAGAGGGATCAATTATCGAATTGGGAAATGCAGATCAAGGAACAGATGGATATGAGGCGGACAAAGGTGACCATGAAACAGGGTATTTTAATAAAAAGTATACTACCGTTCAACATGATGGTGCCGATGGAGTGCGGGGCATGTTCTACTATCTCTATGACATGAACCACGGGGATCCCATGCAGCTCTGGGCGGCCCAGGATTATATATTGATGCGGTTTGCCGATGTGCTCCTGATGCACTCGGAGATATCAGGTACCAATACAGGTCTTAACTTGGTCAGACAAAGGGTGGGCCTTGGGCCCGTAGGATACTCTTTGGATGCCATAAAGCAAGAGCGAATGCACGAATTGGCATTCGAAGGACTGAGATGGTTTGACTTGGTACGTTGGGGCGATGTGGAATCGGCCTTCGGAGAGACCATCGATGTTAGGAACTCGGGAATAGACGCAAAATATAGTGTGCAGTACAGACCCGAGACCAAGGGATTGGTTCCTATACCAGAAACTGAGGTCAGGCTTTCCAATGGGGTTTATCAACAGAATCCTGGTTGGTAGATTAAAACAATAACTCAAATCAACAGAGATGAAAAAAAATAGAATCACGATCATAATGTTGGCGAGCTTATACGCAGCCATCGCTCTAATGTCCTGTGAGCCTATAGAGGACAGAAGCTATTTAGAGAACAATACCGATGTGGCAGGAGTGGAACTTGTGGCAACTCAAAGTACACAAGGGGGCAATCAGATTGAACTTCACATGACAACACCAGGTGTTACGGGGTATTGGGACTATAACCTCGGAAGAGCCTATACCGATAGGGTCGAATTCATATACCCTATACCGGGAACGGCAACGTTCACCTTCACAGGGACCTTGGGGGCCGAGTTTTTTTCCAAGACCATAGAAGTACAGATCGATCAATTGGACCATTCCCTAGATCAAGATTGGTACGATCTGGTGGGAGAAGAGACCGCTTTGGGGAAGACCTGGGTGTTTGACGGGGGTCCAGACCCCGATGGGGGAATGTGGTGGTATATGTCACCCAACAATGATCCAGCGTCATGGCAGACCGCTTGGTGGAATGCAGCAGGAGATTGTTGTCCACCCGTTGATGCAGCAGGAAGAATGGTATTTGACTTGGATGGTGCCGCCAACTATACCTATTATTCCGGGCCATCGGCGGATCCAGTGGAAGGAAATTTTGTTTTAAGTGTTACCGACCAGACCTTGACAGTGACAGGGGCCAATATTTTAGGGGCTGAAGCACCTCGGGGAAACCCCAATGGAGTATACACGATTATCTCCCTGACCGAGGATGAAATGATTCTGTATGTACCCAACAATGAGGGGGGTACGGGATGGACATGGATTTTCAGGCCAGAGTAATCTTTCTATACCAACAACAAAAAGGATGAATATTAAAAACTATAAATAGGAGTTAGTCGTCAAAACCTCTCCAAACGACTTGTTTGGAGGGGTTTTTAGTTTTTACACTACAAACCAAAAAGAGTTGTTTCAACACTTATATTCCTGTAAATCCCTAGCTCCGATAAGGGTTTCATAATTTCTTTCTGCCCCATCCCATTTAATTTTTACGGATAAAGGGTTGTTATTCAACAAAACATCATGTCAGCATTAATTATTTATTGGTAAATTGAGCCAACTAAGAATATACTAAATGAGCAAATTTTATTTCAACGAGGAACAGGAATCCTATGATGCCATCGTGGTGGGCACGGGCATCAGTGGCGGTTGGGCGGCCAAGGAACTGTGCGAGAAAGGTCTAAAGACCTTGGTCTTGGAACGTGGCCCTATGAAAAAACACCGCGAGGATTACCCAACGGCCAACTTGGACGCTTGGGACCTTCCGCACCGCGGACAATTGACAAGGGAGCAAAAGGCCAGACAGGAAAAGCAATTACGGACAGGCTATTTGGGCAACTCCGCCCATAACTTTTGGTTCGTGGACGATGTGGACCACCCCTACAACGAAACCAAGCGTTTCGATTGGCAACGAGGTTACCACGTAGGAGGCCGTTCCATTATGTGGGGCCGCCAAAGCTATCGTTGGAGCGACATCGACTTCGGTGCCAACAAAAATGATGGTATCGCAGTGGACTGGCCCGTGCGCTATAAAGACATTGCCCCTTGGTATGATAAGGTGGAAAGCTATATCGGTGTTTCCGGTGAAGCCTTGGGACTTCCCCAGTTGCCGGATGGTATTTTTGAACCCATGATGGAGCTCAACTGCGTAGAGCAGCATTTCCGCGAAAAAGTGGCCGAAAATTTTGATGGTCGCGTCGTCACCGCAGGACGTACGGCACACATCAACAGTGATAAAAAATTTGAGGGTGATGGCCGTGTGCGTTGCCAATATAGGAACCGTTGTATCCGTGGGTGTCCTTTCGGGGCCTATTTCAGCAGTTTGTCATCTACCCTGCCCGCAGCGGAGAAAACAGGCAACCTTACCCTAAGACCGGACAGTATCGTCCATGAGGTCATTTATGACCCCAATACTCAAAAGGCAACAGGGGTCAAGGTCATCGATAGGGAAACCAAAGAGGAGTTCGAGTTCAAGGCCAAGGTCATTTTCCTTTGTGCCTCAGCAATAGCTTCAAGCTCCATTTTGATGCAGTCCCGTTCCGATAGGTTCCCCAACGGTCTTGGAAACGACTCGGACCAATTGGGAAGAAACATCATGGACCACCACCTCGGCGTTGGGGCCAGTGGCAAGTTCGACGGTTACGAGGACAAATACTATAAAGGAAGAAAGCCGAACGGCATCTATATCCCAAGGTTCAGGAATTTGGGAGAAGGCACCAACTCCGACAAGTTCATCCGTGGTTATGGATACCAAGGAGGAGCCGGAAGGGGCAACTGGGAACAGACCGTAGCGGAACTATCCCACGGAAAGGAATATAAGGACGCCATGCTGAATGCCGGTGGTTGGACCTTTGGAATGGGAGGTTTCGGTGAGGTACTTCCTTATGAGGACAACCGCATGACCCTTGATTACGACAAAAAGGATCAATGGGGGCTTCCCACCGTCACTTTTGATGCCGAATTCAGGGACAACGAATGGAAGATGAGGGAAGATATGAAAGAACAGGCCGTTCAAATGCTTACCAAAGCAGGTTTGAGGGATGTTCAACCGTTTGACAACCCAGGGGCCCTCGGTTTGGGGATCCACGAAATGGGCACGGCGCGTATGGGACTGGACCCAAAGACCTCCGTGGTCAACGGGAACAACCAGGTACACACCTGTAAGAACGTGTATGTGACCGATGGCGCCTTTATGGCTTCGGCCAGCTGTGTGAACCCTTCGCTCACCTACATGGCATTCACCGCAAGGGCTGCCGAACATGCCGCCCAAGAACTTAAAAAAGGAAACATATAATGGAAAGAAGATCAGCACTCAAGAACATGGGGATGGCCTTCGGCTACGCCGTGGCAACCCCTACACTGTTAAGCCTGCTCCAAAGCTGCAAGGACAAGCCGTCCTATGCCGAATGGGTACCCAGCTTCCTCAGCAAGGAACAAGGACAGGCCTTGGCCCTGACCTTGGACGTGATCCTTCCCAAGACCGATACACCATCGGCCACAGAGGTGAACGTGCACACCTTTATCGACTCCTATATGGATGAGGTGATGCCCTTGGAACAAAGGGATTTCACCATGATGAAGATGGAGAAGTTCTACGACAAGGTTTTGGAAAGCTCTGGAAAGGACAACTTGGCGGACGTGGAGGCGGAAGATATCGATTCCGTGTTGACGACCTATCTCAGGAAGCGCACCGACGAAGAAGAGGAAGCGCATAGGGAGGCCGTGATGAACTATTTTCAGACCATACAGCAAGGCGGCGAGGCCACTCTGGATTCGGAAGTGGCGTGCTATGCATTCGCCAACGAGCTTAGGGATTTGGCCATATGGGCCTATAAGTCCTCCGAAATGGTCGGAGAAGAAGTACTGGCCTACCTGCCCATACCCGGGGAATTTGTTCCCTGTGGCGATTTGCAGGAACTCACAGGCGGAAAGGCTTGGTCCGAATAGACTAGGTCATATCACAATAAAAGGGCCTCCTGTTTGGGAGGCCCTTTGCTTTTCATTCATCAAAAAACAGAGGGTCGCGAAATAGGAGGTGGTTGGACAGCGGCCCCCAAAAAGCAATGCGAAGGGGAATTCAATCCATATTCACGCAATTTCCTCCACACAAATCCTTAATTTTCAACAAAATTCAAACTAATTCAAAATGATTTCAAAAACCAAGGCACCAAAAGCACTGCTGGCCGCAGTACTTTTATTGGCCTGCGCTTCTTTGGCCGTGGCGCAGAAAGCCCCATCCCCCAAAGATGTATATGGATTTAGGGTGGGAGACGATTACAAACTGGCAGATTATGCCCAGATAGAAGATTACCTGACCCAATTGGACAATGCGTCCAACCGCATCAAAAAAATTGAGATAGGCGAAACCGTGTTGGGTCGAAAAATGTACCTGTTGTTCATTTCCTCGGAGAAAAACCTGGCACAACTGGACAAATGGAAGGACATTAGCGCCAAGTTGGCCCGGGCATCGGTGAGCGACCAAGAGGCCGCAAAACTTTCCCAGGAAGGAAAGGCCATTGTTTGGATTGATGGGGGAATGCACTCCACCGAACTCGCACATGGGCAGATGACTTCCGAACTGGCCTACACCTTGGCCACTTCTGAAACTGCGGAAATGAAGAACATCCGCGAAAATGTCATCACCCTGCTCATGCCCGTGATGAATCCAGATGGGTTGGACATTGTGGTGGACTGGTACCGAAAGAACATGGGCACACCCTATGAAACTTCCCGCCCCCCGATACTGTACCATTACTATATGGGACACGACAACAACCGGGACTGGTTCATGAACAACATGCCGGAAACGTACAACGTCACCAAAATTCTGTACAACGAGTGGTATCCACAGATTGTGTACAACCACCACCAATCTTCCCCGGCCTGGACCAAGATTTCCCTTCCGCCCTATGCAGATCCGGTAAACCCCAAGATTCACCCGGCGGTCACTGCTGCAGTGAGTGAGGTGGGCTCGGCCATGACCAAACGCTTTTCATTGGAAAACATGCCTGGGGCCATTGCGGACAATGTCTACACCATGTTCTGGAATGGCGGCGGACGCACCGTTCCCTATTACCACAACATGATCGGGATCCTCACCGAAACCGGACACACCACACCCACGCCCAGGTTTTACGACCCAGAAAAATTGCCCAAGACCGTTGCAGGAGGGACCCCTACCGACGGCACGGACATTATGTACCCAGACCCGTGGAAGGGCGGTGAGTCGCACTTCAGGGATGCCGTGGACTATATGTTGACGGCCACTTGGGCCACATTGGACCTGGCTGCGGACCGAAAGGAGAACTACTTGCACAACATCTATAAAATGGGGAAATCGGCCATTGAAAAAAGCAAGACCGAAGGCCCTTTTGCCTATATCATCGACAAGAACCAATGGGATTCCTTTGAGGCCGTAAACTTGGTGAATGTGTTGTTGCACGGAGGCATCGAAATTGAAAAAGCCACTAGGGATTTTACCGTAAATGGCAAAAAATATGAAAAAGGCACTTATGTGATCTATGCAGGCCAAGCCTTCAGGCCCTATCTTTTGGATCTTATGGAAAAACAGGACTATCCGACACGTTTCCAATATCCTGGTGGCCCTCCGGACACTCCTTACGATTTGGCCGGATGGACCTTGCCCATGCAGATGGGGGTCGATGTGGACAAGATCAAGGAGCCCTTCCAGGTCGCAACAGAAAAGATTTCGACCCCGCAGGTGGACTATTATGACGGAAGCATTTCAAAAAACGGTTCCTTCGGATATGCCCTTAGCGTGAATACGAACGCCTCGGTGGCCGCTACGAACAAGATTTTGAAAGCAGGAGGAACTGCTTTTAAGGCCATGACCGAGTTCAAGGCAGGGAAATCAACATTCCCGGCTGGGTCTTTTGTGGTTTCCGGGGATGAGGCCCTAGTGGAGTCCCTTGCCAAAGAATATGGCTTGGAATTTACAGGATTGGCCGCCAAACCAGAGGTCCAATTGACCAAGATCCATCTACCCAAAGTGGGGCTCTACAAATCTTGGGTGTCCAATATGGATGAAGGGTGGACCCGTTTTGTGATGGACGAATACGCCTTTGCGATGGACACCTTGCACGATGCGGACATCAAAACCATGGACCTGTCCAAATATGATGCGATCATTTTACCCTCCCAACGATCCAAATCCATACTCCATGGGAACAGTGTTTTGGACATGCCGGAAAAATTTACCGGGGGAATAGGCTTGGATGGCTCCATGGCCCTGAGCAAGTATGTGAAGGATGGGGGCACCCTGATCGCTTTTGACGAGGCCAGTGATTTTGTCATCGAGCAGTTTGGACTTCCATTGCGCGATGCGACGGAAGGAGCGGACAGCAAGGACTTCTTTATCCCAGGATCGCTCATCAAAACAGGGATAGACACCTCACACCCCATTGCTTTTGGCATGAAGGACACTGTTGCCGTTTCGTTTAATAGGAGTAGGGCATTCACCATAGACAAGCAAAGCAAGACCGGTGAAGGAGGGAAAGAGGACATCAAGGATGCCCCTGCCCCCGAAGTAGAGGTAATTGCCACCTATGCCGCCAAGAACCTGCTCATGAGCGGATGGGCCTTGGGGGAGCAAAGGTACATTGCGAAAAAGCCGGCCTTGGTGAAGACCAAATATGGCAAGGGCTCTTGTGTGCTGTTCGCCTTCAGGCCACAGTTCAGGGCACAGCCCCGCGGCACGTACAAACTCATTTTCAATGCGATTTACGAAGCTGCTTCGGAATAAGGTGAAGAAATTCAAGAAAAGCCCCGTCAAATTTGACGGGGCTTTTTGTTTTTGTAAAGTGGACTTTGGAATACCGGCCTAATCCCTGTCCCAAACCCATTCCAAACTTTCAGCTTCTTCCAGTTCTTTTTTAAAATCATGTTCCGAGGGAACGGCATCGCCCACGATTAATCTTGTAAAACCGCCCAGATTGAAATTTTTGATGATTCCCTCAATCTGTTCCCGGGCTTTTTCAACACAGGACTCCAACACGAACCAATAGTTTGTTTTGATGAAACCGTCCGCGGATTTTCCCAGATAGGTTTCCCTTCCACCCCAAGCGCCAAGGTTTTTTTGAAAAAGCCGAAGGGAGATTATGGGCAAGGCCGCATCATATCTTTCCCAATCGGCGGTATTGGCAACTTTGTGGATTTCCAGATCGATGTTCACAATCTTTTCATATCCATTCATAATAAATTGTATGGGTGATGATACACCAAACCTAACCCAAAAGAAATGGAACTGTTTCCCAAAATTGACGGATGCCCATATTCAATTGACGGATATTTAAATGGACCAACTTTTTATAAAGCAGAAACGGCTTATCTAAAAAGAATCGCCACGGCACCGATTGCGGTCACCACCAAAATAAATCGCTTGTAGTTTTTCTCGTTGATTTTTTTCACCAGGACAACCCCGAGAACAAGACCGGCAAAAATGGCGGGGAGCAATTTTAGGTTGATCAGCAGGCTTTCCGCGGAAATGGTGTTCCACACAAAAATGTGAAAAGGCAGCTTAAACAGGTTGGTGATGAAGAAGAGCCAGGCCGCAGTGCCCACAAATTCGTTCTTGGGCAGGCGCATTGCCAAAAAGAAAATATTGGTAAAGGCCCCGGCGAGGTTTCCGATCATGGTACAAATGCCTGCCAAGATTCCCATGGAACCCGCAAACACCCAGTGGGAGGGCACGCTTTCAGACTTTCGCCTGTCCCACCACAGCAGCAGGCCCAAACTGAGGAAAATGACCACCACCATGCCCCACTTGAATTCCCGTTCGGGCAAATCCTTCCCGATAAGCACCCCGATGAGGATGCCCGCAATCATCCAAGGAATAAATTTTAGGATGTATTTCCATTGCGTGTGGCGGTTGTAATAGACCACGGCAAAAATATCGCCCACAATGAGCAAAGGAATAAAAAGCCCCGTGGATGCCCTAGACCCAAAAGCAAGGGCCATCAGTGTCACATTGAAAATGGACATGCCCTTGAGCCCCGCTTTGGAAATGCCCATCAGGAAAACGGAAGTAGCGGCCATGGTCCAAGCGGCCACGGAAATTTCAGTGAAAGCGGAAAGAAACATGTAGATTTTTTACTCGTTCACAAAAGTAACCCAAAAAAACGACCCATAACTCGGGGTGCCCTAGGTCAAAACCATCAGTTCGAGTGAAATTTCAGTCAATCAACCGAAGGAATACTAAGTTGTGGTCTTGGGAAAGTGCCCCTTGTCAATTCCGGAGTTCCAGGAGCCTGGCCACATATTTGCCCACCACATCAAACTCCAGGTTCACCTTGGTGCCTACTTTGTAGGTGTGGAAACGCGTGTGTTCAAACGTATAAGGAATGATGGCCACACTGAAATGGTCTTTTTGGGAATCCACCACGGTAAGGCTCACCCCATCCACGGTGATGGACCCTTTTTCAATGGTGACATTGTTCAATTTGGAATCGTAGCCAAAGGTGAAGACCCAGCTGCCGTCTTTCTCCTCAATGGAAGTGCATACAGCGGTCTGGTCCACATGGCCTTGGACGATATGGCCATCCAGCCGAGCACCGAGCACCATGGCTCGCTCCAAGTTCACCTCATTTTCCAAGGTAAGTTCCTCAAGGTTGGTCTTGTTCAGGGTCTCCTCGATGGCCGTCACTGTATATTGGTCCTCATTTAGGGAAACCACGGTCAGGCACACCCCGTTATGGGACACGCTCTGGTCTATTTTCAGTTCCGATGTAATATCCGAAGAAATGGTGAGGTGCAGATTGCCCCCTTCTTTTTCAAGCTTTTCAACTTTCCCCAAAGTCTCTATGATCCCTGTGAACATGTGTCTTATTAATTGACTAGTTTTGTAATGCAAAAGTAGCCATAACGGCAATGATTTTATGGAAGAAAGTCAAAAAATAAGGTTGGGGATCTCCATTGGGGACATCAACGGAATTGGATGCGAAGTGGTGTTGAAAACCTTTGAGGATGCAAGGATGTTGGATTTTTGTACCCCGGTCATTTTCGCATCCAACAAGACCATAACACAGCAAAAGAACGATTTGGGGATAGACCTGACCTTCAATGGGGTAAGGGATGCCTCCCAATCCGTTGAGGGCAAGATCAACATCGTGAGCGTGTGGAAGGAAGCTCCCCAGATTGAATATGGCCAAGCCACCAAAGAAGGGGGAGCCTATGCCATTCAATCGCTGAAGGCGGCTGTGCAGGCACTCAAGGAAGGCGCCATAGATGTTTTGGTGACGGCCCCGATCAACAAGAACAACATACAGGCCGAGGATTTCAAGTTTCCCGGGCATACCGATTTTTTGGCACAAGAGCTCAAGGGAGAAAGCCTGATGTTCATGGTGGCCGATTCGCTGCGCGTAGGCTTGTTGACGGACCACATTGCAGTGAAGGATGTGGCGCAGGCCATAACCCCAAAATTGATCCGCAACAAAGTGGCGACCATGGAAAAATCCCTAAAGATGGATTTTGGCATCCGTAGACCAAAGATTGCGCTATTGGGCATCAACCCTCACAGTGGCGATAATGGAACCATTGGTGAAGAGGACGATAAAATTCTGAAACCGACCATCCAAGAACTGTTCAACAAAGGCACGTTGGTCTATGGGCCCTACTCCGCGGACAGTTTCTTTGGCTCCAACACGCATAAGAACTTTGATGCGATCTTGGCCGCGTACCACGATCAGGGGTTGATCCCCTTTAAAACCCTTTCCTTTGGAAAAGGGGTAAATTACACGGCTGGGCTTGACAAGGTGCGCACCTCGCCCGACCATGGCACCGCCTATGAAATTGCAGGAAAGGGACAGGCAGACGAGAGCTCGTTCAAGGAGGCCGTGTTCACCGCCATACAGGTATTCAGGAACAGGACCGAGTATCTGGAATTGACCAAAAACCCATTGCAAAAGCAAAAGACACGACGGGCAAGCTAAAAAGTTGGCCCTGAAGTGATATTTGTTTGCTATGGAATTGCAGTTTTGCAAATAAGTAGTATCTTTGCACCCGCCTTTAGAGGCTGGTACACAAACCTTAAGTGTAGAAATGATGAAGCTGAAAGAGTTTAATATCCCTTTTTCAGGTCTGAAGCTGGGAAAACATGAATTTGTGTACGAGATTGAAAATGCGTTCTTTGAATCTTTTGAGTACCAAGAGTTTAACGGAGCTTCAATCCAGGTGAAAGCCATCTTGGAAAAGATGAACACCATGATGGAGCTCAAGATCAAGGCCAAGGGAACGGTGAATGTGGATTGCGACCTGACGGGAGAGGCCTATGACCAGCCCATCAGTTCAGATTTGCACCTCGTTGTCAAGTTTGGGGAAGAATACAACGATGAGGATGATGAAATCCTGATCATACCCCACGGAGAGCACCAATTCAACATTGCACAATATATATATGAAATGTTGGTGTTGGCCGTTCCACAAAAACGGGTACATCCCGGTGTTGCGGACGGAACGTTGAAGTCGGACATCTTGGAAAAGCTCGAAGAGCTACAGCCAAAAGAGAAAAAGGAACAAACGGACAAAACAGATCCCAGATGGGACGATTTAAAAAAGTTACTAACGGACAAATAGGTTTATAATGGCACATCCTAAAAGAAAAACATCGAAGACCAGAAGGGACAAGAGAAGAACCCACTACAAAGCAGTGGCACCGACCATCGCCAAAGATTCTGTAACAGGTGAAATGCACTTGTACCACAGAGCTCACTGGCATGAGGGCAAATTGTACTACAGAGGTCAGGTATTGATCGACAAAACAGAGGAAGAAACTGCGGCCTAATCGCAAACTCCACTAAATAAACCAACTCCCGTTCCAAGACAGCGGGAGTTTTTTTATGGTCCATTATTAACATCAAAAACGGGGCATTTTTGACGGGAAAGTCATATAAAATGACTAATTTTCACCGCTTTTGGGTCAAATACCATTGTTTTTGACAAAAAAAGAGAGGCTAAAATGAAAAAAACAACAGCAGCGATCACAGCTGTAGGAGGATATGTTCCAGAATTCGTTCTTTCCAATAAAGTATTGGAAACCATGGTAGATACCAACGATGAATGGATCACTACGAGAACAGGAATCAAAGAACGGAGAATCTTAAAGGAGGAGAATGCGGGCACCTCGTTCATGGCCATCAAGGCTGCGGAAGATCTGCTCCAAAAAAGGGGATTGGATGCGGCCGAGATTGATTTTGTGCTGGTGGCCACGGCAACACCCGACCTTCCAGTAGCGTCCACGGCAGCATACGTGGCCTCGGAGATAGGAGCGGTAAACGCCTTCGCCTACGATCTGCAAGCGGCCTGTTCCAGTTTTTTGTATGGAATGTCAACGGCGGCCAGCTATATCGAATCTGGCAGGTATAAAAAAGTATTGGTGATAGGAGCGGACAAAATGTCCTCCATCATTGACTATACCGACCGTACCACCTGCATCATTTTTGGGGACGGTGCGGGCGCAGCACTTTTTGAACCCAATGAAGAAGGTCTCGGCCTTCAGGACGAATACCTTCGTTCGGATGGGATAGGGCGACAGTTTTTGAAGATAGACGCAGGCGGTTCCATATTGCCTGCTTCCGAAGAGACCGTGAAGAACAAACGACATTATGTATACCAGGACGGCAAGTCCGTTTTCAAGTTTGCCGTTTCCAATATGGCCGATGTTTCCGCATTGATCATGGAGCGCAACAACCTTACCCACGAAGACGTGCAATGGTTGGTGCCACACCAGGCCAATAAAAGGATCATTGATGCCACCGCCAATAGGATGGGTGTTGACCCTGGAAAGGTGATGATCAATATTGACCGATATGGGAACACGACGTCGGCCACACTGCCCTTATTGCTATATGATTACGAAAAGCAATTGAAAAAAGGGGACAACCTAATATTCGCCGCCTTTGGGGGAGGATTCACTTGGGGATCCATTTATTTGAAATGGGCCTATAATTCATAAATCACGCAACTAACAAATTCATATTCGATGGACATTAAGGAAATTCAGAATTTAATCAAGTTTGTGGCCAAATCGGGTGCCAGTGAGGTAAAGTTGGAAATGGAGGATTTTAAGATCACCATTCGCACCGGAGGAGACTCAAGTTATCCCGAAACCACCATTGTACAGCAAATTCCAATGGCCCAGGCCCCAGCAGCCCCAATGGCCACTGCACCTGCAACAAGTGCTCCCGCCGCTCCCGCTGCGGAAGCCGCTCCCAAATCGGAAGATGCAAAATACATTACCATAAAATCCCCCATCATAGGGACTTTCTACAGAAAACCATCCCCGGACAAGCCTGCTTTTGTTGAGGTGGGCAGTTCCATCGGCAAAGGAGATGTCCTTTGTGTGATCGAGGCCATGAAACTTTTCAACGATATTGAATCCGAAGTTTCCGGTAAGATTGTAAAAATATTGGTCGATGATTCCTCCCCAGTGGAGTTCGACCAACCATTGTTCCTAGTGGACCCATCATAGATAATTTTAAATGCTAAATTTTAAGTGACTAATTGTTAGTTATTTAAAACCATTTAAAATTTAGAATCCAGAATTTAAAATTGTATTCTATGTTCAAGAAAATATTGATTGCAAACAGGGGGGAAATAGCACTGCGCATTATACGTACCTGCAAGGAAATGGGCATTAAGACCGTGGCGGTATATTCCAAGGCCGATGAGGAGAGCCTTCACGTACGTTTTGCGGATGAGGCCGTATGCATCGGTCCCGCGCCAAGTAGTGAGTCCTATTTGAAGATCCCCAACATCATAGCTGCAGCGGAAATCACCAATGCAGATGCCATCCACCCCGGATATGGCTTCCTTTCCGAAAACTCCAAGTTTTCCAAGATCTGTGCCGAGCACGACATCAAGTTCATTGGCGCTTCTGGGGAGCAGATAGACAAAATGGGTGACAAGGCAACGGCCAAGGAAACCATGAAGAAGGCCGGTGTGCCAACCGTTCCAGGTTCCCAAGGCCTGTTGAAAGATGTGGACCACGCCAAGAAGGAGGCCAAAAAAATGGGCTACCCTGTAATGATCAAGGCCACTGCTGGTGGCGGGGGAAAAGGAATGCGCGCCATTTGGTCCGAGGAAGAAATAGAGAAAAACTTTGAGAGTGCCGTTAAAGAAGCCACTGCTGCATTTGGCAATGGAGGCATGTATATGGAAAAACTCATCGAAGAGCCCAGACACATTGAAATACAAGTGGTGGGAGACCAGTACGGAAAAGCGTGTCACCTGTCCGAAAGGGACTGTTCCGTACAGCGTAGGCACCAAAAATTGACCGAGGAGACCCCATCGCCCTTTATGACAGATTCCCTAAGGGAAGAAATGGGTAAAGCAGCGGTAAAGGCTGCGGAATACATCAAGTATGAAGGCGCGGGAACCATAGAGTTCTTGGTGGACAAACACCGAAACTTCTATTTTATGGAGATGAACACCCGTATCCAAGTAGAACACCCGATCACGGAACAGGTGGTGGACTACGATTTGATTCGAGAGCAGATCTTGGTGGCCGGTGGTGTGCCGATTTCAGGGAAAAACTACTATCCAAAATTGCATTCCATCGAGTGTAGGATCAATGCCGAGGATCCCTATAACGATTTTAGGCCATCCCCAGGAAAAATCACGACCCTGCACACTCCCGGTGGGCATGGAGTGCGTTTGGACACCCACGTGTACAGCGGTTATATGATTCCGCCCAACTATGATTCCATGATCGCAAAATTGATCACCACGGCCCAGACCAGGGAAGAGGCCATCAACAAGATGCGAAGGGCCTTGGACGAGTTTGTGATCGAAGGGATAAAGACCACGATTCCGTTCCATCGACAGTTGATGGACCACCCCGATTATTTGGCGGGCAATTACACCACCAAATTTATGGAAGGGTTCAAGATGGATCCAAAATATCAAGACGAACATTAATTTGAGACCCCGATGAAAGTCGGGGTTTTTATTTTATGCAACTGAGCTATTGGGAATATAAAACCTGGTTCTCCAATGTGGATTTTACTGTCATTGGCAGTGGCATCGTTGGTCTGAACTGTGCCCTTCAACTCAAGGAACAATACCCCAAGAGCAAGATCCTGGTTTTGGAAAAAGGCAGTTTGCCCCAAGGAGCAAGCACCAAAAATGCTGGTTTTGCCTGTTTCGGTAGTATTTCCGAAGTGTTGTCCGACCTTAGGTCGCATTCCAAGGAAGAGGTGGTGAACCTTGTACAGAAACGCTGGGAGGGCATTCATAACCTTCGGCAACTTTTGGGGGACAAGACGATTGGTTTTGAGCAAAGGGGAGGGCATGAACTTTTTGCGGAGAATAACCCTGATCTCTACGACAACTGTTTGGACCAAATGGAGCATATGAACCGACTGCTCCGGCCCATTTTTGGAAAAGACCCGTTCGTTACTACTGAAAACACCTTTGGATTTCGGCATATTCGTGAGAAATATATCACCCATCAATTTGAAGGACAATTGGATACGGGCAAGATGATGCACGCACTCATCCAAAAGTGCCTTTCCAAAGGGATTCCCATTTTAAATGGCATACAAGTGGAGGAGTTGTTGGAGCAGGGCAATGGAGCCACCCTTGTCACCCCCGATTTTCAGTTCCAGACACGAAAGGTTTTTGTGGCCACCAACGGTTTTGCGGCCAAATTGCTGAAGACCGAAACCGTAAAGCCGGCGCGCGCCCAAGTTTTGATCACAGAACCCATCAAAGGTCTGAAGATCAAGGGTACGTTCCATTTTGATGAGGGGTACTACTACTTTAGGAACATTGATGACCGGATTCTTTTTGGAGGGGGCCGCAACCTCGATTTCAAAACAGAAGAAACCATGGAATTTGGACAGACCCAGACCATTCAGGCCAAGCTGGAGGAACTGCTCCACAACATCATTTTGCCCCATCAGCAGGTAAAAATAGACCGAAGGTGGAGTGGTAT
Organism: Flagellimonas amoyensis; assembly: GCF_003058265.1. Taxonomy (GTDB): domain Bacteria; phylum Bacteroidota; class Bacteroidia; order Flavobacteriales; family Flavobacteriaceae; genus Flagellimonas; species Flagellimonas amoyensis. The sequence goes on from NZ_QBUK01000001.1 coordinate 34,233, forward strand.
CATGGGCGTGGGCACGCAAAAGACACCGCTGATCAAGCAAGTTTCCAATTCCGTTTTCTGTGGGGTACGCCTCGGAGGCATGGGAGTGGCCCTGGGCAGTCTTGTGGGCAAGGAATTGGCCGAACTAGCTGGCTAAAGTATCAAGCGCAAGTATCAAGTTCAAGGGATTTCTCTTGTTTTGAACTTGATACTTGAACTTTTTTAATCAAATCATCCTTCCATCCAAAAGATTGATGACCCTGCTGCCGTATTCCGCATTTTTCTCCGAGTGCGTCACTTGAATGATGGTCACCCCGTCATCGTTCAGTTGCTTGAAGATGTCCATGATTTCCTCCCCTTGTTTGGAGTTCAGGTTGCCGGTCGGTTCGTCCGCCAAGATCAACTTTGGATTGGAAATGAGGGCCCGTGCAATGCCCACCAATTGCTGTTGGCCACCGCTCAGTTGGGAGGGAAAAAGGTCTTTTTTGCCCACGATGCTGAAACGGTCCAGCATATCGGCTACCATGGCCTTTCGTTCCGAACCCTTGAAATTTTTGTAGATGAGGGGCATTTCTAGGTTTTCCTTCACCGTAAGCTCGTCCAACAGGTGATAGGACTGGAACACAAATCCAATGTATTCCTTGTACAGGTTGGCCCTGTGTTTTTCCTTCAGTGTATGTACGGACTCGTCCAAAAAGTGGTACTCGCCCTCATCAAAGGCATCCAGCATCCCAATGACATTGAGCAAAGTGGATTTTCCGGAACCCGAAGGACCCATGATGGAAATGAACTCCCCTTCCTCTACTTCAAGGTTGATGTCCTTCAATAAAAAAATACGTTGGCCACCGGAGTTGACCCATTTGAACAAGTTGTTGAGTTGTAATAGCATGATGATGTTTTTATTCGGTTCGTAAACTTTTTACAGGATTGGCCGATGCGGCCTTCACGGTTCGGGTCCCCACAGTGATGAATGCAATAAGGGTTGCCAAAAACCCAGCACCCATAAAGAACAGTGGGCTCAATGTAACATGAAAGGCATAGTTCTGCAACCATTCATTCAAAAAGTACCAAGCAATGGGCGTGGCGATCACAAAGGCAATGCCCACCAACTTTAAAAAATCCTTGGTGAGCAACAAGGCCACCGAGGAAACACTGGCCCCTACCACTTTGCGCACCCCAATTTCCTTGGTGCGCTGTGCCACCACCAACATGGAAATGGCAAAGAGGCCGATGCAGCTCAATAAAATACCTAGGACACTTCCACTGGAGACAATAGTGGCCATGGTTTTTTCACGTCTGAAGGTCCGATCTACATTTTCATCCAAGAAAGATCCTAAAAATTCGGCCTGGGGTTCAATTTTTCCCCAAGCGGTTTTTATGGCATCAAAGGAGTTGGCCAAATTTTTTGGTGAAACTTTCACATAGGCATAATACAGGTCCCAATCTTTGTTCATGAACAGGGTCAGTGGTGCTATCTGCTTGCTGATGTCCTGAAAATGATAATCCTTGACCACACCAATTACGGAGTAGGTTACCGCGCCATCATCCATGGGAATACGAATGGAAAGTGGGTCCTCGTCCCCAAGTTGCTTTGCCATGGTCTCATTGATGACCAAACTGAGGCTGTCCGTGGCAAAATCCCTGTCGAATGCACGTCCGGCAACTAGCGGAAGGTCCAAGGTGTTGGTGTAGTCATAGTCGACGGTCAGGGCATTGGTGACGACTCCCCTTCCCTTGTAATCAAAGCCCATCATGCTACTGGATTGGCTTCCGTCCCGTCCGCGGCCTAGATTGTTGTCGGCACCCGAAACGCCCAAGATGTCCGGATTGCCCTTTAGCTCGTCGCGAAGGAGGTTCACCACACTGTAGCTGTTCTTCTTTCCGTTCAAAGGAATGGAGATGACCTGTTCCTTATTATACCCTAGGTCCTTGTTCCGCATAAATTCGATTTGGCCATGTAGCACCAAGGTCCCACTGATGAGGATGATAGCAATCACAAATTGAAGAACGATCAAGCTGTTGCGCAGACGGTTCCTTCCTACCTCCAATTTTCCCTTGAGGGCCTTTAGCGTGCCCAATTTGCTCATCATCAGGGCAGGATAACCTCCCGCAATCAGTGTGATGATGAAGAGGGCAAGTGCAAAAAGAATGACCACAATGGGTTGGGTAACATCTGAAAATGAGGCCCTGGTATTAAAAAGCGTTTTGAACGGATTCAAGAGCAAATTGCTCGTCACCAATCCCAATGCCACAGAAACGGCAAAGACGAACACACTTTCCATCCAGAACTGAAAGAAGAGTTGTTTTTTGATGGCACCCAAGGTCTTGCGCATCCCGATTTCCTTAAAGCGTTTTTCGCTGAGGGCAATGCTCATGTTGATGAAATTGGCACTTACAATAAAAATGATCACGAAGGCTATCCCCAAGATCATATAGGGGAAAATGCGGTCCACTTTTGCGACACCAGATGTGTAGGATGCAAAATGTCTATCGGCAATGGGCATCAAATGGAACTGTTTGTACATTCCATTGGCATCCGGAACGGCACCATCACGGATCTCACTTTCTATACTTCCCTTGTAGTGGAGGGCGGTAAAGGGAGCTGTGTTTTGTTCAAACTGCGCCACAGAGACCCCTTTTTCCAGTTGGAGGTATATCGGATGGAACTGGGAATCCCATACATCTTTATTGGTCAGGTAATCCGGGTGGTTTTCGAAGGGCACCACAATTTCAAAGTCAACACTGCTGTTCTTTGGGGTCTCTGCTAGTATGGAGGCAATAGTGAAAGGCTGTTCGTCCCTTCCCATTTTAAGGGAAATGATCTTTCCGACCACATTGTCGGTGGTTCCGAATATTTTTTTGGCTGTTTCCTCCGTAATCCCCACCGTGTTTTTTTCTGGCAAGGGGTTCTCGGTGTTTCCCAAAAGGATGGGATAGGTAAAGATGTCAAAATACGTTGGATCCACATATTCCGCATCCAAACCCAATTCCTTGGCGTTGTAGGTCAGCAACACATCCTCGCTCACCGCCCGAGCAATATGCTTGATACCCGATACCTCTTCCAAAAGGGCAGGGGCCAAGGGTACTGGATTGGAAGTACTGATTTCCGTACCCCTTGGGGTTTGGTTGGAAAGGTAAAGCTGATACGCAGAATCCTTGTTTTCGTGGAATTGGTCAAAGGAAAGTTCAAAAAGAGCGGTCATACTCAAAAGAATGGCCACGGCAAAGGCACAGCTAAGGCCAATGATATTGGCTAGGGAAAAGACCCTGTTCTTGATGAGGTTTCGCCAAGCTATCTTAAAATAGTTCTTCAACATGATTTCCTTTTTTTGGTTTATACAGTCCTTCAGGTCAACTTATTGTGCCTTTAAAGCGTCCGATGGATTTGCCACTGCTGCCCTGATGGACTGAAAGCTGATGGTGGACAGCGCTATCAGAATGACCAATAGGGAGGCAATGCCGAACACCTGCCACCCCAACTGGATTCGATAGGGATAGTTTTCCAGCCATTTATGGGCTATGGCCCATGCGACAGGGATGGAGATCAACAGGGCGACCAACACCAATTTTATAAAATCCTTGGAAAGGATGGCAACCACATTGTTGATGGAAGCACCCAAAACTTTTCGGATCCCGATTTCCTTGGTCCGTTTCTCGGCGGAGAGCACAGATAGACCGAACAGCCCAATGCAGGAAATAAAGATGGTGAGAATGGCACTGAAGAGCATGATCTGTTTCCATTTCGCTTCGGCCTCATAGCTTTGATAGTTCTGGTCTTCCAGAAAATGGTAGCTGTATGGGTCGAAGGGGAACATGTCCCTGAATACTTTTTCAATGTTCGCTATGGATGATGTGGCACTTCCCGGGGCGATTTTCACGTACAGCATCCCTAGGTCGTAGGATGGTTTCATGGTAAAGAGCTGTGGCCGGATGGTCAGACCAAGGGATTCGTAATGATAATCCTTTACCACACCGATCACGTTGTATTTTTCATCATTGTACCAGAAATCCACTGTTTGGCCGATGGGGTCCTTCCAACCAGCTTCCTTCACAAAGGACTCGTTCACCAAAACGGATTGTGTGGCATCCGAAGGATGGTCCTCGGAAAAGTTCCTGCCTTCCTTTAGTTGTATGCCCAAAGTGGGGATGTAGGACTGGTTTACCGTTTCATTGGCAAAATCTATCTGCTTGTCCGCTCCCACTTTGGCAACCGTGAACCAATAACCGGCATTTTTGCCTGCAACATTCAATATGTTTCCATGGGAGGCAAGACGGGCTTTGAAGGTGTCAAATTCATCCGGGGTCAAGTTGTTTTTTTGCAGCAACACCAGATCAGTATCATCATAACCCAATTCCTGGGTGGTCAAAAAGTTGAACTGCTCGTAAATGACAAAAGTGCAGATGATCAACAAGGAGGCCAAGGTAAACTGAAGCACCACCAGTGATTTTTGAAGGTAATTCTTTCCAGAGAGCATAAAGCGGCTGTACAAGGTATCCACGGGGCTGTACTTGGAGAGAACGAGAGCTGGGTAGAACCCGGCCAATAAACCCGTGATCACGAACAATGTTACATACCCCAACACCAACTTGGCGTCCAACAAAAAGGAGATGGACAATTGCTTGTTGGCCAAACCATTAAAAATGGGCAGGGCGAGTTGTACCAAAAGTATGGCCATAGCAAAGGCAAAAAAGCACAACAGGAAAGATTCGCCCAAGAACTGGAACACGAGTTGTTTTCTTTTCCCTCCTACCACTTTTCGGATGCCGATTTCTTGTGACCGCCTTACGGAACGGGCCACAGTGAGGTTCACAAAATTGATACAGGCAATCAAAAGGATGAACAGTGCAATGCCCGATAAAATATAGGAAAAAGTGGGATTGCTGGCATCCGTCAACCCGTTTTGGGCAGGGAGTTCCTTGTTGAGGTGCATGTCCGTAAAAGGCTGTAGGAAGTGTTTTGGGGGCAATCTATTGTTCCCATATTGCTCTTTGATGATTTTTGCCGTTTCGGAAGTTTGCGCCAAATATAAGTCCTGCATTTTGTCATTGACCAAGCTCACATTGGCCCCGGGCCTCAAGGAAACGAAGGTGTTCAAGAAAGAATTGAACCAGTTGAAATTGTTGGCGAGGTCCTTTTCAGTAACATGCAATGGCAGGAGCATGTCAAATTTTATGGAAGAGTTTTGTGGACTTTTCTGGGATACGGCCGTCACGGTATAGGGAACAAAATCCTCATTGTCGCGAAACATCATGGTCTTGCCCACCGCATTGGTAGTACCAAATTGGGTGAGGGCAAGCTCTTCCGAAATGACCACCGAAAAGGGTTCGGACAAGCAGGTCTTGGGATTTCCTGAGAGTACCGGGAAGGTGAACATGGAAAAGAAGTTGGGATCGGCATAGAACAAATCCAGGGAAGCGACCTCAGCCCCAATCTTTACATCCCTTCTGGTACTTTGTATCCTCACATATTCCTTGATATCCGGAATGTCCTCTGTAAACCTTGGCCCTTGCAGAAAGCCGGTACTGGAGTTCATGCCATCCGGGACACCACTTTCGTTAAAGTTTTGGCTTACAATCCGATAAATATGTTCTCCATCCTTATGGAATCGGTCATAACTCACCTCATCCTTGACATAGAGAATGATCAACATCGCACAGGCCAGACCCAAACTCAACCCCGAAATATTGATGAAGGAATACACCTTGTTCTTCACAAGGTTTCGCCAAGCGATCTTAAAATAGTTCTTCAACATGATTTTTCCATTTTTTAGATTGATGTTTTCTTTATTCGCTTCTCAAACTTTCCACCGGATTGGCGCTGGCCGCCCTCCAACTTTGCCAACTTACGGTAAGCAGGGCCACCAATAAGGTTAGCGTTCCCGCAAAAAGGAACACCCACCAGTCCATGCGGGTCTTGTAGGCAAAACTCTCCAGCCATCTGTTCATGGCATACCAAGAAAGCGGCACGGCAATCACAAAGGCCAATGCCACCCACTTCACAAAATCCTTGTTCAGAAGTACCATCACCTTGCCAATGGTGGCCCCGTTCACTTTGCGCACCCCGATTTCCTTTTTTCGCTGCTGCATATAGAAAGTGGCCATGGCCAAGATGCCCATGGAAGAGATAACGACTGCCAAGAACGTAAAGTAGCTGATGATTTTTCCGGTGCGTTCCTCTTTTTTGTACCATTGGTCTATGGTCTCGTCCACAAATCGGACATCAAATTCCACATCGCCTACAATGCCGGCATAAGTGGACTTGATCTGGTCGAGGGTGTTTACAACTCCTTTTCCATCTATTTTCAAGAAAATGTTGTCAACAAAGCGCTCCGGGGATTGTTGGTGCATCATCAAGGGACCAATATTACTGCGTAATTGCTTAAAATTGAAATCTTTGACCACTCCTAAAATGGGAATGTCCCTTTCTTCCATTTTGAAGGAAACAGGGTTTCCGGTGAGCCCCAGCTCTTTTAGAGCGGCTTCGTTGAGGACGACCCCATTGGGGGCGTAGGCCACCCCGGTGGGCATCACTTCGATGTTGAAGACATCATAGAAGGCAGAATCCACTGCAAATTCCTGAAAGCTGACCGATTTCCCCTCGTGATCGAAGGTTTGGTTGCTGCCCCCACTCAAGGGACTTTGCCAGGTCAAGGAAGCTCCCTTTACGCCTGGAATTTTTAGGAGTTCGCCAGCAATGGCTTTTTTTTGGTTGGTACCGCCCAAATATTCCAAGTGTACAATATTTTCCTTGTTGAACCCTAGATCCTTGCTTCTGAGATATTCGGTCTGTTTTAGAATGATCCAGCTACAGGCCAATAGGGAAATGGCCACGGTATATTGGAACGTGATGAAAGCTTTGGCATAAACACTTTTGGCCTTGGTCCGTAATTCACCCTTGACCACTTCAATGGGTTTGAAGCTCGAAATTTTCAAAGCAGGGACAATGCCCGAGATAAAACCGATCAAGAGAAGCATGCCCAAAGCCAATAGGATGTTGGAGAACGACAGGCTCTGATTGAGGTTCAAATGGGTATCCAATAGGGAGTTTAGGGTAGGCTCCAACAATTTGGCGAGCAGGAAGGCAAGTAAAACAGCAACGAAGCACAGAGCGAAGGATTCCGTCACCAGCTGACGCATCAATTTTTCCTTGGACCCTCCCAATAGTTTTTTTACGGCCACTTCCTTCCCCCTAAAGGTCGCCTGGGCGATGGTGAGGTTGATATAGTTGCCAATCGCCAACAACAAAATGATCAATACAATGGCCGAAAGAATGATGATCATCGTCTTGCTGTTGCTTTTTGTTGCATTGCCGGCCTTGTTGCTGAAATACAGTTCTTTTAGAGGAGTAAATTCCACCGTACTTGCCCAGCCCTCTTTGTACAGCCAAAAATCTTTTTTGAAATTTTCCAATATCTGTGGGGCTTTCGCGGGAAGATTGGCATTGTTGTGGGCCATAAAGTAAATACTGATAGAGCACCAACCATATTCATCCATGATGTTCTCAAAGCCCCATATGGTTTTTAAGGCCTTTAGGTTGACCAACGCATCTTGTGCAACGAAATGGGTGTTCTCCGCAAAGTTTTCCATGACACCCGTGACCGTGAACTTATGCTCTGTATTGATAAAAACCGATTGGCCAATGACATCGGTGGAACCGAACAATCGCAGGGCGGTGGACCGGGACAGGACAATACCATCCTCGGTTTGGAGTGCATCTTCCGCTTCACCCTTCATCAAGGGAAAGGAGAACATCTTGAAGAAGCCCGGGTCAACAGCCAGATAATCAAATTTTACCTTTTGGCCATCGGTTTGGGAGATTCGTCCTGAGACATTGCATACCCTTGTAAAATCCTCGATTTCAGCATAACTGTTCTTGAGGTCGGTGGCTATGGGAGGAGAAAAGTCCACCGTTTCATTTTCCAGGCGATAGATTCTGTCCCCATTTGTATGAAAATTGTCAACAGACAGTTCATTTTGGATATAGACGCCAAGAAGCAGTACAAAGGTGAGTGACAGGGCGAAGCCCAAAACGGTCACGGCCGTGTACATTTTGTTTCTGGAGAGGTGTCGGAGATATGTTTTTAGACCTAACATTTTTTTAATCGTTTCGTTTTTGATGAATGTTATTCCGTTCTCAAACTTTCCACAGGATTGATGTTGGCCGCCCTATAGGTCCTTGTCCCAATGACAGCCAGGGCCACTACCACCATTCCCAGTCCGCTGGAAAGGAATACCCACCAACTCATGGAGGTCTTATAGGCAAAACTCTGCATCCATTCATGGATGAGGTACCACGAAATGGGCACGGAAATAACGAAGGCGACACCGACCAACAGTAAGAATTCCTTACACAACAACAGGTTCAGTTGGCCCAAATTGGCCCCAAGCACCTTGCGTACCCCAATTTCCTTTATCCTTCGTTCCGTGGTATAGACCGCCAATCCCAAAAGGCCAAGACAACTGATCATAATGGCCAGGCCGGTGGCCCATTTGAGCAATTGCATGGTACTGCGCTCCCTTCTGTAAAAACCTTCCACGGTCTCATCCATGAATTCGATTTCCACCTCTTCATCGGGGAACACAGAGGCCCATTTGCTTTCAATCTCCGCGATGGATGTTGCCCACTGTTCCGTATCCTTGCCCAGATCAAAATGGATGCTTCGGAAATTTGAGTATTCGCCATTTCCCCAATCACCCGTAAGTGCCATGGGGTTGATGGTGGACCGCAGGGAACGTTGGTTAAAATCCCGCATCAATCCCACAATGGGAATGCTCATCGTGTCCAACTTGACTGTTGCCCCCACAACATCCGGAGCATTTTGGAATCCCAGAACCTTCGCAAAAGCTTCGTTCACCACATATTCCCGGATACTGTCATTTAATCGCTCTCTTCCGGCCAATAAGGGAATTTGGTATGTTTTTAAATAGGAAAGGTCACCCCACAAAAATTCAGTTTCTTGGTGCATTTCCGTTCCATCTTTGTAATAGGTAAGTATCGAAGAGGAAGTGCTATTGGAAGTAGGGGGGTTGTTTCCCCAGCTTACATTGGAAATGCCCTTGACCTCTTTAATTTGATGGAAGAGGCGTTCTTTTTTTACCTCGGAATTGTTGCTCCAAGGCAGGTATACGTAGGCCACGGCATCGGTTTTGAGGCCCATGTCCTTGTTCATTACAAAGTAGATCTGTTTGCCGACCAATACGGTGGCGATGACAAAGACCTGTGCCACCACAAATTGGAAAACGGTCAGTGTCTTTCTTAGGCGAACCCCTTTGTCCCCCTTGCTGAACTGACCTTTCAAGACAAGGACCGGCTTGAACTTGGACAGCACAAAGGCAGGATAAAAGCCTGAAAGAAGACTCACCACAACAACCAATGCCAATATGCCCAAGGTGCCTTTGAGGCTGTAGAGCACCGAGAGATCGACGCCTTCGGGCAGGAAGTCCCTGAACTGGCGCAAGAGTACAGGTGCCAACACTAAGGACAGCACTGCGGCCAGCAACGTCAAGATGAATGTCTCCACCAAGAACTGCCGAACCACTTGTTTCTTTGAACTCCCCAAAGTCTTGCGGATACCGATTTCCTTGGCCCTGGTCAATGCTTGGGCAGAGGTCAGATTGATGAAGTTGGCACAACCCAATAAGAGCAGGAAGAGGGCCACGAAGGCAAGGCTCTTTAAAACGGTCATGCTGGCCACATGGTCCGAATTGTTGAACGGATAGTCGCCATGTTTTCCTCCAAAATGGATGTCGGCCAAGGGCTGGAGAACGAACAACCGCTCATCGTTGATGGCCCAAGGCTCCGTGTTTTTGTGCTCAACCGCCAAAGCGTCCAATCTGGATTGGATGGCAGGGATGCTGGACGCATCCGTTATCCTGATAAAAAGTTGATCTCCAGAGCTTGTGCTGTTCCAGGCATCGTTGGTGGCCACGTCTTTTCTATCGAACATCTTGGCAGAGGCCAGGGACATGAACTCGGTGAAAGTCAAGTCGCTTTTCTTTTCGAAGTCGGCGACTACCCCGGTCACTTTTACGGGAATGGAATCATTATAGATCAGTGTGCGCCCAATAATGTTCGTCACTTGGGTGTGCGGAAAATATCTTTCGGCCTTTTCTTGGGAAAGGACCACTTGGCCCGGTTCCGAAAGGGCAGATCTGCTTTCCCCTGCCAGCCATTCATATTGGAACAACTGAAAATAGGCATCATCGGCAAGAATTGCGTTTTCCGCGTTCCTAAAACTCAGGTCGGCCTCCCTGTTCTCCACCTTATAAAATGAAGTGTTGAAGAAAGGGGCTGTCAGCTCCACACCGGGCACACCCTCTTGAAAGGTACGCATCAAAGGAACCGAGACCCCACGGTTGGAAAATTCCGCGTCGTTGGATTTGAACACCGTGGTGATCCTATAGATCCGATCACTGTCGGGATGGAACCGATCAAATGAAAAATCATAGTACACAATGGCCCCAATGACCATGGCGGCACAAAGTCCGATGGAAAGCCCGATCACATTGATGGTAGAGAACAATTTGTTCTTAAGTATGCTTCTCCAGGCGAGTTTTAGGTGGTTTTTGAACATGTTTTTCTTTTTTTTATTCGGTACGCAAACTTTTTACAGGATTGGACCTTGCGGCCTTTATGGCCTGAAAACTTACGGTTATGACCGTGACGAGCATCGCCCCGATCATGGCCAGGGCAAAAATCCACCACTTCAAGATCACACGGTAAGGATACTCCTGCAACCATCCGTTCATGATGTAATAGGCAATGGGCACGGCGATGAAACAGGAGATGATGACCAGTTTTAAGAAGTCCTTGGAAAGCATGTTCCAGACATTGAAAACAGAGGCTCCCAATACTTTTCGGACACCAATCTCCTTGGTACGCTGCTCCGCCACAAAGGAAGTGAGCCCAAAAAGCCCCAAACAACTGATCAATATGGCAAGGGCCGTAAAGATGCCGGAAAGTGTGCCAATACGCACCTCAGAAGCAAATTTCTTTCCGTATTCCTCGTCCACAAAGTCATATTGGAAAGGAATTTCGGGAAAATGCTCCTTGAACACACGCTCAATAATGGCAATGTTCTGGCTGGCACTTTGGTTAGGGTTCAACCGAAGGTTATAATAAGATCCGTTGTTGTATTTGTCAAAGACATACATGCCTTGCTTTACCGGCTCGTAGGGCGATTGGGCAATCATGTCCTGCACCACCCCGATGATTTTCAGGGGAGGTCCGGGATCCTCTTCATCATCATCTTTGATGAATTGGCCTACAGGATTTTCCAACCCCATATATTTGACAGCGGTCTCGTTGATCAATACGGCATTGGAGTCGGATGGGAATTCCCTGGAAAAATCCCTTCCTTGAACGATTTTTAAGTCGAGGCTTTTTGCATATTCCGGGGAAACCTCGGTCCAGGCAATATCCTCTTGGAAGCCTTCCGGTTTGCCTTCCCAAACAAATCCGCTTCGATTGGACCAAATATTGGTGGTAGGTGCGCTGGAGGTGGACATTTCCATGACTGCACCCGAAGCGATGAACTCGTCCCGCATCAACTCAAACTTGCCCGTGAAGTCTTGGCTCATGGTCGGGATCTGGACCAGTCCTTCTTTGTCATACCCAATGGGCCTGTTCTTGGCATGGTTGATCTGTTGCATCACGATGACGGTGCCAATAATAAAGGCCACGGATACGGTGAACTGTACCACAACCAAGATTTTTCTGGGCAGTCCTGAATGTTTTCCGGCCTTGAAAGTCCCTTTCAGCACATTCACAGGTCTGAAGGAAGACAGGTATAGGGCTGGGTAACTTCCCGCCAGAACAGCAGTGAAGAGAATGAAAACCAAGGACATGCCCCAAAACTCCGCAGAGCTCCAGGGGAACAACATTTCTTTCTTGGCGAGGTCGTTGAACCCGGGGAGACACAGCAGAACGATGAGCATGGCAATGCCAAAGGCAAAGAGCACCACCAAAAAGGATTCGCCCAAGAACTGATTGATCAATTGAATACGTTGTGAGCCAATGGATTTACGGATACCCACCTCCTTGGCCCTTTTTTCGGAACGGGCCGTGCTGAGGTTCATAAAGTTGATGCAGGCCAATAGGAGTACAAAAGCCCCGATGATGGAAAAGAGCCACACGTGTTTGATTCGTCCGCCAACCTGTTTCCCATTTTCAAAGTTGCTGCGCAGGTGCCAATCTTTCATGGGGAAGAGAAACAATTGTGGGTTGAACTCCTCCGTATTTTTATTGAGCGTCTTTTTTGCATCTTTTACGGTGGACGTCACCCGTTCCATGGTAGTGTTGTCGGCAATCTGCACGAACATCTGGAAGGAGTTGTTTCCCCATTGGTCCTCAGCATTTTTTATCCATTCGTTCACCGATACATATTTGTCCCAGGGCATCAGAAATTTTGTGTCGACGAAGGAGGTATTGAAAGGAATGTCCTCATACACGGCGGTCACCATCATGTCGTATTGACTGTTCACCTCAATGGTCTTCCCAATGGGTTCTTCATCACCGAAAAGGGCCTTGGCCGTGGATTCGTTCAACATGATGGAATTGATCTCGCGCAAGCCGTCCTTTTCACCTTTCAGGATCTTGAGGTCGAGCATTTCAGGGGCATCACGCTGCATAAAATTACCATCCCGGGAGATGCTCGTTTCCTTGTATTTCAAATATTGCGAGGTGTTCCATGAAGACATGGCCACGTGCTTGAAATTGTCCATGTACCCATCCCTGAAAGCCTTTTCGAGTGGTCGGGGAATGGCCGGTCCCGTCCCTGTCTGCCCATTAAACGTCTGTGATTGGAAAATTTGCGCAATCTGGTCCTTATGGGTAAAGTAGTTGTCGTAACTCAACTCGTCACTCACCCATAGGCCAATGATCAAGGTCACGGCCATGCCCAGCGCAAGCCCCCCCACATTGATAACGGTGTAGGCCTTGTTCTTGGTAAGGTTCCTCCACGCAATCTTAAAATAGTTCTTAAACATGGCTTTTCGATTTTGATTGATGATTTATTCGGTTCTTAGGCTTTTGATAGGGTTGGCCACAGCGGCCTTTATACTTTGGTAACTTACGGTCAAGAGTGCAACCCCCACGGCCATGAGTGCCGATAGGGCAAAGATCCACCAAGGGATGTCGATGCGATAGGAGAAATCCTGTAGCCAGCGGTCCATGGCATACCAACCCAAGGGCAATGCGATGATGACCGACAGCCCCACAAGTCGTAGAAAATCCATCGAAAGTCGGTAAACGATTTGTCCCACACCGGCACCCAATACTTTCCGAACCCCGATCTCCTTCACCCTTTTTTGTGCATTGAAGGCGGCCAGACCAAGAAGACCCAAACAGGCAATGATGATGGAAAGCACCGTAAAGATCATGAAGATCTGTCCCAAACGCTGTTCCGCATCATAACTGGTGTTGAAGGAATCGTCCATAAAATAATGCTCAAAAGGCTGGGAAGGGGCCAAATCGTTCCAAATTCCCTCTATTTCCGAAAGGGTTCGGGAAACGTCGCCCCCATGGAGCTTTATGGCCAAATTGCTGGCAAAATCCGTTTCATAGAACAGTCCCAAGGAACTTACTTCGTCCCTAAGACTCTCAAAATGGAAATCCTTCACAACGCCAATGATGGTTACCACCGAACCATCATCAAATTCGTCCACAAATTGTAAGCCCAGCACTTCTTCGGGGGTTTTCCCCAAAGTGGCAACGGCCTTTTCATTGAGCAGGATGGCAGAAGAATCAGTGGCAAAATGATCAACATCAAAATTTCTTCCGGCAACTATGTCCAGCCCAATAGTGGTCAAATAGTCCTCGTCCACTTGCCATTGCTGCATGTTCAGCGCTTTTTCCATGCTTTGGTCCTCTGCACGCAAAAAAGTCCCGCTGCTCCTTGACGAAGGGGTGGGCAAATAACTGCTCAATGTGGTTGTCTTGACTTGGCTGAGTTGGGAGACAGCATCTTTGAAAGCATGTTTTTTTCCTTCAAGGGCATTCACCCCTTGAATGATCAGGACTTGATTTTTGGCATATCCCAGGTCTTTTCCTTGAATAAATTGCAATTGTTGGAAAACCGTGAGGGTCCCCATGATCAAGAATACCGAAATGGAAAACTGTAGGATGACGAGGACATTCCGCACGCGGCCACCGCCCACAGATTGGTCTCCCTGTCCCTTGAGCACTTTGGCGGCCACAAAGCGGGACATGAAAAGTGCGGGATAGCTTCCGGAGAGGAACCCCAATGCCAAAGCCGCCAATAAGAGGACCGACCAAAACACGGGATTGGATATGGGCAGGGAAAGGTCCTTTCCGCTCAGGTCATTATATAAGGGGAGAACGGCTATCGCAATGATCACGGCGACCACTAGGGATCCCAAGGCAATCAATGCCGATTCCGTTAAAAACTGCCCGATCAGGCTCTTTCGTTGCGACCCCAAGGTTTTTCGGATGCCCACTTCCTTTGCCCTTTTGAGGGAATGTGCCGTGGAAAGGTTCATAAAGTTGACGCTTGCCAGAACCAATAGGATAAGGGCAATGGCCCCAAGGATGTAAACGTTCTTGATGTCGCTCACCGCACTGAACTCCGGACTTCTTCTGGAATACAAATGGATGTCCTCCAACGGGATTGTGGAATAGATCATGTAATTGCCTGAATCTATGAACTGCTGCTCCGTGATGCCCGGGAAAAATGCCTGGGCGTAGGGGATCACATATTTGCCCACCATTTGCTGCAACCGATCATGGATAGCCTCGGCCTTGGTCCCGGGAATCATTTTGATGAGGGTGTAATAGTTGTGGCTTCCCCATTCGGCCAATTGGGCATCCTCATAACCTGCCATGGAAAGAAAAAGGCTCCGGTCCCTAAGAAATGAATTATTGGGCAGGTCTTCCATGACCCCTGTCACCGTATAGGTTACATTATCGTTCAGCACCAAAGTTTTTCCAATGGCCTGATCGATCGTGAAGTGCTTTTCGGCGGCGGTCCTCGTCATCACCAAGGTGTTGGGTTCCGTCAAGGCGGTCCCTTCATCCCCATATAACAATTCCAGCCCCAGCATCTTAAAAAAAGTAGAGTCTGCATAGGTCACCGATGCTTCGCGTACATTGCTGAGGGCTTCTTGGGTGCGGACGAATGTACTGCCAATGCCCCTGAACCTGGTGGTGAGCTCCACTTCAGGAATATCGTTCAGTATGGCTTGTGCCATGGGCGCGGAAACTTCGGCAAGTGCTTCTTCCTTGCCGCCAAATTTCATATCGGCATTGAGCCGATAGATGCGCTCCGAATCGGCAAACATGCTATCGTGGCTGAGCTCGTCATAGATATAAAGGCCCAACAAAAGTCCACCGGCCATGCCTATGGCCAGCCCAAATGTGTTCAGGAAAGTGAAGAAAGGTTGTTTCTTCAGGCTTCTCCAGGCTATTTTCAAATTGTTCTTGAACATGGTGCTCGTTTTTTTGATTGTTTATTCTGCCCTCAGTGTTTTGGCAGGATTGGTCAATGCGGCTCGTATGGATTGAAAGCTTACCGTCAACAATGCGATCATCAGGGCCAAAAGCCCGGCCAGCATAAAAGTTCCCCATGAGATATGGATCCTGTAGGCAAAGTCCTCCAACCATCGGTCCATCATGTACCAACCGATAGGGATGGCGATGATGATCGACAATAGGATCAATTTCATGAAATCCATGGTGAGCAGCTGATAAATGCTTTTGAACGGGGCCCCAAGGACCAAACGGATACTAATTTCCTTTTTCCGTTGCTCCACCAAGAATGCGGACAGGGCAAAGAGTCCCAAACAGGCCACAAAAATGGCAAAGAGGGCAAAACTGTTGAATATTTTGCCCATTCGCTGTACATCGTCGTGCATGTGGGCAAACTCTTGGTCCAGAAAGGTATACTCAAAGGCCTGTTGCGGCACATATTGTTGCCAGATGGCCTGTATGTCATGGATGGCGTTTGCGGCTTCGCTGCTGTTCAGTTTCACGGAAACCATGCTGGGGCTATCGCCAATGACCAAGGAGACCGGGGCAATATCCTCTTTAAGGTTTTTGAAATGGAAATCTTCCAACACCCCGATGATGGTCCAGTCCTCGCCGTTGTTGATGCGTTTTCCTATCGGGTCCTCAAAGCCCAGTTCCTTGGCCATGGTGGAATTGATCACAATAGCGGATGAATCGCTGGCAAAATCCTTCGAAAATCCACGTCCCTCCTTCAATTGCAACCCAAGCGTATTGATGTAATCGTGGTCCACACGCCATATCTGCGCGGGCACTGAAACCTCTTGCCTTCCGTTGGAGATCGTCCCGAAAGTGTTCCCGTTCCGCTTGGTGCCCTCAATGGGGAGGTAATCGCTTATGGAAACCGCTTTCACATCGGACAGCCCAAGAAGCCTTTCTTTGAAGGACTGTGAGTTGTCCTTTAGAAGATTGGTCCCTTTTATGACCAGTACTTGGTCTTTGTTGAAGCCCAATTTCTTGTCCAAAATGAAATTCATTTGGTTGTAGATGATCAAGGTGCCAATGATCAACACCACTGAGGTGGTAAATTGGACAACGACCAGACCACTGCGGAGTTTGCCACTTTTGCTCCCAGTGCTCAGGGTGCCCTTCAGCACGTTCACCGGTTTGAAGGCAGATAGATAGAAGGCGGGATAAAGACCGGCCATGATCCCAACGAACAGGGCCGCCAGTGCAATGGTAGGCAGGAACCACCAAGCGGACCAGGGCATAACAATGCTTTTGGCCGCAATGGTATTGAAGGTGGGAAGCAACAGCCAGGCCAGAAAAACCCCGATAACAAAGGAAATGAGGCTATAGATGACAGATTCGGTGAGGAATTGGCTTATCAAATGGCTTTTAAAGGCACCAACGGTTTTTTTCAAGCCCACCTCTTTGGCCCTATTGGCGGATTTTGCAGTGGATAGATTGATGAAATTGATCACCGCCAACAAGAGTACAAACCCGGCAATGGCAGCAAACAGCCAAACAAAACGGATGTCACCATGTTTAAGGCCATCGCCCATTTTTGCATCGGATCTGAGATGGATGTCCCCAACAGGTTGTAGTTTGTATTCCAAGGTTTTTAAAACCTCCATGAATTCCTCTCCCCTCATGCGTTCCTTATAAGACGGGATGACATATTGATCTAGAATGGAACGCATTTTCAGCTCCAAGGCCGCCACGTCCGCGTTGTCGTCGAGCAACAGATAGGTGAAGTAATTGGTGTTGGACCAGCTCATGTTGGTGTCCTCGATGGCCAGAAGAAAATCAAAATCAAGGTGGGATTTCTTTGAAAGATCATCCTTAATGACCCCGGTCACCGTGTAGGGCCTAGTGGAATTATCGTCCAAATAGACCGTTTTTCCCACGGCATTGCCCTCTGGGAAATATTTGGCAGCTTTTTCGGCCGTCATCACCACGCTTCCGGGATTGGTCAAAAGATTCTCTGGGGTACCCTCCGCCAGCTCAAGTTCCAAAATTTCAAAAACCTGTTGGTCCGCATAGATGAAGCCTTCCTCAAAATTGTTCTGGGAGGTGCCGGCGGCCCTAAGAGGCCTTCTTCCTGCACCAAAAAGCTCGCTGGTGTTTATTTTGCCCGCCTTCAGCACTTCGGGGAAGGTGGTCTCCAAGGTCTCTGCAAAAGGAAGTTGAAAATGGACGCTCTTCAGGAGTTCGCCCCCCATGGTGCCCTGCATCACCACACGGTAGATCCGGTTCTTGTTCTGGTAATGGGTGTCGTAGCTCAGCTCATTCCCAATAAAAAGGGCAATCAAGAGACAAGCGGCTATACCAACGGCAAAACCACCAATTTTAATGGTGGTAAAAAGTTTATCTTTTTTGATATTGCGCCAAGCGATTCGTAAATGGTTTTTAAACATGATGATTGTTTTTTGATGATGATGTCACTTCATTCGGTCCGCAAACTTTTTATGGGATTGGTCAATGCGGCCTTCAATGCTTGATAGATAATGGTGATCAGGGTGATGGCCATCACAACGGCGACCGCCACAACAAAGATCCACCAGCTTAAATCGGTGCGGTACTCAAAGTTTTCCAGCCATCTGTTCATAAAATACCAAGCCACTGGCGCGGCAATGACCCCTGCAATGATGATGAGCTTGAAAAAATCCTGGATCACAATGGACACTAGATGTTGTACGCTGCCACCCAATACTTTCCGGATGCCGATTTCCTTCGTCTTTTGGACAATGAAGAACAGGATAAGGCCATATATCCCCAAACAACCTATGAAAATGGCAAGTCCCGAGAAAACCCCGATGAGGGACAAAAAGCGTTGTTCCGATTCATAAAGCTGTGCGACACGGGCGTCCAGAAATGAATATCCAAAAACATATTCGGGGAATGTGGACGACCACTCCCTTTCGATATGCGCCAGGGCATTTTTGGCATCGGACAAATTGATTTGGATGGCCATTTCTGCATACAGCCTTGAGTCTGGGGCGATAAAAATGGGACTGATCCCGGAATAGAAATCTTCATCGTGAAAGTCCGCGACCACCCCTACAATCTTGCCCTGTATGAAATCCTTGCTTATGTTCATCTCCTTGCCCAAGGCCTCTTCCGGGCTCGATAGCCCCACCTTTCTCACAAAGTCCTCATTGACGATGATTTCATCCACGGAATCTTTTGCGAAAAATTTTCGGCCCGCTATGAGCTTCAGGTTGAACGCATCCAAATAATCCTCATCCCCGGCCTTTACCTTAATGTTGAATTCTTCCGGTTCCGGCTTGTTGTTGAACGTCACACTGGTCCCCCAAGAATTGTTGCCGGCTCCGGGAGAGGTAAAACAAGCGGTCACCCCATGCACGTTCGAATTCTGCAGCAGTCGGTCCTTGAAGCCCTGAAGGGGCACAAGGTCTATTTCACCTGGGATCTCGACCATGACAATGCTCTCTTTTTCAAAGCCGAGATCGGAGTTGATGGCATATTTCAATTGTTTTCCAATGACTATGGTGCCAATGATCAGCACAATGGAGATGGTAAACTGGGTGACCACCAATGTTTTTCGGGTGAGATATCCGCCCACATCATTGTGGGAGATTTTTCTTTTTAGGGCCAAGACGGGAGCTATGCGCGTCAATACGGCCCCGGGATAACTTCCGGCCAATAAGGTGACCAATGCCAAAATGGAGAGCACAAAGGCAAAGAACTTGACATTCAAGAGCTCTTGGAAGGAAAGCTCCAGATCAAAAACAGAATTGAAGGAAGGCAGTGCCAAAAGGCATAGGCCAGCGCCCAGCACCAAGGCTGAAATGCAAATGATGAAGGTTTCGGCCATGAACTGCCAGAACAACTGCCCTTTAAAACTGCCGAGTACCTTGCGCACACCGACTTCCTTGGAACGATACGTGGATTGCGCAGTGGATATGTTGATAAAATTGATGCTGGCCACGATTAGGATAAAAAGACCTACAAAGGAGAATATCCACAGGGTTTTGGGATCCATGCCGCCTTGATAGCGTTTGTCAAAATGGACGTCCGATAGCTGTTGCAATTTGTAATGGTGCACATTCTTGTGTTCGGGCCTGAATTTTTGCACATACCCTTGGAGCTGTTCCTCGATCTGGGCAATATCTTGGTTTGGACGCATGAGCACAAAGCAGTGCAGCGAAGAGTTGATGCCACCCCAACCTTCCGATGACGTAAATTCGTCATAGCTTTTCAAGGTCTCGAAGGACACGAAAATCTGGGATTGGGTCAACGTTGTTTTGGGCAGGTCCTTCAGCACACCGGTTACTCGGATGGTCTCACTGTTCTCCAAAACAAAAGTCTGGTTTATCGGATTGGTATCCCCAAAAATGGTTTTGGCCAGCTGTTCAGTGATCAGGGCCGTGTTGGGCTCCGATATGGGTGCTCCATTGGAACCGTCGATCAAAGGATAGTTGAATATTTCAAAAAACCCGGTTTCGGTGAAGGCCACATCAGCTTTGAACTGTTTTTTCCCAGTTCCGTTTTCTGAGGTCACCAGCCAATCGTTCATGGTCACGTTCTTGGCCACGATCTCGGCATAATCGTAATCTTGCCTAAAAGCATTGGCAAAGCCAGGGGGCACGGCCGCTTCGTAATCGATGATGTCCCTGTGCTCCTCGGTGTTCACCCTGTAGATGCGCTCCGCGTTGGCATGGAAATTATCATACCGTAGATGGTGGCTCACAAAAAGGAAAACCAATATGCTACAACCAAAGCCCAGGGATAGGCCAAAAATATTGATGAAGGCAAAGCCCTTTCTTTTGGTAAGGCTTCTCCAGGCGATTTTGAAATGGTTTTTGATCATGGTGGTCGTTTTTTGATGATGTTGATGTCAATTCATTCGGTCCGCAAACTTTTTACGGGATTGGTCAATGCCGCTCTGATGGATTGAAAGCTCACGGTGAGTAAGGCAATGCCCAGGGCAATGGTTCCTGCCAGCAGGAACACCCACCATTCTATATCGATGCGATAGGCAAAACCTTCCAACCAATTTTCCATGGAAAAGTAGGCCACTGGAAAACCGATCAGCAGGCCAATGAGCACCAATTGGGCAAAATCCTTGGAGAGCATCTGACTGATCTTGCCTACCGATGCCCCCAACACTTT
This sequence comes from Flagellimonas amoyensis, assembly GCF_003058265.1. Classification (GTDB taxonomy): domain Bacteria; phylum Bacteroidota; class Bacteroidia; order Flavobacteriales; family Flavobacteriaceae; genus Flagellimonas; species Flagellimonas amoyensis. The sequence continues at coordinate 54,811 of NZ_QBUK01000001.1, forward strand.
TCGGATGCCTATTTCCTTTCTGCGCTGCTCCGCCGTATAGGCCGCAAGACCAAATAGGCCCAGGGCCGCAACGAAAATGGCCAGAAGACAGAACACAATGCTGATGTTTCCTGCCCTTTTTTCACGGGCATACATTCTTGCGATGGTCTGGTCCAAGAAGGAATAATTGAAATCCAGGTTGGGGACTACCCTCGTGAATGTGTTTTTGAGTGTGGCAACGGTACTGACCAGTTCCCTGGATTTGAAGCGCACCAACATGAAGGATTTCCCCTCGCTTGGGCTGTTGTGAAAGGCGTAGGCCCCGACGGGTTGGTGCAGGGACTCGTAATTGAAATCCTCGACCACCCCGACAATGGTGTTGGGGACACCGATATAAACTTCTTTGCCGATGGCCTCTTCAGGGGTAAACCCAAGATAGTCAATCGCTTTTTTGTTCAATACCACTTCCACCAAAGTGTCTTTTTCACTTTTGGATTTGGGAAGACTGTTGCCGGCCAAAAGATGGAGTTTCAATGCGTCCACAATGCCCGCATCCGTCACGTTGGTCTGTATGTTCATGCCCTGTTCGTCCGTTTCCTTTTTCCGAAGGGTACGCCCACTCACATCCATTCCGGGATAGCCCTGTACCATGGACACCGCAGTGACTTCCGAAAGGTTTTCGAACTCTTGCACCAAGGCCCTCTTGTTTTCCCCTTCCCGCAACCCGCCTACGGAAATGGCCATTACGTTTTCTGCGGCGAAACCAAGATTTTTGTTTTGGATATATTTTGTCTGTTGGTAAATGACCATGACCCCCACAATAAGTGCGGTGGAAGCGGCAAATTGCATCACGACCAATCCTTTTCTGATAAGCACGTTCCCTTTTCCCCGGGTAAGCGAGGGGGATAAAATCTCTTTCGGCATGAACCGGGACAGATATAGGGAAGGATATAGCCCTGAAAAGAAGGTAGTGACCACCCACATGCCCAAGACCACCAATCCAAAGGAGCTGTTGAACAAGAGGCCTATGTTGAGGTTCTGGTTGGTTAACCCATTGAAGCTTGGAAGTAAGAATATGGCCAGAACAATGCCCAAGACAATGGATATAGCCGTGATGAGTCCGGTTTCCACATAGAACCTGCCAATCAATGATTCGGAAGATGCGCCCAAGGTCTTGCTGATGCCCACTTCCTTTGAGCGTTTTTGTGACCGGGCCGTGGTCAGGTTCATATAGTTTACACAGGCGATGAGAAGGATCAAAATGGCCAGATAGGTGAGGTTGCGGACTTCATTGATGTCGCCTATCCTTGAGGAGTAGGAATTCCCGTAGGAAGCGGAATGCAAGTGGACTTTTTCCAAGGGCTGCAAACCAAAGGAATACCATTGCTGGTTTTTTGGGAGGTTGGCATCAAGCATTTGGTCCATTTGTTTCTGGGTAGCATCCAAAGAAACATTTTTCTTGAACAGGCAATAGGTTTCAAAACTGGCATTGGACCAAGATTTTCGGTCATGGAACCAAGATCCGTTGCTGGAGGCCATGATCTCTGCATCCAAGGTGCTGTTCTCGGGGAAATCCTTATAAACCCCGGTTACTTCAAGGGCAAGGCTGTTGTCCACCAAAATAGTCTGGCCCAAAGGATTCTCATGGTTGAAATAGGTTTTGGCCGCGGTCTCGGAGATAATCACTGTTCCGGGTCTGTCCAAAGGACCGCTCGCATCTCCTTTTACCAATTCAACATCGAAAATGGTCAACAGTTCCTTATCGACCCAATAGAACAGATTTTCGGTAAAATTCTGATCATCAATGCGCATCGAGGCAGGCCTCCCAAAATTATGTTTGAGCAACCTTGCGGCACTTTCCACATTGGTGACCTCTTCCTGCATGGCCAATGCAGTGACCGGTGGTGCCGATGCCCAGGTCTCAAAACCAAAGTCCCCATTGGTTTTTAGCAGCACCCTATGGATCCTGTCTTTTTTTGGAAAAGAGGAATCAAAGCTCCTTTCGTGTGAAATGAACAGGAACAGCAAAATAACAATGGTCAGACCCATGGAAAGCCCAACAATGTTTATGATGGAAAACAGTTTGTTGGACTTTAGGTTGCGCCATGCGACTTTTAGGTGGTTCCTGAACATAATGGTGTTTTTTGATTGTTTTGATTGATGAATAAACCCCTAGACCATGGCTTTCATGGGTTTGTTTTGGCTTTCGGTCACAATTTGCCCGTCGAACAGGTTGATGACCCTGTGCGCATAGTGTGAATCACGATCGGAGTGCGTTACCATCACAATGGTGGTGCCCTCTTGGTTGAGTTCCGTCAACAGGTTCATCACCTCGATGCCGTTTTTGGAATCCAGGTTTCCCGTGGGCTCATCCGCCAGAATGAGTTTTGGGTTGGTGACCACGGCGCGGGCAATGGCGACCCTTTGCTGCTGCCCTCCTGAAAGTTGCTGTGGAAAATGCTTTTCCCTGTGCGCGATCTTCATCCGCTCGAGCACTTTTTGCACTTTTTCCTTGCGCTCTGCCTTGCTCATTTTGAGGTAGATCAAGGGAAGCTCCACATTTTCAAAAACGGTGAGCTCGTCAATAAGGTTGAAGCTCTGGAACACAAAGCCCAGGTTTCCCTTTCTCAATTGGGTGCGTTGGCTCTCCTTCAGCCCGCCCACTTCGTGGCCCGCAAACTTGTAGCTGCCATCGGAGGGATTGTCCAGCATACCAATAATGTTGAGCAAAGTGGACTTCCCGCACCCGGAAGGGCCCATGATGGCCACGAATTCCCCCTCGGCCACTTTTAGGTTGACCCCGTTCAGGGCCAAGGTTTCCACTTCTTCTGTTCTGAAGCTCTTTTTAAGGTTCTGTATCTGTATCATTTTTTAGATGGTTGTTTTTTAAAGACTGATATACTTCGATTGGTGTTACACTTCACGTTTATTTTAGGACAATGCGTTCCGCTTCGCCAAAACTGTCGTAGTTGCTGGTAATGACCTGCTCCCCGGGTTGAAGCCCTTCCAGGACCTCATAGTATCTTGAATTTTGTTTGCCCAACCGAACATTCCGCTTGATGGCTTCCTCTCCATTGGGAGACACTACAAACACCCATTGTCCGCCGGTGCTCTGGAAAAACCCGCCCTTGGGCAATAGTAGGGCGTCGTTGGATTCACCCAATTGCAATCGGATGTTATAGCTCTGTCCGGCACGGATGGTCTCCGGTTTTTCTCCGGTGAACACCAAATCCACCCGGAACCTTCCATTTCGTACTTCGGGGTACACCTTGCGCAGGCGGAGACCGTATTCGTTCCCATTGCGTTCCAGTATGGCCGAAAGATCGCGTTTCACACGGTCGATATAATGTTCGTCGATATCGGCCTCGATCTTGAAATCGGTGAGGACATTGATCTGCCCGATGCGCTGCCCCTGAGCTATGTTTTGCCCAATCTCTGCATCCAGAAAACCCAATTGCCCATCTGCAGGGGCACGCACGTTGAGGTGGTCCAATCGCTCATACACCATGGAAAGGGTCTTGTGCATGCGGGAAAGGTCCGTATCCAATCCTTTGAGGGAAGTCTCACGCATTTGGTCGTCCTGCTCCGTTTGCAACTTTACGATCTCGAACTGTTTTTGGGCCAGCTCATAATCCGCCTTGGAGAGGAGGTAGGTTTCCTTGGAGATCAACTCATCTTCATACAGGGCCTTGTTCTGCTCATAATTACGCTTCAGGCGCTCAAGGTCATATTCCGCATTGGCAAGGGATTTTTTCCCTTCGACCTGTCTGGAATCGAAAGTAAGTTTGGTGGAACGGAGGTCGTTCTGTTTCAATGCCAGATTACTTTCGCTGGCCAAGATCTGCTCATACAGGTTCATGTTCTCCAATTTGAGGATGATGTCCCCTTTTTGCACCATAGACCCTTCCTCGATCAATTTTTCAGAAACACGACCGCCTTCGTAGGCATCCATATAGATGGTGGCAATGGGCGCCACGTTCCCGTTGATGGTAATGTAATCATCGAACTTGCCAGCGGTCACACCAGAAATGGAAAGACGTTCCTTTTCGGTCCTGAAGGTGGACATGGTAGTGGCAAAGAGCAATTTCCAGCCCACGAACAATAGGAGCACGCCCAAGGCAATGTATCCGTAATGTTTTGGTTTGAGTCCCTTCTTTTTTTCTAATTGTATATCCATGGTTCGTTTTAGTTGATGTTAAAAATGGGCAGTCCGCTGTAGAAGTCTATGGTGCTTTGGTTGACTTTTAATTTCAGCCCTACCTGCAGGTTTTCATTTTGTGCAACGGCAAAAAGGTTTTTGGCCTGAAAGAGGTCCAAGGCATTGATCAATCCCTTCTCGTACCTTTTTTGTGCAATGTCAAAGGCCAGTTGTTGTGCCTTCACTTTTTGGTTGCTCTGTTCATATTCCACATTGAACGAAAGGTTGTCCTGCACAAGCTGTTGCAACAATCGGAACAGTTCCTGCTCCTGTATCTCAAGGTTGTTCTTTTCCTGCAGATAAGCAATTTTTTGCTGCTTTACCCTGGAGTGGGCAGACCATCCGTTGCTGATGGGAATGTTCAATTGGGCGCCCATGTACTTTGAGGCATTGTCGTTGAACTGGGTCTTGAAGGGAATAATGTTGCCGTTGTCGTCCACATTGGTTTCAAAATAACTGGTCCCATACCCGGCGGTCAGTGAAAGCGAAGGGTAGAGGGTGCCCCGCGTGGCCTGTAGCTGTTTCTTGGCGGCATTTACCCGATATTCCTGCGATTTCACAAGTGGCACAAAGCTCCTTGCTGTTTGGTAAAGCGTGTCTAGGGAAATACTGTCCTGGGCCTCTTCGGCAATGGGGTCCAAGGTTTCTTGGAGCACAATGTCGTTTTGGTCGAGTAGGTTCATTTCCTGCAACAAGACCAGTTTGGCATTGGCCAAATTGTTCCTGTTCTGGGTCACCAGCAGTTTATCGGCCAATAGAATAGACTCGGCTTCGTAGAGGTCGGCACCCGCCATCATTCCCAGATCTACCTGTTTTTTCACAAGGTCGTAGTTGGCCTGCGATATTTCCAACTGCTCCAGACTGTTCGCCACAAGGCCCTCGTTGAACTTGATGTCATAAAAAGCGTTCATTACCCTAAAGGCCAAAAGGAACTTTTGTTGGAGCACATCCTCTTGGGTGGCCTTGTAGATAAATTTGGACGCCCTGATCGTATTCATTTTTTGAAAGCCCTGGAACAGATCCAGATTGGCCCCCAAGGAATAGTTGTTGCTAAAAAACTCGGTGTTCACATAATCGTTGGTGTTCGGATCCGCAGATCTACCATAATTGATGGTATAGTTGGTGGATCCACTTACCGATGGGAGCAGGTCCCGAATGGATTGCCGATAGCTCTCTTTGCTCGAATCTTTGTCATAATTGGTATTCTTCACTTGGAGATTGTGCTCAATGGCATAGGCCACGCATTCATCCAAGTTCCAGGTTTCTTGCGAAAACCCGACCAGGGAGGCCAAGAAGAACAGACTGACAATGTATGTTTTAAGGTTCATAGTTTTATCCTGTGCCAAAAATAGAGACCATTCTTATGCCAAATATTTAAATATCTGAAAATCAATAATATAAATTTATTTAAAAGTACTTATTTAAAATTTGGTGTAAAAAAATTGTACAAAAAACGTCCAAATATTTTACACATTGCCGGAGGATATGGTTCCAATTTGTAGCTTTGGACGATAGATAAGAATCCAATGGTTGACGCCAAGATCTTGGTCATAGACGATAACAGGAGCGTGTTGAGCGCTTTGGAGATTTTGCTACAGTTTGAGTACAAAAGCGTCCAGACACTTTTCAACCCGAACCAGATTTCCTCGTTCCCCAACATGGAAGAAATCGACATTGTGCTGCTGGACATGAATTTTTCGGCAGGGGTGAACACGGGCAATGAGGGGTTGTTCTGGCTCAACGAGATCAAAAAAAAATCACCGAACACCTCCGTGATCATGATGACCGCCTACGGAGCGGTGGACCTGGCCGTGACCGCCATAAAGCAAGGAGCCTCTGACTTTGTACTCAAACCGTGGAACAACGAAAGGTTGATGACCACGGTGAGATCGGCCTACGAACTCAGAAAGTCGAAGCAGGAAATCCATAACCTCAAAAAGAAGGAGAGCAGCCTGAAGCAGGTGATCAATGAAGGGAAGAATTTTATCATAGGCCAATCCAAAGCCTTGGGCTCCGTGTTGGATCTGGCGGCCAAAGTGGCCAAAACGGACGTCAACGTATTGATTACGGGGGAAAACGGCACTGGAAAAGAACTTATCGCCCGCGAACTGCACCGTTTGTCAGCCAGAAAGGATGAGGTATTCATTGGGGTTGACATGGGTTCCATAGCGGAAAATCTTTTTGAAAGCGAGCTTTTCGGGCACACCAAGGGTTCGTTCACCGATGCCAAGGAAGACCGTGCGGGCAAGTTCGAGGCAGCTCACCAGGGCACCCTTTTTCTGGACGAGATAGGCAATCTTTCCTTGCAGATGCAGGCAAAACTCCTGTCTTCCATTCAGAACCGTTCGGTGGTCCGGGTGGGTTCCAACAAACCCGTCAATGTGGACATCCGATTGATATGCGCCACAAACTGCAACTTGGAACAAATGGTGGTGGACGGACTTTTTAGGGAAGACCTGCTCTACAGGATCAACACCATCCACATAGAGGTGCCTCCCTTAAGGGAGCGTGGTGAGGACATTTTGGTGCTGGCCGAGTTTTTCCTCAAAAAATTTGCCCACAAGTATGATAAACCTGGGTTGAAGATCAACAATCTGGCACAGGAAAAATTGATGGAATACCTCTGGCCGGGCAATGTGCGCGAACTGCAGCACACCATGGAACGGGCCGTGATCTTGTCCGATGGCAATGTGCTCAAACCCACGGATTTTCTATTGCATGCCAAACCCACACAGTCTTTTGATGGGCAATTATTGACCTTAAATGAGATGGAGCAGCAGATGATCTATAGGGCATTGGACCAGAACGAAGGAAACTATAGTGCCGCTGCTGAGCAATTGGGCATTTCACGACAGACGCTCTACAACAAGTTGAAGAAAAAGAACCCCTAATGGCCAGTCGCAACTTTTATTTCCAGCTCATCATCAGGGTGGCACTAATTGCGCTTACTGCATTGGGATTGGCTTTTTCGGTGGCATGGCAGAAGTATCTTGCCCTGTCGTTTTGCACCATCCTTTTTGGGGCGCAGGTCTATGCGTTGATCACATTTATCAACAGCACCAACAGAAAGATCGCCTATTTTTTTGACGCCATCCGAAACGAGGATTTTACGCTCCGTTTTCCGGAAAGGGTGACCATAAAGTCCTTCAAAGAGCTCAACCAGAGCCTGAACCGGGTGAACGGGCTCATCCAGGAAGTGCACTTGCAGCTTCAGATCAGGGAGCAGTACTACCAAGAGATCTTGAAGCAGGCCAGTATTGGGATCATGACCTACAATGAAAAGGGGCACATCCTTTTCTCCAACCCCACGCTGGAAAAACTTTTGGACCATTCGCCATTGAACCACATCAAACAATTGATGCAGGTGGACGAAAAACTGTACCACGTTTTTAAGGACTTCCAACCTTTTGAACGGAAACTGTTCCAACTTTCGAATGAACGGGAACAGACCCAACTGGCATTGAAATCGACACCTTTGACGCTGGACGGAAAGTCGCTGCTGTTGGTAGTGGTGCAGGACATCCACAAGGAACTGGACGAAAAGGAAACGGAATCCTGGGTGCGGCTGATTCGGGTGCTTACCCACGAGATCATGAACACCATCACGCCCATTGCCTCCATTTCGGATTCCATCATCAGGTATTACCGCAACCATGGTAGGATAACCCCATTGGAAGAATTGGAGGAAAACCAGATCAAGAATACCCTCAAAGGATTGGAGGTGATCAAGGAACAAGGGGGCAACCTCATGGATTTTGTGCAATCGTACCGCAGCCTGCTGCATGTACCGGAGCCCAACAAGACCATTGTGAGGGGCAAGGAACTTTTGGACAAGATAGATGTGCTCATGTCCGCAAGGCTGCACGATACCGAAGTGGATTTTCAAGTGGGCTGCCATCCGGAGGACTTAGAGTTCTTCATTGACGAAAAGCAGATTGCCCAGGTGCTGATCAACCTCGCCAAGAATGCCCTACAGTCCGTGGAGGGCATTGAAAAGGGAAAGGTGCGCATTGTGGCAGGGCAGGATGGGAACGGCACCAAGTATATTGAGGTACAGGACAATGGACCGGGCATACCACCAGAGGTCATGGAGGAGATCTTTGTGCCTTTTTTTACCACCAAAAGTGAGGGAACCGGTATTGGGCTGAGCCTTTCCAAAAGGATAGTGCAATTGCACGGCGGCGGCATACAAGTACGTTCCTTACAAAATCAAGAAACTATTTTTAGATTGACATTTGTGTGATCATATTTGCAGATTGTGATAAAGGAACAACTTTTGAAATTCTGTTGGGACTACGTTGGTGAAAAGGCCCAAAGATTAAAGAACAGCAATGCGGACCTTCAGGAATCCTTGGATTCCGAGACCAAGAACTCCACAGGGGACAAGCACGAGACAGGCAGGGCCATGGTGCAGTTGGAACAGGAAAAACTGGCCCAGCAGTTTACGGAACTGGAAAGGACCAAGAGTATTCTGCAACGCGTGGATGTGCGGAAAAGATCGGAGACCATTGGTCTGGGCAGTTTGGTAAGGACCAATGCGGCCGATTATTTCATTGCCATATCAGCGGGAGCCTTCAAACAAGAGGGGAAGCCCATTTACTGCATTTCCCAGGAAGCGCCCATTGCGCAACTGTTGATGGGCAAGAAAAAGGACGAAACCTTTGTGTTCAATGGCAATTCCCATACCGTTTTGGAGGTGGGGTAAGGGAGATTTTTAAATGCCCGAAACCCTTTCTTTTTGCCTTGGGTCTAGCTCAGTATGAATCCGCTATTTTAAAATAATCGAAGTCTGCGTGGCCGCCTATTTTCTTGGTTGCATAATTGAAGAGACCAAAACGATACCCCATAAAATGGGGCAAGGTGTAGGACATGTTCAGCTGGCTTCCGAGTTGGGACCACTGTTTTCCATCCAAACTGTAGTAGAACTTGGCCGTGTCCTTGAGGTCGGTGAAATCGCATTCGGCCCTTAGATAGACTATATTCTGCTGTAGGGTCAGGCTTTCCATTTCTTTGGGTTGGTCGTTCTCGGCACTTACCATCACCAATTTTTTTGCCCCATTTTCAATTTTCACCCCAATCTGTCCGTATTTCTTTTGAAGCAATGCCAATCCGGCAAAATCGCCTTCTTTCATGTTTGATACATCCAGTGCGGTTGTTCCCGAACAGACCGGGCCAATGGTTCTTTGGGTCAAGGTGTTTCGTGCCTGCACAAAATCTTCATCGATGCGCCCCGTGGTCAATCTTAGATGCCCTTTCCTATCGGTCAAGGACCACAGACTGTCCACGGGGTTATGGTTCCACTGCCAGACCAAGGGCAATTTGGGATCGTTTTCGGTTCTGTTGAACTCATCACTGGCCACAATATGGGGAATGGGCCCCTTACCTGCTGGGAGATCCAGAGTGTCGGGGACCTTGCCCTCAACACCTAAAATAGGCCAACCATCTTCCCATGTGACCGGGGCGAGATAGGGTATTCTTCCCACTGAGCCATAATCCCTGAAAAGATAGGCGTACCAGTCACCATCAGGGGTGTCTATCAGCCCACCTTGGGCAATTCCCCTGTCCTGTAGGGCCACTTTGCCTTCATACGGACCGATAATGGCATTGGCCCTATGGATTAAAACGGTGCGCATCCCGTTGCGGGGCCAGGTGATGTTGAACAGGTAATATTTACCATCGACCTTGAACAATTGTGACCCTTCCGCTCCCAACATGATATCATCACCTGCCGGGGCACTGGCATTCTCAATGAGCACCCTTTCCGTGCCTTCCTTTACGCCTGACAGATCAGGTTCTAGCTCGGCCATCATCAGCTTTCCATTGCCCCAAATCATATAAACCTTGCCATCATCATCAAAATGCACGGTAAGATCATGGTAAGAGGGTTCAAAGGATTTTACCTCCCATGGACCTTTTTCGATATCCTTTGTGGAATACACGTAGGTTCTCCCTGTGGTTGCCGCAAAGGTGAACACGTAAAACGTATCATTATGATACCGGATACAACTGGCCCAAGACCCTCTGCCATAGGCATTTTTTCCGTTTTCCAAAGTAAGGGCGTCCACATCGGCTAAGGTATCGTAGGCATAATTCACCAATTTCCAATTGACCAAATCTGTGGATTTCATAATGGGAACCCCGGGGCTCATGTGCATGGTGGTACTGCTCATATAGTAATTGTTCCCGACGCGTACCATGGACATATCCGGTACATCAGCGAAAATGATGGGGTTGTGCGCCTTCTTGTGTTGTGCGCTCCCCCAAAAAAGGATGAAGAGCATTAAAAAAAGGGTCATGGCCCCCTTTTTGTGAGCCATTTGAAGAAAGGAACCCATCCGATTCCAGCGAATTAACGTTAAGGACATGATATTAATATTAGACCAAAATGTATGTCTTCGACAAAATGAAGCCCTTTTTGGAACATACAATATAAGTGTTTTTTTAACACATGTTTTGTGTCCCAAAAAATTGTTTTTGTTGATGAATGGCTCAAGCCAAGAGGTTCGCGCCAGTAGGAGAGAACCAATTTGGAAGATTGAGGATAGACAAGAGGGATAATCACCCCAAATCAGGCGGTTTCCGTCCCTCCTTTTTTTCCGAAGCTTTCTTTTTGGACTGTAGCCTTTTTTCCACTGAAGATTTGGTCGGCTTGGTCGCTTTTCGCTTTTTGGGTACCTCCAAGGCTTTTTTCAGTACCTCATAAAAGCGTTTTACCACCAGTTCCTTGTTCTTGTGCTGGCTCCGCGCCTCGTCACATTGCAGCAATAGCGTACCCTCGTTGGTCAATCGGGAGGAAAGTTTGAGCAGCAAGCGTTCCTTTTCGGCATCGGAGAGTCCTTCGGAGGTAGGGATGTTAAAGGTAAGCTCCACTTTGGAAGAAACCTTGTTCACGTGCTGTCCTCCAGCTCCGCCACTCCGAACGGCCTTGAATGCCAGTTCGCTATGTACTTGCTGTTTGTTCAACCTGAAGGCGCTTATTGATGGTCTTCAAAGATATGTTAAGGAAAACAAATTGTCCCTTGGTTTGTTTTTTTTGGGTGTTGAAGTACAGAAGGGTCCCATCGTCCGCCCTTCCCTCATTGAGGTAATGCTCTCCCCTGAAGAAAGAATGTTGTACCTCCGCCCGCACACCGCTCGTGCTTGAAACCTTGAACTCGTGGGGATAGACCAGCACCGACCGTTCTATTTTGGCATAGGATTTCAAAAGTCGGATGGGTACCTCGCTCACTTCGCCAAAAAGGGAGGCCGTGTAATGGTTGGGAGGGGTTTTGTACAGTTTCCTGGTCTTTTGGTTGGCAATGATCTCCCCTTTCTCCAGAATGATGGTCCGTTCGGCATAGGGAAGCACATCGTTGGGATCGTGGCTGGCCGTGAGCACCGTGATCTCTTTTTCCTTCAGATAGGGGAATAATTTTCTACGCAGCCCATTTCGCTTGAAATTATCGATATGGCCAAAAGGTTCGTCCAATAACAGGATCTCGGGCTCCTGTGCCAATACCCGGGCGAGGGCCACCCGCTGCTGTTGTCCGCCACTGAGCTGTTGCACCTTCGTCTTCGCAAAAGCCTCCATTTCGATGAGATCCAAAAGCTCATCGATGCGTTGTCGGTGAGTCTCCCTTTCAAAAACGGATAGGAACTGCCCAATGTTCTCCTCCACGGTAATGTAGGGCATCAGGTCAAAATCCTGGGCCAGGTATTTCATGTAAGGCTCGCCCGGAACCAGATTGTAGTTGGGCCCAAGCGCTTGTTGGTCTCCCCAAAAAATGGAACCGTCCTCCACGTGCAGCATTCCATAGATGACCTTCAGCAAGGTGCTCTTGCCCGAGCCGCTTTCACCCATCAATGCCACATGCTCGCCTTTGGCGACTTCAAAAAAAATGTTCTTTAAAATGTCCCGGTCATTATAACCAAAGGACCCGATATGGACTTTCAGCATACATTTAAATGGAGGCTGTCCAATTTCTTTGTCCGAATGATGATGTTGGACAGCCTCTTTATCAATTCTCTAATCCTTAAATTCCTTGAGCACCGCTTGGTTGGGGAGCTCATCATACCCCATGTTGAAGAAGGTAAACCCGTAAATATCGGCATACTGTTCAATAGTCTTGCTCACAGGGGTTCCCGCTCCGTGGCCGGCATTGGTCTCGATGCGGATCAAGGTAGGGTTGGTCCCGGCCTGTTTTTCCTGGAGTTCCGCTGCAAATTTGAAGCTGTGCGCGGGCACTACCCTGTCATCATGATCGCCCGTGGTCACCAAAGTAGCGGGATATTCCGTTCCTTGCTTCACATTGTGCACGGGGGAATAGCCTTTCAAATAGTTGAACATTTCGGCATCGTCTTCCGAGGTGCCATAATCGTAGGCCCAACCTGCACCGGCCGTAAAGGTGTGGTAGCGGAGCATGTCCATTACACCCACAGCGGGAAGGGCCACTTGCATCAAATCCGGACGCTGGGTCATGGTGGCACCCACCAACAGCCCTCCGTTGGACCCGCCACGGATGGCGAGGTATTCCTTGGAGGTGTAGTTGTTCGCGATCAAATATTCGGCTGCGGCGATAAAATCGTCAAAAACGTTCTGTTTTTGGAGCTTGGTACCCGCTATGTGCCATTTTTTCCCATATTCGCCCCCGCCCCTTAGATTGGGAACGGCATAGACTCCGCCCTGTTCCATCCAAACGGCATTCACAATGCTGAAGGAAGGGGTAAGGCTAATGTTGAACCCGCCATAACCATACAGCATGGTGGGATTTTTACCGTTGAGTTCCAACCCTTTCTTGTACGTGATGATCATGGGGACTTTCGTGCCGTCCTTGGAGTTGAAGAACACTTGCTTCGACTCATAATCGTCTGGGTTGAAATCGATTTGGGGCTTCCAATATTGTTGGTATTCGCCAGTTTCCACATTGTACTTATAGAGAGATCCGGGGGTATTGTAGTTGGTGAAGGAGAAGTAGAATTCCTTGTCCTCTTTTTTGCCGCCAAAGCCACCTGCACTTCCCACACCAGGAAGTTTTACTTCGCGGACCAGTTTCCCTTCATAATCGTACTGCATTACTTTGGAAATGGCATCCACCATATATTCGGCAAAGAAATAACCTCCGCCGGTGCCCGGAGTGAGCACATTTTCGGTCTCGGGGATCAAGTCCTCCCATTGGTCCGGGGTCGGGTTGGCGGCATCCACCATGACCACTTTTCTATTGGGGGCGTCCCTGTCGGTGACCAAGTACAGTTTGGAACCCACATTGTCGATCACATAGGTGTCGGAATCCGTATCATCCAAAATAGTGACCAATTTTGCATTCGGGTCGGTCAGGTCCAAAAGGAACAATTTGTTGCCCGAGGTGGATATAGAGGCCGAAATGAACAGGTATTTTTGATCTTCGGAAACAGAACCACCCACATAGCGGTGCTTTTCCTCCGGAGTGCCACCAAAAATGATCTTGTCCTCGGATTGTGGGGTGCCCACTTTATGATAGTAGAGTTTATGCTGATCCGTTTTTGCAGAAAGTTCGCTGCCTTCGGGCTTGTCGTAGCTCGAGTAGAAGAACCCTTCGTTCCCCTTCCACGAAATGCCACTGAACTTGATATCGACCAAGGTGTCCTCCACAATTTCCTTGGTTTCGGCATTGATCACGATTCCTTTCCTCCAATCACTTCCTCCTTCGGAGATGAGATAGGCGGCCAAGGAACCATCTTTGGTGAAACTAAGGCCCATCAACGAAGTGGTGCCGTCCTCGGAGAAGGTATTGGGGTCCAAAAAGACCTCTTCTTTGCCCTCCCCCTTTTTCCGATAGACCACATATTGGTTCTGCAGTCCGTCGTTCTTGTAATAATAGGTGTAGTCACCTTCCTTGAACGGGGAACCTACTTTTTCATAGTTCCAGAGTTTTTCCAAACGGTTTTTGAGGTCTTCCCGGAATGGAATTTGATCAAAATACCCAAAAGTGGCGGCATTTTGTTGTTTCACCCAGGCCTCGGTCTCTGCACTTCGGTCATCTTCCAGCCAACGGTAAGGGTCTTGTACATCGGTACCGAAGTAATTGGTCACGGTATCGACTTTTTTGGTAGTGGGATAGTTCACCACAATAGGTTCTCTTTTTGTTGTTTCTTGGCAGGCCGCAAATAGAACGACAACAGCCAAAAGACTTGCGTTTTTCATTTTTTTTCAGATTGATTCTGATAAAAATACCATAAAAACCGACAATCTCTTGGCTGGGGCCTAAGCTTTAACGTATTTTATGAAACGACCTTGGAGGCGTTGGAAACCAGATGGTTCTCCACCAAATACTCCGCAATCTGTACGGCATTGGTAGCAGCCCCTTTTCTTAGGTTGTCCGCAACGATCCACATGTTCAAGGTGTTGGGTTGGGTCTCGTCCCTTCGGATGCGTCCCACGAACACCTCATCCTTGCCATTGGCGAACATCGGCATGGGGTAGGAATTGGTTTGCGGATTGTCCTGCACCACTACGCCAGGGGTCTCACTGAGGAGTTTACGTACCTCCGTAAGGTCAAAATCGTTGTGGAACTCCACGTTGACAGATTCTGAGTGTCCGCCAGCGGTTGGGATACGCACTGCGGTCGCGGTAACGGAAAACGTACGGTCGTCCAATATTTTTTGTGGCTCACGGGCCAATTTCATCTCTTCCTTGGTGTAGCCGTTATCCAAGAACACATCGCAATGGGGCAGCGCGTTACGGTTGATGGGGTATGGGTAGGCCATTTCACCCTCAATACCGGAGGCCTCGTTTTCCATTTGCTGTACAGCCTTCACACCGGTACCCGAAACGGATTGGTAGGTGGAGACGATTACCCTCCTCATTTGGTATTTTTTGTGCAATGGGTTCAGTGCCATCACCAATTGGATGGTGGAACAGTTGGGATTGGCAATGATCTTGTCCTCCGGGGTCAAAGTGTCCGCATTGATTTCGGGAACCACCAATTTTTTGGTAGGGTCCATGCGCCAAGCGGATGAATTGTCGATGACAGTGGTACCAACCTCCGCAAATTTTGGGGCCCATTCCAGTGATGTGTCGCCTCCTGCCGAAAAAATGGCAATATCAGGTTGGGCGGCCACAGCATCGGCCAAGCCTATTATGGTATGTTCCTCGTTCTTATAGCTGAGCTTTTTGCCCACGGAACGCTCAGAGGCGACCAATAACAATTCGGTGATGGGGAAGTTGCGTTCCTCCAGTACGTTCAACATGACTTCGCCGACCATTCCGGTGGCTCCAACAACTGCTACTTTCATTTATAAAATAATTTCTTGATGCAAAGGTAGTCCAGTCAACGAGTTAAACAAGACTTTTTCCAATGAATAATCAAAAAATAACAAAATGTTATAAATAAAAAAACCACCAACCTGTCAGCGAAACAGATTGATGGTTTTAGGGTTATTGTGGTATAGCGGTCGTACCGATAATTTCGATACGTACGATTCTTATTTCTTCAACAAATCGCGAATCTCTGCCAACAACTCTTCCTGGGTCGGGCCTTTTGGAGCTTCTGGAGCGGGTTCCTCTTTTTTCTTCATACGGTTCACGCCTTTTACGATCATGAACATCACAAAGGCAACGATCAAAAAGTCGATGACATTGGTGAGGAATTCCCCATAGAGCACCGTGATATCCCCCACGACCTCTCCGGCATCGTTCACAGTGCCTTCCTTGATCGTATATTTGAGGTCGTTGAAATCTGATTTGAACAAAAGTCCCACCAAAGGGGAAACAATTCCCCCTGTAAATGAGGAAACCACTTTGTTGAAAGCGGCACCCATGACGAAACCTACGGCGATGTCCACCAGGTTTCCTTTCATTGCAAAATCCTTAAATTCTTTTATAAAGCCCATTTTATAGTGTAGTATTGGTTAATAGGAAACAAATTAAGCAAAAAAGGAGTTTTATTTCACCAAAAAGAAGAAAAATCAGCGGTCGATGATGACCCTTTTTACCCGTTGCGATATGGCGGTGAGGATTTCGTAGGAAATGGTGCCCGCTCCCGATGCGAAATTTTCGGCCGATCGCTGCGGTCCAAAAACAAGGACCTCGTCCCCTTCCTTGCAGTCCACGCCGGTCACATCTACCATGATCATGTCCATGCAGACATTGCCGATCAGCGTAGCTTCTTTTCCATTGATGAGCACTGAGGCTTTTCCCTTACCGTACTGTCTGCTGATACCATCGGCATGGCCAATGGGCAATGTTGCCGTCTTTGTGGTGCCCTCCGTTCGGAACGCCCTGTTGTATCCCACGGTTTCCCCGTCACTTATCTCATGGATTTGGGAGATGATGGTCTTTAGTGTGGCCACAGGCCTTAGGTTTGGGTCGATCAGGGCATCGTTCCCATACCCATAAAGTCCGATGCCGCTCCGGACCATTTCGAACTGGGCCTCATTGGAATAATTGATGATGCCGGAAGTGTTCAGCATGTGCCGCATGGGGATATATCCCAACTTTTGGGCCAAGGCGGCACTCCGTTTTTTAAAAGTATCGATCTGGCCCAAACTGAAAGTACGTTCACTGGAATCTTCCGAGGCGGCCAAATGGGAAAAAACTGAGACGACCTTTGCTTCTAGGCTTGCCTTGAACCGCTCTGCGATAAATGCGATCTCATTTTCCTTGAACCCAAGCCGGTTGAGCCCCGTATTGAATTTGATATGCACTGGGTAGGCCACTTGTTTTTTGGCACGGGCCGCCTCCAAAAACTGGGTCAGGATGTTCTGGGAATAGAGACTGGGCTCCAGACAACGATCTATCATTTCGTCAAAATTGGAAGCCAAGGGATGAAGGACGAGAATAGGGGTTTTTATGCCTGCATTACGGAGAAGTACGCCCTCGCTCACGTAGGCCACGGCCAGATAATCGGCCCCAAGAATCTCCAGTTTTTTGGCAATGGCGACCATGTCACTTCCGTAGGCAAATGCCTTTACAACGCCCAAAAACTTAGTGTTGGGGGCTATTTTGGACCGTAAATAGCGATAATTGTGCTCCATGGCGGATAGGTCCAGCACCAGAGTGGTCTCACCTACCTTGTCCATCTGCATTTTTCTTTTTGGTATCCACTTCTTCGGATTCCACGTCCATTTGGTTGATTTTTTCCCGCAACATGGCCTTGTAGAAAGCGGCCCTGCTCAACGGTTCGTATTCCTCGGTCTCCCCCAAGAGCACGAGCTTGTCGTTGCTGGATTTCCGAAAACTGTAGTTGGCGAGGTTCCCGGTCCGGGTACAGACAGCATGTACCTTGGTGACGTATTCCGCTGTGGCCATCAAGGCGGGCATGGGGCCAAAGGGATTGCCCTTGAAGTCCATGTCCAGGCCTGCCACCACAACGCGCACACCTAGGTTAGCGAGGTCATTGCAAACAGTAACAATCTCATCATCAAAGAATTGTGCCTCGTCAATGCCCACTACATCACAGTCATCTGCCAAAAGGCGGATGTTCGCCGCGGCGGGAACGGGTGTGGAACGTATTTCGTTGGCATCATGGGAGACCACCATTTCCTCATGGTAACGCGTGTCCACAATGGGCTTGAAAATCTCCACTTTCTGTTTGGCAAACTGTGCCCGTTTCAGCCTTCGGATGAGTTCTTCGGTCTTTCCCGAAAACATGGAGCCGCAGATGACCTCTATCCATCCAAACTGTTCTTTAGGGTTGACCGTATTTTCGAGAAACATACCGTATTTTTGAACGAAACTTTGTGTTTTTCCGTTATATTGGGACAAGGCACAAAGCTACTAAAAAAATGTGCCCCCGATCGAGGGTTGAAATTTAACCTTTTGTAAGCAGTAGATTTTACAAAATGGCCTTATTTTTATAGTAAAGAGTATAGCTATGATGAAGAAATTAAGGGAAGAACTGATAAAACTGTCCACGGAGATCATAACAGCAAAGGAAGATGTGGAGCTTGTGGAGCTGTACGATAAGGCCAGGATCATCTATGAGAAATTGGCCGTGCTCAAGTTCATAGAGGAAAAGCTGAACGATGTACAGGTAGATGTTTCGAAGAACGTAGTGGCCTCTCGGTTCGAAAAAGTGGCCAGTGCCGTAATGAGCGGAAACACATCGGTGCCGGAGAGCAACCCACATGAGGAGGACATCATGACGCCGGGAATGGACACCATCAAGGACATTGTATCCGAACTGCCCACCGAAACCGCCTTGGACCAAATATTTGCCGAGTTTGTGGCAAAGCCCGATTTCATGAAGAACGACAAGGAAAACCTTGCGCCATTGAAAGAAGAGATCAAACAAGGGCAGGCCGTGCTTCCAAAATCGTTGAACGATAGATTGGGAAAGGACTTTCAGATTGGGCTGAATGACAAATTGGCCTTTGTAAAGCACCTTTTCAACAACAGTATGGAAGACTATACCCGGGTCTTGTCACAGCTCAACACCATTGATACCGAGGAGCGCTCCATCGCTTTCATCAACAATATGGTGAAGCCAGAGTACAACAACTGGGACGGCAAGGAAGAGTATGAGACCCGTCTTATCACCTTGATTGAAAGAAGGTTCTCCTAAATCCCAATTTTCCAATTTCATTTTGACAGGAAGACCGTAACTTTGGTTTATGGGAAAGTTATATCTGGTACCGACACCAATAGGAAATCTTGAAGATATTACGCTTCGCGCCATAAAGGTGCTGAAAGAGGTCGATGTAGTTTTGGCCGAGGACACCCGCACCAGTGGCAAGCTCCTAAAGCATTTTGAGATTGCGACTCCCCTGCAGAGCCACCACATGCACAACGAGCACAAACAAGTGGAGGCACTTGTGCAAAAACTAAAGGGAGGGGCCGTTTATGCACTCATTTCTGATGCGGGCACCCCTGCGATTTCAGACCCTGGTTTTTTGCTCACGCGCGCCTGCGTGGAAAACGGTATCGAGGTGGAATGCCTGCCCGGAGCCACCGCTTTTGTACCGGCCTTGGTGAACAGTGGCCTACCCAACGACCGTTTTGTGTTCGAAGGATTTCTCCCCATAAAAAAAGGTCGTCAGACCAAATTGCAAGAACTGGCCGAAGAGACCCGAACCATGGTCTTTTATGAATCTCCCCATAAATTGTTGAAAACATTGGCGCAGTTTGTGGACTATTTTGGAGCGGACAGACCGGTTTCGGTATCGCGTGAACTCACCAAACTCTACGAGGAGACTGTTCGTGGTACCCTTTCCGAGGTTTTGGAGCATTTCACCCAAAAAGCCCCCAAAGGGGAATTTGTGGTCATCGTGGGCGGGAAGAAATAACCCTGTTAGTTGCACCCCTGTTTTTCGACCTAAAAGAACCATGGAACAATTGCTTTCCCAAATTCGAAGCTGCACACATTGCAAGGAACATTTGCCCTTGGGACCAAGGCCCATCGTGGTGGCCAACCCAAAAGCAAGGATCCTCATTATCGGGCATGCCCCAGGGACGAAAGTCCACCAATCAGGCATCCCGTGGGACGATCAAAGTGGCAAACAATTGCGGAAATGGATGGGTGTTACGGATGAAGAGTTTTATGATGGGACCAAAATTGCACAAATGCCCATGGGGTTTTGTTATCCCGGAAAGGGAAAAACAGGCGATTTGCCCCCAAGGCCCGAATGTGCCCCCCAATGGCATGCAGCACTTTTGGAGAATATGCCCAATTTGAAATTGACACTGTTGATAGGGCAGTATTCACAGCAATATTATCTGGGGAATAAAAGAGGGAAGAATTTAACGGAGACCGTCAAAAACTACAAAGCGTATTTGCCCCAATATTTTGTGTTGCCCCATCCATCTCCCAGAAACCGGTTTTGGTTGAGCAATAATCCGTGGTTTGAGGAAAAGGTACTGCCCAATTTAAAGGCCAGAGTGTTGGAAAGCTTGCCCCTGTCATAAGCAACTTGGTCGAGTTGATAATTGGGAGAGGCATTTAAATCGTATTTTTGAACTATACAAGAAACAAAAAATTGACTTTATGACAAATCATATCACTACCAAATGGTTGGGCGAAATGGCCTTTGAAAGTAATAACCCCTCCGGACATACCGTCCGAATAGACGCAGGGCCGGACGATGGTGGGTCTGGGGCAGGACTGCGCCCCAAGGCACTGATGCTTTCCGCTTTGGCAGGGTGTTCCGGACTGGATGTGGCCTCACTGATCAAAAAAATGAAATTGGAAGTGGACGATTTCAAAATCGATACCATAGCCAATCTTACGGAAGAGCATCCCAAATATTACGATGCCGTTACCATTGAATATCACTTTACCGGTTCCAATCTGAATGAAGAAAAGCTAAAAAAAGCAGTGGCCCTTTCTGTGGAAAAATACTGTGGAGTGATGGAAATGTTCCGAAAATTTGCTGAATTGGAGATCAAGACCATATTCCATCATCGGTAACTGTGTCACTTCGAGTGATTCTGATGTAATCGGAATTGTATCGAGAAGTGTCAAACACGTTAAATTATTCTTTGCCTATACTCTAAAATGTTCTGATGGAACATATTACAAAGTGTAAAACCTAATCTTGAGAAAAGAACTGGCGCATTAGAGACAAGAATTCAACTGGTTGGGCTTTTCAGGAAGACCTATAGAATTGATTTTTTATGCTAAGTTTACACATATTGATTTGACTATACAAAAGAAAAAGCCAAAAAGAAATCCTCATAAACGGTCAGTATGATGCGTTGCCCAATCTTGCCAAAAAGAAGTTTCAATAGTTGGTTCTCGATACATTTCGAGACAAGCTCGAAACACTCGAACTGACAACACCTAAAACCAAGATTATGCGCTGGACCCTAAAACCAAAACCTACCCAAGAGGATATCGACCGGCTTTCTGCGGAACTCAATGTTGAAAAGTTGATTGCCCAGTTGCTATTGCAAAGGGGGATTTCCAATTACGACGAAGCCAAGGCATTCTTCCGGCCAGAACTGGACCACCTGCACGACCCTTTTTTGATGAAGGACATGGAAAAGGCCGTGGCGCGGATTGAACAGGGCATGGAAAACGAAGAGAATATTTTGGTCTATGGGGATTATGATGTGGATGGCACCACTTCCGTCGCCCTGATGTCTTCCTTTTTGATGGAGTTTTACCCCAACGTGGCCACCTACATTCCCGACCGCTACGCTGAAGGGTATGGCATTTCTTTCCAAGGAATCGATTTTGCCGAGGACAACGATGTGTCCTTGATCATTGCCTTGGACTGTGGAATAAAGGCAGTGGAAAAAGTAGCCTACGCGAAGAAAAAAGGAATCGATATCATCGTTTGTGACCACCACAGACCAGGAGACATTTTGCCCCAAGCAGTCGCCATCCTAGATCCCAAACAAGAAGATTGTGGCTATCCGTACAAAGAGCTTTGCGGCTGTGGGGTTGGGTTTAAATTGATCCAGGCTTTGGCCTCAAAACAGGGAAGGACCATCGAAGATCTGGTCCCGTATTTGGATTTGGTGGCAACGGCCATTGCGGCGGATATTGTCCCGATCACTGGAGAGAACAGGGTGCTTGCCCATTATGGGTTGAAGGTGATCAATTCCTCACCAAGAATAGGGATCAAGGCCCTCATTGATCAGACCAAGAAACGGGAACTCACCATCACCGATGTGGTGTTTATCATAGCGCCACGGATCAATGCGGCGGGCAGGATGAAGCATGGGCAACATGCCGTTACACTGCTCTCCGAGACGGATTTTACCACGGCGCAGCAGTTTGCTTCAGAAATTGAACTGTTCAACACGGAGCGAAGGGGACTGGACCAAGAAATCACGGAAGAAGCTTTGGTGCAGATCCGAGAAAATGAGGAAGAAGAACGGTTTACCTCCGTGGTCTATAAGGAGAACTGGCACAAAGGCGTCATAGGCATCGTGGCCTCCCGGCTCACCGAAACCTATTACCGGCCCACACTGGTCTTCACCAAAAGTGGGGATAAATTGGCCGCCTCGGCCCGCTCGGTAAAGGGATTTGACATCTACAATGCGCTGGAAGGCTGCTCGGATTGTTTGGAACAGTTCGGAGGGCACATGTATGCTGCCGGACTCACCCTTTTGGAAGAACAGTATGAAACCTTCAAACAGCAATTTGAAAAAGTGGTCAGGGAGACCATCGACCCAGACCTTTTGCAGCCTGAAATAAGTATTGATGCCCAGATTGGTCTGGAAGAGATCACCCCAAAATTGATGCGCATCCTCAAACAGTTCGCGCCTTTTGGTCCGGGCAACATGACCCCGGTTTTTATGGCCGAAGGCCTCAAGGATTCTGGATATGCCCGGGGAGTGGGAGAGGGTGAAAAACACTTGAAGGCGGCCCTATATCAAAATGGCACAACCCCCATTGGGGCCATTGGCTTCAATTTGGGAAACAAAATGGAAGTGGTCAAGCGGATAAAACCTTTCGATGCCGTATTTTCGTTGGATGAAAATGAATGGAACGGAACGGTGAGCCTTCAACTGAAACTAAGAGATATTCGCTAGACATCTATGGATCCCTACGCAGCACTCCGATATAGGGAGTTCAACATTTTTTTATTGGTTCGTTTTGCCATGGTGTTTGCCTGGTCCATGCAGTTCATTGTGATCGAGTGGCAGGTATATTCGTTGACCAAAGACCCTTTGTCCTTGGGAATCATTGGGTTGATGGAGGTGATTCCCGCCGTTGGAATGGCCCTTTTTGCTGGACATATTGTAGACCAAAAAGAAAAGCGGAACCTATTGGTTACCTGCATTGCAGGATTTTCGGTGATCAGCCTGGGACTGTTTCTGTTGAGCTGGCCGGGGCTTGAAGACTCTTGGTCTTCCCAAACCATCCTGTACTCCATTTATGCCCTGGTATTTTTGGGCGGCTTTGTCCGTTCGTTTTTAGGTCCTACGATTTTCTC
Source organism: Flagellimonas amoyensis (assembly GCF_003058265.1). Lineage (GTDB taxonomy): Bacteria > Bacteroidota > Bacteroidia > Flavobacteriales > Flavobacteriaceae > Flagellimonas > Flagellimonas amoyensis. The sequence goes on from NZ_QBUK01000001.1 coordinate 77,828, forward strand.
GCTGATCGCCTTGATCGTGCCCAAGAAAATTTATCCCAATGCGGCCACATGGAGCAGTTCCACTTGGCAATTGGCGGCAGTTTTGGGTCCGGCTCTGGCAGGATTTTCCATTAGCTGGATAGGGGTACACTGGAGCATGTGCGTCATTTTTGGTTTCTCGTTGATGGCTCTGATCTTCCTGCTCCAGATCCCTAAAAAACCCATTTTGAACCCCAAAATTGGTGAGCCTGTTTTTCAAAGTTTGAAGGATGGTCTCAAGTTCGTTTTTGGCAGCAAGGCGATATTTGGGGCACTCACCTTGGATATGATCGCGGTACTTTTTGGTGGGGCCGTGGCGCTTTTGCCCGTGTATGCACAGGATATTTTGCATGTGGGCTCCGAAGGATTCGGTATTCTCAGGGCAGCGCCGGCAGTGGGCGCATCCATAACCATGTTGGGGTCCACTAGGTTTCCGCTGCACAAGAATGCGGGTAAAAAACTTTTGCTGGCCGTGTTTGCATTCGGTATCTGCATCATCGTGTTCGGACTTTCCGAACTGTTCTGGCTATCGGTGGTCGCCCTGTTTCTCAGTGGAGCGGTGGATGGGGTTTCCATGATCATTCGTCAGACCATTTTGCAATTGAAAACACCGGACAACATGCGTGGCAGGGTGGCTTCGGTAAATTCCATGTTCGTAGGTTCTTCCAATGAGTTGGGCGCTTTTGAAAGTGGGCTGGCCGCGAAATTGATGGGAACTGTGACGGCAGTAGTGTTCGGGGGTTGTATGACCTTGCTCACCGTAAGTGCAACGGCCATTGCTTCACCTACGTTTAGAAGGCTGGACCTTCAGAAGGATATTGATGAACATGAAAAGGATTAACCCTCCAGTTTCTCCAAACTCAAATTTTTTCCATCAAAAACTGCATGGGTAAAATAGGAAATCCAATCCCCGAGGTTGGTATAGGTTGATTTTTCATTGAGTTGGATCTCCAACGGAAGGTGTCGGTGTCCGAAGATAAAATGATCGTAATGCTGTTGTTCCAACTTCCGCTTGGCATATAGGATGAGCCATTCCTTGTCCTCTCCCAAGAATTTGGCGTCGGCCTCCCCGGAAATGATCTTGTTGTTCACGGACAGGTGCTGTCCCAGACGAACCCCCCAATCCGGATGCAGCCATTTAAAGAACCATTTGGCTACGGGATTGGTGAATACCTTTTTCATCCGCTTGAAACCTTTGTCGTGTGGTCCAAGGCCATCCCCATGACCGATGAAAAAGGAAGTGTTGTTGATCAAAAACTGTTGCGGTTTGTGGTACACCGGAATGTTGAGTTCTTCCTCAAAATAGCCGTTCATCCATAGATCATGGTTGCCCACAAAATAGGTGATTTGAATGCCCATGTCCGAAAGCTCGGCCAGTTTTCCCAAGGTGCGGGTGAAACCTTTGGGCACTACGGTCCTGTATTCAAACCAAAAGTCGAACAGATCGCCCATCAAGAAAATGGCATGAGCATCGTGTTTGATGGAATCCAGCCAGGCCACGAACTTTTTTTCCCGTGGCAGACTGTCCTTTCGGGTGGGTGCCCCAAGGTGGTTATCGCTGGTGAAATAGACTTTTTTGCCTTCGGGCAGGGTAATATCCTTCATCTATCGTTTGAACTTCCTGTTGTTTCGCATTTTGTTGACCACGTAGATCACGGCTACGACCAAGGCCAAAATGGGGAATATACTTCTCATCTTTTCGACATTTATTTTTTGAACTTTTCCAGTGCTTGTTTCGTGTTTGGGGACAGGGCCAATCTTCCGGAAGCTTCGGCTCGCTCCAAAAGGAGCTTGTCCCAATGCTCTGTACCTTCCCAAAGCACTTTTTTCATTTGTGATAGCGCCTCAGGGGTATAGGTGGCCAACTTTTGAAGATGGATGTCCAACTCCTTGTCCATTTCGGGGATGGAGTCATAGACCTTGGCATACAATCCCTTTTCCTTGGCCCAATAGGCATTTTTCCACTCCGTGGGATAGAGGGAGAGCTCCGCCAGTGCGGCCTTGCCCATCTTGCGCTCCACGGCAGGGGCGATCACAAAAGGACCGATCCCAATGGAAATCTCCGATAATTTGATGGCGGCCTCCACAGTGGCGTGGACATAATCGCAGGCCGCGGCCAGACCGACACCTCCGCCAACGGTCTTTCCCTGTACCCGCCCGATGATGGGTTTGGGACAGTTGCGCATGGCGTTGATCACGTTGGCAAATCCACTAAAAAACTGTTTGCCTTCTTCCAAATTGGAAATGGCCACCAGTTCATCAAAGGAAGCACCGGCACAAAAGGCACGGTCGCCTTCGGACTTTAGGACAACAACAGCTACCTCATTGTTCGTGGCCAATTGGTCAAACTCCTTGGCCAAACGTTCCAACAACTCAGAAACAAAGGAATTGCTGGCAGGATGGCCAAACTCAATGGTGGCGATCCTGTTTTCAATTTTGGTATATAAACTTCCGTTGATTCTATCTGTGGACATGTTTCAATTTACAATGAACAATTAGCAATTTACAATCATCTGATGTCTGATGTCCGACGTCTGATATTGCTAAATTACGGGTTTTGGACCAAGGGCCTGAATTTTCTATCAAATTTCCAGAGCAGGGCAAATCCCCGGATCAGCATCCAGACCACAAAGGCCACCCAGATGGCATAAAAGCCCCATCCCATGAACTTACTGAAATAGAGGCAGGGCACAAACCCCAAAAAGGTTGCGGTGAGCAGCACATTCCGTAAATATTTCATTTCGCCCAACCCTTTGAACAGTCCATCGAACACAAAGGCCAACGTGTTCATGGGAAGTCCCAAAATCACTATGTAGAATATGCCGTAAAAGGTATCCAACACTAAAGTATCATTGGAAAACAGATATCCGATGGGGCGATAGAACAGAAAACCACCCATCATCAAGACCAGGCTGACCACCATCCCGTAGAGCACTATTTTTTTGGCCAGTTTCCAAAGTCCGTCATAATCGCCTGCCCCCAATAGTTTGCCGCCCATACTATTGCCTGCGGCAGCAAAGCCATCAATAAAAAATGCCGCGAACAACCATAGGTTGATGGCGATGGTGTGTGCCCCAATGAAACGATCGCCCAAGGTTGTGGCCTCACGAACGGCCAGTATCAAGGCCACATTGAGGGCAATGGCCCGCACAAAAAGGTTGAGGCTCATAAAAACCACCCGTTTCAGTTCTTTGTTAAGCGGAAAGACCAACCTCATACTGATTTCTGTCTTTTTCAGCAATAGGATGAAGGCCAAAACGGCCATGATGGCTTGGGAAATCAAACTGGCCCATGCGGCGCCTTCCAGATACATAGCGGGAATCCATCCGTCAATCCCATACACAAGGACAAAGTCGAACAAAATATTGAGACCTGCCCCCAGCATGGCGATCACCATAGGGTAAAAAGTGTTCTGCAATCCCCTGAAAATACCGAAAACCGCAAAGGTGAACAAGGTGAGCGGGAAGCCCCAGACCCGGATGGAGTAATACGAGATGCAATAGTCCAGGATTTTCCCTGAGGCGTTGAACAGTATAAAGATTTCCTCGACCACAAAAACGGTGGACAACAACACTACGATGCTGAGCAAAATGTTGAAGAAAATGGCCTGGGCGGGCAGGTTTTTCACTTCTTCCAGTTTTCCAGCACCCAAATATTGCGAGATGATGGCCGAAATGGAGCTTCGGGTCTGTCCCAAGACCCAAATCAGCATGGATAAAAAGGAACCCACGATACCCGCGGCAGCCAAGGACTCCAAACTATCCGTTGGGATGTTGCCCACAATGGCCGTATCCGTGATGGAGAGCAGGGGTTCGGCGATGCCGGATATGGTCGCTGGGATGGCGAGGCGGTTGATGCTCTTGAAGTTTACCTGTGTACTCAAATCGGATGCAAGTTACAGCACCAATTCGTAACAATGAAAGGGATGGAAGCTTTGTTTGGGAAAGAAGATGTCCCCCAATTTTTGATAGCCCCTTTGCTCGTAAAATCTTTGGTTTCTTTTGTTCTGTGAAAATGTGTCCAGCCGAACGGAAACAAATTGGCGGTTTTTGGAATAGGTTTCGGCAAAATCCATCAATTGTTGCGCCAAGCCTTTGCCTTGATGGTCGGGATGTACGGAAAGCCGGTGGATGTATGTGCTGTTGCCATTTGGGGTGAGCCATTGAATGGGGCGGTATTCGTCGTCCATAAACGTGGAAACCACAATAGTGCCCAAAATGCTTCCGTTTTCCACAATAACGTAAAGTTCTTCCCGTTCCACATCATTTATGAAAGCGGCCTCGGAAGGGTAATGTTCGTTCCATTGATGGATGCCATTTTGCTCCATTTTTTGGGCGCATGCGCGGGTGATGGATAAGATATCGGGGATTTCAGATATCTTTGCGGGTCGTATCATTGATTGATTTCAATTTAATTGTAAATTTAAGGTTTAATCATAATCACCAAACCATGAATAACATCCTTGTACCTATTGGAACTTCTCCTGATTCATCACAAACATTGCAATATGCGATAGACTTTGCCTCGCATTTTGGCGCCAAGATCTTTGTGATGGATGTTTTTTCGGTCACTTCTGCGGTAGGGAGTTTGGCCAACGTAGAGGAAAAAGTGGCCAAGAGCAGCAAGGAACAATTGAAGGAGGTGATAGACAAGGTGGATACGAAAGGGATCGACATCAAGATCGCGACCTATAACGGGGACATTGTGGATGGCTTGAAGGGCATCAACAAGGAGCTTGGGATTGATTTGATCATCATTTCCCCCAAGAGCAACGATATCCAAGAAGAGCTTTATTTGGGCAACACTTCCGGAAGAATCATCAAACAGACCGATATTCCTGCATTGATTGTTCCCAAAGGCAGCCAGTTCAGCCCCATCAAAAAAATATTGACCGCTTTTGGCTCGGGAATTTTGAAGCGAAGGAGCATTTTGAACCCTTTGATCACCATAAAGAGCAAGTTCAAGTCGGAGGTAAGCCTACTATTGGTCAAAAGACCGGGCTATTCCGAAGCCGATCTGAAGGTGAACACGGCCCTTATGGACCTGAGCAAACAACTGACCATCACCGAGAATGCCACGACCTATTTGGGTGTCATGGAGTATTTCCAGAAAGAACATCCCGATGTGCTGTGCGTATTTAGAAGAAAGAGAGGGTTCTTCAAAAAGCTTTGGGAAAAGAACACCATTCGGAAGTCCGAGTTTTACGTGCCGATTCCCGTATTGGTCCTGAGCGTTAAAAAAGACTAAGGAAGGCCCATAAATTTTGATACTTTTGGAAAAAGTGTTTCCTTTGCGCACGCTTTGGGGGATTAGCTCAGTTGGCTAGAGCGCTTGCATGGCATGCAAGAGGCCACCGGTTCGAATCCGGTATTCTCCACCAAAACGAACAAGCACCTCAAACGGGGTGCTTTTTTTATGGCCGTTTGTCAAATGGGGAATAGGATTGTTCGAGTTTTTGTACTATAAATTGGCTAGAGCGTTCCGAAGGCTTTCGGAAAGGCCACCAATGTCTTTTGGACGGCATTCCCCTCTATGACGACAATCGCCTCGAACGAAGGTACTTTTTATGGAATTTGTTGTCTATATTATTTTTAGTCCGTCCGTTGATCGCTACTATGTGGGCCATTGCCAAGATTTGATGGATCGATTGGAGCGGCACAATGGTGGGCGGTCAAAATATACCAAAATGGCCTGTGATTGGAAGGTGAAATGGACCGAAAGCTTTGCCACGAGAAGCGAGGCGATGGCAAGGGAAAAGGAAATAAAGGGAAAGAAGAGCCGCAAATATGTAGAGTTTTTGATTGAACAGAGCAACAGGGTCTAGAGCGTTCCGAAGGCTTTCGGAAAGGCCACCGGTTCTCCCGATGGTTATCGGGACGGTATTCTCCACCAAAACGAACAAGCACCTCAAACGAGGTGCTTTTTTTATGGCCGTTTGTCAAATGGGGAATAGGATTGTTCGAGTTTTTGTACTATAAATTGGCCAGAACGTTCCGAAGGCTTTCGGAAAGGCCACCAATGTTATCTAAATGGCATTCCCCTCTATAACGACAATCGCCTCGAACGAAGGTACTTTTTATGGAAATAGTTTTTCTTTGGCCGGACGCTATTTTAGGTCATTTCACCCTTTCCACGAGAATCTTGCTCAAGCCTTTGATATGCCTTCGTCCCGTTTTGAAATCGGTTGGGGTCAGGACCAATATGCTTTCCTGCATGTCCTTGATGCCTTTCCCGTCCCTTGAGGTGATCACGAACAATTGGTCACCGGTCGGGGAATTGAATATTTCATTCCAAGAGTAGACCACTTTGTAATTATCGACGGCAACAAAGGTCAGGTAGAACTCGCTGAACCGCTTTGGACTTTCTTCTTGCAGTTCCATATCGATCAGCAATTCCTTTATCAAAACTCCCTTTAATTGTTTGGCAGTCCCACGGGGTTCCCCCATGTGGTTGGTGATCACTACATCCCCAATAGGTTTAGAAGGGTGTTTTTCAATGTCGGCCACGGTAAACCTCAGTTCTTTTTTTACCAGTCCGCTTACAACGAACTCGGTAGTCTTTTCGCTTTTTTGTCCACAAACGGATATGGAAACGACAAATACAAATAGTAAGGACAGATGTTTCAATTTCATTCGATTACAAATTTGGTCATGTAGATCTTGCTCAGGCCATTGTTGCTGCCATGGATGTATTCCTGGAATTCTGAAACAGAGTCAAAAGTTCTGGGCGCCAAATCGTTCCTTCTGCTGGTGAAGTACAAAAGTTGGTTTTTCTCATCATAGAACGGGCAATATTCCATGTATTTGGTGTTGATGGGCGCCCCAATGTTTTCTGCTTTTGTCCAGTTGCCATTGGCATCTTTTCTGGAGATGTAAAGATCGCCACTTCCAAGGCCCCCCTCTTCATTATATTTGGTAAATAGGAGGTAATCTTCCTTTTTCGAAATAAACGCATTGAATTCATATCCGGAACTGTTGATGTTTTCGTCCAACAAAACTGGCGTGGAATAGGTGCCATTTTCCCAGCGTGAAAAATAGATGTCATCTTTCCCCAGTCCATTGGGGGATTCCAAGGTGAAGTACAGATTGTTGTTCTCACTGAGGGTTGGGTAAAACTCGTCAAGGGTGGAGTTGACAGGAGATCCTAGGTTCTTTGGTTTTGACCATTCCTCCTCTGGGCCATTTCGTTCCACATACCAAATGTCAAAATCTTTTTTCTCTTGGGTTGAATCGTCCAAAGGCCTATCGGAAACAAAATACAGCCGCTTTCCATCACTGGACAAGAAAGGTTCGAGATCCATATAAACATCGGAAAACGGCAACAGCTCGGGTGTTGTCCACTCTTTGTTTACCCTTTTGACACGGGCAATTTGGGATATTTCCTGAAATGGACTCTGGAGGGTTAAATAGGCCTCCTCGCCATTTTCGGAAATGCAAAAATCACGGACATTCAGGAATTGGTTGAGTGTGCTGCTAAACTGGACAATTTCATTTTGAGCTGATATCCCATCGGACATCAAAACGAAAAGTATCCATATTCCGATTCTTTTGAGCATAATTTTAGAGTTGTTTTCCCTTGAAAGGTTGAAAATCAATGTGTCTTGTCAAATTTTATCAATCTGCAGGAGTTTCATAAATGTAGCACTTTTGGACCGTATACCGATGTACTGTGTGCATACACTAAAATTAACCATCCTTTAGGATGGTTTTCTTGCTTTGGGCCATTTCATTTCCCAACTTTGAAATATTAAAAAAACAATGATTATGGAATTGAAAGGTAAAGTGGCCTACATCACGGGAGGCACCAAAGGAATAGGATATGGAATAGCGGAAAGTCTTCTGGCGCAGGGGATGAAAGTGGCCATTAGTGGAAGAAGCACCCAAAGTGTGGACGCAGCCATTAAGAAACTTGGCGATAAGGACCGAGTGATTGGACTTGTTTCGGATGTGTCCCGATCAGAGGACGAGAAAAGGGCCGTGGAGGCCATTATTGCTGCGTGGGGGCAATTGGACGTGGTGATGGCCAATGCTGGTGTGGGCCACTTTGCGCCCATCGATCAAATGTCGGAACAAGATTGGCACCAAATGATAGATATCAATCTCAGTGGGGTTTTCCACACGCTCAAAGCTTCTGTGGAGGCCCTGAAAAAATCGGAAGGGTACTATATGACCTTGGCCAGTTTGGCCGGCACCAACTTTTTTGCCAATGGGGCGGGCTATAATGCCACCAAGTTTGGTGTGGTCGGTTTCACCCAAGCGGCCATGTTGGACCTTAGACAATACAATATCAAGGTTACGACCATAATGCCCGGTTCGGTGGCGACCCATTTCAACGACCATGAGCCATCGGAAAAGGATGCCTGGAAAATCCAGCCAGAAGACATTGGAAAACTGGTGGTGGACCTGCTGTTGATGCATCCAAGAACATTGCCTAGCAAAATTGAAGTAAGGCCAACGCGCCCGGACCTCAAATGATCAGTCCCTCTTTTCGGTGAAAGGAATATTGGGGTCTAGAATGTCGTGTATGAGCTGATGGAGCTTCTCCTCAAAGGAAGCCAGTGTGTTTTCATCAATGAACGGAGTTTTGTCCTCCACAAAGGAGAACAGTCCCTGTCCTAGATTTTTAAAGGAATAGATACCCGCCAATAGTGGTCCCGCGGTGTGTTTTTTTCGGTACATGTGGGCGTAGCAAAGCAGCTGAAAGGCCTTGCTCTTGTCGTATTCGGTGATGAGTTCTTCCCAGTCCGTTATTTTGACGTTCTTAGGCTCCACCTTGCCTGTTTTGTAGTCAATGATCCTAACAGTCCCATCGATTTCATCCACACGGTCCAAAGTGCCTTTGAGTACTATGGGAAAGTCCAGCCCGGGAATGTTGAGCGGCACTTCATATTTTTCCTCCAAGGCCAGTATTTTGATGTTGTGCCTTTTCAGGTTTTGCAGTTCCATGTCAATGAAATTCTGCAGATATTTTATGATGACATTGTACACCAATAGGAACTTTCCTTTGGAAATGTCCACCCCTGCAAGGCTTTTTTGAAAGTGTTGGGACACGGTTTCTGGAATCTTGGCCTTAAGGGCCGAGACATTTTCTGAAGTCAGGACGGAATTGATCAGTGGGGTGTACAATTGTTCCAAACTGTCGTGCACGATGGTGCCGAAGGTGTTTGCGGCAATGTTTTCCTCTACTTCTTCCAGGTCATTGATTTTCAGAATGTTCCTTTTGTAGAAATCTATCGGATTCTTGATGTAATTGGTCAAAGAGGTCGGAGAAAATCCCTTTGCGGCAAAGGCCTTTAGGTCTTCCACCAACACAGTATCCTTATCGATATGCAAAAGTGGCCTGGCATCTATTTTGATTTCCGGGGCCGCAATGGTGTGTTCCACATAGGGCTGGATGTTCGCATCCGTCAGTAATTGGGTGATGAGCCTGCTCTTTTCCCCGCCTTCCAAGACATCTGGCTCCGTGTTATAGATGATGTGCACATTCTTTGCCCGTTGTATGAGCCGATAAAAGTGATAGGTGTAAATGGCGTCCTTTTCCTTGTAGGTGGGCAGCCCATAATCCCGCTTTACATCAAAAGGAATGAAAGAATTGTTGGATTTGCCCGATGGAAGAATGCCTTCATTGACGGAGGTGATGATCACGGTTTCAAAATCGAGGTTCCTGCTTTCCAACATCCCCATGAGCTGAAGCCCGGTAAGCGGCTCGCCAATAAAATCCAAGGTTTCTACGGATGACAACTGTTTGAAGAGATTTTTGATGGACTTCAGTTCCGCCATAAAATCCACTTTTTCCAAGTATTGCTCCAATTGATTGAAAAGGGTATGGAAGCGGTAGAGGTATTCCAGTTCCAAGGCATTTTCTTGGGATTGATAGCTATTTTTCAAGCGCTGTATGAGCATCAGGCAATGCTCTACCCATTCTTTTGGGGTAATGGATTTCTTGGGAAACAGCAGGGCCAAGAGTTCTTTGGATCCATCAAAAGCGGAAAGCATATCTGGCGACACATACAGCCAATTACCTTCTTTGATGTCCTGTGCCAATGTTTTGGCAAAATCGGTTTCTCCGGAAGCCGAAAGGACAGAGACGTAAGGGTTGGAAATGAATTCCAGAACATTTTTATAGAACCAACCTCTTTCTGAACTGTTCAGGCAGAGTTCCAGATAGGTAAGGAAGAATGAATGCAGTACGGTTTTGTGCAATGGGTAGCCCATGGTGATGTTCACCTCACCAATCGATGGCGGAACAGCCTTGAGCATAGGGTCCAGCAAGCTTTCATCAGCGAGCACAAGGGCTGTGTTTTTTAAGGTAGTCTCCTTGTTCAAGGCCAATTCTTGGAGCAGTTGCCCCACATATTTGGTCTGTGAGATGTTCTTGGGAACCCCGGTAATGGATATTTTTTTGGGTGACAGGAAACTGTCCTGCGTCGTTATTCGGTTTTGGTTTTTGAAATAGGGCCATTCACGCTGATAGTTTCGGATAAAAAGTCCGGCATCGTGTATGGGGTCGTTCAGGAAATAAGCGTCGATGTCCCAATAGATGTATGCATTTCCGTGTTCCAGATAATGCTGAATGATTTTGGACTCTGCATTGTTGAGGGCATTGAAACCAACAAAAATGACCGGATTGGCACTTGATGCTTTTGACTGTTCGGACAAATTTTCAACAGCAATCCTTTGGATGAGCCCTTGATAGCCCGTTTTTTGGTTTAAAAGAGCAGAGGTGAATTTCCCATACATGCTCTCCAATTTCCCCCAAAGCTGCAGATAATTCTCAACAAGTTCCGTTTTTTCCTTTTGCAGGGACCAGTGGTTCAGTTCCTTGATGGCGGAAAGGTAGTTGAGGATGTCCTTGGCGGGAATCAGATAACCATCGATCTCATTGAAATCATGAAGAAGCGTCTGACCCCATTTGATAAAGGATGAAAAATCCTCATGTTGGTGGATGTCGGCCTCCTTATAAACGGCATATAGGTTGAACAGCAGATCCACATTGCTGGATTGTGAGAGTCCGGTGAGGTCTTCTATGAATTCCTGTATGGATAGTGTCTGTGGGCTGAACACACTTTTGGTCAGCCTTTTTGAAATGTGTTTTTTTAAGAAGGTCCCCGAACGTTTACTGGGCAGCACGAAGATGCATGAAGCAATGTCCAATTGCTTTTTCTCAAGGTCGTCCAGGACATGTTCAAGGAATGTTGTGTGCATGTATAAAAATAAAAAAGGCTCCCGGAACGGGAGCCTTTTGAAAAGAAAACTTTAGGTTTCCTTATTATTTTACCAAGTTGATTTCAACTCGTCTGTTTTGCTTTCTACCAGCAGCAGTATTGTTAGTGGCGATAGGCTTAGCTTCACCGTAACCGATAGCTGTCAATCTGCTAGAAGAGATTCCTTTGTCAATCAAGAAGCTTCTTACTGAGTTGGCTCTTTCTTCAGAAAGTTTTTGGTTCAAGCTCTCGCTACCTACGCTGTCAGTGTGACCTTCTACAGTGAACTTAGCGTTAGGATACTCGTTCAAGATTTGGATGATGTCAACCATTACAGAAGTAGACTCTGCTTTGATGGAAGATTTACCAGTATCGAACAAGATGGTTCTAGCGTAATCGTTCAATTGCTTCTGAACTTCTTCAGTTACTTCAGGACAACCTTTGTTGGCAACAGTACCAGCAACTTCTGGACACTGATCGTCTTTGTCAAGTACACCGTCACCATCGGTATCAGGCCATGGGCAACCTTTGTTGGCAGAAGGACCAGCTTCGTTAGGACAAGCGTCATCTTTGTCAGCAACACCGTCACCGTCAGCATCGGGACATCCGCCTAGAGCAGGAAGACCAGCTTCGTTAGGACAAGCGTCATCTTTATCGGCAACACCGTCACCGTCAGAATCAGGACATCCGTTCATTTCTTTGGAACCAGCTTCGTTAGGACAAGCATCTTTGGAATCTTCGATACCATCACCATCAGAATCAGGACATCCGTTGAAAGCTTCCAAACCAGCTACTTCTGGACAAGCATCGTCTTTGTCATAGATACCGTCACCATCAGTGTCAGTACCACCAAATTTGATGCTAAGACCAGCCAAGTGTTGGAAATGCTTAACCAAGTAATCTTCGAAAGCGTGCTTGTACTGGGTTTGAAGGGTCAAACCAATGTTTTCAGAAAACCAGATGTTCAAACCAATACCTCCGTTTGCAGTACCGGCACCAATTTCATCAACCCAAGTGTAACCACCACCAATTTCTACGAAAGGATCGATGGTTGTGTTCTTAAGGAAGTTATATTTGATGGTACCATCTATAGCGTAGTGTGAAAGGTCATCAACAGAAACGTCACCGATTTTTTCGATTCTGTTCAAGGAACCTCTAGCTCCAACAGAGAATCCGTCACCGATGTACTTGGACACACCAACGTAAGATACAGAAGGCAAGATGTTCCAGTGGTCAGAGACGTTGAAGTACTCATCGAACAATGTGGTGCTAGAAAACGGGTTGTTTTCATCATTGGTAGGATAAGCATCTATTGCATTCACTCCAATGCTCACTTGCCATGGATTATTCTCGTCTTGCGCTTGTATGTTGTTAAACCCTACAAATACTAGGGCAACAACCAATAATTTGCTAAGATGTTTCATGCTCAAAATTTTAAGTTTAAGTGTTTATCAGCTGCAAATGTAAGTTGTTAAAAACTATTAACAAAATCAAATATTCTTTTTTTTTAACGCATTACATGGAAGTTTTGCAGCATTTAAACGATTTTTAGAGATTTTCCAACTTTCGTAAATGCTTTTATTGCATGGTCCAAATGATGCTTTTCGTGGGCGGCCGATAATTGTACCCGTATCCTTGCCCTGTCTTTGGGGACCACCGGGTAGAAGAAACCGATGACATAAATCCCTTCATCCAAAAGCATATCGGCCATTTTTTGGGATAGTTTGGCGTCGTAGAGCATTACCGGTACAATGGCGGAATCCCCGTCAATGATGTCAAAACCGGCTTCCTTCATTCCTTTTTTAAAATATTCCGTATTGCTCTGGAGCTTGTCGCGCAGCGAAGTGTCCTTGTCCAACATCTCAAAGACCTTGATGGACGCTCCCACAATGGCGGGGGCCAATGAATTGGAGAACAAATAGGGCCTTGAACGCTGGCGAAGTATCTCAATGATTTCCTTTTTTCCCGTGGTATAGCCGCCCATGGCCCCACCCAAGGCCTTGCCCAAGGTTCCGGTAATGATGTCGATGCGGTCCAAGACACCTTTTTCTTCCAATGTTCCACGCCCTGTTTGGCCAATGAAACCTGCAGCATGGCATTCATCGATCATCACCATGGCATCATACTTATCGGCAAGGTCACAGATCTTGTCCAATGGTGCCACAAGCCCGTCCATGGAAAAGACCCCGTCGGTCACAATGATCTTGAACCGCGCCCCGTCCTTCACACTTTGCTTCAACTGCTCTTCCAGATCGGCCATGTCGTTATTGGCATACCTGTAGCGCATGGCCTTGCACAACCGCACCCCGTCTATGATGGAAGCATGGTTCAGTGAATCGGAAATGATGGCATCCTCCGCGGTCAGCAACGGTTCGAACACCCCGCCATTGGCATCGAATGCCGCTGCATATAATATGGTATCCTCCGTGCCATAGAAATCGGCGATCTTTTGTTCCAGTTCCTTGTGGATGTCCTGCGTGCCACAGATGAACCTTACGGACGACATCCCAAAGCCGTGCGTGTCCATGGCATCCTTGGCCGCCTGGATCACATCGGGGTGGGAGGACAGTCCCAAATAGTTGTTGGCGCAGAAGTTGATCACCTCCTGCCCTGTGGAAATTTTGATAACGCCCCCCTGTGGAGAGGTAATGACCCGTTCTTTTTTATACAGGCCCGCTTCTTCAATTTCTTTCAACTCTTGGGCCAAATGTTCTTTGATGTTACCGTACATATCTTTAATTCGTTTAGACAAAAATAGGTTCTATTTGCTGGTCAATATAAACAATAATGGAATGTTTGATGGTATGGCCCATTTCTTTCAGGACATCCGCATATTGGGCAATCTGTTCTTTATGTGACGGGGAGGGCTTCCCTGTTTTATAGTCGATGATGGTCGCCTCGTTTCCAGAAATGACCATCCTGTCCGGGCGTAGCGAAGGCCCGTTTACCGTGAGGATTTCCTGCTCGTTCCATATTTGGGGACCTTCCTGAAAGAATGGCTGCAATTTGGGATGATCCACCACGGCCATGATTTTTTGTTTGATGTCAACAGCGGTCTCTTTTGAGCAATGCCCTTCCCGCTCTAGGCGCTCCAGAATAGGGTCAACATCGACAGCCGTTCGGATTTGGCTCAATGCAAAATGGACGAGGTTCCCCAGCTCAATGGCCTCCATGCGCCCATCGTCCCACATACGGCCCGATTTGGTGGAAATGGTGAATGCCGTATCCGCTTTGGGTCGGGTAATGTAGGGGATATGGTTATCCTTGGAACTGGCAGGGGTGCTGCCTTGTTCTTTTTTGGGGAACGTTCCTATGGTATATACACCGGAATCGTTTTCAGGAATGTCATTTTGCTGTAGATACCACAGAAAAAGGTCAGTATATGAAGCGGCCGACTCAATGGCAGGAATGGTCTTGGCTGTTTCCGTGATCACGAAGAGTCCTTTTACCGGACGGGTCAGGGCCACGTAGAGCACGTTCATCGAATCCAACAAGGTTTTCTGCTCTTCCTCCATATATTTAAGTTGGGCAATCTCATTGTACTCCAACATATCCTTATTGTTGTTGATGAGAAATTCATCCAGACCCAAAACCGTTTCATTTTGGGGAACGGGCACCCACGATTTCTTTTTTTTCCGCTTATCGTCCAGCAGGGCATTGGCAAAAGGAAAGATCACAAAGGGAAATTCCAGGCCCTTGGCCTTGTGGATGGTCATGATCTTCACTGCATCCACACCATCGGGTGCAGCTATGGACAACGATTCTTTTTTTACCTCCCAATAAGTAAGGAAGGCATAGATGCTGGGGCCTTCCCTTTTTTCAAGATCCAGGACCTCGTCCATCAAAAACGAAATGTGGGCCACGGAGCCTTCGGAGAGCCCAAAATGTATGATGGCCTGCTCCAAGATATTGAAAACGGACTCACCTTTTAGTCGATCTATATAAAAGCCATACCCGCTGGCCAGAAAATGGGCCACTTGGTCCAGGTTTTCGGAAATGATCTGGTGCCTTTCCGTATTTCCTTTGGACAGATATAATAGGATATGGTATGCCGCATCCCGGTCCTGTATATTTTCAAAGATCCGGAGAATGGAGATCAAAAAAGTCACTTTTTCATTGTTGTCCAGCAACAGCGCATCCGAAGAAATGATGGGGATGTTCTGTTGTGCCAAGAAATCGGCCAGTACCATTCCTTTTTTATTGTCCCGAACCAACACGCAGATGTCCGAGAACACGTGTCCTTCCAAAGTAATGTTCTGGATAGTTTCCAATACTTGGGCACAATAGGCCTCATCCTTGTTTTCCATGTCCTTGTCCAAAAAGGACAGTTGCACATAGCCGCCGGGGCGATGGTTCGTCTTTTGGTGGGAGTCGTTCAAAAAGAGGTTTCGATAGTCCTCATTGCCAAGGACGGCCGCCACTTCTGAAAAAAAACCATTGTTGAAGTTCACAATTTCATCACAGCTCCTCCAGTTGGTGTCCAGGGAATGGATGCTGGGCTGCACGGCAAAGGGATGTGCCTTACCAGTGAGCAGGTCGAGGAACTGTTCGGCCCGTCCGCCCCGCCATCGGTAAATGGCCTGTTTCACATCGCCTACCAAAAATAGGGAGCCACGCTCCTGCCTTTCGGTCTCGCTCTCCAATGCGTTGCCGATCAGTGGCACCAAATTGTCCCATTGCATTTTGGAGGTGTCCTGAAACTCATCTATGAAATAATGCCGGTACTTTTCGCCCATCCGTTCATAAATGAAAGGCACGGGCTGGTCCTTGATCTCTTTGGAGAGGATGGAATTGAGGGAGGAAATGGGAACAATGTCCCGATCCAGCTCAATGTTCTTGATCTCTTTGGCAATTTCGTTCAAGACTGTCATGGGTACGATATTGCCATATACATTTTTCAGATAGCTATGCCGATAGATGAGTTGCTTGATGGCCAGATAGTGCTCCAAAATGAAAGCAGA
This sequence comes from Flagellimonas amoyensis, assembly GCF_003058265.1. Lineage (GTDB taxonomy): Bacteria > Bacteroidota > Bacteroidia > Flavobacteriales > Flavobacteriaceae > Flagellimonas > Flagellimonas amoyensis. The sequence continues at coordinate 94,010 of NZ_QBUK01000001.1, forward strand.
CAGGTTTGATACATCTCTTTTATCCGCTGCTTTGAGCAATTTGCCATCAGCAAGATTGCTTTCCAGGGTTTTACTTGTATAGATGTTTTTGGGGCTGCATTCGCCATCCACCATTTTTTGGAAATGGTTGGGCAGTGTTTGTCGGGGAAAATCACCCATATCGAACCCTTGGTGTTCTATTTCCTGAAGCACATTTTGGGCCAATTGTTTTATCTTTTCCTCGATGGTACTGCTTTCCGATGCGAGTCGTTTTTGGATGTCCTGAAAATCCCCGATGGTCTTGGTGCGCAATGGCCCTATGTGTTCCGCATGGTTTTCCTGGAACAGCAGTTTCCCGATTTCCACAAGGTCATAGGCAATGTTCCAGCTTTTGTCGTCATCGATTTTCTCGAGGGAGAAGGCAATCAGGACCTCGGTCAGTTTTTCATCTTCACCGGCCCGTTCCAACAATCTCCCCACAGCTTCTTCCAAAAGCAGGTCCAGATTCAGCTCTACCTCAAAATTCTGCGATAGTTGTAGGTCCCGGGCAAAGGTCTTGATGATCTTGTGGTTGAACTTGTCAATGGTCGATATCTCAAAAAAAGAATAATTATGAAGAATGCGCTTTAAGATCAGCGAGGCCTTTTTTCGCAATTGGTCTTCGCTCAGGGAAAGTTCATCACAAAGTGACAAGAACAGGCCTTGCTGTTTTTCGGGCACGGGGTCCTGACCAAAAGCATAGAGATTGTCCAAGATCCGTGTCTTCATTTCGTCCACGGCCTTGTTGGTAAAGGTAATGGCCAAAATCTGCCGGAACTTGGAAGGAGAATCGTTGGACAGCAACAATTTGATATACTCCTTGGCCAGGGCATAGGTTTTGCCCGAACCTGCCGACGCACTATATATTTTAAAATGTGATGCCTCCAAGGAGATTTTTGTTGCAAAATACGGATTCCGAGCTTTAAGTTAACAGGGATTTAGCGGAATATGTTTGTTAAAACCCGTATTTTTACGGGAATTAAGTACTAACATAAAAACACAAGTATTATGGCTTTTGAATTACCAAAGTTACCGTATGCGTACGATGCGCTGGAACCACATATAGACGCTAGGACCATGGAGATCCATCATACCAAGCACCACAATGGCTACACCACCAATCTGAACAATGCCATTGCAGGCACCGATTTGGAAGGAAAGAACATCATTGATATCCTGTCCAATTTGGACATGAACAACGGTGCCGTGCGAAACAACGGTGGAGGTTTTTACAACCACTCGCTTTTCTGGGAGGTAATGTCCCCCAATGGAGGTGGCACACCAAGCGGAGACCTTGCCACGGCCATCAACGATGCTTTTGGCTCTTTTGATGCTTTCAAGGAAAAATTTGCCGCAGCTGCCGCAACCCGTTTTGGTTCCGGATGGGCTTGGCTATGTGTGCACAAGGGTGGAAAATTGGAAATCTGTTCCTCGCCCAACCAAGATAACCCCATCATGCCCAATGTAGGCTGTGGAGGACAACCCATTTTGGGATTGGATGTTTGGGAGCATGCCTATTATTTGAACTATCAGAACAGGAGACCCGATTATATTTCGGCCTTCTTCAATGTGGTGAACTGGGACAAGGTTTCAGAAAACTACAAGGCCGCCAAATAGCGGAAAAGCATTCCTTAAAAAGAAAAGCCGAGCACTTGTGCTCGGCTTTTTTGTTTCCAAACCATTGGTAAATAGAAAAGGGCGAGGAAGCCCTCGCCCTTTTCGTCCCAAATCTTACCATAAACTTAACCTACTTATGCTATGGCGGGACTAAAATACTGGTATTGTGTAAAATAACAAAGGCTTTTGGGGAAATTTTTGCTTTTTGTGGAAAAAAGAAAACGTGCAGTTCGTCGATGAAATGGATAAATCCTTGGTAGTCAAACATAAAGAAGGCGGAGCATGCTCCGCCTTCTTTCCCCAAATCTTACCATGAACTTAACCTACTTATGCTATGGTCCTCCAAATGTACACCAAGGGGCAGCTGGCCTGATAAATTTTTGGATGAAACTCGCTTAAATGCGTTGAAGTGTACAACTTGGGCCAATAATTGACATTTGTCAAGAAAAGAAGTGATTTTTCAGATCGGGGATGGTAGAAAATAAAAAAGGTGGAAGAGATTCCACCTTTTTTGCCCCAAATCTTACCATGAACTTAACCTACTTATGCTATGGCAATACTAAAGTAGGATTGTGTCCTGCCCATCGTATAAAAAGCCGCTAATCTACTCGTTTCATCGATGAAATGCACACTCTTATACGGGCCGATGGATATATAGAATCAATAAGCCCTTTCGTTCTTGCCCTCAAAGAAGTTGATGAAGGCCCGGTTCACCACGCGGTTGCCGCCAGGAGTGGGATAATCCCCAGTGAAATACCAGTCACCCAAATTTTTGGGGCAGGCCACGTGCAGGCTTTCCACGGTCTGGTAAATGATATCCACTTCGGCCTTTATGCCTTCTGGGCTCAAGATCTCGGCAATCTTTTTGGAAATCTGCTCTGGTGTGAACGGCTCATAGAATTCCTTCACATAGTTGACAACGTCCTTGTCCTTGGATTTCAACTGCGTAAGGCATTTTTCGTAGATCTCCTTGATCTTATGTGTGGTCCCCTGCTCTTCGTGCAGGGCCTGGGCAGCCTTGAAGGCCACAAAGTCCTCCAATTTTGCCATGTCGATACCGTAACAATCCGGATAACGGATCTGCGGTGCCGATGAGACCACGATGATTTTCTTGGGCGAGAGCCTATCCAATATTTTTAGGATACTTCTTTTTAAGGTGGTTCCCCTTACGATACTGTCATCTATGATGACAAGGTTGTCAGTCTCTTTGACCGATCCATAAGAAATGTCATAAACGTGGGTCACCAGATCATCACGGTTGCTGTCTTGGGTAATGAAGGTGCGCAGCTTGGCATCCTTTATGGCCACTTTCTCAATCCTTGGCCGTACATCCAAGATTTCATGCAGCTGTTCTCCGGTGATATTGGGTCCAAGAGCTAAGATCTGTTCCTCCTTCTTTTTGTTGAGATAGCTCTGGGCCTCTTTTACCAATCCAAAGAAAGAAGTCTCGGCGGTGTTGGGGATATAGGAGAACACGGTGTTGGGCAGGTCATCGTTTATCGATTTCAGAATCTGGGGGAAGACCAACTTCCCCAACATTTTTCGTTCCTGATAGATTTCTTTGTCACTGCCACGGGAAAAATAGATGCGCTCAAAGGAGCAGGCCTTACGCTCCAGGGGTTCCAAAATCTCCTTGATGGAGACGGATCCGTTCTTCTTTACGATGATGGCGTGTCCGGGGTCCAACTCCATGACATCTTCAAATCTCACATTGAAAACGGTCTGGATCACGGGCCGTTCCGAAGCCACCACCACTACTTCATCATCCTTATAATAATAGGCGGGTCGAATACCTGCGGGGTCACGGACCACAAAACCATCGCCATGACCCAAAAGTCCACCCATGGTGTAGCCACCGTCCCAGTTTTTGGCAGCCTTTCTCAATATTTTGGCCACGTTCAAGCGTTCAGCGATCAAAGGGGAAGCCTCTCGTTTGTTGTATCCTTCCTTTTTGACCTGTTTGTAGAGTTTGGCCACGGCATCGTCCAAAAAGTGTCCGATCTTTTCCATAACGGTCACGGTGTCGGCCAGTTCCTTGGGATGCTGTCCAAGTTCTACCAAGTTGCCAAAAAGTTCATCAACGTTGGTGAGGTTGAAGTTGCCCGCTACGATAAGGTTACGGTGCATCCAGTTGTTCTGCCTCAAAAAGGGGTGAACGCTCTCGATACTGTTTTTTCCAAAGGTGCCATAGCGCACGTGCCCCATCAAAAGTTCTCCGATGTAAGGGATGTTCTTTTTCTGCCAAGCAACATCTTCTTTATGCCCCGGATTTTCGGCAAGGGTGGTGTTGATCCGCGAATTGATCTGGTCAAAAATATCCTGAATGGGCTGCTGGTTGGCGGAACGTACCCGGCTCATGTAGCGCTCTCCAGGATTCATGTCCAGCTTTATGCTCGCAAAGCCGGCACCGTCCTGTCCGCGGTTGTGCTGCTTCTCCATCATCAGGTACATTTTGTTCACTCCATAGAAAGCTGTACCGTACTTTTCCTTGTAGTATTCCAGGGGTTTAAGCAAACGGATCAGTGATATTCCGCATTCGTGCTTAATGGCATCACTCATAACAAACCAAATAAAAAAAGCCCCGAAAATCTCAGGGCGGGTATTTATGTTAATTCAATATTGAACTGTGTCAATTCCTTAAACTGCATTAAACGGGCCTCCACCTCATGTTTTTTCAGTTCCACCATGCGTTCGGTGCCAAAGCGTTCCACACAAAAGGAAGCCAAGTTGGAACCGTGTATGATCGCATTTTTCATGCTCTCGAACGAAATGTTCCCGGTCATGGTGAGGTAGCCTGCAAAACCACCGGCAAAGGTGTCCCCAGCTCCTGTGGGGTCAAAGACCTCCTCCAAGGGCAGGGCGGGTGCAAAGAAAATATTGTTTTCGTGGAACAAAAGCGCTCCGTGCTCCCCTTTTTTGATGACCACATACTTGGGGCCCATCTCTTGGATCTTGGCAGCGGCCTTCACCAAAGAATATTCCTTGGTCATTTGTCGGGCCTCCTCATCATTTATGGTGATGACGTCTATTTTGGCGATAACGTCCATAAGCTCGTCCCAGGTATGGTTCATCCAAAAGTTCATGGTATCCAGTATGATGAGCTTTGGTCGTTCTTCCATCTGATTAATTACACTCATTTGGATATTGGGATGCAGATTTCCCAACATGACCACATCCGCATCGGTAAAACCTTCGGGGACTATGGGGTCAAAATCGGCCAAGGTGTTCAACTCGGTCACCAACGTATCCCTCGAATTAAGGTCGTTATGGTATTTGCCCTGCCAAAAGAAGGTCTTGCCCCCTTTGACCACCTCTACGCCGGAAAGGTCGATGTCCCTATCCTTCAAAATATCCATGTATGTGTCGGGAAAATCCTCGCCCACCACGGAGACGATGGCGGACCTTACCTTGAATTGGGTTGCGGCCAGACCGATGAACGTTGCGGCACCTCCCAAGATTTTGCCTGTTTTTCCAAATGGGGTCTCAATGGCATCAAAGGCCATGCTTCCCACGATCAGCAATTTGCCCATTCGTTAAAATTTGGTGCAAATATACGTTTTGATATTCCATATTGGAATCATTGGTGAAGGATTTAAGAAAAGAGGGTGGGTACACGTTCAACCCAAGCTTAAGTTCAAATTCAGTTCAAGGATGTTTTTAAGGACAGATTTTTCCAAATCTTATGTCTTACGTCTTTCGTCTGAAGTCTCAAACTTCATTTCCGGCCAAAATCTGCGGGGATTTCACCCCATGCCTTGGTCTCCCATTTCACGATGGGGGTGGTGTACCTGTTCTTTTTCAGCCAGTCCTCTGCCCTTTGGATGAGTTCAAAAAGTTGTGCGTTCTTGGCGGTTTTGTCCAATTTGGTGCCACATTTGCCCTTTCGGACCCAACCGATGGCAATCCTGGAATCGGAATACAAGATCCGATCACTTTTTTTCTGCTTTAAAAAAGCAAGACCATGCACCAATGCCAAGAATTCGCCCACATTACTGGTTCCCTGCTCAAAGGGGCCTTGGTGGAACAGTACCTTTTTGGTCTTGGTGTCCACGCCGCGGTACTCCATTTTGCCAGGATTGCCACTGGAGGCTGCATCCACAGCAATGGAGTTGTAGTTGGGATTGCCTATTTTGAGCAACTCTTGTGGCGAAAGTTCCAATTTGCCTTTTGAGGTTCCCTTATAGTCCGAGTAGTTGCCATTATAGGCCTTTTTGGCCTCGGCGAAGGTGGGAAACGATTTGTATTGTGCACCCTTGAACCCCTCTATCTGTGCCTTGCAATCGGCCCAAGTCTCAAAAATTCCGGGGTGCTTGCCCTTCCAGACCACATAAAACTTCTTCTTCGCCATTTATATAAGGAGTTTTTCGATCACCTTCGGGAAATGCTCATATTCCAATTGGTGTACTTTCTCGGCAATACTATCGGGGTTGTCGGAAGGTTCCACAGCAGTTTTTGACTGAAAGATGATGGCGCCTTCGTCATAATGCTCATTCACATAATGTATGGTAATACCCGTTTCCGTCTCACCATTTTCTTTAACAGCCTGATGCACTTTTGCGCCATACATGCCTTTTCCACCATACTTTGGAAGAAGGGCGGGGTGTATGTTTATAATTTTATTTGGGAATGCTTCTATGATATTGGAAGGAATTTTCCACAGAAATCCAGCCAATACAATTAAATCGGGCTGAAGACTTTTTAGGGCTTCAACAACAGCATCAGATTTAGTAAAAGCGATTTTGTTGAAATAAAATGCAGGAACTTCCAGGCGATCACAGCGATCCAAAACCTTGGCGGTATGTTTGTTGGAGAGCACGGCTGAGACAGTTGCCAAGGGTTTTTCTTTGAAATAGGTGATAATGTTTTCGGCATTTGACCCACTTCCCGATGCCAAGATGACAATTTGTTTCATCTGTTAGGAATTGATATGATTTTGGACTAACTTCAGGCGGCTAAAGTAAGATACTGAATCTTAAGATGTTTAATTTGGGTTACATTTTATCGACAAATAGTGTATTTAATCCAAAGTTTTATATTTTTGCCAACGATTAAATTTTTAAAACCACAATAATTATGTCAGACATTGCATCAAGAGTAAAGGCTATTATCGTTGATAAACTGGGTGTTGATGAGAATGAGGTTGTAGCTGAAGCTAGCTTTACCAACGATCTAGGTGCGGATTCCTTGGACACTGTTGAACTTATCATGGAGTTTGAGAAAGAATTTGATATCCAAATACCAGATGATCAAGCAGAGAACATCGCCACTGTTGGTCAGGCCATTAGCTATATAGAAGAAGCTAAATAATTTTATGATATATCGCTAAAGATTTTAAATTATCCATGTGGTGATTATCGCATGGATAATTTTTTTTATAATTTAGGTCTAAAGGGTAAAAAATAGTTCAATGCAGTTAAAGCGAGTTGTGGTTACCGGAATGGGGGCACTTACTCCAATAGGCAACAATTTGGAGGCTTATTGGGAAGGACTACGGACCGGAAAGAGTGGTTCTGCACCCATCACATATTTCGATACCGAGAAGTTCAAGACAAAATTTGCCTGTGAGCTGAAAGGGTATAACCCCGAAGATTATTTTGATCGCAAGGAGGCAAGAAAACTGGATAGGTTCGCACAATATGCCCTCGTCTCTTCGGATGAGGCCATTGCAGACTCTGGAATCGACCTCAATGTAGTGGACAAGTTCAGGGTAGGTGTAGTCTGGGGAGCCGGTATCGGCGGATTGGAAACCTTCCAAAATGAGGTGATCGGGTTTGCCGAAGGAGATGGCACACCCCGTTTCAACCCCTTCTTCATTCCAAAAATGATCGCGGATATCGCACCAGGGAACATTTCCATCAAGCATGGGTTCATGGGGCCAAACTATACTACGGTTTCGGCCTGTGCATCGGCAGCCAACGCCATGATCGATGCGCTGAATTATATCCGTTTGGGCCATTGCGATGTCATCGTGACCGGAGGAAGTGAAGCTGCCGTTACCATGGCAGGTATGGGTGGTTTCAATGCCATGCATGCCCTTTCCACCCGAAACGAAAGTCCAGAAACAGCATCCAGACCTTTTGATGCCACACGTGACGGTTTTGTTCTTGGAGAAGGTGCAGGGGCACTGATCTTGGAAGAATACGAACACGCCAAGGCAAGAGGGGCGAAGATCTATGCCGAAGTACTCGGCGGAGGCCTTTCCAGCGATGCCTATCACATGACCGCCCCACACCCAGAAGGTATCGGTGTGGTTAAAGTAATGGAAAACTGTCTACAGAATGCAGGTTTGAAACCTGAGGACGTAGACGCTATCAATACGCACGGAACATCCACCCCGTTGGGCGATGTGGCCGAGCTCAAGGCCATTTCCAAGGTGTTTGGTGCGCATGCACCCAACATCAACATCAATTCCACCAAGTCCATGACCGGGCATTTGCTCGGTGCGGCTGGGGCCATTGAGGCCATTGCCTCCATTTTGGCCATGGAACACGGAATGGTTCCACCGACCATCAACCATAGTGTGGTGGACGATCAGATCGATCCTTCGCTCAACCTGACCCTGAACCAGGCACAGAAGAGGGAAGTGAACGTAGCCATGAGCAATACGTTTGGCTTTGGCGGACACAATGCGTGTCTTGTATTCAAAAAATTGGGGTAGTTTTGTAACATGAAGTTCACCTCCAAAATATTCAATTCCCATCCTAGCTCGGATGGGGATTTTTTTTTGGGAATGAAAAAGATTCTAGGGTTCAAGCCCAAAAATCTCGAAATCTACAAAAAGGCATTTCTTCACCGTTCCGTCAATAAAAAAGACGCCAACGGCAACCCAATGAACTATGAGCGTTTGGAGTTTTTGGGGGATTCCATGCTGGGGACCATCGTATCAAAACACCTATACAATGAGGTGCCCGAAGGGGACGAAGGTTACCTTACCAAAATGCGCTCCAAGGTGGTGAGCCGCAAACACCTGAACGAGCTGGGAAAGGATTTGGGACTTTTACGCTTTGTAGAAAGCAGGATACCGAAGACCCATTTTGGGGAGAACATCCATGGCAACGTATTCGAGGCACTCATTGGGGCCATATATCTGGACAGAGGCTATCCCTATTGTGAAAAATTCATCCATGAAAGGGTCATAGAGCCCTATGTGGACATCGAGCAATTGGAAGGTAAAGTCATCAGTTACAAGAGTTTGGTAATCGAATGGTGCCAAAAGCAAAAGACGCCGTTCAGCTATAACGTGTATGAGGACACGGGCAATGACGAGCTGAAACATTTTGCGGTAAAACTAACCATTGGAGGTCGAATTTTGGCCAAGGCAAGGGCAACATCCAAAAAGAAGGCCGAGGAAAAGGCATCCAAGCGAGCCTATTTTGCCCTACAGAACAGAATGGAGAACCAATGACATTAAATAAAGGTAAACTCAATCGTTTTCGAGGGCTTAAGAAGTGTATTGTGTCGGATTGGCTAGGCATTCAATTGGATTAAGAGTATATTTACAGTTCGTGTTAAGGGCATGATGACAACACATCGGATATCGGCAGACTTATATGACGATAGTTTCAGGCTCATCGCCATACACAGTGATTTGGAGGATTATGCCATGACCTATGCCATAAATTCCAAATGCGGATTGTATTTGAAAAGGATGAAAATAGACCTTCATCTGGATGAAAATCTATCTTTTTCTGTGTTTGATTGGGACGATGGGATGAACGACATTTATTGGACGCTGATCTCGAACAAATGTGTGGTCGAGGAAGTTATACCTTCAGGAGGTCTGTTTGAGAACAACATTTCCGCAAGGACCGATCATTTGATCAAAGAACGAAAAGAGATCGATTACTTCCTAAAAGTGGAAGCGGCCGACGAGGCCACACTTTCCCAAAAACTAAGGGATATCAAAAAGATAGACAAGGTGATAACAGCATACCCTTTGGAAACACAGACATTAAAATCAAAAAGAAACTTAATCTTTTAACAATGCCAACTAGAAAGAAGACTAAAATTGTAGCAACCTTGGGACCTGCCACCAGTAAAAAGGAAACCCTCAAGGCGATGATCGAGGCAGGTGTGGATGTTTTTAGGATAAACTTTTCCCATGCGTCTTATGATGATGTAGCGGAAAGGATCAGAATGATACGGGAACTGAATGAGGAGTTGGAGGTGAACACATCGATCCTTGCGGACCTTCAAGGGCCCAAGTTGAGAGTAGGTGTGATGGGCGAGGAAGCCGTTGTTGCCCCGGGCGACGAAGTGACCTTTGTTACAGGGGAGCCTTTTGAAGGGAATGCACAAAGGGTGTATATGAACTACCAAAACTTCCCTAAGGATGTAAAGCCAGGGGAACGTGTTCTTCTGGACGATGGAAAACTCATATTCGAGGTAAAGTCCACCAACGGGGAGAACGAGGTAAAGGCAACCGTAATCCAAGGAGGCCCCTTGAAATCCAAGAAGGGAGTAAACCTGCCCAATACGGACATTTCCCTTCCTGCACTCACCAAGAAGGACATCAAGGATGCCATTTTTGCCATAGAACACAAAGTGGATTGGATGGCACTTTCCTTTGTGCGTCATGGTCAGGATCTTATCGACCTACAAGAACTCATCAAGAAGCACTCCGATCATAAAATTCCGATCATTGCCAAGATAGAGAAACCCGAAGCGGTGGAGAACATTGACAAAATTGTCACACACTGTGATGGGCTTATGGTGGCCCGTGGAGATTTGGGTGTGGAAGTACCCGCCCACGAGGTTCCTTTGATCCAGAAAAAACTTGTATTGAGGGCCAAAAAAGGCAGGATACCCGTAATCATCGCCACCCAGATGATGGAAACGATGATCACCAGCCTTACGCCCACCCGTGCAGAGGTGAACGACGTGGCCAACTCGGTCATGGATGGGGCCGACGCCGTGATGTTGTCCGGAGAGACTTCGGTAGGGAACTATCCGGTACAGGTCATCGAAAGAATGTCCAGTATTCTGACCAGTGTGGAAAACTCAAGCTTGATCAAAGTACCACAGACACCGCCACATGTCAGGACCAATAGGTTCATTACCAAATCGGTATGTTACCACGCAGCCCTAATGGCGAATGAAATCGAGGCAAAAGCCATATCCACACTTACAAACAGTGGATATACCGCTTTTCAGATATCGGCTTGGCGACCCAGTGCGCATATTTTGGTGTTTACCTCCAACAAAAGGATATTGACCCAGTTGAACCTGCTTTGGGGGGTCAAGGCCTTTTATTATGATAAGTTTGTGTCCACCGATCAGACCATAGAAGATGTGAACCAGTTGGCCTGTAAAAAAGGCTACTTAGAGGTTGGGGACATGTTGGTCAGCTTGGCGGCTATGCCCATCAAGGCAAAAGGAATGGTGAACACCCTTAGGGTGACCGAGATTACGAGTTGTAACTTTTAAGGTTACAATACACCATACATAACAGCGGGGCCATAAGTTCTTTTGGGAACTTGGGTCCCGTTTTTTTGTGTCCAGTGCAGCTGTAAGTTTAGTGGCGACGGCAAGACTAATTTTCCAACTGATACCAAACCACGCATGAGATACGAGTACACTGACCAGAAATTAGGAGCTGTTCTGGGTCTTACCGAAGACTTTAAAAATGACCAGGAACGGTTTTCCGATACTTCGAAGACCATCAAGTTTTTATGGAACAGGAACGCCCAAGCCCTTACCATTGAGGTGGACGGAGTGCCCTTGGAGCTCTTGCCCAACCAGTTGATCACGGTCACCTATTTGCAGCATGTGTCCCTTGCCAAGACCACCTTGCCGCTTTCGGCCATTCTTTTCAATAGGGAATTTTATTGCGTTTTTGACCATGACAGTGAGGTTTCCTGTAATGGGATTTTGTTCTTTGGCACACAGGATGTGCCCATCATCACTTTGCCCAAGGAGCAACTTTCCAAGTTCAATTTGTTGTACGATATGTTCGTGGAAGAATTTTCCACCCCCGACAATATCCAGGGCGATATGCTCCAGATGCTATTGAAACGCCTCATCATCATGGGTACCCGGTTGGCCAAGGAACAACTCATCGTCCAAACACTGGACAATGAACAGATAGATACCATCCGGAGGTTCAATTTTTTGGTGGACCTGCACTACAAGACCAAAAGAAGGGTCAGCGATTATGCCGACATGCTCTTCAAGTCGCCCAAGACACTTTCCAACCTGTTTGCCATCTACAACCAAAAATCCCCACAGCAGATCATTTTGGACCGCATTGCCTTGGAAGCAAAGCGGCTGATCAACTACACCGATAAGCAAAATCAGGAAATTGCCTTTGAATTGGGGTTCAATGATCCGGCCCATTTTAGCCGATTTTTTAAGAAAATGACCCAAATGACTCCCTCCGAATACCGCGGAAACCCCATTTTGGGCGCTTAAGGGAAAATTGGGCAAGCCATCGGGAAATCGTTCCTAACCCTTACCTCTTCTTTCGCAGCATCTTTGCCATGTAATTCAAATCAAGGTAAAAGATGAAAGCAATGGACAGACCCATTTTTAATCTCATTGAGATTTTTCGGGAGATGCGTAGAAGTGCACCGCCAGCTGTAAGTGTTGCAGAACACTGCGAGCAAAAACACCATCACGATTACTACTGTGATGCGGAAAAACCCTTCATACAAAAATCATAATAAGTATTAACAGTTAAAATTTGAAAATCATGAACACATTCAATGTACCCACAAGAGAAGAAGTAAGTCCGGCCAACCAGGCCATTTTTGACAACCTTAAAAAATCGTTGGGATTTGTCCCCAACCTGTATGCCACCTTTGCCCATTCGGAAAATGCATTGGGGAACTACTTGACCTTTGCCAATGCCAAGACTTCCCTCAAGGCCAAAGAAAAAGAAGTGGTGAACTTGGCGGTGAGCCAGGTCAATGACTGTCTGTATTGTTTGGCAGCGCACACGGCGATTGGCAAATTGAACGGATACACCGACAGCCAGATCTTGGAACTAAGGGCCGGTAAAGCCTCTTTTGACAACAGATTGGATGCCTTGGCAAAACTGGCCAAGAACATCACCGAGAACAGGGGAATCGCCAGTCCTGAAGTTGTGGATAATTTCTTTGCAGCGGGTTGGACCAAGGAAAACCTGATCGACACCATAGTATTGGTGGGGGACAAGACCATCTCCAACTACATCAACAATGTGGTGGACACGCCTATCGATTTTCCCGAAGTTCAAGCTTTGGAAGAAGTGGAAGCCTAAGAATAGGTAGGACAGCTAAAAAGAAAAAACCCTTTCAGTGTTGTGGAAGGGTTTTTTTATTCCAGCTCCGTGAACAAAGAAGGAGCGATGCTCTTGGCCATGTAGATGGGCCAATCGTTCTTGAACAAATGGCTTTCGGTGATGGCGCTCTCGTACAGCAAATAAAGCCCTCCCGAGGTCTTTTCCATTTCGGCACGGGACAGGTTGGGAATGTTCTCCCCAACAACTTCGCCCAGGAACAGCAACAGGTCTTTTTTTTGTTTCTGGATGACGCCAAGTATCTTTTTTTGATCGGGAGACAGCTCCCCTAGGGTTTTCAAGGCCCAACAACCTTGAAAGTTTTCTTCGCGATACATATCCTGCAAGAGGTCGAAAATACCCAACAACTGGTTTTTTCCACGACTTTTTCTACCCACAAAACTCTTCAGTGAATGCATGAAGGCATCATGCCGTTGCTCCAGATAGGCCACACAGATGTCCTCCTTGGACTTGAAGTGCCCGTAAAGCGTGGCCTTGGCTATGCCACACTTCTCTATGATCTCATTGATCCCCGTTGAATTGTAACCCTGTACATAGAACAGGTTGCCGGCCGTGGTAATGATATGTTGGTGCAATTCAGGACGCTGCATGTTTACAAATTTAACGAAAAGGAAGATACCAAAAGTGTTGATACCTGTTTGCCGGGGAGATTGTGCCATAAATGAGGTTTCTAATGGCATTCACTTCATTTATAGGTAAGCTAACTGATTAAAATCGTGTGTATTGCAAACAATTTCATATCTTGTTGTATTCAATTTTATCAATCAAACAATTAAAACTTTTTCAATGAAAAAATTACTTCTGGCCCTGATCATGGGCCTATTGTTCTGTCCAATGAACTATGGGCAGAGTTTTCAGTTCAAAGCGGATGACATAGACATCGCTTACAAAAAGTATACCTTGGAGAATGGGCTTACCCTTTTGGTGTATGAAGACCATAAAGCGCCCATAGCGGCCGTGAACGTTTGGTACCACGTGGGGTCCAAGAACGAAAAACCGGGTAAAAGTGGGTTTGCCCACCTATTTGAGCATTTGATGTTCAATGGAAGTGAGAACTACAACACCGACTATTTCCAAGCCTTGGAGAGTATCGGTGGAACCGATCTTAATGGAACCACGAACACGGACAGGACCAATTATTTTCAGAATGTACCTCTATCTGCGCTAGACCAAGTACTGTTTTTGGAGTCCGACCGAATGGGACATTTGCTAGGTGCCATCGACCAAGCAAAACTGGATGAGCAACGAGGTGTTGTACAAAATGAAAAAAGACAGGGCGAGAACCAACCCTACGGGATGCAGTGGGACTATTTGACCAAGGCGATGTACCCAAAAGGGCACCCCTATTCCTGGACAGTGATCGGGGAAATGGAAGATCTGAACGCAGCTTCCCTGGAAGATGTGCAAGACTGGTTCAAATCATACTATGGGGCGGCCAATGCCGTAGTTGCCGTAGCTGGGGACATCGATGCGGAAGAAGTCCATCAAAAAGTGATCAAGTATTTCGGGGACATTCCTTCAGGCCCTACCGTGGAACGACAAGAAGTGAACATTCCCAATAAGGTGAATGATTCCCGGCAGGTATATCAGGATCGTGTTCCAGAAACCAGGGTGCTGTTTGCATGGAACACCCCACAATTTGGATCGAGGGAAGACCTTCATTTTGATCTCATATCCTCCATTCTCTCCAGTGGGAAGAATTCGAGACTGTACCAAAAGTTCATATACAAGGACCAGTCGGCCAGTGCAGCGGTCTCTTTCCAATCCTCCAGTGAAATAGCCAGCGAGTTCATCACATGGGTGAACGTAAAGCAGGGTCAAGACCCCGCAAAATTGGAAAAGGAACTTTGGGCAGAAATTGACAGGTTCATCAAGGAAGGCCCGACCGAAGAAGAGCTCAAAAGGGTAAAGGCCAGCTATTTTTCGGGGTTCATCAAAGGTATGGAGCGTATAGGAGGATTTGGGGGCATTTCCGATATCCTGGCCTCCAACCAAACCTATCACAAAGATCCGGCCTATTATAAAACAACCTTGAAATATGTTGAAGAGGCCACTATTGCCGATCTGAAGAACACGGCAGCCAAATGGCTTTCCAAAGGAAAACACGTCCTGATCTGCAATCCATTCCCAGAATATGGCATTGTGGAATCCTCTGTGGACAGAAGCAAATTGCCAGAATTGGGACCCCAGAAGAATTCCCAATTCCCGGAATTGCAGCGCACCCAACTTTCCAATGGGCTCAATGTGATCCTGGCCCAACGCAAGGGAGTACCGACCATTGTGATCAATTTGGTCGCCGATGCAGGATACAAGACCGATTACCTTTCCAGTCCCGGCACGGCCAAGTTGGCCATGAACTTGATGGATGAGGGCACCAAGGACAAAGATGCCTTGGAGATCAATGAGCAACTCCAATTGTTGGGAGCATCGTTGAATACGTTTTCCAGTCAGGACGAATCCAATGTGTACATGACCACCCTGAAACCCAGCTTGGATGCCAGTTTGGATCTCTTTTTGGACGTGGTGCTCAACCCTGTGTTCCCCGAAAAGGAATTTGAACGGTTGCGCAGCGAGCAGATCAACGACATCAAACAGGAAAAATCTCAACCCATCACCATGGCTTTGAGGGTGATGAACAAGTACCTTTATGGGGAAGACCATCCCTACAGCAGCCCCTATACCGGAACAGGGTATGAGGACACTGTTTCAAAACTGACCAGGGCAAATGTGGTTGATTTTTACAACACCTGGTTCAAACCGAACAACTCTACGATCATCGTGACAGGGGATGTGGAGATGAACGAGTTGAAATCCAAATTGGAAAAAACATTGGGCAAATGGAAGAAGGGCGATGTGCCCAAGATTACCTTCAATGCGCCCAAAACCGATTCCAAGAACACCCTTTACCTGATGAATAGGCCAGAGTCGCAACAATCGGTGATCTTGGCAGGGCACTTGACCGAAAAGTATGGAGATGTTTCCGAGATTGCGTTGGAGCAAATGGTGAGCATTCTTGGTGGGGACTTCACTTCAAGGATCAACATGAACTTACGGGAAGACAAGCACTGGTCCTATGGAGCGGGAGGTTTTGTGATCGGTTCCAAAGAAGCGCGTCCGTTTATCGTATATGCGCCGGTACAGACGGATAAGACCGCGGAATCCGTGACGGAGATCAGAAAGGAAATTTCAGAATTTACCTCCACACGGCCAGCAACGAAGGAAGAGCTTGAAAAAGTAAAGACCAACCAAGTGTTGAAACTTCCCGGTCAATGGGAGACCAATAGCTCCGTGAACGGCTCCATCAGGAATTTGGTCCGATATAACCTGCCTGATGATTATTACCAAAAGTATGATCAAAATGTGAGAAATCTTTCGGTGGATGACATCAAGCAAGTGAGCAACCAAGTGGTGAAACCTGAAAATGTCAATTGGTTCATGGTGGGGGATAGGGCCGAGATCATCACTAAACTCGATGCACTCGGTTTTGATAACATCGTGGAAATCGATGCGGATGGGAATCCGAAGACCCCGACGGTCAAACCGATGGAAAAGGATATTAAAAATTAAAGACTTGAGGCTGTCTAAAAAGCGGCAAAATTTTGATTTTGTCAGGTTGAGCGCAGTCGACCAATTGACTATCAACACATTTTAAGTTCTCGACTGCGCTCGAACTGACAGAGAACCAGCTTTTTAGACAGCCTCTTCTTTTTTAGAAGTCAAATTTGAGTTGTACCGAGACCGTTTCCTTTTTGGGCTCTTCCTTCTTCTTTTTTTCGGTGTTGAGGTTGGCCAGCGAAATACCCAACAATCGGACTGAGTTTTCCAAAGCGGACTGGTATAGGAGTTCTTTGGCCGTTTCGAGGATAAGATCCTTGCTTGCCACATAGTAGAGGAGTGTCTTGCTACGGGTCTGTAGGGTGAAATCACTGTATTTGATCTTCAAAGTGACCGTTTTACCTGCTATTTTGGATTTTTGAAGCCTTCTTTCCAACTCTTGGGCGATATGATCCAGCTTTTCCAGCATAAAGACCTCACTGCTCAGGTTTTCGAAAAAGGTACGCTCGGCCCCCACCGATTTTGGGATACGGTGTGGTTTCACGGTGCTGTGGTGAATGCCACGGACCACGTTGTAGTAGAATTTCCCACTCTTGCCAAAATGCCCGTCCAGAAACTCCAAGGACTTTTCTTTGAGGTCCTTTCCCGTGAAAATGCCCAGTTTGTACATTTTTTCGGCAGTGACCTTTCCCACCCCATAGAACTTTCGGATATCGAGCTCCTCCAAAAATTGGATCACCTCTTCGGGGTTCACGGTCTTTTGGCCGTTGGGCTTGTTGTAATCACTGGCCACCTTGGCGATGAATTTGTTGATGGAGATTCCAGCAGAAGCCGTCAAACCTGTTCTGTCCCATATTTTTTGACGGATTTCCTTGGCAATGAGGGTCGCGGACGGATTCCCGACCTTGTTTTCGGTCACATCCAAATACGCCTCGTCCAGGGAAAGTGGTTCCACGAGATCCGTATATTCCAAAAAAATGCGGCGGATCTGTTTGGAGACCTCTTTGTAGCGCTCAAAACGGGGTTTGACAAAGATGAGGTCCGGGCAGTTTCGTTGGGCCAAATAGCCCGACATGGCACTGCGCACCCCAAACTTCCTGGCCTCATAACTAGCGGCAGAGACCACCCCGCGAGGAGAACCTCCGCCAACGGCAACAGGTTTCCCCTTCAGTTCTGGATTGTCCAGCTGTTCCACGGAAGCATAGAACGCATCCATGTCCACATGAATGATTTTTCTGAGGGGAAAATCCAAATCCATACCCAAATTTAGGGTATATTTAGTTTGATGGAACATCTGGAAATAGAACGGAAATTTTTGGTCAGCTCGGATGCCTATAAGCAAGAGGCCACATCCCAGACACGAATAGCACAGGGATTCTTGAACACCGATCCAAGCCGTACCGTACGGGTCAGGATTATGGGGGAAAAGGGCTTTTTGACGGTGAAGGGAGCTTCCAACGATTCGGGCACCACCCGTTTTGAATGGGAAATAGAAATCAGTACGGCAGAGGCAGCCAATTTGATCGATCTATGTGAAACTGGGATATTGGAAAAATACCGTTTTGAAGTGCCCTGCGGGAAACACATTTTTGAAGTGGATGAGTTTTTGGGGGAGAACAAGGGCCTCATTGTGGCGGAAGTGGAACTCGAACACGAGGACGAACCTTTTGAAAGACCCCAATGGCTTGGGGAAGAGGTCACGGGCAAAAAAAAATATTACAATTCCCAATTGAGCAAAACACCTTTCAAGGAATGGTAACAGCACTCAAAAGACCGGTTTTCATCAACTTATTGTGTCTGGTTTCCGCCAGTTTGGCCATCTATTTTGAGATGGCAGGAAACAGGGAAATCTATGTTTTCCTGAAACCTCTGACCACTATATTGATCATGTCCAATCTCTTTTTTCTTCCCAATGCTTCCTTCAGAAATGGGATTTTGGTAGCGCTGTTTTTCTGCTTGGTGGGGGATGTGTTATTGCTCTTTGAGGCATATTTCGTTTATGGTTTGGCCACTTTTCTGGTGGGTCATGTACTTTTTGCCCTTGCATTCATCAGGCACAAGGGATTTTATCTCCATTGGGGCTCTTTTGTGGTCCTGTTCGGAATAGCAACGGCCCTGTTTTTTTGGTTGAAACCTGATTTGGGAGCATTCATGGTACCCGTAGCACTTTATGTCCTTGTTATCTCGTTCATGGCGTGGCAGGGCATAGGAACTTTTTTAAGGGACCGCGGAAAACCCTACCAATGGATTGCCTTGGCGGTGCTGTTGTTCATGTTCTCCGACACCCTGATAGCCATAGCTAAGTTCAAATCGCCCTTCTATCTGTCCAGCTTGGTTATTTTAGGGACCTATTGGCTCAGCATAGCCCTGATTGCCAATGCGACTTACCTTGTCACCAAACAGAAAGGGTAGGATCAAGCATTCTCCGTGGCCGACTTTAATTTGTACCCGACTATCCTTTGGATAGACCATTTTTTGTTCAGTCCAATACATAGCGGAATGGACAATCCGATGGCAAGCAACAAAAGAGCGACCAATAAGATAGTGTAGGAATGCTCAAAGAAGGAACCACTGTTCAGAACGGCAAGGATGAGCATGGTGGACAATGGGAACGACAGAGCCAAAACGGCCACCCCAAAGCTGCTGCTGAAGGTTTTTTTCTGAGGTTCCACTTCCATTTCCATACTGTCCACTGCAGCGATATGGGCATAGGGCCAAAAACTGCAGGCACTCAGGCCAAAGGCCAAGATGAGCAGTATCTCGTTTTGGGCCTGTATCCCAGAAATCAGGACAAAGGCACCACAGATCAAAAGGACCAATCCGGCACGGGTGCAAAGCAGTGAAAAAATCTGAAAGAACTGTTTTCTCTTGATCTTTACGGCCAAGCCGATGAAAAGCAACACCAAAGGGGTCATGATCAAACTGAGTTTCTCCAACGTTTCGCTGAGGAAAAACGGCAATGAATCCATGGACATGCCAAAGGCGAGCAATACCAATGCCACTCCGATGAAGATGTTCACCGGTTCGGAAACCATGGCCTTGATCAGGGGGCCAAGTTTTTTCCCCTCATTTTTTTTGCCGTTGGATTGAAGTCCATAATGCCAGTTCATGGCGACTAGATATAGGAAGAAGAGCACAAACACCTTGTTTCCCAAATCGGACATAGCTGCCTTGGCCAAATAGTCTTCTCCCAAGAATTCCAAGATGAAAGGAAAGGAGGACAATCCGGGCGCAAGCGATGGGACCAACAATTTGGCCGTTCGGAACTCGGGAGTGCCCCTGCCAATACCCATTACGGGCAATATGAAGGGCATCGCCAAGAACAACAATAGGTTGAGCCCAAGGGCCAACAAGGGCAATATCAAAAGATGTGACTCTACCTTTATACCCAAGAGTGCAATAAAAATAGTAGCGGGCAGGGCCAGGTTGAGGATTATTTTTTTAATACCGGTAATTTCTTCCTTGGATTTGAACTTGCTCTTGAGCAAGATGCCAATGAAGATAAAAAAAAGAAATACGACAGTTTTTTGAAATCCAATATCCACTATACCAACACTTTATTGAGCGCGGCAGTGAACATTTTCATTTCGTCCATAGTACCCATGCTCACCCTACACCAATTTTTTCCCATAAACTCAAAGGCCCGCACACCTACTTGGAGTTCCGTCATCTTTTGAAGGAACTCTTTTCCTTCCATCTCTATGGGGAAAATAAGGAAACTGGTGTATGAGGGCACATATTCAATGCCCATTTGGTCCAAGCTTTTGTAAACATATTCCCGACACTCTGCGTTGAGGGTTCGGGACTTGTCGATAAATGCGGAATCGTCCATGGCAGCGATGGCAGCATACACGGAAGGATAGGAAATACCCATTCCTCCACGGGTGATGTTCTGGAGCTTGTTCAAAGTGGATTCCTGTGCAACGATATAGCCTACGCGAAGGCCGGCCATGCCGTGGATCTTTGAAAATGTACGGGCAATGATGACATCTTTGCCCTCGTTGATAAGGGACACCATGCTTTTTTTGGCATTGTCCTCCAAGAACCACAAATAGGCCTCATCCACAAATACAGGAACTTTTTCGGAAACCCGGGAACAGAAATCCACTAGTTCTTGGTGTTCGGTGATGGTCCCGGTGGGATTGTTGGGGTTACAGATATAGACCAATTTGGTATCGGCATCAATGGCCTCTTCCATAGCTTTCAGGTCGTGCGACCAATCATCTTTGAGTGGAACGGGTTTCCATGTGGCACCCACAGACTCGGCTACATTGATGAGTGACATATAAGCAGGATCTGCGGAAACGATATTGCCGCCGTTCATGAACAGCACCATGGCCGTTTTCTCCAAAAGATCGGAGGACCCCGGGCCCATCATGATGTTCTTGCCCTGGACACCTTCAAAATCGGCAATCTTGCCCACGAGTTGGAACAGTTCTTTCCAAGCATACCTATTGCCCCCGGCAGCCGAATTTTTAAATGCCTCCAAGGCCATAGGGGAAGGACCATAAGGATTTTCGTTTGCATTCAGTTTTGCCACAAGGTCAGGCATGCCCGACTCCATATTTGGTAAATATTCCTTGAAAAATGGTGTGTAGATGGCATTTCCTTTGGCATCCAATTGTAATGGGGCCCTTGGGGACTCGGCCAAGCCAAAATAGGGCAGGGCCATTGCTCCACCTGCGGTGAGCATGCTTTTTCGTATCCAGTCTCTTCGGTTGATGTTGGTTGTTTCCATGTTAGTTGAGTTTTTAGCAGAACTTAAATTTAGGGGATCGTTTTGCTAAAAACAATGCTAAAAACGTAAAAATCAATACCTTAAAATATAGCTATTGAAAAATAACCCCCTTCTTTTTTTTGTTTTGCCAACACGGAGACTGTACAGGGGCTATTTTTCCAAGGGGCAACTTTTGAGATAGTCCAAACTCAGGATTCCCCTTAAGTTGTTGATAATGATATGTTCCAAGAGTTCTTGGATACTATATTCATTAAACAGATTACTGTTGGAATACACAGTGTCCTCCATCCGGGAGAGAAAGAGCATGCAGACCAGCTCAACTTTGACATCCGGCCGGACCTGTCCTATTTTTTGGGCCTTGTGAAGTAGGGGACAGACAATATTCCAAACAATGTCTTTTTTAAAAGCTGAGTAGAGCTCGAATGCCTTTGGATAATATTTGTCCAATCCGTATAGAAAGGAAGGGTTGATTTCCTGCAAGAACATCAACCCTTGCTTATAGATAAAAATGATAGTGGACAGCGGCTGGTCCTCATTGGGGTTTTGGAGCATGTAGTGGTCTACATTGCCCTTTATTTTTTCCAGGAACAACCGAAGGCTTTCGGTGACCAATTCTTCCTTGCTGTTGAAATGCTTGTAGATGGTCTTTTTGGAAATGCCCAAGCTGTGGGCCAGTTCATCCATGGAAAAACGCTTGCTCCCAAATTTGGTGAAGTTTTCTATGGCATATTCCAATAATTCTTTCCTAGAATCCACAGCACAACAGTTTTATCTCCATCCGCCTCCAAGGGCCCTGTATAGCTCGATCATGGCACTCAATTGTCCATATTGGGAGTCCACGTAGCTGAGCTCCGAGTTCAGTGCATTTTGCCTTGCGGTCAATACTTCCAGATAATTGGCAAGGCCGTTGTTCAACAGCTCCTCTGAGTAATCCTCTGCTGTTGAATAAGCCTCAAGTTCTTTGGAACGGGCCTCCAATTTTTCCGTTTCGGCATTATAGGTATAGAGAGCATCGCTCACTTCCCTACCAGCGGTCAACAATGTTTTCTTGTAGGAGAGCAGTGCTTGTTCCTGTTGAGCCTTGGCCACTTCCATTTGGGTGCGTAGCCTTCTTCCGTTGAGAATAGGTTGTGTCAAAGAACCGACCAATTGCGAGAACAGCGAGCTGGCGTCCAACCAATTTTCAAACTCTAGACTTTGGAATCCTCCATTTGCTGAAAGGCTTAGGGATGGGTATAGGCTGCTTTTGGCCACATTGGTGAGCTCAAAGGCGTTGATGAGGCCGTACTCCGCCTGCATGACATCGGGACGGTTGGTCAGTAGCAGGTAAGGGACACCTGTTTTCAGGTCGGTCCCAATGGCCTGGTTGTCCAGACTGCCCCTTTCCACTTTGTGGGAAGGTTCACCCATCAAGATACAGAAGGCGTTTTCCAACAACTTGATATTGTTTTCCAAGTCAATGAGAATGATCTCTGTGGTATGCACTTGGGCCTCGGTCTGTTTCACGGCCACTTCGGTGACCTGCCCGGCATCTTTCAGGGCCAAAGTGGTTTCCAGACTGCTTTTTCGGGCCTCAAAGGTCTGCTCGGCTATCTGGCGTTGTTTGTCCAAGGCCATAAGCTGGTAATAGGTACTTGCAATGGAGGCCACCAAATTGGTCTTTACCGCTTGGTGGGCCGAAACACTCTGCAAATAGGAAGCGCCAAAGGCTCTTTTGTTGCTTCGGATTTTCCCCCAAATATCGGCTTCCCAAGAAAGCGACCCGGAAAGCTCATATTGCTCCAAGGGGCGCGTAAAGAAACTTCCAAACTGGCTATTGCCCGAGTTTTTGGTCCTGGTGAAACTGGCCGTTCCGGAAAGCGTTGGATAATAGCCTGCCTTTCCTTGTTTGAGGTAAGCCTCTGCAGCAACTACGTTTTGAAGGGCAATCCGTATGTCCAAATTGTTTTCCAGCCCTTGTGCGATATAGGATTTCAATTGCTCATCATTGAACAGTTCCCTCCACGACACGCTGGCCATGGAGATGCTGTCTTGGGGCAAATTGTCCGTTCGGTACAAACTTTCGGTCTCCAATTCGGGGCGGGAATAATTTTTTGCCACAAAACAGGACTGCAAGAGCAAAGGAGCTGAAAGTATGAGGAACAGTTTATATGTGGGTTTTATTTTCATGAGTACTAAGTTGTGGTTATGCATTTATTTCTGAGGGTTTGCCAGAGATGCGTTCCTGCAATGCCTGGAACACGACAAAGAGTACCGGTACGACAAAGACACCCAAAATGGTCCCAATGAGCATTCCGCCCACGGCACTCAATCCTATGGATTGGTTTCCGATGGCCCCGATGCCCGATGAAAGTGCCAAGGGCAACAGACCAAATATGAAGGCGAAAGAGGTCATCAAAATAGGCCGTAACCTTGCCCGTGCACCATCGGCTGCAGCATCGAACAGGGATAGTCCGGCCCTTCTACGCTGAAGGGCAAACTCCACGATCAAAATGGCGTTCTTGGCCAAGAGACCTATCAGCATGATCAGCGCAATCTGGAAATAGATGTTGTTCTGAAGCCCGGCCAGGTTGATAAAGAGAATGGCCCCTGCGATTCCCACGGGAAGCGACAGCAAAATGGAAAGTGGCAATATGTAACTTTCGTACTGTGCGCTCAACAAGAAATAGACGAACACCAAACTCAAAATGAAGATAATGATGGTCTGCGACCCTGCATTGGTCTCTTCACGGGTAAGCCCGGAGTAGTCATAGGTATAGGAGTTGGGCAAAACTTGTGCGGCCACTTCCTCTATCGCATTGATGGCATCACCGGTACTGTAGCCTGCATTGGGCACCCCGGTGATCTTCACGGAACTCAACAAGTTGAACCGTTCCACCACTTCTGGGCCATAAATTTTCTTGAGATCCACAAACTGACTTACCGCTACGGATTCGCCATTGGCGTTTCTCACAAAAACATGGTTCAATGAGTTTTCGTTGGCACGATCTTCGGGCTTGGCCTGGATCATGACACGGTATTGTTTTCCAAACTTGTTGAAATCCGTGGCATAGATCCCACCATAGTATCCTTGTAGTGCATTAAAGATATCTGTTGCGGTGAATCCTGACATTTTTGCCTTTTCGATATCAATGTCCAGATCATATTGGGGAAATCCTGGATCGAACTGGGAAATGGCGTACTGTATTTCAGGTCTTGCATTAAGGGCTCCCAAAAATTGGTTCTTCACATCGTTGATGGAAAGCCAATCATCACCGCCTTTGCTTTGCAACTGTACCTCAAAACCGGAACTGGTACCAAAACCTTGTATGCTGGGCGGGGTAAAATAGATGATTTGGGCATCTTTGAACTGAGCCGACATACCGTATAGTTTTTGCAAAGTGGCCTCCACCGAAAGGGAATCTGCCTTTCTTTCGCTCCAATCCTTCAGTTTCATGATGGAAAAGGCATAGGAACCGGCACTCACACGGCTTAGCAAGCTAAATCCTGCAACACTCATCCGAGCATCAATGATATCCATGGATTCATAGATGGAATCCAGTTTCATGATGGTCTCCTCCGTTTTCTCTATCGTCGTTCCGGGAGGCATGCTCACGTTGGCAAAAATGATGCCCCTGTCCTCGTCGGGAACAAAGCCAGATGGGGTGGATTTGAACAGAAAGATGGCAAGTCCGGTAAAGGCCAACAAAAGGGCAACAGTGATCCATTTTCTCTTGACCATACGGCCAACAGTATTGGTGTATTTATTCGTAATGGCATTGAAACCAACGTTGAAAGCTTTGAAAAAGCGTGTTGTGAAATTGGTCTTATGGCCTTTCTCTGGGTCGTGCGGCTTGAGGAACAGTGCGGCCAATGCTGGACTGAGCGTCAATGCGTTAATGGCCGAAATAAGGATGGCCACGGCCAATGTGATACCGAATTGCTGATAAAACACCCCTGATGACCCTTGGATAAAGGATACGGGGATAAACACGGCGGACATCACCAAAGTAATCGAGATAATGGCCCCGGAGATTTCACCCATGGCCTTTTTCGATGCGGATTTCGCAGAAGGAGCACCTTCTTCCAGCTTGGCGTGGACGGCCTCTACCACTACAATGGCATCATCCACCACAATACCAATGGCCAAGATCATGGCAAAAAGGGTGAGCATGTTGATGGAGTACCCGAACAACTGGAGGAAGAAAAAGGTTCCCACAATCGCGACGGGTACGGCAATGGCCGGGATCAATGTGGATCGGAAATCCTGAAGGAACAGGAACACCACGATGAACACCAAAATAAAGGCCTCGATCAAGGTCTGGACCACGTGGTCTATCGAAGCATCCAAGAAATCCTTGGAGTTGAAAGGGATCACATAGTCGAAGCCTTTTGGAAATTCGGCCTTGCTCTCTTCCAAAATAAGTTCTATCTGGTCAATGATCTCTTTGGCATTGGACCCCGAGGTCTGATATACACCGACGGCAACACCGGGATTACCCATCCCTGAATTTTTCCTGACGTAGCTGAATGCCCCGAGCTCAACCTCGGCAACATCTTTTAAACGAAGAAAGCCTCCATCTTCAGTGGTTTTTAGAATAATGTTCTGGTATTCCTCTACCTCTGAAAGACGGCCTTTGTACTTCATCACATATTCGAAGATACCATCGGCATTTTCGCCGATTTTACCCGTGGCGGCCTCACGGTTCTGCTCCCTGAGGGCAGCTTGGATATCAGCAGGCACGAGATTGTAGGCAGCCATTTTGTCCGGAGAGATCCAAATCCGCATGGAATAGTCCTTGGCCCCGAACACTTGTACATTACCGACTCCTTTGATCCTTTGGAGCTTGGGTACCAGATTGATTTTTGCGTAGTTCTCCACAAAAGTTCCATCATAGTTTTCATTTTCGGAATAAATGGAGAAAAAGAGCAGGGCACTGTTCTGTGCTTTTTGTGTGTTCACACCCGTTTGTATCACTTCTTGGGGCAATAGGCTGTTCGCCCGGGACACCCTGTTCTGTACGTTTACGGCTGCAATGTCGGGATCGACGCCCAATTCGAAATATACGCTGATGTTGGCCGCGCCGTCGTTACTGGCGGATGAGGTCATATAGGTCATGCCCTCTACACCGTTGATCTGTTCTTCGAGTGGGATGACCACACTCTTTAACACGGTCTCGGCACTTGCACCGGTATAATTGGCGGTAACTTGGACGGTGGGTGGTGCTATTTCGGGATATTGTTCTACGGGGAGAGCACTGAGTCCCAGAACACCCAAGATCAAAATGATGACGGATATTACTGTGGACAGTACGGGACGGTCTATAAATTTTTGGAACATGGATTGTTTGTTCTAATAGGGTTGACGATACAATTATTTGATAGGGTTGATGGTCTGTCCATCCCTCAACTTGGATACACCTTCGGTCACAATGGTAGTTCCCTCATCAAGGCCTTCGGATACAATGAATTCAGTATCTGTCTGTGCTACGATCGTGATCGGTTTAGAGCTTACGGTCTCGCCGTTCAGCACATAGACCATTTTGGTGCCTTGAAGATCTACTGTGGCAAATTGGGGGATCACCCATACATTTTTGTAGGTGGAAGGAACTTTTATCGTTCCAGTGCTTCCAGAGCTCAACAAAAGATCTGGATTGTCAAAATCGGCCCGAAGGGAAACACTACCCGTGCTTGGATTGATGATATTGTTGATCATGGCAATTTTTCCTTTATGGGGGTATGTTTTGCCATTTATCATGACCAGTTCCACTTCTGGGGCCGTTGCTCCATCACCCGTATTGGCGGCCATTTGTGCCTTCATCTGAAGCAGCTCTTTCTCGTTCATGGAAAAATAGGCCCTGATACCACTAATGTCCGATACCACGGTCAAAGGTTGGGTCATGGTACTGCTCACAAGGGCCCCAACTTTATAGGGAATTACTCCGATATACCCGTTCACGGGGCTGACGATGTTGGAGTAACCAATGTTCGCGGTGATGCTATTGTAGTTGCTCTTGGCCTGTTCCAATTGAGCTTTGGCGGTTTCAAGCTGTACGTTGCTGATAATGCCTTTCTCCACCAAGGGAACCAATTTGTCCACTTCCACCTGTGCAACGTTCACCGAAGCTTTGGCGGCATTGGCGTCTTGGGAAAGGGTCTGGGTCTCCAATTTGAAAAGTAACTGTCCTTTTTTGACTTTCTGCCCTTCTTCCACATAAATGTTTTGGACAAAACCAGAAACCTTTGGCCAAATTTGCACGTTTTGGATTCCCTCCATCGAAGTGGAGTAAGTATTGTAAACCGTGATATCCTGCCTTGTCAAAGCTGTTGTCTTTAATGCTGGCGGTGGTGGGGCGGCTTGTTGTTGTTGGTTTTTGCCTCCACAGGACACTAAAAGGAATATTCCTGCCAATACAAAGGGTATGTTGATTGTTTTCATTTACGAACGTATGGTGTTAAGGTTTAGACAGTTGGATTTCGATTTCTTAATCCAGTATGATTTCTAGTTTTTTGATGGATTCTTTTAAAAGGGTTTCGTTCTTGTTGACGTAGTCTAGGTAAATGCTTGTTCTGGCCCTGCCCTCCTCGAATTTTTTTGGACTGTTCTTTTCATGATATTCCATTACCGAGGTAAGAATGCTTTTTTCGGTTTCGAGACGTTTCAGGTTTTCCTGTAACTTGGTTAGGAAGAATGTCTTTTTCTTGGCAAGTGCAAAGTATCTTTTCCGATCACCAGGTTTGGTAAAATAAGTAACGATGCCCATGTTGAGCAAAAGATTGAGCGAGGTGGAGGTGGAACTTTTGCTCGCCCCACGTTTTTCGAGACAATCTTCAAAGGTCAGGCCATCCTCATTGGTCATGACCAAAATGGCATAGATGCGGGCGGCCAAAGGGGGAAGATTGTGCTCTCCTTCTAAGTGAAGCCCCAAGGTTTCTATTAATTCTTCCTTCGTATTTGCCATGAAATCTGGAATTTGAAGGCGCAAAATTAATATTGGTTCGGAACAAACAAAACTAAACGAACTTAAAGTTGTGTTAAAAGTGAATACATGTTGCCAATAGCCAAATGTTAGATGCTAGAAACGGGACAATGGAAAATAGAAAAGAGATGTTTCGGACTGCGGTTTTTCGATTACTTTATCAATTTTCATTGATTTAATGTATGGATTTGGACAACTGCAAACAGCCCTGCATACTAAAAAGCGGATTCCCAATCCTTGGCCCGCGATTTGCTGGCAGCTTATTTAAACAGGTATTTCGCGACTAAAGAGCGCTCTTGAACTGCTCCAAAAAGCGGATGTCATTTTCGCTCAACAGCCTGATATCAGAGATTTGGTGGAGGAGCAACGCTATTCGGTCTATACCCATACCAAAGGCAAATCCAGAATAGACTTCAGGGTCTATACCGCAATTTTTGAGCACATTGGGGTCCACCATACCACAACCCATGATTTCCAACCAACCGGTTCCTTTGGTCATCCGGTAGTCCGTTTCGGTCTCCAAACCCCAATACACGTCCACTTCGGCACTGGGCTCCGTGAACGGAAAATAGGATGGGCGCAATCTGATCTTGGATTTCCCGAACATTTCCGAAGTAAAGTACTGTAGGGTCTGCTTCAAATCGGCGAAGGAGACGTTCTTGTCCACATATAGCCCCTCCACTTGATGGAAAAAACAGTGGGAACGTGCCGAAATGGCCTCGTTCCTGTACACCCTTCCTGGGGAAATGGTGCGGATGGGCGGTTTGTGGCTCTCCATATACCTTACCTGAACGGAAGAAGTATGGGTACGCAAGAGGATATCTGGATCGGTCTGAATGAAGAACGTGTCCTGCATATCGCGGGCCGGGTGGTATTCCGGAAGGTTCAATGCGGTAAAATTGTGCCAATCGTCCTCTATCTCTGGTCCTTCGGAAACATTGAACCCAATTCTTGAAAAGATGTCAATGATCTGGTTCTTTACAATGGAAATAGGATGTCTTGCCCCAATTTCAATGGGTTCACCGGGTCGGGTGAGGTCTCCAAATTTCCCTTCGGGCTCAACTTGGTTTTCCAAGGCTTCCTTAAGGCTGTTCACCTTTTCGGTCGCAGCAGTTTTCAGTTGGTTGATGATCTGGCCAAATTCTTTCTTTTCCCCATTGGGCACATTCTTGAACTCGGCAAAGAAGGTGTTCAACAACCCCTTTTTTCCCAAATATTTGATTCGGAAAGTTTCAATTTCTTCTTTTGAGGTTGAAGAGAATTTTTCTACTTCGGACAAGTGTTCCTTTATGGTCTCGATCATGTTCAGCACTATTCGCGGACAAATTTAGCAAATTGTACAAGAATTATGCGACAATTAAAAATGTAAAGAAGTTCTGGAACACAAAAGGCCGATGGACGTCCTGCCCATCGACCTTTTTGTAGTCCATATGAAATGTGTGCCCTATTTATAAAAAGACCACTTTTCCATCGGAGAGGTCATACATGGCCCCGACAATGGCTATCTGTCCATCGTCTTCCATTTCCTTGAGGATTGGGCTTTGCTTTCTGATGTTGTTCAGGGCAATCTCCACGTTCTTTACGGCCACTGCGTCCACAAAGTCAAGGTTTTTGGAGTTCCTCAACGATTCATCCTTCGGCTCTTTAACAGCCTCGACTGCAGGCTCTATCTTGTTGATGAGCGCGGTGAGGTTGCCAAGGCGGGCATGGTCACAGGCCCCTTTTACGGCCCCACAACTGGTATGCCCCAACACCACGACCAGTTTGGTCCCGGCGAGTTTACAGGCAAACTCCATGCTTCCCAATATGTCCTCGTTCACAAAGTTGCCCGCGATCCTTACACTGAAGATGTCCCCCAGGCCTTGATCAAAGACCAATTCTGCGGATACGCGCGAATCGATACAGCTGAGTATGGTGGCAAAGGGGAACTGTCCATCTTTGGTTTCGTTGACCTGTTGCAACAGGTTTCTATTGGCTTTTAGGTTATTTTGGAAACGCTCATTGCCCTCTTTCAAAAATTGGAGCGCCTTTTCCGGCGTCATGGTGGCCTGTGTTTCTTTGGTGTGTGCTTTCATAAGATATTGTTATGCCGTTTTATTCGGCCTTAGATTAAAAAACTTGATGTAACTCTCAGGGTTCTCGACCACGCCTCTTTCAGAAATCAGTTTTATGTTGATGTTCTTGGCCTTGGCCTTGCCCGAGAAATCTTCCAAAATCTCTACGATGTCATTGTCCAGATATCTGGTCTTACGCACATCCAGTTCTAGATAGGAATTTTCAGGAAGGCGATCCAATTCTTTCAGGATGGCCCCTTTGTTGATAAAGGTAACTTCTTCAGCCAAGGTCATTTTGATCATGTTCTGACCATTGCCTTGGTCCTCGATATGAAGGAAATGCGAATTTTGGTAACTTTTGATCAAGATGACCACAATTCCTACAGCCAGTCCAAGTGCAATGCCGATCAGCAGATCGGTAAAGACAAGTCCCACCACCGTTACAATAAAGGGGACAAATTGCTTCCATCCCAATTGGTACATGGTCTTGAACAAGGTGGGTTTGGCCAACTTATAACCAACGACAAAGAGTACGGCCGCAAGTACCGAAAGGGGAATCATGTTGAGCAGTTTGGGGATCAGCATGACCGAAATGAACAAAAGAAGACCATGGATGATGGCCGACAATTTGGTGCGCCCACCGGATTGGATGTTGGCCGAACTCCGCACGATCACCTGTGTTATGGGCAATCCGCCGAGCAGACCAGAGATGGAATTTCCAACGCCCTGGGCGAAAAGCTCCCTGTTGGCCGGAGTGGTCCTCTTGTAAGGATCAAGCTTGTCCGTGGCCTCAACACATAGCAAGGTTTCCAAACTGGCCACCAATGCAATCGTAAAAGCTGTGATCCAAATTTCTGTATTACCGATAACGGAAAAATTAGGAAACTGGAACAGGCTTCCAAAATTGGCAAAGCTATCCAGTACAGGGACCTGCACCAAATGTTCACCGGC
Organism: Flagellimonas amoyensis; assembly: GCF_003058265.1. Lineage (GTDB taxonomy): Bacteria > Bacteroidota > Bacteroidia > Flavobacteriales > Flavobacteriaceae > Flagellimonas > Flagellimonas amoyensis. Next base: position 125,180 of record NZ_QBUK01000001.1, read on the forward strand.
AATGCCCCAAGTAGCCTTGCCTTGGGTAAACGTAAAGTAAAGAATCCCCAGGACCACAGCCACCAAAGGGCCTTGGACCAACTGGAATATTTTGGATTTTTTGGTCAGGACCTTGTCCCATAGAATAAGAATGGCAAGGGCAATTACGGCAATTAAGGTCGCACCAGGGCTTATATTGTTGAGCGCAACAAGGATTTCACTAAAAGTGTTTTCCCCATCGACCTGAAAAAAGGCCTGATCTCCTTCGGGGTCGGCATCGTAGCCAAAAAAGTGGGGGATCTGCTTCAAAATAATGATAATCCCTATCCCGGTAAGCATACCTTTGATTACGGATGAGGGAAAATAATAGGCAATGATGCCTCCTTTAAGGACGCCGAACAGGATCTGTATGACACCGCCCAGGACAACCGCCACCAAAAAGTTTTCAAAGCCTCCCAAGGTTCCAATGGCAGTGAGCACAATGGCGGCAAGTCCAGCGGCAGGGCCACTGACCCCCAATTGGGAACCGCTCAGCGCACCTACGACAACACCCCCGATGATACCGGCGATAAGTCCGGAGAAAAGAGGGGCCCCGCTGGCCAATGCAATGCCCAAACAAAGGGGCAGTGCCACAAAGAAGACCACAACACTGGCTGGCAAGTCATTTTTGAGATACTTGAACATAGTTTAAACAGTTTTGCCTTCAAACTTTTGGTATGTTGAAGACAGTTAGAAATTGATTTGAATATGATTTGATGTATTTCAAACCAACTCCCTGGGAGGGGGGTCAAGAATCTCGATGGTATGTTCCAAGACTTGGAAGACATACCTTAAAGAGGTAAGATTATGTTCTTGTTTGAAGGATGGGTCAACAGGGAAGAAATTTCGGAACACCAAAAATTTGCTTTCAAAGTTTTTGCTGCTCGTTGTTTCGTTGCTGTTGTTTTCCTCTTCCGAGGCTCCAAGGATGAGTGCAGTGCTGTATTCCCTCCCCAAGAGGGGGACAAACGGGGATGCCATCAAAATGGTGACGAGCATAACCGAGACAAAGGGAAAAGCCAACAATTTTAGCACTATACTTGATTTTCCCCAAAAATAAGGTGAAGAGGTCGATTTTGTGTTAAAGAATGTCTAAAAATCCTTGATTTGTCTGATGTTTTCGCCCAAAAGCCAACCCGTTTGCCCGTCGGCAATCCTTATTTTCTCCCAACCATCAAGCTCTTCCAATACATTTACCTTAGTGCCTTCATGTAGGGTGAAGATGGTCTCGCTGCTCCCATTGGGTTCGGAAGACACCCGTACTTCCTTGCTAAAAACAATGGCCGGATTGTTTTTTCGGTACTGTTCGTGTTGGAGATAGGACATCAAAATACTGAGCAGCCCAAGTGTCAATGAGAAAATTCCCGTGATGAGGGCAATCCGCTTTTGGTTGGCCGATCGAAGGAAATAATAGGTCAGATAGGCCAGAACAAAAAATAGCACCAGTGTCACGGCAATGTAGGCCCATTGATCGGAAGTGAACAGATTGATGATGTTGTCATAGGCTTGGGCAATCTCGGTCTTGGGGACTTCTTCTATGGCATCCAGTCTCATGTTCTGGGCATAGGTCAAATTGTTCTTTATTTCACTGTCATTGGGCGATAGCAGTAGTGCCTTTTCATAATAGTAGATGCTGGGACCAATGGCATTGGTCTTGTAATAGCAATTCCCCAAATTGAAATAGATGGCCGCAGAATGTTGGCCACTCTCCAAAATCTGCTCATAATTTGCTATCGCCTTGGTGTATTCTCCCTTGTTATACAATTCTGTTGCCTCAGAGAACAAGGTCTCATTTTGGGAGAATCCAAGGAATATGGATAACAAGCCTATCAAAAAAAAGATCTTTTTCATGCTCATAGCTGTTTGTCCAATTTAGAAATCACTTCACTTGCCTTATCGTAATCGTTCTGCATCTGAACATTGGAGAACGGACTGTATCGGGCCATCTCACAGTTTTTCAAAAGCTCGATAAAGGCATTGATGTCCTCCACGGCAACTCCTTTGTTCGTAAGGATTTCGGTTATTTTTTCCTTGCTGAACTCCGAGGTCTCTATTTTCAGCTTGGCCTTCAAGTAGTTGTGCAACCCTTTTTCCAAGGCCACGTAGAAAGCTTCTTTGTTGCCCAGTTCCTTTTTGGCCGTGGACAGGTATTTCTTGGCCAACCTATTGGCCTGTTTTATCTTATTGCCGACTACGTCACTGGCAATCGCCTCTCTTTTTTTGAAGAAGAAGATGGCCATGGGAATGAGCAAAAGAGGAATGAAAAGCAGTAGAAAGAAAGTTCGCGAGCCCAAAAAATAACTGACTTTCTTGGGCCCTAGATTAGCGTCCAGTTTTATAAAATGGAACTGTTTGCCCGTGGCCACCACGGCTTGTTTGTTGACGGAAGGCCCTGAAACGGCATTGCCCGATGAAGCCATGGGACCTTCCAACACCTCAATGTTGATCTCTTCCGAATTCAGCGTCACATATTCTTCGGTTTCGGGGTTGAAATAACTGAAAGAGATACTTGGAATTGGGTACTTGCCCCTAAATGAAGGGACTATGGTGTAGTTGTTGGACACTTTGCCCTCCATTCCCGAACTATAGGTCTGGATGTTCTCTTCATGTTCCGGGTCATAGACTTCCAAGGAACTGGGCAGTTCCGGCTCGGGCAATTGGAACAACTTGAGATTGCCCTTCCCAGAAACCTCCACGATTGCCTGAAGCGATTCGGAAGCATTCAATTCCTTTTTGCTGGTGGTCACCGCAAAATCGAAATCGCCCACGGCACCACCAAAGTCTGCTGGTTTTCCTGCTTCTGGGAGGGGCTTTACATTCAAGGTCCTTTTCCCGGCCGAAACCGTTTTGGTGGTCTGGGTATATATCCTGCCTCCAAAGAAATCACGTTTGTTGGTGGGCACATCCACAAAAATTTCCAAGGACAGGGGCTCTATTTCCAATTCTCCCGATCTTTGTGGGTAGAGCACTACTCTTTTCAGTACAACAAACCTATAAGGTTTGCCCTCATAGGTGCCGTTTTGGGCCGTGTGCTTGGTAACGGGAATGTCCTGGCTCCAGAAATTGTTGTATGTGGGGTTGTCCAACGGGCGATAGTTGGTCACACTGATATTTGGGCTAACATATAGTTTGTAGACCACGGTTACGGCCTCGTTCAAGTATGGGTTGCCCTTGGAGACTTCCGCTACCAGGTGAAGACTTTCGTCTGCGACGTCGTCCACGGTCTTTTGGTCATTGGGCTTGTCCACAGCGGCGGTCACCTCAACTTCCTTGGGCAAGGTTTTGTAGGTTTGCCCACCAATCTCTATGGTTGCCTGTCCAATGGTAAAGTCGCCCCGCCCTGTGGGCATCAATATATAGGTATAGGTTTTGGAAAAGCTCCGTTTTCCGTTTATCCAGGAAGAACTGATGGACTGTGAGGGCCCCATGACCACATTGAAACCTTCAAAGGGAGGAGGTGTAAAATTGTCGCCATCCTTGTTCATGGTAAAATCTACCCTGAGCCGTTCGTTGATCCCCAGTTTTTCCTTGCTGAGTGCCATATCGAAAGTGACCCCTTCCTCTTCTTGGGCATGGACAAAGTGGCCCCAAAAAAGGACTGTGATCCATAAAAACACAATATTGCCCCTCAACGCCTTCATCACCAATCCTTTTCGTTCCTGATTTTTTTACCTCGGACCTTTCTGGCCTCCATTTTTTCCTGTACTTTTTTCTCTTCGTTTTCCATAGCCTCCAAGAGGTTCTGGATCTGTTGTTCGGAGAGTTGGTTGGGTCGGGGCTGTTGCTTTTGGTCATTGGGCTGGTCTCCCTCGTTGGGCTTTTTGTCCTGCTCCTTTTTCTTGTCCCCGTCCCCTTCTTGGTTCTCCTCGGGTTTGTTCTCTCCCTTATCCCCTTCGTCGCCTTTGTCCTTGTTCTCGTCCTGTTTTCCTTCGTCGTTTTTCTCGTTGTCGCCCCCTTCGTTGTTCTGGTCCTTGTTCTGATCCTGTTCTTGATCTTTCTGGTCCTGTTTGTCCTCGTTGTCCTTGTTCTGGTCGTTCTTCTGCTCGTCCTGTTGTTTTTCAAGCATTTTTTTTGCCAAGGCAAGGTTATAACGGGTCTCGTCGTCATCCGGATTGCTACGAAGGGCCTGTTTGTAGGCCTCAACGGCCTTTTCATATTCCTTGTTCTTCATGAACACATTGCCCATATTATGGTAGGCTTTGTGTTTTTCGGGTTTTTCGGTTGCCGCTTCACCTGCCTGCTTGAAACGGCCAAAGGCTTCCCCGTAACTTTCACGATTATAGTAGGCATTGCCCAGATTAAAGGGTGCCGCTACGTTCTGTTTGCTTTTGGATATGGCCTTTCTGTACTTGGCCTCCGAGTTGACAAAATCGTTGGCAGTAAGTTCGTTGTTGGCCTCCCACGTAATGTTGGTGGATGACCGGAGTGCTTTTTCAGCTTCCTTGTGCTCTTTTTCCGTTGTCTCGTCCTGAGCCTTTGCAAAACCAAAACAAAGCAGCAGGGCAAACAGCAATCTTATCTTATTCATCGTCATGTTCATTAAAAAGATTCAGTTTTTTCAGCCATTGTGTTTTTCTGTCCAAAACGAAGATGTCCAAAAATAAAAATAAAAAGCCAGCAGCAAGAAACCATTGGAACTGGTCCTTGTATTCCGCAAATTGCTTGGCTTCAAACTCGGTCTTATCCATCCGGTCCAACTGTCCCTTGATGTATTCCACAGCTTTTTCGGTACTGGAGCCGTCAATATACTCCCCATTGCCCCTTTCGGCAATTTCGGTGAGTATGGGTTCGTTCAGTTTGGTGATGACCACCTCCCCTTCGTTGTCCTTTTTCAGGCTTTCCACAATCCCGTTCCTTTTGATGGGAATCGGGGCTCCTTTTTCCTTCCCTACACCAATGGTAAAGATGCGTATGCCATTTTGTGTGGCCTTCTCCACTGCTGCTGCCGTGGAACTTTCGGAATGGTCTTCCCCGTCGGAAACGATAAAAAGGATCCTGTTGGTCTGTTGGGTATCATCATAATAGGTGCTGGCCAGATCTATGGCGGCGTCTATGGCGGTTCCTTGGGAAGAGAGCATATCGGTGTTCATGCTCTGTAGGAACATTTTTGCCGCACCGTAGTCCGTGGTGATCGGAAGTTGTGGATAGGCCTGGCCTGCATAGGCGATGATGCCGATACGGTCACTGGCCAATTGGTTGATGATTTCCGATACGATACGTTTGCCTTTTTCCAACCGGTTGGGGGCAATATCTTCGGCCAACATACTTTTGGAAACGTCTAGGGCAAATACAATGTCCACACCTTCCCGTTTCACCGTCTCCAGTTTGGTGCCGATCTTGGGATTGACGAGTCCGAGCACGAGGAACGAAAGTCCGAGCAAAAGAAAGATGAGCTTTAGGGTAGATTTAAAACTGGACCTGTCCGGTGCCAAGCGTTTCAACAGTTTGGAGTCTGCAAACCTTCGTTGTGTCTTTTTCTTCCAGATTTGGAGCATTAGGAAAGCCAGGACCATTATGGGAACAATGGCCAACAGATAGAAATATATTTTCTGGTCAAACTGAATCATTTCCTAAATAAAACTTTTAAACACGGAATTGCGCAATACCCACTCCAACAACAGCAAAGCCCCTGCCAAAAATATCAATGGGCGGAACTTCTCTTCATACTTGTAATATTTGAATTCCTCGATCTCCGTTTTTTCCAATTTATTGATCTCATCATAGATTTCCTCCAAGGATTCATTGTTCGTGGCCCGAAAGTATTTTCCGCCAGTGACCTCTGCAATTTCCTTTAGAAGGTTTTCATCTATTTCCACTTGTCTCATACCATATCTGAAGGAACCATCCCTATTGTATGTAATGGGCGTGAGGGCATTTCCATTGGTGCCCAGTCCGATGGTGTAGGTCTTTATGCCAAATTCCACGGCGAGGTCGGCTGCCGTTTTGGGTTCAATGAACCCGGAGTTGTTCACGCCGTCCGTCAATAAAATGATGATTTTACTGATGGCCTTGCTTTCCTTCAGGCGGTTGACCGCTGTGGCAAGCCCCATCCCGATGGCGGTCCCATCTTCGAGTTCACCATAGGTGATTTCGTTGAGCGCGTTCAACACGATGGCCTTATCGCTGGTGATCGGGGTCTTGGTATAGCTTTCCCCGGCATAACCCACAATACCGATACGGTCGTTGGGGCGCTGTTCTATAAAATCCGCCGCCACTTCTTTTAGGGCGATAAGGCGGTTGGGTTTCAGGTCACGCGCCAACATACTTGACGATACGTCGATGGCCATGACAATGTCAATGCCCTTTGTGGTCTTGGTCCTGGTGGAAATGTCCTCGGTCTGCGGACGTGCCAATGCAGTGATGATGGCCGCCAAGGTCAAGATACGCAACGTAAAGAGCAAGGGCTTTGCCTTTGAGGCCCAACTACTAATGGTGAACCCCTTGATGCTTGAAATGCGAAGGGATGCGGTTTCCTTTTTCCGTTTGAAAAAATACCATAGCAAAGCCAATGGCAGCAAAAGGAGCAGCCAGAAAAATTCAGGATTTGCAAATTCTATATTCTCAAACATTTATGCCTGTGTTTTTACGTCCAAACTGTTCAATATACGTTCCACGATCTGTTCTGCATATTGATCCCCATCTTCCCAAGTAATCACGACCTGTTGCATGAAACCTTTTCCTCCAAAGGATAGGATATTGTACTTGGCCCTTTTGGAATCCCCACTGGTCGGATTTTCAAAAGTTCCCGTTCCGAAAGTCTTGATGCCCTTTACGCCCGAGGTGGTCGCAAACTCTTCCTGCTTGGTAATGATGTTCTTCAATCCCAATTTTTCAAAACCGGCCAAAATGGAACCTACCGCAGTCTCAAAATCGGGGTCGGACTGCTCTTTATAGGTCACGGAACTGGCACTTACCGAAAAAATGCCCACATAACTGCCGTAGGAAAAGGCCTGAAGCTCTTTGATGAGTTCTTGGGTCTCCTTGGGCAGTTCCACCTCCTGTCGGACCAAGACATCTGGGGTTTCCAGTTGAATTGGAGGAAAACCGTAGGTGCTGGACACCCATTCGTTTTCCAAAAGTTCTTTGGTGGGATAGCCAAAAACGGTATCCTTCACTTGTTTGAAACCAAAATAGACCACGGAGAAAACACCTCCGAGAAACAATATCCCGGCGAAGATGGCGGCGGCCCAATAGATGCGTTTCCGTTGTTTTTTCTTGGCAAGTTCTTCCAGATATTCCTCGTTCAGCAAAAGCTCCTCCTCGGTTGGCTCTGGCATGGCCTCGTGGGTCTTTACCACGATCTGCTCCACCAGTTTTCTATCTTGTTCCGCAACGGAGGTTGCCGGTTTTGATTTGGCAAACTTCACCAAATCGGCCGTTTCGAGAATCTGTTGGAACTGTTTGATGGTGTCATCTTCCAGTTTCAGTTCACCGGCGTCTTTCAACAGTTCCAGTTTGGCGATCAACTGCCCTGTGGTACTTTCCATGGCGGTCACATGCACCTCATCTTCCAGGTACGAACGCACAATATCGGTAAGCTCGGAGTAATATTCCTTGTATTGGTCTTGGATGAGGTATTTGGAGTTTTCCAGATTTTTCAGCTCCAATAACGCACGGTCATATGGGGGCAGCAAGGCCACTTTTTCTTCCTCGGTCAAGGGTTTCTTCCTAAGGAAGAACCAATAGACCAGTCCGCCAACTACAACAAGGCCCAATAGCACCCAGAGCACTATTTTTAGGAGTTTGGCACGACTGCGTTCCACTTGGATGAGCGGCTTGATGTCGTACATCTTTTGCTTGGTGGTGTCCACGGCAACATCGGCCACTTTGATGCGGAAGGAATCTGTGAAAAATTGTTTCTCGTTCACCGTGACAATCTGTGGGGGCACGGTGTAGGCGCCGCTGTCAAATTGGGTCAGTGCATAGATTCGTTGCAAGGTGACCCTATTGTTGTTCTTGATGGTATCGCCTATAATGGCTTCCACGGTTTCCAAGGGGGAGAAAGATTGTCCTTCGGGGAAATGGACCATATCGATGGAATCCGTTTCAACGGTGATGGTGTAATGGATCTGTTCCCCAATTTTGATGGAAAGCGTGTCCACCTCCGTGGAAATCTTGGGTTCCGTTTGGGAAAAGCCCATGTTGGGCAAAAGAAAAAGGCACAGCAGCACCATCAACACAAATGGTGTTGGGACATTTTGAATTTTCAATTTTGAATTTTCAACGTGCATTATCCCCTTCGTTTAAAATATCCCAATAGTTTTCTTACGTAGCTTTCATCCACCCGGCAATTGATGACCCCGCAGCCCGATTTGGTGAACGAATCCATGAAATAGGCCACCTTTTGTTTGTGGAACTCGCCATAGGCGTAGCGTACTTTTTTGGACTGGGTGTTCACCAATTGCAAGGCACCGGTCTCCGCATCCTGCATTTGCACCATGCCCAGATTGGGGATGGATTCTTCCTTTTCGTCAAATATCCTGATGCCGGTCACGTCATGCTTGTTGCCCACAATACGTAGCGTGTTGTCATAGTCATCGGCGATGAAATCCGAGAGTACAAAAACGATGGCTTTTTTCTTCATCACATTGGTGAGGAACTTTAAGGCCTCTGCAATGTTGGTCCTGCTGCTTTTTGGGGTAAATTCCAACAGTTCCCGGATGATGCGCAGCACGTGGCTTTTTCCTTTTTTGGGAGGGATGTAGAGTTCCACTTCATCGGAAAAAAGGATGAGGCCCACTTTGTCGTTGTTCTGCAAGGCCGAGAAGGCCAATGTGGCCGAGATTTCCGTGATGACCTCTTTCTTGAACTGATCGGCGGTACCAAAAAGCTCGGACCCACTCACGTCCACCATCAGCATCATGGTGAGTTCCCGTTCCTCCTCGAATACCTTTACAAAAGGCTCATTGTACCTGGCGGTCACGTTCCAGTCGATGCTCCGTACGTCGTCCCCGAACTGGTATTGCCGTACCTCGCTGAAGGTCATACCCCTACCTTTGAACGTAGAATGGTATTCCCCACCAAAAATATGGTCGGAAAGACGCCGGGTCTTTATTTCAATCTTACGTACTTTTTTAAGTAGTTCTTTTGTATCCATTTTGGTTCAGGAGATAGGTTTTCGGGTTGGCTAAAAAGTATTGCTACTTTGACCGAGAAACATTGAACCGTTACGGCACTTCTACCTCGTTAACAATCTTGTTGATGATCTCTTCGGAAGTGATGTTTTCCGCTTCGGCCTCGTAAGTGATCCCGATCCTGTGGCGGAGAACGTCGTGCACCACGGCCCGTACATCCTCTGGTACCACATAGCCCCTTCGTTTGATGAAGGCATAGCATTTGGAGGCATTGGCCAAATTGATACTTCCCCTGGGGGATGCACCAAAACTGATCAGGGGCTTGAGGTCGCCCAAGTTATATTTTTCAGGATATCTGGTAGCAAAGATCAGATCCAGGATGTATTTCTCTATTTTTTCGTCCATATAGACCTCGCGGACCGCATCTTGGGCGCTCAAGATCTGGTTGATGGACACCACTGGTTTTACTTCTTCGACGGCACCCCTAAGGTTTTGTCTGATGATGAGCTGCTCCTCGTTGAGTTTTGGATAGTCGATGACAGTTTTCAGCATGAAACGGTCCACCTGTGCTTCGGGAAGTGGGTAGGTACCTTCCTGTTCCACGGGGTTTTGGGTGGCCATCACCAAGAAGGGAGGCGCCAGTTTAAAGGTCTCGTCCCCAATGGTGACCTGTTTTTCCTGCATGGCCTCAAGTAGGGCGGACTGAACTTTGGCGGGCGCACGGTTGATTTCGTCCGCCAATACGAAATTGGCGAAAATGGGACCTTTCTTGATGGAAAAATCGTTTTCCTTGATGTTGTATATGAGTGTCCCGACCACATCGGCGGGCAAAAGATCGGGAGTAAACTGTATCCGGCTGAAACTTCCTTTGACGGCTTTTGCCAAAGTATTGATGGCCAACGTCTTTGCGAGTCCGGGAACCCCCTCGAGCAGGATATGGCCCTTTCCCAACAGGCCGATGAGCAAACGCTCCACCATATGGTTTTGGCCCACAATGGCCTTGTTCATCTCAACCTTTAGAAGATCAATAAAAGCGCTCTCTTGGGCGATTTTCTCATTCACAGCACTAATATCGATAGTAGTGTTTTCTTCCATTATAACTTCTATTGTTAGGTATTACTGTCAGTGATTTTGCTAGGGTGTGCAAAATGAAAATTTATTTAAAATCCACCTGTTAATTAATGGTTAAAATAAAAGCCAAACCCCTAGTTTTATGAAGGATTTAAGGGTTTAATTTTATACTTTCATCCCATATGCGAAATATAGACAAATTTTCCAGAATCGTATCTGGAACCATGACGTGGGGAAGTTGGGGCAGGCAACTTTCCAAAAAAGAAATGGTGGAATTGATGCACCATTGTATCGAAAACGGATTGACCACCTTTGACCACGCCGACATTTACGGAAGCTATTCCACCGAGGCGGATTTTGGCAATGCCTTTGCTGATAGTGGCATAAAAAGGGAAGACATTCAATTGGTCTCCAAGTGTGGGATCCAGTTGACCCGTGGTAGGGACAATAGGATCAACCATTACCAATACGATAAGGATTACATCATCTGGTCGGCGGAACAATCCTTAAAAAAACTCCGTACGGACCACTTGGATCTGCTCTTGATGCACCGGCCAAGTCCGTTGATGGATCCTTTTGAAATGGCCGAAGCCCTACAGCAACTGCTCGATAGTGGCAAGGTAAAACACGTTGGGGTTTCCAATTTTACACCCTCGCAAGTGGCTCTATTGGAAAAAGCGATACCAGTTTCCGCAAACCAAGTGGAGTTTTCATTGACCCATGATGAACCCATGTACGATGGCACTTTTGACGATTGCATTGTGGGCAAGAGATTGGCCATGGCGTGGAGTCCATTGGGAGATTTCTTCCGTGAAAAGAATGAACGTACGAAGCGTATCAAAAAGGTGATGGGGCCATTGATGGAAAAATATGGGGCCGATGAAAGCCAATTGCTACTGGCCTGGATTTTAAAACATCCGGCCAACATCTATCCGGTGATAGGGACCACGAGCAAAGAAAGGATAATACTCTCGGCAAAAGCTGCGGAGATGGAACTGGAACTTCAGGATTGGTTTGCCCTTTTAGTGGCCAGCCAAGGACATGATGTTCCTTAAGGAATAAAAGAAATGGCAATAACAGCATTGATCACTGGGGCCACCAGTGGAATAGGAAAGGCAACGGCCGAACTTTTTGCAAAGCAAGGGTTCAACCTTGTTCTGTGTGGCCGCAGAAAGGAACGATTGGATGAGGTCAAAAAAGACTTGGAAAAATGGACCGGGGTACACCTTCTCCATTTTGATGTGAGGGACAGAAAAGCGGTTTTTGCTGCTATTGAAGGACTGCCCATGGGATATTCCCAAATCGATATTTTGGTGAACAATGCCGGAAATGCCCATGGATTGGACCCCATTGACAAGGGAAACCCGGATGATTGGGACGCCATGTTGGACATCAATGTGAAAGGTCTGTTGTACATGTCAAAGGCCATATTGCCACAGATGGTGGAACGAAAATCAGGGCATATCATCAACATTGGATCCATAGCGGGGAAGGAGGTTTATCCGAACGGGAATGTGTATTGTGCCAGTAAGCACGCCGTGGATGCCATCAACCAAGGCATGCGCATAGACCTTAACGCACATGGTATCCGTGTGGGAGCTGTAAACCCAGGATTGGTGGAGACCGAGTTCAGTGATGTAAGGTTCAAAGGGGACACCGAACGTGCCTCAAGTGTGTACCAAGGGTATCAACCCCTGAAACCGGAGGACATTGCGGACATCATTCTTTTTATGGTGACACGGCCCTATCATGTCAACATTGCAGATCTGACGGTCTTTCCCACGGCCCAGGCAAGCGGCACAATTGTGAAAAAGGAACTATGATCAACAAACGCCTACTGGTAAAAAATCTTTTAGCGCATAATGATGAGAACAGTTTTTATGACAAAAAGCGTTTTATATCCATAGGTGAAAAGGAGGGAAAGGCAAAATTTCTAAAGCATGTCTGCGCCTTGGCCAACAGCAATCCCAAGAACAATTCCTTCATCGTGATTGGTGTGGAGGATGCGGACAATGACATCGTCGGGGTCGATTTCTTTGATGACAGCAAGATCCAAAACCTGGTCAATGCCTATCTGGACAATCCTCCCATTATTTCCTACGAGAACATCCCGTTTCCGCACCTGCCCGAAGGGAAAGTGGTCGGGTTGGTCACCATCCGTTCCAACGGGAAGGTCTGTGCCCTTCGGAAAAACATCTGGAAATACTATGGTGGTTCCGTATTCTTCAGGGAAGGAAGCATCAGTCTTCCCAAGGCATATGGCATAGAGTTGAAGGACATCAACTCCGAAAAGGTCGCCACGATTGAGCAACATGCAAGGAACAACATTGAGCTCACCCTGGATGCCGTGATCAATTTCATGAACACCCGCCACCCCGACCTAACCAGCAATTACAAGGTGTTCAAGGAGCAGTTCGTGGTCTGCTGGGCAGGTATCAAAAAGAAAGTGAAGAACAAAATCTATTATTCCCGGGTGGACATTGAACTCATCAACGAACAGGTGAAATTGTTTTATTCCGCCTTGGATGAAATCACCATCGACTATGACAATGATTCCTTTGCCACCTTGGAATATGTGCAATTGGGATTAGGTTCCGAACAGAAATATTATCCTTTGGAAGAAATGGTGATCACGTTCTCGGAGAACGGAAAATATACCATCAACAGCAAGCTGGTGTTTGAGCCGCCACAGTACGACAAAAAAACACTCTATCATGTCTACAACACCAACAATGCGCTCCTGAAAAAAGTGGAGAACAGGATTCCCCTGACCGAATCGGAACAAAGGGACCTGACCCATCTTCCGGCCACCTATCTCATCTGCTATCTGAATGGTTTTGAAGAGGCCAAGGAGCAGATGGACCGTTCCAGGCCCATCCTAAAGACTTATGATAGTGGCATCTATCAATCCCTGAAAGAATCACAACGCGTGCTGAGAAAAGTTCGGTACAGCTAGCCCCTTTTTAACCAGATCATTTGATAGGGCAGGATTTCCAATAGTCCACTTTTCACAGAGATTTGCTGGTCCAACACCAGATCTAGAGGTTCACCTTTGGTGAAATAGCCCATTTTTTTGATCCAGCCCGTTTCGATCACTTGTGGCTTTTCATCAAAATTGCAAAGGACCAATAACCCTTGCTTGTTTCCATTGGTCCGTCCAAAAGCAAGGATATGGTCGTTGCCCGTATGGTACAGTTCCAGATTATTGTTGTCCGCGAACAATGGATTTTCTTTCCGGACCTGGATCAGTTTTTGCAGCGTCTGGAAAATCCGGGATTGGGGTGAGGGTTCTTTCCCTAGGCGTGAAATGACATCCCAATCCTGTTGCGGTCGGTTCACCCATCGGCTGTCCCCTTTTTTGGCATCATCATTTCGGAAGGAATAATCGTTGAGCGTACCGATCTCATCCCCGGCGTAGATCAATGGAATACCGCCAAAGGCAAACACGATACCGTGCAGCATAATGATTTTCGCAATAGATTGATCGATAAGCTCCTTATCCTTCAACAAGAGACCCTTTTCCAACCCCAAAAGTGATGCGGCACTTCCCGTGATGCGCCCATCGCCCGTTTTTGGGTTGTACATGAAAAGCAATCCCATGGCAGGCGACCAGTCCAGTCTTTGGCAATAGTAGTCCAACAAAAACTTGCGGTGGAGCTCGGGCGACCAGCCCAGTTCCCATATCAACTGGTTCTCATAGCCCAGCCCGATATCGTCATGGCAGCGGATGTAGTTGATCCAGGTGCAGTCTTTTGGCTTTTCGGGGACGTGCGCCAGACTTTTGTAGAGCAGATTGGTTTTTTTGGTGGCGATGGAGTTCCAGAGCAGGGCCATCAAGGATGCATTATAGGCCACTTCACATTCATTGCCCAACGTTTGTTCCTGTCCAAAATATTTTACGATATCCGTTGGGGCCACAATGGCCTCGGCCAAAAGGATAACCCCAGGGGCGACCACTTGGAGGCACATCCGGAACAAGGAAACAAGGGCATGGGCCTCGGGAAGGTTTTGGGAGATGGAGCCTATCTTCTTCCAAAGGAAGGCCAGTGCATCAAACCGTACTACATCCACACCCATGTCCGCCAACTTTGCCAAGTTGATGAGCATTTCCAAAAACACTTCCGGGTTGGTGTAGTTGAGGTCCCATTGGTAGCTGTTGAATACCGTCATTACCCATTTTTCCATTTCGGGAATGTAGGTAAAGTTGCCAGGGGAGGTTTCCGGGAACACCTCGGGGAGGGTCTTTTCAAATTCATCCGGAATGGTGCGGTCATCAAAAGTATAGTAGTATCCCTGGTATTTTTTATCGCCCTTGATGGCCTTTTTGGCCCATGGGAATTCGTCGGAAGTGTGGTTCACCACAAAATCCAACATTAAATAGATGCCCTCCTTTCTGAATTCGGAAGTGAGTGCGAGTAGATCCTCCTTGGTTCCATATCTTTTGTCCACCTGAAGATAGCTGTTCACGGCATAGCCCCCATCATTTTCGCCCTTGGGCCTGGAGGTGATCGGCATCAGGTGCAGAAAGTTCACCCCCAATTCTTTCAGATAAGGGATTTTTTGGCGCAGCCCGTTCAGGTCTTTGTTGAAATGCTCCACATACATCTGCATCCCCAACATTTTTTCGGACTGGTACCAGTTCCCGGCGTCCAATCGGAGAAGGTCCTGTTCCTTTAGGTCCGAAGGCCTGGAAGCAAACAGTTTGGGAAGTAGGTCCAATAGTTTGTTGAAATATGGCCCATGTTGATTTTCAGGATAAAGCGAAAAAAATAATTGTTGGATAAGGGTCAGGTTGGTGGCCAACCGGAGGTCGAAAAGCGCAGTGCTGTCCTTTTCCTTTGCCTGTTGGGCCACGAGCCGATGTAACTGAGCCTGGTTCATTTAGATTCCGATCTGGTCTTTTGTGGGAAGGGCGACGATGGCGCCATAGTTGGTCGTGGTAATGGCCCCGGCCACATTGGCTTTGGCGACCATCTTTTCCAGTAGTGCAAAGTCTTCAAAAACGGGCTCAAAATTGCCAAGGCCCGAAATCTGGTACAGTAGGCAACCGATAAAGGCATCCCCGGCCCCAGTGGTATCAACAGGGGAAACCTCGATGCTCGGGATGATTTTTTTGGTCCCGCCCATGCTCAGCAGGGTCCCTTCGCCGCCCATGGTCACGGTGATGATCTTGGTGCCCACATCATGGAGCACGTCGCAGGCTTCACTTGGGTCAGTTTTTCCCGATAGCAGTTGTGCCTCCTCCAGACTGAATTTGCACAAATGCGATTTTTCAATGAAAGGGGTACATTTTTTTATAAAAGTATCCTCATCATCTTTCCAGAGGTCTCCCCTAAAATTGGGATCGAAGCTGATGAACATCTCCTTGGTGAGCGCATCGAACAGGTACTTGCCATAGGCCTTTTCCAACGAACCGCCCAACAGTGCGGTGGCGGCCCCAAGATGGAGGATGTTGCCATGAAGTATTTTTCTTAGGTTGGGGTCATATTCCAAGGCCTTGTCGGCCCCACGGCAGAACACAAAATCGCGTTCCCCGTCCTCGGCCAGAGACACAAAGGCAAGCGTGGTGAATGTTTTGGAGCGTTGGGCCAAGGAAATATCCACCCCTTCTTTTTTGAGGGTGTCCAAGAGGAACGTTCCAAAGGGATCGTTGCCCACACAGCCCATAAAGATGCCACGGCCACCCAACTTGGCGATGGCACAGGCCACATTGGCAGGAGCGCCGCCCGCTTTCTTGGTAAAATCTGTGGCTTTGGCCAGATCGCTTCCCTGTTTTTCTGCAACAAAATCGATCAACAGTTCACCGACACAGAATACTTTTTTCATAGTTTTCGAAATATCCTAAGGTACATAGAAAAATATACCACGACCAAAAAAAGGGCACTCCTTTTTTAGGTTGAAGGCTTTGGTCCGGTTGATAAACTTTCCCTTAAATTCACAGGTGCCCGGTCATTTGTACGTATTTTTGCGAAAACTTTTCTATGCGCACGCTGGTTGTGGGAGATGTCCATTCCGGGCTCAGGGCCTTGGAGCAACTTATGGACAGGGCCAATGTTTCACCGGAGGACCACATCATTTTTTTGGGGGATTATGTAGACGGTTGGAGTACGGCCGTGGAGACCATCGATTTTTTGATACAGATCAAGGATACACACCATTGTACGTTCATACGGGGCAACCACGATGAACTTTGCCGGGAGTGGCTCCTCACCCAACGGGAAAATCCACAATGGTTGGCACATGGAGGAACGGCCACAAGGGATTCGTATTTGGGAGCGAACAGGGAGAATTGGGAGCTTCACCTTAATTTTTATGCCGATTTGGAGAACTATTATCTGGCCAAGGATAACCGATTGTACCTTCATGCCGGCTACACCAACCTCAAGGGCATCGACTTTGAATATTTTGAACAATCCTTCTATTGGGACCGGACCCTGTGGGAATTGGCAACCGCCCTGAGCCCCGATTTGAAACCCGCAGACCCTAATTTTCCAAAGCGATTGACCCATTATAAGGAAGTCTTCATTGGGCACACCCCGATTTCAAAACTCAAAGAGGTTCCGCCACAAAAGGCTGTCAATATCTGGAACGTGGATACGGGCGCCGCATTTAAGGGGAAACTGACCATGCTGGATGTGGATACCAAGGAATTTTGGCAGAGCGATCCCGTCCATACCCTTTATCCCGGAGAACGGGGAAGAAATTAGGATTATTCCATCCGTAATAGAATTTTAATCGAGATCTTTGCAAAAAGCAGCTATATGTCGATTAAAAATGTACGATTGGAGGTGATGCAGGCCATAGAACCTAAGGTTGAGGGGTTTATGGAAGAATTTTTGGTGCCCATTGAAAAAATATGGCAGCCTACCGACTTTTTACCGGATTCCCAAAGTGATGATTTTTTTGATCAAGTGGAGCAGATCCGCGGCGAAGCGAAGGAACTTGGCTATGATTTTTGGGTGACCCTTGTGGCGGATACCATTACGGAAGAAGCGCTTCCCACCTACGAATCCTGGTTGATGGATGTTGAAGGAATAGACCAACATAGTGGAAAGGACAACGGATGGAGCAAATGGGTAAGGGCATGGACCGCCGAAGAGAACAGGCACGGGGACGTGCTGAACAAGTACCTTTACCTGTCCGGCCGTGTGAACATGCGCGAAGTGGAGATCACCACCCAGCATTTGATCGCTGATGGTTTTGATATTGGAACGGACAGGGACCCCTATAAGAATTTTGTCTACACCACGTTTCAGGAGCTGGCCACTAATATTTCACACAAACGGGTCGGTAAAATGGCGAAGCAGAAAGGCAACGGATTGTTGGCAAAAATGTGCACCATCATCGCAGGGGATGAAATGAGGCACCATTTGGCCTACCGTGAATTTGTTAAGACCATAATGGGGCAGGACCCCGACGGTATGGTTCTGGCTTTCGCCGATATGATGAAGAAAAAAATCGTCATGCCCGCACATTTTTTGAGGGAATCTGGGGGCTCCATTGGGGAAGCGTTCGAGCAGTTCTCCAACTGCGCACAACGATTGGGAGTCTATACCGCACAAGATTACATCGATATTTTGAAAAAGCTGAACGAATACTGGGAAATAGGGCAATTGGGCGGACTCACCGATCAAGCGGAAAAGGCCAGGGACTACCTGATGAAACTCCCCGATAGGTTGCAGCGTATAGCCGAACGGATGCAGTTTTCCCAAAAACAACAGACCTTCAAATGGGTCGAGGCCAATGGAATGATATAGAAAGACCGGTCAGTCCATTTAATATTTGCCTGCCCGGTGTTTTTCCTGCCATTCCGCCAACTGTTTCCAGTGGCCCTCATAGGCCATTTTTGCCTGCATGGGCCATGAGGCCGGGTCGTGGATTCGGTATCTTTTGCCTCCGGAATTGAGTACTTCCTGACAGGTGTCCGCAGAGGTTTCCGATAATGCTTTCCATGTTTTGATGTCAAAATTGTGGAAAAGCTCCTCTATTTTTGGGCCAATGCCCTCCACTATTTTGAGGTCATCCTCTTTTATGTTCTTCCCAAAGGCCATTTTGGCTTCACCGGCATGGAATCTTGGTGCCAGTTTTGAAATCGGAAGTGGAGGTGAATCCACATTTAGTTTGGGCGGTTTTGTGGTGGACAATCTCTTTTTACAAGTGTCCAGGTCGGCTTTTAATTTGGCATTTTGGATTTCCAATAAATTGATTTGGAATGAATTGTCATTTTCTGAACCAACGTTGACCTTTCCAAAGAGATAACCGATCACTCCAGAGATTATCCCGGTGACACCCAAGAGAATCCAAAACCAAATTGTAGAAATTTCGAGGTCCATTTTGAGGTTGGTTAGCAAGACAGAATTGTATATCCAAAATATTAAAAAAACCTTAAAATTTTACATATAAACCATAGAATTTGAGCTATTTAGAACCAGTTTTAAGAGTGGATCCAATACCAAGGACAGGAAACAGGCAAAAAAGGACCAACCATACACTTTTTGGGACCACTTGTAAGATACCGCATGGAAACCAGTCAAAATAGTCTGAAATTGAGGTCGAATATTAGGTAAACAACCCTATTTCTCCCGACGAAGTTCCGGCATTGGAGTAGGGTTTTAAATTAAGTTTGAGTTAGTTAAGTTGGTTTTAAAGACTGCCCATTTAGTGTTCATCCTAAATGGGCGGCTTTTTTTATAGATCAAACTTTATGCCTTGCGCCAAAGGAAGTTTCGTGGTGTAGTTGATGGTGTTGGTTTGTCGGCGCATATATACTTTCCAGGCATCCGATCCACTTTCACGACCACCCCCGGTTTCTTTTTCGCCACCAAAGGCACCTCCAATTTCGGCCCCAGAGGTTCCAATGTTCACGTTGGCGATTCCGCAATCGCTTCCGGCAGCTGATAAAAAGTGTTCAGCCTCCCGTAAACTGTTCGTCATTATGGCAGAGGAAAGCCCCTGTACCACTCCGTTCTGTTGTTCAATGGCATTTTCGACCCCACCGGAATATTTCAGTAGATATAATATGGGTGCAAAGGTCTCTTCCTGAACAATCTTGAAATTGTTCTGCGCTTCCACGATGGCTGGTTTCACATAGCAACCGCTAGCATATCCCTCGCCTTCCAGCACACCACCTTCGACCAATATTTTTCCCCCCTCTTTTCTGGCCTTTTCCAAGGCGCCGAGGTACATTTTGACGGCATCGGTATCGATCAAGGGGCCAACGTGGTTGGACTGGTCCAATGGGTTACCGATCTTGAGCTGTTTATAGGCTTCGGTGATGGCATCCTTCACCTTGTCGTAAACCGACTCGTGAACGATGAGTCTTCTGGTTGAGGTGCAGCGCTGACCTGCAGTGCCAACGGCCCCGAACACGGCCCCGATCACCGTCATTTTAATGTCCGCATCGGGCGAAACGATGATGGCATTGTTGCCCCCCAGTTCCAAAAGTGATTTGCCCAATCTGGCCGCTACGGCCTGGGCCACTATTTTTCCCATTCGAATGGATCCCGTGGCGGAAACCAACGGAATGCGCTTGTCCTGCGTCATGAGTTCACCTACCTTATGATCTCCATTGATGAGGCAGGAAATACCTTCGGGCAGATTGTTCTTCTTCAGGACGTCGGCTATGATATTTTGACAAGCTATGCCACAAAGCGGGGTCTTTTCTGAAGGTTTCCAAACGCAGACATCCCCACAGACCCATGCAAGGGCGGTATTCCATGCCCAAACGGCAACAGGGAAGTTAAAGGCGGATATGATGCCCACTACGCCAAGGGGATGGTATTGCTCGTACATGCGGTGCCCGGGCCTTTCCGAATGCATGGTCAATCCGTGCAATTGTCGGGACAGCCCCACGGCGAAATCACAGATGTCTATCATTTCCTGGACCTCGCCCAAACCTTCTTGATAGGATTTTCCCATTTCGTAGGAGACCAATTTGCCCAAGGGTTCCTTGAGTTCGCGCAATCGACCCCCAAACTGCCTGACGATTTCCCCGCGTTGCGGAGCAGGGACCAAGCGCCATTCCTTGAAAGCGGATGTGGCGGAGGCCATCACTTTTTCATAATCGGCAGCAGAGGTGGTCTTTACTTTCCCGATAAGTACCCCGTCGACCGGGGAAAAGGAAGAGATGGTATCCCCCGAACCAAAATTTTCCGATCCTGTTGAAGTTCCGTGGTTGGTTTCTTGAAGACCAAGTTGTTTCAGGGCCTCGTCCATTCCAAAAGCAGTAGCTGTTTTTGACATTTATAACTTTTTACTTGTGAATTGTTATATTTTGACGAAAATACAAATAATACTTCACAAGAAAATGATGATTTTCAAAGCATTTGATGGGCCAAGAGCAATGTAATCCCCAAGAGGGCAGGCAAGGCTTGGACCGTGAAGATTTTTTTGGAAGCGGTCAGAGCCCCATATATTCCGGCAACGGCCACACAGCCCAAAAAGAACAAAGCGACATATATCTGCCACTTGGGGTCCTGGATGATGATGGACCATACCAACCCAGCGGCCAAGAAGCCATTGTACAGCCCTTGGTTTGCCGCCAAGGTCTTGGTGGGTTCAAAAAGGTCTTCGGGAAATTTTCGGAACACCTTTTTTGCCTTGGTGGTCCATGCGAACATCTCCAGCCATAAAAAGTAGAAATGGAGCAAGGCCACAACGGCTATGACAATTTTTGCGATGAGCAGTATCATTGTTCCTTGGCTACAAAACGTTCGTCAACAGGCATAACAGTCCCGCAGTTGTCGCAGGTACGGAGTTCTTCGGAACCATAAAAGTGCTTGAAGTGGGCCAAGAAGTCCTTCTCGATATCATTTAGGGTAAAATAGGCTTCGTAGAGTTTGTGGTTGCATTCGTCACAAAACCATAATAGTCCATCATCCACGTTCATATCGGCTCTTTTCCGTTCCACCACCAACCCAATGGAACCTTCGTGGCGTACCGGGGAATGGGGCACCTTGGCAGGATGTAGGTACATATCGCCAGGACCCAGTTTCATCGTCCTTTTCTTTCCATCTTCTTGGATGTGTACCTCAATGGTCCCTTCCAACTGATAGAACAGCTCCTCGGTCTCATTATAATGATAGTCTTTTCGGGCATTGGGCCCGGCAACGACCATGACAATATAGTCTCCGGACTCTTTATAAAGATTTCTGTTGCCCACAGGGGGTTTAAGGGTGTCTCGGTTTTCCTCGAGCCATTTGTTGAGGTTAAAAGGGGCCTGTATCGCCATAATCAAAGATTTTACGAAAGGTAAAAAAAACCTAGGTGGCAACATAGGGAATAACAAAAAAGACCCGCACGAATTGCAGGTCTTTTTTATGTAGAAGGATGGTCCGTTATTCCACTTTTATAAAAATCTGGGTAAAGTAAGGTCTTCCCTCCTTGTCCAGCTGTATGCTCAGCGTGGTGTGGGAGTAATCCCCTTCCAGAGCCTGTTTGTGTGAAGCGCTCTTCAACCAGGCATCCAAGGTCAGCTCGGCTGAAGTATAATATCTGGCCACATTTTCGGAAACGCTCACCGCGTGTGATTCCTCGGCTATTTTGGATGCGCGGGACTCGAAATTGTCGTGGCTCAGTTTGTTTTTGGAAATCATGTAGTCGTTGTGTCCCTCGGCATATTTGTAGGATACAGGATTGTCTTGTAGCGCATTCAGTCCAATGGAATTTCTGTGTTGGTTCACCAGGTTCACGATTTCATCTTCCAAAGCCACGGGGTCTACGGTCACCTTTTCATTTCCGAGTTGCGCCTCGGTGTATTCCTGTTCTTCTTCGGGGGATGTTGTACTGCATTGACCAAAGACAAATAGCAATGCCATGGCCATCAATGGGACATATAATTTTTTCATTCTCGGGGTGTTTTCAGGAGTGTTCTAAGCTCCGTAGTGTTCTGCTTGCTAAGCTAATGGAGTAGAGGTCCTTTGCCATAAAATTTCCACAGGAGGGCAGATTCTTACGTTGAATGGCAAAAAAGTGGGATTTGATGTGTTTTGGGCGATGGCCCAAGCGCCTTTAATCGGAAAAAAGATGCCTTTTAAATGGGATTCGTCTGTGGCTCCTCAGGCACTTCCGGGTCTTTTTCATCATCATCCAGCACATAGGAGAAAACAAGGGCGCCGATTTCCTTTATCGGGTCGTAGAAAATAGATTCTTGCTTGGTCTCTTCATTGATTAGTCCCAATGGGGCAGCAAACCGTTCAAAGAAAATCAACAAGGCCCCAAGGATAACGGCAACCTTCAACATGCCGAAGATGGCCCCGGCAATCTTGTTGAGAAGTCCCAACATGGCAAAATCGGCAATCTTCGTCAAGAATTTGCCTGCAAGGTTCACTAGAATGATGATGGCAAAAAAAGTGATCAGGAATGCAGCCAGTTTAAGGTACTGCTCACTCCAATCGAATTGTTGGGCAAGATATTCCCCGGTGATATGGGAAAAATGGATGGCCCCGTATATCCCGGCAATGAGAGCGACCAATGAGGCCACTTCCACAAAAAGGCCATTTTTGAGGCCTTTGTAAAGGCCCCAGACCAAAAGAATCCCGATGATAATGTCCAAAAAGCTCATATCCGATTTTAACAAATATAGCATATTGATTTGTACCTTTGGATTCATAGTTAGAACAGATGTCCAGAGACGAAAAATTAAAGGAACGATGGGAGCATTTAGTGGATAAGCTGTCGGGGCAGTTTTCCGACGGAGATCCCTTGGAACTGGACGGTATCATCTATTTGGTGGGCGTACAGGAGCTCGGCAATTACCATCGAAAGTTCAAGAAAGACGAAAAGGTAAACCTGATGCATATTGCGATTTGCAGGTTGTTGGAACCCTATGGCTATTATGATTTTGATTTTTTTGATGATGAAGGTTGGCCACACTATAAGGTAAAGGAACAATTGCCACCGTTGAAGGCGGGAGAACAAACCGTTTTGATGAAGGAAGCCCTGGTCAATTATTTTTTGGAAAAAGAGTATATCACCTAGAAAATGGAACTGGAAAAACCGTATTATGCTGTAATTTTTACCAACCTAAGGACAGAGGGGGACGATGGTTATGCCCAAATGGCCCTTGAAATGGAGGAATTGGCCCAACAGCAGCCGGGGTTCTTGGGACTGGAAAGTGCCCGTGACGGTCTGGGCATTACCATAAGTTATTGGGAAAGCTTGGAGGCCATTGCCAAGTGGAAGGCGAACATGGACCACAGGCAGGCACAAAGAAACGGGATCAAAAAATGGTATTCCTGGTATAAAACAAGGATTTGTCGGGTGGAACGGGAATACGAGTTCAACAAGTAAACACTATGGGCGAGATTATTGCTTTTTCAAACACAGACCGAAAAAACAGATTTCAAACCTTGGCACAGGAGGCTTACGACCTTGTGGTAATTGGTGGGGGCATTACGGGTGCGGGGATTGCCTTGGATGCATCTGCCCGTGGGTTGAAAGTGCTATTGCTGGAAAAGGGCGATTTTGCATCGGGCACCAGCAGCAAATCCACCAAACTCATCCATGGTGGGCTCCGCTATTTGAAGCAGTTCGATTTTTGGCTGGTGAAAGAAGTAGGTTCTGAAAGGGCCATTGTGCACAAATTGGCACCCCACTTGGTGATTCCCGAGAAAATGCTGCTCCCCTTGATCGAGGGGGGGTCCTACGGAAAATGGTTGACCTCCATCGGGCTAAAAGTGTACGACATCCTTGCCCAAGTGGAAGGGGATGACAAAAGGCAGATGTTGGAAAAGAAGGAGGCCTTGAAACTGGAGCCCCTTTTGCCCAAAAAGATATTGAACGGAGCGGGCTATTATGCCGAATACCGTACCGATGATGCCCGACTTACCCTGGAAAACATAAAGACCAGCCTACAGTTTGGGGCAAATGCGGTTAACTATGCCAAGGTCATCGATTTTGTGTATGAAAATGAATGCGTGGCCGGAGTCACATTCCGTGACGAGGTATATGGGGACGAATATCATATCTCCTCCAAATATGTCATCAATGCCGCAGGGCCTTGGGTAGATGAACTTCGCAGCGTGAACCAATCGAAAAAGGGAAAACGCCTGCATCTGACAAAGGGCGTACATCTGGTGTTCCCAAGGGAAAAGTTGCCGGTGCAGCAGTCGGTGTATTTTGATATTCCGGATGGGAGGATGATGTTTGCCATTCCCCGCGGAAAGGTCACTTACATAGGCACCACCGACACCAATTTCAATGCAGACAAGGACCATGTCACCACGGACATTGCCGATGCCATCTATCTGATTTCGGCAGTGAACCACATGTTCCCGGACATCCATCTGGAACTGTCGGATATCATCTCCTCATGGGCCGGGTTGCGTCCCTTGATCCATGAAGAGGGAAAATCGGCATCGGAACTTTCCCGAAAGGACGAGATCTTTACTTCGGACACGGGATTGGTCAGCATTGCCGGGGGCAAGCTCACGGGGTACAGAAAAATGGCGGAGCGGGTAGTGAACCGCATTGCCAGAACCATGGAGGAAGACCATGACATCCACCTAAAACCTTGCGCTACGGATAAGATCCCACTTTGTGGAAACGATTTCAAGAAATTCAAACACGTCAAAAAATACATTGCCACGGTCTTTGACCGACTGCACGACAGCGGTTTTTCCGAGTACGATGCATGGTATTTGGTGACCACTTATGGCAAACAGACCGAGACCATCTTGGAGCTATATGCCCAGACCAAATCTGGGGATTCCTTGGAAAGAATGCTCCGTGCCGAGGCCCAGTTCACCATAGCGAACGAAATGGCGTTGACCCCAATGGACTTTTTTATCCGAAGGACGGGACGGCTGTATTTTGATATTGACAGTGTCCGTAATCATATGGCTCCTGTTTTGGAAGAGTTCCAAAAGGCATTCGGCCATTCCGCTGAGGAAGTGGATGCTTTTCAAAAGGAACTGGAACAAGAGTTGGAAAACCATTCCAATTTTTCGTTGGATAGAGATTAATCCAGTTTCTCGGTAAGTTTTTCAAAAACCTTTTTGGGATCTTTGTTTTTGTACAGGATTTGGTACACCGCATTGATGATGGGCGTTTTGGATTTCTTTTCCCGTTTTTCCATCAACAAATGGGCACTTTTGGTAGCGTAATATCCTTCGGCCACCATGTTCATTTCCATCATGGCACTTTTTACGGTATAGCCCTTGCCGATCATGTTGCCGAACATTCGGTTCCTACTGAAGGTCGAATACCCTGTGACCAATAGATCACCCAAATAGGCCGAAGCGTTGATGTTGCGTTTCATTTTGTACACCCGGTCAATGAACCGTTTCATCTCCCGGATGGCATTGCTCATGAGCACACTCTGAAAATTGTCGCCATATCCCAAACCATGCGCAATCCCTGCGGCAATGGCATAGATGTTCTTCAGCATGGCCGCATATTCCGTGCCGATGATGTCGTCCGAGATCTTGGTGCGGATGTATTCGCTTTTTACATGATCGGCCACCATTTTCGCCTTTTTGGCATCCGCACAGGCAATGGTGAGGTAGGAAAGGCGCTCCAGGGCAACCTCTTCTGCATGGCAGGGCCCCGTCAGTACACCAATGTTCTCGAACGGAATGCCATAATGTTCATGGAAATGTTCCCCTACGATGAGTCCGGTCTCAGGGACAATGCCCTTGATGGCCGAAAAAACGATCTTGTCCTTCAAGGAGAGGGTCAGTTTGCTGAGCTCGCTCTCCAAAAAAGCAGAGGGAATGGCAAATATGAGCACATCCGAAGCTTCCACAATTTCATTGATGTCGTGGCTGAGGTGCAATTGTTCCACCTCAAATTCAACAGAGCCCAAATAGTTGGGGTTGTGCCCCTCTTTTTTGATATAGCGTATGGCCGAATCACTCCGCATGTACCACCCGACACTGTCCAAATTTTCCAACAACATCTTCACAATGGCGGTTCCCCAGCTTCCCCCTCCAAAAACTCCAAATCTCAATTTTTCTTCCATGTGCCAAAATTACGCCGTAAAACCGAATAATAAAATCAACAGTTTATTAAACACTGATTATCAAATGTTTAAAAAATTTGGCATAGAGATTGGTCTGCCATCAATGAACCTTAAAATCCTCGATTATGAAAAATGGAAAACTACTCTTGGGAATTTTGATGATCGGCCTTTTGGCCAGTTCTTGCTACACCGAGGTTATCGTGGAGGATGATTTCATTGAGGAATCGCCCATCAACACCGCCTTGGTATTGGAAAACTACGATATCTGGTATGTGGATATCAACGCAACGCAGGGAAATGGCGAAGTGCCGTTTCTGCAACGTGCGTTCACCATATCTTTTGACCGTGGCGTGGTGTATGCCAACAACAATTTGGTGGGAATCGGTAAAACGGGCAACGGATTGGGAGTGGATGTGGGCACCTATGGTACCTATAGCGGAGCGGTGGAAGTGGACCACGATGTGGACGGTCTTTGGCTTTTGGAGGTATATGCCGTCAACAACAATACGTTGGAACTTTACGACCCCAGCTCCAACACCTCCTATGTGTTGAGGGGATATTACAGGAGTTCCTTCGATTATGATATGGTCTTTTATGACAACATCCACTATTTCCTGCAGGAATATCAGGTTTGGGAAAAGACCTATACCAGTGAGTATGGGGCCCTGAACGATTTTGATGAGGAAAATTACCTTCAGTTCTTTTCTGATGGCGGTGGCTATTTCAGGTCTTCTATTGATGGCCAGGGCATACCGTTTTCCAACATTCAATGGGATTATGAAGGTGATTATGAGGTATATGATGTGGCCAATGATGCCTCCTTGAAAACTTTAACACTGGGTTATGATTTCTTGGGCAATGATTATTTTGAATTGTACGTTATCAATGACAGTACAATAGAGTTGTACCATGTGTCCAGCGGAACGGTCTATGAGTTTACAGGAAGAGGATACAAGCAGTTTTTGAAATCTGGAGATACGGGTAAAAAACGTTCCAAGGTGACCAACCCGACCATGAACGTGACCCGACAACGAAATATGTAAGGAAGAACAGAAATGTTCGACTGTACTGATAGTTTTTTTGGTTGGTTATTTAGTTAAGAACCGCCTTGGGCAATAAAGTCCGGGGCGGTTTTTTTTTGATGGCAGCCCTTTGCCATCTATTATGGCCATTTGGGCGAAACACTGACAGATTTTCAACGATTTAGCATGTGATTGCCATATTCCCAATTCTTTTTCAGGATGGGGACAAACCCATAATAAGTGGTACTTTTGCCCCCTTAAAAATCGAAAGATGAAAAAATACCTCAACCTTTTTGATTTTTCCCAAAAGGTAAACTACCGAACTGAGATCTTATCGGGCCTTACCGTAGCCTTGGCACTCGTGCCCGAAGCCATTGCTTTTGCCTTCATTGCAGGTCTGTCCCCATTGACCGGATTGTATGCCGCCTTTGTGATGGGATTGGTGACCTCCATTTTGGGCGGAAGACCGGGAATGATCTCTGGGGCCACAGGAGCCGTTGCGGTAGTGATCGTAAACTTGGCCCAGCAATACGGTGTGGAATATGTGTTTGCCACGGTGGTTCTGGCGGGTGTTTTGCAGCTATTGGCAGGCATTCTTCGGTTGGGTAAATTGATGCGTTTGGTACCTCATCCCGTAATTTTTGGATTTGTGAACGGCCTCGCCATCATCATTTTTATGTCGCAGCTGACACAGTTCAAAACTCCGGAAGGGGATTGGTTGACCGGTAGCACATTGTTCATTTTTCTGGGATTGGTGTTGTTGACGATGTTGATCATTTGGGGATTGCCCAAATTGACGAAAGTGCTTCCCGCATCCTTGGCTGCTATTTTGGTGGTGTTCGGAATTGTTTTTTTTATGGGATTGGACACTCGAACCATTGGTGATATCGCCTCCATTCAAGGAACATTCCCCCCATTTCATATTCCCGATCTTCCTTTTACTTGGGAGACGTTGCAGATCATTTTTCCCTTTGCGGCAATAGTGGCCGGGGTTGGCTTGATCGAGAGTTTGCTAACGCTTAATATTGTGGATGAAATTACCGAAACGCGAGGTAGGGGCAACAAGGAAGCCGTGGCCCAAGGAACGGCCAATATCTTATCCGGATTTTTCTCTGGGATGGGCGGTTGTGCCATGATCGGGCAAAGTTTGATCAATACTTCCAATGGGGCAAGGGCCAGACTTTCAGGGATTTTTGCGGCCTTGATGCTCTTGGTGTTCATCATGTTCGGTTCCAGTTTGATAGAAAAAGTCCCCATGGCTGCCCTCACCGGGTTGATGATCATGGTGGCATTGGGCACCTTTGAGTGGGCCAGTTTAAAAACCTTCCGCCGTATGCCCAAATCGGATGTATTGGTGATGGTACTCGTGACCTTGGTGACCGTGTTCCTGCACAATTTGGCCTTGGCCGTTTTGGTAGGGGTGATCATTTCTGCCTTGGTGTTCGCTTGGGACAATGCAAAGCGGATCAGGGCAAGAAAGTATGTGGATGAGGAAGGTGTAAAACATTACGAGATCTACGGTCCACTCTTCTTTGGGAGCACCACACTTTTTGCAGAAAAGTTTGATGTGCTGAACGATCCCGAAGAGGTCATCATCGACTTTAAGGAAAGCCGATTGGTGGATATGTCCGCCATTGAAGCTGTGAACAAGATTACGGAACGCTACCGTAAAGTGGGCAAAAAACTTCACTTGAAACATTTGAGCCAAGACTGCCAACGTCTTTTGGCCAATGCCGATGACATTATCGAGGTGAACGTTTTGGAAGATCCAACCTATAAGGTTGTGGTCGACTAATAGGCTACTCTTTGGTCTGCCCCAAAAACGGGTTTACGTTGGGGTTTTGCGGATTGCCACTCGCCCTTCGCATGAGCGTGATCTGTCCGGTGTGGTAGATGCAATCCGAGATCATACCATTGATGAGGTTCCAAAAGGCAAATTCCGATGCTTGCTCCCCGCTTTTAAAGATCACCTTGAATTTTTCCATCTCCTCGGCACTTTTTCCCAAGACTTTACCACTGGCCGCTTTCAAATTTTGAAGGGTCTTGGCCCGCAATTCCTCATACGAAGTAGGGGTTGGGTAGAGGGACTTTTCAAAAGGTTGTGCATCTGGGGCCAACAATATGTTGTTGGACATGGTATTGATATGCGCTATGGTTTCCAAAATGCTCCTGCCGTCTTCGGAAGGTTGGTAAGTGAGGTCTTTTTCCGTTAGGCCCTCAGTGGCCCAGTAGAACCGGTACCCTAGACCGTCAATCATTCGGGCCACTAAGTTTCCCGAAGTATATGCTTCGGGATGGGCGGGTATCTCTTTATAGGGGAGTTCCATGTTTTGTGCTTGAAGTGTTACTGCGGATAGCAAAAGAAAAAAAAGGGAAATGGGAGGTAGAAAAGTCTTTTTCATAGGCCGTAAAGGTATGGCAGAATGGGGTTTTTTGGAAGTACGTTAGCAATTCATCATGTTCAACTATTTTATTCTTACCCCTTTAATTCCTGTGGCGCAACCATAGAAATATTCAACATATTGAATTTTAAACTCTTGCTTGGAAAAAATTCGAAATACGTTTTTTGAGTTCTGGAATTCTTCGGTATAAACGCCCAACATTTTATAAGTTTCTGGGCTTCCAAGAAATAGCTTACCCAAAATGGGAACAATCCTTTTTAGGTAAAACATATAAAATGGTTTTAAGAGTTTGTTTTTGGGAACGGACACATCGATTAGTGAGAATTTTCCATTGACTTTCAATATCCGTTTAATTTCCAGAGCCAATTTGTCAAGCTGTTCATCATTAAAAGTCTTAAGTCCAAAACCAGAAATGATATAATCTGCTGTTTCTTCTGGGATTGAGTTCTCAAAGACATTTTCCTTCAGAACCTGAATTTTAGAATCTCTAAACCTTAATTTGTTTTTTTGGGCACGATTGACCATCTCAGAAGAGAAATCTAGCCCTATCAGCTTTGAGTTTTTGTCGGACGATTTCAATATATGTTTCCAACATTCACCCATTCCGGTCATTAGATCAACTACTGTTTTGCCTTTCTCGATTTGAATTTCCTCAACACATTGTCTTCTCCATCTTTCGCTGAATCCAAACGAAGTCAAATAGTTCATTTTTGAATAAGAGCGACTCATGTTGTCAAATAGTTTTTCAACAAATTTTGGCTCATATATTTCTTTCATAAAGGAAGTTGAGGTTGATTATTGCCGATAGTTTCGTGAAGGATCTCGTTCAACAGGGAAATTGATTTAAAGATATGGCTAAATGGATTGGATTCCATGTGGATGATTGTGTTCATTCGCTCTTGTTCAACTCCTTTATTTTTAGTGAAGCGTTGGCATTGTCCGGGTCCAGCCCAAGGACCTTTGTATAGTTTTCGATTGCTTTTTGGGTGTTTCCCAACGTCTCATAGGCTTCTGCCAAGCTATCGTATGCATTGGGCGACTTGGGGAAGTTTTCCACATTCAACAGGAAAAACTCCAATGCTTTCGGTCTGTCCTCCGCATTTCTGCTTTGCAGTAGGGCATAACCCAATTGGTTCACTAGGTGTTCAGGGGGCGGAAAATCCCAGGAGAGCCGCTCCGAAAGTTCCTGAAAATGCCTGATGAGCTGCTCTTTGGCAACGATGTCCCGATAGGAAACTCCGTAGCCTTCAAAAATTGCCGAGATTCCGTTGTGAAAGGCAATGATGGGGACCGAGCTATGGTTTTCATGCTCGAAGTATTCCAATTGGGCGGGCAGCGTACCGCTGTATTTGCTGTTCAGTGCTTCATAGAACCTCACATGGCGATCCCGGTTCCGGATATTTCTTTTTCCCCAATTTGCGGTGGCCATGTAAAGGAACCTTTTAAAGGATGCATCGGTCATTGCATCCAGTTTATGGTCCATGGTTTCTGAATCCCAAGTTCCAAAACTCGGGTCGACCGCAATGAATGCATTGAAAAGTGTTTTTTCTTTCATATAGGCATGGGCGGCCAAGAGACCCCCTAACGAATGTCCAAAAAGGATTCGATAGGGCACTGTTCTATACTTCTGGTCCAAGTCTGGCAAAAGTTCGTCTTCCAAAAATTGAAGAAAGCGGTCCCCTCCGCCGGAAGTGTTCGCCCTTGTGGTAATGATTTTGTCCGGGGTATAGTCCCTTCTCCGATCCACATTTTGGATGGCGACCACGATCATCTCCGGGATTTTTTGGTTTCGGTAAGTGTCAGCGCTCATGTAGTTTACCATTCCCGCTATGGGCTTGAAGTGCACATTTCCATCGAGTACGATGAGCACGGGATACCTTTTATAGGACGGTCCTTTATCATGATAGGACTCGGGAAGGCTGATCCAATAGTCCCTGTCTTCCTCCAAAATGGTGGACCTAAGGGTGTGTTTTGTGCCGAGGACAATTTGTTCCCCAGTTTGTGATTGCATCGGACAGACCCCTATCACCAAAAACAGAATGGCCAAAAAAGGTTTGCGGATAAGGTTGATTTTCATAGGGTTGGCAACAGTTTTGGTTATGGTTTCGTGCCGTTGAGGATTGGTAGGACGAAACCATTCCTTTTATTAAAAGTAGGGAATTTAGTTAAGGTAGATTGGCACCATTGCTTCTAGCCATTGTTGCGCAAGGTGTTTTTTCCACGTTTATCAATTTCGATGGCGCGTTTATAAAAGTCCGCAAATTCCTTTTCATCATACTTTACACGCATTGCGCATAACACATCGTGCAAGCCTAAACTGCACCAATCCCAAAGCAAGGTATCGAAATTATATTTGTACATCTGTGTCGAAACTTCATTTCGTATTTTTTGAGTTTCGAGTTCGTCAATTCCAACTTCGCTCAGACATTTGCTCATCCGTTTTTCCGTTTCATCGGTGAATTCGGTGTCAACATACGGTTCTAAAATCCAATCCCAATTCCAGCTATGCTCGATGAGGTCAATACGGTTCGTATTCGCAAATTCGATCAGCTCATCTTTAAGTTCTTGTGAGATAAAAATGATGTCGTTTTGAACATATAATCTACAAAGGCCGTGTTTGGCATGGATAAAATGGATTTCATCGGCACCAATTGTTTTGCTGGGGTAAGCAATTGAGGGTTTGAATGGATATTTGGTGATTATGATTTCATTTGCCTTGATTTCCGATTCGCCAATTCCGCAAAAGAAGTTTCTCATTTCGTAATCGCTTGAATTAAAAAATGCACCTTTTTTAGATTTTTGGAACAGACTTTTGATAAAATTCACGGTCTTTTAATATGATGAACAACGGTCTCGTATAAGCGTCGGTTACGGGTTAAAATGCGTTAATATTCGGTTTAGTACAGACGTCAGTAATTCCGAGTGGATTCTAGCCTGCCCCGAGCGCAGTCGAAGGGTAGTCGAATCCGCCGTAATTGCGGTTATACATTGTTACCTACAGTTATTTTTTTCCGAACTTCACTAATTCGGGTTTTATTATTATCAATTCTTTTTTTCTCGGAAATTTTCCGTGTTCAAAAGTTAGTTCAACATTATTTTCTTTTTTTTCAAGCGATTTTAAATCTACATCATAAAAGTCCGAAATCACGAATGTCTTATTTTCATAACCTAATTCAGTTGGTTGAATTAAAATATGGATGTCGGTTTTTGAATTTTCGGTTTCTAGAGGTAAACTTTGTCCATTGTAAAAGGTCATTACTCTTACAAAAAAGTCATTTCCATATTCCGATTCAACTTGGTCAAAATCACGCAAAACTGATTCAAATTCCGATTTAGACGTTTGAGCGATTTCAGATGTGTGCTTATAAACGAAAAAATTGTCTGAAATGTCTAAAGTATCTTTAAAATCCTTTTTGTCAATTAATTTCCGTTCTCCACTTTTTAATTTTTCCGCAACATTTATTTCAGAGTCCGAAGTTTCCACGAAACGATAATAATCAGAAGTTTGTTTGCTCGCTAGATTCTCAATTTGTGTTTGCAAATCCGAAATCTGCTTTTCTTTTTCGGTCAGTTTTTCAGTCAGCTTTTCCAATTCCGATGAAGTTTGTTTTGAATTACAACTTGCAATTAAAATCAATGTTAAAATCAGTAATGGAATGTTTTTCATAATTGTAGGTAACGGTCTAGGCTATGAGTAGTTGCGTGGTTTAGCACATAACTTTGCAAGTACACACCAAGCTGAAAATCCGCGAGGATTTTCAGAAGTAGTCGAGAACAAGCAATTACTTATAGCCATCTTAAGTTTGATTCTGGTTAAATTATAGTCATAAATCAGAAAGAACAAAAGAGAGGAACAAGGTCAATATAGCCATAGGAAGTATCGATTCCGTCAACATTGATGACCCCCTCTCTTTTCCACTCAAGAATTCGTTCAGTTCTGTGAGACCTAGATCTCGATTTTAAGTTGTTGAAGCCTAAGTGGAGCGTCCTTTCCAAAACATTTTCCTATGAATAAAGATAAAGAAATCCACGGAGTGGACATCAGCAAGGATGTATTTGATGTTTTCGACCATGAGGGTGTTCACCATCAGTACCCGAACACCTTGAAGGGATTCAGGGATTATTTCAGGTGTTTAAACCCCAACAGTCTGGTGGTAATGGAGGCCACTGGTTATTACCATTATCTATTGGCCCAGTTCGTTTTTGAACAGGGCATGGCCGTATCGGTTGTGAACCCTTTGTCCGTAAAACGTTTTGTGCAGATGAAGCTTTCCAAGGTCAAGACGGACAAGAGCGATGCCAAGGCCATAGCGGAGTATGCCAGGGTCAACGATATTCCCCTGTACGACGGCAAGGGCGAGGACCAGGCGGAGAGCCTCCAATTGTTGGCCCTGATGGACATCTATCTCAAACAGCGGACACAGGTAAAGAACAAGCTGCACGGTGAAAAGGTTCTGGGCATACCCTCAAGGGCGGTGTATTCCTCCTTGGTCCGTTCATTGAAAAGCTTGGACAGGGAGCTGGAGGGCCTTCAATCACGATTGCTCGGATTGGTCAAGAAAACGCAGCAACGGCAGCTAACGAACTTGAAGAGCATACCGGGACTCGGGGACAAAACAGTGGCCTTGCTGATCATATTGACGGATGGCTTTACCAAGTTCGAGAATGCCGGGCAGCTCTGTAATTACGCGGGAATAACTCCGACGACCAGGCGTTCGGGCAGCAGCGTAAGGGGAAAGAGCAGGATAAGTAAGGTCGGTAACAGAAAATTGAGAAATCTGTTGTTCTTATGCGCTTTTTCAGCCTGCAAGCACAACAAAGCGTGCCGGGAAATGTATGAACGCATAACGGCCAAGGGAAAAAGCAAGAAACTGGCATTGATAGCGGTATCGAACAAACTGTTGAAACAGGCATTTGCCATTGCAAAATCCGGAATACCTTACGATGAGAATTATGTATCGAGATTGGCTTAAAAAGACTTGTTTTTTAACTCAGTTCTTTGTTACCTGCTGGCTTTATTCCATTTTTAATTCGGTATTGTACTTTCTTCAGGATTTTTTTCAGTTCCATTTTCGTTATGCAATGCTTTCAGTCGTACAATTTCTGTTTTTAGAAAGTCAGTCAAATCAGTCCACGAATTCAAAATTTCCGCATCATCTCTGTCGCACCTATGAACTTTATTATTGAGCTTATTTATAAACACTAACGAACCATCCCAATTATAACTACCAATAAAAAAATAGTTTTTATTTGAGTTTGATGGTTTTTCGTATATGTTAGCTGTACTTAAAGCGAAAGGTTGACGAGCATTTATTTCTGCAACTCTATTAAAACTTGTCCTTCTACCAAACAGGCTCAAAGTCCCAGTGAATAGGTCAAGTCCATTTGAGAAAGTCAGAAATTCAGCGTAGTCCTCTGGGATTTCAGTATTCAATTCTGACTCAGTTATTTTCACGTCATTAATTTCTAAACCTTTAAAAATCGAATGCAACCAAGCCATTGGCGCAATGTGAGGTGCTTTTCCAATTAATTTGGTTCCGTTTTCTTGGGTTATTGTACCATACAGCTCATATGGTTTTAATTCCGAAATCATGAAGTTAGCGATGTTGTTCATTCAGCTTGCAGGTAACTTGTTTATATAGATGTAAAATACATCCATATACACCCAATATGGTATAAAATCGATGTATTTGATCCTTTTCTAACTCGTATTACAGTTTAGTCATGTTCACAATCCGTTTTGGACAACGGCATGGACGAACTAAAACTGAGGGTAGCTGGATCCTGAAAGGCGGTGCCGGTCTCGTCCAGTGCACCAAACCCTTCGATCAACTGGCCCCCCTTCAACAAAAAGGCCACCTCTCGGGTGCTTTCCATGCCTTCGGACATAAAGGTGTAACTGCCGAGGAGCACACTGTCCTTTAAGACTCCGGCAAAAGTTCCCTTGTTGGCATCCTTTTCCTTGAGCGCATAGTCCAGGTTGCCCAATACGGCACTGTTGATCTCGGTGATTTCCAATACAATATGGTTGCCGTTGGCATCATAGGTGTAGCAACCTTCCCCCAAAGCAGGAACAGGCTGGGGCGGGGCCACGGTTACGGGTTCTTGGGGGACGCTGTCCACCTCTTTGGATTCCTTGGTCTTGCAACTGGCCACTATGGAGAGGGCGAAGCACGCAAAAAGTAGTTTTTTCATGATCAGTCTATTTTTTTGAATATGAGCAGATTTTCTTCGCTTCCATTGGAAAGGTAGAGCCTGTTGTTTTCGATTTTGTAGGTGGTGCCGCTTTGCAGGGCCTTCAAAAATTCCGATTCCCTGTCCATTTTAGGGCAGGCCATTTGAGTGGAGGCAATCTGGGCAAAACGCAGCAGGTCTTTTTCATAGAACAGGCTACCGGTCATCCGGTTGCAGCCCGAAAAGCCCGAAAAGCGGTTGTCGTTGGTGTAGATTTCCATATAGGGCACATCCTTCCCGTTAAAATCCTCTTTGGAGGCCTTTTGGGACATCATTTCCTCCAACACCCAAATGTCATTGAGCCTGTAATCGGTCACGTAGGAACCGCAACCCTCCAAAGCCTGGGTTTCTTCGTCCCCCGTCTTTTTATAGGAAATGGTCACGGAGTAGGGCGATACTTCGCCGGACATGGCGTTGGTGCATTCTTTTTGGGAGATGATCACATCCATGGTGGTGGCCTCGGTCTGTATGCGGTACATCTTGATGTTCGCATCCTGCACCCTGATGGGTTCCGTGTGCGGCACAACAATGGTGTCCTCCATCATGTTCAGTTCCACCTTGTCCCCATAGATCTTCAGTCCCCAGAACGGCTCGGTCCCCGTAGCCTTGAAATAGTTCTCGGCGTGCGCTACGGCAAGGGCCTTTGTGTTTTCTTCGGTGTCGATGGTGTCCGTCGGTTCTTCGGTGGCTTCTTTCTGTTCGCTATTTTGTTTTTTCATTTCCACACAGTTGGAAAGGAGCACTAGGAAACAGACGGCCATAACATTCTTTTTCATGGTCCTACTTTTTTGAAGCGCATCATGGGGACTTCGCCCATCAGCAGGTTGAGTTTTCCATCTTCATCAAAGAAAAAACCGTCGATTTTTTTCATCATTTCCAAGAATTGGCGTTCGCTGCCACCACAGAACATCATGGTCGTGGGGCCGGGCTCACCAAAGGAAATGGAGCTCCCTTCCAAAACATAGTCAGCGGAATAGCCATTGCAGCTATCCGTCCCGGAAACCTTGGAGGATTCCTGGTCAAAAGAGATCTGTGGTTTTTTTTCGGGGAACAGCCCTTCAAAGGCGATCCTGGGTCCAGAGATATAGTCCAGTTCCCAAGTGGAGCCATAGAGTTCCTCATCTGCGGATTTGGAATTACTGCAGGAATCGGCCAGGGCTATGGCAAAGAAAAACAATAGGATAGAGGTTTTCATTTTGTACAGAAATTAATGGTTAATGTTTAGGAAAAATACTAAAAAAATAAAATTTAACACAGCTTCTGCACCTTCAAACGACTTTTACTCCGCTCGCTTGCTCCAGACCTCGTATATGGGCTGTCCTTTACTGCTCAGCCCGGAATGGTGCCAATCCCCATCTTCCAAGCGGTAATCAAATTGCAAACTGGCACCCACCCTGGAATCGTCCCGGGAAAAGAAGCCGATGTTCTCCGTGTATTTTCCGTCCACGGTGGTATAGGTTCCCCCGCCCGTGCCCATGAACTCCTTGGTCTCCGTGTTGTAGGCAATCCACTGGAAGCGGGTGCCGGACAAGATTTTCATGGTCTTGCGTGGGCCCGAGGTATTTCGTTTTACGACCTCACCATCCTGTTTTCTGCCGGATATGAGCCAAGCGCCGGACAGGTCTCCGGGTGTGCCGTCATCGATTTTGGTCCAGGCCACATCGCCCAAATGGAGTTTGCCATCTGCAAATTCGTAGGGGACGCTTTTTTGGGTGCCCACCAGTTCGGGGTCCAATGAGGCATATTCGAACAGATAGGTGAAACTTTGGCCATCCGCTTTGTAGCTCCCACCTTTGGTGCCGATGAACTTTCCGGTCTCCTTCTCAAAAAAGGCCTTGGAGATATGATCCCCGGCTATGATGGCGATATGCTGTACTTCGGTCCCCTGCTCATCGGTCTGGGTCATTTCCCAAGCCCCTTGCAGGTCTTGTGCGGTCGTTGCGGTCGCGCATAGGCAACCCAGTAAGGAAAAAAGAAATTGTCTCATGTTTGTTTAGTTTATAGAACGCAAAATGCTGTTGCTTTACTTAAAAACAACAGCATTTCAAAGAATTTATGGGCGGGACTTTTACAGTGTCCTGAGGTATTCCGCCAAGTCCCTGGCCTCTTCCTCGGTCAGGTTCTGGTTCAGCATGATGGCGTTGTTGTATTCTTTCAACAAAGCTTTGGCGATAGGGTCTTCCTTGAGCATCCCATCAGGGTTCAGGATCATGTTCATCACCCATTCCGGACTCCTTCTGTCATAGACACCTTTCATGGCTGGTCCTATCATACGCTGGTCCACCATGTGGCAAGCCACACAAACGGCATCAAATTTGGCTTGTCCGCGAGCGGCCATCTCTTGGTCGATCGCATCTGGGAAATCCAGGTTTTTGATGGGCCCCACACCTTTATTGTCCAAATCCACGGGAACTCCCCCGCCGGTTTCGGCTTTTTTCTCTTCTGTTTTCGTACGGCTTACTTCAAAACCGTCCTTTTTCTCTTCTTTCTTCCCGCCACAACTTGCCATAAAGGCTCCCAAGGCCAAGAACAGGATTGCTTTTTTCATTGTTTACGTTCTATTGAAGTTTGTTTGTGCAAATAGAGCTACTAAGATAGGCAATTAGGGACGAAAATTCAGCGGATTTTTGTTTTCCAAAGCCATAAAACCCACTACAACGTTTTCTTTGGCCATGAATTAAAGAAATGCAAGGCCCTGTTTTCCGTATAGGTGATGTTGTTTTTGCCCCAAAAGCCGACATGTCCACCATGGTCGGGGGTTTCCAGAAAAAGGTGGGGGTTCCTTTCCGTTTCTGCAAAAGGATAGCATTCGGGCCCTAGGAATGAATCGTTTTTGGCGTTGATGATGAGGCTCGGCACAGCGATATTGGGCAAGAACTGAAGGGAACTGCATTTGGCATAATAGTCCTCGGCATCCGCAAAATGGTGTGCCCGACTCGTATAGATATCGTCAAAATCCTTTAATGTTTTGATGCGCTTGATGTCGGTGTCTGAGATGAGGTCGGGAAAGAGGAGCTGTTTCTGCCGCAGTTTGTCCAACAGGTTCTTTTTAAAACGTTGGGCATAGAGGATGTTCTTCGGGCTGAGCAGTTGTCTGCACGAACTGTGGAGGTCGCAGGGCACCGATACGGCCACCGCACCTTTGATTTCCTTTGGAACCGCATTTCCCTCCCCGAGGTATTTCAGCAAGAGGTTGCCTCCCAGACTGAACCCTTTCAGGTAGATTTCGGCATAGTCCCTTGTGTTGAGGATATGGTCCATGAGTTCGATGAGGTCCTCCGTGGCCCCGGAATGATAGGAGCGGTAAAGTTTGTTGGGCTCTCCGCTGCAACTTCTGAAATTTATGGCGCAGGTATCATAGCCATTTTGGTTCAGGATCTTGGCACTACCGGTAATATAGGGGCGTTGGGCATCC
This sequence comes from Flagellimonas amoyensis, assembly GCF_003058265.1. Classification (GTDB taxonomy): domain Bacteria; phylum Bacteroidota; class Bacteroidia; order Flavobacteriales; family Flavobacteriaceae; genus Flagellimonas; species Flagellimonas amoyensis. The sequence goes on from NZ_QBUK01000001.1 coordinate 164,377, forward strand.
CCTTCCAGACCGTGGAGCAACACGACCAGTTTTTGGGTCGCGGAATTGGCCTCGCTCCAGTCCAGATCCAAAAAATCGCCATCCAAAAGTGCAATGCGCTCCCTCTTTTGGACCACCCCATTTACCGAACGGATAATGCCCGAGTAAATGGTGGACAAATGGCCGCTCTTGAAGAACAGTGGAGGACTATAATTGGATGCAACTTGGGGCATGGGTCTTGAGGTTGATGTCAATCCTTGGGGAAAACCGCCAAAAGTTTGGCCTGTTCCTCAATGGCGGATCTAAATTCATTTTTTAAGGTCTGTACCAATTCGGAAACCGGGAGCACATTGTCAATGGAAGTCACTCCCTGCCCTGCCGACCAAATGGTCTTCCAGGCCTTGGCCTCAGTGTTCAGCTCTTTCCCAAAATCGATCTTCGTGTCCTTTTTCAGGTCTTCTTCCGTGATTCCGGCAGCCTTAAGGCTGGCAGCCAGGAAATTGGCATGTACCCCCGAAATGGAAGCCGTATAGACCACATCACTGGCCCCGGCATCAATGATCATTTTTCGGTATTCGTCAGTGGCCTGACTTTCTTCCGTATTGATGAAACGGGTACCCATATAGGCAAGGTCGGCACCCATTTGCAGGGCAGCCGCGATATCCCTTCCCGTACTGATACAGCCCGAAAGGATAATGGTCTTGTCAAAGAATTTTTTGACCTCTGTGATGAGGCTCATCGGGTTGATGGTGCCGCCGTGTCCACCAGCCCCCGCAGATACGAGGATGAGTCCGTCCACACCTGCCTCGGCAGCCTTTTCCGCATGGCGTTTTTTGATGATGTCGTGGAACACCATCCCGCCATAGCTGTGAATGGCGTCCACCACCATGCTCACGGCACCCAGAGAGGTGATCACCAAGGGCACTTTGTGCTTCATGCAGAGCTTCACGTCCGCCTCCAACCGCGGATTGGTGGGGTGCACCACAAGGTTGACCCCGAAGGGAGCAGGCTTTCTGCCCGTTTCCTTTTCAAACTGTTCCAGTTCCGACTTGATTTGGATGAGCCATTCCTCAAAACCCTCACTGGTGCGTTGGTTCAATGCAGGAAACGTTCCAACAATGCCGTTCTTGCAGCACTCAATGACCAATTTGGGTCCGGAGATCAAGAACATGGGAGCTGCAATGACAGGTAGGGAAAGGTTTTTGGCGAATTCGGCTTTTTGGCTCATAAGATGGGTGTTAAACTATGTTTAAAAATAGGATTAATTCTGTTGACCCATAGGGTCAGTTCTCAAAACTATGGTATTTTTACAATTATTATGCATGCATAACAAAATAACCCACTATGTTTTTTAAGGAATTTGAGATCCGTTGGAGCGATCTGGATGCCAATAGGCACATGGCCAACTCGGCCTATATCAATTTTATGAGCCACACCCGAATGGCTTATTTGGGACAGTTGGGGTTCAATCAGGTGAGCATGGCCATCCACAATATCGGCCCAGTGGTATTTTATGAGCATGTCTATTATTTTAAGGAGGCCTTTCCGGGCAGACCGGTGAAAGTTTCTTTGGAACTGGTGGGCATGAGCGAAGATGGGATGTTCTTTGAGTTCCGCCACAACTTTTATGACATCAAGGGCAAGAACTTTGCGCGTTGTGAGATGATGGGCGCTTGGATCGATCTGAAGGAACGAAAATTGATCGGTCTCCCCACTGAATTTTTGGAAGCGTTCCAGGCCATGGAACAATCCAAGGATTTCAAGACGTTGACCAAGGCCGACACCCGAAAGTTTGTGCAGGTCCCGGAGGATTTGGAGTAGGCTTGGCCTATCTCTTTCAATTGGTGGGATAACCGAACCAACTCGGGGAGTTTCTGATCAGGTTTCCCGAGATGATCTCGTCCAACCACTGCTCGTACCAATCCAGAAAATTTTCGCCACTTGAAAAACGAGGTTCCATTTGTTCGCTCCTGGCCATGTTGACGATCCTTCCGCAATAGGGACCACTCAGCACAAGGGCATGGATATAGGAACAACCTTGAGTGCCAAGGGGCAGGATACCGCCATACAGGGTGCCGTTCAGTTCTGCAAAATCAGCATCACTGATCCCTTCACTGTACAAAGGGTCGGTCAGTTTGTCCCATTGCTTTTCACTTAAGCCAGGGAATAGCATACATGTCTTTTTAAGATGTCGCTCAACATCCTTGTCCTTGAGGATAAGATCATCCAAATAGTTGCCCAAAGGGTATATGCCATAATAGGGTCCGGCACCGGAATTATGGAAGGATGCTCCCCCGTTCCCTATGTTAAGGACAAAAGCGCGATACCCCTCAGGAAGCCGGATTCCATACCGTTTTTCAAATGCTTCAACTTCAGCAATGGAGGCAGGAGGGTCCAGTGCATACTTGTGACTGGCGGCACCAAAGGCACTAAAATGCTTGTCCACCTTTTTGGCAAGAACCAATTTTTCTTTGATGCGATGGATCTGTTCAGTAAAATCCGTCATTCCCAATCCATTTTAAAGGACAAAAATAGAAGGGCAATCTGTATTTGGGGCGATGGATTGACGGATGCCCGGTTTCAATTGACGGATGAGGGTTTTGTATAGATCATTGGCGATTATGAAGCAGCTTTCGCCCGCTTACTGGCCAGATAAACACCCACCAAAACCAAGGAAGCGGCCACAATCTTCACCAAGGTAAGATGGTCCTTCCCTGTGATAAGGGCATAGACAATCCCCACCAAGGGCTGCATATACACAAAGGCCCCAACCGTGGAAGCCTTGAGCTCCGTGAGGGCAAACACATTGAACAAATAGGTCAGAAAGGTGGTGCCAATGACCACAAATGCGACCGAGGCATAGGCCCAAAGCGGCATGGTGGACCACTCAATCTCCAGAACCTCGGGCAAGGTGATGGGCAGGTTGATGATAACCGCGGCGGTGAAAAGCCATTTCATCAGCGTGAATGGGTGGTATTTCTCGATCAGGGTTTTGACCACAATAAGGTATGCGCCGTACGATGTGGCGTTCAGCACAAATAAAAAATTGCCCAGAGGAATGTTGGGTGCGTCTTGGCGGATTTCAGCTCCAAAAAAGATAAGCCCGATGGCCCCAGCGAAGCCCAAAAAAACACCAAGACCCTTGTTCAGGGTAATCCGTTCGCTCAACAAAAAAGCGGACATGATCACCACAAAGATGGGGGTCACGGTGGCCAGGACCGCACTGTTGATGGGAGTGGAAAGTTGCAGTCCCTTAAAAAAGGAGAGCATGTTGATGACCATGCCCAAAATGGAACAGACCAAAATCCGCAACCAATCCTTCTTCTCGATTTTTTCCTTGGGACCGAATATGGATATGATCCAAAAAAGCAGGGCGGCCCCCGAAACACGCAACATAATGAATCCAAAAGGTTTCACATAGGTGGGCATGACGCCTTTTGCAACGGTATGGTTGATGCCGTAAATAGTAGCGGCGCAAAAGGCGGCCAGGATGGCCAAGCTTCTTTTGCTCATTTGTGCAGGGCCTCTTTTGCGGCCTGGACCACTTTTTTGGAGTTTCCGACAAACACTTGTCCATCCACAAGGATCACAGGTCTTTTTAAGAAGGTGTACTGTTCCAGGATCAAATTTTTATAATCACTCTCCGAGAGTTCCTTTTCGTGCAGTCCCCTTTGGCGGAACAGCATAGCCCTTTTGCTGAAAAGGGACTCATAATCGCCGGAAAGGGAAGCCATTTCTTCCAATTGTGCCGGGGTAATGGGCTCCGATTTGATCTCTTGCAGTTGGACCCCGTCCAATGGAGCCAATTCTTTTAAGATCCGCTGGCAAGTGGAGCAGGTGCCCAAATGGTAAATTTTTTTCATGATAAATGGTGCTGTGTTGGCAAAGGAAGGCAAAAATCAATCAAAACACATGAAGAAACTGTAAATTCAACAGCTTTTTGAAAGGTTGTTCCAATTGTAAAGAAGGAGCGATTTTATGTATTTTTCATAGATCCGTCTCATATTTTAAAACTAGTTTTACTTCAGAAAATAGGTTGTCTTTGAATATACGGTTATGGAAAAGTTGTTTGATATAGTGCTGAAGAACAGAAAAATCCTGCACGATCATTTGCAGAACACCCCAAAAGAGGATCTTTTCAGGATCCCAAAGGGATTCAACAACAATATTTGGTGGAACATAGCCCATGTGGTGGTAACACCGCAATTGTTGCTCTATGGACTTAGCGGACTGGACTTTACCATTGAAAAGGAATTGATCGACAAGTACCGTAAAGGGACCTTTCCTGAGGGGGAGCCCTCCAAACAAGAGATGGAAAAGATATCGGCCTACCTTTTCAGTACCGTAAAGCTGATCCAATTGGACTATTCACACGGAAAGTTCAAGACCTTCAAAGAATACATGACGACCCCTAAGATCGGCTTGGCCAGCGCTGAGGATGCCATCGCGTTCAATGTGTTCCATGAAGGGCTCCACCTAGGTGCCATCGGGGCATTGAAAAAGGCCCTTGAGTTGGACCGTTAGGGTTCTACTTTCAGTTTGAGGTATTTGTTGGCCTCTGCATAGGGGAGGGTCAGTACAATGGGTCCGTCGGCATACGAAGCCACTTCGTATTGGTTGTAGATGAGCTGGATGCCATCCGGGGTATAGCCTACATTATAGGGCAGATGAAAAGTGTCCCCTTCAAACATAAAGCCCGTCGCATTGATGTTTTGGCCTTCCGGCACCTTTTCTTGGGCACGGAATTGCGCCTCCGCAAATTCTTCAAATCTTCCCATATCATCAAAAAGGTCAGGCGTGTCCAGTTCCACCCCTCTTTTCTTGTCAAAGTTCAAAAAGGAAGTGGAAGCATAGCCATGGGCCCCACCGGTAAAGGAATAGGAATTGACCGAAACGGTCACCATATTGGCGTCCTCATACACCACGTCCCCAGTTATTTTTGCTTCCCAGGGCAATTCATCGGGAAATTTGGACTTCAGTTCCTTATAGCTGTTGGTAAACGAGGCGATGGCCTTTTCGGCGGTATCGATATCGCCCTGTCCCTCACTAAAGGAAAGAAGACTGATGATCTCTTCATTCAATGACCGGTTGATGGCCGTTGCCACCGATGACCCATCGATTGCTTTGGGCACATTGATCTCCACGTTGGGGCAGGTGGCACAAGTTTCACCATTGAGCAACAATGGCTCAAAGGTCAATTGCGATTCGCTCTCACAGCCCACAATGAACCATAGGAATAAGACAGGGGCAAGGATTTTTTTCATAAAAGGGGTTTTTGGGTCTTCAAAAATAAGACTTCATTGATTACTCCGAAAGATAGCGATACATTTGTATGTAGATTGGAAGAGGATGAAAAAAGACCTAAAGTTCAACAGTAAGACCATCCACGGAGGACAACATCCCGATAAGGCCTACGGTGCCGTGATGCCTCCCATATACCAAACCTCCACCTATGCCCAGACCACTCCAGGGGGGCACAAGGGATATGAGTACTCCAGAAGTGCCAACCCGACCAGAACCGCCTTGGAACAAGCCTTGGCCAGCATAGAGAATGGGAGCCATGGACTGGCATTTGCCAGCGGATTGGCCGCCATCGATGCTGTTCTCAAGCTATTGGGCCCCGGGGACGAGGTCATTTCCACAAGCGATTTGTATGGGGGCAGCTACCGACTTTTCAAAAAAGTGTTTGAAAAGTATGGGATTCGTTTCCACTTTGTAGGGATGGACAATATGGAAGCAATAGAGTCGTACATCAACCCGAACACCAAAATGGTCTGGGTGGAAACTCCTACCAATCCCATGATGAACATTATCGACATCAAGGCAGTTTCCGCGCTTACCCAAAAGCATGGCCTTCTGTTGGCGGTCGATAATACGTTTGCCACCCCCTATCTGCAACAACCGTTGGATCTTGGGGCCGATATTGTGATGCATTCGGCCACAAAATACCTGGGCGGCCACAGTGATGTGGTGGTCGGTGGATTGGTGGTCAAGGACAAATCGCTTGCCGATCGGCTGTATTTTATCCAGAATGCCAGTGGAGCCGTGTGCGGCCCCATGGACAGTTTTTTGACCCTTCGGGGCATAAAGACATTGCATGTGCGCATGCAACGGCATTGTGAAAACGGGGAGGCCATCGCCAAATATCTACAAGCCCATCCGAAGATTGAAAAGGTCTATTGGCCTGGTTTCGAGACGCATCCCAACCACAAGGTGGCCAAGGCGCAGATGAAGGGTTTTGGAGGAATGATATCCTTTGTGCCCAAAGGGAATTATGACGATGCCATAAAAATTGTGGAAAAACTGAACCTATTTACCCTTGCTGAATCGCTGGGAGGAGTGGAAAGTTTGGCGGGACACCCTGCCAGTATGACCCATGCCAGTATCCCCAAGGAAGAGAGGGAGAAAAGCGGGGTGGTCGATGCGCTGATCAGGCTCAGTGTGGGCATTGAGGACGTGGAAGATCTGAAAGCCGATTTGGAGCAGGCCTTATCATAATGTTTTTGAAAAATTTACAGAAAACAGACATTTGAAATATTGAAATAGTATAATTTTGCCCTCAAATTCATAATTCAATAAAAATAACCCTAAGCTAAGTCGAGGGGACAATTAATCTTAATCCGTTTATGGAAGCAAAAATAAAAGCATTTATGGATGAGGTCAAGGCCAGGAACGGCCATGAACCTGAATTCATACAAGCGGTACAAGAGGTGGCGGAAACGGTAATACCCTATATTGCCAAGCACGACATCTATAATGGAAAGAACATCCTCCTGAGAATGGTCGAGCCAGAACGATTGATCTCGTTCCGTGTGGCATGGGTCGATGACGAAGGAGAGATCCATGTGAACCGCGGATACCGCATTCAAATGAACTCGGCCATAGGCCCCTACAAAGGAGGACTCCGATTTCACCCCACAGTAAATGCCAGCGTACTGAAATTCTTGGCATTTGAACAAGTATTCAAAAACAGTCTTACCACTTTGCCCATGGGCGGAGGAAAGGGAGGTTCCGATTTTGACCCCAAAGGTAAGTCGGACGATGAGGTAATGCGCTTTTGCCACGCCTTCATGACAGAGCTTTGCCGACACATTGGTCCCAACACGGACGTTCCCGCAGGAGACATCGGGGTGGGTGCCCGCGAGATAGGGTTCCTTTTTGGGATGTACAAAAAAATACGCAACGAGTTTACGGGCGTGTTGACCGGTAAGGGACTTTCATGGGGAGGATCGCTGATCCGTCCCGAAGCGACCGGATATGGTACCGTGTACTTTGCCGATAGCATGCTCAAGACCCAAGGCAAATCTTTTGAAGGCAAGAAAGTAGTGATATCAGGTTCAGGGAACGTGGCGCAATATGCTGCTGAAAAAGTCCTTCAGATGGGAGGAAAAGTGTTGACCCTTTCAGATTCAGCTGGGTACATCTACGACAAGGACGGAATAAACGAGGAAAAACTCGCCTATGTGATGGATTTGAAGAACAATCGCCGGGGAAGAATCTCGGACTATGTTGCCAAGTATCCTTCGGCAGAATTCCACAAAGGGGAGACCCCATGGAAAGTGACGTGTGATATTGCATTGCCCTGCGCCACCCAGAACGAGTTGAACGGTGACGATGCCGCCCAATTGATCAAAAACGGCTGTATCGCCGTGGCCGAAGGAGCCAATATGCCTTCCACCCCGGAAGCCATCCATGCGTTCCACGATGCCAAGATATTGTTTGCACCGGGTAAGGCCTCCAATGCAGGAGGTGTGGCCACTTCAGGTCTGGAGATGTCCCAGAACTCACTTAGAATCAGTTGGACGCGTGAAGAGGTGGACCAACGATTGAAAGGGATCATGTCCGATATTCACGATGCCTGTATCGAATATGGAAAAGAAGACGGCGGGTACTGCAACTATGTAAAAGGAGCCAATATTGCCGGTTTCGTAAAGGTTGCAGATGCCATGTTGGCCCAAGGGGTCATTTAGGCCCTTTGATCGAAAATAGTTTTTGGTTGGCAGTTACCGGAAGGAGTGCTTATTTTTACACTTCTGGTAACTGCTTCTTTTTTGGCCCATGCAAATCACCACAAAGGCAATCGTTCTTTCCTCGTTGAAATATGGAGACACCAGTCTCATTGTCAGGGCATTTACCGAATCCGATGGTTTGAAATCCTATTTGCTGAAAGGGGTATTTTCCTCGGGAAAGGGGAAACTGAAGCCTGCCTATTTTCTTCCTTTGATGCAATTGGAAGTAGTGGCCAGCCATAGGAACAAGGGCACTTTGGAAGGCATCCGGGAAGTCAAGGTGGCGACACCTTACCGTACCCTCCACACGGACATCCTAAAGAACAGTGTGGTGCTTTTCCTCGCGGAAATGTTGGGAAGCAGCATCCATGAACAAGAGCAGGATCAAGGACTGTTCAACTACTTGGAGCATGCCCTGCTATGGTTGGATGAAAACGCCCTTTCGCCCAATTTCCATATCCTCTTTTTATTGAACCTTACCAAATATTTGGGCTTCTACCCGGACACTTTCCTAGAGGAAGCTCCTTTCTTTGACCTTCAAGAAGGGGAATTTTGCGAATCACCATCACTTAATCCATTGATACAGAGTGAAAATATTGTCAGTTTTAAGAAATTTTTGGGCATGGATTTTGATGCACTTCAGACGATACAACTAACGAAGTCCAACAGGCGGGAACTCTTGAAAACGATGATCTTGTATTTTCGGTTGCACGTGCACGGATTCAGAGAGCCAAAATCGCTTGCCGTATTAAATGAAGTATTCAACTGAAATGCAGAACCAAAAATTAGCCCCGACCCTCATATTTTTATTTCTTTCCCTCACATTTTATGCCCAACAGATAACCGTTTTGGATGCGGATAGCGGAACACCTGTGGACAATGTGGCGCTCTTCAATAAGGACCAATCCAAGACGACCATCACGAACGCCCGCGGGAGCGCCGATCTGGGCATTTTTGGCGAGGATGAGAAAATTACCTTTCGGCACATCGGTTACGAGACCTACACGGCCACCAAATCACAGATGGGCAGAAGGGGCAATCGGGTATACCTTCTCCCAAGGGCCGAAGAGTTACAGGAAGTGGTCATGTCCGTCTCCAAATGGGAGCAGCAGAAAAAGCGGATTCCCCAGAAAGTGGAGACGCTGGGCGCAAGGGACATTTATTTTACCTCGCCCCAAACCTCTGCCGATCTTTTGCAGAACAGCGGGAAGGTATTTGTGCAAAAAAGCCAATTGGGCGGGGGAAGCCCGATGATACGGGGTTTTGCAACGAACAGGCTCTTGCTCTCCGTAGATGGGGTCCGGATGAACAATGCCATTTTCAGGGGTGGCAACCTCCAAAATGTGATATCCATTGACCCGTTTACCATTGCAAAGACTGAGATCACTTTTGGGCCTGGTTCCGTGATCTATGGTAGTGATGCCATTGGTGGGGTCATGAACTTCTACACGGAGAGGCCCCGTTTTTCACATACCGACAGTCTTGCCTTTTCGGGCCATGCAAACTATCGCTACGCCACGGCAAACAATGAGAACACCGCCCATGTGGATGTTAACTTTGGGCAACGAAAATGGGCCTCCTACACCAGTTTCACCTACAATGATTTTGATGATCTGAAGATGGGAAAGCAAGGCCCCGATTCCTATCTGCGGAACAATTATGTGGTGCGGCAGAACGGCACCGATGTTTTGGTGGAAAATGATGATCCCAGAAAGCAAGTGACCTCTGGGTACAATCAGTTCAATTTTCTCCAGAAGTTCGCCTACAGGCCCAACACTTCGTGGAACTATGATCTGGGGCTGTACTATTCCGAAACATCTGACTATTCCAGATACGATAGGTTGATTCGCCCCACCGGCGATGGTTTGGGACTTCGCTCCGCAGAATGGTACTACGGTCCCCAAAAATGGTTCATGGGGAACTTTCAGGTCACGCAAAAGGGAAAGAACAAGTTTTATGACGGGGTCAAGTTGACCACGGCCTATCAATTTTTTGAAGAGAGCCGCCATGATCGTGGATTTGAAGATGTGGAGCTGTATTCCACAAGGGAAAAAGTGGACGCCATTTCCGTGAATTTGGATTTTGAGAACAAGAAAATGGGCAACCTGAATCTTTTTTATGGAGCAGAATATATTTTCAACAAGGTCCATTCGGAAGGGAGTGTGAAAGATATTGTGACGGATGAGAGCGAACTGACCGCCTCCCGATATCCCGACGGGGCCACATGGCAGACCTTTGCCGGATATATCAATGGTGAATATCAAGTGAAGCCCAACCTTACCGTGCTGTCGGGAATACGGTACAGCCAGGTTTGGGTGGATGCCCGTTTTGAAAACACCTTTTATCCTTTTCCGTTTGAAGAGGCCGATATTGTGACCGGGGCACTCACGGGCAGTTTGGGGGTCAGTTGGTTCCCATGGTCCGATTTCCAGCTCACTTTGAACGGTTCCACAGGGTTTAGGGCCCCCAATATTGACGATATCGGGAAGATTTTTGACTCGGAACCCGGTTCCGTGGTGGTGCCCAACCCAGACCTGGAACCCGAATATGCCTATAACGGGGAACTGGGCATCAAGAAGAATTTTGGGGATGTTGTAGTGTTCAAAGCGGCTGCGTACTACACCTATTTAGTGGATGCTTTGGTCCGAAGGGACTTTACCTTCAATGGGCAACGCGAGATTGAATACAATGGTGAACAGAGTAATGTGCAAGCCATCCAAAATGCGGCCAAGGCCTATGTGTATGGCTTTGAGTTTGGGTTGGAAGCCTACTTTGATGAACATTGGTCGCTGTTGTCCAACCTCACCCTTACGGAAGGCACGGAAGAAGATGACAGCGGGACGGATACTTCTGCCCGACATGCCGCCCCTACGTTTGGTGACGTGCACCTGATCTGGCAGAGCCAAAAACTAAAGGCGGATGTGTTCGTGAATTACAATGGGGAAATCAGCAACGATGAGCTCACGCTATCGGAACGCAGCAAGGATTATATGTATGCCAGTGACCGCAACGGAAACCCGTATTCCCCATCGTGGTACACCTTGAATTTGAGGTCGCAATACCAGATTTCCAATGCGCTCAAGGCCACCATGGCCTTGGAAAACATGACCAACCAGCGCTACAGGACCTATTCGTCGGGTATAGTGGCACCCGGGACCAATCTAATTTTGGGAGTGGGTTATGTGTTTTAAAAGATAATAAGGCTGTTTTAAAAAGTGATTAAATTGTCTTTTTGAGCTGTCACCCTGAGCGCAATCGAAGGGACAAGCGAAAAATCTCTATCAGATAGTTGAATCTTAAAAGATTCTTCATTTCATTCAGAATGACACTTTTTTAGACAGTCTTCGTTTGATACTAATGGCCCCTACAAGCTATCAAGGGCCTTTTTAGTGGCCTCTTTCACCTCTTTGCCGGCTTTTTCAAGACTGTCCAGTGCTTTTTCGCCTATTTCCTTGGCATCCTCGCCCACTTCTTTTGCCGTGTCTATGGCATCGTTGGCGGCCTCTTTCAGGTCCTTGCCGGCTTCTTCCAAGGCTTCGCTTGCCTCCTCGGAAGCTTCTTTTGCCTTATCGTTGGCATCCTTGCAGGAGGTGAGTACGGACACGGACAATGACAGCGCCATTAGGGCGATATAAACTTTTTTCATTTCAATATTGGATTAGTGTTATTGAAAAATCAAGATAACAAAAAATTACCTGAAATAAGGATTGTCCCCATATCATATTTACATTAAGGAGATTAAGGAAATTCTAATAGGCAATGGTTAGGGCATAATTCCATCTAAATTTATAATTTTGCAAACTTGAATTCTAGAAGAAGTAGCAGTTTATGAAGTTTGCGGAGTATAAGGGGTTGGATTTGCCCAAAGTATCGGAAGAAGTTCTGGACTTTTGGAAGGATAAACAGATTTTTGAAAAGAGTATTTCCACTAGGGAGGGCAAGGAAAGCTACGTCTTCTATGAAGGTCCCCCATCTGCAAATGGCATGCCCGGTATCCACCACGTGATGGCCCGGACCATCAAGGATATTTTCCCAAGATACAAGACCATGAAGGGCTTTCAGGTGAAGCGAAAGGCCGGTTGGGACACCCATGGACTACCGATAGAGATAGGTGTGGAGAAGGAACTCGGCATCACCAAGGAAGATATCGGCAAGAAAATATCGGTAGAGGAGTACAATGCCGCTTGTAAAAAAGCGGTGATGCGCTACACGGATGTTTGGAACGAAATGACCGAAAAAATTGGCTACTGGGTGGATATGGATGATCCGTACATCACCTACAAGCCCAAGTACATGGAATCCGTTTGGTGGTTGCTGAAGCAGATCTACGATAAAGGACTTCTATATAAAGGATACACCATACAGCCATACTCGCCTAAGGCGGGCACAGGGTTGAGCTCGCACGAGCTAAACCAACCAGGCACCTATCAAGATGTGACGGATACCACGGTAACGGCACAGTTCAAAGCCAAAAAAGAATCGCTTCCCGATTTTCTGAAAAATGTTGAGGGTGATGTCCATTTCTTGGCGTGGACGACCACCCCTTGGACTCTTCCTTCCAACACCGCCTTGACCGTTGGGCCAAAAATTGAATACGTATTGGTGAAAACCTTCAACCAATATACCTTCGAACCCATTCAAGTGATACTGGCCAAGAATCTGGTCAGCTATAATTTTTCGGGAAAGTTTGCCAAGGTCGAGACCGCAGAAGAATTGTCCAATTTTAAAGAAGGGGGCAAAAAAATCCCATATTGGGTAGGCCAGAGCTGTTTGGGAAAAGATTTGGTCGGAATCCGCTATGAGCAGCTTCTTCCATATGTGTTGCCCAACGACAACCCCGAAAATGCCTTTAGGGTCATTGCTGGGGATTTTGTGACCACGGAAGATGGTACCGGAATCGTGCACACGGCTCCCACCTTTGGTGCGGACGATGCCCTGGTGGCCAAACAGGCCGAGCCAGAGGTCCCGCCCATGCTTGTAAAAGATGAGAACGACAACTTGGTGCCCTTGGTGGACCTACAGGGACGGTTCCGTCCGGAAATGGGCGAATTGGCAGGGAAATATGTCAAAAACGAATATTATGACGATGGCCAGGCCCCCGAAAAATCGGTGGATGTCGAGATTGCCATCAAACTAAAGGAAGAGAACAAGGCCTTCAAGGTGGAAAAATATGTCCACAGTTATCCAAACTGCTGGCGAACCGATAAACCCATATTGTACTATCCGCTGAATTCATGGTTCATCAAGGTGACCGATGTGAAGGATCGGATGTTCGAGCTCAACCAGACCATCAACTGGAAGCCAAAGGCAACCGGCGAAGGTCGTTTTGGCAACTGGTTGGCCAATGCCAACGATTGGAACCTTTCCCGATCCAGGTATTGGGGGATTCCATTGCCCATCTGGAGAACGGACGATGGGAAGGAAGAACTGATCATTGGTTCTGTGGAAGAGCTGAAGGCCGAAATGGCCAAGGCCGTTGAAGCGGGGGTCCTGGAAAAAGATGTGTTTGCCGAATTTGTGGTGGGCGACATGAGCGAGGACAATTACGACAAGATCGACCTGCACAAAAATATTGTGGATGGCATCACCTTGGTATCGCCAAGTGGCCAGCCCATGAAAAGGGAGTCGGACCTTATCGATGTTTGGTTCGATAGTGGTTCCATGCCCTATGCGCAATGGCACTATCCTTTTGAAAACAAAGAATTGATCGATGATGGGGTTGCCTTTCCGGCCAATTTCATCGCCGAAGGAGTGGACCAGACCCGCGGATGGTTCTATACCCTCCATGCCATTGCCACTATGGTGTTTGATGGCATCGCTTATCAAAATGTGGTCTCCAACGGATTGGTGCTCGACAAGGAAGGTAAAAAAATGTCCAAGCGTTTGGGCAATGCAGTAGATCCCTTTGAGGTCTTGCCAGAGCACGGACCCGATGCCACCCGCTGGTACATGATCTCCAATGCCAACCCTTGGGACAACCTTAAATTTGATATTGAAGGCGTGGTCGAGGTAAAGCGAAAGTTCTTCGGAACGCTCTACAACACCTATTCCTTTATGGCGCTCTATGCCAATATTGATGGGTTCAGCTATGCTGAGGCGGATATCCCCTTGAAGGACAGACCGGAAATAGACCAATGGATCTTGTCCGAGCTGCACACCTTGATCCAAAATGTGGATGAGGCCTATGAAGATTATGAAGCGACCAGGGCTTCACGGATGATTTCGGATTTTGTGCAGGAAAACCTGAGCAACTGGTATGTGCGTCTGTGCAGGAGAAGGTTCTGGAAAGGCGATTATGGACAGGACAAGATTTCTGCGTACCAGACCCTGTATACCTGTTTGGTGACCGTGGCCAAGCTTTCCGCACCAGTGGCGCCTTTCTTTATGGATCGATTGTACAAAGATCTGGATGCCGTCACTGGCAAGGATGGTTTTGAAAGTGTGCATTTGGCAGGGTTCCCAACTTATGATGCTTCCATGGTGAACGAAAAATTGGAGCGCAAGATGCAGTTGGCACAAAAAATATCCTCTTTGGTGCTTTCCATCCGTCAGAAGGAAAAGATAAAAGTGCGCCAACCCCTGCAAAAGATCATGATCCCAATCTTGAACGCAGAACAGAAAAAGGACATCGAGGCGGTGTCCGGGTTGATCAAATCCGAGGTGAACGTAAAGGAAATCCAATTGTTGGACGATGCATCGGGCATCTTGGTAAAGCAGATAAAACCCAATTTCAAGGTTTTGGGCCCGAAATTTGGCAAGGATATGAAGGCCATCGCGGGGGCAGTGAACGAATTGGGCCAAGAGGATATCCAAAAAATGGAACAAGAAGGAGAATTAACACTCCAATTGCAAAATAAAACCGTTAATTTACAGTTAGCCGATGTAGAGATCAGCTCCCAGGATATCGAAGGGTGGCTGGTGGCCAGTTCAGGCCCGCTTACAGTGGCACTGGATGTTACGATCGATGAGGCCCTTAAAAAAGAAGGGATCGCAAGGGAATTGGTCAACAGGATCCAGAACATCCGAAAGGATTCCGGATTTGAAGTGACCGACAAGATCGACATTAAAATATTGAAGGACGGCCTTGTGGAAAATGCGGTTTCCAGTAATGAGGAATACATCAAGACGGAGACCTTGACCGCAGTGCTCAACTTTGAGGAAAAATTGGATGAAGGTATAGCGATTGCCTTCGACGAAGTGAATACAAAATTGTTTATTCAAAAGCATTAGACATGGCAGAAGATTTAAAAGTAAGATACTCCGACAAGGACCTGGAGGAATTCAGGACCTTGATCGAGGAAAAAATGGAAAAGGCAAAAAGCCACCTGGAACTTTTGAAGAGTTCCTATATGAACGATGGTAACAACGGTACGGATGATACGTCACCAACCTTCAAGGCTTTTGAGGAAGGTTCGGAGACCATGTCCAAGGAAGCCAATACACAGTTGGCCATCCGTCAGGAGAAATTTATCCGCGACCTGAAGAACGCACTTATGCGTATCGAGAACAAGACCTATGGTATCTGCCGTGTTACCGGAAAGCTCATCAACAAGGAACGGTTGAAGCTGGTCCCACATGCCACATTGAGCATCGAGGCGAAGAATATGCAAAAATAATAAAAGCGCCCTAGGGCGTTTTTTGTTTATGAAGACCTTGTTGTTTTTACCGGCCCTCTTTTTCCTTGTACACCTACACGGACAAAAATTGGTAAAAAAAGCATTCATCGGACCCAGGACCGAGTCCATCCAGATAGATGCCCAATATTGCTATCGGATAGACCTTGCCACTTCGCCGACCGATGAGGTGCAGGTATCCGCGAGCATCGAGGGCGAGTATGCCAAAGATCTGTTGGTGTCCATTGAGGAAGAAGGTACAACAGTGTTGGTCAGCGCAGGGTTCCAGCCTATTTTCATCAACCCCAACGACAAGCTCAGTGCCCACAAAGTGGTTTCCATAGCGTTGCAGATCAGTGTGCCAGAATACAAGGAGGTCTCCATTTTTGGAACGAACAGCAATGTGAATGCTTCTGGCAAGTATGAAAACCTGCACATCACCCTTTCCGATGGGATATGTACTTTGGAGAACGTTTCCGAAACGGTTGAGGTGGCCACCCAAAAGGGGGATATATGGCTCTCTGCGCCCAGCGGGCACATTCTGGCCGAAAGTACCTACGGGAAGGTGGACCAGGAAACCATCCCCTTCGGGGACAACCAATTTATACTGAAGACGGTGGAAGGGCAAATCCATCTCAAGAAAACAAAATAATATCCATATTTTTGCAACCTCTTTAGTAAAAGCATGAGTTTAAAGAAATCCCTGTTGATCATTGTTCTGATTTTGCTCGTTGACCAGATAAGCAAAGTCTATATCAAGACCAGTTTTATTTTGGGGGAGTCCCATGATGTCTTCGGTTGGTTCAAGATACTTTTCATAGAGAATGAAGGTGCGGCTTGGGGGACCAAGTTGAGCGACCTTCTGCCCATTTCGGAACCTGCAGGAAAACTGGTGCTGACCATTTTTAGGATTTTTGCCGTGCTGGGCATTGGCTATTGGCTTTGGGACATTGTGAAAAAGCAATCCCCAAAAACCTTGATCTTGGCCGTTTCACTGATTTTTGCCGGTGCGGTGGGCAATATCATCGACTCAGTTTTTTACGGGTTGATCTTTGATCATAGCAATGGACAAGTAGCCACTCTTTTTTCCGATAATCCTTATGGCAGCCTGTTCCATGGCAAAGTGGTGGACATGCTCTATTTCCCCTTGATAGATACTACATGGCCCGATTGGGTCCCTTCAGTGGGGGGCAATCGTTTCCGGTTCTTTGAACCTGTGTTCAATATTGCGGATACGGCCATCAGTACAGGAGTGGGTATTTTGATTGTTTTCAACAAGAAGGCTTTCCCGAAGCAAGCGGAAAAAAAGGAAGAGGTCGTCGATCAGAATGCATAGACCTTTTCTTGGGTAATGCAGTAATCCAGTTTCACATCATTTTCATCCACATCGGTTATAGGCTCTGCTTCGGCCCCAAAAAAAGATAGTCCAATTTTGAGGGTGTCTTCCCCGCATTTGCCCAAGAAAATGTCATAAAACCCTTTTCCATAGCCCACTCGGTTGCCCATTTCATCAAATGCCAAGAGGGGGATAAAGACCACATCTATTTTATCTTCGGGCACCACTATGCCGTCCACGGGTTCTGGAATGCCCCATTTGTTTTTTTTGAAGGCAGTCCCATCGGTCAATAGATAATTGTCCATGGAACTATCACCGCTCACCTTGGGGACAACAACGTGTTTGTCCTTCCCTTGTAGCAGTGTGATGATGGGGAGGGTGTCCACTTCGTTCTGCTCCTCTATGCTCAAAAAGATATGGTAATAAAAAAAATCCCAGATTGGGATTTGGAGTACATGATTTGCTAAAATCAAACTGAAATCTGAAGCTTGTGATGGACTGATTCCCGCTCTCAGATTTCTGTATTTTTTTCTTAGTTCATGTTTCAACATCTAAGTGTTGAAGATTTAGGGGTTATTCTGGGGGCACATTGGTCTTATTCTCCCTTACTTGCTGAAACGGAGAAGAATATCTTGAAGAAAAGCATCAAGATCAAGTACATTCCCAAAACGATTACATAGTTTTCCATAGGATTGTATTTATACTGTTAAATGTAGGTAAAAGAATTTTAAAACCCACCACGAAATGCACTTTTTATCGGTGAAATACACCATTTTTTGCAACAGTTTAACATTTTTTGATTTTCAACTATGGTTTTTCCACAGTTTTTTTATAGGAAAACCCCAGTTTTGAAGTTGCGTTTCCAAAATGGAAAGGAATTGGAATTGATGTGGTTACCACTTCCATGGATCCAAACCGGGCAGATATCAATGCAAAAGGGCAAACAATCAAGTTTAACAGAAAACACTGTAATTAAAATATAACTTTGTTGTAAAGTCGAATAGGGTAATTTTTCCAAAAACCGTATGTCCAACCCACCATCCATCAATGTACAGATAAGTACCTTGCCCGATAACCCCGGGGTGTATCAGTTTTATGATGCTGCAGGGAAAATTTTATATGTGGGAAAGGCCAAGAACCTTAAAAAGAGGGTGTCGTCCTATTTCAACAAGAAACAGGAATATGGGAAGACCCGAGTATTGGTGAAGAAAATCCATACCATAAAACATATTGTGGTCTCCACGGAGTCGGATGCCCTTTTGTTGGAGAACAACTTGATCAAAAAATTGTTGCCACGCTACAATGTGCTGCTCAAGGATGACAAATCCTACCCGTGGATCTGCATAAAGAATGAACGTTTCCCAAGGATTTTCCCAACGCGGAAACTCATCAAGGACGGTTCGGAATATTATGGCCCCTACACCAGCATGAAAACGGTACGGACCCTTTTGGAGCTCGTGAAGAGCCTTTACCCCCTCCGGACCTGCAACTATGACCTTTCCGAGGAAAAAATTGATGCTGGTAAGTACAAGGTGTGTCTGGAATATCATCTGGGCAACTGTTTGGGCCCATGTGAAGGGCTTCAGGAGGAGAAAGAATATAGCGCACAGATAGAGGACATCCGGCAGATCATAAAGGGGAATCTGAAAAGTTCCCTGCAATCGTTCCGGCAGCAGATGATGGAACTGGCCGACAAAATGGAATTTGAAAAGGCGCAGCGGGTAAAGGACAAAATAGACATTCTGGAAAACTACCAGGCGAAGTCCACGGTGGTGAACCCCAAGATCAACAATGTGGATGTCTTTTCCATCATTTCGGATGAGACCCATGCCTATGTGAATTTCTTGCAGTTGTCGCATGGGGCCATCATTAGGTCGCACACCTTGGAGATCAAAAAGAAACTGGAAGAGACCGATGAGGAACTCCTCCAATTGGCCATCACGGAGATAAGGCAACGATTCCATTCCCGTACGAAGGAAATCTACCTGCCGTTCCCTGTCACAGTAGAGGAAGATATAAAGGTCACTCTGCCCAAATTGGGCGATAAGCGTAGGATTTTGGAACTGTCGGAGCGCAATGCGCGTTTTTACAGGCAGGACAAGATGAAACAGATCAAGATCACCGATCCGGACAGGCATACCAAAAGGATCATGGCCCAGATGAAGGCCGACCTCCGACTTTCGGTGGAACCCACCCATATTGAATGTTTTGACAACTCCAACATCCAGGGAAGCAACCCTGTTGCCGCCTGTGTTGTCTTTAAGGACGGAAAGCCGTCCAAGAAGGACTATAGGCACTTCAACATTAAGACCGTGGAGGGTCCTGACGATTTTGCAAGTATGGAAGAAGTGGTTTTCAGAAGATACAAAAGGTTGCTGAACGAAGATGAGCCCCTGCCCCAACTGATCGTGATCGATGGAGGCAAAGGGCAGTTGTCGTCGGCCCTGAAGAGTTTGGAAGCCTTGGACCTTCGTGGGAAGATAGCCATCATCGGTATCGCCAAAAGACTGGAGGAAATCTATTTCCCAGAAGACCCCGTACCTTTATATCTGGACAAGAGGTCGGAATCATTGAAGATCATCCAGCAATTGCGGAACGAGGCCCATAGGTTTGGCATCACGCACCACAGGAACAAGCGGAGCAAGGGAGCCATAGGCACGGAGCTGGTAGGTATTGAGGGCATTGGGGAGAAAACGGCGGAGCAACTGTTGAAGAGCTTCAAGTCCGTAAAGCGCATCAAGGAAGCTTCCGTGGAGAGCCTTGCGGAATCCGTGGGGATGGCGAAGGCAAAAAAAATTTATAAATCCTTTCATTAGTGAACCATGCACAGTAAAAGTATAATGACCACATTGGTGTTTGTTTTGTTTGGCGTTCTTGGATTGGCCCAAGACCAGAACGGTGACCCACCTCCCAAAGTAGGACTTGTACTAAGTGGGGGCGGGGCTAAAGGGTTGGCCCATATCGGTGCACTGAAGGTCATTGAGGAAGCCGGGGTGAAAGTGGATTATATTGGAGGGACCAGTATGGGGGCCATTGTCGGGGCGCTCTATGCATCGGGATATTCGGCCAAAGAGCTGGACTCCATTTTTAGGGTGACGGACTTTACAAAACTTATCCAGGACAATGTGCCTAGGGGCGCCAAGACCTTCTACGAAAAGGAAAATTCGGAGAAATATGCACTGACCTTGCCTTTTACGAATTTTAAGGTGAGCTTTCCCCAGGCCATTTCCGGGGGGCAAAACATTTATAATGAACTGGTGCGCTTGCTTTTCCATGTCAAGGATGTGCACGAGTTCAATAAACTGCCCATTCCGTTTCTTTGCATGGCCACCAACGTGGAGACCGGCGAACAGGTATTGTTGGACCATGGCTATCTTCCCGAGGCCATTGTGGCTAGTGGTACCTTCCCGTCCCTTTTTGAACCATCGGAAATAGAAGAGGCCATTTTGATCGATGGTGGGGTGGTGAACAATTATCCCATAGAAAGGGTGAGGAACATGGGTGCGGACATCATCATTGGGGTGGATGTGCAACACGATCTCGCCACAAGGGAATCCCTCTCCTCGGCCACGGAGATATTGCTGCAGATCAACAACTATCGTACGGTGAACGACATGAAGAAAAAATCGGAGGAGACGGACATCTATATCCGGCCGGCCATTGATGAATTTTCCGTGATCGATTTTGGACGGAGCAAGGACATCGTCAAAAGTGGTGAGGAAGCGGCAAAGACCAAAATGGAAGAGCTGAAGAAAGTTGCAGAGGCGCAAAAATACGCCCCAGATCGAAGGAAACGAATCCAGGGCATGGACAGCTTGGTGATCAACCGAATGATCATCAAGGGAAACGACCAATACACGAGAGGCTACATCAAAGGGAAATTAAGGTTCAACTTGGCCGAGAAAATCGCATTTGACGATTTGAAACAGGGAATCAATAACCTCTCCGCCACCGGAAACTTCAGGGCCATCAGGTACGAACTGATATCCAATGGGTTGGGAACGGACCTGATCTTAAAATTGAAGGAGAACCCGACCAAAATGTTCATCAAGATGTCCGCCCACTATGATGACCTTTACAAAAGTGCGGCACTCATCAACCTTACGAAAAAGAACTTCTTGATGAAGGACGATGTGGCTTCTTTCGATTTTATCCTTGGCGATAACATCAGATACAACTTGCAGTACTATCTGGATAAAGGCTACTATTGGAGTTTTGGGGTGAATTCCAAGTTCACGGATTTCAATTCTGAAGTTGATTTTTCGCTGATCCAGGGGAATTTCAACACGCCCATTGATCCCAACATCCGAAGGATCAGTCTGGATGTGACCGATCTCACCAACCAGATCTATTTGCAGACCGTGCTCCGGGAAGAATTTGCCTTCACCATTGGCGCCGAACATAAATTGTTGAAGTACAGTACACGAACACTCAGCCAGTTGGGAGAGGACCTTGAGGCACTGCCCACTTCGGAACGGACCTTTTTTGAGAATTCCAATTATTTCAGTGGTTTTGGAAAGATTACTTTGGACACCTATGATGATAAATATTTCCCGACAAAGGGTCTCCTTTTCGATAGTGATTACCACGTTTACCTGTTCTCTTCGGACTTTAACGACAATTTCAGGGAATTTTCCGTTGCCAAGGGCCGCTTGGGCACTGTGATTCCC
This sequence comes from Flagellimonas amoyensis, assembly GCF_003058265.1. Classification (GTDB taxonomy): domain Bacteria; phylum Bacteroidota; class Bacteroidia; order Flavobacteriales; family Flavobacteriaceae; genus Flagellimonas; species Flagellimonas amoyensis. The sequence goes on from NZ_QBUK01000001.1 coordinate 185,984, forward strand.
TTGGTGAACAGACTGAGTCTAAATTTGGAAGCTTCGGGCGGGGTAAAGTTGGGTACTTCGGAGGTGACTTCGTTTGATTTTGTCATGGGAGGTTTCGGGAATGATTTTGTGAACAATTTTGTGCCTTTTTTCGGATATGATTTCCTCAGTATTCCAGGGAACAGTTTTGTGAAGGCATATGGCAGGTTGGACTACAACTTTGCCCCAAAGAACCATGTCCTTTTCACGGCCAACTTTGCCAATGTGGACGATGACCTGTTCAGGACAGGCGACTGGTTCACCCAGCCCAATTATTCAGGCTACGGGGTGGGTTACGGGTTTGAGTCGTTCTTGGGCCCGGTACAGATTTATTACTCGTGGTCGCCGGAGATAAAAAATGACAGTATTTTCTTCAGTGTAGGGTATTGGTTCTAATGTGAAGAATATACCAAAACCCCCAATATTCTTAATAATTTGCCAAAAAACCATTCTGGGGCTATGAAAAAAAAGGAAGTATAGTTAAAGTCCGTTAAAAACTCATTTTCCTACAAAACCTTGGCGTATATTTGTCCCACATAAGGGGTGGTTCCCTTATAACTTTAAGTATTGGTTTTTCATAATTTAAAGTTTGGTTGGTTATTTAGGAAAAGCCCAGTTTTAAGACTGGGCTTTTTTTTTGCATACTATTTTGGAACAAGTTTTGTTTAAGTATATGTAAACCAAGTGCCCCGAACACCGATTTTGTTAATTTTATACCAGTAAAAAGCACATATGAAAAAGATACTGCCCTTACTTTTCCTACTTCTGGCCGTACCTGTTATGGCTCAAAAGTCCCAACCCGCTTTCAAGTCGGGTGAATGGTTGAAGTTCAGGATACACTATGGATTGCTCAATGCCAGTTATGCCACATTGCACCTGAGCTCCGAGACCCTGGACAGTATTCCTGTGTACCATGTGGTGGGCAGTGGGAAAACGACAGGCTTCGCCAGCATATTCTTCAAAGTGGACGATACTTACGAGAGCTATTTTGGCAGAAGGAACGGAAAGCCCTATAAGTTTGTCCGTAAGATAGACGAGGGCGGCTACACCAAGGACATCGAGATCAATTTTCATTACGATGAAAAGAAAGCCGTATTGAACGACTACAAGAACGGCACCCAGATGGACATTCCCGTGCACGATCAGGTCCAAGATCTGATTTCCGCTTCCTACTATTTGAGGAGCAACTATAACCTTGAGGAATTTGAGGAAGGACAGACCATAAACCTGGACATGCTCTTTGATGATGACGGGGTGTTTCAGTTCAAGTTGAAATATTTGGGAAAAGAAGTCATCAGAACCAAGTTTGGAAAAGTGGAATGTCTTAAATTTAGGCCTTATGTTCAATCAGGTCGTGTTTTCAAGGAAAAGGAGAGTCTTACCCTTTGGGTATCCAACGATTTGAACAAGATTCCCATCCGCATCAAGGCAGATTTGGCCGTTGGGTCGCTAAAGGCGGACTTGGAAGCATACAATGGACTGAGGAACCAGTTTAAAATTATAATGAATTAGTAGATCAGCATTGATGAAGAATGGTGAGAAAATCCAGTCCCAGATCAACAAACTTGAAGAAAAGTACAAAAACTCGGGCCAGGACCTGAGCTCCTATCTGGACGGGCTCCTCTACCAACGATACCTTACCTATTGGGACTATATCCACTTGGACACCCTTTTGAGCATCCAAGTGCCCCGAACCCATTTTCCGGACGAGGAGATCTTCATCATGTACCACCAGATCACGGAGCTCTATTTCAAGCTCATTCTCCACGAACAAAAGCAGATCGTTGAGGACAAATCACAGGATGTCCAGTTTTTTATAGAAAAAGTGAACAGGACCAACAACTATTTCAAGGCGTTGATCTCCTCGTTCAGTATCATGATCAAGGGCATGGAACGCGAACAGTTCCTGCGTTACCGCATGGCACTGCTCCCGGCCAGTGGTTTTCAATCTGCCCAATACAGGATGATCGAACTCTACGCTACCCCATTGGAACACTTGGTGCACCACTCGGTAAGGGATTCCTTTTCTTCCGAGGATGGCATTGAGGAACTCTTTGAGCAGATCTATTGGAAAAAGGGGGCGACCGATCTGGCCACAGGACAAAAAACATTGACCCTGAAACAGTTCGAAATCCGATACACCCCAAGACTTCTTCGGATAGCCAACCAGGTGAAGGACAGCACCATATACCACAAATACCTCCAGCTCCCCGATGCTTCCAAGAACAATGAAGCGTTGATAAATGCGTTAAAGGAATTGGACCAGAACGCAAACGTAAACTGGCCGCTGATGCACATGGGCTCGGCATACCGATATTTGGCGAGGGAGGGCAAGGATGTGGAGGCCACTGGAGGCACCAATTGGAAGGAGTTTTTGCCGCCCAGTTTTCAGAAAGTAATATTTTTCCCAAATTTGTATTCCGAAGAGGAACTGGAGACATGGGGAAAACAATGGGTGGATCATATTTTTAACCCGGCAAACAAAGAATACAAGGAATATTAGGATAGTGATGCAAAAATTTATTGGGGCAATCTTGACACTGATGGTATTGGTGTCGTGCAAACAGGCCAAGGAACCGGTCGATGAAGTGGCAATTGTGGAAACGATAGAAAAACCTCCCGTCCTTCATTATGGGTTCAATTTGGAAGAGTTCAACGTGGTCCACGATACCGTACGGTCGGGCGACAGCTTTGGCGAACTCATGCTTCGAAACAAAGTGGACTACCCCAAGATCGCTGCCATCTCCGAAAACTTTCGGGATACCTTCGATGTGCGCAAAATCAAAATAGGCAACCCCTACCTTATCCTCAAGACCAAGGACACCTCCGACGTGGCCAAAGTCTTTATCTACCAAAATGACAAGATCAATTATACGGTTGTTGATTTAAGGGACAGTGTGGTCGCCTATAAGAGCAAGCGCAAGGTAAAACTGGTGGAAAGGGAAGTGGGCGGCATCATCGACAACAATCTTTCCGTGACCATGGACAATTTGGGGGTGGATTACAGCGTCACCATTGGCCTTTCCGAAATCTATGCCTGGACCATCGACTTTTTCAAACTGGAAAAGGGCGACAAGTTCAAGGTCATCTTTGATGAACGCTACATCAACGACAGTATCTATGCAGGTCGTGGCCGCATAAAGGCAGCTTATTTTGAGCACAAGGGACGGCCCATCTACGCGTTTCCATACGTGACCGATTCCGTGAACAATATTTTGGACTACTATGATCAGGATGCCAACAACCTGAGGAGCACTTTCCTTAGGGCTCCCATCAAGTTTGGTTACAGGCTGTCCTCCAGATACAACCTAACCCGAAGGATAGCCTATTACGGATACAAAGTGCGTCCCCACAAAGGAACGGACTATGCAGCTCCGATCGGCACACCCATCATTGCCACAGCGGATGGAACTGTTGAGGAATCTACCCGAAGGGGCGGCAATGGAAAATATGTAAAGATCAAACACAACAGCATCTACAGTACCCAATACCTCCACATGAAGGCCCAGAATGTGAAAAGAGGCGATTTTGTACGTCAAGGGGACGTTATTGGTTGGATAGGGATGACGGGGAACACCGGCGGACCCCACGTGTGCTACCGTTTTTGGAAAAATGGTAAGCAAGTGGATCCCCTGCGGGAAGAGCTGCCATCAGCAGAACCGATCGTGGATTCCCTCCGTATCCAATACATGGATCATATTGACCCTCTCAGGACGCAATTGGACTGTATCGAATTTATGGAACCAGCCCCGGAACCTGAAGAAACTTTAATAACCTATAACCCATAATGGCACTTCCCAACATAGACCCCACAACCACCAAAGCCTGGAACCAACTTTTAGCACATTACGAGCAACAGAAGAACACGCAGATAAAAGAACTGTTTGCTTCGGATGAGGACCGTGGAACAAATTTTAAGTTGGTCTGGAACGATTTTTTGGTGGACTATTCAAAGAATAGGATCACTGAGGATGCCCTGTCATTGCTTTTTGGACTTGCCGAAGAGGTTGGACTGAAAGGGGCCATCAAAAGCTATTTTGAAGGAGACCTTATCAACCAGACCGAGGGTAGGGCTGTTCTGCATACGGCACTTAGGGCAAAAAAGGGAGATAAAATTTTTGTGGCCGGGGAGAACATCGTGGATGAGGTCTTCGAAGTGAGGGAAAAGATCAAATCCTTTTCCGAAGAGGTCATTTCTGGAAAAAGAAAGGGCTTTACGGGCAAGGCCTTTACCGATGTGGTCAATATTGGCATCGGGGGGTCCGACCTTGGACCGGTAATGGTCACCGAGGCCCTAAAATTTTACAAGAACCATTTGAAGATGCACTTTGTGAGCAATGTGGACGGAGACCACGTACATGAAGTGCTGAAGGAACTTGACCCAGAGACCACACTTTTTGTGATCGTCTCCAAAACGTTCACCACACAAGAGACACTCAGCAATGCACTGACCATTAAGAAGTGGTTTTTGAAGAGTGCTGCCGAGAAAGATGTGGCCCTTCATTTTGCTGCGGTTTCCACCAATCTGGAAAAAATCGGGGAATTTGGCATAGCCGATGAAAATGTGTTCCCGATGTGGGATTGGGTAGGAGGGCGTTTTTCCCTTTGGAGTGCCGTTGGGCTTTCCATAGCGCTTTCCGTGGGGCACAAAAATTTTGAAGAACTATTGGAAGGGGCGCACGAAATGGACCTTCATTTCAGGGAAACCCCATTTCAGGAGAACATACCCGTTGTTTTGGCGCTCATCAGCGTTTGGTACAATAACTTTTTTGGCGCCGAAACGGAGGCCATCATTCCTTATACACAATACCTCCACCGCTTTTCGGCCTATTTGCAACAGGGCATCATGGAAAGTAACGGTAAGAGCGTGGACCGGAACGGGAACAGGGTTTCCCATCAGACCGGGACCATTATTTGGGGAGAGCCCGGTACCAATTCACAACATGCCTTCTTCCAACTGATCCACCAAGGGACCAAACTGATTCCCACGGATTTTATCGGTTTCAAGGAATCCCTTTATGGCGATAAGGACCACCACGACAAACTGATGGCCAACTTTTTTGCCCAGACCGAGGCCTTGATGAACGGAAAGACGGCGGAAGAGGCCAAGGCAGAATTGAAAAAGCTTCCCGAAGAGCAGCTCAAGGCCCTTTTCCCCTTTAAAGTATTTGAGGGCAACAAGCCCACCAATACCATCTTGATCCAAAAACTGACCCCCAAGAGCCTGGGCGCCCTGATTGCCCTTTACGAGCATAAAATATTCGTTCAGGGAATCGTGTGGAACATCTTCAGCTATGACCAATGGGGCGTGGAATTGGGCAAGCAATTGGCCAATACCATTCTTTCCGAGATGGGAAATTCAGAAATCGGCAAGCACGATAGCTCAACGCTACATCTTCTGCAATTTTTTAAGGAGTAGGCTGCGAGGTTTCTATTTGTGAATAAAAACCCTAAACAATTGTTTGTCAGCTAACTTTGTTTGTTAATTTTGTGTTAATCAAAACGTTCTTTTTTAACCTTGGCTTAATCGCGGTGTGTCAAAAATGGATCACATTTGCAGGGCTAATTAATTACTTAAAACACTAAAATTAAATGAAAAGAATCTACTTGGCTTTTGCGGCTGTTTTGATGTCCGCAATGGCATTTTCACAAGGAACTCTTACTGGTACGGTCACAGACGGGGAACTGGGCGGTCCGCTTCCAGGAGCAACTGTGATGGTGAGGGGAACCAGCACAGGTACATCAACTGATTTTGATGGAAACTTTACTTTGGAAGTAAACCAAAGTTCCGGAACACTGCTCATTTCCTACATTGGATTTGTGAGCAAGAGCGTTCCTTTTACCACTACAGGTAGTGTTGGCACTATTGCCCTACAACCAGATGCAGAGGAATTGGAAGGTGTTGTAATAGTTGGGACAGGGATTATCGATTTGGCCAAAGACAGGCAGACTCCCATAGCTGTATCGACAGTAAAAGCTTCTGAGATTGCATTGAAAGGTGGCAATCAGGAATTTCCTGAGTTGTTAAAATCAACGCCTTCAGTTTATACTTCTAAAAGTGGTGGAGGTTTTGGAGATGCCCGGATTCAGGTTCGTGGTTTTGACCAATCGAATACGGCCTTTCTTATAAATGGACAGCCCATTAATGGAATGGAGGATGGTAATATGTACTGGTCCAACTGGCAAGGGGTAACTGATGTCGCAAGTGCAATTCAAATACAAAGAGGTCTTGGGTCTTCCAAATTGGCCATATCCTCTGTTGGAGGTACGGTTAATATAGTAACAAAGACCATAGACTCTCAAGAAGGTGGTTTTGTTCAAGCGATGGTAGGTAACAACAACTATTTAAAGACCACAGCGTCATACTCCTCAGGAATAAGTGAAAAGGGTTGGGCATTCACAACGCTTTTAGGACATTGGCAAGGCGATGGGTACAATGATTATATGTCGGGAAGTGGTCAGACCTATTTCTTTTCTGTTGGATATTCTCCAAATGAAAACCATACCTTCAATTTTTTGATTACTGGGGCTCCGCAGAATCATAATCAACGAAATCGTTATACCATTGCTACCCTTTTGGAAAAAGGGTTGACCTATAATGATCAATGGGGTATTTTGAATGGGAAATTTATGAATGTCTCAGGTAACTACTATCATAAGCCTATTGCCAATCTTTCTTGGGATTGGAACATTAGCAATAAATCGCAACTTTCAACAGTGATTTATGCTTCCTATGGACGAGGAGGGTCAGTTGGTTTAAGGACTTTTGCTTCTCAAGGAGAGGACAATTTTGATTTAACTGGACAATATAATTATAACAGATCATTAGCACCTAATGAAGATGGCCTTATCATTGCACGGAGAAATGACAATAGCCGTAGTGCTGATATACTCCGTTCCAGTGTTAACGAGCATAGGTGGTTCGGGGTTGTAAGTAATTTTAATCACAAGATAAATGACCAATTGAACTTTAACGTAGGTTTTGATGGAAGGTCGTACCACGGTGAGCACTATAGAAGAGTAGTAGACTTTTTAGGTCTAGATGGTTGGGATGATGATACGAATAACGTACAGTTGGGATCAGATTATGTAGTGACCGAGGCGTATAGTGTCAATTCATGGAAGGCAACTTTCCATGATACTCCAAGGAATCAACGCATAGGATATGACAACCCTGAAAATATTAGATATTTGGGTGTTTTTGGGCAATTAGAATATGCTAAGGATAAATTGTCAGCCTTTGTTCAAGGGGCTGTTTCAACACAGTCCAACCAGCGTTTTGACTATTTTAATTATGCAGTTGGGGATGAGAAATCCGAAAAAGTAACCAACGAAGGCTTTAATATTAAAGCTGGTGCCAATTATAATCTTAATGAATATCATAATGTGTTTGTAAATGCTGGGCATTACTCTCGTCAACCTTATCAAGATAATATGTTCCTCAATTTCAGGAACGATGTTAACCCTTTGTTGACAAATGAAAAAATAACTGGATTTGAAGCTGGCTATGGTTTCAGAAGTTCTATTTTCTCAGCAAATGTGAACCTTTACCAAACTACTTGGGATGATAGGGTTGTGAGTGGCTCATTGAGTACTGGTGAAGGCTTTTATCAATTTCAAGGGGTAAAGCAGTTGCATAAAGGGGTCGAAGTTGATTTTGCTCTAAGGCCTATGCAGAACCTAAGGTTTAATGGATATACTTCTATTGGAAAATGGGAATATGATGGCAATGCTACCCAAACTGTATATGATGATAACCAAAACGTAATAGCTGAAGGCGATCCACTTTATTTGGATGGAGTAAAAGTAGGTGATGGAGCACAATTTACTATTGGTGTAGGAGGACGTTACGAATTCTTAAAAGGGTTAAGTATAGATGCCGATTACAACCATTATGACGAATTGTATGCGGGATTCCTTCCAACAGATGACGAATTCACCGTTCCTGATAACCGAGGATCTGTGAAGTTGCCATCTTATGGGTTATTGGATGCAGGCCTAACCTATGACTGGAACGTAAATCAGAACTATAAATTGGTTTTGAGACTAAATGTAAATAATGTTCTAGATGAAGAGTATATTTCTGAATCCTTGACCAATATCCATGCAGAGGCAGGCGATGTGACTTATAAAGGGGTCAATGTAGCGAATCAAGCGTATTTTGGGTTTGGTAGGACTTGGAATATGAGCATTCGTCTAAAGTTTTAATAAAACATCATACAACAGAAAACCCTGCCCATCGGCAGGGTTTTTTTATACATAAATTCCGTATTTTTAGGCCACACAAACTACACCGATGGAAGTTATCAAGAACCTTCACTCTTACATGGCCTACGTTGTACTGGCCGTACTCGTTTTTGCAGTCGTCAACGCCCTGATGGGCTGGTTGGGCAAAAAAGACTTTACCATGCACAAGGATTTGCGCATCAGTCTCTTTGCATTGATCCTGAGCCACATCCAACTATTGGTGGGCCTATTGCTGTATTTTGTTTCGGCCAATGGCCTGAAGGCCATCCAAACCTTGGGTATGGGCGGACTGAATGCCCCTGCACGTCTCTTGGCCTTGGAGCACCCTTTCATCAACATCATTGCCTTGGCTTTGATCACCATCGGATGGTCCAGACACAAAAAGTTTATGGAGAGCGATAGAAAGTTCAAGACCATTTCCATTTTCTACGGACTTGGCCTTTTGTTGATCCTCAGCCGTATCCCTTGGGGGCAGTGGTTTAACTAGATTGACTCTTAGAGTAATAATTCTTTTTCTTTTTGGACTTGACCTTTAATTAATCCCAAATGATTAATGGAAAATGAATAGAAAGATATTCTTAACCTATTTGTGACCATACAAATAGCTTGTTAAGTTTGGATTATTGAATCTTCGTTTTTTTGTAGCTTCTCTTTTCAAGGCTCTCTTGGGGAACAATCCATCAATGGATATACTCCTATCATGCTAATTAGCGAACAGCTCCCTCTATATAAACAACTGGCTTCATTTCCATTTGTGAGTCCAATATGACCAACCGAAGAACAGTGAGTCTGTTCCGAAATAAATCGACCATTCAGTCCACATTTAATTCAAGACAGGGTCACCATACTTTTATCAATATTCTATTATTGTTTTCTGTTTTACAATAATGTTGTATTAAGTGAATGGTTTAACGCATTTCCATGTTTTTTGTTTAAAAAATCAAATTTGTAAGCATAAGGCTACATTATTAACATTATTTTAATACATAAAACTAAAGCTTAATACGCTAAAATAGTAGCTTAGTCTATGCCTATCTAAATAAGACAATTAAAAGGACAAAGGGATAACGGCAAATCTGTTACAAGGAATTTATTCCCAAAGCCGCCGATTGAACATGTTAGATAGCTTTTTCTATCATTTTTTTAGACTCTGGTAAGTGTCCTATCTGTTGAACAGTTTTTCGGAAATTTAAATGGTTAATAGAAATGAGAATTACAAAGAAAGAAACAACCAATTTTGTTTTTACTATGCTATAAATAGTATACGTTCATTCTTTTAGGCCAATTAAAATTATTTGAAAACACACAATACGAATAAAGGTAGGCACAGGAGCTCTATATAATTGAGGTGGACTGGAAAAAACCACAAAACCTTCATTGCCGACCATACAATATTGAGGGACTTAAATATGGAAGAAAAAGTGGTGATAAACATAATTAGTATCTGAAAAAAGAACTCACACATCAACACTATTTGTCACCTGTATGGTATCCATATTGGATGCGATATAAATGTTTTTGCTTTCGCGAAGCATGGACTGAAACCTTGACGGTCGTTAAATGTTCAGGGCAAGTTAATCTTATTGTTCTTATTAATATGAAGAATTTGAAATTATTTACGGAGACTCTTAAGTCCAATGCTGTGCTCACTTCCAATCAGCAAAAAGAAATCAAGGGAGGATATTACACCAATTATGAGGATTGTGCAGTTGATTGCCAAAATGGAGGAGGAGGTACTGATCTTCCTCCTGGACCTCATTACGGCAATCAACCACTTCCTGCTTCAGGTGGTTGTTGGGAAGAAAGGCCTGGTTATTGGAGCTGTAGGGATAGCTAGTCTTTTTATTTGATAATAGCGGGTCTTTCAATAGGTCCCGCTATTTAAATTACTTAAGGTAACAAATCAAACTATGTTCAGTATTTTCTATGGTTTTACAGCTAAAAGATACAATAGGAGAAATTTTAGGAAGAACGATAGATGAAGCAATAGAAACCAAAACTATTTTTTTGGTAGGAAGTAGCACGCAATCAAATTTGAAGTCTTTTAAGGGTAAGCAGTCGGATGTCGACATACTAATTTTGAACAACTCATTGACTGGTCAAATAAGCAATGTCGATAATGGTCTGAGATATGATATTTCAATAATAAAGGATGATATTATTGGTTTGTTGATCTCAGCTTTTCATGGAAATAAAACTGCGGGCAAGGTGTTTTCTTCTATGAATGCTTTCCAGATTATTGATGACAATGATGGGAAAGGAGATGTATTTGCTTCTAATGTTAATAAACTATATAAAATATTCACTAATTCAAGCTTGCCCAATTTTATTGCGAACAGTATTTTTTTACATAACATTAAAGTTAATTTGGATGACATTGCTGGGGAAAATGATATAGATTCACATTTCGCTCATCAGCGGTTTTCCAATCATTTATTGGATTATGTAGCTTCCCTAGTTTATCCTTTCCGAATAGAAGGTAAGTATAGGGGCAAAATTTTCAGACAAAACATCGAAGGATTTGACAGATTTTTGGAAGAAATAAAAGGGTCTTCACATGGTCATTTTTTGGCAACAAAATTCTTCAACCGTTTTGTGCCTATATTGGAATGTGAGTACTATGGTCTTGAATATTCTCTGGAACTTAAGAAAGAGATTGTTTCAGGTAATATTAAAAGCTTTTATTTTGGTTATGATAGCATAGTTTCTGAAAAAACAATATTGTTTTTGCCCGGAGAGGAATGGTCAAAGTATTCTAATAAAAGAACATTTAAGCATACTGGTATTAGCAACATCGTTCCATGTCTATCTATAGAACAACATGATTTTTATATTCAAATCCTCACTACTGTATCCAAACTTTTCTTTCCAAGTAAACTAAACGAAAGAAAAAATGCCCTCATCTTTATTTTCAAGCTATTTCACGGCAGTGGTTTAGGGGAGGGTATTAATGGCACAATTCGAGCCGGTGTAGTCCTTAAGTCTGTAATTTCATTGTCTCAAACTAATCTAGAAGTAGATTCAATAAAGTTTAAGGATTGGTTGGATAATACTGCAGTTTCATTTTCCAAAAATAAACCAAATAATACTATTGATGCTTCAATGGAAGAGTCGATACAAACCCTGACAAATTTTATTGATGGGTTTGAATCGCATAGGGAAAAGGAAATTATAGCAAGTTATAGCTTTTTTGGAATAATGAAAGCACTAAGAATTAGAATAGAAGATTTAGAATTCTAATCGATTCTACTTGTATAATGCGCTTGCATACTTAATTGTAAGATAACACCTATTAAAAAATTTATGTAAACACATATTTTTTGAAAGATTATTCTTATATTACCGTATCTCCCCCTAATTTTAAAACATATAGGCTTCAATGGACAATTGTACATCCGTTACCAAGAATTTATTGGATAAACTTCAATTAGATTACACGACTCGATATCTAGAAGAAAATATTCTTTCGCACCCGGAACACCCCAGTTTGTTGGCGGTTTCGGATACTTTGGCAAAGTATCGTATAGAAAATCTTCCTGTCAAAGTGGATGGCCCAAAACTTAAGGAACTTCCACTACCTTGCATTGTACAGCTGTCTGACCATGGTGGTATGTTTCATGTTTTGACACATCATTCCACGTACGAATCCATTTTTTTGAATGATAAAGGGAAAAAAGTGGTCATTCCCAACAAGGAATTTTTGTCTAAATGGACTGGAGTTTGTCTTTTGGCCGAAACAACAGGGGATTCTGGAGAACCTGGTATCACAGAGAAGTTGGACGAAAGAAAAGCAAAGACCATTTTTAATGGAGTTGGAGTGTTGTTTATGTTGATTTGGGCAGTTTTCAGCTTTTTTAATTCCCAACGTACACCAGAAGTGAATCCATTTTTGGTCGGGGCATATACATTACTTAAATTATTGGGACTTGCCATGGGAACAATGTTGCTCTGGTATGAAGTGGACAAATACAATCCCACACTTCAAAGTTTCTGTTCTGGAGGAAAGAAGATAAATTGTGATTCAGTCCTGAATTCCAAATATGCAAAAATACGCAATGCAAATTTGAGCCTTGGTCTAATCGGTTTTTCCTATTTCTTTGGCACCCTGGCCTTATTATTCGTTAGTGGTTTTCAGATTGCATCTTTGGCACCTTTGGCTTATCTGAGTTTTGCCGTCCTTCCAATGGTGGTTCTCTCCGCGTATTATCAAGGTGTGGTCATCAAGCAGTGGTGTAGGTTCTGTATCGTTGTGCAAGCGGTATTGCTTTTGGAGGCTTCAATCGTTTTCTTGGGTGGATTTCATTTAATCGGGTTGGAACCTACATCTATGCTCTTATTGATGGTTTTGCTCACTATGCCCATCCCCATATGGAACTGGCTCAAACCATTGCTCGAAAAAGAAAAAGAGGCCAATCTGTATAAACGGGGACTCCAGAAGATAAAGAACAATCCAGATGTATTCTTGGGATTGTTGCAAAAAAGCCGAAAAATAAAGACCAGTATTGAAGGGTTGGGGATTACCTTAAAAAATGATGCTGCAAGATACGATGTAGTCAAAGTATGTAACCCCTATTGCGGACCTTGCGCGAATGTACACCCTCTGCTGGATGATTTGTTGCGGGAAGGCAAGATCAACTTACAGGTCCTTTTTACGGCTTCCATTGATGAAGCCGATAGAAGGAACAAGCCTGTAAAACATTTCTTGGCCTTGAATGAAATGGATAAAGAACTGGCCCACAAAGCTATGGATAGCTGGTACCTGGCCAAGGACAAGAATTACGAGCAATTTGCCAAAGCGTATAAAATGAACGGAGAACTCCAACAGCAAGACCATAAAGTATCGGCCATGAACGAATGGTGCATAGCAGAAAAAATAACACATACCCCTACCATCTTCATCAATGGATACGAGTTGCCCAAGGAATACAGTGTTGAAGACATTAAAGGAATTCTTGGTTGAAAAAGGCCCAAGAAATTGCTTCTTGGGCCATGAACAAAATTGCTTTCGCGGAGCATGGACCAAAACCTTGATGGTCCCTAAATGTTCAAGGCAAAGTTAATTTTAATTTGTGTTTTTATGAAAAAAACAAGTTTGACATTGCTGAATTTGGATGCTAGTGATTTGCTTCAAAGAGAGCAACTCAAGACAGTCTTGGGTGGTGCCGGTGGCAAATATACCTGTGAGGAAATCTGGGCTATTCCGTTATGTTGTCACCCAAATTGGACCTCGGTTTGCGGATTTACTCCACCAGGAGCCATGTGCAACAACGGGGTTTGCATTATGTAGAAATAAAATAACCCAAGGAGCTATGCTCCTTGGGTTATTTATAGTTGGACAATTAACCTTTATTGGCAACAATAAGAGGAAGATGAAAAAATTGCTTTCGCGAAGCATGGACCGAAACCTTGACGGTCTCTAAACGTTCAGGGGCAAAGTTAATTCTAATGATTTTTTTACTATGAGAAAATTGAGTTTTGAATCGGATCAACTTCTTGGCAGGGAACAATTGAAGACGGTGAAAGGTGGTGCCCACATACCATGTGACGAACACTATGATTGTCCTGCCGGACAAGGTTGCTGTTTTGATGTGGGATTATGTTTTATTGATTCTTACATCGAAGAACGTTGTAATAATTAGGAATTTTAGATAAAGGGCTGATTGCGACATCAACCCTTTATTCTTTGGTTTATAGTTCTAAATATCACTGGTCATTTTTTTGAACAGAAATATATTGGTCAAAGAATGCTTAGTTGAGGATTCTAATGCAGTACTTGAATGAAGAAGTCCAAGTAAGAGACTCAGGACCATAAATGATACTGCTTTCGCGGAGGATGGGCTGAATCCTTGACGGTCTTTAAATGTTCAAGGTAAAGATTAATTCTAAAATATCACTTTTACTATGAATAAACTAAATTTAAACATTGGGATGATTTTAAGTCGGGGTCAACAGAAATCAATTTATGGAGGAGGGCCGTATGATGAACCGTGTAATCAATATTGGCATACTTGCTGTACTTCAAATGATGAATGTATGGACCCTACGACTGAAGCTCCTGATGATGGTTCATATTCTGTTTGTGAGGGGAACTATTGTGTATCATATAATTAAGATTTTACTATTCTTGATTTATGGAGCCATTTTTTTCATTAATGATGAACCTCGATTGTTAATTTGTCGAGGTTCGCTTTTCCCAATTCACCGTGTCTTATAATTTAAAAAGTGAAAAGTCTTTTCCATTCTATAAACAGCCGGATGCAAAAGACTGTGGCCCTACTTGTCTGCGCATTATTGCCAAACATTATGGCAAGCTGATTTCATTGCAGGAGATCAGGGAAATCTCTGAGACCACAAGGGAGGGAAGTAACTTGCTCAAGCTCAGTGATGCCGCTGAGGCCGTTGGGTTCAAATCCATTGGTGTAAAGATTGACTATGACCAGTTAACGGAAGTTCCGTTACCCTGTATCGTACACTGGAACAAGAACCATTTTGTAGTGGTCTATGCCATTAAAAGGGATATCATCTATATTTCAGATCCCTCCTATGGACTTATCACCTACACCAAAGAAGAGTTTCTGTCCCGTTGGATCGGCAACAATGCCACAGAACAGACCAAAGAGGGCATTGCCCTGCTGTTGGAGGTCACCCCAAAGTTCCATAAACTGCATTGGGAGAGTACGGACAAAAAATCGTTGCGTTTCCTGTTCCAATATCTGTTCAAGTACAAGAGTCTGTTGGCCCAATTGTGTATTGGACTTTTTGTTGGGAGCCTGTTACAGCTCATCTTCCCCTTCCTGACACAGAGCATTGTGGATGTCGGGATCCAGAACCGGGACGTCAATTTTATCTATGTGGTACTGGCCGCACAGGTGATGCTCTTTTTGGGCAGGACCAGTGTTGAGGTTTTCCGTAGTTGGATCCTGCTGCACCTTAGTACCCGTATCAACATATCCCTTGTCTCCGATTTCTTTATCAAGTTGATGGCGCTGCCCATCGCCTATTTTGACACCCGCATGACAGGGGACATCATGCAACGCATCAATGACCATAACCGGATAGAGAGCCTTTTGACGGGCTCTACACTGAGTACGTTGTTCTCCATGTTCAACTTAGTGGTCTTCGGGGCGGTGTTGATCTATTACAGTCCTTCCATCTTTGGAATATTTGCCGTTGGCAGTATACTGTACATTCTTTGGATCACCTACTTCCTGAAAAGACGAAAGGAACTGGACTATAAGCGGTTTTCCCAATTGAGCCAGGAACAGAGCACGGTCATAGAGCTTGTCAACGGCATGCAGGAAATAAAGATGCACAATGCGGAAAGACAAAAGCGCTGGAAATGGGAGTTTGTACAGGCCCGCTTGTTCAAGGTTTCCATCCAAAGCTTGAAATTGGAACAGACCCAGGGTGTGGGCTCCTCGGTCATCAACGAACTCAAGAACATCATCATCACTTTTACCTCAGCAGTTTTGGTCATTGAAGGGAACATCACCTTGGGGATGATGCTCTCCATCCAGTACATCATTGGACAGCTCAACTCCCCTATCGGACAAATGGTTGGGTTTATCCGTTCCTATCAAGATGCGAAGATTAGTATGGAACGCTTGGCCGAGATCCACGAAAAGAAAGACGAGGAGGACAGGGAAAAACAATTGATCAAAACGATCAAGCCCAACCAGGACATCAAACTGAAAAAAGTATCCTTCCGTTATCTGGGCAGTGATGAAAATGTAATCGAGGATCTGAACATGACCATTCCGGCCAACAAAGTGACGGCGATAGTGGGGGCCAGTGGTAGTGGCAAGACCACCTTGATGAAACTGTTGCTGAAGTTTTATGTGCCCAACAAAGGGAATATCCGGTACGGGGAACACTATCTGGAAAGTGTCTCGCATAAGGCATGGCGGGACCATTGCGGGACAGTGATGCAAGAAGGATATGTTTTCAATGACACCATCGCCTATAATATTGCCGTGGGCGAGGATACCATCAATCAGGAACGCTTGATCAGAGCCACAAAAATTGCCAACATCCATGATTTTATCCAATCTCTCCCCTTGGGCTTCAACACCAAGATAGGGAACGAAGGTGTCGGTATAAGTACAGGGCAGAAGCAACGACTTTTTATAGCCCGTGCGGTTTACAAAGACCCACAACTATTGTGCTTTGATGAGGCGACCTCTGCGTTGGATGCCAAAAATGAACGGGTCATCATGGAAAATCTGGATAACTTTTTCAAAAACAGGACGGTCATCATCATTGCCCACAGGTTGAGTACAGTGAAACATGCAGACCAGATTGTGGTAATGGAAGAGGGAAGGATAAAGGAGTCAGGGACGCATCAAGAGCTGTTACAACTCAATGGGGCATACTATAATTTGGTAAGCAATCAATTGGAGCTTGAAAGACTGAACAATTAAGATATGCCGGAGAATAAGGATATAGAAAAATTGGAGTTGAGGTCGGAGGAAGTACAGGAAATCCTAGCCAATCCTCCCTCATGGTTAGTGCGTTGGGGCATTACATTGATTTTTGTGTTAACTGTGATTGTCCTAATGTTATCCTTCCTGATCAAATACCCTGATTTTGTGACCGCTAAGGTCATTGTGACCACGGAAAGGCCAATGGAGCAGATTGTGTCCCGTTATTCAGGTGCCTTGGAGGAAATCTACATTGCGAATGGGGACACTGTGACATCGGGCCAGCGTTTGGCTGTTTTTCGGAATACGGCCAATGTGGAGGATGTGTACAGACTAAAGAGCATTTTGGACACAGCACAGAAAAGTTCCTCAGAGCTTTTGTTCCCTGTGGAATCCGTTTCGCAATTTGTACTGGGGGACATAGAAACAGCCTATATCAATTTTGAGAAAAGTTATGTGGAATACCAATTATTGAAAGACCTGGACCCATACACCACCCAGCTTTTGGGCAATCGCCGATCCTTGGAAGAAATCAAACTAAGGCTCACAAGCCAGATGGCGCAAAAAAGGGTGTTGGAACAGGAATATGAACTGGAAAAGAGGGATTATGAACGTAATGGACGCCTATATGAAAAAGGCGTCATTTCCCAACAGGAATTTGAATCCAAAACGCAGGAGTTTCTTCAAATGGAAAAAAATCTCAGTGCCATGGCCATTTCCATTTCCCAGTTGCGGGAGGCCATTGCGTCCGCCGACCAGACACTTAAGACAACAAGGATCACTAAGCAAGAGGATGATATACGCCTGTTGGCAAATCTGTCACAATCGTTCAACGCATTGAACAGGGCACTTAGAGAATGGGAGCATAATTATGTGCTGTCCTCATCGATAGAAGGAGTGGTGGGTTTCCAAGAATTTTGGGGTGAGAACCAGTATATTGGTTCAGGTGAAGTGGTCTTTTCCATCCTTCCGACAGACACGGAAAAGTTGGTGGGAAAACTAGTCCTTCCCTCTCAGAATGCAGGCAAAGTGGTCCAAGGTCAGAAAGTGTTGGTGAAACTGGACAATTTTCCATACCAACAATATGGCATGTTAGTGGGCAAAGTGGAAAACATATCGGTATCCCCTAACTCGGAGGGAAATTATTTCATCTATATTTCACTTCCCCAAGGAACAAAAACGTCCTATAACAGAAAATTGCCTTTTGAACAGGAGCTATTGGGCAATGCGGAGATCATTACCGAAAATCTTAGTGTGTCTGAAAGGATATTTTTTAAGTTTAAAGATTTATTTAAGTATTAAAACCAATACCATAAAATATAAACATAAGATTTTCATGCACTTGAAAATATTCGTGATTATAAGACTTGATAAATGATTAAAAAAGGTACAAGTATTTATTCAACCTCCTTGACCAAAAAAATATAGGCAGGGAAATGGTCGCTGTAACCTCCTGTGTAACTTCCGCCGGAATGCGTTCGTAGTGGATATCCCTTGTACTTTCCCTTGCTTGTCTTAAGAAATGACGGGGAATAGATGCCCGCTTTCCAAAAGGAAAGCCCTTCCTTGTTCTCGTTCACAAGGTTTGGGGTCATGAAAAATTGGTCAAATAGGCTCCACTTGTCCTGATACGCCAAGGAACCCACCCCTTTTCGGAACATTTTTTCCATGGGATTGTAAAGACTTAGGCTGTCCAGTTGTTGCACCTCGCCCTTGGTCCTCAATATGGATTTCAAGCTGTCGTCGATAGGGTCATCGTTCAGGTCGCCCATCGCAATGATCTTGGCGTCAGGGTCCAGTTCTTGGATGGAATCAATGATGCGCTTGTTCAAAAGGGCCGCTTTGATCCTGTTGGGTTGACTTTTAGAGGCGCCGCCCCTTCGGGAAGGCCAGTGGTTCACAATAAAATGTACTTCTTCTTGGTCCATGCTGCCTCCCACCACCAGTTGGTCACGGGTATAGGTCCGCTCCCCCAGATCATCGAAAAGCAAAAGCCTATGGCTTTTAAAGGAGGATGGTAAAAAAGAAGCCTTCTTGTACAGCAGCGCCACATCAATGCCCCGCATATCCGGGGAATCAAAATGCACAATGCCATAATCCTTGTCCCGAAGGGAAGGATGGGCTATCAAATCTTCCAAAACCCTTCGGTTCTCCACTTCGCACAGACCGATAACATCTGGAGAAGTCTTGGAAACGTCTTGGCCGATCTGGGAAAGCACCCGGGTCATGTTCCCGATCTTTTTTTGGTACAGCTCAGGTGTCCAATGATAGCGGCCCTCCGGCGTATGGTCCTCATCAAAGGTCAGCGTGTCGTTCTGTGTATCAAAAAGATTTTCAAGGTTATAGAACGCAATGGTCCTTAAGGTGTATGTTTTGGACTTTTGTCCATGGAGTGAGGTCGATATTAATACAAGTAGGCATATTAATGATCGCATTATGTTTTGATTTTTTGTCTAAAATAAGTAAGATTGTTTGCTTTTTATACCTCGTAAAGCAATTACAACCTCTTTTTTGTTAACCTACTTATACGCTATGAGAACAGCTATACTCGTGGCGGTACTCTGTTGTTCCATGTCCCAATATGGACAACAACGTACTGTCATTACAGGGCATCTGCAAGAAAAGGGGACAGATTTGCCCGTTCAGAACGCCTCCCTTTTGTTGGAGGGCACTTCAAATAAATTCAGTTCAGATCAGAACGGCCATTTCAAAATCGATGTGGAGCAAACAAGGGCATATATCCTTCGGATATATGCCCAAGATTTTATAGAGAAACGGTTTTCCCTCTATCTGGAAGGAATCCCTATTGATTTGGGCATCCTTTATCTGGAAAGGGACATTGTCCAGGAAAAAACGGATAACCTGATCACGTTGACGGATGGGGAATTGTTGGATGATGAGGAAACCGTTTCAGGGGCATTGGGGCTTCTGCAATCCACAAGGGATGTTTTTCTGACCCGGGCCGCCTTTGATTTTGGTCAGGCCTTTTTTAAGGTGCGGGGCTACGATTCACAAAACGGGAACGTGCTCATCAATGGCATCCCGATGAACAAGTTTTTTGATGGAAGGCCCCAGTGGAACAACTGGGGCGGGCTCAACGATGTGTTGCGAAACCAAGAATATACCAACACCCTCTCCTTCAATCCCTATACTTTTGGGGGCATTTTGGGCAATACCCAAATCGATACCCGGCCTTCAGGGATGAGGCCCGGAGTCCGTTTGTCCAGTTCCGCCTCCAACCGCACCTATCGGGGCAGATTGATGGGCACGTACAGTTCTGGTTTGGGCAAGAATGGCCTGGCCTATACCGTCTCTGCCTCACGCAGATGGGCCAAGGAAGGGTTTGTGGATGGCACCCTTTATGAGGCCTACTCCTTTTTTGGGGCTTTGGAATACCAATTCAATCCACAGAACAGCATCACCTTCACCTCCATTTTGGCAAAGAACAGAAGGGGACGCTCTGCAGCACTTACCGAAGAAGTTTTTGAACTGGTGGGCCATCAGTACAATCCCTATTGGGGAGAGCAGGATGGCAAGATTCGAAATTCAAGGGAACGCGACCTTTTCGAACCCCTGTTCTTGTTCAACCATACCCTGCAAATGGACAAACTTCAGTGGAACACGGGAGTCGCCTACCAATTCGGTACCCATGCAAGGAGCCGATTGGGCTATTTCAATGCCCCGAACCCAGACCCTACTTACTACCGTTATCTGCCCAGTTACCACATCAACAGTTCCATTGGGGCCGATTTTATCAATGCAAATTTGGCAAAGGAAGCATTCTTGACAGACCCGCAAACGGTTTGGGAGCAACTATATATCGCCAATGGTGAAAATGATGGGAAGGCGGCCTATATTCTTTATGATGATGTGTCGGATGATGGAACGATTACAACATCCAGCAACTTGAATTATAGCCCGAACGATCGTTTTCAACTCAATTTTGGTGGAAATTTCAAGTCCACGGTATCGGAGAACTATGCCCAGATCACCGATTTGTTGGGGGCGGAATTTTATGAGGATATGGATGCTTTTTCCCAGACTTTGAACGATGTGGATGGAAGTCTGGAAAAGATGGCCGGGGACCGTTCCAGTTACCACTATCAATTGGATGCTTCGCAAGTGGAAACCTTTGCGCAAGGATCTTACACTGGAAATAAATGGACCGGTTTTGCCTCTGTTTCGTACGCCAGCTTCAATGCACAGCGAAACGGGCTGTTCAAAAATGAACGGTTTTTGGAAAATTCCTTCGGTCCTGGCGAGAAAGTAACATTTTCAAGTTTGGGCCTCAAGGGTGGTGTCGGCTATTTTCTGACAGGTAGACATTGGTTCACGGCAAATGGGACAAAAATGGAAAGGCCACCGACCTTGCAGAACAGTTTCATCAACCCCAGGGAAAACAACGAAGTGGTCCCAGCACTTCAAAAGGAGACCATTACCTCCGTGGACCTCAATTATTTTGTCCGGTTGCCCCAATTGACCGGACGGATAAGTGCCTTCTACACCCGATTCCAGAACACAACGGACATCAATTTCTTCTTTGTGGACTCAGGTCTGGGGTCCGATTTCGTGCAAGAGGTCATTACGGATCTGGACAAACTACACAAAGGAATTGAATTTGGTTTGCAATACGAACCTTCTTCCAACGTAAAAGTGACTGCTGTGGGCAATGTGGGGCAGTATGTGTATGCCAGTGACCCCAATGTGCGCATCAATTTTGACACCGCCGGACCTGAGGAAGACCTGATCGATCCCGAAGGCACCATCGATTTGGGCATCGCTTCCTTAAAGGGGTTGAAATTGGCTCAAGGTCCGCAGAAGGCCTTTGCTTTGGGAGTGGAATACCGATCGCCAAAATATTGGTGGGCCGGGGCCACCGCCAACTATCTTACCAACAACTACATCGGCATTTCGACCATCACCAGGACCCAAAGTTTTTTGTTTGATCCGGAAACCGGGGAGCCATTTCCGGAAGCCACTCCAGAGAATTTGGAAAAATTGCTAAAGCAACGGAATATGGACGACATCTACCTCCTCAATTTGGTGGGCGGGAAATCGTGGATCGTGGGCAAAAAGTACATCAGTGCCTTTGCAAGTGTGGGCAACCTCTTTGATTCCATATTCAGGACAGGCGGTTATGAACAAAGCCGAAATGGAAATTTTGGGCAATGGCAGAAGGACAACCAGAGTGGTTCGCCCTCCTTTGGACCAAAGTATTGGTATAGCTATGGAAGAACCTATTTTTTGAATTTGGCGATAAGCTTTTAATCCATTGACCATGAAAAATATACTTTTTAGACATATATCACTTTTTATTTTTGAATTATACACAATTGTACAAGTGATCAATCCAAATGTCACATCGAGCGCAGTCGAGATGTTTTTGTCTGCCTTTCGACTGCGCTCAAGAGGACAAAAACAAAGCATCGGCACAAACCTCCAGAACCACTGGTACAATTACGGATATACAATTTTTATTTTAATACTGGCCATGTCCTGTGTGGACGGAACAGATTTTGGACCACCAAAGGAAAATTGTAATCCCAATCTGAAGGCAAACATCAGCTTTGCTGGATTGGATTCGCTTTTAAGGGATGAAGTGATCCAGATTCATGAGGACCTTGTGTTGGAAGGCATTGTCATTTCTTCGGACAGGTCAGGGAACTTTTTCGGGGAAATATATGTACAAGACACTCCAACAAATCCGTCCCAAGGGGTACTGCTCCAAATAGATTTGAGGGATTCCCACCTGTTTTTTCCACCGAACAGTAAGGTTTTGGTGAAGTTGAAGGGACTTTACTTGGGGAAAACGGGAGGAACGATGAAGTTGGGAAGTGCCTTCACCTCTTTTGGTAATTTGTCTGTGGGCAGATTGCCCAGCCTGAAGGTCATGGAACACCTGTTCCGTTCCTGTGAGGAGGTAAATCTGGAACCTATGCTTACCACCATTTCAGAATTGGGCAGCATACCCGTGAACACCTTGGTGCGTTTGGAGGGATTGGAGGTGGTGGACAGGGAGCTTGGGGAAACCTATGCAATTTCGGCAGAGGAAACGGAACGGCATCTTCAGGATTGTGTTGAAAATGAACTGGTTTTCCTCAATAGTGGGTACGCTGATTTCCAGGCCAATTTGCTTCCCGAAGGAAACGGGACTGTCACCGGAGTGCTGATCAAGGATGGCAAAACACCTCAATTGGTCATAAGGGACGTGACGGATCTTGAGTTGATAAATGAACGTTGCCCCGAGATCATCACCGAATTTACGTCCACCCAAATTTTCATTTCAGAACTCGCCGACCCGGACAATAATGCAGGCGCGCGTTTTGTGGAACTTTACAATTCGGCCTCGGAGCCCTTGGATCTGAACCTGTGGACACTTCGGCGGTACACCAACGAGAATACGGAGATCAGTTCCACCATCGACTTGTCTGGTTTGATCATTGGTGCCCAAAGTACGCTCGTGATTTCCCCCAATGCCCCAGAGTTTGAACTGGTCTATGGCTTCCTTCAAGATCTTGGCGTCTCCACCAACAGCCCGGCAGACTCCAACGGGGATGACAATCTGGAATTGGTGGACCCTTTCGGTACTGTGATAGATGTCTTTGGAAGGATAGGCGAGGATGGTTCCGGCACGGACCATGAGTTTGAGGATGGCCGCGCTGTACGGAACAGTAACATTACCGAAGGAAATACGGTCTATACCTTCTCGGAATGGACCATATTTAATGATACCGGTGACGCGGGGACCATCAAACAGCCCCAAAATGCTCCACAAGATTTTACGCCTGGCATACGTGAGTGATGCTAAGCTAAAAAAGAAAAGCCCCATAAAATGGGGCTTTGTTCTTTATCAATGAGGGTTCCTTAAAACGCTTTATACCCAAACTTTTGTCCGCCTACCGAGGCATCGGCCATCAAGCCGGCCTTAGGCAGGGCAAACACGGCCACGCCATCCTTATATTTGGCATTGAAGGCCACGCCAGATTTCAGGGCCACGGCAGAGGTTTCCGCGGCAAATTGGAACTCACCGCCCTTAAAGCGTTCCAGGTCCACATCGGTCTCAAAAAAGATGACCTCGATGATGGCCTGTCCACCGGCCTGTAGCCCCACGTTCAATTTTTTTAGGTCGGCCATGCCCACGGCACTGCCACCCTCATAAACGACCCCGTTCCCAGAGGCCCCGCCAATGATGAAGCCTCCCTTGCCCACATTGGGGAAGAGGGCATAACCTGCCGAATCCTCAAAAAAATCTTCCAGCCCCGGTTGGGCATTCAAAAGGGTCTGCTTTGCCTTTTGGGCATCGTCGATTATTTTTTGATCTTTTTTGCTCTGTGCCATGACACTAACTCCAAATAGCAGCGTCATAGCCAGTGCAATTGATTTTGCGATTTTCATAATACGTGTCTTTTAGTGTTTTACCAAAGGTAAAAAACGAACCCCTTCCATTTTGGAAAGGGTTTGCCAATAAGTGTTAAGGAAAAGCTATTGTTGTGCTTAGTTCGATGGGTAGTCGGCATGGGCCATGACCTCTTCCATTTGCAGCACATGGCGCTCGGTGTGGGCAGCAGTGAATATAATGAGTTGCAATGCATCCACCGTACCAAATGGGAAATCGCTGTTGAAGCGGTTTCTCAGGTCGTCATCAGTGGTTTTTACATAATCCATGAGTTCACTTCGCTTATCCAAAAAAGCTTGCAATGTTTCCTCGTGGGAACCAAATTTACCACTGGGCTCAAAAGCTTCGGAGGTTTTCACTTTGCTGCTCCTGTCCGTTACCATGGGCATGATCTGCTCATCCTTGAATACCAACGAATCTTTTAGCTCTGGTTTGGGGCCATCGGCCACGGACTTGTGCACCAAATCCCCAAAGGTGGTTTCCAGAATGGCAAGGTGTTCCACTCCTTCTGCAATGGACCAGGAGCCATCACCTGGTTTAAAGTTCAGTTGTTCATCGGTAAGGCCGTCCAAAACGGTCAACATGTGGTCCCGGGTTTCGGCCAAATGTTGGTTTGCCATCTTGCGCTCTTCCTCTGTAAGCTTTCCCGTATCTCTGCTAAAGCCGAAGAGGACCAACGCCAACATGGGTAGCATCATTTTTTTCATTTCTACAGTGTTTTAGATTGTTGTGATTGTGTTTTTGGATTGCTCAATGTAATCCAATATAAAGATATGGTAAATATACACCCCTAAGAGGGTCAAATGCGCCAAATTGAGGGGTTCATCCATCCAAAATGAAAAAATCTATGAAACCATGTATTGAAATAGGTTTAATCTATGATTTTATAATATTTTAATATGAATTGTCTATGCTGAAGAACGGCA
Source organism: Flagellimonas amoyensis (assembly GCF_003058265.1). Lineage (GTDB taxonomy): Bacteria > Bacteroidota > Bacteroidia > Flavobacteriales > Flavobacteriaceae > Flagellimonas > Flagellimonas amoyensis. The sequence continues at coordinate 210,991 of NZ_QBUK01000001.1, forward strand.
TTTTTGTAATTTTATGGAGGCGAAAAATCTAATTAAAACAACATACAATCATGAGTAAAGAATTGGCAAATGGGGCTGACGAAGGAATGTGCCCATTTTTAAACGGTGAACTGAGCCAGGTAGCTGGTGGAGGTACGACCAACAAAGATTGGTGGCCCAACCAACTGAAGTTGGAACTTTTGAACCAACATTCGGAAAAATCAAATCCGCTAGGGGAGAAATTCAACTATGCCGAAGAGTTCAAGAAATTGGACTACACTGCGCTTAAGAAAGACCTTTTGGACGTCATGACCGATTCACAGGATTGGTGGCCAGCCGATTTTGGCAGCTATGCCGGTCTGTTCATCCGTATGGCATGGCACAGTGCCGGTACCTATCGCGTGCAAGATGGTCGTGGTGGAGGTGGTCGTGGGCAACAGCGTTTTGCACCCCTTAACTCTTGGCCGGATAACGTGAGCTTGGACAAGGCCCGTCGTCTATTGTGGCCCATCAAACAAAAATATGGTCAGAAAATTTCGTGGGCAGACCTTATGATCTTGGCTGGTAACGTGGCCTTGGAATCTACAGGTTTCCGCACTTTTGGTTTTGCTGGAGGTCGCGAGGACGTTTGGGAACCAGACCAAGATGTATACTGGGGTAATGAGACCGAATGGTTGGCAACTAGCGATACACCAAACAGCCGTTATCAACATAACAAAGAAGAACGAGAGATAGAAAACCCATTGGCAGCTGTTCAAATGGGATTGATCTACGTGAACCCAGAAGGACCGGACGGTAACCCCGATCCAGTAGCTGCTGCACATGACATCCGTGAAACTTTTGAGCGTATGGCGATGAACGATGAAGAAACCGTAGCATTGATTGCTGGAGGTCACACCATCGGAAAAACACACGGTAATGGAGTTGGCGATAAAGTAATGATGGATGCAGATCCCGAAGCAGCAGATTTGGCTTCACAAGGCTTTGGATGGGAAAATAAAAATGGTTCGGGAAAAGGTTCCGATGCCTTTACCTCCGGTTTGGAAGTGATCTGGACCTCAACCCCGGTTCAATGGAGCAATGATTTCTTCAAATTCTTGTTCAGGTACGAATGGGAATTGACCAAAAGTCCGGCAGGGGCACACCAATGGGTGGCCAAGGATGCCGAGGCCATCATCCCCGATCCGTTTGGAGGCCCCAACAGGAAGCCAACCATGTTGACGACCGACTTGTCTTTGCGCTTTGACCCCGCATACGAAAAGGTTTCCCGTAAATTCTTGAACGACCCCCAAGCCTTTGCCGATGCTTACGCCCGTGCGTGGTTCAAGCTGACCCACCGAGATATGGGACCAATTTCCCGTTACTTGGGTCCAGAAGTGCCCAAAGAAGAATTGATTTGGCAAGATCCTATCCCAGCCGTGGATTATACCTTGGTAGATGCTTCTGACATAAAGGCCCTCAAAGCCAAAGTATTGGAGTCCGGTCTTTCTGTTTCTGATTTGGTATATACTGCATGGTCGTCCGCAGCCACATTCCGTGGTGGTGACAAGCGTGGAGGTGCCAATGGGGCGCGTATCAACTTGGAGCCCATGAAGAGTTGGGAAGTGAACAAAGGCACGAATAAAACCATTCAGGTTCTTGAAGGAATCAAAGATGAATTCAACAGCAAAGCAAGTGGGGGCAAGAAAATCTCTTTGGCAGATTTGATTGTTCTGGCTGGAAGTGCGGCCGTTGAAAAAGCTGCTGGTGACGCAGGTGTTGCTACAGAAGTACCCTTTACTCCAGGACGAAACGATGCACGCCAAGAACAAACCGAGATTGATTCCGTAGATTATTTGAACACTCCGTTTGACGGTTTCCGAAACTATGTGAAGGAGGGCGTGAAGGTTCCTGCTGAGCATTTGTTGGTGGACAAGGCCCAATTGTTGACCCTTACCACGCCAGAAATGACTGCTTTGGTAGGAGGTTTGCGTGTGTTGGGAGCCAACTTTGATGGTTCAAGACATGGTGTCCTTACCGATACTATCGGGGTGTTGAGCAACGATTTCTTTGTGAACTTGCTCGATATGGGTACCGAATGGAAAGCCACCAGTGATGAAAAATCACTTTATGAAGGTCGTGACCGCAAAACAGGAGATTTTAAATGGACCGGTACCCGAGTGGACCTGGTGTTTGGTTCCAACTCCATTTTGCGAGCCTTGGCCGAAGTATATGCTTCAGAAGATGGCAAAGCGAAATTTGTGAAGGACTTTGTGGCCGCTTGGACCAAAGTAATGAACCTAGATCGTTTCGATTTGGCCTAATTCTGGCAAATGATCTAAGTCTATAGAAAAAGAAAAGAAACTGCAAAAGACTGCCATGACCGATTTAGGTTGTGGCAGTTTTTTTATAACTTTCAAGACCTTATGAGCAGTACCGAAGATTTTTTCAACCATATCCGAAATGGCCATTTGGAGGCCATCAAATCCCAGTTGGAGACCACTCCCAAGCTCTTGGAGACCCAGGATCAAAGAGGTTCTACCCCGCTCTTGTTGGCTGCCTACTACGGGCACAAGGATTTGGTACACCTCTTATTGAAAAAAGGGGCCAAGGTAGATGCCAAGGACGGGTCCGGTAACACGGCACTGATGGGTGTCTGTTTCAAGGGCTATGTGGACATTGCAAAGCAATTGATCCATGCAGGGGCGAATGTGAACCACAAAAATGCCATGGGAGCCACTTGTTTGATCTATGCGGTGACCTTCAACAGGGAAGATATAGCGGAACTGCTTTTGGCACATGGGGCCGATGTGTCCATCAAGGATGCCAAAGGAAAATCTGCTCTGGACCATGCCAAGGAACAGGACATACAGCCATTGGTCAAACTTTTGGAAAATAAGTAATGACCCAGATTCTACGTATAGCACTCATACAGTCCCATCTTCATTGGGAGAACCCGGAACAAAACAGAAAAATGTTCGGGGAGAAAATCCATTCCCTTTCTGAGGATGTCGATTTGGTGGTGCTGCCCGAAATGTTCACCAGTGGGTTTACCATGCAGCCAGTGCATATTGACCCCTCCGAAGGAAAGAAAACGGTGGAATGGATGCAGCGATTGGCCCAACAAAAGAACACGGCCATAACGGGGAGTATCGTATTTCAGGAAAATGGAAACCAATTCAATCGCCTCTTTTTTGTGGAACCTGACGGAAAGGCCAGTACATATAATAAAAAACACACCTTCACCTTGGCAGGGGAGGACAAGGTATATGAGGCTGGGAAACAAAAACTGATTGTGGAGTACAAAGGTTTTAAGATTTGCCCGTTGATCTGTTACGATCTTCGCTTTCCGGTCTGGGCCAGAAATGTGGAAGAGTATGATGTGCTGATCTATGTGGCCAATTGGCCAAAACCCAGAATAGAGGCTTGGGATACACTGCTCAAAGCCCGCGCCATTGAGAACATGGCGTACTGTGTTGGGGTGAACCGAATCGGCCAAGACCATTTACAGCATGAATATCCCGGACATTCGGCCGTTTATAATGAGTTGGGAAAACAGATAGCCTATTCCCACGAAGAGGAAACCCTATATGCCACATTGGACAAAGAGCAAATGGAATCTACCCGAAAAAAACTTCGCTTTTTAGAGGATAGGGACAATTTTAGTTGGAAAGGATAAAACTTTCCTCCTTTTCCCAATTGGCCCGAATTTCGATCAAACCCGGATAGTAGCTGATGCGTTCGGGCTGTATTTTGTTGAGGAAACTTCCCGTGTCCCATTTCCCGTTTCCGTTCTCGTCAAAAATAACACGGGCCACATAGTTGGACGGTTCAAGGCTGTTGAACTCAAAAACTTGGGGTTCCGTGGCAATGATCTCGCGTAGCACATCCCCTTTTTCATTGGTCAATTGTACAATCACAGGATAGGTCACGCTACCGCCGAGGTTCATACGGAGTACACCATAATCCGTTAGGCTACTGGTGGAAAAACTATAGTCCAGCGTATCGTTCTGCATTCCGAAAAAATCGGTTATGGCCCCCGGAAGAAACGAGAAACGGTACTTCTGGTTGGGTTCCACCTCAAAATCAAAATCTACTTTGTTCTCCAAGGTGTCCAGGGCATGGGTATAGGGAATCGGGATGGAATCACTGACCATCAGCCCAACCTTGCTGGTGTCCACTTCGGTGATGGGCGTATTGGCGAGCAGGCTAAAAGTGTCTTCCAGATTGAACTTCCCACTGGCAGTGGTGGACACTTTTAGGGAATCCAAAGGCAATTTTCTGGTCTTTACGGTGAAAGTGTCGATCATTTTCATCTTATCGTTGGTCACGGTAAAGAGGATGGAATCCAGATCGGTGGGGGTCAACCAATAGTTCAGGGTGTCTTTGCCCCGCTCCTTTTGGATGGTGGTCCTCACAGAATCGGGCAAAACGGTCAAAGGGGCTATCCTCATGTCCCTGTGGTCGCCCTGAAAACCAAAGATGATCTTGTTCTTGGCCACATAACTGGGAACGGAGGCGATATAATCCGGAACTTCCTTAAAAAGGCTCAGCACATAGGTGGAGTCCGTAGGTAAGGTGATCGTATCTTGGACATATCCGATCTTGTCCTGCTTTTGGTCGAACATGTTGTTCTTGTTCACATCTTTCAGCGCGATGAGGGCATATTTCCCTGCCTTGAGGTTTTTGAGCTCGAACAACGGAAGACTGTCCCCGGTATTGGAAATGTAAAGCGGTGGACTTTTATATATAGTGGAATCGGTATAGGTACTGTCCATTTCATAGAGCATCACACTGATGAACTCTTCCGCCTTTCGGTTATAGGCGTCCTTTACGGCACCTGAAACGGATAGGGAATCAATATAATCACCTGTGGAGAAAACATAGGTCAAAAATCGGTTGGGGTTGCCCTCATTGTTGTCCACAATGCTCTGCCCAAAGTTGATGGTATAAGTGGTGTTTTCCCGAAGGGTATCCTTTATGGTCAGTTCAATGTACTTGCTTGGCGTACCTTGGGGGGTGATCACCGCGGGATTCTTAAAAGGAGGGGAGACCACCAATTGGTTCTGCACGTCCTGCAGTTTGATGAGCTCGTCAAAATAGAGACGTATTTTCTGGGCCTTGAAATTGATGCTGAAATTTTCGGGCTCCGTCCGCAACAATTTTGGGGGAGTTATGTCCTTGGGCCCACCACTCGGGGACCCTCTTTTGGCACATTGCCAAAGCGCCAGAACCATGAAGGCGAAGAAAAGAAATCCCAACACTTTTTTTAAGTACACCATGCCTAAAACCAATGTGGGACAAAGAAACAACTAATTTGAAAACTGGGGCAAGGGATTCACAAATTTTAACCCTGCTGCACCACGGCCATGCTCAATAAGGAAACTTCCATCTCTTCGATCTGGAGCAGGATCCTTGCGCAGGATTCCATGGTAGAACCCGTGGTGATTACGTCATCCACCAGAAGCACATGCCTGAAATTGGCATTGCAGTCGGGGTTCAACTGAAAAGCCTCCTTGGAACTTTCCCAACGCAGATGCCTATCTTTTTTGGTCTGCGATGTTATGTTCACACCCTTTAGGAGGATATCGTCCCTATATTCGGCATGGAGATACTCCGCTATTTTTTGGGCAAAGAGCGCCACTTGGTTGTAGCCCCTCTTTTTTTGTTTTTTGGGGTGCAATGGAACCGGGACCACCACATCTATCTTTCCGAGCCCCGCATCATTTTGGAGGTGCGAACCGCACCAATCCCCCAAAAAGCTTCCAATCTCTTCTTGATTTTTGTATTTTAACCAATGGATCAAGTTTTTTACCAAGCCATTTTTGGGAAAAAAAATGAACGAAGCAGCCTTTTTTATCGGTATTCTACCATAAAATATACGATCTACTGCGTTTTCTTCCAGAAAGTTATGATCGGTGAGTGGCACATCATGTCGACAAACTGCACACAAAATGTGTTCTCCCCTAAATAATTGGGCATTACATCCAAAACATGCCCTCGGCAATAGGATGTTGTTAATCTCGTTTATTATCTTAGCCAACCTTTTTGGTGTCAAATCTTATACGCGTTAGAGTAGTCTGTCAACCCATGAACCCCCAAGATAACAATTTCAACTACAAGATTATCTTTGCTGCGCTTGTTGCGGTAATCGTGGGTATTTTGATAGCCTTCTATTACAGTTATGCACAATCCAAGAACCAAATGTCCTTTTTGGAGCAGGAGAAATCCCTTTTGGTGAAGGACCTTACCCTGATGAAGGCCGAAGTGGACCGCTTGTCGGGGCTCAATGAGGTGAACGATATCGAACTGCAGACCTCAAGGTTCAAGGTGCAGCAATTGTTGGATTCCGTGGGCCGATTGAACTTCAGCATCACCAAATTGAAGGAAACCCGAAAAGAACTTCTCAAACTGGAGAACCGATTTGATAGCCTAAAACTCAAGAACAATTTTCTTAGGTACAACAATAGTCTTCTGGCCAATCGCTACGAAGAGACCCGCAAGCAGCTTGAGGATATGAGGGGAAGGGCCAGCAACATGGAGCGCACAGAATCCTTGCTTCGGGAAACCAACAAGGAGCTCACCCGGGAGCTCAAGATCAAAAGCTACCTGAAACTGCAGGACGCCGAAGGGAGTGGCTTTAGGTTAAGGGCAGGTAGGCCCATCAAGACGAACAAGGCCTCCACGATTGAAAAATTGCGGGGCTGTGTCACCATTTTGAGTGACGCCAATGAAAAAGGGGACATCAAGATCCTGTATCTCCAATTTATGGACCCGAGCATGGCCGTTATCGAGGACAATGCCAATACCATTTCCGTGAGCGGGAACACCTACAGCAAGAAAGTGGAGATCGTGTACACCGGAAAGGAAATCAGTATTTGCGATGCCATAACCGTTCCCGAGGCATCATTGGTGGAGGGAATCTACACCTTGAATGTGTTTGAGGACGAAAGATTGCTTGCCTCCACTGAATTTCAGTTGAAATAGCGTATTTCTTTTTGGGTAAAATTCTATTTTTGCCCAATGGCAAATCAGGAAGACATTTTTAAGAAGGTAATCTCCCATGCGAAGGAATACGGCTACGTGTTCCAATCCAGTGAGATTTATGATGGACTCAGCGCAGTGTATGACTATGGACAGAACGGTGCCGAGCTAAAGAAAAACATTCGCGAATATTGGTGGAAGGCCATGGTGCAGCTCAACGAGAATATTGTGGGCATCGATGCCGCCATTTTTATGCACCCCACCACTTGGAAGGCCTCTGGCCACGTGGATGCCTTCAACGACCCCTTGATCGATAACAAGGATTCCAAAAAAAGATACCGTGCCGACGTTTTGATCGAGGACCATGTGGCCAAGATCGAAGCGAAGATCGACAAAGAAGTGGCCAAGGCCGAAAAATGTTTTGGTGACAGTTTTGATAAAGAACAATTTTTGTCCACCAACCAACGTGTCGTGGAATACCAGGCCCAGGCCGATACCATTCTGAAGCGCATGGCAAGGTCCTTGGAAAAAGAAGATCTTGCCGATGTGAAGGCCCTGATCGAAGAGTTGGAAATCGTTTGTCCCATTTCCGGTTCCAAAAACTGGACGGATGTAAAACAGTTCAACCTGATGTTCGGAACCAAATTGGGAGCCTCTGCCGACAGTGCCATGGACCTTTACCTTAGGCCAGAGACCGCACAAGGTATTTTTGTCAACTTTTTGAACGTTCAGAAAAGTGGGCGTATGAAGATTCCCTTTGGGATTGCCCAAACGGGGAAAGCCTTCCGTAACGAAATCGTGGCCCGTCAGTTCATTTTCCGGATGAGGGAGTTTGAACAGATGGAAATGCAATTCTTCATCAAACCGGGTACCCAAAAGGAGTGGTACGAGGCTTGGAAGGAAAAACGGATGAAGTGGCACCTTTCGCTAGGGATGGGAGGCGACAATTATCGTTTCCACGACCATGAAAAATTGGCCCACTACGCCGATGCCGCTGCAGATATCGAATTCAAGTTCCCATTCGGGTTCAAGGAGTTGGAAGGAATCCACTCCCGAACCGATTTCGATTTGGGCGCCCACGAAAAATATTCCGGAAAAAAATTACAGTACTTCGATCCAGAGTTGAACGAAAGCTACGTGCCCTACGTCCTTGAAACCTCCATTGGTTTGGACCGTATGTTCTTGGCCGTTTTCTCCAATTCATTGCAAGAAGAGGAACTCGAGAACGGTACCACTCGTACCGTTCTGAAAATTCCCGCCGTGTTGGCGCCCAACAAAGTGGCCGTTCTTCCTTTGCTGAAACGTGACGGACTTCCTGAAGTCGCCCAAAAACTGGTGGATGATTTGAAATGGGATTTCAATGTGGATTACGATGAAAAGGACGCCGTAGGCCGTCGTTACCGTCGTCAAGATGCAGCAGGAACGCCATTCTGTGTCACTGTGGACCATCAAACCTTGGAAGATGATACGGTTACCATCCGCCATCGGGATACCATGGAGCAAAGTCGGGTGAAATTGTCCGAAGTGAAGGACATCATCTCCAAAGAGGTGGACATGCGCTACTGGCTGCAGAAAATCTAAATCAACAACAGGCACATAGTCTGTACAAAATTAAGCTTTGATCTGGATTGATTTTTTCTCTCTAAACTTTTCCTTGAGGTTTAAAAAGTGAGATTCAAAATATCTAAAAGATATGTGTGAAATCAATATCGTCAGGAGAACGCTGGAGATATTAATAAGAACAATTGTTTGCCAGTCTTTTAGTGAAACTATGTTTTGAATTCTTAGAAAAACGAATAAGACAAAAGTAACAACGATCATGTGGTACATATAAATGCCATACGAAATCTGTCCCAGATAATTTAGAGCTTTCGATTTGATGGTAAATACGCTATCATTGGCAATATTCACAATGAAGAGGTTGAATATGATAAGTTCAAAACCATTGCGAGCCAAGTCATTTTGAAAGAAAAACAGATCTGTTGTGAAAAATAAAAAAAAGACAAGGTAAACGCATAACCTTAAATATGCCGAAGAGAAATGTACTTGAATGTTCATTCTTTGCATTATGGCGACCACCCCTCCTGCCGACATAAAGAAATAGAAAAATCGAAACGACTTTAGGAAAGAGAAAAGAGGCGTGTGGAACAAGATGAAATAGGTGAAAGTGAAAATCAAAAGATATTTATAATACCTTTTGATAGGTAGTATGCTCAGCAAAGGGGCTACCATCAAATAAAATTGTTCCTCAATACCAATTGACCAAAGAACATCGAGGATTGCTCCAGGGCCGTAAAGCGACTTGAAAACATTCGGTAAAAACCCAATGCACCATGCCATACCCTCCAACACATTGTAATTTGTATCATAAGGAACATTAAGGGCCGGTAGCAAATAGTGATAGAAGAAAAATCCAAAAAAGAGCACCAAATAATAAACAGGGTATAACCTTAGGATTCTTCGGGTATAAAAATTCTTAATGTTTATCGAGCCAAATTTCTTTTTCTCATCATAGATCAACCCTATGATCAAATACCCGCTTAAGGCAAAAAAAACATGGACAGCAGCAGACCCTCTATGAAAGATGGGAGAGTCTGAAAAGTTTGGCAACCCTACGGTGTTGGAAATCAATGGAATATGACCAATTACAACACATAGCGCTAAAAAACCACGTAACGGATCAATGTTACTAATTCTGTTTTTCATGTAGATAGGGGTTGGATTTTAGCTCGAAAGGTAACCTATAAATATATCTTCAATAACTAATAATCTATGATTTACCGATTAATTGGATTAACGTCTTATTTGAAATCTGTAAAGTAGGTTTTATGATGTTATTGCAAAGTACATTTAATACATTAATATAGTTTTACAGACTGACATGCACTACTGGTTGCAGAAAATCTGATTTTTCAAATTGACCTTTTTAAGTTATGAGCTGCAATGTTTCCTCGGGGAGACTATTGTTGGTTTTCCTTTTGTTTTTTATACAGGAGATAGGAATGTACAATGGGGACCAATGCCAGGACTCCGGTAATGGACATGAACACGATAAAGTTGGTTTTTTGATCTAAGATCAAACTGAAAAGTACCACCACAATACCCCCAACAAACCAGATTTTGCCCGCCGTTTTGTGGGTTTCCTTCCAAACGTACTCGCTCTCCAGTGTCCATGGAGTTCGGATGCCGATAAAATAATTGGCCTTCAAGGTCTTGAAATAATTGCCAAGAATGATAAAAAGCACGCCCATCATCAGCAGGATATAGCTGGGATTGGACCAAGTTTGGTTCTTGGCCGTGTAGAGGACGATGAGCGCCAGTATGGACATGAAAACGGTCAGCAAAAGCTTTAGCGTATAGTACTTGTTGCCCATTTTGTGCAATTGCTTTTTCGGGTCGATGTAGGGAACAACCAAGAAGATCACATAGATCAGCAAGGGCATCATGATGGGGATCATGATGAGTTCCGATTTGTCGCCATAGCGGTCCACCTCTCCTTTGATGTTGTAGTGCAAGGGCACCTGTTCGGGCAGTTGGTTCCATATATAGGCCAGGTACAGAAAGGGAAGCAACACAATGCCGATCAGGGGCAGTTCTTTGGTTAGTTTCATGGTCATTTCTTTAAAGTTAGTATCCAATTGAGCAAATCTTCCAAAATGGTGGTGTTGAGGGAATATTCCACAAACTGTCCCTTTTTTTCGCTGGTCACCAAGTTGGCCTGGCGCAAAATGTCCAAGTGGTGCGAAATGCTGGGCTTGGAAATATTGAACCGTTCGGCAATCTCCCCTGCGTTCATGTCCCTTTCCTTGAGCAGTTCCACGATCTGCCGTCGGGTTTCATCGTTCAGGGCCTTGAAGAGGGAATTCATTTTATTAGTTATTTAGATAAATATCTAAATATTAAACGAGATTTCAAAACAACTTGAATTTTTTTAAAGGGTTGACCAAAAGAATTTTAAAATCAACCTTCCCCCACCATCTCCACCAACTTGTTGATGGTATTCAGGTTTCTCGCCGTCATGGTCACGCCTGGCAAAGCCTTGCCGATTTTTTCCACCAATTTGGAACGGCCGATGCCTTCTGGCGCGTAGAGGTAAAATACCTTTTCGATTAGGATATACCGCTCGCTGTCAGCTTTTAAGGAATCCAACAGCGCTTCATCAAAAATCTCGGGTTCTTTGTCCAGAAAAAAATAATGGATGGTCTTCCCTTGGTCGCTGTCGTAGGGGCAATTGGCCACGGCACCCATGAGTTCGTCCCTATCCAGCACAAAAATGTAGGGCACAAACCCAAACTGCTGTGCTATGAGTTCCCCAATTTCCTGTGTGGGCCTTTGTGCGCTTTCAAAAACCACATTCCCACTTTGGATGTAGGTCCTGACATTGGAGAATCCATTGGATTCCATCAACAGTTTAAGTTCCTTCATGGGGACACTATGTTTCCCACCAACATTGATGCCTCTTAACAGCGCAATCCAAGTTTTCATTTGATGTGTTTTTCTAAAATGGATAAAAAGGAAAAGGTAATCAATTTTACAGACTCTTCAAGAACGTGTCCGTATCCATGATCTGGGCAAATTCATCCTTCAGGTTGGCCAGTTCGGTGTGGTAGATGAGGTCGGCACCATACACTTTTCCGTTCACCCCCACTTTGTCAAAGGCCGCGGTGGCATCCGAGACCAAAACAACAGCAAAACCCATATTGGCCGCCATCCGTACCGAAGTGGAGATACAGTGTTCCACGGTTAGCCCAACCATCACAAGTTCGGAAATGCCCATGGCCCTGAGCTGGGCCTCAAGATTGGTACCGATAAAGGCACTGTTCACATTTTTGGCAAAAATGGGCTCACCGTTGATGGGCTGTACCAACGGGTGTATCGTATTCCCCTTTTTGGTGGGGTGCAATGGGGAAGCGGGGTTGGTGGAATCGTGCTTCACATGGAACACGGGCCATTGTTTTTCCCTAAAGGCCAACAAGATTTTCCGGCAATTTTCCTCGGCCATGGGATTATTGCGCTCTGTGCCATAAAAGGCCATTTCCTGTAGCCCAAGTTGAATGTCGATCAGAACAAGTGCCGTCATACGGTTGTGTTTGGACTTAAAATTACGACAAAAGGAACAGTAATCTGTTTTTGGAATGGTGCCATTGTCAAATTCAATTTTAAGAAGAGGCATACAATGGCTATTTTTAGGAAAAATTTGAAAGGATGAAGATTGTCTCCTACAACGTGAACGGTATCAGGGCCGCACTCAACAAAGGTTTTATGGAATGGTTGCAAGCGGTGGATCCGGATGTGGTCTGCCTACAGGAAACCAAGGCCATGGTGGACCAAGTGGACACTGCTTTTTTTGAAGAAGCGGGATATGCCCACCATTATTGGTTCAGTGCCCAAAAGAAGGGATACAGTGGCGTGGCCTTACTTTGTAAGGAACAGCCGGACCATGTGGAATATGGTACGGGAATCGATTATATGGACTTTGAAGGACGGAACCTTCGTGCCGATTTTGGAGACCTTTCCATCATGAGCATGTACCTACCCTCCGGCACCAATTTGGACCGATTGGACCATAAGCTGATGTACATGGCCGATTTTCAAAAATATGCCGATGAACTTCGGAAGGAATGTCCCAACCTGATTGTTTGTGGGGACTACAACATCTGTCACGAGGCCATCGACATCCACGATCCCGTGCGGAACAAAAATGTTTCCGGCTTTTTGCCCGTGGAGCGGGAATGGATCGGGAGCTTTATCAACAGTGGGTTTATTGACAGTTTCAGACATTTCAACAAAGAGCCCGACAATTATACGTGGTGGAGCTACAGGGCCAATGCCCGGGCCAACAACAAAGGTTGGCGGTTGGATTACGGCATGGTGGCAGAGCCCTTGGAAAAGAGGTTGAAACGCTCGGTGATCCTGTCCGAGGCCGTGCACAGTGATCATTGTCCCATTCTTTTGGAAGTGGAAAGATAACCTTGACGTAAAGGTCAATATTTTGGTTTAGTTACCTTTGACCGTCCTAAATTTGATACGATGAAATATACCAGAATCCCGCATACCGACATCCGAGTAAGCAAAATATGCCTCGGTACCATGACCTGGGGCAGGCAGAACACCGAGGAAGAGGCCTACGAACAGATTGATTATGCCTTGGACCAAGGCGTGAATTTTTTTGACACTGCGGAGCTCTATCCCATTCCCGCAAAAAAGGAACTCTATGCGGTGACCGAGGAATTTATCGGAAACTGGCTCAAAAAGACTGGGAACAGGGATAAAATCGTGTTGGGATCCAAGATTGCTGGAAAAGGACATGCCGCTACGCACATCAGGAATACCGGGTTCAGCAAGGAATCCATTGTAAGTGCGGTGGAAGGGAGCCTACAGCGGCTCCAGACGGATTATATCGACCTGTACCAACTGCACTGGCCCGAACGGAACACCAATTATTTTGGGCAAAGGGGATTCAATGCCCATATCATTGACGGTTGGGAGGACAATATCCATCAGGTGTTGGAGACCCTTCGCGACCTGATTGCCGAAGGAAAGATTAGGCACGTGGGGCTTTCCAACGAAACGCCTTGGGGGACCATGCGATTTTTAGAGGAGAGCAAAGTGCACCGGACCCTCCCGCGCATGTTGACCATCCAAAATCCCTACAACTTGTTGAACCGTCTGTTCGAGGTAGGACTTTCCGAAATATCGACCCGTGAAAAAATAGGATTGTTGGCTTATTCTCCCATGGCATTTGGAGTGCTCAGTGGAAAATATTTGACCGAGATTCCCCCAAGAAAGGCCAGGGTCTCCCTATTTCCCAATTACAACAGGTACAGTGGGGAAACCGCCACCCAAGCCACGGAGAAATATGCCCAATTGGCCCAAGAACATGGGTTGAGCTTGGCACAGATGTCGTTGGCCTTTGTGAACACGAGGCCCTTTTTGACGAGCAACATTATCGGGGCCACCAGCATGGAGCAGCTTCGGGAAAACATCGAGAGTATCGATGTGGACCTTTCGGATGAGGTGTTAGAAGGTATCGAGGCCATCCATAAAGCCATTCCGAACCCAGCACCTTAATCTAAGGCATAGGCCCGGTATTCATCACCGGAAGCCGTTCCCATTTTGCCACCACCGCAGGCAATGACAAGGTATTGCTTCCCATCAATTTCATAGGTGATGGGTGTGGCGTATCCTCCTGCGGGCAATAGGTCTTCCCAAAGCATTTTACCGGTCTTCATATGGAATGCCCGTATTTTTTCGTCCTTGGTGGCCGCAATAAAAAGCACCCCACCTTTGGTGACCACGGGTCCGCCGTAATTTTCGAGGCCGGAAACAGGCACATTGGGGTCGTTCAGACTTTCCTCATGGCCCAAAGGGACTTTCCAAAGATATTCCCCTGTGTTCAGGTCGATGGCGTTCAAGGTGCCCCAAGGTGGTTTGACCACAGGATAACCTCTATCATCCTTGAAACGGGCAAAACTGGCCACAGAATAGGGCACATCGATTTTGATTTTTTCCACCCGATGGTCCTTTGCTTCTTCCATATCGGTCAAAAACTCGGTAATCGCATCAATTTCAGCTTCGGAAAGATTGGGCATGCCGGGCATGGCACCCCTTCCTTTTTGAATGATGGTCTTGATGGAATCGGGCTGCAAACGCAATTTCACCTTTTGAAGTTCGGGGATTCCGGCAAGCCCCTCCAGCGCTCCGCCATGGCAGCGCGCGCAATGGATCTGGGCCAAGGACTGTCCCATACTCGAACCACCATCTCCGCCCACTTCCTTCATTCTGATGATCCAGGCCATTTCATTGCCGTTCACATACATGATGCCGTTTCGTGGGTCGATGGCAGCACCGCCCCATTCGGCACCTCCGTCTGCTCCCGGATACAAGAGGACCCCAGTAGTGTCCATCGGAACAAATTGCCCATTGGAAGTGATGGATTTGAATTTTTCCAAAACGGTTGGCGTGTCATCACTTGTATTGCCCTTCACCAAATCATCCACAAAAGCTTTTTCGTTGGGGGCATACAACTCATTTTCGGTTAAAATTTGACGTGAGAAGGGTTCGGGTTTCAAGGGAAGCGGTTGTGTGGGATAGGCTTTTTCACCAATGAGTTTGGAACTTGGATAGGCTTTTTCCTCAATGGGAAACAGGGGCTCCCCAGTTTCCCGATTGAATACAAAAACGTGTCCGCTTTTGGTCACTTGTGCCACAGCAGGAATGGTTTTTCCGTCTCTTTTGATTTCCAATAAGTTGGGCGGGGCTGGTGGGTCACGGTCCCAAATATCGTGGTGAACCATTTGAAAATGCCAGATACGCTCCCCGGTTTTGGCATTGAGAGCCAAAAGGGAATTGGCAAACAAATTGGCCCCTTCCCGATCTCCTCCATACCAATCAAAGGCGGCCGACCCCGTAGGAATATAGACGATGCCCCTTTCGTTGTCCAAGGCCATCCCGGGCCAATTATTGGCACCCCCGACCGTTTTGTAGGCTTCGGCAGGCCAAGTATCGTGCCCAAATTCGCCGGGTTGTGGAATGGTGTGGAAGGTCCATACAATCTTACCCGTGAGCACATCGTAGGCGCGAATATGCCCAGGGGAAGCGCCAGGCCCTTCGCCAACACGGGTGCCCTGGATCAATATATTTTCAAAAATGGCCCCAGGGGTATTGGACACCACGGATTGTTTTTTGAGATTCCGGTCCAGACCATCCCGTAGGTCGATACTGCCATTATTTCCAAAGGAAGGAATCGGTTGGCCAGTTGATATATCGATGGCAAAAAGTTGTGGTCCCGAACTGAAAAAGATACGGCTGGGCTGATTGCCGTTGGATTTCCAATAGTTCAGTCCACGGTTCAGGCCCAATCCCGATTCGTCTTTGGTAACGGGTTTGAATTTCCAGATTTCCTTGCCGGTAGTGGCATCTATGGCAAAAAGTTCAATGGTGGCATTTACTCCATACAGAACGCCATTGATCATTAAAGGACTGGTCTGGATTTGGGTGGTCCTTCCTTCTTGAAGCCCACCACTTTTATAGCTCCAAGCCAATTTTAATTGGCCAACGTTGGCCGTATTGATTTGGTCGAGATTGGAGTAGTGGGTGCGCTCGGGATCTCCTAAATAATGTTCCCAAGTAGTAAAGTAGTCTTTGGTTGAAGATGTGTTTTTTTCATTGGAACAGGAAGCCAAAAGGGCAACCAATAGGAAAAGTGTAATTCGTTTCATGCGCATTGGAAGGTTTCCTAAATATACCTTTAAAAAAGGAAGGAGATAAAAAATGGACTAAAAAAGGAAATGGACCACATCCTCGATTTTGGAAACCTTGCGGATTTGGATACCTGTATTTTTCAAGCCGATCTTGTTGTTTTTGGAAACAAAAATGGTGGAGAAGCCCAGTTTTTCAGCTTCCAGAATGCGTTGGTCCACCCGCTGCACGGGACGAATTTCCCCTGCAAGGCCCACTTCCGCAGCAAAACAGATGCCTTTTTCAATGGAGATGTCCGCATTGCTGGACAAGATGGCGGCCATAACGGCAAGGTCAATGGCAGGATCATCCACTGAAATGCCCCCGGTGATGTTCAAAAAGACATCCTTGGCGGCCAATTTAAATCCTGCCCGTTTTTCAAGAACGGCCAAGAGCATGTTCAAGCGTTTGGCATTGAACCCTGTTGCGGAGCGCTGCGGTGTTCCGTAAACCGCGGTACTTACCAAGGCTTGGATTTCGATCAACAACGGTCGCATGCCTTCGACGGTGGCCGCAATGGCAGTACCGCTGAGGTCATCCTCATTTTTGGAGATTAATACTTCGGAAGGATTGTTCACTTCCCTTAACCCACTGCCCTGCATTTCGTAAATGCCCAGTTCGGCAGTGGAACCAAAGCGGTTTTTTAGCGAACGAAGGATTCTGTAAACGTAGTTGCGGTCACCTTCAAACTGAAGTACCGTGTCCACCATATGCTCCAAAATCTTTGGCCCGGCAATGGTGCCATCTTTGGTAATGTGTCCCACCAAAATAACGGGCGTGTGGCTTTCTTTGGCAAATTTGATCAATTCGGCGGCGCATTCACGAATCTGTGAAATGCTTCCAGCAGCCGATTCAATATAATCGGTGTGCAAGGTTTGGATAGAGTCAATAACCACCAGATCAGGTTCCAAGGCTGCAATCTGTTGAAAGATGTTCTGAGTCTTGGTCTCGGTGAGGATGTAGCAATTGTCGCTATTGGGCAGGATGCGGTCCGCTCGCATCTTGATCTGCCGTTGGCTTTCCTCGCCCGAAACATATAATGTTTTATAGGGCAGTTTTAAGGCAATCTGAAGCAACAGGGTGCTTTTTCCGATTCCAGGTTCTCCTCCCAGCAAAGTCAGGGATCCGGGAACCAATCCACCGCCCAAAACCCGATTGAACTCTTGGTCCAACGTATCCAATCGAAGCTCCTTCTCATGGGTGATTTCCGAAACGCGAAGGGGTTTACTGGCCTGTTTTACCGAAGTCGTGTCAGTTTTCCAACTCCTTTTTTCTTCCTTCTGGACCACCTCTTCCACAACGGTGTTCCATTCCTTGCAGGAGGAACATTGGCCTATCCATTTGGCATATTGGGTGCCACAGTTTTGGCAAAAAAAAGCGGTTTTGGTCTTGGCCATTCCTCAATTTGGTGAATGGCCTAAAGATATGGATTTAGATGGACGAAAAGCTCTTTGGATTATTCGAAAGTAGGGTTTTTAGAAGGAGATGGTCTAACAATACATCAATAAAACCACAAAAGTGCCAATAATTGATCTATACCGAAAAACCAAAAAAATTGTTAAATAACATTAAGTTTTTTTCTCCCTTAAATACTTTGGAAGCACCTAAATCCTTAAAACTTAACCAAATGAATGCAATCCAAATTGCGTACTCGCCAGACGAGACCATCGTGGCCCTGGGCCACAAACAAGGACGAATTGACCTGTACTCGGTCAACAAAAAGTCCAAAGGCAAACCGGAAAAATCAATCTGTACCATCCATCATCACGAAGAGGACATTGTCCATTTGCGGATCACCGCAGATAGCCATGTCATTTCTGTCGATGGAGATGGTAAATGGGCCTATCATAAGGTTACCGGGGAACTTGTCCAAAAGGGAAAGACAAAAATGTCCTGCGTTTTGGCCCACTCGGATGTAAAGGGTAAGGTCATTTATATGGGGAGTGTGACTGATGATGGCGTTGAGCTTGTGAAAATCGATATCAGTTCCGGGAACAAGGTCCATGCCCCAAAGGAGGCGACGCATGACATAGAGGCTGAGTTGTTGGATTGGGGCTGCAGACCCATCGCTTTGGATGAAAACAGGGCGGCGTTCTACATCCAGTTGGCAACACAGCAATTGATCATTGTGGATTTTGAAAAACAGAGCTTTGAAAACATTCCATTGAAATACAAACAACTGATCCCTGAGAATTTGGTCTCCGATCCGGTCATAGACATCAGTACTACATTGGATCTTGGGGTCCGGTTGGACTACCACCCCCTTCAGAAAAATGAAGATGGGGACTATCAGCTTTCGGCAGAAGTGTTCCGATTGAGTACGGGGGAACGGCAATATAGCATTCCCTGCGATGCCGTACCTAAAGACCATGTGGACCCTGTCCTTATCGATGGTGGCCAAGAATCGGAGGAATATAAAAAGGCCCGTGCCTCTTTTGCAAAAGGCCTTACCAACATACAGATAGAAGAAAACGGCAAGAGGGTATGGT
This sequence comes from Flagellimonas amoyensis, assembly GCF_003058265.1. Taxonomy (GTDB): domain Bacteria; phylum Bacteroidota; class Bacteroidia; order Flavobacteriales; family Flavobacteriaceae; genus Flagellimonas; species Flagellimonas amoyensis. Next base: position 229,662 of record NZ_QBUK01000001.1, read on the forward strand.
TGGCCTCAAGATATCACAAACCAGGTGTCCTGTGTTTTGATCTTGAAGCGAAGAAACATGTGGGAATGGTTTTTTCAGCCTATTCACCAGAACCAAAAACATTCAGCTTGGATGAGGCGTTTGAACTGGACCAAACCTTTAAGGTGTTGGGAGTGAGCCCATCGGGAAGTTATATCGGTTTTGGCCTACCAAACAATTGGGCCAGCCCTGAATTTGGCGATACATTTAAGGTGATAGATTTGGAAAGTGACCAAAAGCAATCCAATAAAGGTGGAAAACAACCGCAACACATGAAAAAGGCTTTTTTGGTAAGTGATGAGTGGGCGGTGGTCAATTCGGGGTCAGAGTGTTTTTTGATTGATATTCACACTGGCGAAACTTTAAAACATTTCAGCTCAAAATACTTGACGATAAAGAATGGCGCCCTATCGCCCGACAAAAAACATATTGCTTTGGGTTGTGAAGCGTCAAATGGGTTTTTGTGGAACCTGGAAAGTGGGGAGGTGAGCGAGCTCTACTATCTGACCATCGGTGGTCCGGTGCTGGGCTGGTTGGATGACCAAAGGGTGGTTTTTACTTCGGGCCAGGGCGGTATCATAGAGGTAGATATAAAATTGTTCAAGGAAGAGGGATATGAACAATCGGGGCATTATGGCCTGAAGCTAGACGGGGATGATGAATTGGAGGATTATGAAATCATGGAAATGCAGGTTGATGGTGCCTCAAGTGACATGCTCTCTTTCGAGGACAAAAGTATGGTACTGGAGATATTGGGTTATATAGGGGGAAGGTTGAATGAAGATTTTTGGTTCAACAAGTATGTTTTTAAAGGCTCCAAGATCAAAACAGGTTCCATAAAGGCACGATGGGATGGTCCTCATGAACATGTTGATTTGATGGCTTGTGGCAATAAGATCATAGCAAAGGGAGAGGAGAATGTGTCCATCTATGTTGCCAAAACCGGTGAGAGAGTGAACCACTTTGTTTTGGATAAAAAGCATGATCAGGTTTTTGTGAACGTTGAAAAAAGCAAAGCCTACATCTATACGGCTACGGGCAGCCTTTTCGAACTTGATGTGGAAAACAACCATAGAAAAACCATCTTGGACATGCCAAGAGTGAAAGGGTTTTCCATCACCAAAAACATCCTGTTGGCCCAAAAAGAAGACCATACCATCGAAGTGATGGATGTGGGCTCAGGAAAAAGTTTGGTGAAGGCTGCTGTCGTAAAAGGAAAAAAGAACAGTCTGGTAATTGAAAAAATAGGATGATGGCCAGAATAGAACACTGACAACGTATTATTCGATTCCGAGAAACACGAAAAGGGGTGGACTTTATCCAAGGCCATCCCTTTTTTATGGATTTTTCAAATTGTTGAATACACAAGATCTAACCACCTGAAAATCTAAAGATCCAAAGTCTTAGTACCCAAAGTCTGCTTTCAGCGCATCTATCTTTTCCAGGGCCATATCTTTGGTCAAGAAATCAATTTCTTGCATTTGGAAGGCTTTTTCAAAGGTCTTGAATGCTTTTTTGGGCTCCCCGATCTCTTCATAATATTCTCCCTCAAAATAGAAACCCATCATGGTGTCGGGAAATTCCTTTTTGCAGAGTTCAGACAAAGGTTTCAGCGATTCGTAATCTTCCTTCTTTCGGCAAGCGGCATAAATGGCCATAATGTCGTTGAGTTCCACTTGCTTTCGGAAACCGAACAGCTTTTCCATGGTGTTGTAGCGGTTTTCCAAATAGTTGAACACAGGTTCTTCGGAGGTCAATATTTCTGTTTTGTATTCGGTGGGGCTGATGGGGCGGAATATTTTGAAGACGTTGTCAAATGCCTTTCCGATTCCATAGGCCACAATGGACGAATGGTCGGCATTTTCATATTCATCAAAGAAATAGTGTAGGCTTTCCTTGGTGATGGAATTGATGCTGTGGTTCATCTGAAGGATACGTTGCCTGTCGTCCGAAGGTTCTTTTTCCACGATCAGGTTATAGAAGATCACTTGGTCCAGAGCCGATAGACGCTCGGGTACCCGGTTCTCCATTTCAGTGGCCAGAGTGGGCGATATGCTCACATAGGAATTGAAGAGCGAACGGTCCTTGAACAGGTAGTAGTTTCCGAAATTGGCGGTGATGTCATAGCCAACGAACATTTTGAAAGGGGCAATGTTGTAGCTGGTCTCCAAATAAGGGATGAGTTCCGTGCCCAGAAACTCATAGAACATTTTTCCTTTATCGGAAGGGAGTCCCGAAAATTCCTCGTAGGCACAATCTTCTAACCGGATATCGTTCTCGGCCTGCCCCACACCCACCACGATCACTTGGGGCATGCGGTCCAAACGGCTTTGGAACTTGGCATTGGCCACCACGAGGTCAAAAAGGTACTCGGCATCCAGTACGACCAACAATGGGTATTTTTTTTCTTCGGAATAGTCCTCGGGAAAATAATAGGAGACGTTCCTTCTCTCCTGCAGTTTGAAGGATTCAAAAATCTCCTGTTTGACCTGGGCGCCAACATTGAAGCACACCAAGCCCAACAATAGGAATTGTAGTTTTTTGTTCATTGGTTAAGTTTTGTGCGGCTGGGGTTACCGATTTCTATTCAATAACGGTAATACGATGAAGGATATTGTGCCGAAAACGACCACCATGAGGGTCTGTGCGATCCACATGATCCACCCAAAGGCATCCCCGGAAACGGAGCTGATGCCAAAGATGCCCAAGGCTGCGCTCACGGCAATGGGGTACAGTCCAATTCCGCCGTTGGTGGTGGACATGGCAAAGGCACCGGCGACGAAGGCGACCAAAAGCTCACTCAAGGAAAGGGGTGTGGTCTCGGCCACAGTATGTTTTATCACCCAGAACATGCCCACATAGGCGACCCAGATGAAGAGGGTATGGAAAATGAACGGCCACTTTTTCTTCATTTTGAAAAGACTGAGCACCCCCTCCAAAAGTCCGTTCAGAAAGGTTTTCAGTTTGCTGGCAAAGGGAGATTTGGATTTCCGTATGATGTATGTGGCCATAAAAAGACCGACAATCCCCACCAACAAAATACCGATGGCACCAATGATGTTCACCCCTTTTTCTTCCAAAAAGGCAAGGATGATATCCGTTTGCAGTACCAAGGTGACCGTTACGATGAGCAATAGCATCAATAAATCGATGACCCTTTCGGTGACGATGGTGCCAAATCCTTTCTCAAAAGGCACTTTTTCATACGTGGTCAGTGCTGTGGCCCTTAAAATCTCACCGGAACGAGGTATCCCCAAATTGGCAAAATAGGAGATGAGGACAATCAGGATACTGTTCACTGTTTTTGGCCTGTAACCAAGGGGCTCCAAAAGGTATTTCCATCGGATGGCCCTGGAGATATGGCTAAAGATGGCCATGACCACCGAAAGAGCGACCCAAAAGGGGCTAGCGTTGGAAATGTAATGGATGATCTGCTTGCGTTCTTCGGGTGTGGTGGAATTGTAGGAATACCAGACCAAGAACAGCCCAAAGGCAATGGGAACTACTATTTTGAGAAATTTTTTCAGGGAGCTGCCCAAAACTAGTTGAGTAGATTGGTGGCCTCGTTCGGGAAGACCAACGCAGGGTTGAACACCTTTGCTTTCTCAATGTCCATCCAAGCGTAGGTGATGAGGATGAGTACGTCGCCCACGGCCACTTTCCGGGCGGCGGCACCGTTCAGGGTCAGTTCACCAGACCCCCTAGGTCCGGGAATGGCGTAGGTCTCCAGCCGTTCACCATTGTTGTTGTTGACGATCTGCACTTTCTCGCCCCTGATGATGTTGGCTGCGTCCATAAGGTCCTCGTCAATGGTGATGCTGCCTATGTAGTTTAGGTCGGCCCCAGTAACTTTTACCCTATGGATTTTCGATTTTACAACTTCTACTTGCATGGTGCAAAAATATCAATTCAATCTTAGATTATCAATTAAGCGTATGCCATCGGCATAAACGGCAATGAATGCCCTATATTTTTGTCCGTCCTGTTTTTTCAGCATGGGGGTCAGCGTGTCCTCGTCGGCTATCTCAAAATATTCCAAGCTGAACACGGTATTTTTCTCAAATTCCGATTTTACCCAATGCCGGATGCTACTTGCACTTTCCGTGCCAAATTTTGATCTGGCAGCCAACAGTGTTTCGTGGATCAGGCCGGCTTCTTCCTTGGTCGTTTGGGAGAGGCGTTCATTACGGGAACTCTTGGCCAATCCGTTGGCTTCCCGTTCTATGGGACAACCAATGATGGCATAGGGCAGTTTTTTGAGCTGCACCATTTTTCGAATGATCTGTAACTGCTGGAAATCCTTTTCGCCAAAATAGGCCCTGTCCGGGGCAACGGTTCGCAACAAAAGCTCCACAATGGTACCGACACCATTGAAATGTCCTGCCCGGAACTCGCCTTCCATCACTTTGTCCAGACCATCGAACTGGTAGGATTGGGATTTGACGGACTTGCCATAAATCTCATCAATGGATGGGGCAAAAATGACAATTTGATCGGATTCCCTTTGCAACAGCTCCACATCCCTTTCCAAACTCCTGGGATATTTTTCCAGATCGTCCTTTTTGTCAAATTGGGTAGGGTTCACAAAAATACTGACCACTACCAAACCATTTTCGGAAAGTGCCTTTTTCACCAAGGATACATGCCCTGTGTGAAGTGCCCCCATAGTAGGCACTAGGCCGATGGAGATGTTTTTTTTTCTCTCGTCCTGTAAGAAGGAAACAAGCTCCTTTTTGCGGTCGAATATGTGCATGGCGACATTCAAGAGCGTGCAAAAATACTATAAATACTGGTAATCAGCATAATTTTTGTACTTTTGCAGCTACGTTTTTCGGATAAACAAAAGAAAGTGTTTATGAATGGTAAAAAGATATTGTTTGTATCTTCTGAATTAGTTCCATACCTCCCAGAGAATCCAGTTTCCTTAATGTCGTACGAAGCACCGAGAATGGTGAACAGCAATGGGGGGCAAATACGCATCTTCATGCCGAGATATGGAAACATCAATGAAAGAAGGCATCAATTGCATGAAGTCATACGCTTATCGGGGATGAACTTGGTCATAAACGACATGGACATGCCCCTGATCATCAAAGTGGCCTCCATTCCAAGGGAACGTATCCAGGTGTATTTCATAGACAACGAGGAATATTTCAAAAGGAAGGCAACTTTCAAGGATTCGGAAGGAAATCTATTTCCGGACAATGACGAGCGGGCCATTTTTTTTGCCAAAGGCGTCGTGGAAACCGTCAAAAAGTTGAACTGGTCACCGGACATCATCCATGTACACGGATGGATGGCCTCCCTATTGCCCCTATATCTTAGAAAATACTATGCCGACGAACCGTTGTTCGCTGACAGCAAGATCGTTACATCGGTCTACGGAAAGGGATATGAGGGCGAACTGGACATCGAGATGATCAATAAGGTTTCCTTTGATGGGATAGACAAGAGCGATATTTCTTCCCTTTCCCACCCCGACTATAATAATTTGTTAAAGGTTGCCGTAGATTATTCCGATGCCGTTATTTTAGCCTCGGAGGATATGTCGGAGGATCTGAAGGACCATATAGCCAATCTTTCCAAACCCGTACTGCCCTATGTTTCGCTTCAGGAAGCAGAAGAGGCATACACAAATTTCTATAAAACGGAGGTTTTAAAATAAATTGCATGAGATTTTCCAGAATCCTTAAAGTTTCAACCTTGGTTGGGACTTTGTTTCTACTGATAGCTTCCTGTGAAGACGAACTGAACACCATAGGTGAGGGTGTTGTAGGTGGTGAACCTTTTACCACTGGAAAGGTCGAATATGGAGTTTTTGCCTATAATAAAGGAATAACCGCAGTGCAGACCAATAGGTTGCCACTCTACCAGTTGGGAACCTTTACCGATCCTGTTTATGGGAAAAGGACGGCAAGCATCATTTCGCAGGTCACCTTGTCCACTCAGAACCCTACCTTTGGGGATCTTACCCAGACTGCCGAGGACAATGCCGATTCTGACGACAGTGCAACCACGGTCAATGAAAATGAAACTGTAAAGGAGGTCTATCTCTATATCCCTTTTCAGTTGCCCCCTTCGGGAGACAGCGATGGAGATGGGGTTGATGATGAGTTTGAAGATGGAGAGGATGTGGACGACCCCAATTCTGATTGGGACGGGGACGGTGTCACGGACAATCAAGAAAGGGTCATCGGGTCCAACCCTTTTGATCCCAACGACGATGGTACAGGGGATGACTTTGTGGCCAACAACTATGTCAAAAGATATGATTTGGACAGTATATACGGAGATAGGACGGCAACCTTTAATTTGAGTGTTTCCCGCTCCAACTATTTTCTAAGGGATTTGGACCCGAATTCTGGTTTTCAGGAAGCGCAAGAGTACTATTCCAACCATGATTTTTCAGGTTTTATCGGGGAACTTATTGGCAGTGGTGAAGTTACCATCAGCAATGAGGACATCATTGTTTCCTATAAGGATGACGACCCAGAGACCGAAGATGTGGACGAATCTGATCAAATAGAGACAAAATTGGCCCCAGGAATCCGTATCCCGTTGAACAACGAATTTTTCCAGACGAACCTATTGGATATGGAAGGAAGGGCAGAACTGTTGAACCACTCTAATTTCAGGAATTTTTTCAAAGGAATCCATCTTTCCGGGACAAATATGGAGGAGCTCATGTTCCTGTTGGATGTTACCGAGGCGACCATTACAGTTACCTATGAATATCAAGATTACGACACGGAAGAAGAGACCGTAGTGACCGCCGAAAAGGATTTTGTGCTTGGGTTGATGATGAGCACCAGCACTGGCATTACAGGGAATGCAGTGAATGTTTTTGAAAATGAGATCTTCCCAACGGATATTGCGAATGCAATGGACAATGGGGAAAATGCACCTAGAATATATGTGAAAGGAGGGGCCACTTTGGCAGAGATCAGGCTTTTTGACGAATTGGAAAACGGAGGCTCCCAGCTTATAGATCAGATCAGGGCCAATAACTGGATCATCAACGAGGCCAATCTGGTGTTTTATGTGGATAGGGAAACCTTGGACAATTCGGGCGGGACCGTGGAGGAACCTCCCAGACTGTACCTTTTCAATGCAGAAACAGGATTCCCATTGTACAATTCGGCCAATGAGGCAAATACCCCGAATACCACGCCAAACCCATTGGACTACTATACCAATCATGGAGGTGTCATACAGAAGGAAAGCGGGAAAGGCATAAAATACACCATAAGGATCACGGAGCACATCAACAACATCATTGTTCGGGATTCTTCCAATGCCAAATTGGCGCTTACATTGACATCCAATATCTCTTTTCCCAATGTGCAAGAAGCAGTGGGCAATGGATCCGTTGAGGTGGATTATCCCGTAATGTCTGCCATTAGTCCTTTGGGCACAGTGCTTTATGGAAGCAATGTGGCTTCAGGGGAAGAGGGGAAAAAACTGAAACTCGAGATTTTCTACACAGAGGCCAATTGATGGCTACCACTTAAAGAGGATTTTTGGACGTTCGTCGTTTTAACGTAACGTATGCATTGAATTTGCACTAGAGATTTTAAATTTGATGATCACTATCCCCCAATAGTGGACATTGACTAAAAAAAAAGCTTATGTGTGGAATTGTAGGTTATATTGGCCATCGGGATGCCTATCCCATTATTATGAAGGGCTTGCAAAGGCTCGAGTATAGAGGATATGATAGTGCTGGAATAGCACTTTACGACGGGGAGAACACCCATCTTTCCAAAACCAAAGGAAAAGTGGAAGACCTCAGACAAAAGACCGAGACCTCCATTTCCATTTCTGGCAAACTTGGGCTTGGCCACACCAGATGGGCCACCCACGGGGTCCCCAACGATGTGAACTCGCATCCCCATTTTTCCAATTCAGGGGATTTGGTCATCATCCACAACGGTATCATAGAAAATTACGATTCCATCAAACAGGCATTGATCAAGCGGGGCTATACGTTTGAATCCGATACCGATACCGAAGTGTTGGTCAACCTTATTGAAGAAGTAAAGACAAAAGAAGGGGTCAAACTGGGCAAGGCCGTGCAGATAGCGCTCAACCAAGTGGTGGGAGCCTATGCCATTGCCGTTTTTGACAAGAACAAGCCCGATGAGATCGTGGTGGCCAAACTGGGAAGCCCATTGGCCATTGGCATCGGTGAGAACGAATATTTCATTGCATCGGATGCTTCCCCATTTATCGAATATACCAACAATGCGATATATCTTGAAGATGAGGAAATGGCGATTGTACGCATCGGCAAGGAAATCAAACTTCGCAAAATCAAGGACGATGCCATAGCCTACCCGAACATTCTGGAGCTCCAGCTCAACCTTGAGGAAATTGAAAAAGGAGGGTATGAGCACTTCATGCTCAAGGAAATCTATGAGCAGCCCAGGGCCATATTGGATACCTATAGAGGACGTTTGTTAGCGGATAAGGGCATTATCAAAATGGCAGGTATCGACCAAAACCTGGAGAAGTTCCTCAATGCCAACAGGATCATCATCGTGGCCTGTGGAACTTCATGGCATGCCGGACTAGTGGCAGAATACATTTTTGAAGATTTGGCCCGTATCCCGGTTGAAGTGGAATATGCCTCCGAGTTCAGGTACAGGAATCCGGTCATCACCGAAAAGGATGTGCTCATTGCCATATCGCAGTCGGGAGAAACGGCAGATACTTTGGCGGCCATCAAACTGGCAAAGGAAAAAGGCGCCTTCGTTTTTGGGGTGTGCAACGTTGTGGGGTCATCCATAGCTAGGGAAACCAACGCTGGGGCCTATACCCACGCAGGACCTGAGATCGGTGTGGCCTCTACCAAGGCCTTCACAACCCAGATTACCGTGTTGACCCTTATTGCCCTGAAGTTGGCCCATGAAAAAGGGACTTTGTCGCAATCCAAGTACCACGAATTTTTGGCCGAATTGGAAAGTGTTCCTTCCAAAGTGGAAAAGGCACTTTTGTCCAATCCCATTGTTGAGGAAATCTCGGATATATATAAGGACTCGTCCAACTGCCTTTATTTGGGTAGGGGGTACAATTTCCCAGTGGCCCTGGAGGGAGCCTTGAAACTAAAGGAAATCAGCTATATCCATGCCGAGGGGTATCCAGCAGCAGAAATGAAGCACGGACCCATTGCCTTAATCGATGAGCAAATGCCCGTAGTGGTGATTGCCACCAGAAAAGGGCACTATGAAAAAGTAGTGAGCAACATACAGGAAATCAAATCCAGAAAGGGAAGGATCATCGCCATCGTCACCGAAGGGGACGTATCTGTTAGGGAGTTGGCCGATCACGTGATCGAGGTGCCGGAAACCTCCGAAAGCCTTTCTCCGCTTCTGACCACCATACCCTTGCAGTTGTTGTCCTATCACATTGCTGTGATGCGTGGCTGCAATGTGGACCAGCCCAGGAATTTGGCCAAGTCGGTCACTGTGGAATAATTTTACGACATATTTTAAAAGAAAAGGCGCCAATATTGGCGCCTTTTTTATTGATACCGTATTTTTGAACATGGAATTTTGCCAAAAAAGTATTATGCATGCATAATTTTTTCCATATTTGTAGAAATCAAATGAAAAAAAATGTATCTTCCACATACATTGCTTAACAGACACTTAAACCAAATTTAACTCAAATTCATAGCCAATGAAAAGACTAATGTTCATTTTCCTTATGCTGATAGGTATTGTCTCGCATGCACAGACAACCGTCCAGGGAAAAGTAGTTGATGTAAATAGCCAGCCCATCCCAGGGGCCAATGTGGTCTTGGTGGGAAAATCCGAAGGGACCGTTACGGACTTCGATGGGAACTTCACTTTCAATACCTCACAGACCCCACCGTTCCAACTTCGGATAACGAGTATCGGGTTTTCAGATTTTGTGGCAAACGTCACAACAAATAACCAGACCCTTTCCATTACCCTAGCTGAAGCCTCTACCTTGTTGGATGAAATCGTCATCTCGGCATCGAGGACACCCGAACGGATTTTTGAATCCCCGGTTTCCGTGGAGCGTTTTGGTCTCAAGGAAATAAAGAACACCACCTCCGAATCCTTTTATGGAGGCTTGCAAAACTTGAAAGGAGTGGACATCAATACCAACAGTTTGACTTTCCAGTCCATTAACACAAGGGGTTTTGCCACTTTTGCCAACAACAGGTTCTTGCAGTTGGTAGATGGGATGGACAACACCGCACCCGGTCTCAACTTCGTTTTGGGTAACTTGGTGGGGATGTCCGAACTGGATGTGCAGAGTGTGGAGATCCTACCCGGAGCCTCTTCTGCCCTGTACGGAGCTGGAGCCTTCAATGGTATCCTTTTTATGAACAGTAAAAACCCATTTGATTTCCAAGGGATCAGTGCTTACGCCAAAGGCGGGGTCACGGTACAGGATGCTGCTGGGAGCAATTTTTATAAGGACTTTGGCATCAGAGCGGCACACGCCTTTAGCGATAAGGTCGCCGTTAAGGCCAACCTATCGGTGTTGACCGGTGAGGACTGGCATGCCAATAGAACTATAGATTTGAACAATCCTGGGGCAGATCGCTCCAATCCTGCCTATGATGGATTGAACATCTATGGGGATGAAGTATCCACCAACTTGAACTTTGATGCGGCTGCTGGATTGCCCACAGGCACGGTAGGCTCGGCAGTAATTTCCAGAACAGGGTACAACGAAGCAGATTTGGCCGATTATGGAGCTGAAAGTGTAAAATCGGATTTTGCAGTGCACATACGTCCTTTTGCCAACGATTTTGAAATCATCCTGAACAGTAGAATTGGTCGTGGAACCACTATTTACCAAGGGGCCAACCGCTATGCGGTAAGTGGGTTTACCATGCAACAGCACAAGTTGGAAATCAAGAACAAGAATTTCTTCCTACGTGGATATATTGTTTCCGAAAATTCAGGGGATGCCTACGATACCCGTTTTGCGGCCATCAATATAAATAGGTTGTGGAAATCTGATGTACAATGGTTTACGGATTATGCTTCCGCCTATATCCCTACCTATCTCGGAGGGATCCAACAAGGGGGATTGACTCCGGAACAAGCCTCGACACAAGCGCATATTGCTGGTAGACAGTCCGCAGATACAGGTAGATTGGTTCCTGGTACGGCAGCCTTTGAAAGTGCGTTCAACCAAGTGACCAACGATGGGGATTTGACCACAGGGGCTAAATTTATCGATAAGACCAAATTCCGTCATGTCAATGGAAATTACAATTTTGCCCATTTGATAGACAACTGGGCCGATCTGCAAGTAGGAGGCTCTTTCAGGGAATATGTGTTGAACTCCAACGGTACCATTTTTACCGATATTGATGGACCCATTTCCTATAATGAATATGGTGCCTATGTACAGCTTCAAAAGAAACTCTTGGATGATCGGTTGAAGTTTACCGGTTCAGCCCGTTACGATAAAAACGAGTTCTTCGATGGGTTTGTTTCACCGAGGTTATCGCTTGCCTACACCGCTGGGGAAAATAGAAACCACAACTTGAGGGTATCTGTACAGCAAGGTTTCAGGAACCCGACCACCCAGGATCTTTTTATTGGTCTGAATGCAGGTCGCGCCATTTTGGTGGGGTCGGCTCCTGCCAACTTGGATAGGGACGTAAGAACATTCAATGTAAGCCAAAGTGCACAGGATAATCTTGGGGTACCGGCAACCGTTCAGATTGTGGGCCGAGCCGCCTATGAAAATGCGTATTCTACCAGTTCATTACAAGCTGGGGCTCCTCAAGCAGTGAATACGCCATTGATCAAACCAGAAGAGATCACAGCTTTTGAGGTAGGGTATAGAGGCCAAGTGGGTAGATTTACCATAGACTTGAGTGGATATTACAACAGCTATTCCGATTTCTTGGCCAACACAACCACCGCTGTTCCGTTTTATGGACAGGCCGGTGACGGTGGACTATCCCTATTGGCACTTCAAAATGGGGATTATCAAATCTACCAGACCTATACCAACTCTGATGCGGATATCAATTCCTATGGGGGAACAGTGGGTGTGGACACCAAGATCGGAAACTTTGATTTTGGGATCAACTATACCTATGCCGAATTGGACATCGATGAAGGGAAATACCCAGACTTGAGGACCAATTTCAACACGCCAAAACATAAGGTGAAAGCTTCTTTCGGGAATGCAGCGCTCTTCAAAAACTTTGGCTTCAATGTAAACTACAGATGGAGCGACAGCTACTATTGGGAAGCATCCTTCGCCGATGGGGATATTCCTGCCTTTACCGTATTGGACGCACAGGTCAACTATTCCGTGCCGAGCATCAAATCAGTGTTCAAGGTGGGCGGCTCCAACTTGTTGGGAGATGAATACTTTACCGCGATCGGTACAGGTAACATCGGTTCCATCTACTATGTTTCTTGGGCCATAAACCCGTAAAGATGAACCCTAAAACACATAAAAAGGCACTGAATTTTTCAGTGCCTTTTTTCTTTTTAAAAAAACAAAAAATCGGTTTCTTAATAAAAAGGGAAAAGCATATCTTTGCAGCCGGAAAAAAAACGGTTTTTTTCTGTGTATTCAATTAAAAATAAACACACTAATGTCTAAAGTTACAGGTAAGGTTGCCCAAATTATAGGCCCGGTCATTGATGTTGAGTTTGAATCGGGGACGGTGATTCCACGAATTTACGACTCCCTTGAGATAACAAAAGCCAATGGCTCCAGATTGGTATTGGAGGTACAATCGCATATTGGCGAGAATACCGTAAGGACCATTTCCATGGACTCAACAGATGGTTTGAGTAGGGGAGTTGAGGTAGTTGCTACCGGAAACCCCATACAGATGCCCATAGGTGAGGCGGTGTATGGAAGGCTTTTCAATGTGATCGGTGATGCCATCGATGGTTTGGAAGAATTGCCAAAAACTGGAGACAATGGACTTCCCATTCACAGGGAGGCCCCAAAATTTGAAGACCTTTCCACTTCAACAGAAGTCCTTTTCACAGGGATCAAGGTGATCGACCTTATCGAACCTTATGCAAAAGGAGGTAAAATTGGATTGTTCGGTGGAGCCGGTGTAGGTAAGACCGTATTGATCCAGGAGTTGATCAACAACATCGCAAAGGGCCACGGAGGTCTATCCGTATTTGCAGGTGTTGGGGAACGTACCCGTGAAGGAAACGATTTGCTTCGCGAGATGTTGGAGTCCGGAATTATAAAATATGGTGATGAATTCTTGCACTCCATGGAAGAAGGAGGATGGGATTTGTCAAAAGTGGACAAAAAAGTGATGAAGGAGTCCAAGGCAACCTTCGTGTTCGGACAGATGAACGAACCTCCAGGTGCCCGTGCCCGTGTGGCATTGTCCGGACTGACCATTGCCGAGTATTTCCGTGATGGAGCAGGGGATGGACAAGGAAAGGACGTACTTTTCTTTGTGGACAACATTTTCCGTTTCACCCAAGCAGGTTCCGAGGTATCCGCACTATTGGGCCGTATGCCCTCTGCGGTAGGTTACCAGCCAACCTTGGCCACTGAAATGGGGGCCATGCAGGAACGGATCACTTCAACCAAAAGAGGATCTATTACCTCTGTACAGGCGGTATACGTACCTGCGGATGACTTGACGGATCCAGCGCCAGCGACCACATTTGCCCACTTGGATGCCACCACCGTACTTTCCCGTAAAATTGCCGAGTTGGGGATATACCCTGCTGTGGATCCATTGGATTCCACTTCGAGGATCTTGACCCCGGACATTTTGGGCAAAGAGCACTACGGTTGCGCACAACGTGTAAAAGAGTTGTTGCAGCGCTATAAAGAGCTACAGGACATTATCGCCATCTTGGGTATGGAAGAACTTTCCGAAGAAGATAAGTTGGCCGTAGGTAGGGCAAGACGTGTACAACGTTTCTTGTCACAACCGTTCCACGTAGCGGAGCAGTTTACAGGTATCCCAGGAGTTTTGGTGGATATCAAGGACACCATCAAAGGTTTCAACATGATCATGAATGGTGAATTGGACCACTTGCCAGAATCCGCGTTCAACCTTAAAGGTACCATCGAGGAAGCCATTGAGGCCGGGGAGAAAATGTTGGCAGAAGCGTAGAACAGAATTGAGACGCCAGTATTTAGATGTTAGAATAATCTAAATACTCAAATCTCAAATCTCAATACTAGAAAATATGTATTTAGAAATCGTATCCCCTGAAGCCACATTGTTCGCTGGAGAAGTGACCTCGGTCACCGTTCCCGGAGTAGATGGTGAGTTCCAGATGTTGGAAAACCACGCACCCATTGTCTCCCTGTTGCAGGAAGGCAAGGTGAAGGTAAAAGGCAACATTGTCATTGACGAAGCCTTTCAGGACAAGTTTTCCAAAGGAAGCAACGGAGAAACTGTTTTGCACATCACCAGCGGAACGGTTGAAATGAAGGACAACAAAGTGATTGTACTTGCTGATTGACGAGTGCAACCATGTACACAAAAAAAGGCCGCCCTTTTTGGGCGGCCTTTTTTATTTCAATCCGATCAAATACCATTCCCTGCCGCCCGACCAATACACTTTTAAGGTCTCAAAACCAATGGCCGAATGGGCGGCCAGCGACCTTTTGTTCTGTCCATCCACCTCGGTGATGATGGTGTCAAAACCTGTCGGCAGTTTTTCTTTCATGGTAAGGTACAGGTTTCGGAATATTCCTTTTCCACGATGGCTTTTGGCCACACAGATCTGTCCCATCGCCATGTAATCCATCCGGTTTCCCCGGATTTCATCAATTTCGACGAACATGGACCGCAATACCTCGACAGTATCGCCAAATTTGGGATGCATGCACAGTGCATAAGCGACAACGGCATCATTCTCCACAGCAATGATATGGCCACATTCATCGTTCATGGCCTTTAGCTGTTCCAAGGTATGTTCCACAGTGACAAAGCCCTCCTTTGCGCTTTCCTCCGCGGAAATGTTTTTGGGTAAATTTTCTTGCTGGAGGGCCAGAATCTGTTCCAACTCCTCCAAGGTCGATGCCTGTTTATAGGAAACCATCACTCCGCTTTGAGCCAATCTTTTCGTTGTTTCAGCACTTTGGAAGATGGGGATTGCTTTCTGTCCTCCATCAAACTGAACGAATAATCTGGGCTGGGGGACAATGTCATGGTCGTGGTCTTGCGTTCCCCAAATCTTGTATAGTTCACTTGCAGCGGTGTCCCCACTTGGAATTGCTTCAGGTAGTCCTCGAATTTTTGTCCCTCGGAAAAAGGAACGTCATTGATGTTCAGGATAATGTCACCATTGTCCAGACCCGCTTTGTAGGCAGGGCTTCCCATTTGGGTGTTCCTCAACAGGCTTGCTCCCAGACCATCGGCATTCATGGACACATAGGTACCCAAATAGGGTGTATCCTTAGGTTGTTCCAACAAAACGCCCACAGATGTCAACAAGGAAGCATAATCGGGCATTTCACTTTGGTAGATGTACTGATTAAAAAAGGAATCCCCAAAGTCCTTTCCTGCATAGTCATTCAAGGCAGTATGAAGATTTTCAATGGTGTAGGGCACTTCGGGCTTGCCGTAAGTTTTCCAGACCGATTTCATAAAATCATCCAGATTCAACCCTTTTTCCCTTAGGGAAAGGTCCAATGCCAGACCTAGGACACTGCCGTAGGAATAATAGGAAATAAAGGTATTTTCACGGTTCACGGGCTCCACCGAGGTAGCAGCATCCACAAACGGGGCCTGATAGCTCATTTCAATCGGGTTGAAAAATTGAAGCGCAGGGGAGTTCCAAACATAATTGAAGGTGCCCGCCAAGCCCTCCACATATTCTTTTGGAGACATCAACCCTGCACGGCAGAGGATGAGATTGGTGTAGTAGCTAGTGAATCCTTCGGCGAACCACAGTTCCCCACTCATGTCCGCGGCCTCAAAATCAAAAGGTTCCAAAGATTTAGGACGGATGCGTTCCACGTTCCAAGCGTGGAAAAACTCATGGGAAACGGTTCCGATGTTTCGCTCCATGCCCCCATTGCCCAAACTGCGGGTACTGGTCACAATGGTCGAATTTCTGTGCTCCATTCCGTCCCCGGATGCATTTGGGATGTAACACGCCAGAAAAGTATAGGAACCATGATCAAAATCGGGGAGTTCCCCATAGACGTCCTTTTCGGCGAGGACCACCTTTTTGACCTTTTCAAAATAAGTGTCCGCTTCGGCCTCTGTGCCGTTATGGTGCAGGGCGAGGTTGATGGTCTTTCCGTCCACCTCAAAAGAACGCAGCATAAAATCGCTGATCTCCGTGGGACTGTCCATAAAATAGTACAGATCGGGCGCGGAATAGGTAGTGCCGGAAACCAAGGGCAATTGGGTGGCCACCTTCCAATTGAGATCTTCCCTCACAGCAAAGGTCACCTCGATCTTGCGCTCGCTCAGTTCCGAAGAGAACATAAAGGTAGCGGGAATGTTCAGGTGGGCATGGGTCTCATCGACTTGGGAATAGGTCCCATCCCCCCTATTGGCAAACAGCGTATATTCGATTTTTATGGTGCCATCATGTCCGGAAACCTCCCACTCATAAGGATTGGGGCGATTCACTTTCAACAGTTTTCCCTTACTGTCCATGGCCTTGAACCCGTACACGTTTTTGGCAAACTCGTGCAGGGCATATCTCCCTGGCGAGGTCCTGCTCATCCGAAAGGAAACCTTGTCCGTCTTCAGTTCGGGAAAAGTGGCCTGTACCACAGCTTCGTGGTGTGCCGCATTCTCAAAGGAAATGGTGTACGAATTGGTCTGTGCCATCCCTAAAAAGCAGGAAAACAACACCAAAAAAGAAAAGGAAAACTTCATTCTCAATACGGTTTATGAAGGACTAAGATACTGTTTAAAAACAGGAAGTACTACATTTGCCCCATGGAGAAATTGCCCAAAAAATTGCAGTCCAAACTTTCGGCACGTAAGGAAAATGGTTCCTTGCGCCATTTGCCATGGCAGGGCAACTCCATTGATTTTTCATCCAACGATTATCTGGGCCTGGCCAAGAGTGAAAAAATTGCCCAAATGGCCCTTGATTTTTTGAAAAAGGCACCCCAAAAAAACGGTTCCTCGGGGTCCCGGTTGCTCTCGGGCAACCATCAACTTTATGCACGATTGGAAGATTTTTTGGCCGGCCATCATAACTCCATGGCCGCTTTGGTGTTCAACTCGGGCTATGATGCCAACATTGGTTTTTTTTCATCTGTTCCACAACGGGGCGATATGGTCTTGTATGATGAATTGGTCCATGCCAGTATCCGGGACGGAATCCAGATGGGGAATGCCAAAAGCTACAAATTTGCCCATAATGATATTGATGATTTGGCCCGTCATGTTGAGCGCAGTCGAAATATGGACGGCTTGGCGGAAATCTATATTGTGACCGAATCCATTTTTTCCATGGACGGAGATTCCCTAGATCTAAAGCGTCTGGCGAATTTTTGCAGGGACAACGGCTGTTTTTTGGTGGTGGATGAGGCGCATGCCACCGGAATTTATGGAAATGGTCGGGATTTGGTTGCGGAACAGGGACTGGAACAGGAAGTGTTTGCCCGCATCATCACTTTTGGGAAGGCGATGGGCTGCCATGGCGCGGCCATTCTTGGAAGCGAATCCTTGAAGGAATATCTGGTGAATTTTTCGAGGAGCTTTATTTATACGACTGCACTTCCACCACATACCGTGGCCACCATTTTGGCGGCGTATCAATATCTTGGGGATGAAGGCGCAGCTATTTCCAAGCAGCTCCAGGCCAACATTGGGCATTTCAAGCAGGAAATGGAACGATTGCAAATGACGGACAGGTTCATCAATAGCGATTCGGCCATACAATGCGCCCTGGTTCCCGGGAATGGCAAGGTAAAGGCCATTGCCAAACAATTGCAGACAGCAGGATTTGATGTAAAACCCATTCTTTCCCCTACGGTGAAGGAAGGGGAGGAACGCCTGAGATTTTGCTTGCACGCATTCAATACAAAAGAAGAAATAACGAAAGTTTTGACATTGTTGAACAATCTCATCAACCCATGAAAACGGAATTCTACACTTTGGGAACCTTTGAGTTCCCAGCCGATGCGGTCATCATCAAAGGTAAACTGGAAGCAGAGGGCATAGCCGTGTTCCTTAGGGACGAAGCGACCATCAATTCCGACCCCCTGATCAGTGCCGCCATAGGCGGGGTAAAGCTCCAAGTGTATTCGAGCGACAAGGAACTGGCCAAGCAAATCTTTGATGAGATCAGGAACTATGCCACTGATGATCAGGGCAACCCTATTGTCTGCCCCAATTGCAAGGCCGCCAAATCTGAAATTTATTATTCCAGAAAGAATGTTTTTTATAAGCTCTTTCCTTTCTTTGAACCCAGAAAATATCAGTGCATGCAGTGCAATTTTGTTACAAGACCTGCCAAATGAAGCTATTTATTACCGGAATTTCGACCGAAGTGGGAAAAACTGTTGCATCCGCCATTGTGGTGGAAGCCCTTCAGGCCGATTACTGGAAACCCATTCAGGCCGGAGACTTGGACAACTCGGACAGCCATAAGGTGGAATCGCTTATTTCCAATGACAAGACCGTTATCCACCCCAACAGCTATGCCCTCAATACCCCGATGAGCCCACATGCCGCCGCGGAAATAGATGGTGTCATGATAGATTTGGATGCCATTGCACCGCCTGTCACCGAAAACCATTTGGTGATCGAGGGTGCGGGTGGTTTGTTGGTGCCTTTGAACGATGTGGATACCATTTTTGACCTGATTCAGCCCGATCACAAAGTGATCGTGGTGTCCAGGCATTACTTGGGCAGCATCAACCATACCCTACTGACCATCGAAAAATTGCAGCAAAAAGAAGTTCGGGTCGGGATTATTTTCAGTGGGGATGAGCATCCCACTACCGAAGCGATCATCTTGAAAAAAACAGGGGCCGTTTTTTTGGGGCGGATCCATGAGGAGCCAAAATTCGATAAAAAGAAAGTGAGGGCATATGCGGATAAGTTCCGTACGGCCCTGCTGTCATTCTAGTCGCTGATAAATAAGCCCTCGCCCAACGGTCGCCGTAAGTTGGTAATGTTCCTCAAGGTAAGCATCGATATAGGTGTTGTAGCTCACCAGTTTTTCGTAAAAGATTTTTTTTCCTTTTCGGGCCACCACGATGTTGGGCCGAATGGTTTCCATAATATACCGGAGTTCTTCCATGCCACTGTTCCTCGGATTGTCCAGATCGGAGAATAGCTCGTCGCGGGTAATGTTGCTCGGATGGATGGACACCTTTGTAGGCGGTGTTTCACCCAGCACCCAATAGCCGATATGGTACTCGGTGAAAAAGATGTTCTTCGTGTCCAATTGGTGCTTTGAAATATAGTTGGGAACGTCAATGCCCTCACCGTTGTAAAAAGATCCTTTCTTTATTTTGTTGGAAACGATGTTCACATACTCCAGATACGACTCCATCGGGATCAGGAACAGCAGCGCAATCACCAAGGGGCGATACGATTTTTTCAATTTTGGTAGTTTGCCAAAGGCCACGCCCAAAGGAATAAGGATAAACGGATAGAGTTGGATGAGATAGTGGCCGTTTACCTTCCCTGTTTGCATGAAGGAAAGCAGTATCCCAAGAATCACCACGGTCAGCAATTGGGATTCCCTGGACTTGAAATCGATGACCTTATACGCAAATCCGGCAATCAAAAGCCCGAGCACAATGAACACGAACGGCAGTGTTTTTACGGGGGAATGGTATTTTCCGCCCGAATAGGCCAAAGGGGCTTCAAAAATGGACTCCCACCAAACGTACAGGTTGTCCTGTAGGTAATAGGGCAGTGCAGTGACCAGCACAGTGAGACCGATCCCGATTCCCATAAAGAATAAATTCCGGATGCTACGGGACAAGGTGTTCTTGGCAAACCCTTCGGACAAGAAATAGATCCCCAAGGTGAGTACAGGGTAGGCCATGTTCAATTTGGACATGATGGCGCACCCAAAAAGAAGACCGGCCACCAAATACCAGCCCCATTGCCTCTTGTACACAACCAGATATATGCCGATCACAAAGAAGAAGGTGCAGATATGTTCCGACATCACACCCTGTAGGCTCCCGAACAGACTTTGAAAGAACACACAGAAAACCGCTACCCAAAAAGCAATTTTTTTGGAGGCAATCTTTCGGGTGATGCCATAGGTGAACAAGGCGGTCACGGCCACCATGATGGCCCCAAAAAACCGGATGGCGAAGAAACTCTTCCCAAATAGCTTGATGATGATGGCAAAATATAGAAAAGTAATGGGTGGTTTCAGGTCCCAAAGCTGGGTGTAGGGCAGGTGCCCATCCGCCCAAGATTGCCCCATAAGGATGAACGTGCTTTCGTCCCTGTCCACATAGTCCCTAAAAAAAAAGGGAAAACGGATAAAAAGGGCCACTATGATCAATAGGGTCAGGACCTTCTTCCAATCGAGGTCGTTGTAGTCACGAAGCTGGAATGTATTAAGCACGGTCGGCGTCGGGTTTATTGGCTATTAATTATCATCTTTGCAATATAGATAAATTGAATGTTTTGAGAGATTCTGTAGCACTGGAAAAATTATCGGACAGGGACAAAAAACACCTGTGGCATCCCCTTACCCAACACAAGGTAAGCCCGGACGTGTTGGCTATATCCCGGGCGAGCGGCGCGCTGCTCTATGATGAGGACGGCAAGGAGTACGTGGACGGCATCGCATCGTGGTACACCTGTATGTACGGGCATTGCAACCCCTTTATTTTGGACAAGGTGATGGACCAGATGCAACGGTTGGACCAAGTGGTCTTTAGCGGATTCACCCACGAACCTGCCGTACGATTGTCCGAAGAACTCGTCAAGATATTGCCACAAGGCCAACAAAAACTGTTTTTTTCGGACAATGGCTCCACGGCGACGGAAATCGGGATCAAAATGGCGTTGCAGTACCATTTTAACCAAGGACAAAAACGCAATGTGCTTTTGGCTTTTGAAGAAGGCTTTCATGGTGACACCTTTGGGGCCATGTCGGTCTCAGGGCTCTCGGTTTACAACGGACCTTTTGAAGATTTCTTCATTGAGGTGGAACGAATCCCTCTGCCCACCAAAGAAAATATCGGTTCCGTTTTGGCCCAATTGGAACAACGTTTGAAAAATAACAACTTGGCAGGGTTTATCTACGAACCTTTGGTGCAAGGGGCGGCGGCCATGAAGATGCACGATGCCGAAGGTCTGGACAAGATACTTGCCCTTTTGAAGAAGCATGGGGTACTGCTCGTAGCGGATGAGGTGATGACGGGTTTTGGAAAAACGGGACGACCATTTGCTTCGGATTATCTGGACACCAAGCCCGATATCGTTTGCCTGTCCAAGGCATTGACGGCCGGACTGATTCCCATGGGGCTGACCACTTGCACCGAAGAGGTGTATATGGCCTTTTACAGCGATGATATTGCCAAGGGGCTCTTCCATGGGCACACCTATTCGGCAAATCCCCTGGCCTGCGCAACGGCACTGGCCGCTTTGGAACTTCTCCAGAGCGAAGAAATCCAACAATCCATCAAGGCCATTTCGCAGTGGCACCAACAGTTTGGCGAAGAGATCAAGGACCATCCCAAAGTAGGGAGCATCCGTCAGCTCGGCGTCATCTTTGCCCTCGACCTGAACGTGAAAATGGAGCGTTATGGTAATTTGCGCAACAAGCTGTTTGCCCATTTTATGGGCCAAGGGGTGTTTTTGAGGCCTTTGGGCAGCACCATCTATATCTTGGCGCCCTACGTGACCACAAAAGACCAAATGGAGCGGATTTACGGTGCCATCCGGTCGGCTCTTGAATTGGTATAAGCTATTGTTATGTTGAAGGAACCCATTTCCATAACGGCCCTATCCTCCATTTCCGCCTTGGGGGAATCCCCCGAAGAGGTTTGGCAATCCTATAACCGGAACGAACATTTTCTCTCCGAAGCACTTATTGGGGAGCAAAAGGTGTGGGTATCACAATTGCCGGAATCCATCAAACTAAAAATTGAAGATCTACGCCAGTCCGATGCCAAGTACAAGCATTTGGACGATTCTGTGCTGTTTGCCATCCATGCTGCCCGAAAGGCCATAGAAAGCGCCGAATGGGAGAAAGGGTGCAATTTTGGGATCAATATAGGGTCTTCACGCGGGGCCACTTCCCTTTTTGAAAAATACCATGAAGAATTTCTGAGGGATGGCAAATCTGCGACCCTATCCTCACCTACGACCACGTTGGGGAACATTTCCTCATGGGTGGCCCATGACCTTAAAAGCAAGGGTCCGGAAATTTCACATTCCATCACTTGTTCCACCGCCTTGCATGCGGTATTGAATGCCGTCGCATGGATCCAAAGTGGAATGACCGATCAATTTTTGGTTGGGGGGAGCGAAGCACCATTGACTTCTTTTACCATTGCCCAGATGCAGGCCCTTAAAGTGTATTCCAAGATGTCATCTCGAGCGCCCGCCAACCGGACTGGCAGGCAGTCGAGAGAGGTATTTCCCTGTTTGGCCATGGACTTGGACAAGAACCAGAACACCATGGTGTTGGGTGAAGCGGCAGGACTCGCTTGTTTGGAAAAAGGTCAAAAAGCCAATGCCTTGGCAGTGATTGAAGGGATAGGATACGCCACCGAACCCTTGGAGCACAGTGTTTCCATCAGTACAGATGCCCAATGTTTCCAGGACTCTATGAAAATGGCCTTGGGGGATTTGGATCCATCCGAAGTGGATGCCGTGGTGATGCACGCTCCAGGGACGATAAAGGGAGACCAGACCGAGTTCAATGCCATCCAAAAAGTATTCGGGCAAACAGTGCCTTTTTTGACGACGAACAAATGGAAATTGGGGCACACCTTTGGTGCTTCAGGTTTGTTGAGTATGGAAATGGCTGTGCTCATGATGCAAAACCAGGCGTACATCGCCAGTCCATTTTATAACAATAAAAATCAATCAAAACCAATAGCGAAAGTATTGGTGAATGCCGTTGGCTTTGGAGGGAATGCCGTCAGTATTTTGTTGAAGCGACCCGATGACCAATGAACAAGCTTGTCCTAAAAACACAGACTTTGGCAGTTCTTTTTGGAAGAATGCCTTACTTTTGAACTAGACATACCAAAAAATATGACTACAAGACACAACTGGACCAAGGAAGAAATCCTCGAAATATATAACAAGCCTTTTATGGAGTTGCTGTATGAAGCGGCCACCATCCACAGGCAACACCACGACCCTAATACCGTGCAGGTTTCCACCTTGCTTTCCATCAAAACAGGTGGATGCCCGGAGGACTGTGGGTACTGCCCTCAGGCGGCCCGTTACCACACCAATGTGGAGGGCAATGACCTGATGTCCGTGCAACAGGTAAAGGCACAGGCATTACGTGCCAAGTCATCCGGAAGTTCCCGTGTCTGTATGGGTGCCGCATGGCGAAACGTTAAGGACGGCCCCGAATTTGACCAAGTGTTGGAGATGGTCCGTACCATCAACAAGTTGGATATGGAAGTGTGCTGTACCTTGGGCATGGTGACCGAAAACCAGGCCAAACGCTTGGCCGAAGCCGGTCTTTATGCCTACAACCACAACCTCGATACTTCGGAGGAATACTATAAGGAAGTCATTTCCACACGTGGATATGAAGATCGTTTGCAGACCATAGAAAATGTGCGCAAGACGAACGTTACGGTCTGTAGCGGCGGAATCATAGGCATGGGGGAATATATTGAGGACAGGGCCGGAATGTTGGTGGCCCTATCCACTTTGAACCCACAACCCGAATCTGTTCCCATTAATGCTTTGGTGGCGGTGGATGGCACTCCGATGGAAGACCAAAAACCGGTGGAAATATGGGAAATGATCCGTATGGTGGCCACTACCCGAATTGTGATGCCGCAGACCCAGGTGAGGTTGTCCGCAGGAAGAACAGGAATGAGCAGGGAAGGACAGGCCATGTGCTTTTTCGCCGGTGCCAACTCCATTTTTGCAGGCGATAAATTGTTGACCACCCCCAATCCCGATGTGAACGAGGATATGGAAATGTTCAGGCAATTGGGACTGAATCCCCAAAAAGCCTTTGTGAAAGCGCCCCAGCCCCAGACCGTAGAAGCCATTGACTCTGAATATGCGGCCATGGGGGAAAAGCCTAAATGGTCCAGACCAGGACATACCATTGAGCGGAACGAAGCTGCCAAACACAAAGGAAGTTTGGTTTCCGGGGATTAAGGTTTGGTAACTATTTAAAAACGTTTTAGTAATTTAGTGGTTTCAAATTCCTTGAAATCTTGAAGCTGAACCTTGAACAAATTCCCAGGGAAAAAACTCTTACCAAGAAGGAGTTTATCCAAAACTATTTCAAGCCCCAAAAGCCAGTAGTGATCGAAAGCTTTATTGAGGATTGGCCTGCACATTCCAAGTGGAGCTTGGATTATATGAAACAAGCGGCAGGGGAAAAGGAAGTGCCTCTGTACGATGATCGCCCTGTAAAACATGATGAAGGTTTCAACCAGCCGCACGCCAAAATGAAAATGTCGGAATATGTGGACTTGTTGAAGAGCGGACCTACCAAATACCGAATTTTCCTTTGGAACATTTTGAAAGAAGTTCCCGAGCTGCAAAAGGATTTCACCTATCCCGATTTTGGATTGAAACTGATGAAAGGCTTGCCCATGCTGTTCTTCGGTGGGGAAGATTCCTATACCTTCATGCACTACGATATCGATCTCGCCAATATTTTCCATTTCCATTTTGAAGGGAAAAAGCAATGCATCCTTTTTTCGCAGGAGGAGACCAAATATCTCTATAAGGTGCCCCATTCGCTGATCACTAGGGAAGATATCGATTTTGACAATCCCGATCTGGACAAATGGCCTGCCCTGCAACGGGCCAAGGGACATATCGCCAATTTGGAACATGGAAATGTGCTCTACATCCCAGAAGGATATTGGCACTACATGAAATACGTGACCCCGGGATTCTCCATGAGTTTACGGTCTATTGCCAAAAAACCCAAAAATTTGGGTAGGGCGGTGTACAATATTTTTGTCATGCGCCATTTCGATAATGTAATGCGAAGGATGAAAGGCCAGCAATGGATCGATTGGAAAAACGAACAAGCAATTCTGCGTACTCAAAGATTGATAGTACAAAAGTAACTGGTACTATTTGATCAGGTCATTGATTTTATCAAAGACCAAATGACTTTCCCAGCCGCGGTACAACAGATAATCGGCCAATTTTTTCTTGCGTTTTTGGAGGTTGGTTTCCTTGATCTGTTCCAATCGTTTTTGGGCCAATTCGTCCAAGGTATCGAGGTAATCCCCATCATGGATTTCTTTTAGGGCACTTTTGATGTTGTAAGCGGAGATTTGTCGCAGTTGAAGTTCCCGTACAATCCGGTTCCTGCCCCATTTTTTAATATTGAACTTGCCCCGGGCATAACTCTTGGCAAACCGTTCCTCGTTCAAGTAATTTTCTTGGATGAGGTGTCCCACAATTTGGTCAATGGCCTCTGGGATCATGTTCATCCCCTTGAGTTTTTCCACCACTTCGTAGTGGCAACGTTCCTGATAGGCGCAATAACCTTCCAGTATTCGAGTGGCTTCGGCCAAGGTATAGCTTTTGGTATACGGCATGTTCAAATGTACATAAAACAAAAAAGCGACCCCATTGCTGGAGTCGCTCTTTGATTATTATATTCCGATTGTTTTGCCGTCTTTGTCCTTGAAGTGGTATTCAAGATAGGTATAGGCATCCCTAGGCTGGACCTTTATCCATTTTTTATAGGCTTTGAACCATTTGGAACGGATGGAAGGGAATCCTTTGGTAAGGTAGGCCGCAATGAACGGGTGTATGTTGAGTACAATCCCATTGTTCTTTTGGTCACTTTTCAGGATTCGTTCCAGATCTGCTTGGATCTTATCGATCAATACAATGGGGGCCTCCACTTCGGCACCTGTGCCGTTGGGGTTTTCCTCACTGGTCTTGATGTTCATTTCGGGACGTACCCTTTGTCTGGTGATCTGTACCAGTCCAAATTTACTGGGGGGCAAAATCTTGTGTTTTGCACGATCGTCCTTCATTTCGTTCCTAAGGTGATCGAACAGTTTTCTCCTGTGATCGCCCCGGGTCATATCTATAAAATCCACCACGATGATACCGCCCATGTCGCGCAGTCGTAATTGTCTTGCAATTTCGGTCGCTGCCAACATATTGACTTCCAAAGCGGTGTCTTCTTGGTTTTTGGCCTTGTTGGAGCGGTTACCACTGTTCACGTCGATAACGTGAAGTGCTTCGGTATGCTCAATGACAAGGTAAGCGCCCCTGCTCATGGAAGCAGTTTTGCCAAATGAGGTCTTGATCTGACGCTCGATCCCAAATTTTTCAAAAATGGGGGCTGGGCCTGAATATTGCTTTACAATGGATTCTTTTTCGGGTGCAATTTCATGCACATAGTCCTTGATCTGGTTGTAAAGCGTTTCTTCATCAACATGTATTCCGTAAAAGGAATCGTTGAAAACATCCCTCAGGATGGACGAGGCCCTATTGAGCTCCACCAATACTTTGGATGGATGCGAGGCTCTCTGCAATTTCTTGCACATGGCTATCCATTTGGATAGCAGGTTCTGAAGATCTTTGTCCAGTTCTGCAACTTTTTTGCCTTCTGCAACGGTACGGATAATGACTCCAAATCCTTTGGGCTTGATGCTCTTCACAAGTCTGATGAGCCTGTCCTTTTCCTCTTTGCTCGCTATCTTCTGCGATACCGAGACCCGATCGGAAAAAGGGACCATGACCAAGTAGCGCCCGGCAATGGAAAGCTCGGAGCTGATTCTTGGGCCCTTGGTGGAGATGGGTTCTTTTACAATTTGTACCAATAATGACTGATTGGCTTTGATCACATCATTGATGCTGCCATTCTTGTCAATGTCTTTTTCAAATGGAAAATCCTTCAGGGTATAGTCTTTCAACTTCCCTGTTCTAGCTTTTTTGATGAATTTAAGCATGGAGGACAATTGCGGACCAAGGTCATGGTAATGCAGGAACGCATCTTTTTCATAACCTACGTTCACGAAGGCCGCATTTAGGCCAGTAACGGGTTTTCTGATCTTGGCCAGGAAGATATCCCCTACGGAAAAGTTGTTGTTGTCCTCCTCTTTGTGTAATTCGATGAGTTTTCCATCCTTTAACAAGGCAAAATCGACTGCTTCGGGACTAGATCTAACGATTAATTCTCTATTCACCTGAATCGATTTATATTCATCCCAAGGAATAGGTTTTGGGACAAATGATTAAACAATATATGGAATCGGTCATTTTTCGAACCGATTGAAATTCGTTTCTTGAATCTCTATGTCAAAGAACGTATGGATGTAAAATGAAAAAGTAGTCGCTACAACTACTTTTTCTTGTGTCGGTTAGCTCTTCTGCGTTTTTTACGCTTGTGGGTAGCTACCTTATGTCTTTTTCTTTTCTTTCCACTCGGCATATGGCTCTTCCTTTAAGTGTTGTTAATTATATTATTTTACTTGTACGTTGCTCTTTACTCCCTCCACGAAAACTTTGGCGGGCTTGAAGGCGGGGATATTGTGTGCGGGGATTTTAATGGTAGTGTTCTTTGAAATGTTCCTACCTGTCTTTTCGGCGCGGGTCTTTATGATAAAGCTCCCAAAACCTCTTAAATAAACATTATCTCCATTTTCCAAGGAAGATTTTACTTCTTCCATAAAAGATTCCACTGTTGCTTGTACGTCACCTTTCTCAATTCCTAGCTTTTCTGAGATTTTAGTTACAATATCTGCTTTCGTCATTTCTCTTGATTATTTTTCTTATTTTTTTAGGCTTGCAAATATAAACATTAAAATTAATCTTTCGTTTAAAGCCTTTAATTTTAAGTATATAAACTGATACATTTGGTCCATAGTATTTTTACGCATGTCTTTTTCCCATAAAATTCTGGCCTGGTACGGCGAGCACCAACGTGACCTTCCGTGGAGAAAAACACGGGACCCCTATAAGATCTGGCTGTCCGAGATCATGCTCCAGCAGACCCGCGTGGCGCAGGGAATGCCCTATTACCACAGGTTCTTGGAGGCTTTCCCGACGGTTCGGGACCTCGCCGCGGCACCCGAGGAAAAAGTGCTGAAGCTCTGGCAGGGCTTGGGATATTATTCCCGTGCGCGCAACCTCCATGCGACGGCAAAAATGGTGGTCAGCGACCATCACGGCAAATTTCCCCGGACCTACGAGGGGCTCAAATCGTTGAAAGGAGTGGGGGATTATACTGCCAGTGCCATAGCCTCTTTCTGTTTTGATGTCCCGGAACCCGTGGTGGACGGGAATGTGTACCGGGTACTGGCCAGGTATTTTGGCGTGGAGCTACCCATAAACAGTACCGAAGGCATCAAATATTTCAAGGAATTGGCCCAGGAGGTCATGGATGCCCCAAATATCAGGGATTATAATCAGGGGATCATGGAGTTTGGTGCTATTCAATGTGCGCCGAAGAAACCCTATTGCCTGCTGTGTCCGTTGAATGAAAGCTGTGTTGCCCTCAAAGAGAACAAGGTGGCCCACTTGCCCGTCAAATTGAACAAGACCAAGGTGAAGGAGCGTCATTTCAACTATTTGGTGTTCTTGGATGAGGAAGGCCATACGTTGATGGAACAACGACGGGGAAAGGGAATTTGGCAGAACCTTTATCAGTTTCCCTTGGTAGAATCTGATCGGGAGTTGGACCACCAGTCCCTTCAACAGCAATTGGAGGACAAAAATGGCGTTCCCGAAGTAGAGTCCCTTACCTTATATAATACCAATGGGCCCATAGTCCATAAACTGTCCCATCAGCACTTGTACACCAAGTTCTGGATGGCAAAATCGCCCAAGATCTTGAAGGAAGGGATCCATTGGGACAAAATAGCAGCTTTTCCCGTCCCTGTTTTGATCGCGGATTTCATCCAGACATTTAAAATTTAGTACTTTTGATTAATTAAAGAGTTATGAGCGGAACATTAAATAAAGTAATGCTGATCGGGCATTTGGGAGACGAAGTGAAAATCCACTATTTTGAAG
The DNA here is from genome assembly GCF_003058265.1 of Flagellimonas amoyensis. Taxonomy (GTDB): domain Bacteria; phylum Bacteroidota; class Bacteroidia; order Flavobacteriales; family Flavobacteriaceae; genus Flagellimonas; species Flagellimonas amoyensis. The sequence continues at coordinate 258,796 of NZ_QBUK01000001.1, forward strand.
GTGGAAATTGCGTTGCCAGATTCCCCTTGGCCACCAATGAGACCTATACCAACAGGCAAACAGGTGAGAAGGTGACCAACACGGATTGGCACAACATCGTAGTGAGGAACAAGGCCGCCGAAGTCTGTGAAAAATACCTGAGCAAAGGCGATAAGGTGTATGTGGAAGGTAGGCTGAAGAACAGGCAGTGGCAAGGTGAGGACGGTAATATGCGGTACACCACAGAAGTGCATGTCCAGGATTTTACCTTTTTGACCACGAAGAACGAAAGTATGACCAATGCACAGACCACATCGGCCCCAGAGCAAAGAGAACCTATTAGGAACCAAGGGCCGGCCGTACCAATGGACGATACCGAAGAAGATGACGACCTGCCATTTTAAAACCAAAGTTTAAAGCAACACCATTTGGATCCCGAGCCCCATTGTTTGGTCTTTTTCTTTACAGCTTTTAGTGGCCTATTCACTATCAAGGTGATCGTGCTTATATTGCTCCTGATCGGGTCGGCCATGATTTCGGGTGCCGAAGTGGCACTTTTTGGACTGTCGCAGACCGATGTGAACGAAATGGAGGAAAATGGATCTTCCCGTGAAAGACTCATCGTGAAGTTGTTGGAAAAGCCCAAAAAGCTATTGGCCACCATTCTCATCACCAACAATGCCATCAATATAGGTATCGTATTGTTGTTCAGTTCCATTGGAGACACCCTTTTTTCCGAGATTGACGGAACCCTTCGCTTTTTATTGGAAGTGGTCGTGGCCACCTTTCTGATCTTGATGTTCGGGGAAATCCTTCCCAAGATATATGCGAATAGGAACCGTGTGCAATTTTCCCATTTTATGGCCATGCCCATCAATGGTCTTAGCTTTCTTTTTACGCCCCTGAGCTCCCCGATGAGGTCGGCCACGTTGTTTTTGGAGGACAAACTGGGCAAACAAAAATCGAGCCTGAGCGTGGACCACCTGTCCCAGGCATTGGAACTCGCCTCCGAGGGTGATACCACCAAGGAAGAACAAAAGATATTGGAGGGCATCGTCAGTTTTGGCAACACGGATACCAAGCAGGTGATGCGGCCCCGTATCGATATTTTTGCGGTCAACGAGAAAATGAAGTTCCCCGAAGTGCTCCAAGAGATCAAAAAGAATGGATATTCCAGGATTCCCGTTTTTTCCGAGAATATGGACAATGTGTTGGGCGTGCTCTATGTGAAGGACCTATTACCTTATATAGATAGGAAGACCTTCAATTGGATGTCCCTAATTCGGGAACCCTATTTTGTGCCGGAGAACAAGAAATTGGACGATCTGTTGCTGGAGTTCCAGGACAAGAAGAACCATTTGGCCGTTGTGGTTGACGAATACGGCGGCACCTCGGGTATCGTGACCTTGGAGGACATCATCGAGGAAATTGTGGGGGACATCAGCGATGAGTTCGACGATGAGGACCTGGTCTTCTCCAAATTGGATGACCACAATTATGTATTTGACGGTAAAACCACGTTGAAAGATTTTTATCGGGTCGTGAAAATTGAGAACGAGGAGGAATTTGAGTCCAAGAAAGGGGAATCGGAGACCATAGCCGGGTTTGTACTGGAAATTTCGGGCAGTTTCCCCAAGCAGGGAGAAAAAGTATTGTTCAAGGAATACCAGTTCATTGTGGAAAGTATGGACAAAAAAAGATTGAAACGCATAAAAGTAACCTTGCCACATGAAGTATAGCAGATTGATTTTCGTTTCCATGGCCCTATCGCTCCTTACCATGGCCTGCAAGGAAGATGTGCTGCCCAAGCCCAAGGCCATGTTGCGGTTGGATTATCCTACTGCCGAATATGTGGAAACCGATGTGGACTGTGCCTATATTTTTGGCCGGAACATGTCATCGAACATCAAAGAGAACAAAGACTGTTCGCTTGTTTTGGACTATCCTCAAATGAAAGGGGCCATTTTCCTTACCTATAAAAAGGTGGATGGCAATATCAGGGAGTTGATGATCGATGCGGAAAAATTGACCTACGAACATGTGGTCAAGGCCGACCAGATTGCTCCCGTGGATTATCTGCATCCGGAGGAAAAAGTATATGGAAAGTTTTTTGAAGTGACCGGGAATGCGGCCTCACAGTCGCAGTTCTATGTCACGGACAGCATTAATCATTTTGTGACGGGTTCCCTGTATTTCTATGCAAAACCCAATTACGACTCCATTCTGCCTGCGGCGATGTACCTGCAGAACGATATTCGCAATATCATGGAAAGTTTGCGGTGGAAAGAATGATCATTCTTCTCCTTTTTCCTCGGTAAGTAGGGCCTCGGCTCTTTCAATGCTTCCGTTGATTTGTTCCTTGAGGGCCTTTACCTTGGCTTCTTCCTCGTCCAGCCATAGTTGTTTTTGCTCGCTGAGTTCCTTCCCGTTCAGGATTTCATCGGAATCAAATCTGTCGCCAAAATCCCTCATCCAGTCCATCATGGACTTGTGGGCGGACTGTAGGTCTCGCATGGCCGTTTCATATTCTTGCCCCACTGCGGTAGTGTCCACCTTGGTTTTGAGTTCCCCGACCAGTTTTCCCAGTTTTCCCATTTTGGGCATCACTTCGTCATGGATGGCCATCACCTGTTCCATTTGGGAGGGCCCTTCGGGAGCTTTTTTCACTTCTTTGCATGAAGAAAAGAAAACCAAAAGGGTGCAGGCAAGTGTTGAAAGGAATATTCTCATGGTAAAGTTTTTTCAAAAATAACACATTGTTCTAAAGCAACTGCTATTTGGATTGAAGAATAGGGAAAGAAAAAGGGCACTTGAAAAGTGCCCTTTTGTATGAGGATCGTGTTTGTTTTTATTTGAAATCGGCAGCATCGACCCCTTCGTTCACCTTGATTTCCTTTACCAGAAATTCAAAACTTTGTGGTCCCATGCTCTGGGTGATCTTGAACGGGAACATGATGCCGGAAACTTCCTGATAGTCACCAAGGCCCACAGTGCTCGTCATTTGCTGTCCCTGTGCCTCTTCAGTGGTCACCTCCTGCACCTTTAGGCCGGTTTCCATATCGTAAAAAGCAGTTTTCTTCTCGCTGATCTTGAGTTTGTAGGCCTTCATGCCATCAACGGATTCAATGCCTTCCAAAGTAATGTCGCCAGCGGCCAGATAGTTCAGTTCTGGGAAGGCAGCGGCTTCCTCCTTGATGCTGTTCACCTCCTCGGGTGATAGGTCCTTGCGTTGCCCTTGGATGACCATGTATCCCTTGTCGCCATCCAACACTTGTTTTTGCATGGAGTTGCCCATCACCTTCACATCCTGTAGAAACTGGTCCTTGGTGGTTTTTTTCATTTCAAGTTCCAATTTCATGCCCTGCATTTCTGCCTCTGCGACCATGGAATAGGATTCCACACCTTCCAGTTTGCTTTTTCCTCCAATGGCTTCTATATATTTTTCCAATACGGAGTCCACCGTCATACCTTCAGGTATTTCGGCAGTGTAGTTGGGCTTTTCTGCTTTGGTGGCATATTTGTCATAGAAAAGCACGGGAACGGTTTTTCCTTTAAAGGAAATTTTTTCCAAATTTTCGAGAACGTCACTGCCTTTTCCCGTGACCACTACCCTGGCATTGGAGGTGGAAAAGTGTTTTTGGGCTGCTTTCTGTACATCATCCACGGTCACTGCATCGAGACGTTCCAGATAGGTTTTGTAGAAATCCTTGGGGAGTCCTTCGGTTTCGATGTTCAGGGCATAGTTGGCCACGGTCTCGGGTCTTTCCAAAGCCATGACAAAGCTGCCGGCGTATATGGCCTTGGCATTGTCCAGTTCCTCTTGGGAAACGGGTTCTGATGTAATTTTGTCTATTTCCTGAAGGATCTGGACCACGGAGCTATCGGTAACGGCGTTGCGCACCTGTGCATATGCGCTAAAGCGCATGGGGCTGTACTTGTTGTCCCGAACACCGGAATAGGAGCCGTAGGTATAGCCCTTGTCCTCCCTTAGGTTCTTGAACAAACGGGCTTGGGATCCCCCGCCCAAAATACGGTTGGCCAAGAGCGCATCCAGATAATCATCGTCCTTCATTTTCAGATGGGTGATGTTCTGCACGGCCACTTCGGATTGCACCGCGTTGGGCACATCCACAAAATTGATCTGCGTGTATTGGGCATCGGTAGGGTCGGAATAGGCAAAAGATGGTGGCACCGCCTTGGTCCAAGGGGTGAAATATTGGGTCACCAATTCTTTGACATTGTCAAAATCCACATCGCCGATCACTACCAAATAGGCATTGGCCGGAACAAAGTACGACCTGTAAAACTGTTCTACATCTGTCAAGGTCACGTTGTTCACGGTCTCCTCCGTAGTGATTTCACCAAAGGGATGGTTTTTTCCATAGGCCAGTGCCAGTTGTACCCTGTCGGAAATGGCAGAAACGTCTTTTTCCTCAGACTTTAGGCCGGTTAGGAGTTTTTCTTTTTCCTTTTCAAACTCCTCTTGGGTAAAGTTGGGGTTGAGGGAAGCATCGGCCAACAACTCCAATATCCTTGGGAAATATTTGGAGAGGGAGCTTGCAAAGGCACTCTGGTCGCCCACATACACACTGGCGCCCAAAAAGTCCACCTCCTCGTAAAAATCGTCCTTGGAAATGTTCTTGGATCCCTTGCCGAGCATGCTGGAGGTGAGGTCCGAAACCCCTGCCTTGTTCCCTTCCAAAATGGGGGGATTGTCGATGGACAATTGCATGCGCACCCTTGGCAGTTTATGGTTTTCCACCACCAATACCTTCAGGCCATTGCTCAGCTCAAAACGGGCGGGTTCCTTTAAATTGATCTCTGGAGCGGGCCCTGGTTTGGGTTGTTTGCTCCGGTCTATCTGTGCGTAGGATGCTGTCATCAAAAGGGACAGCACAGTAAGTACAATATATCTTTTCATCTTAATTGGCTGCTTTTTGTTCAGGTAGATATTCCAGTTCCACACGTTGGTTCACTTTCAGATATTTTTTGGCCACTTCCATGATCTCTTCACGGGTGATGGACCTATAAATATCAATTTCTGTGTTGATGAGGTTCGTGTTGTCCTTCAGCATATAGTTTTCGGCCAAGGAGTTGGCAATGCCCTCAACACTGCTGTTGGCGTTCACAAATTGGTTCTCGAACTTGTTCTGGAGTTTTTGGTAATCCTTTTCGGAAATCAATTCCATCTGCAGTTTCAGGATTTCCTCATCGATTTCCTTTTTGATCTCTTGGATGGAGTTGTCCCCCACGGGAAGCCCTCCCACAATGTAGGAGCTATAGTCCTCCGCGTCGATGGGTACGGAAAGGATCTGCAGGGCCATTTTTTTCTCATCCACCAGTTTTTTATAGAGTTTGGAGCTTTCCCCGTCGCTCAGGTAGGTGGAGATCATGTTGATCACATAGGCATCGCGTTGTCCCTGTCCCGGTGTCCGGTAGGCCAGAAGAATGGCCGGAATCTGGATGTTCGGGTCTTGATAGGACGCATATATGGTTTGGGTGATGGGTTCTTCCTTGGCATCTGTCCTTATGATATCAGCACCTTTGGGAATGGGTCCAAAATAATCGGCGACCATCTTTTTGGTCTTTGCGGTATCAAAATCCCCTGCAATGACCAGCACGGCATTGTTGGGCACATAATAGGTTTTGTTGAACTTTTTAAAGTCATCCAAAGTAGCACTGGCCAAGTGGTCCAAGGAACCGATAACGCCCCAACGGTACGGATGCTTGGAGTAAAGGTTTTTGAGGAGCTCTTCAAAAAATGCGCCGTAAGGAGAATTGTCCACACGCAACCTTCGTTCTTCCTGCACCACCTCTTTTTGGGTGTCCACCCCTACCTGTCCGATGATGGGGTGCATCAACCTTTCGGATTCCAGCCATAGGCCGACCTCCAAGCTGTTGGACGGAAAGGTTTCATAATAATAGGTCCGGTCCAGAAACGTATTGGCATTGCCGCTGCCTCCATTGGCAGAAACAATCTTGTCCCATTCCCCGCGCTCAATGTTTTTGGTGCCCTCGAACAACAGGTGTTCAAAGAAATGCGCAAAGCCTGTTTTTTGTGGATCTTCGTCCTTGGATCCCACATGGTACATGACCGAGGTGGTGACCACAGGTGCCGAGTTGTCCTGATGCAGGATCACATGGAGTCCATTGTCCAGGTCATACTCTTCAAAAACCACTTCCTGTGCGAAAAGGAGGGAGCTTGCAAATAGCATGGAAAATGCTGAAAGCAAATGTTTTCTCATAAAGTTTTCATTTTATAGTGATAGATCAGTACAGAGGTTGGTATTGGTTTTTTGATGGATGTTACATTAAATATAGCACAAATATTGGAAGGCAGGGATGGGCATGAAACCCTTTTGGAATAAATAGTGGCATAATTCACAAACATTCAGTAATTTAAACATCACATTCATAAAAAGCCACGTGATGAAAAAAATGACCCTTCCCATCCGTTTTGGAATTGTTACCAGTGCTGTATTGATTGCCTATTTCCTGATACTTTCCCTCATCGGAAAGCACACCAATGTGTTCTATAGTCTTTTTAACGGGGTCATCACAGGTTTTGGAATCTATGAGACCATAAAATATACCAAACTCCGCCAGGGCAAGGGATTCAGCTACGGGAATGGGTTCACTGCAGGGGTTACCACCGGCTTCATTGCCACCCTGTTGTTCACCATTTTTTTTGCCCTCTACGCCACGGAACTGGACGGTGGATTTCTGGAGGAACTTTCCACGGTTTGGTCCAAGGACTATAAAAATTTTGAAGGAATCGTTTTCTTTACGGTCGCCATTATGGGATTTGCCACCTCCCTTGTGCTGACCCTTTCCTTTATGCAGCTCTTCAAAACCTCCAACAACTCCAAAAAATAATGGGCAAATAGGGGAATAATACTTGTGGATTAAGGATTTAGCAGTATATTTGCACCCGCTTATTTTGATAAAGCGAAGTAATTTTAATCTAATCAACGTATTATGTACGCAATTGTAGAGATGGCAGGGCAGCAATTCAAAGTTGCAAAAGACCAGAAAGTGTACGTTCACCGTTTGCAGGAAGAAGAAGGCGAAAAAGTCACTTTTGACAAAGTCCTTCTTTTGGAAGACGGAGGTGACGTAACCATTGGCGCCCCAGTCATAGAAGGAGCGGCTGTAGAGGCCAAAATCGTTAAGCACCTAAAAGGTGACAAGGTGATCGTTTTCAAAAAGAAAAGACGTAAAGGTTACCAAAAGAAAAACGGTCACAGACAATATTTGACCGAAATCGTGGTTGAAGGAATCGTGGCCAAAGGTGCCAAGAAAGCGGCTCCTGCCAAGGCCAAAGCTGATGAAAAACCAGCTGAAGCACCAAAAGCAGCTGAGAAAAAAGCTGAGGCTCCAAAAAAAGAAGCTCCAAAGGCAACTGAGGACCTAAACTCCAAAACTGTTGCCGAATTGAGAGATTTGGCCAAGGACAAGGACATTACTGGTTACTCTTCCATGAAGAAAGCCGAGTTGATCGAAGCATTAAGCAAATAAGAAAAGAACTAAAATTTATATATCATGGCTCACAAGAAAGGTGTAGGTAGTTCAAAAAACGGTAGGGAATCAGAATCGAAACGCTTGGGCGTTAAGATTTTTGGTGGCCAGGCAGCTGTTGCTGGTAACATCATTGTTAGACAACGTGGTACCAAGCACAATCCTGGAGACAACGTATACGCAGGTAAAGACCACACTTTGCACGCCAAGGTGGACGGTGTCGTTAAGTTTGAGAAAAAGGCAAGTGGAAAATCTTATGTTTCCATTGAGCCATTCCAAGCATAAGGAATAATCCTATAAATGAAAAGGCCCTTTGCATAAGCAGAGGGCCTTTTTTTGTGGATTTTTTTAATGGTTTCATAACCTAAAGTTGATGTTTTGGTGAGAATCATTGGCGTTCTTGATAGCTTGTATCAAAACGCGTCAATGAGAAAGGCACTTCGGATTGTTTATGTGGTGGTGCTCTGTTTTCTGGGCCATTCGTTAGGTCACGCCCAACATACCCCTCCATCGGTTGCCAATGAAGGAAGGCCGGACGTCACTTTTTTTGCCCTTCAAGAACAGCTCGAAGCATCCAGAAAACATCCAGATGTTCCCATAAAAATAGCAGAGGCCCATCTGCAGTTGGGAGAATACTATCATTCCTTCGGATTGTATACCGAGGCCATGGCAGAATATAACAAGGCCTTGGAAGAATTGGGAACTGGTTTCAACGATGAACTTTTCATCGTCCTGAACAACAATATCGGAAAGGTATACCTGTCACTCAATAATTTTGAACTGGCGGAGCAGCATTTTGAAGAAACCCGAAAATCATCGATACAATTAAATGATGCCAAGGGCCTTGCCATCTCATTGGGGCTGCTTGGGGCAAGCCATGAAAAACAGGGAGAGTATGAGGAGGCCTTGAAAGACCAAGAGGAAAGCCTTTCCTTGTTTGAAAAGTTGGGAGATCAACATGGTGTGGCCATGACCAATGAAAACATTGGTAGCATTTATGAAGATCTGGAGAAATTTGATCTGGCCCATAAATTCTTCGCTCGGGCCTACGAATACCTAAAAGGTTCGGGAAAAGCCGAGGAGGTCAATGTGCTCAATAACCTGGGGGATGTTTTCAGAAAAACAGCCGATTACCCCTCTGCATTGGAGAAAACAGGGAGGGCCTTGGCGGCGGCCAAGGAGCTGAACGATCTCCATCAATTGGAAAGTGCCCACAAAGACCTGTCCAAAACCTATGCCCTGATGGGGGACTACGAAAAGGCGCATGCCCATCTCCTTCAGGCGGAGGAATTCAACAGTGCCATGCTGCGATCACAGAACACGGACCAGCTCAATGTGCTCCAGACCATATACGAGACCAATAAAAAAGAGGCAGAGATCCAACTGCTCAAGGAACAGAACAAGGTCAGCGTTGCCAACCAAAATCTCTTGTGGGTGGCCCTGTTCGCCATTGTTGCCATTCTGACGATTGGGTACAATTTTTTGGGAAGAAAAAGAAAAGCCAAGCTAAAGATCCAGGAATACAAGCAGCGAATGTTGAAGGCGGAATTGGAGAAAAAGGCGATCGAGGAGAAGAACCTGCAGGATGAAGTCCAGTTGAAAGCAGCCTCCCTGTCCCGATACAGCCTCCATTTGTCCCAGAAGAACAAGATCTTGCTGGATCTGGCTAATACGCTCAGGAACATTGCCGCCCGAAAAAACATGGATACCTCGCGGAAGATCAAGGAACTGGTGAAAGAAATCGATTTTAACCTACAGCAAGAGCAGGAATGGGACGAGTTTATGGTCTTTTTCAAAGAGATCCACCCTGAGTTCATCAAAAAACTTTCGTCCTTATCCGAAAATAGCCTGTCGCCTGCAGAGCTTCGTTTGGGAATGTTGTTGCGGTTGAACCTTTCCTCCAAGGAAATTGCCTCCATTTTGAGGGTCACCCCGGACAGTGTTCGTGTAGCGCGTCACAGGTTAAGAAAAAAGTTGCCCATCGACCAAAAAGAGGAGTTGGTAAATTTTATGATCGATCTCTGACCCCATTTTTCAACGCTTCTTTGGAAAACGTTAGCCCAATGTAAAATAACTGTAATTGTTGCCTTGTTGTTTCTGCCCTTTTTCACTTTTGTTTCCTTTTTGTTTCCCTTTAATTTAAATCATAATCATCTGATATACATAGTTTTGGAGTGCATTATAATTCAAACCAAAATGAAACTGATGAACCTTAAAAAACTAATTTTTGTAACGCTCTTTTCACTGTTTGGCCTCGCTTATGCACAGGCCCAAACAGGAAATATACAAGGCACCATTACCGATGAAAATGGTATATATGTGCCAGGGGCAAACGTGTATATCAAGTCCATTTCCAAAGGAGGGATAACGGATTTTGATGGAAGGTTTACCTTGGTGGGTATTCCTGCTGGCGACCATACCCTGACCATTACCTATATGGGTTATGCAGATGTGGAGCAGCAAGTTTCTGTCACGGCCGGACAGACCGCTTCTGTGGGCATAGTCCTGAACCCGACCAATGTGGAACTTGATGAAGTACAAGTAAGTGCCTACGGGCTCAGCGGCCAGGCAAAGGCACTGAACACACAAAGAACAAACCTGAACATTACCAATGTGGTGTCCACTGACCAAATTGGGAAATTTCCCGATGCGAACATTGGAGATGCCGTCAAGCGAATTCCCGGAATCACCATGCAGGTGGACCAAGGGGAAGCCAGGAACATTATCGTACGGGGTCTATCCCCACAATTGAACTCCGTGACCCTGAATGGGAGCAGGATCCCATCTGCGGAAGCGGACAACAGGAACATCCAAATGGATTTGATCCCTTCTGACATGATCCAGACCATTGAAGTGAACAAGGCCGTTACCCCCGATATGGATGCAGATGCCTTGGGTGGATCTGTGAACTTGGTCACCAGAACTGCACCACAAGGATTCAGGCTTTCGGCGACCGCTGGTTCTGGGGTCAATTTTATTACCGATAAAGGTATTTGGAACGGATCATTGTTGGTAGGAGACCGTACCAAAGATGGAAAATTTGGATGGATGGTCTCGGCCACCATCAACGATAATGATTTCGGATCACACAACATCGAGGCCGAATGGACCGATGAATTTGAATACAACACAGGCGTAGAGGACGAAGAGGGCGAGCCCATTTTGGAAGAAGTGGCCGTGGACCCCTATACCAATGTTACCGAGCAACGCACCTATTTGGTGCAACGGGTAAGGCGCAGTTTTGCCGCCAATTTTGATTACCAGATCAATGCGGACAACAATATTTTCCTGAAGACCATGTACAACTGGAGGGACGACCGCGAAAACCGGTTTGCCTTGACCCAGGAGATGTTGGACGGAGAGGATATTGAAGCGGGAGATTTTACCATTGCCAATGGGGTGCCCACGAGATTTCCGGCCGAGGTGGTCCGGGAGACCAAGGGAGGTATCGCCGGAGGGCGCAACCAAAACCGTAGGTTGGAAGACCAGCGCATGCAGAACTATACTTTGGGTGGGAACCACTTGTTCGGCAGCCTAAAATTTGACTGGATGGGATCCTATGCCAAGGCATCCGAGGAGCGTTTGAACGAAAGATATGCGGTCTATGCCACTGAATACATCGTCAACAATGACAACAGCTATCCAAGATATCCGATCATGACGGCTGCCAATGCCAGTGATTTCAACGATTTGGGAGCATTTGAATTTGACGAACTGACCAACGAGAACCAGTACACAGAGGAAGAGGATATGAACTTCTTTGCCAATTTTGAATTGCCTGCAGATCTTTTAGGCAATGGAGGTACAATAAAGTTTGGGGCAAGGGGACGCTTTAAGAGCAAGGAAAGAAACAACGATTTCTTCGAATACGATTTTGAGGACCTGTACCCAACTTTGGCCGACATGCCGGTCAAGGACTATACCAATCCAGATTTCTTGGCAGGGGAAAAGTACCGCGCTGGGACCTTCGCCAGTGAAGAGTGGTTGGGTTCCTTGGACCTGAACAGTGCCAACGGGGAGGCCGTTCCGGACGAATACCTTCCAGGCAATTTTGAGGTAAAGGAAAACGTTTGGGCCGCTTATGCCATGATCAACCAAAAAGTGTCCGATAAATTGAGCATATTGGCAGGTCTTCGAATGGAGAACACCAAATTGGAGACCGAAGGCAATAGGGTGACCTACATTGAAGAGGACGAAGATGCCGGAATAGAGGAAGGAATTGAAGTGGAACAGGTATCGGACGAAAACTCCTATACCAACCTTTTGCCAGGTATCCATTTTAAATATGACTTGGACAACAATACTGTTTTGAGGTTGGCTTGGACCAATACCTTGGCCCGTCCAAACTATGTAGATCTGATCCCAAGGGCGGAGATAATCAATGAGGACAGGGAAGTCGTTGTGGGCAACCCAGAGCTTGATCCTACTACTTCCATGAACTTTGACTTCAATGCCGAGCACTATTTTGAAAGCGTGGGGATCATCTCCGGAGGCGTTTTTTATAAAAGGATCAACGATTTCATCTATACCTACATCACACAGACAGACGACGACACCTTTGGTGCCGGCACTACGGGATATGATGTGTACCAACCTTTGAATGGTGATGCGGCCTCTATTTTTGGTGCGGAGGTCTCATTCCAGCGACAGTTGGATTTCTTGCCCGGTTTTGCCCGAAATTTTAGCATTTACTTGAACTATACCTATTTGAGCTCAAGTGCAGATGGTATCCGCAACGAGGATGGTGACGAGCGAACCGATCTGGACCTGCCCAACACTGCACCCAATATGTTCAATGGGTCTTTGGGTTATGCCGATAAAAGGTTCAGTGCAAGGTTGTCCGCCAACTTCTCCGATTCCTATATTGATGAGATCGGGGGCAACGCCTTTGAAGATAGGTATTATGATACCCAGTTCTTTCTGGATTTCAATGCTAGTTATGCCATCAACAAGAACCTAAGGCTTTATGCCGATGTCAACAACATCACCAACCAGCCATTACGTTATTTCCAAGGCGTAAAGGAAAGGACCCAGCAAGCCGAGTTCTATGATATCCGCTTTACTTTTGGATTGAAGTACGACCTTTTCAAAAAATAGGAAGGCACATACCTAAATTTAGAAAACAAACTAAGTCAGATTGATCAGCGTCAGGAATTCTCAAGGGTAAAACCAAATAATTCCTGATGCTCATCGACCTGAAAAAATGCAAAAGAATTCATTATGATCAAAAGATATATCTCATTTTGTGTGCTATTAGCCGTGCTTTCCTGCAAGCAGCAGGGAAGTAAGTTGCCGGCCATCGCCCCGGACATCATCACCGAAAAAACGCCCAACGATACCGATGATCCAGCCATTTGGATCCATCCAGAAGATGCCACAAAGAGCATCGTTTTTGGAACCGACAAGGAAACCAACGGGGGAGTCTATGCCTTTGACCTGAGTGGAAAGATCATCAGGGAGAAATCAATAACGGATATCCAACGGCCCAATAATGCGGATGTGGAATACGGTTTTCAGTTGAACGATTCCGTTGCCGTGGACATCATTGCTTTTACCGAAAGGGAAAAGCAGCAGATCCGATTGTTTTCCGTGCCGGATATGAAACCATTGGATGGTGGCGGTTTCCCTGTTTTTGAAGATGAAACGGATAGGGAACAGCGTTTGGCCATGGGGATCAGTCTGTACAAATCACCAAAGGATTCGGCCATGTACGCCATTGTAGGGCGAAAAATTGGCCCCAGCGGTTCTTACCTCTATCAATATAAATTGGAATCCGACAGCACAGGAGTTTCTGCCCGTTTGGTAAGGAAGTTCGGGAGCTTTACCGGAGGAAAGGAAATCGAGGCCATTGCCGTGGACAACGAGCTTGGCTTTGTGTATTATTCCGACGAAGGTGAATGTGTGAAAAAGTATCATGCCGAACCCAACATGGGCAACGAAGAACTGGCCTGCTTTGGCGGCGAGCTGTTTTTGGAGGACATTGAAGGAATCGCCATCGCCAAATATCCGAACGGTGAGGGCTATATCATTGTTTCCGATCAGCAAAGGGGGCAATTCAACATTTTCTCCCGAAAGGACAACAGCTTTATCAAGGCGGTGAACCTATCCACGACCGAGACCGATGGTTGCGATGTGGTCACGGTGCCCTTGAACGATACCTTTCCAAATGGACTCTTTGCTGCTATGAACGATGCGAAGGACTTCTATTTTTACGATTTGGGAAAGGTACTGGATTTGGATTGATGCCTAAAAACGAAGCTTTCGTTTTCGTGCAGTGATTTCCCAAGTATCCATTTTTCTACCGTTTTGGATCACCGATACTTCATCATGGAGATTGATGGTGGGGCAAATGTGGTAGGGAACTCCGTAGAGAACGTCCCCAACTTTCCAGTTGTCCCAGTCCTGAACCTTGATTACCCCATGTTCTTCACTTTGTGAAACCAGTTCATAGGAATCAAGGTTCAGGAATTTTATGCGTTTGTCGATCGGGTTTTCTGAAGCCACGGATTTGTGGCCCATATCCACGGTGATAATTCCCTCGGCGGGTTTGGAAATGATACGGGTGACCAGAAGTGCGGCATATTTAAACTCCTGTTCCGTCAATTTTTCGCCATACCCCCAATCCCAGAGCACGCAGGTACCCGGGCTGGTGATCCTTTTTTCCTGCAGGACGTGTGAAGTGAACGAAGGCGTACCACCACAGATCAAATGGGCCTGGGGATAACTTTCCTTTAGAGCTTCAAAATAGGTTTCCACATCTTTTATGTCCGCCTCTATCTTTTCGTTCCGGACAGAAAAGTCAGTATCCCTGAGGTGCCCATCGTATGCATGCAGCCCTTTGAAAGATAGGTTTTTGCAGATTTTCAAATAATCCAACAGCACATCCAGCTCCGTCCCGATCTTGATTCCCGAACGGTCCATGCCATTGTTGATATCGATATGGATATTGACGATAAGCTCCTGTTCCAAGGCTTTTTGGTTCAACAGTTCCGCACTGTCGATATTGTCGATCAAGCTTGAAAATTCCGTATCGGGAAAATGCTTGGCCAAATGGATGAAACGATCCACTTTGGGTCCTACCAATTGATGGGCGATCAGTATGGAGGATGCACCGGCCTCGGCGGCCATTTCCGCTTCGGCAATGGTGGAGGCCTTGAACTTGGAAATGCCTGACTCCACTAAAAATTGCATCACCTTGGGCATCTTGTTGGTCTTGATGTGGGGCATCAATCGCTCAAGGTGGCCATTGGTAAGGGAAACCATTCGGTCCACATTGTACTTTAGATGTTCCAAGTACAGAACAATTGAGGGGGAATCCACTGTTTCCACATTTTCTATTTGGTACCAATGCGTATCCATACCTACCTGTTTTATAGGTAAAGGTAATCATCACTATAGAATTGAAAGAGGCTTTTCCAATACTTAAATTGGAAAAAATGTTGATGAGGGCATTGAATCTGGAATGGTTCCAAGTAGATCTTTTCGTAGCTTTAAGACCATTAACCATAATTCTTATATCATGAAAAAAGCCGTTATTTCTTCATTGTTGGCCTGCTCTATTCTGTTTACCAGTTGTTTGGGCTCGTTTAAAGCGTTCAATAACCTAAAGGATTGGAACCAGGGATTGACCGACAGTAAATTTTTGGACAACCTGATTTTTTGGGGACTGAACATTGTCCCTGTCTATGGACTGTTCTTTTTGGGCGATGCTTTGATTTTCAACGTGATCGAGTTCTGGTCGGGATCCAATCCCATCGCCATGAAGCCAGGGGAATCCGAAACCCAAATGGTGGAACGTGATGGTAACACCTACAAAATGGTGGCCACCCAGAACCGAATCCAAGTGACCGTGGTGGAGGGCCCCAAGAAAGGAAAGAAAATAGATTTGGTGTACAAGCCGGACGAAAAATCATGGAACGCCGTTCGTCCAAATGGGGAGATCATCAAACTTTCCTCTTTTGAAGAAGGATTTTACATTGTTTATATGCCCAATGGAGAGCAGATCAAAATCGACCCAATGGATACAAGGGAAGAAGGTTTGGCTTTGTTGAAAGAAAACAAGACCTGCTACTACGAGCAAGGTCTTTTGGCAGACTGACCCAAAAATAATTGCAAATAAAAAACCCCAAGGCTTGCCTTGGGGTTTTTTTGTTTATGCTTGTAGTGTTTTTAATACCTGTAATAATCCGGTTTGAAAGGACCGTCAACAGTCACGCCGATATATTCGGCCTGATCTTCCTTGAGTTCGGTGAGCTCGGCACCCAAACGCGCCAAATGCAGTTTGGCCACTTTTTCGTCCAAGTGCTTTGGAAGCATGTACACGTCGTTCTCATACTTGTCACTGTGGTTCCAAAGCTCTATCTGTGCTAAGGTCTGGTTGGTGAACGAGTTGCTCATCACAAAACTGGGGTGTCCCGTGGCACAACCCAAGTTGACCAATCGGCCCTCGGCCAAAATGATGATGTCCTTGCCATTGATGGTGTATTTGTCCACCTGTGGTTTTATCTCATCCTTGGTATCGCCATAGGCGCCGTTCAACCAAGCCATGTCGATCTCATTGTCAAAATGTCCAATGTTGCAGACAATGGCCTTGTCCTTCATGGACCTAAAGTGCTCTTCGCGGATAATGTCCTTGTTTCCGGTCGTGGTGATCACAATATCGGCATTGGAGACAACGGTCTCCAATTTTTTCACCTCATAGCCGTCCATACAGGCCTGTAGGGCACAGATGGGGTCTATTTCGGTAACGGTTACAATAGATCCCGCTCCTCGGAAAGAGGCTGCGGTACCTTTGCCAACATCGCCATAACCGGCAACCACTACGCGTTTTCCGGCCAACATGGTGTCCGTGGCCCTGCGGATGGCATCCACAGCACTTTCACGGCAGCCATATTTGTTGTCGAACTTGGATTTGGTCACGGAATCGTTCACGTTGATGGCGGGCATGGGCAAAGTTCCCTTCTTCACTCGTTCGTACAAACGGTGCACCCCTGTGGTGGTCTCTTCGGAAAGTCCCTTGACACCTGGGGCCAATTCTGGATATTTGTCCAAGACCATATTGGTAAGGTCGCCCCCATCGTCCAAGATCATGTTCAGGGGTTTTCTGTCCTCTCCAAAGAAAAGGGTCTGCTCAATGCACCAATCAAATTCCTCGGCGTTCATTCCTTTCCAGGCATACACGGGAACACCTGCTGCGGCAATGGCGGCAGCGGCATGGTCCTGAGTGGAAAATATGTTACAGGAGCTCCAGGTTACTTCGGCACCAAGGGCCACCAAGGTCTCAATAAGGACCGCTGTTTGGATGGTCATGTGCAGGCAACCGGCAATTCGGGCGCCTTTCAAGGGTTGCTGGTTCCCGTATTCCTCCCGTAAGGCCATAAGTCCTGGCATTTCCGCTTCGGCAAGCTCAATCTCTTTTCTTCCCCAACTTGCAAGGGAGATATCCTTTACCTTATAGGGTATGTATGGAATTGTCTTTGTGCTCATACTTTATGTATATTTACTTTTGTAGCTTCGCTTTATTAGTGCGACAAAGATACAAATTCGCTTAACTTTTGGTCATGCCCATTTACAAAACCATAACAGTTTCACCCACCACCAAGGTATATCTCTGGAAGGTCACCGAACCTGAGTCCCAGCTATCTAGGAATGTGGAGCTCACTTCGCACTGCCAGAACCGGATGGACGGCATGAAATCCGAGGCACACCGCAGGGCATTCTTGAGCATAAGGCACCTTATGGCAGAGGCCGGATACAAGGACGGCGACCTTTATTACGATGATTTTGGCAAGCCCCATCTCAAAGATGGAAACTATATTTCCATCACCCATTCCCATAATTTTACAGGGATCATCGTGAGCGAGAGCGATGAGGTGGGTATCGACATAGAGATGCAGCGGGACAAGATCCTGAACATTGCCCACAAGTTCACGCCCATTGAGGAGTACAAGACCTTGGCCAATGCGGAGGCCATTATCCGAAAACTGACCATCGTGTGGGGTGCGAAGGAATCCCTCTATAAAATATACGCGCAGCAGGGCCTTAGCTTTTTAAGACATATTAATGTCATGGATTTTACGTTTGATGATTCGCGCACCGTGGCCGAAATTCTATACAAGGGCAAAAAATCACAATACGAGGTCGAGTTTTTTGAATTTGAAGGGTTCACCTGTGTATATGCCCTTAAAATGATGGGCGGTTGACCATAACTTTTAGTAGTTTTGCGCCTGAAAAATGTTCCCATGAAAATGGTAAAATCCGACAGTAGCGGTTATGAATCCCATTTTTGATTTCTTCCTAGGCCCGTACGAGGATAGGGAGTTTTCACTCATTATTCTGGAAGCCACCGCTTTTTTCTTTGGAATAGCCAGTGTGATCTATGCCAAGAAGGAAGACATTATGGTCTATCCCACAGGTTTGGTGGGCACTGCCATCACCAGTTACATCTTTTTCGTGGACAGTCTTTTTGGAGATATGATGCTGAACTTCTATTTCTCCATCATGAGCATTTATGGCTGGTGGAACTGGGCCCGACGAAAGGAGAACAGGGATCCGGTGGTGCTCATCACTAGAACCGACACAAAGGAAAAATGGGTGGGTCTTGGCCTTTTTGTCCTCACCATGCTGGTCACCTACGCGGTATACGTGCTATTCGGGGCAGAGATAAAGGCGAGCAATTATGTGGACATCGTCACCTCGGGAATCTTTTTTACGGCAATGTGGTACATGGCCAACAAAAAATTGGAAAGCTGGACCCTATGGATCATAGGAGATTTAATAACCGTACCTTTGTACGCTCATAGAGGATGGGGCATGTTCTCATTGCAGTACCTCATCTTTACCGTATTGTCCATACAGGGATATCTAACATGGAAGAAACACTTGGGCAAGAGCCCTCAAACCTCATCAAAGTAGTCCTTTTTGGACCGGAATCCACAGGAAAGACCACATTGGCCGAACAACTGGCCGAACATTACCGCACCGAATGGGTGCCCGAATATGCCCGCGAATACCTTCAGGAAAAGTGGGACAGGGAACAAAAGACCTGTGAGCCCAAGGATCTATTGCCCATTGCCTATGGACAGATGCGCCTGGAAAACCAATTGGCAACAACGGCCCATAAGGTCCTGATCTGCGATACCGATCTTTTGGAGACCAAGGTCTATTCCGAAACCTACTATACTGGCACCTGCGATCCCCTTTTGGAGGAATATGCCCTCAAGAACACCTACGACCTTTATTTGTTGACCTACATCGACACCCCTTGGGTGGCCGACGACCTTCGGGACAAACCGGACGAGCGCGAACGAATGTTTTCGTATTTCAAGGAATCATTGGAAAAATATGACCGAAATTTTATTACCTTAAGAGGAGATAAGGCAACACGGCTCTCAACGGCCATAAAGTATATTGACAAACTTCTCCAAAACATGATAGAATTAAGTCCGAAAGACTTGGAACAATTGGATTCCAAAGGAATTTCAAAAGAAAAAGTCATCCGTCAGATCAACACCTTTGCAGAAGGGATCCCATTTGTGCAACTCACAAAGGCCGCAGTGGTAGGGAACGGGATCTTGAGGTTTTCCGATAAGGAACAGAAAGAGCTTATCCAGTATTTTGAAGACCACAGGGGCCATCTGGACCTGTTGAAGTTCGTTCCCGCTTCGGGTGCCGCTTCACGGATGTTCAAGGCCATGTTCAATTTTTTGGATGCCTACGATCCTTCCAAGGAAAGCCTCTCGGACTATGTGGATAGAACAAAGGACAAGGACGTGCAGGTTTTTGCCGCACAAATGAACAAGTTTCCTTTCTATGACAAGATTATGGAAAGAATCAAGGGAAAAGCAGGCAGCAAGGATGAAGAAGTCTATCTTTTTGCCAAGGAAATGTTGGTAGAGGAAGGTCTTGATTACGGATTTTATCCAAAGGGACTTTTGCCTTTCCACAGCTATGCAACTGGCAGTGCCACCCCTTTTGAGGAACACTTGAAGGAAGCGGCCCTCTATGCGAAAACGGACGGGAAGGCCCATCTCCATTTTACGGTCTCGGAACAGCATGATGAAATGTTCAAGGCAGAAGAGGCCAAGGTGGCCCCGAAAATCTCGAAAAGCACCAATACCCAGTTTGAAATTTCATACTCCAACCAGAAACCATCAACGGACACCATTGCGGTGGACATGGAGAACAAACCTTTCAAAAATGGGGATGGATCGCTCCTCTTCAGGCCAGGGGGACATGGCGCCCTCATCGAAAACCTGAACGACCAAGATGCAGACATCATCTTCATCAAGAATATTGATAATGTGGTGATCGACAAGAATTTGGAGGAAGTGGCCAATAGCAAGAAAATGTTGGCCGGGGCACTCAAAAAGGTCCAGGACAAAGCATTTGCCTATGCAGAACTGTTGGACAAGGGAAATGTTTCCGTGGAAAAAGCGGACGAAATAAAGGCGTTTTTAGAGAAGAGCCTCAATGTGCGCATGCCCAACGATTATGATGAATTGGATGTGAGCCAACAACAAACCGTGCTGAAAAACAGCATAAACAGGCCCATTCGGATATGTGGCATGGTCAAGAATGAAGGGGAACCCGGTGGTGGCCCATTTTGGATCCAGGACTCCCAAGGGAACGTTTCACTTCAGATCATAGAATCCGCCCAAATAGACTTGGACAATCCTGAACAAGCAGGAATTCTTAAGAATTCGACCCACTTCAATCCTGTGGATCTGGTGTGCGGAGTGCGAAATTATAAAGGGGAAAAGTATGACCTCTTACATTTTGTGGATGAGAAGCAAGGCTTCATCACAGGCAAGACCATGGAAGGAAAAGAACTCAAGGCCTTGGAATTGCCCGGGCTGTGGAATGGGGGTATGGCATTCTGGAACACCATCTTTGTGGAGGTTCCGTTGGTGACCTTTAATCCAGTGAAGACCGTGAACGATCTTTTGAAGCCCACACACCAAGCCTAAACCACACATAAACAAAACAGTATGTCCGCCATCACTTGAGATGGCGGATTTTTTTTGCCCATTGGTGTGACCAGTACCGATAAAAGGTGTCAAAAAAGTGTACGACCTATTGGGATGACAATGTCCTTCTCAAGGTAAAGTAATTCTCGGTCCTTCTGGATTGTAAGGATTTAGGTTGGTTGATTTGGTTAGAGGGCCGTGCATTCTGTACGGCTTTCTTTTAACCTTGGCACGGAAACTGCAAATGTGAATGAAAAAAGATGTTTTTAAAGATAGTATTGCTTCTCAACTTGGTCTCCCTCGGGATTGCCATGTACATTATATATTCTTATGTGAAGAATAAAAAAAAGAACAATGAGCGAAAGAACCAGGACGATGCTATGTAGACACTAACCATGTATTGTTCATCTCAGCCAATCTCATTCATAGTCTTTTTCCTTGGGATTATGATTTTGGCGCAATGGAAAGGCTGCTTCGGCGGCCTTTCTTGTGTAAAAACTATACAGCTTGTCCCGCCCATTACACAGTTTTACACAGTCCTTCAAAAATGGCACAAAATATAACTGTTTAATATACAGTGATTTAAGTCAAATTCAAGATTACTTCCAGAATTGGCACTAGTTTTTCATATAGATAAGCAAGTTTAATTAATAACATTTAAAATCTTATACCATGAAAAAATTAATTTTCGCAACCGCACTATCATTTGTAGGACTTACAGCTATGGCCAATGTTGGAACCACAGAATTGAATATGGACGAAACAACTGTTGTTGTAGCGCAAGACTTTGAAGAAATCAGTGTTTCTGATGTCCCTGAAGCAGTAACAGCAGCTGTGGCAAAGGATTACCCCACTGCCAAAGTTGCCAAGGCATATAAAAACGATCAGGACCAATACAAATTGGACCTTACCCTTGAAGATGGTACTTCTGGATCAGTATATGCCGATGCTGAAGGGAACTGGATTGAGATGTAGATCATAGTTTTCGAAACCACGTTAGGTTAGTTGGTTTGGTTAGTGAGGGGCCGCGAGAGCGGCCCCTTCTTTTTTGTGATAAATTTATAGGTTGCCCAGCATGTGATCAAACGGTGGTATCGTATATTAGACAACTGAGATATGCCCAAAATCTTGATCATTGAGGACGACACGGCTTTCTGTCAAATGCTGCAAAAGTTTTTGACAAAGCACGGTTTTGCCGTTTCCACAAGCTACTCCATCAAGGAAGCGGAAGAACAGATCAGCACTTCCACTTTTGATATTATCTTATCGGATGTACGGCTTCCCAAAGGGAACGGGGTCACGTTGCTCCCCCAGGTCAAGAAGGAATCGCCCACTACCCAGGTCATCTTGATGACGGGTTATGCAGAGGTAAAGACCGCGGTCAATGCCATGAAAAAAGGGGCTTTCGATTATATCTCAAAACCCTTTACCCCAGAAGAGATCCTATCGGTGATCAACAACGCCTTGAATGTGGCACATACCAAGGAAGAAACTCCAAAGAAATCGGCACCCAGCCCCAAAAAGCAGGAGCAGGGCAGCTTCTTGGTCGGGGAAAGCGAAAGATCAAAAAAACTCCAACAATACATAGATTTGGTGGCGCCCACCAACATGTCGGTCCTGTTGACCGGGGAAAGCGGTACGGGCAAGGAAGTCACGGCCAATTCCATCCACAATGCCAGCAAAAGAAAAGGACAGCCCTTTGTGGCGGTAGACTGTGGCGCCATTCCAAAGGAAATTGCCACCAGTGAATTTTTTGGCCATGTCAAGGGAAGTTTCACCGGGGCCATAGAGGACAAAAAAGGCCACTTTGAAGCGGCCAATGGCGGCACCCTGTTTTTGGATGAGGTGGGCAACCTGTCCTACGAACACCAAGTGCAGCTGCTCCGGGCCATTCAGGAACGAAAGATAAAACGGGTGGGGAGCACCAAAGAGATCCAACTGGATCTTCGGATCATTGCCGCTACCAACGAAAACCTATTGGAAGCCGTTGAGGAAGGCAGTTTCAGGGAAGACCTTTATCATCGGTTGAACGAATTTTCCATCGAGGTTCCTTCATTGCGTGAAAGAAGGGAGGACATTCTTTTGTTCGCCAATTATTTTTTGGATAGGGCCAATGCCGATTTGGAGAAAGAGGTGTTGGATTTTTCAGAGGAGGCCAAACAGATTTTGATGGACTATCCATGGCCGGGAAACCTCAGGGAGATGAAGAACATGATCAAGCGGGCCGTCCTGTTTACAGAGGGCGACACCGTACTGTCCAGTTCATTGGCCGAAGAGGTCGTCAATGGAACCAAGGGCAACAATGCTCCCGTCTTTTCCAAGTCCGAATATGAAAAGGAAAGGATTTTGGACGCTCTGAAACAGACCAATTTCAACAAGAGCAAGGCAGCCAAATTACTACAGATAACCCGCAAGACCCTTTACAACAAGATCAATCAATATCAACTGGAAGTCTGATCAGATAATCCTTGATGGCAGCATTCAGGTGGTGGACCACTTTTTGAAGTTGTGTCAATGTCCCGAATACTCTTTTCGCTTTCGCATCATCGGAAAGATGTTCCAGTTCTTCCAGCAAAGGGATGGCCTTATGTACCTCCAATTGCCTGAACATGGGCAACATTTTGTGTGAAATGGCACGGATTTCCGAAAAATTAGTACTCCCAACATGTGAAAAGAGCAGTTCCATGTTTTTTTCCGTGTTTTCCAAAAAGACTTCCAGGACTTCCAGCACGGCCTGCGGGCTGTCCAGAAATGGGGCTATATTATTGACGCTGAAATGTGTCGATTGCGAACCGGGAACGGAAGTGGTCGCTGCGCCTGTCCCATTGATTGAATGGCCTACCTTGCCCAAAATGTCCAGGAAGGAGGTATTGGAAAATGGCTTTTGCAGCACATCTGTAAAGCCTGCCCCGGTGTAGATGGACTTGTCCGTGATTTGTTGCCCCGTCATCGCGATCACCGGATTTTCATAGCCCAACTCCCGCAGTTTTTTCAGGACGGAAAAACCATCGATTCCGGGCATCTGTATATCGGTAAGCACAACATCACATGAAATGTTCTCCACTTCTTCAATTTCCTTGAAATTGGTATAGGTCTTTATGTCAATTGCATGGACCTGACAAATGTCCTCCAAGAGTTTCAGCATATTGGCATCATCATCGATTGCGCATAGGGTAAGGGGTCCTTCAAGAGTTTTTTCATGTGGGAGGTTCTCCTCAATGGGCATTTCGCCCAACGCTACAGGAATCCGGATGGTAAACGTACTTCCTTCGTTCTCATGGCTTTCCAAATATATTGTTCCGTTGAGGAGTTCGGTCAGCTTTTTTGAAATGGTAAGCCCCAGTCCATAGCCACCATATTTTTTTTCGGTGGAATCAGTGGCTTGGGCAAATTCTTGGAATATCAACTCTTGTTTTTCAGCAGGTATGCCGATTCCCGTATCCTTTACCCTGATCCTGACCCACTGTTTATCCCCTTTTTCCTCCAAGAGCGCACTTATTTTCACATGGCCTTTTTGGGTGAATTTAAAAGCATTGCCCACAAGGTTGGTCAATATCTGCCGTAGACGGAACGGGTCGCTCACAATCGGTTTTTCCAGATTTTCATCAATCTCCAATTGGAGTTCCACCTCCTTTTTGGAATTCACTTCCCTAAAATGCAATGAAGTTTCCTGGATAAGGTTGGAAAGGATGAAAGGCACCCGTTCAAGGTTCACTCTTCCCGCTTCCAATTTTGAATAGTCCAGAAGATCGTTCACCAAGTTTTCCACATAACCTGATGCGGACCTCACATTTTTCAGATAGTTCAGTTGTTTGCTGTTCAATCCGCTGTGCTCCATCAATTCGGAATATCCGCTGATGGTGTTCAAGGGTGTCCTCAGGTCGTGGCTCACGGTAGAGATCAATTGTTCCCTGCTCTTCAACAGGAATTCAGAATATTTTTTCTCTTTTTCCAGTTGCTCCCGATAGCGTTGGACTTTCCAAAAGTCCCTGGAAATCAAAAAAGTAAAGAAAATAACGATGATCAGTCCCAATAAAATGGCGCCTCCGGCCAATCGGGTGGTCCTTTCCAATGCCTGTTCCTGGTTCAGGCTGTCGAAATAGGCATTTTGGGCCATTTCTTCCTCAAAGCCAGCGATAATGTTC
This sequence comes from Flagellimonas amoyensis, assembly GCF_003058265.1. Taxonomy (GTDB): domain Bacteria; phylum Bacteroidota; class Bacteroidia; order Flavobacteriales; family Flavobacteriaceae; genus Flagellimonas; species Flagellimonas amoyensis. The sequence continues at coordinate 283,406 of NZ_QBUK01000001.1, forward strand.
CGTATTTTTTGGGAAAGCTCAAGATCGGTCCTATAAATCTGTAGCTCTTTTTGGATCATGGAACGCTCAATGGAAGCTGTTTCCATTTTGGCCCTGTTCAATATGGACTTGGACAATTGGAGGATGGAGTCGATGTTGTTCGCATCAACATCCCCCTTGGAACTGGGAATGTTTTTATTGAGAAGGGCCACATATTCCCGAATGGAATTTTGTGTGGATGCAGGCAACTGTTTAAAGTTGGGCGCAAAAGTCTCTGGGGTGATCCGCCCCATGCCCACTTCCATTTTATGGAAAGCGTCCAGCACGGAATCGTAGGAGGTCCTGTTTTCGTTCTGTACCCTCAACTTGCGTAGCTCGGCACTGTTGAATACCTTTTGTTTCAATAGCTCTTGCACACTGTCCAATTGAGAAATAGGGGCATCTGGATCCGAATTGGAAAGCGGTTTGAGGGAGTCTATGATGGTATTGATGGAATCCACTTTCTGCGCATAGGCCTGAAGGTCGTCCGGTTTTTTGGTCTGGAGCGCCAACTTGGAAAGGTTTTCGGCTTCGTACAGATCAGTGAGCAGTCTATTGGTTTTCAGTAATTTGGCATTATCATCCTCTTTGCTCTTGGCAGAGACATAGGTCTTGAACTCACTGTAGATAAAAAAGGAAGCAAGCACGGCCAATACCCCAAGGACCACATAACTGGAGATGATCTTGAACGTAAACCTTTTTTTGGATTTAGGGTGCATACCCTTATATACGCAGGGGCATTGGGGTCCCGGTTGTTAGTAAAAGTTAAATTTTCTCGATTTATTTTTATGAAAAGTGGCCTCGGCACAGTACATTTGCCCCATCTCAAAGGGGTGCTTTTTTCACGAAAGGCTGAGATTATACCCAATGAACCTGGGCGGGTAATGCCGCCAAGGGATTGCGCTAGGCGCATCTTGGAATTTCTATGTTTCTTTTGAAACAAAAATCATTTATCAACAAGAATAATGACCCCTTTTATTCGTAACATTTTTTACGAATGAAACTGCTTTATTCAAACAGTAAGCCCATGACCGCTGGGTTGAAATGCGGTCCAACGCGACCGTCAAAGAACTACGGGAGCAACATCAAAACCTTATTTGCAACATTGGCCCTTTCCGGACTGGCGCTTAGCATGAATGCCCAAGAGGTGCAGACCGATTCCTTGGAAGGAAAAAAGGTCGTGCTGGATGAGGTCTTGGTACAGGCCATTAGGGTGACCAAGGAATTTCCCATCACTTTTACCAATTTGGACCAGGAGGAAATGGCCTCCAGGAACTTGGGGCAGGATGTGCCCATTCTGATGAACTTTATGCCTGCGGTAGTGACCACTTCCGATGCAGGTGCCGGAGTGGGATACACCAGCATTCGCGTTCGGGGTAGTGATGCCACGCGGGTAAACGTGACCATCAATGGTGTGCCCTACAACGATGCGGAATCGCAGGGTACATTTTGGGTGAACATGCCCGATTTTGCCTCTTCCACCCAAAGCCTTCAATTGCAACGAGGGGTGGGAACCTCGACCAATGGGGCCGGTGCTTTCGGGGCAAGCCTCAACGTGCTTACCGATGCGTTTTCCGAGGAAGCTTATGCCAAGGTCTCATCATCCGTGGGGAGCTTCAACACGCTACGGAACAATGTGAAGTTCAGCACCGGCATCTTGAACGATCATTTTGAATTTTCGGGCAGGTTGTCCCGCATCACTTCCGATGGTTATGTGGACAGAGCCGCTTCTGAACTGGATGCCTATTTCCTGCAAGGGGTCTATAAGGACGAAAACACCCTTATAAAGGCCCTGCTCTTTGGGGGGCACGAGATTACTTATCAAGCTTGGGACGGGGTCACCGCACAGCAGTTGGAAGAAGACCGAACCTTCAATCCTGTGGGTGAGTACACCGATGCCAATGGACAGACCCGGTTCCATGACAATGAAGAGGACAATTACAAGCAAGATCATTTTCAACTGCACTGGAGCGAGACCTTGAGTCCTGAGTGGAGCACCAATCTGGCCTTCCACTATACACGTGGGCGAGGTTTTTTTGAACAGTACCGCGATGAGGACGATTTTGCCGATTATGGATTGGAACCCATTACTGTGGACGGTGAAGAGGTGAACATCACAGATTTGATCCGTAGGCGTTGGCTGGAAAATGATTTTTACGGGACCGTCTTCTCGGCCACGTACAAGAAGAACGACCTCCGGTTGATTTTTGGAGGAGGATACAACGAGTACAAGGGGGATCATTTCGGTGAGATCATTTGGGCACGCTTTGCCAGCAACAGCGATATTCGGGACCGATATTATGACGATAACTCCACCAAGACCGATCTTAATGTCTATGCCAAGGCCAACTATCAGCTCAATAGCAAATGGTCCATTTTTGGCGATGTGCAATACCGAGGGGTTGGCTATGAGGCCAATGGGAACGATACCGGACTGGTCGATGATACCTTTGACTTTTTCAATCCCAAGGCCGGTATCACTTTTGACATGGACCGGAACAATAATTTCTATCTTTCCTATGCTAGGGCCAGCAGGGAGCCCAACCGTAACGATTATGAAAGTGGAAGCCCAAAACCTGAGCATCTGAACGATTTTGAGTTGGGATGGCGCTACGTTTCCCCCAATTTCCAATGGAACACCAACGTGTATTACATGAGGTACAAGGACCAATTGGTGCTTACCGGGGAGCTCAACGATGTAGGAGCGCCCTTGAGGTCCAATGTAGGGGACAGTTATCGCTTGGGTCTGGAAATGGATGCCAACATCAAACTGGGACAAAAGTTCATGCTTAGGCCAAACATTGCCCTTAGCGACAACCGAAACCTTGATTTTTATTTTCAGCGGGACGGGGAACTACAGGACTTGGGAAATACCAACATCGCCTATTCCCCCAAGATCGTGGCAGGTAATATTTTGGCTTTTCAGCCTAATCAAAACCTGCAATTGTCCTTGTTGTCCAAATTTGTGGGCAAGCAATATATGGGCAATATTGATTCGGAAAATTCCACTTTGGACAGTTATACCCAGACCGATTTCAATGTGCAATATGTCATCAAGGCCAACTCCTTTTTTAAGAGCATAGTCCTGTCCGGTCTGGTGAACAACATTTTCGATGCCGATATTGTTTCCAACGGATATTTTTACACCTACGATGATGATTTTTCCAACCCAGGAACCATCACCACCATCGAGGAAGCAAGGTATTATCCCCAGGCAGGAATCAACTTTTTGTTGGGGGCCACCATTGTTTTTTAAACGGTAATGAATGGGATTCTGTACTTTTATGACATGGCAGAATCCCATTTTCTTTTTCCTGAAAACAGACCCCTTCGTTGGGGCATCATTGGTTGTGGCAGTGTGGCCGAAAAAAAGAGCGTTCCGGCCTATGTGAACACTCCCGGTTTTGAAGTGCGAATGGTCATGCGCCGCGATGCGGAGAAGGCGAGGGACTATGCCGAAAGGCACAAAATAGCCCAATGGACCACCAATGCGGATGAGGTGATAGACCATCCGGAAATAGATGCCATATATATTGCCACACCACCCGACTCCCATAAATTATATGCCCTAAAAGTGGCCGCTGCCGGGAAACCCTGCTGTATCGAAAAGCCCATGGCTCCCAATTATGCGGACAGTCTTGCCATTTATGAAGCGTTCCACACAAAGGGTATTCCTCTTTTTGTGGCCTACTACCGCCGTTCCCTGCCCAGATTTCTTAAGGTGAAGCAATGGCTGGATGAAGGACTGATCGGGGACGTACGGCACATCCATTGGCAAAAGACAAAACCGCCAAGTGACATAGATCTGAGCGGGGAGTACAATTGGCGAACGGACGGAAAAGTGGCGCCCGGAGGCTATTTTGATGATCTGGCGAGCCACGGACTGGATTTGTTCACCTTTCTTTTAGGGGACGTCCAAACCGCCCACGGGATTGCCTTGAACCAACAAGGGCTATATGCTGCACACGATACGGTTTCCGGGACTTGGTTGCACGAAGGCGGTATCACCGGAACGGGCCTTTGGAACTTTGGCTCTTTTTTGAGGGTAGATAAGGTGGACATTTTGGGTTCTGCAGGAAAAATCAGCTTTGCTGTTTTGGACGAGGCTCCTTTGATATTTGAAAATGGATCGGGCCAACAATCCATCGAAATTTTACACCCCGACCATGTGCAACAATTTCACGTGGAAAACATCAGGGAACACCTGCTTGGTAAGGCAACCCATCCATCTACCGGAAAAACAGGATTGCATACCAGCTGGGTCATGGACCGGATTTTGGGCAATGGCTGATCAGTTGGAGATCACCACCACATTCCCACTTTGTGTAGCCCTATAGTACAGCAGGTCGTGATATCTGTTCCCATCGTTGGGTCTGTCCAATTGCTGGCCCGTAAATAGACTGTACGTGTACCCTTCGCAGCTACACACCACATTCTGTCCGTCAATGGTCATGGTGGAGCAATCGTTGGGGGTATGGTTGGGGCAGCTGGCCTCAAAGGCATAATAGGTGTCCAAACTGGATTTGATCACAAAGGCACCACGGGTGCCCACACCACTGTTTCCCACATACACCGGATTGCCAATGGTGTTGAGGTTGCTGTACAAGGGCAGGTTTAGGTTCAGGTCGAACCGAAAACGCACTTCTTGCAAATAGGGATTTCGATTGGTACTATCTGAACTACAGGCGAATAGGGTTAAAATAAGGCAAAGGCCCCAGAAGTATCTCATAGTGCTATTTTCAATGGACTGCTTCCACAAAGTTGAACAAAAATTACCTATATTTGCGTTAAATCCTCGCAAAAACCATGCAGGTCATGGGAATCGTAGAGGATTTTTTGTATTTGTAGAGAAAGAGACCATTGGGGAAATTTTTTTGATTTTCTTCGATGTTCTTTTGCATTAAAACATCACGATATGAGCAAGATATCTTATTATACCGCTGAAGGATTGAAGAAGTTGAGGGACGAGCTGAACCAGCTAAAGGACGTGGAGCGTCCAAAGGCATCCCAAGCCATTGCAGAGGCCAGGGACAAAGGAGATCTGTCCGAAAATGCCGAATATGACGCCGCAAAGGAAGCGCAGGGCCTCTTGGAAATGAAGATATCCAAGATGGAGGAAACCTTGGCCAATGCCCGATTGATAGATGAATCGCAACTGGACGACTCAAAAATACTGGTGCTGTCTACCGTGAAATTGAAAAACCAGGCCAATGGCATGGTGATGAAATATACCTTGGTGGCCGAAAGTGAGGCCGATCTAAAGACGGGAAAAATATCCGTTACTTCCCCGATAGGAAAAGGCCTGTTGGGAAAATCAGTAGGGGACATGGCAGAGATCAAGGTGCCCAATGGAACCCTGAAACTGGAAGTTTTGGAAATCACCAGGGAATGACAGCGATTAAAATCTGTATATTTAATCCCGTCCCACGACGGGATTTTTAGTTAAAAACCAAATCAAGATGGCCAGTATTTTTACCAAGATCATGAATGGGGAGATTCCCTGCCATAAAATAACCGAAGACGAGGACAACTTTGCCTTTTTGGACATCAACCCAAATTCCAAAGGGCATACCTTATGTGTCCCCAAAAGAGAAGTGGACAAAATATGGGACTTGGACGAGGAATCCTATAACAAACTCATGTCGTTTTCACGAAAAGTGGCCATTGCCTTGGAAAAAGCCGTTCCCTGCAAACGGGTCGGCATGACGGTCATCGGCTTGGAAGTGCCCCATGTGCATGTGCACCTTATTCCCTTGCAGAGCATGGCGAATGCAACCTTTCAGCACAAGGAAAAATTGTCCACAGCAGAATTTGAGGCCGTGGCCGAAGCCATCCGGTCCCACCTCTAGATCGTACCCTGAATAAAAAAGTACACAGCTCCCGCCACTAGGGAGAGCAATAATGCCACAATGATGAAGAACAGGGTGGTAAAACGCACCGACTTACGGTCGGGGGCCACCAGCTTGTTGTAATACTCATAGACCCTTTCTATATCAGGGGTCCAGTTCACCGGATAAATTGTCGAATTGCACTTTTTACACTTGATCTCGTGGGTCACCTCGTTTGTGGTCCGATGGTAGAACGGGCTGTAGGTGTGCTTTTGGTAAAAGGTAAGCGTCAGTTCCTGATTGTAACATTCGGGGCAGTTGTTGGTGATATCAGCTTCCTTTAGTACAAGTTTTTTTTCCTTTGCCATGACTCATTTTTCATTTGCTCTTAGGGAAATTTGCATGATTGTTCCTTCCTTACTTGACGAAAATACTTTAATTTTTCCTTTATGGTACTCTTCCACAATTCTTTTTACCAAGGAAAGTCCCAGTCCCCAACCTCTTTTTTTGGTGGTCACCCCAGGGTTGAAGATGTCCTGGAAGTCACTTTTCGCGATTCCGTGACCAGTGTCCGAAACCAAAATGTTGACCGTTTGTCCTTTTTTCTCGATCTGTATGGCGATGTTCCCTTTGCCTTTCATCGCATCGATTCCGTTTTTCACCAAGTTTTCAATGCTCCAGTTGTACAAGGGGGGGTTCAGTAGCACCAACGCCTCCTCCACATTGCTGCTAAAGGAAAAATGGACCAGTTTGGAGCTTCTTTGTTTTAGATAGTCGTAGGCCTTTTTGGTTTCCTCCACAATATCATGGACGTGAAGTTCAGGGATGGAGCCAATTTTGGAAAAACGCTCCGTAATGGTCTGCAAGCGGTCAATGTCCTTGGCAATTTCCTTGGTCACATCCGGGTTGATGTCCTCGGTTTTCAAAAGTTCGTTCCAGCCCATGAGCGATGTAAGCGGTGTGCCGATCTGGTGTGCCGTCTCCTTGGCCATGCCCGCCCAGAGCTTGTTCTGTTCCGAAGCCTTGTTGGTCTTGAAGAAAAAGAAAATGACCGTCCCGAACAGGCATATGATGAGCAATAGCGCTAGGGGATAGTACTTCAACTTGTTGAGCACCTCGGAATTTCCGTAGTAGAGAGTTTCCAACAGTTCATCTTCCTGGATGATCTGTATGGGCTCGTTCTCATTTTTGAACTGTTCTATCTTTTGTCGGATATAGATGCTGTCGGCAATCTTGTCCTTGGCAATATTATGTGTTTTGTAGGACCCTTCCTCATTCACCAAGATCATGGGAGTGGAGGTATTGTTGGCCATCACCTTCAAGGTGAGGTTGCCCAGTTCTTGGTCCACCGGGGACTGGATGAGCTCCAACTGGGCCGTGGCCCATATTTCCATTTTCAAACGCTCCTCTTCCTTGAACTTTCTGAAAAAACTGTTGGTGTTCCACAAGATCAAGCTCACAATGATGAATGCTGATATCAACAAAGTAATATTGGAAGCTTTCCTTTGGGGGCTGAAGTTCATTGTTGGTCGGATTGTGTTTTAAAGATAGCGGAAAATGGAAAACATGTTGATAGTTAGTTAGCATAACGGGTTTTCAATAGGATTCATTTTATGTACTTTTGAAAATCAACAAAAATTAACATAATGGAAGTTCAGGGAAAAATCAAAATGATCGATGATACCAAAACCTTTGGAAACAATGGTTTTAGGAAAAGGGAGGTCGTAGTGACCACGGAAGAGCAATATCCCCAGCATATTTTGGTGGAGTTTGTGCAGGATAAGTGTGATTTGTTGGACAGCTATAATGTGGGTCAGCCCGTGAAGATAAGCATCAACCTTAGGGGTAGGGAATGGGTGAATCCCCAGGGAGAGACCAAATATTTCAACTCCATCCAAGGATGGCGAATAGAGAACCTACAGGCCGAGACCAGCAATGGCAATATGCCCCCTGTTCCCCCAATGGAGGCCTTTGAGCCTGCGGACGACCTCAATGAGGAGGACCATGACGACCTTCCGTTCTAAAAGTCAAACATCTTTCCTTTAGGAAAACAATTTTTAGGAAAGCCCGACCTTGGAAAAAGGAAGGGCTTTCTGATTTCTGTTCCATTGCTTATTTTTAGGATAAAACAGGATCGTGGAAAACTACGGAAGCAAATTTCCGCTACATTTTTTGGGAAAACGACTGGAATTCCCCTCGGTGGAGTTGGCCAATGAGGATGGTCTTCTTGCCGTGGGCGGTGACCTTTCGCCGGAAAGACTCCTTTTGGCCTACAAAAGCGGTATTTTTCCTTGGTTCAATGACGATGCCCTGATCCTTTGGTGGAGCCCTGATCCAAGGATGGTACTTTTTCCGGATAGATTAAAAATATCCAAGAGCATGCGGAAGGAGTTGCGGAGCGACAAGTTCAGGCTCACCCAAGATACCTGTTTTGAGCAAGTGATGGAGCACTGTGGCCAAGTGGAACGAAAAGGGCAGCAAGGAACTTGGATCACCCCCGATATGAGGACCGCCTACGCCGATCTGCACCATCAGAAAATAGCCCGTTCCTATGAGGTTTGGGAGGAAAATCAATTGGTGGGTGGACTCTATGGCGTGGACCTGGGCCATGTGTTCTGTGGGGAAAGCATGTTCAGCCTAAGGCCCAATGCCTCCAAATATGCGTTTATAAAAATGGTACAGGAACTGCAACAAAAAAGATATCAGCTCATCGATTGCCAAGTCCATACCGATCATTTGGAAAGCCTCGGTGCCGAATTGATCCCTAGGAACAGGTTTATGGAAATTTTACAGGGACAATTGGGCGCTGGTGAGTAAGAACACTACATTTTGGGGCAGCCCTGATGTGAATTCCTCCATGCGATATTCCACCCCGGCCTGAAGTTTTAGTCCGTGGTCCAGTTGCCACCCTATCTGTCCGCTCAGCCTGACATCATATAGGGAAGAGGTGCCTTTGGCCACACTGAGCAGGTTTTCAAAACTCCCCACGAAGTAAGGCTCCCCTAGATCCAACTTTTCGCCCATCAAGGGAAAATCCACCGCAAAACGGTAGCGGAACCTATGGGTGGTGAGAGATTCGGTGATGCGCTGCTCCGATCGCAACCGATGACCATAACGTACAGATAGAGGTTTGCTGGTCACGTTGTACTGCTGGGTGAGCCGGAGTTCGTTGTCGCCGCCATCAAAATTGTTCCTGAACCGGTACTGTATGCCCAATGCGAGTGTTTGGTTATCCTTCAGCTTCAGTGTGGAAAAATGGACCAAATCAATCTGTCTTGTTTTTAGGACTACCTCGCTGTCATCAATGATATAGTTTCGGTTGGCCACCGAAAAATTATGCGAATAGATGCCGGTCACGTCATAGTTTATGGCAAGTTGCGGTTGCCAATAACCAGTAAGGTTGTCTTGGGCATGGATAGTGCCAAAGAGCAAAAAAAAGAAAAGGAATAAGGGCCATTTATTAGTAGAGGACATGGTCGTAGCTTGGGGGAAATGATTTGCGGATGTTGATCAAATTGCCTTCGAAATTGAACAATGCCTCGTAAGTTTGGAATCCTTTTTCGTTTTTGGCCGAAAAAACAAACTCATAATTGATGTGTGGCAGCATTAGGTTTTGGAAGGCCTCGTGCAATGTTTTTTTGGGGTCATGGTCGGTTAGAGGATGTTGTTGTTGGATTTTTTTGATACGGAACTTTGGATATGTAGCATCAAGATAGTCCATGATCGTGTCCCAGGTATCTCTAGGGATGTCCCTTTCCTTGATGATAAATTCCACGTCTTCTAGAATGCCATTTTCATTGAATTCCACACTATAGTGCAGCCTGCCCTTTTTGAACTTGGCCTCGTAGCTTTTTTTGGTACTGTCCATCTCTTGGTAGAACCTGATCCTTTTGGCATTTGCCAGATACCCTTCAATTTGGGCCAGCGCTGCCCCGGGGAATTCTTCCCTGTCGATCCTGAACTCCTGTTCACGCTTTTCCTGGGACACCACCCAAAAGGGCAGACAGCACAGGAATAATAGTCCAATCTTATACTTCATGGTATCTAAAACAGTGGATTTCGTGATCGTTCACCATACCTGTGGCCTGCATATGGGCATAGACCACGGTGCTGCCCACAAACTTGAAACCGCGTTTTTTCAGGTCTTTGCTAATGGCGTCGGAAACAGGGGTGGTTGCAGGGGCATGCTTGTAATTTTCCAGTTTGTTTTTGATGGGGCTGCCATCCATGAATCCCCAGATATAGTTGCTGAAACTCCCAAATTCCTTCTGAATTTCCATAAATGCAATGGCATTGGAGACCGTGGCGTGTACCTTCAATTTGTTGCGGATGATGCCCGGATTTTCCAAAAGCGCATCGATTTTGGGCTGTTTGTAGTTCGCGATTTTTTGATAATCGAACTGATCAAAGGCCTCTCGGAAATTCTCCCGTTTTCTCAATACGGTGATCCAACTCAGACCTGCTTGGAAGGTTTCCAAAATCAAAAATTCGAAGAGTAGATCATCGTCTTTTACGGGCACTCCCCATTCGGTATCATGATATGCTTCATACAAGGGGTCGCCAACGCACCACCCACACCTGTGTTTTTCCATCAACTACATTTTTTTCAAAAATACTGGAAAATCGGCAATAGTTAATCGAAAGTTAAAGGGTTATATATTGATAGTAAAACTATTATTTTTGCAACATTTGATTTTAAAAAGAGAAAGGATGGAAGTATTGATGCGTTCTCTTAAAATGGGAATAAACGACGAGCTGTACATTAAAGACCCCGAATCATCCGATCTGGGGAAGAAAATAGTGGAACAGAGCATCCTGTTGTTGGATGAGGTAGGATTTGAACAGTTTACCTTCAAAAAACTAGGGACCAGGATCAAATCGAACGAGAGTTCCATTTACCGGTATTTTGAAAACAAGAACAAGCTGTTGCTATATCTGGCTTCGTGGCACTGGGCATGGATGGAATGCAGGATGGTATTTGAGACCAATGGCATCCCGGACCCTAAGGAAAAGTTGAAAAGGGCCATAGAAATCTTGACCCAGAATGTGGAGTATGACTCTACGGTATCCCACATCAACGAAAGTGTGCTCAACAAGGTCATCATAGATGAGTATTCCAAGTCCTTGTTGGTCAGGGAAGTGTCCAAGGAAAAAAGGGATGGGTATTGTATCATTTACATGCGGTTGGTGGAGCGTTTGTGCAAAATGATCATAGCGGTGGATAAAGGTTACCCCTATCCAAATTCGTTGGCCAGCACCGTTCTGGAGGGCACGCTTTATCAATATTTTCTCAAAGCGCATTTTCCTGCGCTCACGGATTGTGATGGGGACATCACACCAACAGATTATTTTACGGATTTGGTTTTTAGAGCAATAAAAAAATAGAATGGCAAAAAATATACTTACAGCTTGGCAGCGACTGATGGGTCTGCTGGCCTTGGATAAAAAAGACATCCTACAGGTTTTTTACTATGCCATCTTTGCCGGATTGGTCAACCTTTCCCTTCCCTTGGGCATACAGGCCATCATCAATTTGATACAGGGGGCAAAAGTGAGCACTTCGTGGCTCATTCTGGTGGTTTTGGTCACTATGGGGGTTGCTTTTGTGGGCACATTGCAATTGATGCAAATTCGGATCATTGAAAACCTTCAGCAGAAAATCTTTACCAGATCTTCCTTTGAGTTTGCCTACAGGTTTCCAAAAATAAAGATGAGCGAACTGCGCAATTATTACCCGCCGGAACTGGCCAACCGCTTTTTCGATACCATCACCGTACAGAAATCACTTTCCAAGGTGCTCATAGACTTTCCATCTGCCTTTTTGCAGATCATTTTTGGATTGATGTTGCTTTCGTTCTACCATCCATTCTTTATCATTTATGGTCTGTTGTTGGTGTTGTTGATCTACTTTGTGTTCAAGTTCACTGGTCAGAAAGGATTGGAAACCAGTCTGGAAGAGTCCAAACATAAGTATAAAGTGGCCCATTGGATACAGGAAATAGCCAGATCCATCATTAGTTTCAAACTTTCAGGAAGGACCTCTTTGGCCATGAACAAGAACGATGCGTTGGTAGAAGAATATTTGGATGCTAGAGAAGATCATTTTAGGGTCTTGGTACTTCAGTTCATCCAAATGATCGGGTTCAAGGTATTGGTCACTGCGGGCCTTTTGCTGATCGGAGGACTTCTGGTGTTGGACCAAGAGATGAACATTGGACAATTTGTGGCAGCGGAGATTATCATACTGCTGGTGATCAACTCGGTGGAAAAGATGATCTTGGGTCTTGAAACCTTTTACGACCTGTTGACATCCCTGGAAAAGCTGGGGCAGGTAGTGGACAAGGAACTTGAGCCATTGAACGGTGAGAGCCCTTTTGATGACAACAAAGGATTGACCATCGAGCTGCAAGGGTTGGTGTACAAGGTGCCTGGAAGGGACAAAAAAATAATTGACGACGTGTCCTTTAATATTGAACCGGGCACTACGACCATCATACATGGGCCCAATGGTTCCGGAAAATCCAGTTTACTTCGGATCATTGCCGGTGTTTTGGAGCCCAATGCAGGCAATATCTATGTCAACAATGTTTCGCTCAAGGGTATAGATCTTAGGGAATATAGGTCCCGTTTGGGGCATTGTCTTGCCGAAGAATATCCCTTCGAGGGCACTATTTGGGAGAACATCACCTTTGGAAACAAGGACATTTCTTCCGAGGACATCTACTGGGCCTTGGACAAGGTTGGTCTTACCCAGTTCGTGAAAGAACAGCCGGATGGGCTCAAAACAGTCTTATATCCAGAGGGGAAAAAGATTCCAGATTTTATTTCCAAGAAAATTGTCCTGGCCCGCAGTATAGTGAACAGACCAAAGCTATTGCTCTTGAAAGATCCTTTGGACCTGTTCGAAGAAGAAGAATTGGAACGGGTAATGGATTTCTTGGCGGATAGCTCCAACGGCTGGTCTTTGGTGGTGGTGAGTGAAAACCCCAAGTGGATCAGAAAATGTAACCGGGTGATCACTATGGAAAATGGAAAACTAACCAACGTAAAACGAAACTGATGCTAAATATTTCCTCACATAGCAAATTGAACGAGAAGGTGGATATTTTGGGATATGGTGCCGGAAAAAAGGTTTTTCATAAAAGACATTACAAACAGTTCAACCGATTTTTGGCGGCGTTCTCCATTATTGTACTGGTCATCTTGTTCCTGCCTTGGACACAGATCATTTCCGGTCGGGGGTACCTCACCACCTTGACCCCGGATCAGCGGCCGCAGACCATTCAGTCCCCCATTCCGGGACGAATTGAAAAATGGTATGTGCGCGAAGGCGATTATGTGGAAAAAGGGGACACCATCCTATACATTTCCGAGGTGAAGAGCGAATACTTTGATCCCAATTTGGTGGAGCGTACCGGTAAGCAGATAGCGGCGAAATCCATGTCGGTCACCTCATATAAGGAAAAAGTGAAGGCCCTTGGGCAACAGATCAACGCATTGACCACCGAAAGAAAGTTGAAGTTGGAACAGGCCAAGAACAAGTTGACCCAATCAATTTTGAAGGTCAGTAGCGATAGCATCGACCTGGAAGCGGCAAAGACCAACATTTCCATAGCACAGCGGCAATATGACCGTGTGGTCCAATTGGAAAAAGAGGGCCTCAAGGCTGTGACCGATTTGGAGGAAAAACGCTTGAAACTGCAGGAAACCCAGGCCAAACTCATCAGCCAGGAGAACAAATTGTTGGCCAGTAAAAACGAGGTCATCAATGCGCGGGTGGAAATCAACCGCGTCCAGGCCGAATACACGGACAAGATATCAAAAGCACAGAGCGATCTCTATACGGCCCAGTCCAATCAATTTGACTCCGAAGCGCAAGTGACCAAATTGGAAAATGAATATACCAACTATGAGGTCAGGAACAGCCTCCTCTACATCAGGGCGCCCCAAAGTGGCTATATCAACAAGGCCATCCAGTCTGGAATAGGGGAGACCTTCAAGGAAGGAGCCCAGTTGGTGGGGATCATGCCAGCCAATTACGATGTGGCCGTGGAAACCTATGTGGATCCCATAGACTTGCCGTTGCTCCATATCGGGGAAAAGGTGCGAATTCAGTTTGATGGTTGGCCCGCCATTGTTTTTAGCGGGTGGCCCAATGTGTCCTATGGAACCTTTGGAGGTGAGATCGTGGCCATTGAAAACTTTATAAGTCCCAATGGAAGGTACCGTATCCTTTTGATTCCCGACAAGGAAGATGCACCCTGGCCCAAGGACATCAGGGTAGGTTCGGGAGCCAGCACCATGGCCCTTTTGGAAGATGTGCCCATTTGGTATGAAATCTGGCGAAAACTCAATGGCTTCCCGCCCAATTATTACCAACCCCAAAATGTCAATACCGATGTCACCACAAAATAAAGTGAAACACCTACTTTGGGTGCTGGTTTGCCTTGCCGTAGGCCGTTCATACGGTCAGGAGGCTCCGCAGGTGCTTGGGTTCAAGGAATATTTGGGGTATGTGAAAAAATACCATCCCGTGGCCAAACAGGCCCAACTGAACATTCCCGTGGGGCAGGCCAACCTCATGAAGGCCCGAGGCGGCTTCGACCCCAAAATAGAAGCTGATTATGGTAGGAAAGAATTCAACGGGACTGAATATTGGGACCGATTGAACACCACGTTCAAAATACCCACTTGGTTCGGGATAGAACTCAAGGGCAATTTCCAGCAAAGCGAGGGATATTACATCAACCCCGATGAAACGCTGCCAGAGAACGGCTTGTACAGTGCCGGGGTCTCCATGTCGCTCGCTCAGGGATTTTGGATCAACGAACGGATGGCGACCTTGCGAAAGGCTAAACTTTTTAGGGAGCAGTCCAAGGCCGACCAGGACCTTCAAGTGAACCAAGTGCTCTACAACGCATCCGTGTCCTATTTTGATTGGTTGAAGACCTACAGGGATGTTGAGGTGTACAAGGATTTTTTGGAAAATGCCGAGATACGGTTTGAAGGAATCAGGGAAAGTGCCCTGGCAGGGGATATTGCCATGATCGATACGGTGGAGGCCAAGATCGCCGTGCGCAACAGGGCCCTTGGTTATGAACAGGCCAAAGTAAAGTTGATGAAAGCATCTTTGCAAGTGGCCAATTTTTTGTGGATCGATGAGACTCCGGTGGAACTTCAACCAGGTGTCCGGCCAGATCTGGAAATGGATCTAGATGTTGACTCCACATTGGAGATCCAAGGAGTGCCCTTGGATAGTTTCATGCTGGACAACCACCCCAAGATTGTCTCGCTGGACTATAAAATTGAAGGATTGGAGACCGACAAAAGATTGAAGGCCAACAAACTGCTTCCGAAACTGAACGTGGAATACAATTTTGTCACGGAAACCCCAGAACTGATGAATTCCTTTGTCACCGAAAACTACAAAGCCGGCCTCGCCTTTCAAATGCCCTTGTTTTTGCGCAAGGAACGTGGAGACCTCAAGTTGGCCAAATTTAAACTTCGGGATGCGGAGTTTGAAAGGGACAATGCCCAAGTGGAAATACAGAACAAGATAACCGCCATATACAACGAGTTGGATTCCTATGTGGTCCAGAACCAGATCATTCGGGATGTGGTACAGGACTATGCCACCCTCCTATCCGCCGAGGAGCGAAAGTTCAGTTTTGGAGAGAGTTCCCTGTTCCTGATCAATTCCCGAGAGGGCAACCTCATAGATGCGCATCTCAAGCAGAACGAGATGGAGAACAAGTTCCTGCATACCAAGGCCAAGTTGTTCAAAAGCCTGGCCATCAATCCCAAAACACTCTAAGGATCTCTAAGAAAGTGTAAGTTCTTGGACTATCTGCGACAACCTATGACAAAAGTCACAGAATAGGCCATTGGCCCATTGTATTTTTGAAACAAACAAAGAAAATGGAAGTCATCGAAAAAGACAGGTTGGCACTGGTGCAGGAGGCCCTTTCCAAAGGAAAGGAATACCAACAATACCGGGAAATGGTGCACGCATTGGCGCAGGAAGGCAAGGCGACTGGGACAGACCAATCGGAGGCCCGTATCGATTTTACCCAGCTGAACGACCGTCGTATGCACCGATGGGAGAAAACCTTCAAATTGCCCGAAGATGCACGGGAACAACTGTCCAACTTGGGTTCGGAACTGGTTTTTTTAGTGTTGACAGAGAGTTGGTGCGGTGATGCCGCTGCCAGTTTGCCCATCATGGACAAAATTGCGGGGGAGGCAAAAAATATCGATCTCCGAATCATTCTCCGGGATGAAAACCTTGAGCTTATGGATGCCTTTTTGACCAATGGGAGCCGTTCCATCCCCAAACTCATTGTTTTGGACAAGAACAAGGACCAAATAGTCGGAGAGTGGGGTCCTAGGCCCAGTATGGCCACGGAAATGGTAGAGGCGTTCAAGGCAGCGCACGGAAAACTGACCGATGAGTTCAAACAGGACCTCCAAGTTTGGTACAACAAGGACAAAGGCCAGAATATCCTGAGCGATATCCTACAACTACTTGCTCTGGAATAGATAGGTGATGGTCCCGATCTGCGAACTTTTGGAATCGGGGTTGAAACGCGCCTTTAGCGCATAGTTGATGGCGTTGTCCACCAAGCAGCCATTGCTGGTCGTGGAACTTTTGTCGTTGAAATTCGCCTCGGTGACATAGCCATTGGAATCCACGTTGATGTTGATGACCACCTTTCCACCTTCAATACAGGTGTAGATGGGCGGCGGCAACGAGTAGGCATTTCTTTCCACCAAAGAGTAGGAAATGGAGGTGCGCTTATCTTTTAAATAGTTGGTGAATTCCTGCTTTTGGGCATCACGTTCGCCCAATTTTTGTTTTTTTTCGTCCCGTTGTTCCCTCAACTGCTTCAATTGGCTCGAAAAATTGCTGTCCCCGGAATATTCCCCGGTCTCACTGCTCAATGCCCTTTCTTCGATAAGTTCTTCCAAGGTTTTCAAGGGCTCTGGGTTCCCTACATTGGGTTTGGCCGTCTCGTTCAGGGCCATATGGCTTTTGATGGGATCGCTGTTGGCGGCAAGCTCTTCCAGTTTTCTGTCCTCCTCTTCGAGCAATTTCTCGATGTCCTCGTCCGCCAAACTCATTTCAATGACGTATTCATCTTCTTTCATCCCGCCCAAGTGAATGTTGAACAACAACAAGATCACAATGGCCATGGAAAAGAAGGTGATCAAGAGCGATAATTGGCTTTTGTTCAGGTTCATGGTCATACTATAACCGCTTTTTTCGAAAAATATTTTACTCCAGACTTTCTTTGAAAACCAAAGGGCTGGTAGCATTATTTACGTTGAAATCCCCTATTTTGGTTCTTCTGAGGGCTGAAAGATAGGCTCCGGAGCCCAATGCACCGCCAAAATCGTGGGCCAAGGAACGGATGTAGGTCCCTTTGCTGCAAACCACTCTGAAATCGACCTCGGGCATGGCGATTCGGGTAATTTCAAATTCCAAGATGGTGATGTTTCGTGGTTGTATGTCCACTTCTTTTCCTTCCCGTGCCAGTTCATAGAGCCGTTTTCCGTCTTTTTTTAATGCGGAGAACACCGGTGGTACCTGTGCTATCTCCCCCAAAAATTGGTTGGTGGTCTCTTTGATGGCCGTGTCGGAAATGTGTTCCGTGGGGAAGGTCTGGTCCACCTCGGTTTCCAGATCATAGGAAGGCGTAGTGGCCCCCACGGTGAACGTGCCGGTATATTCCTTTACTTGGCCTTGGAGTTCGGGGATTTTTTTGGTGTACTTTCCGGTACAGATGATCAACAGGCCCGTCGCCAATGGATCTAAGGTGCCGGCATGGCCAATCTTTATCTTCTTGAGGTCGAACTTTTTGCGAATGGCCCATTTTAGGGCATTAACGGCCTGAAACGAGCTCCATTCCAAGGGCTTGTCGATCAGAAGGATCTGACCGTTCAAAAAATCTTCTTTGGTCTTCAAAAGCTAAGCTTTGGGTTTGTGGCAAAGGTACTGATCTATCCCCAAATGCTCCAAGCCACGGCGATAAGCCCGACAATGAGACAATAGATGGCAAAATAGGTAAGCTTGCTTTGGCGCACCAGTTTGATCATCCATGTACAAGCAGCCAATCCGGCAATGAAAGCAGCGATGAACCCAGCACCCATGGCCACGGCCTGGTCCCCATGGAAATTGATCTCCCCCCCCATAAGATCTTTGGCCACTTTGCCCAAGATCAATGGAACTACCATCAAAAATGAAAAACGAGCGGATTTGGTCTTGTCCACACCCAATAGCACGGCCGCGGAAATCGTGGCCCCACTTCGGGAAATACCGGGCAGGATGGCTACGGCCTGTGCCATGCCGATGACAAAGGCACTTCGGAAAGACACCCCTTTGTCCGTGGTCTTGGCCATATCGGCCAAGTAGAGCAATATGGCAGTGATGATGAGCATGATCCCTACAATGATGATGGCACCATCAAAAAACACTTCGATGAAATCATTTAAAAAGAGACCCACCAATGCCGCGGGGATCATCGAGATGATGATCTTGAGGGAAAATTGGGTCTGTTCGTTCCATTTGAATTGAAAAAGACCCTTAAAAATATCGAGAATGTCCTTTCGAAACACCACAATGGTACTCAATGCGGTGGCAAAGTGCAGTATCACGGTGAACAAAAGGCTTTCTTCAGGCAGGGCATTCGCGCCCAATATGGCTTTTCCCAATTCCAAATGACCGCTGGAAGACACGGGCAGGAATTCTGTCAATCCTTGGATGATGCCAAGGATGATCGCATCTATCAACTCCAAATCAGTCTTTATTTTTATTGGGGTTCAACAAAATGGCATATACTTGGATGCCGAGGCCGATCAACACCAAAGTGGGGGCCAAACGGATCCTTCTAAAATTGTAGATCTCTGGATTGAAGACATTGGGGTCGTCACTACCACCGCCGCTCATCAAAATAAAACCCAAGGCAATGAAGGCAATGCCGATAAAAAGAAAGAGGTAATTTTTCCTTTGGAAAACAAACTCCTTATTGGGTTTTTGATCGTTGTTGTTTTTCTTGCTCATGGCACAAATTTAATCAAAACTTTTCCAGGTTTGTGTCGTCCTATGTCTAAAAGCGCAGCGGTCCAGAGTCTTGTGTCTAATAATAAAGATCGTCCGTCCTCAAATTGAGGAAGCGTTGGGTGGCAAAATGGGTGCTGGCCCAAGAGATGGCAACCCCCAATCCGAACACGCCCACAAAGAGGAGGATAAGGATGGGATAATCGTCCAAGAGGTTCAGTTCGGGGAAATTTTTGTTGAGGTAATACAGCAAAATACCCAAGGAGACAAGGGCTACAAAGGACCCGATCATGCCCAGTTTGATATTGGTCCAGATGAAAGGCCTCCGGATGAATTTTTTGGTCGCCCCGACCATTTGCATCGTTTTGATAATGAACCGCTTGGAGTAAATGGACAAACGTATGGAACTATTGATGAGCAAAACCGCAATGACCGTGAAAATGGCACTGGCCACCAAGATCCAAAGTCCAATTTTTCTGGCATTGTCGTTGAGCAGTTCTATCAGGGGCTTGTCATAGCTCACTTCGTCCACATAGGTTTTTTCCGCTATCCCTTCGGCAATCTCGGTAATCTGTTCCGGGGACACAAAATCCGCTTTCAAGTGCACATCAATGGAATTTTTAAGGGGATTGTACCCCAAAAATTCCACGAAATTCTCGCCAATGTCCTCACTGTACTGTTCGGCGGCATCCTCTTTGGAAATATATTCGGCAGATTTGGTGTATTCTGCCAAAGCAAGGCTTTTTTGCAATTGATCGATCTCTACCGGCTTGGCACTGTCCTTCAGGAATACGGAAATGGTGATCTGCTCCTTGAAATGATCGCCCAGCTTCTTGGTGTTCAGCACCAAAAGACCGAGCGCACCGAGCAGGAACAGCACAAGTCCTATGCTCAGTACCACGGAAAAGTAGGAGGAGATCAGTTTTCTTCGCTGATATCTTTCAATATATTGGCTCATATAGTGGAATCAATACGTAAAAATAGAAAAGTAAATTGTATTTAGGGGATTAAACCTATTTTTGCAACTCGAAAATGAAAGCGAATAGCATGAATTACGATTTCCGTGAAATTGAAGCCAAGTGGCAGAAGTATTGGGCAGAGAATGAAACCTTTAAGGCTTCCAACCACTCCGATAAACCCAAGTTCTATGCACTGTCCATGTTTCCCTATCCATCTGGGGCGGGACTGCACGTGGGGCATCCACTGGGCTATATTGCCACGGATATCTATTCGCGCTACAAAAGACACAAAGGGTTCAACGTGTTGCACCCCATGGGCTACGATTCCTTCGGGCTGCCCGCGGAGCAATATGCCATCCAAACCGGACAGCACCCGGCCATCACCACGGAGAACAACATCAATAGGTATCGCGAGCAGTTGGACCGATTGGGCTTTTCCTTTGACTGGAGCCGTGAGGTGCGTACTTCCAACCCTGCGTATTATAAATGGACACAGTGGATCTTTATTCAATTGTTCAATTCATGGTACAACAAAACATCCGATAAGGCGGAAGCTATTGAAACCTTGGTTTCTCAGTTCGAAAAGGAGGGCAATGCGAAGGTGCAGGCGGCCTGTGACGAGGATACCCCTATTTTTTCTGCGGAAGATTGGAATGGATTTTCAACAAAGACAAAACAAGAGCTCCTTTTAAAATACAGGTTGACCTATTTGGCGGATACCGAAGTGAACTGGTGTCCGGCTTTGGGCACCGTTTTGGCGAACGATGAGATTGTGAACGGCGTTTCGGAGCGTGGCGGCCACCCTGTGATCCGTAAAAAAATGACGCAATGGAGCATGCGTATCACTGCTTATGCCCAACGTTTGTTGGATGGTTTGGATAATATCGATTGGCCACAACCCTTGAAGGATTCCCAAACCAACTGGATCGGTCGCTCTGAAGGAGCATCGGTTACTTTTAATGTTTTGGACGCTGAGCGTAGTCGAAGGGACGGAGATGTGATTTCGACTTCGCTCAATCACCCCTACCAAATAGAAGTCTTCACCACCCGCCCCGATACCATTTTTGGGGTGAGCTTTATGACCTTGGCACCCGAACATGATCTGGTGGCCAAAATCACCACACCGGAACAAAAAGCTGCCGTGGGAGCCTATGTGGAGGCCACTGCCAAACGTTCTGAGCGGGACCGTATGGCCGATGTGAAAACCGTTTCAGGGGTTTTTACGGGAGCGTATGCCGAGCATCCGTTCACCAAAGAACCTATTCCGATCTGGATTGGCGACTACGTATTGGCCAGTTATGGAACAGGTGCCGTGATGGCCGTTCCGTGTGGGGACCAGCGCGACTATGATTTTGCCAAACATTACAACATAGACATCCCCAATATTTTTGAGGGCGTGGATATTTCCGAAGAGGCTTTTGCCGACAAGGCCACGACCATTATCGCCAATTCCGACTTTTTGAATGGACTTTCCTATAAAGAGGCCACCAAAAAGGCTATTGCCGAACTGGAAAAAATAGGTCAGGGCAAGGGCAAGGTGAACTATCGCCTTCGGGATGCGGTGTTCAGCCGTCAGCGTTACTGGGGGGAACCTTTCCCGGTGTATTATGTGGACGGGATGCCACAGATGATCGATGTGGAACATTTGCCTTTGGAATTGCCTGAAGTGGAAAAATACTTGCCCACCGAAACTGGCGAACCGCCCTTGGGCAACGCCACCCATTGGGCTTGGGACCGCCTCAAGGCGGCAGTGGTTAGCAATGATCTCATTGATCATGTCAATGTTTTTCCTTTGGAATTGAACACCATGCCGGGTTGGGCAGGAAGCTCCCAATACTTTAATCGATATATGGATCCCCGAAACAACGAGGCCATTTTCTCCAAGGAAGCGATTGACTACTGGCAAGATGTGGATCTTTACATTGGAGGTAGTGAACATGCCACGGGCCACCTGTTGTATTCCCGTTTTTGGCAGCACTTTATGTTCGATAGGGGCTATGTGCCCAAAGCGGAGTATGCCCAAAAGTTGATCAACCAAGGGATGATCACGGGAACGAGTGCTTTTGTTTATCGAGTTGATTTAAAGTTCCATTGGGAAACCACATCTAATGTGGAGTTTAAACAGCCGAGTCTTTCAAGGGCTATTTATATCAGTAAAAATTATTACAAAAAGTTTGAAGACTTACGCAATTTCATATTAAACTCTGAACTATCTGCTCATGATAAAAATGAATTTATGATGGGTATAGGGTTTACAAAAGGTTTGGCTAGTGTAAATAATGATACGGTATTTTTTGACATCTTGGATGATGAAAAGAAACAGACATTGAGTGATTTTACGAGATTGTTTGAATCTGTAAGGAAGGATATTTATTCTCAAAATGTTGGAGTAATCGTAGAAGACCTAAAATTTACCCCTATCCATGTTGATGTGTCTTTGGTCAATGCATCTGATGAGTTGGATATTGAAAGTTTCAAAAAATTGAATCCTGAAAATTTGGATGTTACTTTCATTCGTGAAGAGGGAAAATATATTGTTGGGCGTGAAGTCGAAAAAATGTCCAAGTCCAAATACAATGTCGTCAACCCAGATGCCATTTGTGAGGAGTACGGGGCGGATTCCCTTCGGTTGTACGAAATGTTCCTCGGGCCGTTGGAGCAATCCAAGCCTTGGAACACGGCGGGCATCACCGGTGTGTTCTCCTTCCTTAAAAAACTATGGAAGCTCTATGCCCCTTATGTGGACGGGTCGCTGAGCGGAGTCGAAGCTGAACCCACCGCCGAAAACCTAAAAACCTTGCACAAGACCATTAAAAAGGTGGAGGAGGATATCGAGAACTTCTCCTTCAACACGTCGGTGTCCACTTTTATGATCTGCGTGAACGAACTCACGACACAGAAATGTACCAGCAGGGCCATTTTGGAACCTTTGGCCGTCTTGGTGTCGCCCTACGCCCCCCATATTGCCGAAGAGCTTTGGGAGCGATTGGGTCATTCAGGCTCCATTGCCGAGGTGCCTTTCCCCAAGTTCGAAGAAAAATATTTGGTGGAGAGCAGCAAGGAATACCCCATTTCCTTTAATGGTAAAATGAGGTTCAAACTGGAATTCCCGACGGACATGGACAGCAAGGCGATCGAAGCCGCCGTGTTGGCCCATGAAAAGACCCAGGAACAGTTGCAGGGTCGAGCTCCCAAAAAGGTGATCGTGGTGCCGGGCAAGATCGTAAATATCGTAGGATAGCTATAAAATGGATTTTGGGAGAATCTTTTAGTCGTCATTCCGAATTTATTTCGGAATCTCATCCATATTTATAAATAGTTTAATGAGAACCTGAAACAAGTTCAGGTTGACGAAAAATTTAGCCTTTCCATAAATAAGGACAGTCCTTAAAAATGCACGCCAAAAGGCGTGCATTTTTATTTTTACAATTATTTAACCCCTAAAAAAATATAGGGTAATTCAATTTAAAAACATTAAAAAATGATTTTACCCCTATTAAAAATAGGGTATAAAGTTAAAAAAACATCATTTTTGACTGTTGACCCCTACTTTTTTTTGATTTTATTTCTTGAATTCTGTTTTTTATATCACCTTTGAGGCATTAACTACTAAACATATCAAAATGATAGTCGGGGTACCAAAGGAAATCAAGAACAACGAAAGTCGGGTTGGGATGACACCAGCCGGGGTTTTTGAATTGGTAAAGAACAACCACACCGTATATGTGCAGTCCGGAGCGGGCGAAGGGAGTGGTTTTTTCAATCACGATTACCAGCGGGCCGGGGCCACTATTTTGGATACCATCGGTCAGGTGTATGCCATGAGCGATATGATCGTAAAGGTCAAGGAGCCCATCGCTGAAGAATATGGACTCATCCAAAAAGGGCAGATCGTGTTCACCTACTTTCATTTTGCATCCAGCGAGTCCCTCACCAAGGCCATGATCGAGAGCAAATCCATTTGTATTGCCTATGAAACGGTGGAAGATGAGGACGGGACCCTTCCCCTGCTCACCCCCATGTCCGAAGTTGCCGGAAGGATGGCCATTCAGCAAGGGGCCAAATACTTGGAAAAGCCCGTAAAAGGGCGAGGTGTGCTCTTGGGCGGTGTGCCCGGAGTGGCACCAGGGCGCGTTTTGGTGCTCGGAGCAGGTGTAGTGGGCATTCAGGCTGCTAAAATGGCAGCGGGACTTGGTGCCCATGTGACCATATTGGATGTCAACATGAAACGCCTACGCCATGTGAACGACATTATGCCACCGCACGTGGTGACCGAATTTTCGAATGAATTCAATATCAGAAAACATATAAAGAACCATGATTTGATCATAGGCGGGGTCCTCTTGAAAGGGGCCAAGGCACCCAACCTGATCACCAGGGATATGCTCAAGGACATGCGTCCGGGCACGGTGATCGTTGATGTTGCCGTGGACCAAGGAGGTTGTGTGGAGACCACCAGACCTACCACCCACGAGAACCCAACCTATATTGTTGACGATGTGGTCCATTACTGTGTAGCAAATATGCCAGGGGCAGTGCCTTATACTTCTACAGTTGCCTTGACGAATGTAACACTGCCCTATGTGCTAAAACTGGCCAACACAGGATGGCGAACCGCTTGCAAACTGGACAAGTCCCTGGGCAAGGGATTGAACATTGTGGAGGGCGATATCGTTTACAAAGAGATAGCCAAAGCGTTCCAATTTGAGCCGGTCTTGGCCTAAAACGTACATTTTGTCAGAAAAAAAGCCCCGTCAAATATTGGCGGGGTTTTTGCTTTAATATGGTATATTTATGATACCAAAATAGAAAAGTTATGATGACATATTATATATTGATAGGTGCCATCGCACTGGTCAGCTGGTTGGTCAGCAATCAATTGAAGAGTAAGTTCAAAAAATATTCCCAAGTGCACCTGCGCAATGGGATGAGCGGTGCCGAAATTGCCCAAAAAATGTTGGACGACCATGGCATCAGGGATGTGAAGGTCATTTCCACCCCTGGAATGTTGACGGACCATTACAACCCAAAGAACAAAACGGTCAACCTCAGTGAAGGGGTCTATAGCCAAAGGAATGCCGCCGCGGCAGCCGTGGCTGCCCACGAATGCGGACACGCCGTACAGCATGCCCAAGCGTATGAGTGGCTGACCATGCGTTCCAAATTGGTACCTGTGGTGAGCGTGACCTCCGGGATGTCCACCTGGGTGGTGTTCGGGGGTATTGCCCTGATGGCCGCGACCGGAGTGGCAGGCGGTATTGGATTTTACATTGCCGTGGCCGGATTGATCATGATGGGTTTTGCCACATTGTTCAGTTTTGTGACCCTTCCCGTGGAATATGATGCCAGTAAAAGGGCATTGGTGTGGCTGAAGCAGAAGAACATGGTGACCCAACAGGAATATGCAGGAGCGGAAGATGCCTTGAAATGGGCCGCACGTACCTATTTGGTGGCTGCTATTGGCGCATTGGCCTCCTTGCTTTACTGGGCCCTTCAGGTCTTTGGTGGTAGGGATTAGAAAAAAAATATAGCAACAAAAAAGGGGCCTTTAGGCCCCTTTTTAATTTTATGGTCGGATGAAAATTAATCGATCCATTTGGCAACTTGGTTGTCGATCATTTGAAGACCTACACCTTCCGTGCCTGTGATTTCGATCATGTCCAAAATGTCCCTAACGGTGTTTTCCTCTTCAATCTGTTCCATAACGAACCAATCCAAGAACCGCTCTGTGGCGATATCACCGATCTCCCTTGCTTTTTTCACGATGTTGTGGATGGACTTGGTCACGGCCACCTCATGTTCCAGTGTGCTTTCAAACACATCCACGATAGAGGAATAATCGTGGTTGATGTCCGTTACTTCTGGAGAAACGGGGCTACCACCGGTATCCACCAAAAAGTTGAATATCTTCATCATGTGCTCACGCTCTTCCTCAGTTTGTTTGAAGAAAAACTTGGCACTGGTAAAAAATCCGTTTTGTTCGCACCAAGATGCCATCGCCAAATAGGTGGCAGAGGCATGGGCTTCCATTTTTATCTGGGCATTGAGCAGGTCCATGGATTCCACTTTAATGCTCATGCTTTGTCTTGCTATATCTTTCATAATCGAATTGAATTGAAACTTTATACAGTAAAAATACGGAATTTTGACCGCATACTAAGGCTAAGTCATTAATTTTAAGCCAATTTAAGACTGAATAAAAATAAGAGGAAAAGAGGTCGTGTTAGGCATTGACGAGCTCGCTTTCCGCAGATAGGCCCATGGCCACAAAACCTTCTCCCACCATTTTTTTAAGGTCCAAGATCTCGAAAGTGTTCAGGATGAAAAGGTGTTCCTTGTTGCAGAGCATCAACACTTCAAACCCGTGCTTGTTCAGGTCGCTATCGAAATGGCTTTCAATGGAAATGGACATCACCTTTTGGCGGAGCGATAATAGCTGGCAAAGGGACATGCGGACCATTTTCTGGCCAAAATCGACAAAGAAGCACCGTTCCTTGGTGTCTTGGTACAGGGTGTAATATGTAGATTGAACTATTACATTCATGGCCCAAATGTAATATTTATTTAGATTGAATACAAATATCAGATCTGTATTTGTCGATCAATTTGTTGGTTCAGGGAAATGAAGGTTTCGGTTCGTGATACCCCTTCTATTTGTTGGATTTTTTTGTTGAGCACCTGCATAAGGTGTTCGTTGTCCCTACAGAGCACTTTGATGAGGATGGACCAATTGCCCGTGGTATAATGGCACTCCAAAACTTCAGGGATCTTTTCCAGTTCTTTCACGGCCATGGGATTGGACATGGCCTTGTCCAGAAAGATACCGATATAGGCCATGGTGGTATAGCCCAAGACCCTCGGGTTTACAATGAATTTGGAGCCTGCCAGCAGACCGGAGCTTTCCAATTTGCGCAGTCTTTGGTGTATGGCCGCCCCAGAAATGCCAATGCTACGGGCAATTTCGAGAATGGGTTTGCGGGCATCTTCCATCAAAAACCTTAAGATTTTCTTGTCTATGCCATCGATTTTCACCGAATTGTTATTGTTTTTCACAACAATGATTTGAAATTGTAGCTAAAGATATCCAAAATCTGGAAAAAAATCTGATTGTTCATAATCAATCATAATCTAATGTCTCTTCGAGCGCAGTCGAGAAGTCATTAAGTTCAAAAACATAAAATGAGGTCTCGACTGCGCTCGACCTGACAACTTTTTGTTTGTATGATTGATTATGGATATTCAAAAAAATTAACTTGCCACCGAATCAGGATTATAGCCCAAATAGGGCACATCGTATTCCTTGAAATGTATGCCATGGGACTTCAACTCTGATAGTATTGGGCCATAAACTTCCTTTTTGATGGGAATCTGCACGCCCGGCGTGCTGATCTTTCCATTCAGGATCTGGAGCGTGGCCATGGCCACGGGCAGCCCCACCGTCTTGGACATGGCCGTGTAGGTGCGGTTCTCCCCAATGACCACCATATTGGCATCAATCTGTTTTTTCTCCCCGTTCAGTTCATAGCCAAATTTGTGGTACATCACGATCATGTCCTTTTCATGTTCTTTCAGGGTCCAATTGTCCTCGAGGATGTATTGCAGCACTTGTGCAGGGGAGGCATTTTTCAGGGGAATTTTTTTCTGGGGATCAAAAAGGTTCAGCTCCACCAATTTTCCCCACATGATATCGTCTTGGTCTATTTTGAGGTAATGCCTTAGCTTCAGTTCCACGGAATCGGTGGGCGAATAGGGCAGGAACAGGTTCACAAATTCACGATAGGACATGCCCTCCGAATTTTCAATGGTATAGCTGTCATCTGTCATGCCCAAAATCACGAACATTTGCCAAGCCTTGGAAAAACCGACCCTCCGCATGGTGCCCCGATACAGGGTGAGTACATCTTGTAGGCCATAGGCCTCCCTATATTTCAAGGAATCCCGATTGGCGTAGGCCTCGAAGGTCCCATAGCCAGAAATATTCATGAATTCCGTCCTTCTAAAAAGTTTTTGGTAGGGGATGTATTTGTAGGTACCCTCCTGAATGAACTTGGCCACACCACCCTGCCCGGCGAGGACCACATTTCGGGGGTTCCAGGTAAACTTATAGTTCCAGAGGTTGGAATCGCTTTCCGGGGCCACCAACCCTCCGGTGAAGGACTCAAAAAGGAGCATTTTACCTGCTTTGCCGCGAATTCGGTCTATCACCTCCATGGCGCTCATGTGATCAATGCCCGGGTCCAGCCCAATTTCGTTCATGAAGACCAGACCATTCTTTTTGGCCTCACCATCAAGAGCTTCCAGTTCCTTGCTCACGTAGGAAGCTGTGATCAAGTGTTTTTTGAACTGGATGCAATCTTCCGCTACCTTGATGTGCAGACTGGCGGGAAGCATCGAGATCACTATCGATGCTTCGGAGACTGCCTTTTTTCGTTCCTCGTCATTGAAGATGTCCAACGTAAAAACAGTGCAATTGGGATGTGAGGTAAATTCTATGGGAATATGTTCCGGGTGTAGATCCCCGATTTTCAATTGAATATTTTCTTCGTCGGATTTCTTCAAGATATAATCCAAAAGGTATGAGGTGGACTTTCCAGCGCCAATGACCAAAATAGTGCGGACCATAGGTTTTGCTTACTTTTGTTAGACAGATACTAAGGTATCAAATTGTTATATTTCTAAAAAAAATAGCATATAAAGTTATGAACAGAACAATTGTGTTGATTGGAATCCTATTTGGTGCGCTGGCCATTATTTTGGGTGCTTTTGGGGCACATGGTTTGGAAAAATTGGTGGATGCGTCTTCCATTGAGACCTTTGAAGTAGGTGTCCGATACCAGATGTACCATGCCCTTTTTCTTCTTTTTTTGGGAATCTGGCCCAATTTGCCTGAGGCCCATAAAAAAAAGGTCTTTATCTTGATTGTTGTGGGAGTGGTGCTGTTCTCGTTCTCTATCTATCTGTTGGCCCTGAACAGTTTGACCTCGTTCGACTTTAAAAGCATCGGATTTTTGACACCGATCGGGGGAGTTTTCCTGATTTTGGGATGGGGCTTTTTGGGATACTGCATTTTAGTTAAAAAAGGCTTCAATTAAGTCACAAAAAGAGGTCAAAAAGTTAATATTTTTTAGCTTTGCACTAACACTAAAACAAACAGATGAAGGATTCTGCTTCAACATCGAAAACGATTTCGTTAAGTGCTTACGGAATCAAGCATGACAATTTCCAGTATCAACTTTCACCGGACGAACTCCACGACATCACCTTGGAAAAAGGGATGGGAAAAGAGGCTTCCTCAGGTGCCTTGGCCGTGAACACAGGTGAGTTTACAGGGCGGTCGCCCAAAGATCGTTTCATTGTAAAAGATGCCATTACCGAAGACAAAGTATGGTGGGGGGATATCAATATTCCTTTTGACAGCGAAAAGTTTGACAGGCTGTATGACAAGGTCATCCAGTACCTGAACGAAAAGGAACTGTTCGTCAGGGATTCGTATGCCTGCGCAGAGCCGGATTACAAGTTGAACATCAGGGTCATTAACGAATACCCTTGGTCCAATATGTTTGCCTACAACATGTTCTTGAGGCCCACGGAAGAGGAGTTGGAAGATTTTGAGCCGGAATGGACCGTGGTGAACGCACCGGGATTCAAGGCCGTTCCAGAAGTGGACGGAACACGCCAGCACAACTTTGCCATTTTGAACTTCACGCGAAAAATTGCCCTGATCGGGGGTACTGGATACACAGGGGAGATCAAAAAGGGTATTTTCTCGGCATTGAACTTCATCCTGCCCGTCTTCAAGAACACCTTGCCCATGCACTGTTCCGCCAATGTGGGCGAAGAGGGTGACACGGCCATCTTTTTTGGCCTTTCCGGTACAGGGAAGACCACGCTTTCAACAGATCCGGACAGAAAACTGATCGGTGATGACGAGCACGGATGGACTGCGGCAAATACCGTTTTTAATTTTGAGGGAGGTTGCTATGCCAAGGTCATTGACCTTTCCGAAGAGAATGAGCCGGAGATCTACGGAGCTATCAAGAGAGGGGCCATTCTGGAAAATGTGATCATGGACGGAAATGGTGTGGTAGATTTTGCAAATACCTCCATTACCCAGAACACCAGGGTGAGCTATCCCATAGAGCATATTGAAAATATACAGGAGCCATCCATCGGCAAGAACGTGAAAAACATCTTTTTCCTTACAGCCGATGCCTTTGGGGTACTGCCCCCCATATCCAAACTGACCCCGGCCCAAGCGGCCTATCACTTTATTTCGGGCTATACGGCCAAAGTGGCCGGGACCGAAGCGGGCGTGGTGGAGCCACAACCTTCCTTTTCAGCCTGTTTTGGAGCGCCTTTTATGCCGTTGCATCCCGCGAAATACGCAGAAATGTTGAGTAGGAAGATGAAGGAATCAGGTGTGGATGTATGGTTGATCAACACCGGATGGACCGGAGGACCTTATGGGGTCGGCACCCGAATGAAACTGAAATATACCCGAGCCATGATCAGTGCGGCTCTTCGGGGCGATCTAGGGCTTTATAGTTATGATAGGTACCATATCCACTCCGTTTTTGGCGTGGCACAGCCCAGGGAATGTCCTGGTGTTCCTACCGAGGTATTGAGTCCTAGGGCCACATGGAACAATGACGAGGCCTATTACACGACCGCTTTCAAGTTGACGAATGCCTTCAGGGAAAACTTTAAAAAGTTTGAGGCCTACGCCAGCGAGGAAATCAGGCGTGGCGGACCACAACGGTATGCCTTTTAAAACAAAAAACGCCCCCAAACGGGGGCGTTGCTTTTTTTCCAGTAAGTTTTTTTACTTGTTTACGCTGGTAATGTACTTCTGAAGGGCCATGGTCATGGAGGGAGTCTCCGGGGTGGGCGCTTGGATGTCTATCCTAAGCCCTGCGTCTGTGGCAGCTTTTACAGTACTGTTACCAAATACGGCAATACGGGTATTGTTCTGTTCAAAATCGGGGAAGTTCTTCAAAAGGGACTCTATCCCGGAAGGACTGAAGAATACCAGAATGTCGTAGTAAACATCTCTAAGGTCGGACAGGTCGCTGATGACTGTCTTGTAGAAAATACCTCGTTTCCAATCTACACCAAGCTCGTTCAAAGCTTCGGGAACAGAAGGTTTCAATTGGTCCGATGAAGGTAGAAGGAATTTTTCGTCCTTGTACTTTTTCATCAATGGAATCAATTCATTGAAGGTCCTTTTGCCCACATAGATCTTACGTTTTCTGTACACTACGTACTTTTGCAGGTAGTAGGCCACTGCTTCCGACTGGCAAAAGTATTTCATGGTGTCCGGAACCTTAAAGCGCATCTCCTCGGCAATCCTGAAAAAATGGTCCACAGAATTTCTGCTGGTCAGGATGATTGCCGTAAAATTGTTCAGATCGATCTTCTGCTGCCTAACATTTTTGGCTTCAACCCCCTCCACGTGTATGAAAGGCCTAAAATCCACTTTAATTTTTTCTTTCTCGATCAAACGGGAGTAGGGGGAATTTTCGACTTTGGGTTCTGGTTGGGAAACCAAAATTGTTTTTACTTTCATAAGTTTTCAACCTTTTAGATAGCTTCCAATTAACACCAAGGGCGCAATTTCGAGTGCGCAAAGGTACAAAATAAAATACATAAAATACGGAAACATAGCTTTTTGATAGTTCTTCAACAGCTTTATGGCACCAATGCCATTTATAAGGAGAATTAAGATAAAAGCACCATAAATTATGGTTTTGGAGTCCTTTAGAATGTAGGTCAAAATCACATTGGCAACGAACAAAATGATGCTGCTGTAATTGAGATAGGAGGTCTTGCTGAAAATGAGCCCCACAATGAGTTCCTGTGCATTGAAAACAAATCCTGTGAAGGACTGTAGCCCCAATTTGGCCAACTGAAAAAGGGCCAAGCCTCCCAAGATCATTAAAAAGATCCATAAGGGATCTTCCCCGGGCAGTACCCCAAAAGCTTTTAGCACGAAGAAGACGAACAGCGAAAGGTTCACCACTTGGAAGAGCGTCAAAAGGATGTGGAACCAGTTCAGCAACGGGCCCTTCTTGTTGTGCAGCAGCACATATTTGTCATTGAACGGCAATATGATAAAGTTGAGGAACCTGGCATGGTTCATATATTTTCCCAAGGCCATGACCATAAGGC
This sequence comes from Flagellimonas amoyensis, assembly GCF_003058265.1. Classification (GTDB taxonomy): domain Bacteria; phylum Bacteroidota; class Bacteroidia; order Flavobacteriales; family Flavobacteriaceae; genus Flagellimonas; species Flagellimonas amoyensis. The sequence goes on from NZ_QBUK01000001.1 coordinate 315,436, forward strand.
TGGCGAACAGCACAATGGTCATCCAATCCAAGGAGGGCACAACTTTTTCTATTGGGTTCATTCGTGGATTTTGATAGGTTTCCCGTTAAGGCCAGGGGGTAGGCCGTTCTCCGAAATCCCAATTCTAAAGTACGTCGGATTTTCCATTTTTGGCAACGGTAGCTCAAAAGAATAATATACCGTGTCCTTGGATTTCAATGTCCTTTGGATAGGGTCCATGTTCACCTTTAGGGGGAGCATCTGCTGCACCTGTTTATGCTCGTTGGAGTAGGAAATGGTATATTTCAAACTTTCCAAGGGAACATCAAACGCATACGGATTATAGACTTTCAAGGTATGTTGGATTCCGGTTAGGGGTTTCTCCACAATGCACTGCAACGATCGGTACGACTGGAAGTCGTCCATAAAAATGCCATAAAAGAGCGTACTGTCCAAGTGCATATAGTTGATGTCCCCGCTTTTTCGGTATTGGGAAATGTAGAGCACCCTTTTGCCCCGCACCCGTTCCTCGGAGCCATCAATGGAATATTGGTTTTTTCGGTACATGTAGTTGTTCAGCGAAATGGCGGGCATTCCCGAATAGAACTCATACATGGGTGCGCGTCGGTATGAATTTTCAAAAATAATGGGCACATCGCCTGCTTTGGAGTGCAGGTCGCTTGTCCACTCTTTGTTGCCATGGGTCTCATACACTTTTGGGAAGAGGGGGTAATACACCATCCAGGCCCTTGCATAGAAGAGCAGCACCAAGCTCACGATGCCGATGCGGTACATCCATTTCCTGCTCTTGGCATGTTCCAAAAGATGATTGAAAGCGATGATGATCAATGGGATGGAAATGACAATGGCCCATTGCGCCTGAACTCTTCTGTTGAAACTGGAAACAAAAAAGAAGATAAGTACACCATACACCAAATACACCAGTGCCTTGGAGAATTGGTCGGTGGCCCTGAATTTGAAAAACGAGGCATAGACCCAATAGAACAAAAGCCCGATGATCACAATAAGGTTCAGGAAATAGCCCAAGGTAAAGCCCTCAAAAGAATAGGCCTGGTTGGGTCTTTCGTACAAATGGAAAGTGATGGACACAAAATCGTTCTGGTAGAGCCACACAAAGTGTGGAAGATAGCAGACCAATGCGATCGCCACAGCCAGCCAAGCATTTTTGTTCATGATGAGCTTCACGTTCGAAAGAAAGACAAACAGGATCACCAAGACAGCATGGTACTTGCTGTACATCAGGCAGGCCATCACAATGCCCATAAGTACTGTGGTCCAAGCGGATGGTTCTTTCAGAAAACGTTTGTAGAGCCATAGGAATAGGGCCGTAAAGAACAACAAAGGCGTATCGGGAAGCGTCAAAAAACCATAGGCGTTCATCAACGTAAAGGAGAACACCAACAGAAAAAAGTGGACCACGTAGTCCTTTTTCTTGGGGTTGTCGATGAGCAGCCACAACAAGACATAGGTGCCCGCGGAAAGGACACAGCTCATGAACCTTACCCCCAGTTCCCCATCGAACAGAAAACTGCTCAACTTGATGAGGAAGGCCACCATGGGTGGATGGTCAAAATACCCCCACGCCATATTTTGTGCATAGTACCAATAATAGGCCTCATCATAGATGAGCTCCGTGATAGAGGCCTGCACGAGGTTCAGCACAAAAAGAACGGCCAGCAGAACAACAAAAAGTCTGGGAAACTTTTGAGACATCAAATAGATTTTAGATGGCGCAAAGGTACAAATATTGGCAAACAGGGTCCACGTAAAGCTAAGGGCAACTTGCACAGGCAAGACAGAAAACCGTATTTTTGACACATTCTAATCCAATGTGAATGGCGGACGGCTTGGTGATCATACCCACTTTCAATGAAATCGAGAACATCGAGGCCATTGTGAAAACGGTCTTCGACCTGAAGAAGGATTTTCACGTGCTGGTGGTGGATGACAATTCTCCTGATGGAACAGCAGCATGCGTGCAGGAGCTGCAGAAAACATTTCCCGATCAATTGTTCCTTGAGGTGCGCAAAGAGAAGTCAGGATTGGGCACGGCCTATATCCATGGGTTCAAATGGGCGTTGAAACATGGCTATGAGTACATTTTTGAAATGGATGCCGATTTTTCGCATCGTCCCGCCGACCTTTCCCGACTGCACAGGGCGTGTGTGAACGGTGCCGATATGGCCGTGGGATCACGGTACAAAAAGGGGGTGAATGTGGTCAACTGGCCCCTCGCCCGGATATTGCTTTCCTACGGCGCGTCATTTTATGTGAAGATCATCACCGGGATGAAGGTGCACGACCCCACTGCCGGTTTTGTGTGCTATCGAAGAAAGGTGCTGGAAACCATCAATCTGGACAACGTAAGGTTCATTGGCTATGCCTTCCAGATAGAAATGAAATACAGGGCCTACCTGAAAAAATTCAAGATTGAGGAAGTCTCCATCATATTCACGGATAGGGTCAATGGAAAGTCCAAAATGAATTCTGCCATTATCCGCGAGGCCATTTTTGGGGTGATTGCCATGAAATTCAGGAGCATATTCTTTAAAAAGAACTTTTAGTTATGTCGAAAATACTGTTGAAGAATGCCAAGGTTGTCAATGAGAACAGCATTTTTGAAACGGATGTACTGCTCGATGGGGATTTCATTGCCCGCATCGACCCCGATATTTCCGATGCCCATGCCAAGGTGATTGACTTGGACGGTGACCTTTTGTTGCCCGGTGCCATCGATGACCAGGTGCACTTTCGGGAACCAGGGCTCACCCACAAGGGGAACATTGCCACGGAGAGCCGGGCAGCCATTGCTGGTGGGATCACCACTTATATGGAGCAGCCCAACACCAATCCACAGACGACAACCATAGAAAAGCTGGAAGAAAAAATGGCCATTGCGGCCAAGGATTCCTTTGCCAACTATTCCTTTCTTTTTGGGGGCACCAACGACAATCTGGAAGAACTGAAACGTTTGGACAAGAATGCCTGCTCCGGGGTGAAACTGTTCCTAGGGTCATCCACAGGAAATATGTTGGTGGATGACGAAGCGGTCCTTGAAAAGATTTTTAGCAATACGGAAATGGTGATCTCGGCACATTGCGAGGACGAGGGCACCATCATGGCCAATATGGCCAAATACGAAGCCATGTACGGGGAAGACATTCCCATAGGCATGCACCCCATCATCCGCAGCGCGGAGGCCTGTTATCTGTCCTCTTCCAAGGCGATTGCCTTGGCCAAAAGGACCGGGGCCCGCTTGCACGTGTTCCATGTTTCCACGGGAGTGGAGACGGACCTGTTCACCAATGCCGTTCCGCTGGAACAAAAAAAGATCACTGCGGAGGTCTGCATCCACCATTTGTGGTTTTCGGATGAAGACTATGCCGAAAAGGGAACGTTCATCAAATGGAACCCGGCCGTGAAGACCACAACGGATAGGGCGAAACTCTGGGAGGCCCTTTTGGACGATCGCATCGATGTGGTGGCCACGGACCATGCGCCCCACACCCTGGAAGAAAAGAACAATCCGTACACCAAGGCACCGTCCGGTGGACCGTTGGTACAGCACGCCCTATTGGCCATGCTCCAAAAGGAATCGGAAGGAATCATTTCCTTGGAAAAAATAGTGGAGAAAATGAGCCACAACCCCGCCAAGCTTTTTGACATTGACCGTCGCGGCTTTGTCCGGGAAGGATATTACGCAGATCTCGTCCAAGTGGACCGCAATTCCCAAAACGAGGTTAAAAGATCTAATATTCTCTACAAATGTGGCTGGTCTCCCTTTGAAGGTGTTACTTTTGGCTCCAAAGTGGTGCGCACTTTTGTGAATGGCCTCTTGGCGTATGACGATGGTGTTTTTGCCGGGGAGAAAAATGCGAAAAGGCTCACCTTTAATCGATAGGAAATGAAAAAGCTGTTGTTCCTTTTTGTTTTTTTGATGGTGGTTTCCTGTGCCGAAAAGGTGGTGGAAGAACCGGATAACCTTATCCCGAAGGAAAAAATGGTCGACATTCTCCACGACCTGGCCATCTTGAATGCTACTAAGACCACGATAGGTGCCAAATTGGACGAATCGGGCATAGATATCATGGAGTTTCTCTACCAAAAGTACCAGATTGACAGTACCCAATTTTCGGAGAGCGACCTGTATTATGCATCCCTTCCTTTGGAATACCAAGCCATTTATACCGAGGTGGAGACCAAGTTGGACACGCGGCAAAAGGCAGTGGAAGAAGCAACCGAGAAAAAAAATGACAGTATCCGCAAGGCCAATGAAAAGCGTAGCGATTCGATAAAGGCAGCAAAAACCCCAAAAGACAGTATTATCCCCGAGCCTTAAATTTGGAGCAGCAAAAAAGGATGGCCTGGTCCAGATCGGCAAATGAAAAGTTGAGGGTGTCCTTGATTTTTTCGCTACTGTAATGTTCCTGATGGTACAGCCCTTTCGCAACGGCTTTAGGAAGTCTTCTCCTTTTTCCCAAGAGCTTGCTTCGCAACCAATCCAATCGCCAGAACCACTCCAATGCAAAGAAAGATACTTTTTGGGAGGGAGGTGCCAGATCCAATCCTTTTGCAATTTTTTGGAAGAGCGCACCGTAGGGCAAATTTTCGCCCACAAGGATAAACTGTTGGCCCTTGATATCCGATTCCATTAATTGTACCATGGCATTCACCACATCGTCCACGGTGACAAAACCGGTTCCACCAGGGATAAAGTGTTTTTTCCCTTTTGCGGCATAAGTGAAAAAGGAACCGCTGCCCGACCTCCAGAAACCGGGCCCAATGACCACTCCGGGATTGACTATGGCCACAGAAAGACCTTCTTGTGACCCTCGCCATACCTCGAGCTCCGCATCACGCTTGGTAAGTCCATAGACAGATACGTGGGTGTCCGACCATTCGTTCTCCTCCGTGCTCTCCTTTCCCTTGGTAGCTGGGCCAATGGCGGCAATGGAACTGATGTAACAGAGTTTTTGGATGCCATGTTTTAGGCAGAGATTGACCACGTTGGCCGTTCCCTCGACATTGATTTTTTCCAGGGCCTTGTAATCCTTTGGGTCGAAAGAGATCAATGCCGCGCAGTGGTACACTTTTTTGATACCCTCAAAAAGCCGTTCCATCTGGCCGATATCGGTGATGTCGGCCTCAATCCACTCAATTTGATCCATCAAAGCGGAAGGGTTTTCCGTATAGTACCCAAAGACCTTGGCAACTTTGTCCAAGGATTCCTTTGTGCGGTAATTGGCCCTTGCCCGCTCCCCATTTTTTGTCAAATGGAAAAGTAGGTGCGAACCGATCAACCCTGTGCCTCCGATAACCAATATCATGCGGTAAAAATACCTATTTGTAACCGATTTATTCAGAGAACTGGCAACATCATTTTATATTTGCACCTATTCAAAAAATAACCAAGGTGAAGAATTTTGTTCAAGAACTGCAATGGAGGGGAATGGTGCATGATGTGATGCCCGGGGCTGAGGAACATCTTATGGAAGAAATGAGGGCCGCTTATGTGGGTATCGACCCTACGGCAGATTCCCTGCACATCGGTCATTTGGTGAGCGTGATGATGTTGAGGCATTTTCAACTGGCAGGGCACAAACCCTATGCACTTGTTGGCGGTGCCACGGGAATGATCGGGGATCCTTCCGGAAAATCTGCGGAACGCAATCTTTTGGATGAAGCCACCCTTCGGCACAACCAAGAGGCGATCAAGGGACAGTTGGCCCGTTTTCTCGATTTTGAGAGCAAGGCCCCCAATGCTGCTGTTTTGGTGAACAATTATGACTGGATGAAGGACTTTTCATTCCTCGGATTTATCAGGGATGTTGGGAAGCACATCACAGTAAACTATATGATGGCCAAGGATTCTGTGAAGAAACGACTTTCTTCGGATGCGAAGGAAGGAATGTCCTTTACTGAATTTACGTATCAATTGGTACAAGGATATGATTTTCTCTACCTGTTCCAAAATCATGACTGCACCCTTCAAATGGGGGGAAGCGATCAATGGGGCAACATTACCACGGGAACGGAGCTGATCCGTAGGATTGGTGGGGGAAAGGGATTTGCCCTGACCTGCCCGCTGATCACCAAGGCAGACGGCACCAAATTTGGGAAGACGGAAGGTGGCAATGTGTGGTTGGATGCGGAAAGGACATCGCCCTATAAATTTTACCAATATTGGCTGAACACTTCGGATGGGGATGCAGAAAAATACATCAAGATATTTACCTTTTTGGACCAAAAGGAGATAGAGGACTTGGTGGCGGCCCACACGGAAGCTCCCCACCTGAGGACATTGCAAAAGAGATTGGCCGAAGAGATCACGACCATGGTCCACTCCAAGGAAGAGCTGGAAAATGCCATCAAGGCAAGTGATATCCTTTTTGGGAAATCGACCTCTGAAGATTTGAAAAAGTTGAACGAGAAGACATTTTTGGATGTCTTTGAAGGCGTGCCACAAGCGCAGATTTCCAAAAGTGAACTTGAGCCTGGGCTGGACATGATAGGTGCCTTGGCCGCCAAGACGAACTTTTTGGGATCCAACGGGGAAGCCCGAAGGGAGTTGAAACAGAATTCCATTTCGGTGAACAAGGAAAAAGTGGGTGAGGAATATGTGATCACCCAGGATGACCTGATCAACAATAAGTTTGTGTTGCTCCAACGGGGCAAGAAAAATTATTTTGTGCTGGTAGTCGAATAACTAAAAAAGCCATCTTTTAGATGGCTTTTTTAGTTATTGGGGGATAAAGGTGATTCCATATCGGCCACTTTTGGAAAGTCTGGCGGTCCTGGGGGCAAGTTCCCCAATTCCTCGAACATCAGTTCAAGACCTGCAGGAAATACGCTCAGAATGGTTTTGCAATCTTGGTCTCCAACCACTTTCCACGAATGGGGCACATTTTTTGGTGCAAAGGCCAGATCACCGGCTTTCAATATGGTGGTTTGCTCTCCTACGGTCACTTCCAATTCTCCTTCCAAGACCTTAAAGATTTCGTCCTCATTGGTATGTACATGGGGTGGGATCATCGTTCCCGGAGGGTTTACCTCTTCAATCAATGTGAAAAGGCCGTTTGTGTCTTCACTGGTGAGCTTAAAGGTTTGTTGGTCTCCTATTACGTTCACTTTTTTGCCTTCTCCTTTCCGTACGATTTTAGGGTCAAGTATCTTCTCATCCTTTTCGTTTTTGGTGGAAAAATGGGCAAAGGCGGGCATCGAAGCAAGTGCCGCTGCGGAGAGGGCACTTCTTTTTAAAAAAGCATTTCTATTCATCTTTTGTCTGTTTGGTTATGGTATTAATTTATGCAAAACCTTAAAAATGAATTGATTGTATGTTTGTGAATGGTGCTTATTTATGTATGGATGGCGAAAAAGAGGTGTAAATGGAGTCAAAGGACCATCAAATTACAGCCCCGGATATCGGAATCATCAAAACGGCCCAAAATCTCAAAAGAGCCATCAGGGTATGTTTTTCCAAGGTCTTGTGTGGCGATGAAGGAACAGGAGTACGCATTGGCAAGATCGATGACATTGATGCCCCCGGTTTTCCCGATGGGCTGCATGCTCAAGGGATCCTCAGTGTCACGCGCCAGTACTTTCATCCATGGTGGTGTCCGGAACAGTCCGTCACCATCGGAATAGGCCTGCGACAACAGTTCCGTCATCCCATATTCGGAATGTATCTTGGGGACGCCAAAGGCCTTTTTCAAGATAGAGTGCAGTTCTTCCCGGATCAGTTCCTTACGCCTGCCTTTCATCCCCCCGGTTTCCATGACGATGGTATGTTTAAGTGGTAGGGAGAAGTGTTCGGCCAGGTCCAATAGGGCAAAGGAAACCCCAATGAGCAACGTTTTGGTCCCTTTCTGTTCCAGTTCCCTAAGTTTTTGGTTCAGTTCTTCCAAATTGTTGAGGTAGAACCCGCTATGCGGATGGCCCGAACGCAAAATCAGGTCATTGACCATATGGATGAGCGATGATCCTTCCCGTTCCAAATAAGCGGGCAACAAGGCCAAAATGCAATATTCCCCGACATTGCCATAGAAGTTGGAAAAGCCTTTCAAAAAACTCTCATTGTACATGTCCAGATACGGCACATAATGCTTACTGGTTGTGCTCTGTGTGGTGCCACTGCTCTCAAAAACGGTTTCTGGGAATTTTGTGGTGGACACTATTTGATGCGTCTTAAAAAAAGAAATGGGCAAAAAGGGGATATCCAAAAGGCTGTAAACCGTTGCAGGGGATTTTCCCAGATGTTCGCAATAGCTCTTGTAAACTGGGTTGTAGGTATACTGGAACCTAAAGATATCCAGTGCTATGTCTTCAAACCCAGCAGCGTTGGAAATGGAAAAAATCCGTTGAAAATTGTTGGTGTCCATGGGCCACAAAAGTACCCAAAAATAAAAAGCCCCTTTTGAAAAGAGGCTTTGAAAGATTGTGTTTTTATTTGATGACCAATTTTCGGGTCATGGTTTTCTTTTCTTCGGTTACTTGGAGCACATACACACCGGGAACGAGCCGTGAGATGTCCAAGGTGTTGGTGGTGATCCTGTCGGTGAGCACTACCTCCCCAAAAACGTCATAGATCTTGATCTGTTTGGTACCGTTGGATTCTGTCGTGATATACACTTCATCCCCGTACGCAGGGTTGGGATACATTTTGAATCCCTTGAGTTCCTGTACCGGCTCAGTGTTTACACTGACCAGTTCTTGACCGTAAGTGAGTAAGGGTAAGGCCATAAGAAGGACAAAGTAGATTTTCTTCATAAATGCTGATTTGGGGTATATGTGCAGTATAAAAGTAGATAAACACCTATAAAAGGACTACAAAATGTTGTGAAAGCAATAATTGTGTAGGTAAAAGAAGAAAAGTTGTGGTTTGGAGGTACTTCGAGTGGGTGAAAATGAAGGGAAACTACTTGACAATGAGCTTTCTGGTAGCTACTTTATTGTTCTCGAAAACCCTAAGGATGTACACCCCTTTGTCCAAGTTCGAAAGATTGAGTTCCTTGCCCAAAAGAGTGGTCTCAATGACCTGGGTGCCCAATACATCAAAAACAAGGATTTTTTTGGGGGAATTCAATTTGGTCTCAATGTAGACCTTGCCTTGCGTAACAGGATTGGGATACAGCTTGAAGCCATCGATATCCGCGCTTCCTTTGGCATTTTCTTGCGAAAATCCAAGGGCACAGACAAAAAGAAGGGCAACAAGGTAAAAGTGTTTCATAAATCTATTTACGGCAAAGGCTGTGCCACAAATATATAAAAAATGCGATGCGGTTGAGTAACCGTTTGATGAATAAGAGGTTACTTTTCGATAAAATGCAAAAAAGAAGCCCCCGATCATTCGGGGGCTTCGCTAATTTATAAGCTGTTTTCGTATTAGAAACCAGAGGTCCATCCAGAGGCCCAATCAGGTTGGTCGGCACCATTGCCGGCTCCTGTATTGTCACCTTCAGTGTAGAAACTTAGGTTTAGACCAGTATAGTCAGTGGCCAAAAAGCCCATTGCTGGGACATCGAACTGTATTGGGTTGATGTCCAAATCACCATTTTCGATACGGGCAGCTGCAGCAGTATCAGTATCGGTCACCATCACGCCAAGGTCAACACCACTGGTGTAAAAGTTGGTAATGGTAAAGTTTCCTCCACCTTCCTTGAAGAAAAGGGCACCTTCGGTGACAGGACCTACCACGGTGATGTTGCTCAAGGTAGTCGTGGTCACAGGAGTGGCATCACCATTGTCCCCGTTGTTGGAGCCTTCGATACCTGCTTTAGCACCACCGGCGATGTACCAGTAGCTTCCGTTACCGGTCCAACCATCAGCGAAGTCGATGGAATCGTCACCGCTTCCTATGGATACAAGGTAGTTACCGCTTACGGTACCCCCGAAGAACTCGATACCATCGTCACCACCATTCAAAGATTGCACATATTCGAAAGTGGTTCCTGAACCAACACCGAACAGGGATACACCGTTGAACTCCTTATCGTTGGAGAAAGTGGCCCCGGTATATTCCACACGAAGGTAGGTGATGGAACCAGAATCGTCATCGGCAGCAGCACCACCATAGGTAAGGTCACCTACCTCAGTGGTCACGTCCACTCCTTTGTTGGTAGGGGCATCACCGGCGATCACCAAACCACCCCAATCACCAGGAGCAGGAGTCTCGCTAGAAGAAGTCATCACCACAGGAGCTTCAGCAGTACCATTGATGAAGATCTGGGCACCTCTTTCAACACCGATGAAAGCGGCAGTACCTCCAGAGGCCTTGATCACGGTCCCGGCAGGAATGGTCAATGATCCACCCTCTTTCACGATGAAAGAACTTGTTAGAAAGTATTCGATGGAAGCGCTCAAGCTAACATCTCCGGTAGCTTCACCGGCCAAGTTTTCACTGATGATTTCGCTGTTCTCCAAACCAATGGTCCAACCAGCCGCCCAATCAGGGGAATTGGCACCATTTCCGGCTCCTGTTGCAATACCTTCGGTATAGAAGGCTTGGTTAGCACCGGCATAATTGGTTATAACGAACCCTTCTGGAATATTGGCGAATTGAATGTTGGTGATATCTAGATCACCAGCTTCAATACGAACACCGGCAGGAGCATCACTAGCAGTTACATTAATACCTACTGGAGCATTGCTCACATAAAAGTTGTCGATGGAAAAGCTGCCCCCACCTTCTTTGTAGAAAAGGGCACCTTCATCACTGGTAGGACCTACCACGGTGATGTTGCTCAAGGTAGTCGTGGTCACAGGAGTGGCATCGCCATTGTCCCCGTTGTTGGAACCTTCGATACCTGCTTTTGCGCCACCGGCGATGTACCAGAAGCTTCCGCTACCGGTCCAACCATCGGCGAAGTCGATGGAATCGTCACCGCTTCCTATGGATACAAGGTAGTTACCGCTTACGGTACCACCGAAGAACTCGATACCGTCGTCACCACCATTGTAGGATTGTACGTGCTCAAAAGTGGTTCCTGAACCAACACCGAACAGGGATACACCGTTGAACTCCTTATCGTTGGAGAAAGTGGCCCCGGTATATTCCACACGAAGGTAGGTGATGGAACCAGAATCGTCATCGGCAGTAGCACCACCATAAGTAAGATCACCTACCTCAGTGGTCACGTCCACCCCTTTGTTGGTAGGGGCATCACCGGCGATAACCAATCCACCCCAATCACCAGGAGCAGGTTCAGCAGCATCGGAGGTCATTACCACAGGATTGCTGGCAGTACCATTGATAAAGATCTGGGCACCTCTTTCAACACCGATGAAAGCGGCAGTACCTCCAGAGGCCTTGATTACGGTCCCGGCAGGAATAGTCAATGCCGCACCAGCTTTCACGATGTAAGCTGCGGTAAGTTTATATTCTTTTGAAGCATCCAAACTGGTATCTTCGGTGACCTCTCCGGAAAGTTCCACGGTTGCATCGGCACATGGGGTGCAGGAGCCTCCACAATCAACTCCGGTCTCGTCGCCGTTCTGGATACCATCCGAACAGGTGCTGCCACCGCCATTGTCGTCACCGCTACACGATACCACAAAGGCCGTTACAGCGAAACTTAACATAAATTTGAAAAATGATTTTTTCATAAGTATAGTTTTAGATTAAAGAAATTCAGATTTAATATTTATTGTTTGATAGTTTTAAAACTTATAGGTTAGGGAGAGGCTGAAATCAACCCCTTTTTTATAGGATAATGCGGTCACAGGTCCGTTTTCCAGGAAACCGGGGATTGCCGGGTTGCTAGTATCCAAATCTCCTTCTGCATTTTCATTGACACGTTCCACCAATGGATTGAGTAGGTTCCTGACGTTCAACCCTAGACCAAAATGGTCGCCAAGTTGGGCAGCTGTAATAAAATCAAGGGAAACAAAGCCTTTGTCCACCAAATGCCCCCTACCGGTGCTTCCCAAGGCAAAAATGCGGTCGGAGAAATAGTTTCCGGCCAGTGTGGTCCTCAGGTTTTTGTTGTTGGCGAACTCGGTATAGTAACTAATGTCGGCATTGAAAATGAAGTCAGAGGCTCCCTGTAGGGGCGCTTCCGTGTTGGTGAAAGCTGCTGCAAAATTGGTTTCTTCGGATACTTTTTGATAGTCCAACTCCTGATTGGTGTTCAGGTAAGAAATGTTCCCTCCAACAGACAAGCGCTCCACCAGCATGCTTTCAGCACTTTCTTTTTCGTTCTCAAGTACATCCAGTTTTACCTCCAGCTCGGCACCAAACGCAGTGGCATTGTCCCCTGTGTTGGCATAGCTGAGGTTGTTGGCCGCAGATACGATCAAGAAGGTGTTTATCGGGTTCTCGATATATTTTCCGAACACGGCAAAAGAAACCAGTTCGCTGGATGATGGGAAGAGCTCCCATCTCAAATCAAAATTGTAGTTCGTTGAATTTTCCAATGCTGGGTTACCCTGTGTATCCTGATTGATTTCCTCTTGGAACAGGAAGGGGGCACGCTCTTTGAATTGGGGCAATGTATACGTCTTACTGGCGGCAAACCTTAGGTTTTGCTTTTCATTGAGCTCATATTTAAGGGCCAATGACGGCAAAAACTCAAAAGTTTCCAATTCGTTGCTGCCCTCACCTTGGATCACGGTGCTCCAATCGATGCGTTGAACTATTTGTTCGCCCCTTGCCCCTGCAAACAAGGTGAACTTTGGGGTAAACTTGTATTCCAAGGTCAAGAACCCTGCATTGATCTGTTGCTCACCACCATAGGTCTGTGGGTCCAATGCGCCTGGGGTAGAGGCGGTTCCCCTGAAGGTTCGGATCTGCCAATATCCAGAGCCAGGACCATATTCCTGAAAATAAGCATCAATGTTATATGGGTCAACCGTGGGCTGGTTGGCAACATTCAATATTTGATAGTTGAACTGGGTCGCTTCAAAGGAAACGTCCTTGAACCTTCCATTATATCCAACGGTCAGCTTACCGTCAAAGGCATCATCCTCATTCTTCTTGAACTTGAAGGAAGTGGAAATGTTGGCAGCAAGTTCGTCTTCGGTCAATTCTTGAAAAAACCTATGGTTGGCTGATGCAGCCGATACCAATCGGAATGATTTTGGCCCTTGAGGGTCATTGTTGGAGTACGGCAAAAGGATGTTCTGTCTCCTATCTGGGACCAGATTCTGTACATTGTTGTACCCTACGCCCCAATTCAGTTCAAGATTTTCGCTCAAATCGTGGCTTCCCAACAATTGATTGATCATCAGCGTGGTTCTCTCAAAAGTGTTCCTTTGGATGAAACCACCTCCGTTGGGAGCGTCGTCCTCCCTATCTAGGATACCATCAAATTCTTCATGCTTTTGCTCAGAATTGTTGAGCATCACGAAGTTGTACTTGATATCATTGGCCGAGCCCAATCGAAGACCGACGTTCCCCATAAGGGTGGTCGCGGTTTCGTAGCTATACCTTTGGTAGTCAAAATCAGAGTTTGGTAGTCCTGTTCCCAAGTTGGGAGCACCTCTGTTGACCCCTTCGCGGTATGAATTCTTATTGCTAAAGGATCCAACAGCAAAAAAGTTCAATGTGGAATTTTCACCAATGTTGAATGAATCCCCGCCTTTAAGGGAAAGGCTTGAATTGATGGGAGTGCTCCTTGTTTCACGGTCCCAACTGGTATCAAAAGTGTTGTTGAAAGGATTGTTGGGGATTTCCTTATTATAAAATCCAGAAAAGTCAGGTCCTTCATAGAGGTAGAAATCCTCAACTCCAATGGCCTCGGAGTTGGCCCCTGAACTAATGCCAAGCTCCAAAAAGCCTGCCCCGGTATAGTTGCGCGAAACTATATTGATGTTGGCTCCGGCAAAGTCCCCATAGTTTTTGGCGTTGTACGTCTTGTCAATACCGATGGATTCAATGATGGATGTCCCGAAAAGACCCAAATCGATGTTCTTCTTAGCGGTATTGTTTGAAGGTAAAGGAAGTCCGTTCAAGGTTGTGATGTTGTAACGGTCCCCTAGACCACGCACATATACGTTCCCTGTACCTTCTTCCTTGGAGATCCCGGTAACTTTAGTGACCGCAGTGGCAGCATCACTGGCCCCTTTTCTGGCCAATTCCTGTGCGCCAATGGAGGTTTCCAGCGTAATGGTTCTTTTTTGGTCCAGTAGCAAGGCTACTTCAGAATCTTTTCTGGCAACCGTGGTGACAACGACCTCGTCCAGAGCAACACCTTGCGAAGCGCTCATGGGTACGTCAATACTGGTCACTTTGCCCGCAACCACATCAATATTGGGAATTTCAATGGTTTCGTAGCCCAAAAAGCTAAATGTCAAAGTGTAAGTTCCAGGCTCCACATTGGGAATTTCGTAGAGACCATCAAAATCTGATGTCGTACCCAAAGTGGTCCCTTTAATAAGGATGTTGGCAAATGCTAGAGGCTCATCGTTCTGCTCTCTGTCCGTGAGTTTACCAACGATGCTCCCGGTGGTTTGCTGTGCATAAGTATAGGTTGCAAAGGCAAACACAAAAATCAATAAAAAGTATTTCATTCTCAGCTAAGTATTTGGCGCAAAGAACGCGACATGCTGTAAAAGCGATGTTAGCTCGGTGTTAAGTGTTCTTTTGTTTATCGTTACAATAAGGTTACCAGATTAAATGAACGTTAAGCATTTATGCCGTTATAGTATTATCTTTACATTTGGGCGTTTAACATAGAAATACCATCCCATGAAAACGAAGGACATTAAGATTCTACTTGTTGACGATGAACCTGATATTCTGGAAATTGTGAGCTACAACCTAGCCTCTGAAGGCTATGAAGTCTTTACCGCCAAAAATGGTGTGGAAGGTGTGGCCAAGGCCAAGAAAAAGGCTCCCCATTTGATCATCATGGACGTGATGATGCCCGAAATGGACGGTATCGAAGCCTGTGAGGTGATACGCAATACACCAGGGCTTGAAAATACCATCATTACGTTCCTTACCGCACGTGGAGAGGATTATTCCCAAGTGGCCGGTTTTGATGCCGGTGCCGATGACTACATCACCAAACCTATAAAACCAAAGGTTTTGGTGAGCAAGGTAAAGGCATTGCTCAGGAGGTTGAAAGAGGAAAAGAAAGAAGTGGAGGACATTGTGAAGGTAGGTGGCATTGTCATCAACAGGGAAGAGTACAAGATCATCAACAATGGGGAAGAGATCGTCCTGCCCAGAAAAGAATTTGAACTTTTGTCCTTGTTGACCTCCAAACCCAACAAAGTGTTCAAGCGCGAAGTGATCTTGGACAAGGTCTGGGGCAACGAGGTAGTGGTCGGCGGGCGTACCATCGATGTGCACATCAGAAAACTTCGGGAGAAAATAGGTGATGACCACTTTAAAACCGTGAAAGGAGTAGGGTATAAGTTCGTTCTTTAATGGCCATCAAGCTAAAGAAGTCATATAAATTTGCTTTAAGGTCATCCCTTCTGATCACCGTTTTTGTTTCTGCATTGTTCGTGGCCTTTCTTTTGGACAAGGGCCGATTGGATTGGCCGTATGCCATTTTGTTTGCCGTGATCTGCTTCATCGTTTGCTTTGTCGTTATCCAGATCAGGGTGGAGCGGTTCATCTACAGGCGCATCAAAAAAATATATGACGATGTGTCCCTCCTGGAATCCACATCGTTTTCGTCGAAGCCCGTTACCACGGACATGAAGACCCTTACCGAAGAGATCGAAAAATTCGCCGAGGGAAAGAAGATAGAGATCGACACCTTAAAAATACGGGAGGAGTACCGAAGGGATTTTTTGGGGAACGTGTCCCATGAGCTCAAGACTCCTCTGTTCACCGTTCAAGGCTATATACTTACACTGCTGGATGGCGCCATGAACGACAAGAAACTGCGCCAAAAATATCTGCAAAGGGCCAGCAAGGGAGTGGATCGCCTTATCTATATTGTCAAGGACCTAGATCTCATCACCAAATTGGAAGTTGGGGACCTCAAATTGGCCCGGGAGGATTTTGATATCATAGAACTCATACAGAACACGTTTGACCTACTGGAGATGAAGGCTGCCCAAAAGCAAATAGCCCTCGTTTTTGATATGGAATATCCAAACCCCATTTATGTGAATGCGGACAGGGAAAAGACACAACAGGTCATCAGTAACCTTTTGGTCAACTCCATCAAATATGGGCATGCGAACGGAACCACGGAGGTCAGCGTGGAAAATTTGATCAAAAACAAGGTCATCATCAGGGTGACGGACAATGGTGCCGGGATTCCCAAGCAACACATTCCACGACTTTTTGAACGCTTTTACCGTGTGGACCAGAGTGGCAGCCGTAGTGAAGGGGGATCGGGATTGGGACTTTCCATTGTGAAGCACATCATTGAGGCCCACGGTGAAAAAATCTATGTGGAAAGCGAGGTGGGCGTAGGTTCCGAATTTTCGTTCACCTTGGAAAAGACCGCAAAAAGAGCCGAGTAATCGATATCGGATTCAAATTGGGCAAGCCCCTTGAAATCTTCCATCCGTGACAATTCCGAAAGCTGGAAGGCATCCTGTTCGCAGTAAGGCACCAGTTCCTGTTTTTCCAATCGTTTGGCCAAGTATTCCTGTTCGTACTGCCCTGGGGTGGGTATGAAAAAGGCCTTTTTTTCCAGTTTGGCCAAGTCCATGACCGTGGTGTATCCCGATCGGCACAACACCTTGGCACTTTGGTTCAATGCTTCTTGGAGGGCATCGGATTTCATGAAATTGTATAGTTGGAGGTTTCCCTTGGCCAATTTTTGTTCCTCGAAGGTCTGTTCATCTTCAATTTTTCCACGCACAAAAACAATGTTTCCCTCAAATCCTTGGAGTTCCTTTAGTAGTTTTTCCTCCAAAAAAGTGCGCTGGGGCTCTGGGCCGGAAAGCAGCACCATGAGGTCATGGGAAATAGGGACATCCAATTTTTCAAAACGGCTCAGCGGCCCCAAGTAAGCAATCTTCAACTTGGATTTTTTCAAGTGTCCCAATTTGCCCGTCAGATTGGGTTTGTCCTCAACATCGGGGACCCAGCAGGCATTAAATTTCTGTATGATTTTCTGGTGCGCCTTGGAGCTCATCCAGGTAGTATTGCCAGAAAGCACGTTCAATTGGTGGGTGATGAACACGCAGGGTACTTTTTTATAGAATGCCCCCAATCGGTTATCGGAAATGATCCCGTCCAACCCATGTTCCTTCACCAATCGCTTCACCTCTTTTTTTTCCTTGGCCATGGCCTTGATCACTTTTGGGGAGTCCCAAATCATCTTGATCTTGAAGTTTTTGCCCTTTTCCGCATAGGTGATCTTGTAAGAGGGCAGTTCAAAAGAGGGCAGTTCCGGGAATTCCTTCTGCAGTAACGACAGGGCCACCCCGTCCGAAGCAAGGTATGGCTGGTGGCCGTGCTCCAGCAAAGCCCGAACTATGGGAATGCACCTTGTGGCATGCCCAAGGCCCCAATTCAATGGGGCGACCAAAATCCGCTTGGAATTGAACATGAGTGCAAAAAAACAAAATGTAATTTGCTTGTGGATTTCCTTAGTTTTGCCAAATCATTAAATTTTTGGTCAATTCAGGACAAAAGTGGGAAGCAAGAACAAACTTAAGAGGTTCAGGGAGAACGAGACATTTTCAAACGTGGTACAGCCAACGAGGGATGAGGTCCTGCAAGGATTCAGGTTTAAGGGCGATTGGGCCTCCTTTTTTGGGAACAACAATCCCATTGTCCTGGAACTTGGCTGCGGTAAGGGCGAATACACCATTGGTCTGGCAGAAAGGAACCCGGACAAGAACTATATCGGGGTAGACATCAAGGGCGCGCGATTTTGGCGTGGGGCCAAGATCGCTGTGGAGAAACAATTGTCCAACGTGGCATTCCTGCGTACCCAAATCGAATTGGTGGATCATCTTTTTGCCGAAAATGAAGTGGATGAGATCTGGATCACCTTCCCCGATCCGCAGATCAAGTACAAGCGCACCAAACACAGGCTCACCAATCCCGTTTTTTTGGAAAAATACAGAAACATCCTGAAAAGGGGGGGCACGATGAACCTGAAAACGGACAGCGAGTTCATGCACGGCTATACGCTTGGGCTTTTGCATGGGCTGGGGTACGAGATTGCCTATGCCAACCACGACGTCTATAAAAACAGTGGAAGCCCCGCAGAAGTTTTGGAAATCCAAACTTTCTATGAAAATCAGTATCTTGAGAAAGGAAAACCGATTACATATATCCAGTTTAAGTTAGGATCGACCGACCTATGACCCATATCCTCATCCTTTTTTTTGCCACATTTTCGGCAGCCTTCATGGCTACTGTGCCGCCGGGATTGCTCAATATGAATGCGGCCAAGATCAGTGTGGAAAAGGGGAAGGTCAATGGTGTCATCTTTAGCCTTGGGGTGTCCTCCATAATCATGGTGCAGGCCTACATCGCGGTCTTCATTTCCAAATTTTTATATAGGAATCCCGAGGTCATCGACATCCTCCTCAAAATAGCCATTGCCATTTTTGCCTTTTTTGCGGTGTACTTTTTTATAGCGGCAAAGCGGAAGAAAACACAGAAGATCAAAAAAGTGAACCTGAGCAAGAAAAACAGTTTTTTCAAGGGAGTGCTCTTGGCCGCTGTCAACCTGCTCACCATTCCCTATTACAGCGGACTCAATGCCATGTGGAACGAAGCCGGATGGATCAAGTTCGAGGCCAAGGACATTACCACCTTTGTGGTGGCAGCCGGGGCCGGAACGTTCTCCGTGCTCTATCTCTACACCTTTTATTTTGATAAATTGGAGACCAAGACCAACCGGTTTTCCAAAAACTCCAATTACATCCTGAGCGCACTTATGCTCTTGCTACTGGTGATTACCCTTATTCGGATTTTTTACCGTTGATATGGAAGATGAAAATTTCTTTGACAAAGTATACGCGGTGGCAAGGGAAATTCCCTATGGGAAAGTTACTTCATATGGGGCCATTGCCAAATATCTTGGAGCGGCCCGTAGCGCCCGAATGGTGGGCTGGGCGATGAACAATTCATCGGCAAAGGAGGTGCCCGCACATAGGGTAGTGAACCGTGTGGGGGTACTTACAGGCAAACACCATTTTGGAGGTACTAACTTGATGCAACAATTGCTCGAAAACGAGGGCATCAAGGTCAAGGACAACCAAATTGTGGATTTCCAAAAACATTTTTGGGACCCGGGGAAAGAGCTTTAAAATCCGGGAGGGTGCATTTCATCAAACTCCGTATTCTCTTGAAAGGCCTTTGCCAATAGTAAAATGCTGGTTTCATCGTACAGATTGCCCACAAAGGTCATGCTGGTGGGATGGTTTTTTTTGTCCAGACCGGTAGGAATAGCGATCACGGGATGCCCCGTGAGGTTGGTGGCCAGCAATTGGTCGTTCCCGAACGAAGGCGAAATGAGCACATCGTAATTCTTCATCAATGCGTTCATTTCTTGAATCAATACCTGTCTTTGCCGATTGGCCTGCAGGTATTCCACCGCCGGGATAAAGCGACTTTGGCGTAGTGAATTCGCCCGGGAACGCTGGTCCTGTTCCACCATCTCGTCCACTTTCCCCGAACGTACCAGCGCATCAAAAAAAGCTCCTGCCTCTGCCCTCAGGATAATGTCAAACCCACGATAGGGCATGGCTTCGGGCAATGTCACGGCCGTAGGTGTTATTCCCATGGTCTCTAAGACTTCAAGAGCCTTTCTCAGGTTGTCGCCACTTTCCGTGGTGTCTTTTTCGATATCCGCTTTGAGATAGGCCACCTTCAAGCCGGTGATGTCTTTTTTCCAATCAATACCGAAAGGAAGATCGATGGTGGTCAGGTCTTTTTCGTCTTTCCCTTGAATGGCGGCAAATACAATGGCGCAATCCTCCGCGTTCCGTCCCAATGGCCCAACCTTGTCCATGGACCAGCTCAAGCTCATCACCCCGTGTCGGCTCACCCTGCCATACGTAGGGCGCAGTCCGGTGACCCCATTTCTGCTGCTCGGCGAAGTAATAGATCCCAAGGTTTCGGTTCCGAGGGCAAAAGGCACCAGTCCCGCCGAAGTGGCCGATCCCGAACCTGCCGAAGAGCCGCTGGCCCCTTGGGTGGTGTCCCATGGGTTTTTGGTCTTGCCACCAAACCAAACATCGCCCCGGGCCAAGGCCCCCGAAACCAGCTTTGCAACCAATACGGCACCTGCTTCCTCAAGACGTTCGATCACGGTGGCGGTTTCATCGATTTCTTGATCTTTGTAGGGAGCGGCGCCCCAAGTGGTCGGATATCCGGCGACGGACATCAAATCTTTGGTGCCATAGGGGATGCCGTGCAAAATACCTCGATACCGTCCATTTTTTATCTCTTCGTCGGCACGTTTGGCCTGTGCCAATGCCAGACTATCGGTAATGGTGATGCTACATTGCAGCATGGGTTGATATTTTTTCAATCGGGCCAAAAAGAATTGGGTGAGTTCGGTGGAGGTGATTTTTTGATGTTTGATGAGGGATGCGAGCTGAGGAATGGTATAAAAGGCCAATAGATTATAAGGTTCTGGGATTTCCACAGAATCGGGAATTTCCCAAACCTGATGTTCCAATTGTTCGGGCATTTCAAAGCCAAATGGAATAGGGTCAAAGCGAACGGCAGGAAAAACAGCATCGTCCAACGGATATTTTCGGAGCGAGTCAAACCCTTCGCGGTTCCTTTGCAAATAAGGATACAAAGTATCCCGTGCCTCTTTCGAAAATTGGATGCCAATGAGGCGTTCGGATCTCTTGACATCCCTTTTGGTAAATTCATGTTGTGAGGCGCAGGAAATCAAAAGAATCAAACCAAACGAGCAAAGGAAAGGAGGAATTTTGAGGTGGGTTGGCATGTGTGGTCGGTTATAGGCATGTTCAATAGCCTAAGCTACATTTTTTTCAAAAAAAAGAGAGGGGGAGCAGTATATTTCTACAGATTCTTCAAGTATGAAAACCAATAAAAGGCTGAAAAACATGCTAAAATGGGACAAATCATCACACTATAGAGGCAAGTTGTTCTACCATATTGAAATTCAATGGACCAACTTCTAAATCTAAGCGCAACACCGTATCTTTGTAATTTAGAATCAGTACAAACGACTGCATATAAAATTCGGACAATGAAGTTGAAAAAAGCAGATATCCTCAAGGCATTGGAAAAAATTTCTGCGCCTGGAGATGGTCAAAATATAGTGGAGAGTGGTGCAATCACAAACATTCAAGTGTTTGGGGATGAAGTAGAAGTGGATGTTACCATAAAAAACCCTAGTCTTCAGGCCAAAAAGAAGACCGAGGTGGAAATCTTGAAGTGCATCCATCGAGAGGTCTATGAAAAGGCCAAGATCAAGGTCAACCTAAAGGTTGATGCCCCAGCCACACCCAAGGTCAACCAAATCAAGGGGAACCCCATTCCGGGCATACAGAACATCGTGGCCGTGGCCTCAGGAAAAGGGGGTGTGGGAAAATCGACCATTACCGCCAATTTGGCTGTTACCTTGGCCAAGATGGGCTTTAAGGTGGGGCTTTTGGACACGGATATCTACGGACCTTCCATGCCCATTATGTTCGATGTGGCCAATGAGAAGCCCTTGTCCATCAATGTGGATGGCAAGGCAAAGATGAAGCCCATTGAAAACTATGGGGTGAAGCTCCTTTCCATCGGATTTTTTACCCAGCCCAACCAGGCCGTGATCTGGCGTGGACCCATGGCCGCCAAGGCCCTCAACCAGATGATCTTTGATGCCCATTGGGGTGAATTGGACTTTTTGTTGCTGGATCTGCCCCCTGGAACCGGGGACATCCATTTGAGCATTATGCAGTCCTTGCCCGTGACAGGCGCCGTTGTGGTCAGCACCCCGCAGGAAATTGCCTTGGCCGATGCCCGAAAAGGCGTTGCCATGTTCCAGCAGGAAGCCATTAGCGTACCGGTTTTGGGTATCGTGGAAAATATGGCCTACTTTACCCCGGCCGAACTTCCTGACCATAAATACCATATCTTTGGACAAAACGGTGCCAAAAATCTGGCGGAAGACCTCGATGTGCCCTTTTTGGGAGAGATTCCGTTGGTGCAGGGCATCAGGGAAGCAGGTGATGTGGGAAGACCGGCGGCACTGCAGACAGCTACCCCTACCGAGGAAGCTTTTGAGGAACTGACTAGAAACGTGGTACAGGAATTGGTGAGACGAAACACCGATCTCCCTCCCACCGAAGCAATAAAGATTACAACAATGGCCGGTTGTGCCGCCGTTAAAAAGAAATGAGCATGACATCAGAAGAAATAAAAAGCAATGTTGAAAAGGCCTTACAGGAAATACGTCCCTTTCTCCAAAGTGATGGGGGCGATATCACCTTGGTCTCGATAGACAATGACAATTCCGTAAAAGTTAGATTGGAGGGCAATTGCATAGGCTGTAGCGTCAACCAGATGACCCTGAAGAGCGGTGTGGAGATGACCATTAAGAAATATGCGCCCCAAATTGAGGAAGTCATCAATTTGAGCTAACTGATAAAAGTCATTCGCCTTTCCTTGGGCAAGCAGTAAGTTGCATGCCACAAAATCCATTGCACATGATCAAGACCGACATATTGATAATCGGAGCAGGGCCTACGGGTCTTTTTGCCGTTTTTGAAGCAGGCCTGCTCCAATTGAAATGCCACCTGATAGACGCATTGCCCCAAGCCGGTGGACAATGTTCCGAAATCTATCCGAAAAAGCCCATTTATGATATTCCGGGCTTCCCTGAAGTATTGGCGGGGGAGCTGGTGGACAATCTTATGGAGCAGATAAGACCCTTTCAGCCCGGTTTTACCCTGGGAGAACGGGCAGAGACCATTCAAAAGTTGGACGATGGCAGCTTTGTGGTCACCACCAACAAAGGGACCAAGCACCACGCCCCCGTAGTTGCCATTGCTGGTGGTCTGGGCAGTTTTGAACCCAGAAAACCTTTGTTGGACAACCTAGCCCAATATGAGGACAACGGTGTGGCCTATATGATCAAGGAACCTGAGGTGTATCGCAATAAAAAAGTATTGATTGCCGGGGGAGGAGATTCGGCCTTGGACTGGTCCATTTTCTTGGCGGATGTGGCCGAAGAAGTCACTTTGGTACACCGCAGGAACGAGTTCAGGGGAGCCTTAGACTCTGTGGAAAAAGTACAACACCTCAAAGATCAGGGAAAAATCAAACTGATGACCCCTTCCGAGGTCGTGTCCCTCCATGGCGAGGACACATTGGAGAAGGTCACCGTCAGGAATACCGATACCGATGAAGATACGGAGGTCGCAGTGGATCATTTTATCCCCTTGTTCGGCCTTTCGCCCAAATTGGGACCGATTGGGAATTGGGGATTGGAAATCGAAAAAAACGCCATCAAGGTGGACAATGCGCTGGACTACCAGACCAATATCCCCGGCATCTATGCCATCGGGGATGTGAATACCTATCCCGGAAAATTGAAACTGATCCTTTGTGGTTTCCACGAAGCAACATTGATGTGCCAAAGTGCATACCAGCGCATCCACCCCGATAAAAAGTATGTGATGAAATATACCACGGTCGGGGGCGTTACAGGATTTGATGGCAGTAAAAAAGAAGCGCCTAAGGCAGTTGTCAAGGCAATAGATTAAATATTTCGTAAAATTTTCCCCTTGAGGGGGCTTTAGGGGTGTCCCCTATAAAGATTATGAGTGACATAAAATTAAAAATAACCGACCGTGATGGCGTTCTGCACGAGGTAGATGCCCCAACAGATATGAACATGAACCTCATGGAGGTGGTTCGATCCTACGAACTGGCCCCGGAGGGTACCATAGGCATCTGCGGAGGGATGGCCATGTGCGCCTCTTGCCAATGTTATGTGCTTTCGGACCATCAGCTCCCTGAAAAATCCGACGATGAGGACGCCATGTTGGCCGAAGCCTTCTTTGTAAAGGACAACAGCCGATTGGGCTGCCAACTGCACATTACCGAAGACCTCGACGGTCTGGAAGTGGAGCTGGCCCCTGCCGAGGATTGATCCAAGGAAGCCATCGATCAAATCCAAGAGCGGACAAAGCAACAAAATCCTATCTTTAGTCTTTCTTGCTGAACAAGTTTATGGGAAGGACATTACTTTTCTGTGCTTTGTTGTGGTTCTCGGGATTTTGCTGGGGACAGGACCAGTACCCACAATTGACCGAGATTGTTACGGACAATGCCAACATTTTCACTTCACAAGAACTACAAGACCTTCGGGCAAAGCTGACCCAGTTTGAGGACGAGACCACCAACCAATTGGTAGTATTGACCATCAATGATCTGGGTTACGAGACCATCGAGCAATATGCCAATGGCGTTTTCAACCAGAATAAATTAGGGCAAGAGGATAAGGATAATGGCATTCTCATCCTTTTTTCAAAAAACGATAGGGAAGTTCGTATTGAGGTGGGCTATGGACTGGAATCCTACATCACGGATGCCGTGGCCTCACGCATCATCCGCAATATCATGATCCCCAATTTTAAGGAAGAAGCCTATTTTGCAGGGATTGATGGTGCCACGGGACAGATCATCGAGTTCCTCAAAAACCCCGAAGCCTTGGCCGAATTCAACAGGGAAATTGAGGCGGAAGGCGAAATGCCTTGGTGGGGCTACCTGTTGTTCACTCTTTTCTTATCCATTTTTATTGCTGCCGGGATATTCGTTTTCTACAAGGGTTATTCGGGTCTAGTGGAAATGTTCAGGGGGATCATGGTGGGGAAACTGGGCCTTGTGCCGGGTTTGTTCATGATTTTCTCCGCACTGTTCATGGTCGGGTTTGGGTTGGTCTTTATTTTGATGCCCCTGTTTTTTCTGAGTATGATTTATGGCTTCAATTTGGATTTTGAGGCCTTGGTCGAGGACATTGGCTGGGTCTATTATGTTTTTGGCGGCTTTTTTTTGCTGACAATCCTTTTGGCCGTGGTGAAGATTTTGGTGAAGGGCAAGGAAGATTTCAAGCTTTCTTGGTTCAAATCGGATAAAACGTATGTGGGCAAGACCTTTTCGTCATCGGGCAGCCATTCGTTTGGATCTAGTAGTTCCGGGGGAAGTTCCAGTAGTTTCTCTGGTGGCGGTGGCAGCTCTGGTGGGGGTGGCGCCAGTGGAAGTTGGTAGGGAAGGAGAATTCCCGTATTTTCATGGAGATAAAAACCAAACCACACTCCAAATGAGGACATTTCTTGTTGCCATTCTTTTCGCCTTTTTTTCTTGCACGGAAAAAACGCAGACCGAAGTTGAAGAATGGGAGGCCCAAGCCGCGAACATCACTATCATCCGAGACGATTTTGGAGTGCCCCACATTTATGGAAAAACCGATGCAGATGCCGTTTTTGGATTGCTGTATGCCCAATGTGAGGATGATTTTAACCGCGTGGAGCAAAATTATATCTGGGCCACGGGCCGATTGGCCGAAGTGGAAGGCGAAGAGGCTTTGTACAGTGATTTGCGGGCCAAACTTTTCATGACAGAGGAGGAGGCCAAGGCCAATTATGAAAAAAGCCCCGAATGGTTGAAAAAACTCTGCGATGCCTTTGCCGATGGCGTTAACTATTATCTCCACACCCATCCGGAAGTGAAACCCAAACTTTTGACGCGTTTCGAGCCTTGGATGCCTATGTATTTCAGCGAGGGATCTATTGGAGGTGACATTGAACGCATTTCCACCCGAAAAATCCAAAGCTTTTACGAAAGTGGGATGGAAATCCCTAAGATGGAATTGCTCCAACAGAAAAAGGAAGAGGAAATGGCCGAGCCCCAAGGTTCAAACGGCATTGCCATTTCAGGCGATTTGACCCAATCCGGGAATGCGATGTTGCTCATCAACCCACATACTTCTTTCTATTTTCGGGGGGAAGTGCATGTGGTGAGTGAGGAAGGTCTGAACGCCTACGGTGCCGTCACATGGGGGCAGTTTTTTGTATATCAGGGATTCAATGAGAAAACGGGCTGGATGCATACATCGACCTATACTGATGTGATGGACGAGTTCAAGGAGACCATTCTAAAGAATGAGGGCAAGCTTTTCTACCGATATGGAGAGGAACTGCGCCCGGTGGATTCCAGTCAAGTGACCTTGACCTATAAAGATGGGGACAGTTTGAAGGAGAGGACTTTTCCCGTGTACCGCACCCATCACGGCCCGATCACCCATCAGGTGGGAGGGCAATGGACCGCATCGGCCATGATGTGGGAGCCGGTAAAGGCTTTGGAGCAATCCTATATCCGTACCAAACAGGAGGGGTATGATGGTTTTCGAAAAATGATGGACATCCGAACCAATTCATCAAACAACACGGTTTATGCAGATGCTGAGGGCAACATCGCCTATTTCCATGGAAACTTTATCCCGAAACGCGATACCATTTATGATTATACGGAGCCTGTGGATGGCAGTGATCCCAAAACCGATTGGAAGGGACTGCACAAGGTGGACGAGAACATTCTGGTGCTGAACCCCAAAAATGGATGGATACAGAACTGCAATTCGACCCCATACACTTCGGCCTTGGAATACAGCCCCAAAAGGGAGGATTACCCTAACTACATGTCCAGGGACCAAGAAAATTTCAGGGGCGTCCATGCCATTGCATTGTTGACCGGGCGTAGCGGTTATACCTTGGACAGCCTCATCCAATTGGCGCACGATCCGTATTTGCCCGCTTTTGAAGCATTGGTTCCCGGTCTGGTGCGTGCGTATGATGCCCAACCAAAACCAGAACTGAAAGAAGCCATGGAGATGATGCGGAATTGGGACTTTACCACTTCCAAGGAATCGGTGGCCATGACCTTGGCCCATTATTATGGAACAATGAGCTATTCCAAAGCGGTGCGGCCCGAAGGTCTTTCAGGTATGGAACTTGTGGAATATTGGGGCACAGCTTCCCCAAATTCGGAAAAATTGGACTTGTTTCAAGAAACTTTGGATGGGCTTACCCGTGATTTCGGTACTTGGAAAATGCCTTGGGGCGAAGTGAACCGCTACCAAAGGTTGAACGGGGACATCTATCAACCCTTTGATGATACCAAACCCAGTATTCCCATTGGTTTTGCAAGCGGCACTTGGGGTGCATTGGCGGCCTATGGCGCGCGGTACGACAACGATACCAAGAAAATTTACGGTACACGGGGCAACAGTTTTGTGGCCGTAGTGGAATTTGGGGAAAAGGTCATGGCCAAGACCATGCTTGCCGGGGGGCAGAGTGGAGATCCCGATTCACCCCATTTCAATGATCAGGCACAACGCTATGCCGATATCGAGTTCAAAGATGCGGCATATTATAAGGAAGATGTTTTGGAACGGGCCGAACGGACGTACAGACCCGGACAGTGATCATTCGTCTTCTTTGACGATGATCAGGCTTGCCTTTGAACCTGTAGAAAGGTTCCATCGGTTGTTGTGGATGACCTCACCTTTGTCATCGGTCACGACCACTTGGGCCGTGTTGGGTCCTGATGATCCTTGGTTCAAGGCTTCGAACTCAACGCGGTTGAACCCTTGGACCAAATCTAGATTGATGCCCCTGAAGGTTCCCGATAGCAGGAGATTATGCTCCACCACCTCTCCGTTCACATAGATTTTGATGCGGTCACCATCCACATACTCGTGGTCCCTTGCCACAATGCCCACAAACTTGGCATTGGTCTTGAAGTCACCCAGATATTGATCTCCAAAATGTTCGTTACTGCCTTTTTCCTTCTTTTCCCCAACCTTCGGGTCAATGACCATGTCGTGACCAGCTTGGAGCAATTCCCGATCGGGCAACATTTGGATGCCAGGTTTCTCATTTTTGGAAGTGAGGCTCTCATCCAATACGGAAGGCATTCGGAGCGATGTACCTTGATTGCTTGCCTTGATGTCGAGGTCGTTCTTCTCGCCAATTTTTAACGGACGCGTAGTGGGCAAATCGCCCTGCGCGAACGAGAGAGCTGTTGAGAGTAAGATGCCCAGCAAAACAAAGAATGTCTTTTTCATGGCAAGATGGAGCAATTTAGCACCTATAAAAGTAACAAATACCTTGCCATGAAGATGATAAATTGAAGTTAAATCGATAAATGGCATTTGCTGGTTAAAATATTCACAAATGGGATTTTTTGGTAGAATGGGGAATAATACTTGATGTTTCTCAGCTTTAACCTTAAAATCCAATTAAAAATGAAACGAGTATTACTTTTTGCAATGTTGTCTGGCATTACCTTGCTTCAGGCGCAGAATTCTGACGGCGACAAACGAACTATCGCTAATGGCACATGGAACTTGGGGGGAACCTTATCTTTTGGAGTCCAGGATACCCAATCGGACAATCTGCAGTCAGGATGGGAATCGGACAATTTTTCAATGTCTTTTTTTCCCAGTGCTGGCTACGCGATAGCCGATGACTGGATGGTGGGTCTTAAGACGGGCTATTCCTTTCGCCGGACAGAACAACATCAACCAGCCGATCCATTGGATTACAACTATGAAAACAAAGCGGAAAGTATCTCTGTGACCCCCTATGTCCGTAAATATTTTGGGTTAACGGACAAGCTTTTGATACACCTTCAAGGGGAATTGGACTATACGGCCCTTTGGAATGATATTTCCAACTCAAATTCAGGACGAACCACATCCAGGATAGACCAATTTGGTGCTGCCATCAGGCCAGGGGTATCCTTCTTTGTTTCGCAGGGATTGGCGCTGGAAACCCATATCGGTGCGCTCCAATACTATTCAGCTAAAACGGAGTACGATTCAGGAGCTACTGAGGATAATAACTCATTCCAACTAAACCTTAATACAGCCAGCGTATTATTCGGGTTATCCTATTACTTCTAAACAAAATAAAGGCCCGCTAGACTTTAGCGGGCTTTTTCTTTTTTAATCCGAACAAGGGATGCAACCAAGGAATCCTTAAAATGACAAGGTCGTAGATCAACCAACTGATGCCAAACGTGCCCACGATCAGCAAGAATGCCTTTGGCAAAAAACCCCAATCCAGGTCCATGAGATAGTAAGCAATGCCCACGGTCACGGTTTGGTGCAAAATGTAAAAGGGATAGACCGCCCGGTTGGCATAGGCAAGCCCCTTGCTGGGCCTGTTCAAGTATTGGGAGGCGTAAGCGAACAACACCAAGATCCAAGACCAAATGTTCACGACTTTCAGCAAGGCTTCGGTGAAATGGATCACATAACCGTCCTCAAAAAACAGCCATATGACCATCTGGGCCGAAAAAGCCACTATGCCGATCACAAGTGCCTTGTGCTTTAGTTGGGTCAGGCTTTCCCAGAATGTATTTCCGGTCGCAATCAGGACAAATCCATAGAAAAAGAGAATGCTACTGAAAATGATGGTGAACCAATCATCGACCAGGGCATGGGTCACTGGAAAAAAAGGCTCCACCAAGGCTTCTACAAAGTAGAGTGGGATTACAAAAAGATAGATTCTCAAGGGTTTCTGGAGCAGTCTTTTGATCCCATCGATAAACTTGGTGTGGTGACTTCTCAAGTAGATGAATAGCGGCGAAAGCACCCAAGAGAACACTAAAAGGTAGGGAAGGAACCAAAGGTGGTGCCAACTCAGGTTCCCTTCGGGGTACACCCCATCGAAAGCCACAGAGCTATAATACTGTGCATACGAACCTGAAAAAGAGCCTTCTGCCAGGCGTTCAAAATAGACTTGGGGAGGGACGATGAGTAGCATGCCCGCAACCAAAGGAATGCCCAAGCGTAGGAAACGCTCCCACGCAAATTTCCCCAAGCCCCTTTTACCTAGGGCATAATATGTCCCCATCCCGGAGATGGTGAAGAGTATGGGAAGCCGCCATTGGTTGAGGAACAGCATGGGCCAACGCAACCAATCGTAGATCACATTGTTCTTCACATGCCAGCCCCAGGGGACAAAGAACATGCCCACGTGATAAAAAATGAGCAATCCAAATACAATGACCCGCAGCCAGTCGAGATCATAACGTCTAATCGTTTTTTCCATTTTGATGAATTTTGGCCAAAGATGGGAAGTACGTTTGTAAATCGCTTGATTTTAGGTCCGTGCAAATGTCCTGAATTACAATTTGGGAGAAATTAGACCGTTTTTTGCCCGTTTTTCTGCTTCACAAAGGCCGATGGCGATTGCCCCACATGTTTGTTGAAGGCACTGTAAAAGGCAGATTTGGACCTAAAGCCCACTGTTTGGCCAATGGCCTCTACTGTTAGATGGGAAAAGTCAGGGTCCACCAACCTACTTTTGGAAAGCACAATTCTTTTTTGGTTGATGTAGTCGTTAAAGTTCATCCCTGTTTGTGAATTGATCAATTTGGATACGGTATTTCCATTGGTGCCCAGTTTTTCTGCCAGATTTTTCAGCGAGGCGTCTTGGTCCGAAAAATAACCGGTTTCGTTCAGGAATTGTTCGACGGACCCAAACTCGATGGAACTGCCCGTCACGGTTTCATATTTGTCTGCAATCCATGATTTTTCGAAAAAGCGGGATTCCGAAAGAATGAAAAAAGAGGTGATGAATACGGTGACGGTATGGATCATGCCAATATAATGGTCCCCACCATCGTCATCAAAATTGAAAAAGATCAAGAAGAGGGTCAACGATAGGATCAACGAGATCACTACGGTATTCTGCGAGAAAAGGTACTTGTCCAGTTTGATGTTTTTGGCGGACATCCAACCGTTTCTTTTGGATTTCAATACCAAACGGAACGACAGGATCAAGTAGAGCGAGCAGCTGAACAGGATCAGCCATCGAAACTTGCCTTTAATGATGCGATAGGAATGGTTCACCCCATCGGGAATGTCCAAAAAACCAAGGTTTTGATAATAGGCTCCCATATAGGCATTGACCTTCACTTCCATCGGGCTGAGGTAATAATAGGTCTGCGACAGTGCATAGGCCACGGGCAACAAAAAATGGGGCCAGTGTTTTTTCAGGGTGATGGGTTTGCGTTCTAGGAGGGCGTAGAGGAAAAAATATAGGGTAGGGAAGATAAGGAGCACCAAGGGTTCTGTGGAATCGTTCAGTCCCATCACATATTTTATAAGACCCGTATAGCATAGGTATACATCTAGGAACACAAAGCATTGGACCAACAGCATCCAGCCAAAAAATAGGATGGCAGATTTTCTTTTGGCCCTGACAAAAATGACTAAGGTCAGGAAAAGTCCCTGCGCAATCCCAAGGAGCATGATGTGGGACACAAGGTTATGCCGTATCGGGATCTGTTCAAGTAGGGCCTCAAGGCTGTTCATGTCAGGGGGCTATATAATCCGATAGGTTTTCAGGACCTTCCAGCAATACACGTACAATTTGCAGCGTACCGTCCGCCTTGGTGGCAATGTGCCATTTGATGAGGGAAATCTGCCCGTTTTCAATCTCGATGCCAGTAATGCTCCGGGGGTGTACACAGCTTCCATCGTTGAAAAAGGGAATCTGTCCCGGTTCTGGGAACCGTGGTCTATGAGTGTGCCCAGCAATGGTGGGCAGCATGTTTTTCCTCAAGATCCAGCGTTTGATGCGTTTTTCAATGCGGATGAGTTCCTTGTAGTTCTTTGCGGGGCTGGTGGGGTCTGCAATGCCCACTACCTGTAGCGGTTTCCAGAGTATCCTTACCAAGAACCTGCCGATGCGCCAGCACACATAGTTCCACCAATCGGCTTGGTGCCCATGGGTGCAGAATATCTCCTGTCCAGTTTCTTTGTGCTTCAAGATAAGGGCCTCATGATAGGTGATCCCTTCAAAAAGGGCCTTATCGGAACCATCAATGGGTTCAAAATAGTGGGAAAGGTGTTTTTTTACGTAATTCTCATCCCGATAGACCATGTCGTGGTTACCCCAAAGCATGTGCAGCCGTTTTTCCAAATGGAACTGGCGCAGCAACTGGTATACATTTTTATGGGCCTCGATCAACGAATCAAAACTGATGTTTTCCCAGAGCTCATCCCCGTCACCAAGTTCGCAATAGTGGAAACCTTCCCTGTAATAATGGTTCAGGGCGTGGAAATAGATGTTCCTGTTGTTCGCAAAATCATCCGCAAAACTATTGTCCCCCCTGTGGCAATCACTGAAGAAGATGAACTTGGAAGTGTCGTCAAAAGAGATGGCCTTGGCATTCTCATAGGCCCGGTCCAATCTTGTGGTGGATGACATGGGATAAATTTTACCAAATATCCTTAAAAATGGCAATTAATCCATAAAGATCGGCGTAGAATGAAATGCATTTTTTCTTTTTGTAACTTTACGGGCACAATCTCGACTAACACTTTCATGGAGCAGGATAAAGGTATGGAAAGCCCTGTAGTTCAGTTGGTAAGTTTCAATAAACTGTTGGAACATTACGATGCCCAATTGAACAGCACCAATACGCACTTGGCCGAACGGGCCAAATATGTATTGGATGCACAGGCCCCGTATCCTATTTTGAGGGAAGGTTTCAGTGATCTTTCGCTTTTGGAAGAACACAAGGATGTGATCAAGATCATTCTGGAGGATACCTTTGCACCCATGCTCACCAACAATGAGATCAAGGCGGCCACTACGGCTTATGAAGACTTGGTGTTCAACTCCTCGGAACGGTTCCAGAAAATTTTGAAGGACGCAGGAGAGGGTTTTGAACCGGGAATCCAGAACATTCCCATGGAGTACAGTTACATCATGAAATGTAGTGTGATCCTGAAGTTCCATTACGGATACAATCTTGATTTTAAACGTCCCCTTTTCTATGATATTCCAGATGCCAATGGGGTAATGAACCGTTACCGCATCATGTACAATGCGGATTTTATGGAGGTCCTTCCTACTGAAAAGGCAAAGGAACTGACGCAGGACGATGTGGATGAGCTTTTGGCAAGTTTTGACAATCTGGAGCTGTGGAAGGAAAAAATCCCGCCCAATAGTTTTATTGCCAAAGGGTTCATCATTTCCAATATGTTCGATGTGACCGCGGAGCATTCCATTTCGGAAATAAAATCCACATTGATCGGGGGCAAGAAAAAGAAGGACGAGCCTTTCATGGAGAGTTTCCAGAACACATTCCGGTCGTTGTTCCGATTGAAGGATATCAATGTTGGCTTTGCTGGATATGATGCCAATGCCAACAATTTTTTCAAGATCTATGGAAAGGGCATGGAAAGTTATGTGCTGAACGGTAAGGATCTTGAATCCTGCGATGCCATGCTCTGTGATAATTCACACGGAAAATTGTTCGATGAAGGCAAGTATTTTGCCATTTCCAATGTGGAAAAATACTTTGAAAAGTCGCAAGGCGGGGTGCAGCCCTATAAAAACCTCATGGAACAAGGCATACGGAGTGCCATATTGGCGCCCATTTCCGTGAATGGCAACCTCTTGGGCGTCTTGGAGCTTGTGTCCAAGAAGGCCAATGAGCTGAACAGCGTGAACGCCAACAAACTGGACGATGTGATGCCCTATATCATATCAGCAGTGATGCGAACCATTGAAGAAGAGGAAAACCTGATCGATGCCGTGATCCAACATGAGTGTACCACGGTCCACCCATCGGTGTATTGGAAGTTCCAGGAAGAGGCCAAGCGTTTCATGTCCGATGAACTGGCGGGACATCAACCCATTTTCAGGGAAATCGTGTTCAAGGACGTGTATCCCCTCTATGGACAAATCGATATCAAAGATTCTTCCAAGGAAAGAAACCTTTCCATCCAAAGGGACCTGATGATCCAACTTTCGGAGATCAATGAGATCTTGAAAGAGGCCGTCAAGAAATACGGACTTCCCATTTATGAAGAACTCGTGTACCGGGTGGAAAATTATCTGGCCGAGGTCAGAGAGGCCCTGTTCACCCATACGGAACAGGCGGTTTTCGATTTTGTGAAAGAAGAGATCGACCCGGTCTTCAAACACTTCAAAAAGGAAGATAAAAGCCTTAAGGCACTTATTGCGGAATACGAGAAAAAGATAGACAGCACCACGGAGTCCTATTATGATCACCGTCGGAACTATGACGAAAGCGTCATGGAGGCCAATATGCTACTGGCAGCCCATCTGGACAAAAAACAGGAAGAGGCACAGGCCATGTTCCCCCACTATTTTGAGCGTTACAAGACCGATGGTGTGGAGCACAACATGTATATCGGCAGTTCCATTGCCAGGGAACGTGTTTTTGACAAGCTATATTTGAGCAACCTCAGACTTTGGCAACTTCAGGTGATGTGCGAAATGGAGAACAAATACTATGCGCTCAAATCCAAATTGCCCGTAAAACTGGATGTGGCGTCCCTTATTTTGGTGTACAGTACCTCCTTGGCCATCCGTTTCCGTATGGACGAAAAACGTTTTGATGTGGATGGTACCTACAATGCAAGGTATGAGGTCATCAAAAAGCGGATAGACAAGTCATACATCAAGGGGACCAACGAACGATTGACCCAAAAAGGAAAACTTTCCATAGTATATTCCCAGCGCAAGGACGAAAGGGAATATATGAGGTACTTGGGCTTCTTGAAAGCCAAGGGCTATTTTACCAATAACATTGAGATTGTGGAACTCGAAGGGCTCCAAGGGGTAACCGGGCTGAAGGCCATACGGGCAGAGATCCTCTACAAAAAGGACAAAAAGTCCGAACGCACCTATACCTACGACGACCTGATGGAAGAGTTAAGGTCTTAATCGTCAAAAAGTTATTCGGTCTGGGCCAAAAAAGCGAAAGGCAACACCAAAGGCTATCACGGAGATGATCATTCCCAACATAAAAATGGTATACGTGATCCTCAGTATCTTGTATTTACGGTTCAGTACAAGTCCCAAATAATAAAGATCTTTCGTTAGTGAGGAATATACGTACTCCTTGTCCTTGATCAGTTCCTGAAGTGCCCATTCATATTCCTTAAGTTCCATTTTATGGAAATTGCCAAAGAACAGCAGATTGACCCTTTTTTGCTCCACATCCTCCTTGGTGAACCTTCCGCTGGTGATGTTGGGCCTGGTGGCCAAAACGGACAACACCATGGAGGCAACACTGAACAGGATGAGAACAAATGTTGGGTAGATGAGATAGGCATTCGAGGGATTGTCCAGTTTGGTGAGCAAGTTGGCCAGCACCAAAGAAATGATGATGGCATTTACGGACAATAGGATGTTGGACTTCGTATCCGCGATGTCGCTCAGTTTCAAGTGGTTTTTAAGCGTTACACGGTAAAGCGTCTGAATGCTCCGATCAGGACTTTCATTTTTGTACTTCGCCTTCAGCGCCTCCTTTTTGGCGATGTTCTTTTCGGTTTTCTTCTCTTTCAGTAGCTGTTTCAGATTGCGTTCCTTGCCTTCTCCCCAATTTTCTTTGGCATAGTCGGTATAAAAACCATGATGGTTTCGGAACATTTGGATGTTTTTTTCCCTCCATTCCTTCGAGGAGAAATCCACAATCCCGAGCAATTTGAGCTCTTCCTTCAAATAATCCGTGGTTTCCCAGTAACTGCTCTGGGCAAAATGGGACGTGTCGGCATCCCTGATGATTTCTTCGGATAGGTTTTGGGGCTCATAGCCCATTTTGGTGGCCATGATCAGCTTGCATACTTGGGTCGTGCCTTCGGCATCATATCCATTTTCCCCAAGAAAAGAAGTGGCCATTTTGCAACCGTTCTCCTCATGGTTCTCCCGGCCTTCCACATAGCCGACGTCATGGAGCCAAGCGGCGAGCAACAACCGTTCTTTTTCATCATCGCCCACACTGTAGAAGTTGAGCAATTCTTTAGTACTTTTAACAACGCGTTGGGTATGTCGAAGGTTGTGGTATAAAAACCGGGGATCCAGTTTTTCCGTTAGCAGTTTTGATGCAAAGCGTTCAGTTTTTTCAACAATTTCCGACATAATCATATGTTTCAATAATCCAAATTACAAAATTTTGGAATCAACCTCATGTGGATATGGTTAAACGTTACTTTCTGCTCCTTCTGATTGCTTCTGTATGTGGTTGCGCCACCTATGAGACCAAATATGCAGCACCCTTTTCCAAGAATGAAAATTCTGGGGACAAAGCAATCGAACACACTTTTTACTTGATAGGCGATGCTGGGCAATCTCCCATGGGAGACCTCAACCCAACCTTGAAAAGGTTCAAGGCTGTGCTGGAAACGGCCAACCCCAATAGCACTGCAATTTTCCTGGGGGACAATATCTACCCGGCAGGATTTGTGGATGAAAAAGATGACCCCGAAGGGAGCAAAGAATCCAAGCATTATCTGGATGCCCAGTTGAGTACGGTGGAATCGTTCAAAGGGAAGGCCATTTTTATTCCGGGCAATCACGATTGGTATAGCAAGGGATTGAAAGGTTTGGAGCGGGAAGAAAAGTACATTCAGAAGGCATTGGGCAGCAAGGAGGTGTTCCAACCCCAAAATGGCTGTCCCATCGAAAAGATAGCCATCAGCGATAACGTCATGGTCATTGCCATTGACACGGAGTGGTACCTGACCGATTGGGACAAACATCCCACCATGAACGACAACTGCGAGATCAAGGACAGGGGCCGTTTTTTTGAGGAACTGGAAAGCGAGATCAAGAAAAATCTGGACAAGACAGTGATCATAGCCCTGCACCATCCCATGTTTACCTATGGCGTGCACGGAGGGCAGTTTTCCTTTGAACAACACCTATTTCCTAGTGGAGGGACAGTGCCTCTTCCCGTTTTGGGAACTGTGGCCAATTTTCTACGAAAGACCTCTGGTGCTTCAGTAGAGGATGTGTCCAATAAAAAATACAACGAACTGAAAAAGAGGATACTGACCCTTTCCCAATTTTCCGAAAAAGTGATTTTCGTCTCTGGTCACGAGCATACCCTTCAATATATAGAGGAGCATGGAAAACCTCAGATAGTGAGCGGTTCAGGGGCTAAGACCGGCGCCACCCGACTGCTGAACGGAAGTAAGTTTTCAACAGGGAAAAATGGGTACGCCATTCTTAAGGTGTACAAAGATGGTTCGTCCACTGTTGATTTTTATGGGGCCGATGCTGCTTCGGAGGAACTGATTTTTCACACCGAAGTGCTTCCCAAAGACAAGTCCACAGCAATGACCGGACTTTCGAAAGCATTTCCACCCTTCATGGAAGCGTCGGTCTATACCGATGAGGAAGTGGACAAAAGCGGGTTCCACAAATGGCTCTGGGGCGAACGCTATAGAAAATACTATGCCACAAAGGTCAAGGTGCCGACGGTGGACCTGGATACCCTTTTTGGAGGATTGAAGGTGGTGCGCAAAGGAGGGGGCAACCAGTCCAACTCCCTTCGCTTGGAAGATAGAGAAGGGAAACAATACGTAATGCGGGACCTAAGAAAGAGTGCCGAGCGATATCTACAGGCCATAGCTTTCCAGGATCAGTACATCATAGGCCAGTTTGAGGACACCTTTACGGAAAAATTGCTGTTGGACCTTTATACGGGAGCACATCCATATGCCCCCTTTACCGTGGGTAAACTTTCTGATGCTGTCGGTCTGTACCACACCAACCCCAAATTGTATTATGTGCCCAAACAATCTGTTTTGGGTGATTTCAATTCGGAGTATGGAGATGGGCTCTACATGATCGAAGAACACGTTTCCGATGAGCACAACAATCTTGAAAGTTTCGGAAAGACCAAAAAAATAGAAAGCACCTACGACCTTATCGATAAGCTAAGAGAGGACGAAAAGTACAGCATCGACCAAAAGGAATATGCCAAGGCCCGTTTGTTCGATAT
Organism: Flagellimonas amoyensis; assembly: GCF_003058265.1. Classification (GTDB taxonomy): domain Bacteria; phylum Bacteroidota; class Bacteroidia; order Flavobacteriales; family Flavobacteriaceae; genus Flagellimonas; species Flagellimonas amoyensis. The sequence continues at coordinate 353,123 of NZ_QBUK01000001.1, forward strand.
CCTTATCGGGGATTGGGACCGGCATGTGGACCAATGGCGATGGGCAGAGTTCAAGACCGAGGACGGAAATAGGGTGTTCAAGCCCATTCCTAGGGATAGGGACCAGGTTTTTTCGCGATGGGGCGATGGGCTGATCATGAATTTTGGTTCAAGAGCGGTTCCGGCACTCCGTATTTTTGAAGGTTTTAACAAAGAGATCAGGAGCGTCGGGGGCTTTACATCATCGCCCAGGACCTTTGCACTGGATATGGCCCTGCTATCGGAAACGTCAATGGATGTTTGGGTAGATCAGGCCAAATTCATCCAACAACAGATCGATGAATCGGTAATCGATGAGGCCTTTCTGGATTTTCCCGAGGAAGTGAGGGATGAAACCCTTGCAGAGATCAAGGAGATTTTATTGGCAAGAAAGGAAAACCTTGTGGAGACTGCGAAGGAATATTTCTCCGTATTGAACAAATACAGCGTGGTGACCGGTACGGACAAGGACGACCATTTCAAGGTGGTTTCCCTGCCGGACGGAAAAGTGGAAGTGTGGGGATACCGCATCAAAAGTGGCGAGATTGCGGACCAATTTTTCCATAAAATATATGACCCTTCCCACACCAAGGAAATTTGGTTGTACGGTTTGGACGATGATGATGTTTTTGAAGTGGCCACAGAAACCTCAAAAATCAAGGTACGCATGGTGGGCGGACAGAACAATGATGTCTACCAGATTTCCGAAAAGTCAAAAAAGGCATTTGTCTACGATTTCAAGGCCAAGAAAAATACCTATGATGAAGCCTATGGAGGAAAGATCAATCGTTTGGACGATTATGACACCAACACTTACGAGTTCCTCAAGATAAAGGCCAATAGCAACCAAATACTGCCGGCCATTGGGTTCAATCCAGATGATGGACTTCGGATTGGGCTGACGGACACCTATACCTTCAATGGCTTCAGGAAGAACCCATTTACCCAGCAGCACACTTTCAATGGTGCCTATTATTTTGCCACCAAAGGATATGACTTGGGATATAAAGGAGAATTTGCCCATGTCTTTAACAACGTCAATCTGGAGTTGAATGCAAGGTTCACCAGTCCCAACTTCACGCTCAACTTTTTTGGTTTTGGAAATGAGACCGTCAACAATGACGATGACGAACCGTTGGGTCTGGACTATAACCGGGTGCGTCTGCGGACGCTGAGGTTCACGCCTTCTTTGGTTTGGCGTGGCTATCTGGGTTCCAAGGTGCGGGCCGGTATTTCTTATGAAAGTATCGAGGTGGAAGAGACGGAGAACAGGTTCATCAACGAGTTCTATGTTGAAAACGGTGAAGAAAACCACAAGAGCTTTTTGGGAGTGGAAGGCGAATACAGCTACTCCAATACAGACAATGAAGCCTTCCCGACCCTTGGAATGGCATTCACACTGCTCGGCGGATACAAGACCAATGTGGAAGAGGGAGGCAGGTCCTTTGGGTTCATTGTGCCCAGCCTGTCCATAGATCATAGGTTGGTCCCGAGCGGAAGACTCGTTTTGGCCACCAAACTGAAAGGACACTTCAACATTGGGGACGATTTTGAATTTTACCAAGGGGCAAGCATTGGAGGCAACGATGGATTACGGGGCTATAGGTTCCAACGCTTCACGGGCAAAACCGCTTTTTACCAAAGCTCGGACCTGCGGTACAGTTTCAGGGCCAGACCCACAGGGATTTTGCCTGTCACCCCGGGAATATATGGAGGGGTCGATTATGGCCGGATTTGGTTTCCCGGTGATGCATCCCAAAAATGGCACAATTCCTACGGAGGCGGTTTTTTCCTCAATGGCGCAGATATTTTGACAGCAAATGCAGGCCTTTTTCAAAGTTCAGATGGACTCAGGTTTGCTTTTGGGGTCGGATTCGGGTTTTAATCCAACTTGAATTGGTAAAGGCTCCGTCCGCCATACTTGTTCTCTTCATCGGCGATCAAGAGGGTTTTGTCATCTAAAAAACAGATGGACTCAATCTGGGTTTGGCAGTTCAGGTCGATGGTTTTGATCGTAGCTTTGGAAAAATCGGAGAGCTCAAAATCCGTTAGCAAGAAAACAAATCCATAGCTGAGCAGGGCAATGGTCTTCCCATCGGGTGAAATATCCGCTCCGGTCACCGAACAATGGTCTTGGTCTCCACACAGGAACAGGGAACCTAAAGGTTCCGCCGTGTATTCACCTTCGGTATCGGGAACCCGGTAGATCAATGTTTTTCCGGAATAGGGACGTGTCCTGTTCTTGGTGAAAATGTACAGATGGCCATCCAGATGAAAAAATCCTTCTGTATCAAAATAGAGACTGTCCTTTTCTGGAGGGAAGTTTTTCTGATTAGGATAGTGGAACGCAATCTTTTTGGCGTTGGGTTTTTTCTTTTCCAATTGGGATTGGGACACTTTATAGATGGTCAGATTTTTTCGCTTATTCGCATTGTTCCCAAAATCACCAATGTATAGATTGTTGTCCTTGTCCAGTGCCAAATCTTCCCAATCCTGGTTCTTGGCGTGGTCTATTTTGAGGGATTGGACCAATTTCGCTTCCATATCTACTTGATAGATCCTCTCCTTGTCGCCGCTGTCCTGTATGGCCCAAATCTTTCCAGAAGATGAAACTTCAATGCCCGACACTTCTTCAAGTTGGGATGGGAATTTGCCCAATGGCTCCAATTCTCCATAATACGTTTTTTGGGCACAGGCCTGAATAGTGACCCAAACGAGAATGAGCGCAATTTTTTTCACTTGGATTCTTTTAGGGGCATATAGACTTCAGTATTCCACTGTAGTTCGTCTCCTCCCATATTTGGATTGTTGTAAAATACTTCTATGGGTTTGTTCTCAACAGCGATATTGTTTTTTTGGGCATAATCCAATAGGGCATACCAGGCTCTGTCCGAAGTAATATAGTTACCATTATATATGGCCTTTATGGCTTTTTTTCCAAAAATGCGTTTGTATGTAATGTCTGGATGGTTGGGCAGTTTTTCGGAGCGCAGGATCGGGTAGCAGAAATTATAGACCAACCTATTGGCCTTGATGTCCCAATTCTCCACTTCCACAAAGGGAAGGCCATTGAGGGTAACCCCATTGTTCACCAGAAAGGAATTCAGCAGGGAGTAATTCGCCATCATGCCCCTTGCCTTGTTTTCTGGTGTGGTCTTGAGGGCAACACAGGCACAAAAAGAGGAAAAAAGCTCTGCTTCGCCCACGATCGAGACTTTAAAATCTTTCAAATGATCGTTCAAGAAACCATTGAATTGTATAAGGGTCTTTCGGGTCCCTTTTTCAAAATCAGTATCCGAAAAAGGTACTGAAACCTTGTTTTTCAAGCTGTGGTCTAGGTCTTTTATATTGACGGTCACCTCGCTCAAGGAATCATGGATAGGGGTGATGTCCCATTCATAGACATGAACGGAATCGTTTACCACAATGGTCTGTTCAAAATGGGTAGGGCTTTCAAATTGAAGTGGCACAACACTGTCAAAGCCCATGTTCCATGCCTTAACGGTCTCATAAATGGTCCCTGGGATGGCCTTCGCCTTAAAACTTACCTGATAATCTTGAGGCTTTATGAACAGATACCACAAGAGCAAGACCAATAGAAGTATTGGAACGGATATAAAAACCTTCTTCATAACTTATCCGTAAAAATAAGGAATTAGCCCTTGGTCATGTCCAGTTTGTCCACAATAAATTTTCCTAGGTCACGTCCCTGCTTGATCCCCACCTCAATGGCAGCTCGGTAGTGAATCCCACCGTACATCCTACTGATGGCGGCCTCATCCGCTGCTTGGTTGAACGAGGTGAACGAGCGGACGGGAAGGCCATACGGGGTCTCCGTATCGTCGTCAAAGGAGAAGCCGTCCCCAAAAATGCTCGTAAGAACGGTGGAAGCGGCACCTGACACCACGCTATGTCCACTGGTATATTCCGGGAAAGGGGGCGTTTGCAGCACGGGGGTCCAGCTATCGTCAATATATTCGTTGATGACAGTTTCGGGACGGATGAGGTTGCTTCGGTATTTTTCGTCCCAGCAACTGATAAACCCATCTGCAATGGCAATGGACGTCTTGGTATAAGCATGCACGGTCATTGCAAAATCGGTGTTGGCCTTCCTGCAGGCAATCTTGGTGATACCGATCCAATGAGCGCCAGGAGTAATTTTTTTTGTGGCGAACATCAAATGGCCCCGGGTCACCGATACATAGGGATTACAGTCCCAAAATTTGGCTATGGCCACTTCTTCGGAAGCATCGCCTTTGGCGGTCATCTCGTTTCGGACTTCATAGACTTCCATCACTTCTTTATAAAAGTCGGAATCTTTTTCCATGGAAAACGCTGGTGGCGGTATGGGCTTGAACTGTGCCGCTGAGTCTATGGCAAAGGGTCTTATCTTGGCCCAATGCGGTTCAAGGCCGTTCATATAGGCAGGAGGGGTAGGTTGCCATCGCGAAGGATCGTCGGAATTGACCGAGAATTTGGGCATGGTACGTGTTTCCTTGTAGTTGTCCTTTCCCATCCATGAAGCAATATGGTCCGCCACTTCAAGTCCGTAGTCCTTGGAAGCATTGAACATCGTTTCGTTCTTTGCGGTCCAAAGGGTATAGAGACTGTCCCTAAAATTGGAGACTCTCTCCTCAGAAAAGATAAGCCTGCGGCTCAAATCGATATGGGCCACCAAAGCGGCCATCTCAAAATTGATGTTTTCCGTGTTTTTAGGGTCTGGAATGTCGCCCAAGCCGGTCAATTGACCCGAAAGAGATTTGTACTTTTCATCCTTTTTTGCGATGATCTCATAAGCGGCGATGTTGGGATACGCAAAAATCCTACTGGCCACTGGCGGGGAAAAGATATCGTGTATCATGACCTCCACCACCTTGTCCACAGATTTGTGGAATTCTTCCGGCGTGATCTCAATGGGTTCCTCCTTTTTTTGACAGGCTGCCAGTGTCAGAAGTAGTACCGCAATTAAACTTGACCTTAATTTCATGATCTTTTGGTTATTTTTTGAATGAATAGACTTGTGCTTTATCATTGTTGAACACGGCCAACAAGTATTTTTGGTTGTTCAGTTCCAATGTCTGTAGGTGCCTCAATGATTTTTTGGTGAAATCGAGACCCAGTTCGGCGCCTAAGGTAATGGTTTCCCCATTTTTGATGAGGGCCCCGGAAAAGGAATCCAAACGGCCATGGTACGGTTTCACGCCGAAGAAATTACCACCGCAGAGGGCTTCTGGAGAGCCGTCGCCATCAAAATCGTCCACCAAAAATGCCATAATGGGAGAAACCTGGAGCTCGTTTTGGAACGGGACAAATGTAAAACTACCACCATCGTTCCTCAGATAGCCCGATTTTAAGGTGTTCACTTCCAAAACTGTGGATTTTTTCAGGGTTTCCTCCCCAAAAATCTCTTCCATCGTCTGTCCGGCAAAGGATTTATAGGTGGTGTATTTTTTTCTGAGATAGACCAATTGTGCCGTAAGGCCGTCCATGGACTCCAAAGGATAGTATTTTCCATTTTTTTCCATGGCCGTCACGGTCTCGGTCTGACCGTTGTCGTCAAAATCATCAAAATAAAGCTTCATGGGGAATTCCCTGGAAGCCTTGAATTTGGAATTGGTGCCCCAATTTCCCAACAGATAGTCCAAGTCGCCATCCCCATCTATGTCAAAAGCAACAATGCTCTGCCATAGGCCTTTGAGGCCCAGAGCACCTATTTCTGAGAAGGTACCGTTTTCATTTTTCAAGAATTTGGGCGACATCCATTCGCCGATTAGGATGAGGTCGGTCAATCCATCGCCATCAAAATCGCTCCAAATGGCATCGGTGATCATTCCTTTGGAATGTTTGGCAAAACTGTCGACCAATTGAAACTGGCCTTGGTTGTTTTCCAACAGATAGGATGTGGCGGGCGCACCAAACTGTGCCGTCAATGTATGTCCGCCCACAAAGACGTCCATATCCCCGTCCCCATCATAGTCGAAAGGTCTTACCACGGATGAGTTCTGGAAAAGTTCGGGCAGTTGGATACTGGAAAATGATGAATCTGTCTGAATGTAACAGGCATCCAAAAGGGCATCCGATTTCCCAAAGAAATCGCCGCCCCCAGAAGTGACAAAAAGGTCGTTCTTACCATCCTTGTTGAAATCTGCAATAGTGGCGGATATATTTTCCCTGATGGAATCTTTCTGGATGCCATCGAACCGTTGGGGCACAAATACACTGTCTTGTTGGACATAGAGTTGTGTAGGGAAAAATTTAGATCCACCAAAGAAAACATCCGGTTTGCCATCATTGTTCAAATCACCTTGAGCCAAAGCCGGGCCTCTGTCCGAAACCTGATAGGGAATGAGTTTTTCGCGGTTGAAATCCGTATAATTGTCCTCGATATGGGTATAGTCCAAGCCCAGATTGCCCTCTACAGGTTTGAATATGGATTTTGTGGACCTGTGCAATGTGCCGTAATCGAACGGCTCGTTGTTTTCAGGTTTCAAGACCAAGGTCTGGTTCACCGATACCTCTTTCAGGACCTGATAGGTTCTGTCCGGCCAAATGATTTTTAGCGAATCTATTTTTTGGGCAGTTCCGTACCCAAAATGGACCATGGGTTCCGACGTAGCCTGAAAGCCACGGGTAGGGAAGAGCTCCTTGAACTGGAGGTTTCCATTGTGATAGGAATATACCTTGGTGCCGATCCCGAACCTGTTTTTTGGGGCATAATTGAACTTGATTTTCAAATAATTGGACTTTTTGTCCACTTTATTGATGTATAGTGACGCGGGTTGGTCTATGTTGTTGGTCACGAGATCTAGGTCCCCGTCCCCATCCAAGTCGGCCATGGCCGTGGCCCCGGAAATCAAGGTGTCCTTGGTGATCCAATTCGCGGACATGTCTTGGAACATAAGGTCATTGCTACCCTTGAAGACATAGTTGTGTACATTTCCAGAAGGCATCAGGTCCAATGCCTTTTCATCCACCAATTTGGTGTTGTCCAGTTTTTTCTGGATCTCCTCACTGGATACGAACTTGATGAAATCAAGGTCGTTTGGCCTTTTGGGAATACCGTTGGAGATGAACACGTCTTGCTGGCCGTCTTGGTCATAATCCCCAAATAGGGCACTCCAGCTCCAGTCTGTGGCGGCAATGCCGCTCATAAGGGCGGTTTCTGTAAAATTGCCGTCCGGTTGGTTCACATAGAGCATGTTCCGGGTAAACTGATAGTGGTAGCCAAAACGGTCCACCCTCATTTTTTGCGTTTGGATGTTATCGTCCCCTTCCGAAGATTTTAGGGCAACTTCATCTTCCGGCAGCATGTCCAAGGATATGAAATCTGGTCTGCCATCGTTGTTGATATCGGCCACATCGTTCCCCATGGAGAACCTGCTGGTGTGTCCAAAATATTTCCGGAGACTTTCCGTGAAGGTGCCATCACCATTGTTCAGATAGTAATAATCGTCCTCGTGGAAATCGTTGCCCACGTAAATGTCTGGGTACCCATCCTGATTGAAATCGGCTATGGCCAACCCAAGGCCGTATCCGTTCACACCTCCGTAGATGCCCGCTTCTTCGCTCACGTCCTTGAACTTTCCATTATCGTTGCGCAATAGCTTGTCGCCGGTTTCATATCTTCTTTCAAACCGTAGGTCAAACTTTCCAAAGGAGTTTTGTGTGTGTACGGCATGGTTCAAAAGATACAGGTCTAGGTCACCATCGAGATCGTAATCAAAAAAAGCGGCATTGGAACTATAGGAGTCAAAATCCAGTCCATATTGTGCGGCACTTTCCGTAAAGGTATTGTCGCCATTGTTGATATATAGCTCGTTGAACCCATTAAAACCGTTGATACCCACCACGGCGCATACATAGATGTCCAGAAGCCCATCCCCGTTCACATCGGCCATGGTGACGCCTGTGTTCCACGTGCTGTTCCCCTCAACCCCGGCAGTTGCAGAAATGTCCTCGAACTCCAAATTGCCCTTGTTCAGGTACAGTTTGTTCTTGACCTGGTTCCCAGTGAAGAAAATATCGGGTTTACCATCGTTGTTGATGTCGCCTATGGAAACACCGCCCCCATTGTAGAAATAGAGGTAGTCCAATATGCTCAATTCTTTTGTTGGGGTGAGCGTATTGGTAAAGTTGATGCCTGTTTCCGAAGGGGAAGGATTCTTGAACAGGCTTCCCTCTTTTTGGCAGGACACAAAAAGGACAGCAAATACCAGTGCGATTCGAAACCTAATCATTGATGGCAAAAATCTTGGGTGTGTTGTTGTTGATGGCGGCTATGACGAATACTTTGCCATTTTTGTCCTTGAACTGCTTAAGGTATTTGACCTCGTCGCGGATCTTGAAACCGCTGGTGTCAAAATCCTGCCATTCAAAACCGAGTTTGCCATCGCCCAACAGAACGTTGCCATATCCGGCATCCAATCTGGAGAATTGTGGCTTGAACTCGAAATTGTTCCCCGCCATGATCAAGTCGAGGTTGCCGTCCTTGTTCACATCCATACAAGTGATATCGCAAATGCAGGAGAGCTGTACCCTGGGCGGAAGGTTTTTGATGGTGAACTTTCCACCTCCTTCATTGATGGCAATCACTGAGGCGGAAACCTCTGCCCTTTTTACGATGGACTTCTCCAGTACTTCCTTCGGGAAAAGTTCTTGGATAGTCCGCCCTGCGTAGTCGGAGGCCTTGAGGTTTTGTTTTTTGAGTGCGGGCAGTTGTTCCGTAAGCTCCCTTTTTTGGTGGATAGGATAATCCTCGCCATTTTTTTGCAAGGTGGTGATCTGCTCTATGGTACCGTTGTTATCGTAATCATTGATCCATATTTTCATGGGGGTCTCGTGCGTTGGCTTGTAGTGGAGATTGAGCCCTTGGTTGCCCAAGATGAGGTCCAAATCCCCGTCATTGTCCAGATCGGCGACTTCCACAGTGTTCCACCATCCGTAAATACTGTCCAAGGAACTGGGCATTTTTACGAGCCTTCTGCCCGTATTCTTATAAATTTTGGGCGTGTCCCATTCAGCGGTTACGATGAGGTCTTTTTTGGAATCCCCATCAACGTCCGCCCACTTGGAATCGGTGACCATACCAGCATCCTTGAGATCGTAGCCCAAGCGTTCCGTGACATTGGTGAACGTGCCGTCCCCCATATTTTCCAACAACAGATGGTCAGGGGATATCCCATAAACGCCCACTACACTGCGTGATCCAATAAACAGGTCCAAATCCCCGTCATTGTCAAAGTCATGGGGAGAGATGGTAGCAATATTTTTGAAGGTGGAGGGCAGTTCGGTTGGGGATTTTGAGAAATTTCCTTTCCCGTCATTCAGGTAAAGTCTTGCCCTATAACTGCGCTGCATCCCCACATTGTTGCCACCTGAGCCCACGACAAGGTCCAGGTCGCCATCACCATCGGCATCAAAAAAGGCCGCGGCCACATCTTCAAATTCCCTGTCGTTTTCAAATACTGGTGAAGTTTTTGGGGACACTTTTCCATTGCCCGAATGGATGTAGATGCTGCCGGCCTGACCCTGCGCACCTCCGATGAAGAAATCCTCATGTCCATCGCCATTGACATCGCCTACGGCAAGTGATGGTCCTTCTTGCGAGAGTTTTTGGTAGATAAGGCCTTCATAATCGAAATCATTATAGGCATCTTCTTGGTGGGATGCCATTGCACTGGTGTCCAATTGGTTCAGGAGAGATTTGATGGCTTTCTTTTTTGGGATTTTATAGGTTTCCATTGCATCGGCATGGTTGAAGGTCAACACTTGGTTGGCTTTGACGTTTTCCAGTTTTTGGGTGCGGTCGTCCGGCCATACGATGCGAATGGAGTCCAAGGCTTCGGATTTTCCAAGGCCAATGGTCATACCGTATTCCATGGAAGACTGGAAACCACGTGAAGGAATCAGTTCTTGATTGATGATCTGTCCATCAAAATAGAACTTGGCCAATGTTCCTACGGCAAAGGGATTCTTTTCAGATCCTTTGAATTTGAGTTGGATAAATTTGTTGTCCAACTGAGCCTCGGCATTGTTTCGATAGATGTAGGCCTCCGTATTCACATTATTGATGACCAAATCAAGGTCCCCATCGTTGTCCAAGTCCCCATAAGCGGCCCCGTTGGAACGGGAGGGGAGATCAAACCCCCATTCTTTGTTGGCATTTTTGAAGGTGATGTCGCCATTGTTCCTGTATGCATAATTGGGCTGTGGCTTGATGGGCATTTTACTGATAATGGAATCGATAGATTCCTTTTTCCCCGTGAGGGCCATTTTCTGCACGATCTCGTTGGCAAAAAAATCGACAAAATCCAGATCGGTCAAGTCATGGTTGATCCCATTCGTTACAAAAATATCCTTGAGACCATCATTGTCCATATCGAACATGAGGCCTGCCCAGCTCCAGTCCGTTGCATCTATACCACTGTAATAGGCAACTTCTGAAAATGTGCCGTTGCCATTGTTCAGTTGTAGGGTGTTCTGGATGTATTGTTGGTAGAAGTCCTTACTCTGTTTAAGGTCAAAGACATTGTATCCTTCAAATTCCATGACGGATTTCACCCGATGTTCTTCTTCGGGCAACATGTCGGTGATGAAGATATCGTTGTGGCCGTCATTGTTGATATCGGCAATATCGATTCCCATGGCAGATAGACTGAGGTGTGAGGTCCACTCCTTGATTTCTTCCTTGAACGTGCCATCTTTTTGGTTGATGTAGAGGTAATCCCTTTCGTAAAAGTCATTGGAGACATAGATGTCGGGGTACAGGTCCCCGTTAAAATCGGTGACCAGGACACCAAGTCCAAACCCGATAAGGCTGCCGTAAATGCCTGCTTCTTCGCTGACATCCACAAATTTTCCATTGTCGTTCCGTAAAAGCATGTCGCCCACGCCTTTAAAAATGTCCGGGACCCCCTCCCAATCTTGTGCCCGTACTTGGCGTTGTTCGGCATATCCAAGGCTGCTTACCGGAATATTGCTGTTGTTGAGGATATAAACGTCCAAATCGCCATCCTTGTCATAATCAAAAAAAGAGGCATGGGTGGTGAACCCTGTTTTGGCAAGGTTGTATTCGTTTGCTTTTTCGGTGAAGGTCAAATCCCCATTGTTGATGTATAGGTCATTGTCGTGGTTATTGCCCTCCATGTTTCCAGCGTTACAGACGTAGATGTCCAAAAGACCATCCTGGTTCACATCCACCATCACCACACCCGTGGACCATGGTTTGTTCCCGCCTACGCCCGCACTTTCAGAAATATCCTCAAACTGAAAATTTCCCTTGTTCAGGTAGAGCTTGTTCGGGACCATGTTCCCGGTAAGGTAGATATCCTGAAGTCCATCATTGTTGATATCACCAATGGCCACGCCACCTCCGTTATAGAAGTTCCTGTATTTGAAAATGTTGAAGTTCTTCTGGTTTTCAACTGTATTGACAAAGGTTATGCCGGTTTCTTCGGAGGGTAGCATTGTGAAAAGGGTTTCTCCTTTTTCCTCTACCTCCATTTTGTCAGCCTCTTTGTTCTTACATGCTGTTGCAAGAATCAAAAGACAGGATACAGTGATATGTTTTAGTTTCATTCGATGTTTAATTTTGTCAAGGGAAGAAATATTTTATACTATCTCATCATTCATTTTTGAAAATTCCGGATACATTCATAGGTCTCTTAAGTTGTAGTGTAAATCATCATCCAGAAGAAACTCCTAATCTACCAAGTTGGGTAATTATCTCAAAATATTCTTGGGGCATTAATATTTTGTTAATCGTTTATTTGTTGTTTTTTCATCCATTGGTTTATGGGTCAATGTCGGTGGGCCAATTGTTTGGAAATGGATAAAAATAAATGCCGCCCACAAAGGGGCGGCATAAAAACAACTTAAACTATTTCGTTTCTAGTATCCTGGGTTCTGTACCAAGTTTGGATTGGACAATAGGGCTGTCGCTGGAATAGGGAACAGGTTCATGTTCGGGTCCCCAGTGACCTCTTTAAGGCTCCAAGGAGCTGTAAATTGGCCAAATCGGACCAAATCGTTCCTTCTCCAAAACTCGATGTACAATTCACGGGCCCTTTCATCCAAGAATGTTTCTTCCGTTACACTTGGAAGTGGGTCGGTATCCGCTCTGCTGGCCCTTAACTCGTTGACCAAAGTAGTGGGGTCGTCACCCATTCTCATCATGGCTTCTGCCTTCATCAAATGAGCATCGGAATACCTGAAAAGGATTTGGTGTTGCCTATAAGAGTTTACACCGTCATCAGTATCTGTTGGGTCATGTGGATGGTATTTGATGATCCTGACACCATCTGCTTCACCGTTACCTACCAAAGAGGTGAGTTCTTTGGTGAAGACCAAAGGTTGTCCTTGTCTATTGGATAATGGAGTTCCATCTTCGTTGTACTGAAGTCCGATCAAAAACCCATAACCGATACCAAGGTTAATGTTATCAGCGGTCGCTGCATCAGGAACAAAACCTCTTCTTTCTTCCTGTCCGTCACCCGCATAGTTCGTATTTGGGTCACCTTCAAACAGGTCATAGAATTCGGCAAGTGTGGAGAAACCATTCCAACCACCTCCAGCATTGTCAGGCGTATTTTGGTTGTAGTGAAGGCTGTTCCATATCCTGGCTCCAAGGTCACTTCTCAAGAACAATATGGTCTCGGAGTCATCGGTGGGCTCAAAAATCTGGAAATATCCTTCTTGGATATCAAAGCCACTGGCATTGATTTCGTCGACTAGGTCAATAACCTGTTGCATGTCTGCTGTTTCGGCAGTTCCTGTGCCTTTGTAGATATGCGCATTGAGGTATATTTTGGCCAATAGGAATTTAGCGGCTTCTACCGAAGCGGTTCCTACGTTGGCCACACCGGGTCCTACTGATGACAGTCCAGATACGGCATCGTTCAAATCGGATTCGATAAAATCGAAGGCTTCGCTTCTGGAAAGTACTGTTGGATTTACTTCGGGTCCTTCATCAACTTCCCTAAAGGGAACCGATCCAAAAAGGTCCATTACAAAGAACATGTTGAATGCCCTAAGGAACTTGGCCTGAGCTACAATGCTTGGGCTGGAACTTGTTGTTTCAATAATTTCCGATGCCCTAAAGATGTTTTGATTAAGGTTGTTCCAAGCTCCTTTGATAAAGGCATGGTCAGGTGTCCAGGTATGGGTGTGCAATTGTCTCCAGACACCATTGTCCCCCCAGTCGGTTCCCCTTGTTGGGATCAAAAGCTCATCTGAGGTCACCTCAGAAAGGGCGTACATGGTCTCTTGGGTGGCAAAATCCCCACCCACTTTGTTGTATAGATCGTTCAGTGCAGTGGCAGGTTCTGCAACACCTGAAAAGCCACCGCCACCTGGGCCATCACTTATGATAGAGTCTGTCCCTTCAATTTCCAAATCAGTACAGGAGAGGGTAAGACCTATGATAAAGAGTGAAGCAAAAACAAATTTTTTATATGTTTCTAGTTTCATGCTTAATTTTTTTAAAAAGTTACACTAAAGCCAAACGTATAGGTTCTAGGCCTTGGAAATGCTGAATAGTCGATACCGGCAATGGGAAGACCGTTCAACAGGTCTCCAGATGCTGGGGTTACACTTACCTCAGGGTCTAGACCGCTGTAATCTGTGATCACAAATAGGTTTTGACCGGTTAGGCTGAGTCGCATTGTTTTGAAGATACCATCTCCAGACAATGGCACGTTATAGCCAATGGAAGCAGTCTGTAACCTCACAAAATCTCCTTTCTCCAAAAATCTTGTGGAGACAGAGGCCTCTGCAAATCGGCTTTCCACCCCTGCAAGATCAACCACGTTTTTGGTCACGTTGTTACCGCTTCCGATAGCACCTCCAGTGAAGAAGGCATTGGCCGTGTTATTGTAGATATAGTTTCCAAACTGTCCATTGAAATACATTGATGCATCCCAATTTTTATATCGGGCAGAAGTTGAAAAACCTCCGGTGAAATCTGGAAGGGCACTCTTGCCCACAAATTTCTGGTTGTCCACACCTCCCTCATGTACGGGGTTACCTTCGTCATCAAACCCTGTGAACTCCCTAAGGAAGAATGAGTAGAGAGGTTGTCCGTTCTGCAAGCGTTGTGCAAATGCATTGGTCAGACCGGCTCCACGGATGGTTCCGGCTGGAATGGCCCCTTCAAAATCCTGGATCTCATTTTTATTGTAGGCCATGTTGAAACCTGCTGTCCAGCTATAGTCTTCTCCTTGTAGGATGTCGTAGTTAAGGGAGAATTCAATCCCTTGGTTAAGAACAGTGGCATCCAAGTTTTGGAAGAAGAAGGGCTGTGGGGATGGCTGTGCTGCCTCCACGCTCAACAACAAATCTCTGGTCTCTTTACGGTAAAAATCGATGCTACCGTTCAAGCGGTCATTGGAAAAACCGAAATCAAGACCAACGCCGTATTGTGTGGTCTCCTCCCATTTAAGGTCAGGGTTGGCAAAGTCAACAGTGCTGGTACCGGGAACATTTACTGCTCCACCGTCTCCGATGCCTCCACCAGAGTATCTTTCCCTTCTGATATACCTTCCGTAACCAATACCATCTTGGTTACCAGTGATACCGTAGCTCAACCTTAGTTTAAGTGTGGATACGGCATCACCAATGAAATCTTCCTCATTGATTTTCCATGCAAATGCTGCGGATGGGAAAATACCATATTTGTTGTTCTCGCCAAATCTTGAAGAACCATCAGCTCTAACAGTGGCAGTGAACAAGTACTTGTCTGCAATGGTGTAATTGGCCCTTGCAAAGAAGGACTGTAGTTCGTCGGTATTGTCAAATTTATCGGTAAACAATGATCGAACAGCAACACCTCCGACGTCACCAAGGAATTCGGTTTCAGGTGTTGGGAACAAACGGTTCACAAAAAGCCCTGCTGGGTTGTTGGGAACATCGAATGAATATCCATATTGTTGGTACCTGCCAGAAATCATGGCTTCCAAAGCAGCAGCCGAGCTGGATAGGTCACTTGCCATTTGGTTCAAGTCAGGTGAGCTGTATCCCCAACCTTGTACGTTCCGGCCCCTTACGTTGAAATCCTGATATGAAAAACCGACCAATGCATCCAATTTGGAGTTTTCAAATTCCGTATTGTAGTTCACGGTCAATTCCACCAATCTGTTTTCATTGATAAGGTCGTTCAGTGCGCCTCTACCGTTTCCTGCGGCACCACTGCCCACGTTGAATGACCTGCTGGACAAAGAAGCTTCTCTTTCGGAATCGGATTTGTCATAACCCAAGGTCACTTTGGCTGTCAATTCATCCAAAATGTCATACTCGGCTGAGAAATTTACCAATACACGGTTGGTGTAGGTCATACTCTGCCAGTTTTGCAAAAGGTTAAGAGGGTTGATCCTATCACCGGGGTTAAAGGTAGGGCTTGCAGGCCAAGTTGGATTGGAGGCATAAGCTGCACCCAATAAATCACCTGTTGATCCAGCACTACCACTCAAAGGTGGGGCTTCGTCATTCACCCTGGACAATGTGCCTTGAAAGTTAAGACGCAATTTGTCTTCCAAAAAGCGTTGGGAAGCGTTCAGCCTTCCAGTTATCCTTTCTTGCGATGATTTTTCAATGATACCGAACTGTTTTCCGTAATTGAAAGTGGCCCTGACGTTTCCAGAACCGTAGTTCTGGGAGTAGGCCAAGTTATTGTTGGTCGAAGCGACCGACCTTGTTACGTAATCTTGCCAGTCAGTGTCATTTCCATAATTGAGAGCAGTTCCTCCAAAGGCATCCACTGCATCAAGGAATTCGGAAGCGTTGAGCAGGTCGAATTCTTTGGCAGGAGTGGAGTAGCTCAGATCTGATGAATACTCCCAAGTGCCACCTTTAGATCCGCCTTTTCCGCTTTTGGTAGTGATGATGACCACACCGTTGGCACCACGCGAACCATATATTGCAGTAGCTGATGCATCTTTCAAGATACTCATGCTCTCAATATCATTTGGGTTTAGGAAGCTCAATGGGTTTCTTGCGGAGCTAGATCCAACACCAATGTTTGTTCCTTCGGATGAAGTGTCACCCGAAGGCAATGGGACTCCATCCACAACAAAAAGTGGGTTGTTGTTGGAACGGACAGAGGAAGTACCCCTAATCCTAATGGCAACTCCCGATCCGGGCTCACCACTTCCTTGAGAAATTTGTACACCGGCGGTCTTACCTTGAATCAACTGTTCAGGGGAAGAAATGACACCTTTGTTGAAGTCCTCAGAAGTGACCGCCGCCACGGCACCCGTGGCATCCTTTATAGTCGTTTGGCCATAACCAATGATCACCACCTCGTCCAAAGCCTGTGCATCTTCTTCCAAGGTAACATTGATCGTAGATTGGCCATTGACAGCTCTTTCCACCGTCTTGTAACCGATGTAGCTGAACACCAAGGTGGCCGAGCCATCAATGTTGTTCAGGGTATAATTACCATCAAAATCGGTCTGGGTACCATTGGTCGTTCCTTTGACCAATACGCTAGCCCCTGGCAAAGGACCGTTTCCATCCGAAACGGTACCTGATACTGTCTGGGCTTTTATCATGCCAAAGCATAAGAATGCCCCAAGCAACAAAAAGCTTTTTAGTAGCGTAATCTTCATAAATTATTAATTTTAAGTTTAGTTAATTTTAATTCAAGTGTTAAACATATATAAAAAAAATGTTAATCAAAATTTAACTATATCGCAATCTATTACGAAAACGGTTTCGTGTTGATAACTTTGGGTGGGTGCGAGGTTGGCAAAACTTAAAGAGTCGATTTATTCATATCACAAAATAACCAAGTCTATTTAAAGAATTCCGTAATAGTGATGCTAATATAGTGTTTTTTGGCTTTGGTCCGATTAACATTCTTTTTGGAGTTTTTGTAAAGCCGTCTTGGGTTTTTGTTAAAAAGCTTGTTTTCTCCAATGGCTTGTTCCTTTATTGAGTAATTTCCAACGTCAAACCAAAAAGATTAAAATTTACCAAATTGAAAACCAAGATTACCTTAAAGGATATTGCCAGGGAACTTGAAGTATCCATATCCACGGTATCAAAAGCACTTAAGAATAGCGAAGAGATCAGCAGGGACACCAAGGAAAAGGTACAGGCCTTTGCCAAGCTCTATAACTACAAGCCCAATAATATTGCCATCAGCCTCAAGAACAAGAGGACAAAGAACATCGGCGTGGTGATCCCCGACATTGTGCACCATTTTTTCACCACGGTGATCCGTGGCATCGAGAAATATGCCAATGCCAGGGGGTATAACGTAATCGTTTGCCTGTCGGAAGAATCCTTTGACAAGGAGGTCATCAATATGGAGATGTTGGCCAATGGGAGCATTGATGGCTTTATTATGTCACTTTCCTCGGAAACACAACAAAAAGGGGACTACAATCACTTAAAAGAGGTCACGGAGCAAGGAATCCCTGTGGTGCTCTTCGATAGGATCACCAATGAGATCGATTGCGACAAAGTGGTGATCGATGATGAACTAGGGGGGTACATGGCCACCAAGAAATTCATAGAGCAGGGCAAGAAAAGGATAGCCCTGATCTCCACGGACGATTATTTGAGTGTGAGCAAGGCCCGTAGCATGGGATACCACAAGGCCCTGTCCGAAAGCAAGTTGGGCGTGGACGAATCCATGGTGCTGAAAATGCCTTCTATGGAAATGGACGAAAACCGTATCAAGGAATTCTTAGAGGCCCAAAAACCGGATGCCGTCCTCTGTGTGAACGAAATATTTGCGGTTTACAGCATGCGTTTGGTGCAAAAAAGCGGCCTGAAGATTCCGGATGACATCTCCTTTATCGGTTTCACGGATGGCGTTCTCTCCAAGTATGCCAACCCAAGCCTCACGGTGGTTGCACAGCATGGGGAGAAAATGGGCGAAGTGTCCGCCAAAATGCTTATCGACAAAATTGAAAGCGAAGAGGAGGAGGAAACCTACCAGACCAAAATTTTAGAGCCCACATTGGTGATCAGGGAATCCATAAATCATTAAGTTTGTGCATCTTGTCCGTTAGGCGGGCGCAGTTGTTCACCAAGTTTAAGTATTTATGAATCAAGACTATATCCAAGCAGACCCTTGGTCCATTATCGAGGAAGGATTTGACCGGGAACAGGTAAAATCCTCCGAAAGCCTTTTCAGTATAGGTAACGGGTCCATGGGCCAGCGTGCCAATTTTGAGGAACAGTACTCCGGGGAAACCTTTCAGGGCAGCTACATCGCCGGGGTCTATTATCCAGACAAGACCCGTGTGGGTTGGTGGAAAAATGGGTATCCCGAATACTTTGCCAAGGTGCTCAACGCCCCCAACTGGATTGGGGTGGATATCATCATAAATGATGAAGCACTGGACCTGAACACCTGTAAAAAGGTGGAACATTTCCGTCGCGAGCTCCACATGAAAGAGGGTTGGTACAAACGCAGCTTTGTGGCCACCCTGCCCAATGATGTGGAAGTGGCCGTTGAGGTCCTCAGGTTTCTGAGCTTGGATTTGGATGAGACCGGGGCTATACAATATAATGTACAACTGCTGAACTCGGATGCCGAGGTCATTGTGGTCCCCTATTTGGATGGGGGCATCAAGAACATGGACAGCAATTGGGCCGACAAGTTCTGGAACATCACCAATATTGCTTCGGATGGGAACAGGGCCTTTGTGGCATCGCATACCATGAAGACCGATTTTGCCGTCTGCACTTTTATGCAGGGCGAACTCTATATCGATGGGGATACATTGGACATGGAACCCGAAATTGAAGAAACCGGCACGTCGGTGAGGCATGCCTATAAAGTTGATCTCAGCAAGGACGAAACCCTGACCTTGGTAAAATTTGGAGGGTACACGGTGGACAGGAACCATCCCAAGGACAAACTGCAGGAAGCCGCCAATAAGGTCTTGGACAAGGCCTCTGCTTTAGGATTTGATGGCTTGCTCCAAAAGCAGAAAGATGCCTGGGCGCAGGTTTGGGAGATGAGCGATATCACCATTGATGGAGATATCAAAGCGCAACAAGGTATTCGGTTCAATATTTTTCAGCTCAACCAGACCTATTCGGGCAAAGATTCCCGTTTGAATATTGGCCCAAAAGGATTCACTGGTGAAAAATACGGTGGAAGTACTTATTGGGACACCGAAGCCTATTGTTTGCCCTTCTACATGGCCACAAAAAACCAGCAAGTGGCTTGGAACCTGCTCCAATACCGATACGACCATCTACAGAAGGCCATCGAGAATGCCGAGAAATTGGGATTCACCAACGGGGCGGCCCTCTATCCCATGGTCACCATGAACGGAGAGGAATGCCACAACGAATGGGAGATCACTTTTGAAGAAATCCATCGGAACGGGGCCATCGCTTTTGCCATTTATAATTACCATCGCTTTACAGGCGATTACGACTATATCCCCAAAATGGGCCTTGAAGTCTTGATCGGGATAGCCCGATTTTGGCATCAGCGCGTCAATTTTTCAGAGGAAAAACAGCAATATGTAATGCTTGGCGTAACAGGGCCCAATGAATACGAGAACAACGTGAACAACAATTGGTACACCAACTATTTGGCTCAATGGTGCATCGATTATACCATCGAACAGATCAATAAGGTCCGCGAATCCTATCCCAAGGACCATGAAAGAATTATGGCCAAGGCAAAGCTGTCCCCAGCTGAAATTGAGGATTGGGCCAAAGTTTCGGGCAATATGTACTTTCCCTATTCGGAAAAATACCAAGTATTCTTGCAGCAAGATGGCTTTTTGGATAAGAAAATGGTCAAGGTGCAAGATTTGGACAGGTCCGAACGGCCCATCAACCAAAAATGGAGTTGGGACCGGATCCTGCGATCACCCTACATCAAACAGGCCGATGTACTCCAAGGCTTCTATTTTTTTGAGGACCATTTCAGCCCAGAAGATTTGGAAAGGCATTTTGATTTTTACGAACCCTTCACCGTGCACGAATCCTCCCTTTCGCCTTGTGTGCATAGCATTCAGGCGGCTAAATTGGGACGGATGGAGCAGGCCTACACTTTTTACTTAAGGACCTCCCGATTGGATCTGGACGATTATAACAAAGAAGTGGAGGAAGGCCTTCACATTACTTCCATGGCAGGAACCTGGATGAGCATTGTGGAAGGTTTTGGCGGGATGCGGGTGCTGGACGGCACATTGCATTTTGGGCCTAGGATCCCCAAACAATGGAAATCCTATTCCTTCAAGATCAATTTTAGGAACCAGATCATCACCGTTACTGTTTCTGCGGACGGTTGCTCTTTTGGGGTTACGGGCGAAGGACCACTCACCATACAAGTGCATGGCAAATCGGTCCAGTTGGTTCCCGGGGAAACGGTGAAGGCATGAAAACTAATCGCTTCATCGCTTTTTTGATAGTGTTGGGAGCGTTATATTCATGCAAGGAAAAAACCGTACAAAGGCCCGCTGAACCGCCCATGAGAAAGAAAATCGTAGTCTATCAGGTGTTTACACGACTTTTTGGCAACACCAATACCACCAACAAGCCCTGGGGCACCCTAGCCGAAAATGGTGTGGGCAAGTTTTCCGACTTTACGGAAAAGGCCCTGGAAGAAATAAAAGGACTGGGCATCACACACGTCTGGTATACCGGAGTACCGCACCATGCCTTGATCAATGATTACACCGCCTACGGAATTTCGAATGACGATCCCGATGTGGTGAAGGGCAGGGCGGGGTCTCCCTATGCGGTCAAGGATTACTACAATGTGAATCCCGACCTCGCCAACGATCCCTCCAACCGATTGGAAGAGTTCAAGGCCCTTATCCAAAGAACCCATGATGCGGGGATGAAGGTCATCATCGATATTGTTCCCAACCATGTGGCCCGGAACTATGAAGGCAAGACCAACCCCAAAGGGGTTGCGGATTTTGGGGCCAACGATGACACCTCAAAGGAATATGACATCAACAACAATTTTTACTATATCCCCGGTGAAGCCTTTAAGGTGCCCGAGTGGCAGGGTGGCTATGTGCCATTGGGAGGGACAGGCAACAATTGGTCCGATTCCAAGTTTGAAGAGTACCCGGCCAAATGGACAGGTAACGGTTCGCGATTGGCACAGCCCCATTTCAACGATTGGTACGAAACGGTAAAGATCAATTATGGCGTGAGACCAGATGGAACCAAGGATTTTGTGGAACTTCCCGACGACTTTGGTGGTAAGGACCATCAGGCCCATGTTGAATTTTGGAAAGACAAGACCCTGCCCGATTCGTGGTACAAGTTCAAGGACATTACCCTCTACTGGTTGGATTTTGGGGTGGATGGATTCCGTTTCGATATGGCCGAAATGGTTCCCGTGGAATTTTGGAGCTACCTCAATTCCACGATTAAAATGAAGAACCCCGATGCCTTTTTATTGGCCGAAGTATATAATCCAGGCCTTTACCGGGACTACATCCACAAGGGTAAGATGGATTATCTCTACGACAAAGTGGAGCTGTACGACAGCATCAAGCACATCATGAAAGGGTATGGTTGGACGGACCATATTCCCGTGGTGCAAAGGGGAATGGCGGATATTGAGCACCACATGATCCATTTTTTGGAAAACCATGACGAACAGCGTATCGCCAGTCCTGAATTTGTTGGGAACGCGGCATTGGGAAAGCCTGCCATGGTGGTCTCGGCGACCATCAGCACCTCGCCCACCATGATTTATTTTGGGCAGGAAGTAGGGGAGCCGGCTGCCGAGGATGCTGGATTTGGCAAACCTTCCCGAACGTCCATTTTTGATTATATCGGGGTGCCCCATCACCAAAGGTGGGTAAACGATAAAAAGTTTGATGGCGGCCAACTTTCCGAAGAAGAAAAAAGCCTGCGGGATTTTTATAAGCATCTGCTGAACTTCACGATACAAAGTGAGGCACTGATGGGAAAATACCAAGAAATCCATTTCTATAATAAAGAACGGACCGAAGGGTATGACCACAGGGTCCTGTCCTATGTGCGTTGGTCCGAAAATGAAAAACTCATCATCGTCACCAATTTTGATGCAGGGAAAAACTACGTATTTGAGTTGAAACTGCCAGAAGACGTGATTGCCCAATGGCAGTTGAATGATGGGAAATACCCTTTGCAGGACAAATTGTTCGGGGATTTCAAGACCACGTTGTCTGTGGTAAACGGGCAGGGGAAAATCCAAGTGGAATTGCAACCCCTTCAATCCTATATCCTCGGTTTTATAAAATAAAAAGCTGTCTAAAAAGGGATAGAATTGACATTTTGAGCTGTCACCCTGAGCGTAGTCGAAGGGACAGGCGAAAAATCTTTATCGTCTTATTGTCAAATTTTAAAATCTCAAAAGAGTCTTCATTTTATTTAGAATGACACTTTTTAGACAGCCTCATCAAGTGAAGATCATATACTATTCCTTGACCGCCGTTTTTTGGTAAACGAAGGCAATCACTGCGCCTATGATTCCATAAAAAATGATGTCCAGAATGGCTTCCACGGCATGTCCGGTCAAATCCATCCAGATCATGGTGCCATACTGCAACAATCCCATTCCAACACCCATAAACACCCCGATCCAGGCCCCATAAGTGAAGCCTTGGCTGAGGGAGTGGTGACCCCTGGCCCATTTACTGTACAAAGTGCTTAGGGCAAAGACAGCTATTAGGTTCCCAACGGCAATCAATCCCAGATTGGGAGGATTCTTCATATTATCCACCAAGGAATGTTCGGTGAAAAAATCAACAGTGGCAATACCCCAAACAAGGTATCCCAAAAAGAACATCACGATTGTGCCCACCAAAGTGGCCAGTAAGTTTGATTTTGAAAACATAGTCGTTAAATTATTGGTTAGTAATATGATAAATTTATTAATATAATTTTATCATATCATTAATTATAATTAATATTTATTATTATATTCTATTTTTTTATTTCAGAAACAAGCCTTGTTTTAATCCTTAAGACTGCTCCGGTTTCGTTTTCATATCGTATTTTTAGCATGCTAAAAAACCATGAATGAAGACCTACATACTTTGGGCGTGTATGGCCATGCTTTTTTTTAATAGTTGTGGTATGATGAGATCAGAACCTTTGGTCATTGGACATAGAGGGGCCATGGGCCACGAAACGGAGAATACCTTGGCTTCCATACAGAAGGCCATGGACCTAGGTGTGGACATGATTGAAATTGACGTGTTCAAAATACGTAGCGGTGAAATTGTGGTATTCCATGATGATAAAGTGGACAGGTTGGCCGACGGTACCGGGAATATAGAGGAATACAATATTTTGGACCTGAAGCAACTTACTTTGGAGGGTGGCCACAAAATCTCGGAACTCCAAAGTGTTTTGGAAGTGATCAACAACCAAGTGGCATTGAATATAGAACTGAAGGGTGCCGGAACAGCCGATAGGGTGAATTTCATCATCAATGATCATATCAACAACAAGGGATGGTCTTCTGAGAATTTCATCATCTCCAGTTTTAAATGGAACGAACTCAGGGCCATGCGCAGCATCAATAAGGACATTCAAATAGCGGTACTGACCGAAGAAGATCCTTTGGAGGCCATCCAAGTGGCCAAAGAACTGGATGCTGTGGCCATCAATCCCTATTTCAAGACACTCCATCAAGAAAATGTGGATAAGATCCATGGCGAAGGGTTGAAAATCTATACATGGACCGTGAACGAGCCCCAAGACATCCAACAAATGAAAGCGTTTGGAGTGGACGGAATCATTACCAACTATCCTGAACGGGCCCATTGATGTTCGATGTCATTATTATAGGGGGTGGAGCCGCGGGCTTCTATGCGGCAATCCAAATTGCGGAGCAAGCACCGGATTTAAAGATTGCCATTTTTGAAAGGGGGAAGACGGTCCTCTCCAAGGTAAAAGTATCGGGGGGTGGGCGTTGCAATGTGACCCATGGCGAATTTTCACCCAAGGAGCTCGCTACCAATTACCCTCGGGGCGAAAAGGAACTTCTGGGGCCTTTCCACAAGTATGCCCCTATGGATGTCATGTCCTTTTTTGAGGAACGCGGAGTTTCCTTAAAAATAGAAGAGGACGGACGAGTGTTTCCCAAAAGTGATTCCTCGCAGACCATCATCGATTGCTTTCTCAATGAAACCGAACGATTGGGAGTAAAGGTTTTGAAGAACAGTTCGGTGAAACGGTTCGACCCAATTGAAGGAGGTTGGCAGGTGACTACGATGAACAAACACTATCAGGCCAAAAAATTGTTGTTGGCAACGGGAAGCAACCCCAAGATATGGCAGCAATTGGAACAAATGGGCCATCACATCGTTCCACCGGTTCCATCATTGTTCACCTTCAATATCACGGATGAGCGGATAAATGGAATCCAGGGAATCAGTGTCCATGCGGCCGTGGAAGTACTCCCCAAAAAGGTTTTTGCGACCGAAAAAGCAGGCCTTGGTCTCAAAAGTGCAAACCATACAGAACCCGTGCTGCAATCGGAAGGGCCCGTTTTGGTGACGCATTGGGGATTGAGTGGACCTGCCATCCTGAAACTTTCCGCGTGGGGCGCCAACCTGCTGCACGATTACCATTATTCCTTCCGATTGAACGTCAACTGGACCCCAGAATATACGACCAGTTCCATGGAGGCTTTCTTAAGAAAGGTAAAGGAAGTGGAGGCAAAAAAAACGGTATTGCGTACTTCTGCCGTTGAAATTCCCAAACGACTTTGGGCAAAACTGGTGCAAGCGGCCCACATTCAACCCGATGAAAAATGGGCGGATGTCACCAAGGAGAAATTGCAGGACCTCTCCAAACAACTTACTGCATGTTCCTTCCGGGTGGAAGGGAAGAGCACCTTCAAGGAAGAATTTGTGACCGCGGGAGGTGTGGACCTGAAAGAGATCAACTTTAAGACCTTCGAAAGCAAATTGCTCCCCGACCTTTATTTTGCCGGGGAAATCATCAATGTGGATGCCATAACCGGGGGGTTCAACTTCCAAAATGCTTGGACCGGGGCCTACTTGGCCGCCCAGGGCATTGTGGCTTCAAGCTGATCTATTGCAATAGCATGGCGATGCCCGCCGCAAGAACAGCACCCAATATGGGGCCCACGACAGGAACCCAGGAATAGCCCCATCCATTGGAACCTTTGTTCTTGATCGGGACCAGTGCATGCACAATCCTCGGGCCCATATCCCGTGCCGGGTTGATGGCATATCCTGTGGTGCCTCCTAGCGAGAGACCTATCCCCCAAACGATCAAGGCTACAGGCAGCGCCCCCAAAGAACCCAGACCGATGATAGCATTGTCGGTGGACAGTACCGCATCCGTAAAATACAACACCGCGAACACCAAAACGAAGGTGCCAAGGATCTCTGTCAACAAATTTAAAGGGATGTTGGGGATGGCAGGCGCATTGCAGAACACGCCTCTTTTAGTGTTTCCGTCCTCGGTGGCATCAAAATGGTCCTTGTTGATGAGCCAAACGGCAAACGCGCCCAACATGGCACCGATAAATTGGGCAAGGATATAACTGGCGATGGATTCAACAGGAAATTCCCCTGCAACGGCCAACCCAATGGTCACCGCAGGGTTGAGGTGGGCCCCACTGTGGGGACCGGCCACTACCACTCCGGTATAGACCGCAAAGGCCCAGCCAGTGGTGATTACGATCCAGCCGGAACCATTTCCGTAGGTTTTTTGGAGGGAAACATTGGCATTCACGCCACATCCCATGAGCATCAACAAAAAAGTGCCCACAATTTCTGCAACAAAAGGAGTCATATCGGTTTGGAAGTTAGTTTTTGTATGATATTATTGATTCTCAGTCCAGTGTTCCAGTGCTTTTATGGCCCTGTACCATCCCCGGATGCCGTTTTCAATCGCTTTGCGGTCCTGCGTAGGCTCAAAATGCACATCGGTCTGCCAAATATCTTGGATTTCCTCAGGGTTTTTCCAATAGCCCACGGCCAATCCGGCCAAATAGGCGGCACCCATAACGGTGGTCTCCACTATCTTCGGACGCACGGTGAACGTGTTCAGCACATCGGCCTGAAACTGCATCAGCATATCGTTCACGGTGGCACCGCCATCCACGCGCAATTCCTTGATGGAAATACCGGAATCGGCCTCCATGGCCTTTAGGATATCCATGGTCTGGTAGGCAATGGATTCCAATGCGGCACGTGCGATATGGGCATCAGTACTGCCCCGCGTCAGCCCAAAAATGGTACCCTGGGCATGTTGGTTCCAGTGGGGTGCGCCCAATCCCGCAAAGGCAGGAACAAAGAAAACACCTTCGGAGCTATCGACCGAAGTTGCCAATTTTTCCACCTGTGCAGAGTTTTTGATGATGCCAAGACCGTCCCGGAGCCATTGCACCACTGCCCCGGCAATAAAGATGCTGCCTTCGAGGGCGTATTGTGTTTTTCCATTGATTTTCCAGGCCACGGTGGTCAGCAGGTTGTTCTTGGAAACGATGGGCTTTTCACCAATGTTCATCAGCATGAAACAACCCGTTCCGTAGGTGTTCTTTACCATGCCCTGTTTGGTGCACATCTGCCCGAACAAGGCCGCTTGTTGGTCGCCCGCAATGCCCGCAATGGGAATTTTGGAAGCAAAGAAGTTGGGACAGGTGTGTCCGTACACCTCACTGGATTGCTTCACTTCGGGCAGCATGCTCTTTGGAATGGTCAAGAGGTCCAACAGTTCATCGTCCCAATCCATGGTGTTGATATTGAAGAGCATGGTGCGCGACGCGTTGGTCACATCGGTGATGTGGAGTTGGCCATCGGTCATCTTCCAGATGAGCCAAGAATCGATGGTGCCCAAAGCCAGTTCACCCGCCTCTGCCTTTTCGCGGGCACCGTCCACATGGTCCAAGATCCATTTCACCTTGGTCCCCGAGAAATAGGAGTCGATCACGAGACCCGTTTTTTCCCGGATGAGGTCCGATTTCCCAGCCTTTTTCAGTGTGTCACAATAATCGGCGGTACGTTTGTCCTGCCACACAATGGCATTATAGACAGGCCGACCGGTATTTTTGTTCCAAACCACCACGGTCTCCCGCTGGTTGGTGATACCGATGGCGGCCATTTGTTCCGCTTTGAGCCCTTTTTTACTGACCGCTTCGGCAGCCATGCCCGCTTGGGTGGACCAGATCTCGTCAGGATCATGCTCTACCCATCCGGGTTTGGGAAATATTTGGGTGAATTCTTTTTGTGCTACGGAGATTATGGTTCCTTTTTCATCAAACACCACGGCGCGGGAACTGGTGGTGCCTTGATCCAGGGCAAGGATGTATTGGCTCATTTTTGTGATTTATGTGCGCTTGAATTTACTAAAATAAATCTGAGTGGCTACACAAAAACAAAGAAGCACTCTTTTTGCTTGACTTTTCACCTTAGGGGTTGAGGGCCCATATTCGATAGTTCAGTACGGCGGCAAATCCTACCCAAAGCACATAGGGTACCAATAAATAGGCTGCAGGTCTGCTTATGATCCGGAACCATTTGATGGTGAGCATGATCAAGGTCAGCAACACCAAAATGACCACAAGCCCCAAAAGTGGGTTTTTCAGTCCGAAGAATACAATGCTCCATAAGGCATTGAACAACAATTGGAAAACAAAGTGATAGAGCGCGGTCTTCACCCAAATATGGTGATAGCCCTTGGACCAGACTATGCCTGCCGAAATGCCCATCATAATGTAAAGGGCAGTCCAAACGGGGGCAAAAAGCTCATTTGGGGGAGTGAACGAAGGTTTGTTGAGTGTTGTGTACCAATCATTTACCGAGCTCTGCGTGGCGATACTGGATAAAAACCCGATCAGCAGGCAGACAAGGATACCTATGGTGATATAGAGAATTCGTTTTTTCATGGTCGGTGCAACAGCAACTAAAATAAGAATTTATTTGAATCCAATTTCCAGCTAGGGCTTGGCAAACGTATATTTGTCCAAATTTCCTTTCAATGACGGAGAACGATTTTCTGCCCAATACCTATCAGGAATTTCCCTTGTCGGGGAAAGTGACATGGAGGGCGCCCAGCAATATTGCCCTTGTGAAATATTGGGGGAAGAAACCGGTTCAGATACCGGCCAATCCGTCCATCAGTTTTACGTTGGATACCTGCGCCACGACCACTTCAGTGACTTTTATAAAGAAGAAGGGAAATGCGGATTTTTCCTTTGACCTGTTGTTCGAGGGGAAACCCAAAGAAGATTTCAAACCCAAGATTCTCACTTTTTTCGAGAGGATTGCACCTTACCTGCCTTTTCTGAAGGCGTATCATTTCGATATAGACACCTCCAATTCCTTTCCACATAGCAGTGGCATTGCGTCATCTGCCAGTGGCATGGCTGCTCTCTCGCTTTGTTTGATGGACATTGAAAGACAGTTGGATCCGACAATGGACCGTGCGACCTTCAATAGAAAGGCATCCTATTTGGCCCGATTGGGTTCTGGAAGTGCCTGTAGGAGCATTGACGGAAGTTTGGTGGAATGGGGGATGCATGAAAATATACCCCAAAGTTCGGATCTGTACGGAACCGAGTACCCGTTTGCGGTAGATTCCGTTTTCAAGACCTACCAAGATACCATTTTGCTGGTGCACAAAGGGGAAAAACAGGTGAGCAGCACTGTGGGCCACCAGCTGATGAAAGGTCATCCCTACGCAGAGAACCGATTTCAACAGGCGATACAAAACCTGGACAGCCTAAAACCTATTTTGGCCAGTGGCGATTTGGACGGATTCATCCAACTGGTGGAAAGCGAAGCACTCACCCTACATGCCATGATGATGACCAGTATGCCCTATTTTATACTGATGAAGCCCGACACCTTGCAAATCATCAACAAAATCTGGAAATATCGGCAAGAGAGCAAGGTCCCGGTCTGTTTCACCTTGGATGCTGGGGCGAATGTGCACATGCTCTATCCGGAAAACGTCAAGGAAAATGTGCAGCGTTTCATTGATGATGAATTGGCCATGCACTGCGAAAATGGACAGTATATACGTGACAGGGTCGGGAAAGGAGCGGTCAAAATAAACGACTAAAAATGAACAGTTAAGCTGTTTTTTTACGTTATTTGCCCAAATTTTTGGACAAGGAACAAGATTTGATAGATCAAATAGTTTTGTTCACCGTAATTTTTTGAAAATTAAACAGTATAGTTTGTATCTTAGTACCAGCATATGAAAGGTCCACTCTTCTATTCAAAGATTTTACTGTTCGGGGAATATGGCATCATCAAAGATTCCAAAGGTCTTTCCATTCCCTATAATTTTTTCAAAGGTGCCCTGAAAAGGGACAAGAACCCTTCGGAAATGGCACGCAAGTCCAACGAAAGCCTAAAGGCTTTTGCGGGCTACCTGAAAAATCTGGACAAAGAACTCGTTTCCTTTGATATGGAGGCCCTGGAAAACGACATTGCCCATGGCATGTACTTTGACAGTTCCATCCCCCAAGGATATGGTATTGGTAGTAGTGGGGCCTTGGTCGCCGCCATTTACGATCGGTATGCCATGGACAAGATCACGGTACTAGAAAACCTGACCCGGGACAAACTCTTGCAACTCAAGAAGATCTTTGGGAAAATGGAGTCCTTTTTCCATGGTAAGTCATCGGGACTGGACCCTTTGAACAGCTATCTCAGCCTGCCCATTTTGATCAATTCCCAGGACAATATTGAATCCACCAGCATTCCTTCCCAAAACACCAATGGCAAGGGCGCTGTGTTTTTGTTGGACAGCGGAATGACGGGCGAGACGGCTCCCATGGTCCAGATTTTCATGGAGAAAATGAAACAGGAAGGTTTCAGGAACATGGTCAAGAACCAGTTCATCAAGCATACCGATGCCTGTGTGGAGGATTTCCTGAACGGCAACGTGAAGTCCCTGTTTGGCAATCTGAAGCAACTTTCGCATGTGGTCTTCGATCACTTCAAACCCATGATCCCGGCCAAGTTCCACCAACTCTGGCAACAGGGCATCGAGACGAATGATTACTACCTGAAACTCTGCGGATCTGGAGGCGGTGGCTATATCCTGGGCTTCACCGAAGATCTGGAAAAGGCCAAAAAAGCACTCAAGGACTACAATCTGGAGGTAGTGTACAACTTCTAAAAGCAAACCCATGCTTAATAGAAAAAACAAACTCTTGCTTTTTAAGCTATTGAGTCTGTTTTCCGTGGTGAGGGGCTATAACATTTTGATGATCACCTTGGCGCAGTACTTGGCGTCCATCTATATCCTGTCGCCGGACATCCCCCTTCGGGAAGTGGTGTTTGACCTAAACCTCTTTCTAATTGTCACCGCATCGGCCCTTACCATTGCCAGTGGATACATCATCAACAATTTCTATGATGCGGAAAAGGATTTGATCAACAAACCCACAAAGAGTATGTTGGACCGTTTGGTGAGCCAGCGTTTTAAGCTGACGACCTACTTCATCCTCAATTTTTTGGCAGTGTTCGTGGCCAGTTATATCTCCTTTAAGGCGGTGCTGTTCTTTTCGGCCTATATTTTTGGCATTTGGTTCTATTCGCACAAGCTCAAACGGATTCCTTTCGTGGGCAACCTGGTCTCGTCCACCTTGGCCATTGCCCCATTTTTTGTGGTGTTCGTGTACTACCAAAATTTTAAGACAGTGATCTTTGTGCATGCCATGTTCCTATTTTTGCTGATTTTGGCCCGTGAGATGATCAAAGATCTGGAGAACATGGCGGGCGATATGGCCCAAAACTACCGGACCATTCCCATTATCTACGGTCCCAAAGTGTCCAAATCCATCATCACTTTCTTGATTGTACTGACCCTTGTACCGGCCCTATTGCTCATCAAAACGTTCGATGTGGGGTACATGTATCTCTACTTTATGGCCTGTATTGCCCTGTTGGTGCTATTCTTGGTGCTCTTGTGGATATCAGGGAGCAAAATACATTATGTGTGGCTGCACAATATATTGAAATTCATTATCGTGGCAGGGGTTTTCAGTATCCTTCTGATCGATTTGGATTTGGTATTGAACCGTATTCTGTAATTCTTTGGTACAGTGGTTTTTTGGAACTGAAAAAGACTACATTTGCAAAAAATTGATGACTGATGGCGAAATCAGACAATAACCGAAGCAATAGGCCTTCCGGTAACCGAAGGGACCAAGGAGAAGGTCAACGAAAACCCTTTTCCAAGAAACCTATCAACAAACAAAAACCTGTCACACCCCAGAAAAAATCCAATCCCGATGAAATTCGATTGAACAGGTTCATCGCCAATGCTGGCATCTGTTCCCGAAGGGAAGCCGATACGTTTATTGCAGCAGGAAATGTTACGGTAAACGGAAAGCCCGTTACCGAAATGGGCTACAAGGTAAAACGCTCCGATGATGTCCGTTTTGATGGCAAGCGCCTTAATCCGGAAAAGAAAGAATATATCCTTTTGAACAAACCCAAGAACTTTATCACCACCACCAGTGATGAAAAGGGAAGACGAACCGTAATGGAATTGATTTCCAGTGCCACAAAGGCGCGATTGCTGCCCGTTGGCCGATTGGACCGTAACACAACAGGGCTTTTGCTCTTTACCAATGATGGTGACCTGACCAAAAAACTGACCCATCCCAAACACGGTGTCCGAAAGATCTATCACGTGCATTTGGACCAGGGCTTGAGCTTGGCGGATCTGCACAAGATCGAGGCAGGTCTGGAACTGGAGGATGGTCCCATAGAGGTGGACAGCATCAGTTTTATCCAAGGCTCACCCAAAAAGGAAATCGGGGTGGAAATCCACAGCGGACGAAACCGAATTGTACGTCGGATTTTTGAGCATTTGGGATACGAGGTCGTGAAACTGGACCGTGTCATTTATGCTGGACTCACCAAAAAAGACTTACCAAGGGGCCACTGGCGACACCTTACCGAACAGGAGGTCATCAATCTGAAAATGATCAAATAAAGGGTTGAAGGGTTTAGGATACCATATCAGATTTTGGATGTTGTCCTTGGTATTTTTTGCCTTGGCATTCTATTTTTATGTTTTTTCGGACCAAAGCCTGATAGATGTCAACGTCCATGACACCTATTATGTGGTGGCCTACTTCGATTTCTTCCTGCTGTTTGGTATTTGGTTTGCCCTTTGCGGTCTAGGCTATTGGATAGTCTCAAAAAAAGGCGTCAAGCTCTACAAATGGCCCCATTGGGCGCATGTAATCCTCAGCATTTTGCCTTTTGTCCTTTTGCCCGTCCTCGTATATTACCAAGGAACCCATGGGCCCGAACAGATGAATCGATTACCGGTGGCGCAAGGATTCTTTATTTTGAGCTTAGGAGGATTTGTATTAGGGCAAGTGGCTTATTTTTTGAACATTTTGATTGCTACCCTATCCCTAAAGAGAGAAGTGTAAAAGCTATCAATTTAAAAGGGAAATACTTGCTCACCTTGAGTCTTCAATTGGCGAATATTTGTGTATTATCGGTTGAACCAATACGTAAACTTGAGCGTCAACGACCATAGGTTCCCTTCAAGAGGGGAGAGCTGCTCATTGTTGTTGAACACCAAAAAAAGGTCGGAAGCAGGAGCGTAGCGCCATTGCAATCGCGAGTTGATGCCAAAATAGTTGTTCTGCTCATTGTACTGCAGTAGTGTGGACCAGAACAATTTGTTGGTAAAGGTGATGTCCGCCTCCGTACCCACCAACCAAAAATCCGTAGTGTACCATGGGGCTGGCAAATCTAAATTGTTATAACTCAATACAGCACCCAAACTCACATAAGGCTGAAATCGATACCCCAGTTCAGCGTTCAAATTGGTACGGTACCCGTTGGCGAAATACCGGCCCAATCGAGTAGTTAGATTATAGGTGAACAAACTTTTGGGTCGCGAATTGTAGGACAAGTATACACCGTTCCAGTGGTGGCGGGTACCCGCGGCCAGTTGCTCTTGGCCTGTGTTGGTAGGGTCAAAAGGAGCAAGCAACCGTACATATTCGTTAAAAACATCAACACTCAGTGAACTGCGGTCCATAAAATCGACACCATAGCCTACAATGGACACATAATCCGTAGCGTTCATGTTTGGGTTGAAATAATAATAACCGGTGTACTGCGGGCCGTGGCTCACTACTTTTTCACTAGCAGGCAGGAATTGGTATCCTACCGAACCCTCAAATTTGAGATAGTTGTTCCGGGGCACAAAACCCACCTCCGAGGTATAGTCTTCAGAAATATATTCCTGTTGCACCCGCCAGTTCCAGTTTCGACTGCTATAGGCCAAATGGGCACCTTGGGCAATACCGTTATAAGAATCATTGGGGCCAAACGATTTCAGCATGAAAAGCTTTCCGTTATAGGTATTGTCGCCAGAGGCAAGGTTGTACTCCAAACCTAAGTTCCGGTTGAATTTGGTATACTGTGTGCGTAAGCTATCGGAGAGGGCATTGTAATCCAGTGATTCTTTGTTCACGAACATCAACCCGATATTGGAACGGGAGAACACCTTTTGTTGCAGGGAGAGTACGGCAAAATTATGACTGGGGAGCCCTGTTTCTTCCAGTTTATCCGTTTGCATGTTCAGAACACCCATACGTAGATTGCGGTTCAGGTTTCCGCTGACCCTAGCTCCTGCAATAATGGGCACACCCAGTCCGATCCTGCGGGAGAAAAACGGTCGGATTTCATCATAGCCAAAACTGGCAAAGAGGTCCGCATTTTCAAGGAAAAACTGCCGTCTTTCTGGGAAAAAAAGTTCAAAACGGGTCAAGTTGGCCACTTGTCGGTCAGCTTCAACTTGCGAAAAATCCGGATTGATGGTCAGGTCGAGGTTCAAGGAAGAAGTCAATCCCAATTTGATATCGCCCCCAACCTTAAACTCGTCATCGAACGACAGATTTTCGATACTCGAATTGCCCACTGTTCCCAATACATAGGGAATAATGGAATAGTTGAGGCCCTGTTTTGGAGGTGGTTTGTCCCAGACCATGGTGCCGGTATAGGCCAGCGAAGCTGTTGGGAACTGTCGGGGTATGGGCGTCCAACTCGATTTTTCGTTGGTACTTAGGTCCAATCGAGAAAAATTGACACCCCATTCCCGGACGTCTTTTTCGTATCGGATGGATTTAAAGGGAATGGCCATTTCCACCACCCATTTGTCTTCATAGTTCTGCACTTCCGATACCCATTTGCTGTCCCAGTTCAGGTCAACACTGCCACCATTGAACATGGTCCCGTCCCATTGTGCACCATAGGCGTTGGCCCCAAAACTGAACCCAGTGGTCTGGTTATTGAACGGGTCCATGAACAACAAAAAATTATCGTTTCCCCCAAAGGAGAAGTCCCTACGGAGCGATTCCACCACATAGGTATTTCCAGGTGTTTTAAAAAATGTGGCCAATAGATAGAGTTGCCTGTCGTCATAGGCCATTTTTACCTCTGAAGGCTGGGTGGCCTTACGGTCGTCCATCGGTAATACCATAAAAAAGTCTTGGGCGGCCTCTGCCTTTTGCCAAGTAGCTTCGTTGCCGATACCATCAATGGTGAAAGTTTCGTCAGTTTGGTACAGATGGATTTTGAATTCGGCATTTTTCTTTTGCGCAAGGACGAACGTACAAAAAAGCATAGCAAATGCTATGGAAACGGAAGTGGTCAGGTGGAGGTTGTTCATGGTTTGTTCAGTGCCGTAAATGTAATAATTTACTTTGTTTTTTAACAATGAACCCAATTTTCCTCAATCTAATTATCAAATAGATATTTTTAGAAGGACCAAAGAAGGTTCCGGAATGACCAAGGCTATAATTTCCCCATCTCCTCGAACAAGGTCCATTGATTGGGGTCCAATACCACGGAATCGGGGCGGTCCTTGGCCTTGATCTCAAAACTTTTGGAACGTTCGTCCAGTTGTATGGTTTCAATGATGGTTTGCCCATCCTTTACCACACCAACTTCCAAAGGAAATTGGAACACATGGTGCTCCTGCATTTGCTCTAAATGGAGAATGACCTTCCCTTTTTTGTATTCCCAGTTCCATTTGAGTTGGGGGTGACCTTTGGTGAACAGCCATTGCTGGAAAAAAGCTTCCAGATTTTGCCCCGATACCTCTTCCATCACATGGCGGAAATCGTCGGTGAGGGCATTGCTGTTTTGGTAGGTGGCATAATACTTTCGGATGCCTTTCCAAAAAGTATCTTCACTTAACTTATGGCGGAGCATGTTCAGTACCCAACCCCCTTTTTGGTAGGTGTTGGTACTCAGTACCTTCATCGGGTCTTGGATGGTAAGGTCCACGATCGGGGATGGATTTTTGAGGTAATACTCAAAGATTTCTTTTTTGTCAATGGCCAATTCCTCTTTTCTTCGCTCATCGCCATATACGCTTTCCAGATAAAGAATACAGAAATAGGTGGCAAATCCTTCGCTGAGCCAAACATGGTTCCAGCTTTTCTCTGTGGCCGAATTGCCGAACCATTGGTGGGCGATTTCATGGGCGATCAAGGGCTCCACGGTCTTGTTCCCGGTCACGGAATTTTCAAAATAGGCGATGGTGCCCGCATTTTCCAGTCCGCCCCATTGCGTTTTGGCCTGCATGTTGGCCAATTTGGCATACGAATAGGGCCCAATGTGGTTGATAAAGTAGTCCAGCACGTTTGTCGCGACCGAATAATCGCCAAAACCTTCCAAACGGTTCTGTGGATACACCCAAGCGGAGACCTCGATATCATGGACCTCACCAAGAAACCTAGACGCAAATTCGGTTACCCCGATGGTCATCACCTTGGTGGCCACAGGGGCCGGTTCTTGGTATGTGGTGAGCTTGTAACCGTTTTCCAGATGGCTCTCTTCCTGTTTTTTGCCGGTCGCCACTACATCGTAATGGTCGGGAGCGGTTATCCGGAACTCCACACTGGCCTTGTCGTACGGATGGTCCACGGACGGAAGCCAGTGCCGCGCCAAATTGGGCCAGTTGTCCCCAAAAAAGGAACGATTTCCAAATTTGGTACTCGAAATGACCAGGCCACGCTCGGGAACACCGTGGTATTTTACGGTATATGTTAAGGTTTTACCAGCGGGTGCAGATGAAACAATATTGATCTTGTCATTGGTGTATGAATAATTGGCAAGTGCTTTTCCTTCCAAAACCTCGGTGACTTCCATGCCAAATTCCCCCGATTTTTGAATAAGGTCCAAGGCAAATGGAACTGCTCCGGATTTGAAGGAAACCGTGATCTCGGCTTCACCTTTTATTTCGTTGTTTTCATCGTTTAGACTAAGTCCGAAAACATAGTTTTGGATATCTACCTGTTCATTTTTTGGATACAGATCTTGGGCATTTCCCAAGAGAGAAACCAAGGCAAATGCCAGAAGGGAGGTCAAAATTCTTTGTTGCATAACGAAACCACATGAGTTGATGGTTCAAGATACAATTTTGGGCAAGAGCTGTGGTGATTTTTTGTGGGGTTTACGTATTTCTTCCGTACGCATTATTCCCCCTAAACAGTTTTTTTACAAAGGTAGATCAGCTCTGTGGTGTCAAACCCATATTTAAACTGGTCTTCTTCCGAGAACGAATCCACAAAAGGATCCTCCATAACCTCAAAACCAGCCTTTTTCAATCGATCTTTATAATCTTTACCATACCATCTTACATGGTCACGTCTTCCAAATGCCTTTAAACTTGCTTTGGGAGAGGTTATGGAAAAATCTTCATAAGTTGTGTCAAGACTGTAATCAATGGGAACTTGGAATATGCCCATACCATTTGGTTTCATTACCCGGTACAGTTCCGACATGGCCAGAGCGTCATCCGGAATATGCTCCAACACATGGTTGCACAGAATAAAATCAAAATGGTCGTTAGGGAAAGGAATGTTGGTGATATCGGCCTTCCTGACTTTGGTTTTACCGTTGTAGTCGTATATGTTTGGATGTAGATCACATGGGAAGTAATCTATCTCGGGCATTTCTGAAAAAATACCATAAAAAACTTTTTCAGGAGCAAAGTGTAGCAAACGCATTGGTTTGTTGATCAGTTTTCTATCTTGAATATACTCCCAAACCAATCGGTGCCTTTCCAATGAACCGCAATTATGGCATTTTGCATTCTTCCTTTTCTTTTTGCCAAAGGGGCCAAATTCCCTGTACTCGGAATTGCAAATGGTGCAGTGGACAATGTTTCCTTTAAATATTCTTTCCTTTCTTTTTTTCCGGTATTCCCTATGTTTTTGTTTAATATAAGATTTAAGTAGGTTACTCATAATTTTTCAATGCATTGGTAAGATTTGAAAAACAAAGATGTGTTAAACCGACCAATGCGGATGCCGCCAATTGATGGATACCCCTTTTGAGTTTATGGATGAGGCTTTTGGGGAGCTTTTCGTCAAATTCAAGGGAACGATTTACAAGTTTTGGGATATAATATCTTGGGCGTTTGCGATAAAGCAAACCAAGGCAAAAGCCAGAAGGGAAGTCAGGATTCTTTGTTGTATGACTAAACCACTAGAATTGACGGTTCAAGATACCTAATTTAAAGTAAAGGTCTTAATGATTTTTGCGAACGACATGGATCAAGAAGGAAATGGGGTATAGTGTAGCCTATCTAGCTAACAAATCCTAACTGGGTTATTTTGGGTTATCCAATCCTTTTGAAGTTAACAATGAATTCCTTCTGGGACTGTTTTCAAGAACGTAGCGCATTCTACCAATTTGGTCTTTTGTAAACATATTCATGACATCATCAGGAGAATAGTTCATATAATTGGCAACCTGGACTTCTTCATCTTGACATCCTAAATAAGGCGAAGCGGCCCATACCACGTGGTCAACTGCGGGAGTGTCTTCACAATAGTCGTTTAATTCACAATCTCCAGACCCCCATGTGTGCATAAGTCCAAGATAATGTCCCATTTCATGGGTAAGTGTTCTCCCCAGATTGTGGATGGTATCAAAATCTGATTCCCCAAATACGGCCCAATTAATGATTATTCCCTCTATGTTGTCGGGTTCAGGCAATATATAAATGCCTGGCAAGTCGGTTTCCGGCCCTGTAGATTTCCCAAGTAAAATTTCAACCATACTTTCGGGATATGGTGCGGTCCAAATATTTATATAGTGGTCAGAATCCCAATAACTCAGATAGGCGAAACTATGATACTCTGAGTTGGGGACATGGTCTGGTACCGTACTGATTTGTTTTCTTACGATACCATTTGTGGGATTTCCATCTGGGTCTTGTTTTGCCAGGACAAATTGTATTTTTGCGTCATCACCGTCAGGGTGATTGTTATAACCTCTGGTATCCTTTTTTTTGCGAAAATCCTCATTTAATATTTCAACCTGTTTCATTATCCGTTCAATGGATAAATTAGTTCCTTCGCCAACTTCTTCACCATTATGGATAATATGCACTACTATAGGGAGGGTATAAATGTCGATATCCGCTTGGACAGGGGGATCATGACTCGAAACCTCACTATCATCCGAACATGCTAGAAAAAAACAAATCATGAGTAGGTAATAATGGTTTTTCATTATTGATCATGTATGTAGATTCTAAAATATAAAACTTCATCTGTCAATTT
Source organism: Flagellimonas amoyensis (assembly GCF_003058265.1). Taxonomy (GTDB): domain Bacteria; phylum Bacteroidota; class Bacteroidia; order Flavobacteriales; family Flavobacteriaceae; genus Flagellimonas; species Flagellimonas amoyensis. The sequence continues at coordinate 391,677 of NZ_QBUK01000001.1, forward strand.
GATGCAAATTGACAGATGCCCCAAACCAATTGATGAATGGCCTTTTTGGGTTGATGGTTTTTAGGCTATATGCCTATGAAAAGAAAAGAGTCATGATTTTAGTGCGACTTCCATTTTGGCTTTAATTTGCTCCAAACACAGATTCCCTAAACTACCCTCGTGCGTATGTTCAATATCTCTTTTGGGTTTGAAATTGCCATTTTCAATGGCCTTGCCCATAGTTTTATAGGCATCCCGGAACGGCATTCCACTTTTTACGAGCTCGTTCAAGGTGTCCACACTAAAAAGGTAATCGTATTTGGGGTCGTCCAAAATCTTGGGGTTGACTTTGATTTCCTTCAAACTAAAAGTCATCAGTTCCAAACAGGCTTGCATGTCCTGCAAAGCGGGTACAATCACTTCTTTTACCAATTGCAGGTCACGGTGATAGCCACTGGGCAAATTGTTGGTGATCAAAGTGAGTTGGTTGGGCACCGCTTGGATTCGGTTACACTTGGCACGGATCAACTCGAACACATCGGGATTCTTCTTGTGCGGCATGATGCTGCTGCCCGTGGTGAGTTCGTTCGGGAACGAAATAAAATCAAAGTTCTGGCTCATGTACAGGCAGATGTCCATCGCCATTTTGGATAGGGTGGCGGCCACGCTGGAAATGCCAAAAGCAGCGGCCTTTTCCACCTTTCCACGTCCCATTTGGGCGGCCACAACGTTAAATTTTAAAGTTTCAAAACCCATTTCCGCAGTGGTGAACGTTCGGTCTATGGGGAAGGAACTTCCGTAACCAGCAGCACTTCCCAACGGGTTTTGGTTCGCGATCTTATGGGCGGCCTGTACAAAGTACAGATCATCGATCAAGCTTTCGGCATAGGCGGAAAACCAAAGTCCAAAGGAGGAGGGCATCGCAATCTGAAGGTGGGTGTAACCGGGCAACAACACTTTTTGATGCTTTTCGGCCAAATCCATCAACAGGTCGAACAGGGATTTCACCTGTTCTTTGATTTCGGTAAGTTCTTCCTTCAGGTACAATTGCATGGCCACCAAAACCTGGTCGTTCCTGGATCGCGCCGAGTGTATTTTTTTGCCGGTATCACCCAATTTTTCGGTCAGGATAAATTCGATCTTGGAATGCATGTCCTCAAAATCGTTTTCAATGGTAAAGTTCCCTTTTTCGATATCCTTGCCGATTTCACCCAACGCCTTTACCAAGTCCTTGGCTTCCTCTTCGGTGATCAATCCCACCTTGCCCAGCATTTTGGCATGTGCGGTAGAGGCGATCACATCATATTTGGCGAGTACCAGATCTAGTTCGCGGTCGTTGCCCACGGTAAAATGGTCTATTTTTTTATCGGTGCTAAAACCTTTGTCCCAGAGTTTCATATTGAATAATTCAAGTTCAATTGTCAAGTTCAAGTACAGGGTTTTGGTGCTTGAAACTTGTATTTGTGTTTTATTTTTTCAGAAAACCTTCTAATATTTTAATATATAAAGTGATTCCTTCCTCAATCTCATCCACAAAAATGAATTCGTTGGCGGAGTGGGAACGCGTGCTGTCGCCAGGTCCTAGTTTTACCGATTGGCAAGTCAATGCCGCCTGATCGGACAAGGTAGGGGAACCATAGGTTTTTCTGCCCAAGGCCAGACCACTTTTTACCAAGTCGTGATTAGGGTCAATGCAGGACGAATTCAATCGCAATGATCGAGGTGTCATTTTGCAGGGGGCCTCCCGTTGCAGCATATCTGCAATTTCTTGGTTGGTATAACAGTCGTTCACCCGAACGTCCACTACCAAATCCACCTGTGCGGGTACCACATTGTGTTGTTTTCCGGCATTGATTTGGGTAACGGTCATCTTGACTTCACCCAAGGCTTCGGAAATCTTTTCAAATCTGTAGTCCTTGAACCATTGCAACACGGATATGGTGTTGTAAATGGAGTTGTTGTCGTTCGGATGCGCGGCATGTGAAGGGGTGCCTTCCACCACGGTATCAAAAACGACGAGGCCCTTTTCGGCAATGGCAAGGTCCATCAAAGTGGGTTCTCCCACCACGGCCACATCAATTTTTGGGAGGATGGGCAACAGACCCCTTAAACTTTTATCCCCGGCATCTTCTTCTTCCGCTGTGGCTGCCATGATGATGTTGTGGCTCAATCCTTCCTTATCATAAAAATGGACGAAAGTGGCCAGAAGAGAAACCAAACATCCGCCCGCATCGTTGCTGCCCAAACCATACAATTTCCCATCTTCAACATGCGGATGAAAAGGGTCTTTGGTGTAGGCGCTGTTCGGTTTTACGGTATCGTGGTGCGAGTTGAGCAATAGGGTGGGTTTGCTTTCATCAAAATACTTGTTGAAAGCGTAGATGTTGTGATATTGGCGTTCCGTTTGTATGTCAAAACCCTGCAAGAAGGCTTCAATGGCATCTCCTGTTTTGTCCTCTTCCCCGGAAAAGGAAGGAATGGAAATGAGTTGCTTCAGCAGCGCAATGGCCTTTTCGGTCAATGTTTCTTGGGTCAATTTCATAAGGTCAGCGTTGTGTATTCAGGATTTCCGGCTTCGAGCATGCCACTGTTGCCCACGCAGACTTTGGAAACGTTGTTCTTGAGTGCGTAGAAGCAATTGTGCATTTTGGGAAGCATTCCATCGGAGATGATGCCATAGGCCAAAAGTTCATCGTAGCCTTTGGAATCGATATGGGGAATCACCGAGTTTTCATCTTCAATATCCTGTAGCACACCTTTCTTCTCAAAACAATAGTAAAGCGTGGTGTCGAACTGATCGGACATGGCAATGGCAAGTTCTGCGGCAATGGTATCGGCATTGGTATTTAGCAACTGTCCCTGTCCATCGTGCGTAAGGGCACAAAAAATAGGGGTGAACCCTGCTTGGAGCAATTTGAAGATGCCATAGGCATTAACGGAGTCCACATCGCCCACAAGACCAAAATCCACTTTGATGACAGGCCTTTTGTGGGCCCTGATGGCATTGGCATCCGCACCACTCATCCCGATGGCATCAGTGCCCAAAGCCTGGAGCTTGGCCACTATCTTTTTGCTGACAAGCCCGCCATAGATCATGATGGCAATGTCCAAGGTATCGGCGTCCGTGATTCTTCTTCCGTTGATCATTTTAGGTTCAATACCCATTTTTTGGCTCATTTCAGTGGTTTTGTTGCCACCGCCATGGACCAAGATCTTGTTTCCGTGCATTTTGGAAAACAGGTCCAAGACATGTTCAAATCCCTTGGGGTCTTCGATGAGATTGCCTCCTATTTTAACTACGGATAACTTTTGTTTCATTTTATATGTTGATTTTTAATGTGTCTGGCCTCATCGGGACTGGGTCATAGATTTTCCAAGATTTTTTTCAAGACGATTTGTGCCGAATAGATCCGGTTTTTGGCTTGTTGGGCCACCAAGGATTGTGTTCCGTCCAACACGGCATCTTCAACCACCACATTTCTGCGGACAGGCAAACAGTGCATGAATTTGGCCGTGCCCAATTTTTGTTTGGTCATGGTCCAGTTGGGGTCCTTGCTCACGATTTTTCCATAATCTGTATAACTGCTCCAGTTCTTCACATATACAAAATCTGCATTCTCCAAGGCCTTGTCCTGATCATGTTCTATCCGGCACCCTTGGGTGATCTCTGGGTTCAGTTCATATCCTTCGGGATGCGTGATCACAAATTCCGCATCTTGGCGTTTCATCATTTCCACGAACGAATTGGCCACGGCATGGGGCAACGCCCTTGGGTGTGGTGCCCAGGACAGCACGACCTTGGGCCGGTCCTTGGTCTTGTTCTCGGCCAAGGTGATGGCATCTGCCAACGCTTGGAGCGGATGCCCCACGGAACTTTCCATGTTCACCACGGGGATGGAAGCATATTTGGCAAATCCATTGATCACTTCCTCCGCTTCGTCCTTTATCTTGTCCTCCAAACCGGCAAAAGCCCTGATGGCCACAATGTCACAATATTGGGAGACCACTTGTGCGGCTTCCTTGATGTGTTCCGAGGTACCTTTGTCCATAATGGTCCCATCTCCGTACTCCAGGGCCCAACCTTCGCTGCCAAAATTCATCACCATGACCTCCATGCCGAGGTTCATGGCCGCTTTTTGGGTACTCAAACGGGTTCTAAGGCTGTTGTTGAAAAACAGCAGGCACAAGGTTTTACGTTTGCCCAAACCTTCAAACTGATAAGGGTCTTTTTTGAGGTTGATCGCTTCATCCACCCAATCGGGGAGGGAGTCAATATCGTTTATGGACAGGTAATGTTTCATTTCAATGCTTTTTGGAGGGCTTCAAAAAATAGGTCTATGTGTTCCTTGGTGATGTTGAGTGCGGGCAAAAACCGTAGCAGTTTTTTGTTGTTGGCACTCCCGGTGAACATATAATGATCATAGATCAGTTTTTTGCGCAGGTCGGCCACTTCAAAATCAAACTCCAGTCCGATCATGAGTCCCCGGCCTTTCACCTTGATGATTTCGGGAACGGCCGCCGCCTTTGTTCTAAAATAGATGCCAAGTTCTGCGGCATTGTCCACGAGATTTTCATCTTCCAAAACCTCCAAAACGGCCAAACTCGCGGCACAGGCCAAATGGTTTCCACCAAAGGTGGTGCCCAAAAGACCGTAGGAAGCTTCAAAAGATTCATGGATCAAAATACCGCCCACTGGAAAACCATTCCCCATTCCTTTCGCGATGGAAATGATATCGGGTTGGACACTTCGACTCCGCTCAGTGTCCGAATGGTGCTGGAACGCAAAGAATTTTCCGCTTCGCCCATAACCGGACTGTACCTCGTCCGCGATAAGGACCACGCCATTCTCCTTGCATTTTTCGGCGATGAATTGGTAGAACTTGGTGGTGGGTTCGTCAAGACCGCCCACGCCTTGGATCGCTTCCAAGATCACGGCACAGTATCCTTCCGATGCGATGGCTTTTTCAAACGCATCAAAATCGTTCAAGGGCAGAAAGGTCACTTCCTGTTGCAGGTTGATGGGGGCATTGATCTTCGGGTTGTCCGTGGTGGCAACGGCAGCGGACGTCCTGCCATGGAAACTGTTCCTGAAGGCAATGACCTTTGCCTTTCCGGTGTGGAACGAAGCCATTTTCAGTGCATTTTCATTGGCCTCCGCCCCGGAATTGCACATGAATAGGGTATAATTTTCGCAATCTGATGCTTTTCCCAGTTTTTCGGCCAATGCTTCTTGAACCGGATTTTGCACGGAATTGCTGTAAAAAGCGATTTTTTCCAATTGATCCTCGATGCGCTTTACGTAATGGGGATGGGTATGCCCAATGGAAATCACGGCATGACCACCATAGAAATCCAGGTATTTTTGTCCTTTGTCGTCCCAGACTTCAATGCCCTTTGCCGATACCGGGGTCACGTCATATAGGGGGTAAACGTCGAATAGTTTCATGGTCTTTTTGTTTGTCGTCTCGATCATGGTCGAATGTTTTATCCTTTTTTGATCTGGCTGATTTTTTCGTAGGAGGCCACAATGCCCCTGATGAGGGAAGAGCTGAGCCCTTGATGCTCCATTTCGTTCAGTCCTTCTATGGTGCAGCCCCTTGGCGTGGTCACCCTATCGATTTCCTCTTCGGGATGGCTACCGGATTCGATCAACAGGCTTGCAGCTCCGTTACAGGTGTGCATGGCGAGCTCCTGGGCTTCCTTGGCATCGAATCCCAACTGGATGGCCCCTTGGGTCGTGGCACGGATCAAGCGCATCCAAAAGGCGATACCGCTTGCACAGATCACCGTGGCGGCCTGCATTTGCTCTTCGGGAATTTCCATGGTGTGTCCCATCCGGTTAAAAATGGCCTTGGCCAGATCTACCCGTTTTTTGCCCAGTTCGTTGCTGCAGATACAGGTCATGGATTTGCCCACGGAAATGGCCGTGTTGGGCATACTGCGGATGATGAACTTATCGGCACCGATGATACTTTCGATCCTGGCGATGCCAAAACCCGTGATGGTGCTGATGATCACATGTTTTTCGGTAAGGAGCTCCTTGCTCTGTTCCAAAATGGAGGCAAAGTGGCCCGGCTGTACGGCAAAGATGAGGATGTCGGAATTTTTTACGGCCTCTAGGTTGTCCGAGGTGACCGTGACGTTTCCATATTTCTCAAAATCCTTGATGCCCTTGGTATTCCTTTTGGTCAGGTACATGGTGGTGGCCCCGTTGGTGTGCAAAATCCCTTTGGCAATGGCCAGTCCCAAATTTCCTGCTCCTATGATCGCTATTTTCATGGTTTTCTTATTATTGATTCCTGTACACGCAAAAATCTATCTTACATTAAAGTAGTGACCCTTCGACTGCGCTCAGGGTGACACAATTTTTAAAATACCCCCGCTTTTAACAATAGACCTTCGGTCTCGGGAAAACCGAACATCAGGTTCATGTTCTGTACCGCTTGTCCAGAGGCACCTTTCAACAAATTGTCAATGGCAGAGGTCACCAACAAAAGGTCCTCATGCTTGTGCAAATGGATGTGGCACTTGTTGGTGTTCACCACTTGTTTCAAATGGATTTCCGCTTCGGACATATGGGTGAAGACGGCATCGGCATAAAAATCCGAATACAATTTTTTGGCTTCGTCCAAGGAACCTTCAAAATGGGTATAGGACGTGGCCAGAATACCTCTGGTGAAATTTCCCCGGTTTGGCAAAAACAGCAGCTTGCCCACATTGTTGCCGAAGGACTTGAGACTTTCCCCAATTTCCCCCAAATGTTGGTGGGTAAAGGGTTTGTACCACGAAACGTTGTTGTTCCTCCAGCTAAAATGGGAGGTGTCGGACAGGCCTACGCCGGCTCCTGTACTTCCCGTCACGGCATTCACATGCACTTCATTTGCCAACAGATTGGCCTTTGCCAAGGGCAACAGACCCAGTTGTATCGCGGTGGCAAAACATCCGGGATTGGCAATGGCCTCGGCAGATGCAATGGCAGACCTGTTCAATTCGGGAAGTCCATAAATGAAACGTTTGCCGTTGAAGGTGGAATCGGCCTGCAGTCTGAAATCGTTGCTGAGGTCGATGATCTTGGTACTTGCCGAGAATGCATGTTCGCTCAAAAATGAGGTAGAATTGCCATGGCCCAAACACAAAAAGACCACATCAACAGCCGGATTGATCTCTCCGGAAAATGTAAGATCGGTCAGTCCCAAAAGATCTTGGTGTGCCGAAGCAATAGGTTTTCCGGCCCTCGTGGTACTATACACAAAATCGATTTTGGCGTTAGGATGGTTGAGCAATATTCGGATCAGTTCCCCGCCCGTATATCCAGAACCTCCTATGATTCCCGCTTTAATCATGGTCTTGATTTACATGGTTCGCAATTTTGCCCGAATTGGACAAGATCTTGATGAACCCTTTGGCATCATCTGCGGTCCATCCTTTGTTCATTTCCCCATAACTTCCAAAGGAAGCGTTCATGAGGTCGTGCTTGGATGAGATTCCGTTCAGTTCAAATCGGTAGGGGTGTAGCGTCAGGTACACATCCCCGGAAACGTGCTTTTGGGTATCAGTCAGAAATGCCTCGATGTTCCGCATCACTTCGTCCAGATAGTTGCCTTCATGGAGCAACATGCCATAGAAATTGCCCATTTGCTCTTTTTGGTATTGCTGCCATTTGCTCAAGGTATGTTTTTCCAACAAATGGTGCGCTTTGATGATAATCAATGGGGCAGCGGCCTCAAAACCGACCCTTCCCTTGATCCCGATGATGGTGTCGCCCACGTGGATGTCCCTTCCGATGGCGTATTTGGAAGCGATTTCTGCAAGTTTTTCAATGTTGGCCACTGGAGTGCCCTTTTCCCCATCAACGGCCACCAATTCTCCTTTGCTGAAGGTCAGCTTCAGTTCTTTTGGAAGCTCTTTCTCCAATTGGCTCGGAAATGCATTTTCCGGTAGGGACAGATGGGAGGTCAAGGTTTCGGAACCACCCACTGAGGTACCCCAAAGTCCCCTGTTGATGGAATATTTGGCCTTTTCCCAAGAATAATCGATCCCGTTTTTCTGCAGGTACTCGATTTCCACTTCCCTGGCCAGTTTTTTGTCACGTATGGGGGTGATGATCTCGATGTCCGGTGCCAAGATCTGGAAGATCATATCGAACCGTACTTGGTCGTTTCCGGCACCTGTGCTGCCGTGGGCAATATATTTGGCACCCACTTTTTTGGCATGGTTCACGATCTCGATGGCCTGAACGATCCGTTCGGCACTCACGGAAAGGGGGTAGGTATTGTTTCTCAACACGTTTCCGAAGATGAGGTATTTTACCACCTTGTCATAGAAGGTGTTGATGGCGTTGATGGAAGTATAGGTGGAGGCGCCCAATGCCAGGGCCTTTTTTTCGATTTCTTCGATTTCAGCTTTGCTGAACCCACCGGTGTTCACACTCACGGCATGGACTTCAAAGCCTTCATCCTGGGATAGGTATTTTGCACAATAGGAAGTGTCCAATCCGCCGCTATAGGCCAATACTAATTTTTTCATTCGAATTTATTTTGTCTTTGTTCCCAAAGAATGGAAAACGATGTTTATGTATCATGGGTGTTTTTTTACACCCCTAAAGTCCCCTCAAGGGGACACTTACTTTTGTTTCTTTTTAAGAAAAAGGGTTTCCTTGATCTGCTTCAGTCTTTGGAATGCCTTGCTGTTCAATTTTTTGGGTTCTTCTACTTTTTTGGCGTTGGGGTCGTACAGCATTCCGGTGCAGAGGCACATTTTCTGTTCTGTTCGGGTCAGGATGTCAAAGTTTTTGCAGGTCTGACAGCCCTTCCAGAATTCGGGATCGTCCGTAAGCTCGGAAAAGGTAACAGGTTTGTACCCCAGCTCGTAGTTCATTTTCATCACGGCCAAACCAGTGGTGATCCCAAAGATCTTGGCATCGGGGAATTTTTTCCGGGACAGGTCAAAAACGGCTTTTTTGATCTGTTTGGCCAATCCTTGGTTCCTGTAATCGGGGTGTACGATCAATCCGGAGTTGGCGACAAAATCCTTGTTGCCCCAGACCTCGATATAGCAGAACCCGGCAAATTTATCACCATCCAAAGCAATGATGGCATTCCCGTTCTGTAACCGTTTCATGATGTATTCAGGAGTGCGTTTGGCAATACCGGTCCCTCTGATCTTGGCCGATTCCGCGATGGTGTCACAGATGATCTGTGCGTATTTAAAATGTGATTCGTTGGCAATTACAATTTCCATTGCAAGCGTATAGACTGATAAAAATTATTAAAAAAAGTTGTTGGTTTTTGCGGAAATGGACTCACCTATTTCCATAGATAATTTTGCACCCTTACGGGCGGCGACGAGGAGAAAATGGACTGATGGGCGTTGGAACGCTCAGTGTAAATGATATGTATTCTTGTCCTTTCATTATGGTATAAAAGTACAAATTAATCCGAATAGACCCGTGATTGAGGGTCATTTTTTGAAGAAATATAACTTTTTTGGCCCTTTGGCCATCATTTCATAAAGAAAGAAGCCAATCACCAAAATGTATTCAACGGCCAGTAGCCAAAGATTTTCCGTATAGTCCGGGTCGGTATAGGCATAATAACTCAGGATGACGGCAAACGACCAGACCAATACAAACCGATATTCCGTGAAAATGGCGATTCCCAACAGGAACACCACATACCAAGGATGGACCGTGCTGGATAGAAAATAGTAGCACGCCAGGGCCAAGACCATTGAGCTGATCACTGTTTGTAATTTCTGGTTTTTCCGAAGAAGGGCAATCAACAATACGACCACAAGCATGGCCTTGATGATCATGGAGCCATAAGCCTCTATGAGTTCCCAAGGCTTGGCCTCGTAGTGTTCCACGGCAATTTTTTTGACCACATTGTACACACTTGCATTGAACTCAAAATTGGAAAACCAGAGCCCAACAGTCTCCGAATAATGGTCAATAAAAAAAGAGGAATAAAAAGGGTACAGCATGAGGGCGCTGGAAATACCTACCACACCATAGAAAATCACACTTTTTTTGATTCCCAGGTATTTGAGGAACATGGGCAGGAGCAAAAGGGGCACCAGTTTCACCATGATGGAAACTGCATAGACAGGTGCGGCCCACAGCCATTGTTTTTTCGAGATGAGGTAGAGGGACCACACAAAAAAGAACAACATGATGCCCTCAAAATGCAGGTTTCCTGTGAGTTCTATGATCACCAAGGGGTTCAAAAGGTACCAAAACGCCATGTGGTCGGCATGGTTGAGGTTTTTCAACAGTTTTCTGCCAAAGTACAGGATGCCAAGGTCTGCAAGGATAATGGTCAATCGCATTACGATGATGGAACCGAGGATGCTCCCGCCTCCCAAAAGGGCCGCCAGCGCAAAGAACAATTGGTTCACTGGGGGGTAATTGCTATAATGCTTTGCATTGAGTTCACTCATGCCGGCATAGAGCTCGTCCGCATTGGCTATGGGCACATTGCCCTGCTCCATAAGTTGGTCCGGGGTGTGCAGATAAGGGTTGATGCCATTTTTTATGAGTTCCCCATCCCATATGAAACGGAAAAAGTCTTGGGAGAGATTGGGTTCGGCCACGAGGAACACCAACCGGAACAAAATTCCGGTGACCAATAGGAAATTGAAGTTCCATTTTTCAAACTGCATGATCTTGTGGCAAAGAAAGAACAGTGCCGCAAAGAGCATGAAAAGTTTCAGGAAATCGGTACGGACAAGGTCATAGGCAAAACTGGCGTAGAACAACACGGAGCCGATAACAAAAAGTATCGGGTATTTATGCAGTCGCCAGTAAGAGAGCATGTTTTTAAGCCTTGGATGTCAAGGATTTAAAGAACACAAATCCGAAGCCTAGGAACAACATCAAGTGGAAAGGGAACAATCCGTAGTCGTTCAAGGGAACCGCGCTGTACATTCCGAATAGGAAATAGACCATCAGGGCAAATTCCAAGATCATGTTGGGAGACAGCTTTTTGGTCAAGTATTTATTGCCCTTCCAAGTGTCTGTAATGCTGTTGATGTTGAACTTTGGGGTACGTACAAACTCGCTTCGCTTCCCAAGGTGTCCTTCCAAAACGGCCACGGTGTTGTGCAAAGAGAAGCCCAATGCCACGGAGAAGAAGGTAAAGAAGAGTTTGATGTAATCCACAAAATTGTCAAAACTACTGCCCTGGATACTCTTGTAGGTGAACCAATAGCAGATGAACAGGATAATGGTGCTGACGATGAAGAAGCTGGTCACTTCGAACACCCAGCCCAAATGCCCGTAGGTATTTTTGATGTAGAGCATGGGAATGCTCAAGAGAGCCACGATGAACACACAAAGGAACATGGAGCTGTTCAAGAGGTGCATAACACCATGGAACTTGGTCTTGAACGGAATGTTCTTCGCCTTGATGACGCTCCAAACCGTTTTTCTGAAGTTTTCGGCCCCTCCTTTGTTCCAACGGAATTGTTGGGAACGGGCGGCACTGATCACAACAGGAAGCTCGGCGGGCGTCTCCACATCTTCCAAATATTTGAATTTCCAGTTTTTCAACTGAGCACGGTAGCTCAAATCCAAATCTTCGGTAAGGGTGTCACCTTCCCAGTTGCCTGCATCGAGGATGCATTGTTTTCTCCAGATACCAGCGGTACCGTTGAAGTTGATAAAGTGTCCTTTGGAGTTTCTCCCCACCTGTTCCAAAGTAAAGTGGGCGTCCAATGCAAAGGCTTGGATACGGGTCAAGGTGGAGTAGTCGCGGTTGATGTGTCCCCAGCGGGTCTGCACCACACCAATCTCACTATCCTTAAAATAAGGTACTGTCTTTTTCAACCAATCACTTTCGGGAAGGAAGTCGGCGTCGAATATGGCGATGAACTCCCCTTTGGCAATCGCCAATCCTTCTTTAAGGGCCCCGGCCTTGTAGCCTTTTCTGTTCTCCCTGCGGATGTGTTGTATGTCGAGTCCTGTTTTTTGGAGCTCTTCTACCCTTTGTGCAGTCTCGATGACGGAGTCGTCGGTGGAGTCGTCCAGAACTTGAATCTCCAATTTGCTTTTGGGGTATTCTATTTTTGCAATGTTGTCCAACAAGCGCTCCATGACATACTCTTCGTTGTAGATGGGCAATTGGATGGTGACAAAGGGAATTTCCTTTGGATCTAACAAGTTGAATTTAGGGGCTTCCTCATTTCGTCTTTTATAACCCAGATAGTTGACCAAAAGGTTCAACTGGGCAAGACTGTAGAAGAAAATAAGAATCAAGGCTGTACTGTAAATAGCAACAATGATAAGAGCGATAGTGAGTCCCATATTATTTTAAACTGTATTTAAAGATCCAACCCAATATTTTTATGCCTGCAAATATAGTACCTTTTACCGTACCAGATACTTTTGAGACGCCAATTCTTCGTTTATAACGCACTGGTACTTCGGTATATGTCATTTTTTTTCTTAAAATTTTTAACTGCATTTCCACGGTCCATCCATAAGTAGTGTCCTGCATTTCCAATTCTTTGAGCTTTTCATATTTAATTGCCCTAAATGGCCCTAAATCCGTAAATCTTGACCTAAAGAACAATTTCATCAAAAAAGTGGCCAATTGGTTCCCGAAAACCTGTTGCGGGGTCATCGAACCGGGTTCACGAAGGGCTTTTGTTCGTGCACCGACCACAAAATCCACCTCATTTTCCAAGATCGGGGCGACCACCTTATCCAACTCCTCGGGATAATCGGAATAATCTCCGTCGATAAATACGATGATGTCGGGTGTTTTGGATTGTTCGGAAATATAATTCAATCCTTTGAGGCAGGCAGACCCATATCCCTTGCGGTTTTCGGTGATCACAGTGGCCCCAGCTTTCTGTGCATTTGCAACGGTGTCGTCCTTGGAACCATTGTCCACCACTACGATTTCGGATACGTGTTTGGGCAGTTCGGAAACCACCTTTCCGATAGAATCTCCTTCGTTGATCGCAGGAATAATGACCTTGATGTCCGCCACTGAAGAGCTAGTTTTTGCTTGAAATGGCCAAAACTAAACTTTTCCATGGATTTTTAGGGTTCATCCACATAAAATGAAGGTAAAGGAAATGTTTTGTCCGTTATTTTTGATTGATCAAGGCCATGAGGTCCACATCGTTCCCCAAAAGCACCTGGTTGCTGTCTATCCGACCCTTTAGCGGACCGTTCTCCAATTTGAGTACGCCCCGCGGACATACGGCAGAGCAGATACCGCAACCCACACAACTGGCACGGACAATGTTCTCGCCTTTTTGGGCATAGGCGCGCACATCGATACCCATTTCGCAATAGGTGGAACAGTTACCGCAGGAAATGCACTGACCGCCATTGGTGGTGATCCTAAAGCGGGAGAACAACCGTTGCTGGAAGCCCAAAATGGCCGCCATGGGGCAACCGAACCGGCACCACACCCTGCTCCCGAAAATGGGATAGAACCCCGTACCGATGACACCCGAGAAAATACTGCCGATCAAAAAGGAATAGGATTTCCGAAGGGTCTCGGATTTGAAAAGGAACACCTGCTCCTCTCCACTGAAAAAATGGAACCCGATCAAGGCCAAAATGATGACGAAATACCCGATAGCACCGTACTGGGCATCTTTCTGGAGCTGATCTCTTTTAAAAATCATTGCCCAGCCAAAAACCAGGGTGAGCAACACGGCCACACCTATCAAAAAAGTGCTCTTGGTGAGCCAATATTTGCTGGTGTCCGTCCCCAAATAGGAGTAAATCACCGCCGTGGTCATCAAGGTGACAAAAACGACGACGCTGTGCACCACCCAACGTTCCACTTTCCAGGCAAAAGTGGATTTATCACTGAGTTGCCTAAAGGAATCCCCGGCAGTTTCCGCAAGTGCGCCGCAGCCACAGACCCAGGAACAGTACCATCGTTTTCCATATTTGTAGGTCAGTATCGGGGTGATCACAAAAATGGACAGGATGGCGAAGATCAGCAACGCAAAACCGATATCCCCAGAACTGAGAAACCCTTTAATGCGGTACCCTTCAAAATTATAATAGTTGAGGGGCCATACATTTTTGAGGTCGTAGTAGGGCAGGCTTCCCCCATCCAAAATTTTATGGCCGTTCAAACGTGCCATCAATTCCGGGATGATGAAAGCAAAGGCGGTCTGGAAAAACATCACGCTCAAGGTGCGCAATCGTTGGTAACGGCTATGACGGTATTTCCAAAGGAACTTTACCCCAAAGATCAAAATGGCGACAGTGTACAAGGTGCCATACACAAACCATTGACTGGCGGGATTACCGTTCAGCAATTGGCTCAAAGGATCAAAAAGCGCGATGACGCCCCGGTTTTCCCCACCGCTCACCAATCCAAGATATTCGGGATAAAAATAGAGCACGATGTAAAAACCGGTGAGTGCCAACCCAACGACCCAGGCCCAAAAACCCCTGTTGGAAATGGACTTGAACCACACGCCGTCATTTTTGATGCCCGGCAATTTTTGGGCATAGGCATCCCAAGAAAACCAAAGGGTCCCAATGCTGATGGCAGAGAGCGAAACGATCAACCAAAAGGTTTGGTTGGGAAAATTGACATTGAACATGGCCAACATCAGGATTCCAAGTCCTGCCATTCCCAAAAGGGTTGCCATTTTTTGGCCGGTACTCAGGCTTTTTGGAGGTTCTCCGGTCAGGGCCATGCTCGGGTTGTGTGTGTTACTGTTCATGGGTTATTTTTTCCTATTGAAATATTCGTATAAGACTTTTCTTTTTCAGGGTGATGGATTTTCCCAGATCTGTATTGTATTTGGCAATAATCTCGGGTTCAAATCCTTTGTAGAATTCTGGATCAAAATTGGCATCTGCCAAATGGGCCATCACAAAATCGATATCCCTTTTTTCGTTCAACCAATGGTCGATGACCTGATGCCGCATCCGGATACCAAAGGTATTGATGCCCAAAAAGGTTTCGGCATCCTTGTCGAAAGCTACGGTGATGCAGATTTTTTGCTGGGGATGTCGCCAATGAAAATGGATTTCCGAGTCCTTTTTCCTCCGTTCGGGGAACACCCAACCATAGGTTTGGTACTCAATGTCCAGAAATTTGGCCGAATTGAACCAATGGCCCGGACGGTACTCCATTCGGTTGCCGCAAAGGGTCTGTGCCAGTACCTCGCCCATCATCCTGCCCGTGTACCAAACGGCTTCGACGGGTTTCCGGTGGCCAATGGCCTCCTGCTGTTCCGCGCAATCGCCAATGGCATAGACATCGGCTATGCTGGTCTCCAAAAAACGGTTCACCTTCACGCCACGACCCAGTTCAATCCCGGAACCTTTCAGAAAATCGATATTTGGCGTCACGCCTGCCGTCAATCCTACCACATTGCAAGGGATTCCCTCCCCGGTTTCAGCAATGATCACCGATTTGACTTTCCCGTTCCCATCGGAAACAATTTCCTTCAAAGAAGCATTCAACCGAAGGTCGATGTGGTGCTCCCGAATGTGCTCATTGATCATTTGGGAATCGCCCTTGGGCAAAATACCGTTCCAAAAACTACTTTCCCGCACCAAAAAAGTGACGGGGATGTCACGTGTCCGAAGCATTTCTGCCAACTCGATGCCGATGAGCCCACCACCCACGATCACCGCCCTTTTACAACGGTCGTTGTTGGGCGCATTTTGCTCCAAAAGGTCAAGGTCCTGCTTGGAATACAATCCTTGGACACCCTCCAGGTCCTGGCCGGGCCATCCAAACTTGTTGGGCTTGGAGCCCGTGGCAATGACCAGCTTGTCGTATGAGATCCATTCCCCATCCACTGTCGGGACATGGATGTTTTTGTTGTAAAATTTAGTGGGGCGACCCTTCACATGGATCTTCTTGTTTTGGGTATCAATGGTTTCGGCATATGCACGGACAAGGTTGATCTTGTTTTTTCTCCAAAATGCGTTTTCGTAGGGTTGGGTATGCTCAAACTTCATGTGGCCCATGTACACGTACATCAGGGCGGTTCTGGAGAAAAAATAATCCGTTTCGGCGGAAACGATGGTGATTTTTTTGTTGGACAGCTTTCGGATGTGCCGGGCCGCGGTCACTCCCGCGATTCCATTTCCGATGATGACAATGTGCTCCATGAAAGAAGGATTATGGGTCTTGTGTCGTACCTAAAGATAGGAACTTAACCCTGTCCCCCAATTTAGAAAGGATTTAATTTGTGTTTGAGGTGTTCTTTAGGGATTTAGCAGGTTGAAGAAATGTCAGTTCGAGTGATTTTCTTTAGAAAAATTATTTCGAAAACCAGATTTTTGTCCATAGATTTCTGATTATCATTAACTTCAATTTCATTACTTAGAAAAATGAATAATATTTTTAACGCATGTAGTATAAAAAATGGAACAACATATAACTTCAATCAAGTTTTCGAATTATAAAAGTTTCAAGAAGTTTTCTGTTGCGCTTAATGAATTCAATATACTGGTTGGACCAAATAATGCTGGGAAATCTACGGTAATAGGTTCCTTGAAAATATTAGCAGAAGGTTTACGCAAGGCACGAGCTAGAAAACCAGACCGAATAGACGACCCTAATGGAAATCAAATTTTAGGCTATGAGATTGACTTAAGTCAAGTCCCTGTTGCAACTGAAAATGTTTTTCATGATTATGATGACTCCGTCCCGGCGGTCATTAGATTTCGCTTATCAGATGGCTCTCATTTACAAATATTTTTCCCGGAACGGAATATTTGTTATTTCAATTATGAGGCAACTAATCATATTGTAAAATCTCCTAAAGAATTTAAAGACCTTGTTAAATTGGAAATAGGATACGTCCCAATTTTAGGACCAGTAGAACATACAGAGAAACTTTACCAGAAAGAAGCAGCAAGACTAGCTTTATTGACCCATACAGCTTCTAGAAACTTCAGAAACATATGGTTTCACTATCCAGAAGATTTTAAAGAGTTTAAGGAGCTTGTACAAACAACATGGCCAGGTTTAGATATCTCACCACCTGAAATAAATACCTCTGGCAACGACAATACTCTTGATATGTTCTGTCCAGAGGAAAGAATTCCTAGAGAAATATACTGGGCTGGATTTGGATTTCAAGTTTGGTGTCAAATGCTAACTTATATTATAAAGAACAAAAAATCATCTTTATTTTTAATCGATGAACCTGACATTTACTTACACTCTGACTTACAACGCCAGTTGCTAGGCATATTAAAGAACTTAGGTCCTGATATCATAATTGCAACACACTCCACTGAGCTCATTAGTGAGGCCGACTTAAATGATATTTTACTGATAAATAAAACCAACCAATCTGGGAAAAGAATTAAAGACCCAAGTCAGTTGCGAGATATTTTTCAAGTTTTAGGTTCGAACCTGAATCCTGTACTTACTCAAATCGCGAAATCTAAAAGGGTTCTATTTGTTGAAGGAAAGGACTTTTTAGTTTTTTCAAGAATAAGTCGTCTTTTGGGTTATGATCAAGTTGCAAATAGAAGTGATTTTGCTGTTGTTCCTGTGGAGGGGTTTAATCCAACCAGGTTGAATGCTTTCAAGGATGGTATAGAAAAAACAATAGGTTCAAAGATAAAATCTGCTATTATATTTGATAAAGATTATAGAACAAACGAAGAGATAAATTCTGAAATTAGGGCGCTCAAAAATGGTAATATTTTTGTTCATATACATACAAGAAAAGAGATTGAGAATTTCCTTTTAATTCCTAAAGCAATTGAAAAAGCTATTAAACAACGCATCAAGGAAGTCAATAAAAGAACTGGAAAAACATTAGAGTTTGATGGTGATATAAATGAGATTTTAGCCAGTTTAACAAATGAATTCAAAATAGGAACCCAAGCTCAGCTTCAGTCTCATCAATTTAAATTTAAGAAAAGTCTAAATCCAAAACTGGATGAATCGACCATCATAGAATCGATATTAGGCGAATTTGAAATTATGTGGACGTCTCTTGAAACACGACTTGAAGTTATTCCAGGAAAAGAATTTTTATCAGCCATTAATCGTAAACTACAACAAGATTATAGAATATCACTAAGTCAAGCGAATATTATTAATGCACTTGATATAGCTCTTATCCCTGAAGAATTAAAAGAACTAATTGCAAGAATAGATAGATTTAGAGAAGAATAAAAACAAGCCATAACAAAACTGACTAATAATGGCATCGTTTAATTGTGATAATACTCACAGTTCAAAACAATGCCTCCAACACTCAAATTAATCCGTTATCAATTCTTTCCCCTAAAAGCACTATTTTAGAGGTACTTGAATGCCCAACATGAAAAAACTGGTTTTGATATGCGGTCTGGTCCTGCTCTCCTGTACGGGTCATAAACCCGAAAAGATCAACGGAGTGAGCTTTGTGGCGTCCCGGGAAGAGGTCGTCCAGTCCCATGTGGACCCCGTGCTGGACATCCATGCCAACCATGCGGCCATCATGCCCTTCGGCTTTATGCAAGATCCCCACACACCCAACCTTCTTTTTGACACGGACCGGCAATGGTTCGGGGAAACCCGAAAAGGGGCCAAGCAGTACATCGAAATGCTTCATAAAAATGGGGTAAAGGTGATGCTGAAACCCCAGATCTGGATCAGTAGGGGCGAGTTTACAGGGAACATGGCCATGCAGTCCGAAGCCGATTGGAAAGCATTGGAGGACTCCTATGCCCAGTTTATTTTGCACTACGCAGGATTGGCGGAGGAGACCCATGCCGATATCTATTGCATCGGGACCGAACTCGCCACATTTGTGAAAAACCGACCCGCATTCTGGACTGACCTCGTGGGCAAGGTCAGGGAGGTGTATAAGGGAAAATTGACCTATGCGGCCAATTGGGACGAGTATACCAACACCCCTTTTTGGGGCGAGCTGGACTATATTGGGGTGAACGCTTACTTTCCCCTCTGCGAAAAACAAAACCCGACCACCGAAACCCTACGGGCAGGTTGGCAGCCTTGGAAAGCAAAGATGATGGAACTTGCCGAACAAATGGACAAGCCCATACTGTTCACCGAGTTTGGGTACAGGAGTATGGATTATACGGGCAAGAAACCCTGGTTGGTGGACAGGAACGAGGAAAAGGTGAACCTACAGGCCCAGGCCGACGCCACGCAGGTGCTTTTTGATGAATTTTGGGATGAGGACTGGTTTGCCGGAGGCTTTGTCTGGAAGTGGTTCATTCACCACGACAGGGCCGGAGGACTCGCCGACAACAGGTTTACCCCGCAGAACAAGCCTGCCGAATCCGTCATCAGGCAGCGTTATGCCCCCATTAAAAAGTCAAGTCTTTAAGGCTGAGCGAAAAATGTGGGATTTTTCCCGTGATGGAAGGCCGTTGTTGGCAATTTTTTCCCATCTTTGCAGTGCACCCTCCCAACTAAAATACGATAATGAAATCAGTATCATTCCTTTTGTTATGGGTATGTTCCTGTGCCATGTTGTTTGCCCAAGAGGTATCCTATTATGTGGTAAAGGCGGAACAGGGTGACGGGATTTTTTCCCTTTTGCGAAAACAGGGGCTGGACCCGGCCAAGCACTACGAAGCGTTTGTCAAGCTCAATTCCGAAAACATCAAGGACGGCAGTTTCCTGAAAGTGGGGACGGACTACAAAATCCCACAGGCAGCGGATGCCCTCAAAAAAACAGGGGTGGTGGTCCGCACCGGCGAAGGTGCCGAAGCACCCATCTTTGATGGAGAACTGGCCCAAATGTCCCTCAAGAGCGATAAGTTGAAAGATGCGGTATACTACATCATCACCGAAGATCCGCAGAATGCCGAAAACGATTATGTGAAGGGAGTGGCGGAGAGCCTTGCCGCCGATCTCATGGTCCATGGGGCCAAAGTGTATATCATGGGGGATGGCGTTTCCGAACCTTCAAGTGGGGAAGTTGCGACGGCAAACCAGAAAATGGGGAGCTACATTGAGGTCATCAACAAACGCTACATACAGAATACAGGAAAGTACCAACGGGTGTTGGTGATACGTGCCGATGGCGTTTCCGGCAAAGAGGATATGGACGTTGCCGTTTACCATTACAACAAGAGCGAACAAGGCCAGCGATTGGCGGAGAACATCCAGAACATGTTCAAGCGGCACAGTGTTTCCAATAGGTCGTACAAGGATATCAATATGATCTTTGAGGACAAGAACAGCCTGTACCTGGCCCGGAACATTCTTCCCGCCATAAGTTTGCTCACCTTGGAGAACGCTTCCAAAACATCGAACCAAAAAATAGCAGTGCGTCCGGACAAGAAGCAGTTTGCCAGCTTGATCAGTGACGGCATCATGAACGATTATGTTGATTTGCAGATTGAGAATTAAATGAAGTTATTAAGAATATCCGTTTTATTTGTTTTTATTCATTTTCAAGGAGTTGGACTGGCCCAAGAGGGTAATCTGAAGGCACTGGCCAAGGAAGGGGAAGGCATTTATTCGCTCCTTAGAAGACATGGCATCAGCCCGACAAAGTTCTACAACAAGTTCGTGGCCCTGAACGCTGAACAATTGGGGGAGGACGAGTCCTTGCTGATGGGACGTTCCTATGTTCTGCCGGACACGCTGGATACCAAAAAAGTGGAGGAAATGGGCAAGAGTGTCGAGTATCCCATTTTTGGTGAGCAATTTGCCAAGGTGGATATAGCGAGCAAGCGTTTGGACGATACGGTCTATTACCTGATCTCAGGGCATGGGGGCCCCGATCCCGGGGCAGTGGAAAAATACAATGACAAGCTCATCGCGGAAGATGAATATGCCTATGATGTCACGCTCAGGTTGGCCCGTGAATTGATCTCGCATGGGGCGGAAGTGCACATCATTGTGCAGGATGAAAATGACGGCATCAGGGACCAGAGAGTCCTTGAACTGGACACGGACGAGACCGTGCTTTCCCAACCCCTTCCGTTGGGGCAGTTGGCCCGCCTGAAACAGCGTACCGAAGCCGTGAACGACCTATACCGAAAAAATGTGGGCAAGCACCAACGGTTGCTGGTGATCCATGTGGACAGTAGGGGCGAAGGCACCAATATCGATGTGTTCTTCTATCACCATGAAAAAAGCAAGAACGGCAAGAAATTGGCCGAGAGCATCCATCAGACCTTTTTGAGGAAATACAATAAATTCCAGCCCAACCGATTGTACAACGGTACGTTTATGGAGCGCAGCAATCTGTACGTTGTCAAAAATACGCTTCCGGCCATGGCCTATATTGAAATTGGCAACATTAGGAGCAAAAAGGACCAACGCCGTATTTTAGATCCCGATAACAGACAGGCACTGGCCAAATGGATATCCGAAGGCATCCTATTGGACTATGAATCCTCCAAAACATTTACCGCAAAATAACCCCAACTGATTTTAGCAACAACCCCCACCACTATAGTGCCAGGTGCTTTCGCTCACATGGATTTCTTTTGATGCCCTTGCAAGCGCCGAAGCTGTTTTGTCGCAAACCGCCAACGGTTGGTTCTGGAGCAGCACATGCCCTTTGTTGTCATCAAAATACTCCTCGTTACCATAATAGATTGCCGTTTTCCCGGTAAACATGCAAGGGCCGTCCTCTGGCATCGGGTCTTTGATGGCGGCAATCTCGATGGATTCGATATGGATGAGCTCGTCCGTTGGATAGTGATTGGGAGATAATACCCTGTATGACCTTCGCCCCCTGATTTCTATGGTGCCAAATCCGGCATCCGTCAACACTTTTACGTAGTCTTTCAGCGGAATGCTGCCGCTGAGGCACTGCGCCCTCAATCGGTCATCGTTGCGCAGCTCATCGTTCATGGGCTGTTCGCAGATGGGGTCGCTCATGACCAATCGGCCGTGGGGTTTCAAAACGCGGTACATTTCGGCAACGGCCTTTTGCAGGTCTTCCATTTTGAAAATGTTGAACAGACAGTTCTGCGCGGCCACGTCCATGCTCTCATCGGGGATGGGCAGGTTCAGGGCATCTCCCTTGACGAGGTTCACATATTCGCTTTTGAACCAATCGTTCTCCTGCTCTGCAATTTTGAAGTTCTTTCGGGAGGCCTCCAGCATTTCATCCACGGAATCCACTCCGGTGACCCCTCCCTTTTGTCTGGAAAAATAGGAGAACTGAAGCAGTTCCATACCTCCGCCCACACCCACATAAAGGATCTTGGGCTCGTTCACCAAATCCTGTGCGGAAACGGTGCTCCCGCACCCATAGTTCATTTCCTGCATGATCTTGGGGATGGACAGTCCGGGAAACTGCCAAATGGGCGTGGTGGTGCAGCAAAGTCCCACATTGGGGGAAATGGCCGCTTCTTTGTAAAGGTCTTGTGTGGCGTCTAGGTAACTCATAGTTGCTTTATCAGTTCGGTGAACAATTGGATCATTTTGGGCTCTGTTTTTCCGGCAATGGCGATGATTTCCTCCACATTGACAGGTTGGAGGTTGTCCGGATCGCATTCGTCGGTCAAAACGGATACCGCTACGATGGGTAGTCGTAAATGATTGGCAACAATTACTTCGGGAACGGTGCTCATTCCCACAGCGTCCGCACCGACCATTTTCAGCATACGATATTCGGCCTTGGTTTCCAGTTGGGGACCCACCACGGAAGCATACACCCCTTTTTTGATGGAAATACCCTCTTTTTGGGCAATGGCCTCTATTTTTTTGCGCATGTCCAGGTCATACGGTTCGCTCATGTCCACAAAGCGGTCCCCGAATGCGGAGACATTTTTGAAGGCCAACGGCGACCCTCCCTGTAGGTTGATGTGGTCCTCGATGAGCATGATGTCGCCTTTCTTGAAGTCTAGGTTGATGGCACCAGCCGCATTGGACACGAACAGTTTTTGGATGCCCAGTTGGTGCATCACCCGAATGGGATAGGTGATGTCCACAAAATCATAGCCTTCATACAGATGGAAACGGCCTTGCATCACCACCACTTTTTTTCCGGCAAGGGTGCCATAGATCAGCTTTCCGGAATGGAATTCCACCGTGGCCAATGGAAAATGGGGGATATGGTTGTAGTGGGCCTCAATACGGTTTTCAATGCCATCGACCAGTTGCCCCAATCCGGTTCCGAGCACGATGCCAATTTCTGGGGAATCAAATCCCTTCCTCTTCAAATAATCAACAGATTCGTTCAGGTGTTCTTGCGTCATTGTTTTATATGTTTGATGAAAGGCGCAAAGGCCTTGATATCTTTGATGTCTTCATAATAATCCACGTCGTTTTTCTCGTCCAATAGGGCCACGCTTTCGGCTTTGAGGTCCTGTAAGGTGTCGGCCAGAACAGAGTCCGTCCCCCATTCCTTGTGCAGGAAGAGGGCTTTGTTCAAGGATTTCATGCCCAAGAGGTAGTATCCGCCGTCTTCTGCGGGGCCTACCACATAATCATGGGCCTCCAATGTTGAGAAAGCCTCCTCAAGATCGGCTTGGGCAAGGGTGTACATATCACTGCCTATGACAATGATCTTTTCAAACCCTGCATGGAACCCATCCTTGAAGGCATTTTGCATGCGCTCCCCCAGATCTTTGCCTATTTGGAGCTTTTTTTGATAATGGGCATTGTCCCAAATATCATCTTCCCATATCTCTTCCGAGTAATAAACCCATTTTTCCACTTTGAGGTGTTTGGTGAACGAAACGGTATGCTGCAGGAGAAACTGATAGATTTCCAACGCTGCCCTGTCGCCCACCGTGGCGGCCAAACGGGTCTTGCACTTGCCGAGTTCAGGGTTTCGGGTGAGTATCAAAAGAAGGCTGTCGCTCAACTGATCTTGTTTTCTGGGAGGTCGTTAATGCCCTCTAAAGATAGTCAGATTTAGGATAGTGACCCTTACACCGGGCCATATTTATTTAGGCGGAAATAGATCGGGAAGTGGGGTTGGAGAAGGGCAAAAAGGGATGCCTTTGCGGGCACCCCTTTGCGAGAGACATTGGTAATTATGGGAATTTCCTGATTGATGATGGGTGTCTAGTATAGCTCAAAAAATGTAATGGTACAGGTTGGTGATGAGGGAAAGTATGGAAATGGCAATCACGGAATACCAAAAGAAATACCCCAACTTTACTTCTACAGTGTTCATTTTTAAATAGGTGTTTTAGTTGATTGTGCCCTCGAAATTAGTCAAAACATTGGGCCTACAATCCACATTTTTATTCGTTGCAGGAAATTGGATGTAACTGGTCAAAAATGCTTTGTAAATGGAAAATGGGGGGACAAGGCTGCTTTCAGGGGGTTGAAAACATTGTTATTTGCTGTAAATCAGAATTTTACAAAAAGAAAAGGAAGGAGATAAGTGGCAACATGCCTTATTCCTTCCTGTTATATGGTTTTGTGCAGTGGGTTTTAGACCAATGGGGTGCCATTGAGGCGCTTTTCAATCTTGCGCTTCTTTGCGGTAAGACTCTTCATGATGTCCATCAATTTGGAATCCTTCGTCTTTTTATAGATCTCGTTGATGGAGAGGATCAACCGTTTTGCTTCCCTAGAAGCCTCTACCCTGTCGCTGGTGGACATGTGGCTCATGGGTCTGCTTTCAAACTCTTCTGCCTTTGCTAGTAACTCGTGGGTCATTTTTGTTTTAAAGTTATGCTGTGTGCCTTAAATATAAGCCTTAGTTTCATACTTTATGGCTATGGAACTATTTGATTTTCATATTTATGAAAACATTAAGAAGTCTTTCTTTTTTGGAAAAATCGGGGACCTTTCGTTGGTCTTAGCGTGGGCAATGAAATGCCGCTTTAGAGCGCTAAAATTTTAACTTTTCATTAAAGGATCAGAGCAAAGGTTTGAAAAATTTAAAGAGGCCTTCGAGGAATTTTAGCCAAGTGGATCTGTTCCTGAACCGCTCCAGGGTGATGGGCTCGGCCTTTCCGCAAATGGCCATGAACTCCTCGGTCATTTCGGTATTGATCTTTTCATCATAAATAAGGACGTTTGCTTCATAATTGAGCTCAAAACTGCGGACATCGAAGTTTCCTGAACCTATGGAGACCAGGTCGTCGTCCACGATTAGGATCTTGCTGTGCGAAAAGTCGTCCCGCATATAGATCTTCACGCCCACTTCGAGCAGTTCCTCAAACTGGGAGAACATGGCAAACTTTGCGGCGATGGAGTCCGATCTTTTGGGAATCAAAAGGGAGGTTTCAACACCTTCGAGGGCCAGGATCTTCAGGGTCTCCAAAAAAGCCTCCCCGGGCAGAAAATAGGGATTGGCGATACAGATGGATTTTTTGGCCTGGTTCATCATCCCTATATATTGGTACATGATGGTGGGGTGTTCGGAATCTGGTCCCCCGGCCACGACTTGTGCGGCCACATCACCGGTAAGGGGCTGTTCGGTGAGGTGCTCCTCTACCTTGAAACCCTCTTGTTTGCTGGCAAAGAAATAATCCTTCAGGAACACGAGGTGGATATCGTTCACAATGGGGCCTTCCAGTTTCAAATGGGTATCTTTCCATTTGCCCAGTTCGCCACCATGTTTGATGTATTTGTCGGATACGTTGACCCCGCCCGTGAATGCAATCTTGTTGTCGATCACCAATATTTTTCTGTGGTTCCTAAAGTTGAGGGAGAACAACAGGTTGGAAAGCCGGATGGGCATTATGGGATGGATCTTGACCCCGATGTCCCTGAATTTTTTCTTGGGCCTGCCCCTGAGCCGGTAACTGCCAAAGGAGTCATAGATGATCCTGACCACCACGCCCTCTGCTATCTTCCTTTGGAAGAGTTCCAGCATCTTGTTCAGCAGGTCGCCCCGTTCCAGGATATAATACTGCACATGGATGGACTCTTTGGCCTCTTCCATGGCCTTGAAGAGCGCGTTGAAGGTTTGCCCGCCATCCTGTAGCACCGTGATGGAGTTGCCAGTGGCCGGGCGGGTTTCGGAGCAGGTGCCTACAAGGCGGCTGAGCCTTTCTTTTCGGGTGTCCGAGCCAAAGTCGGGGGCGGTGCCCTCCATTTTGGTGTCGCCCTCGTAGTGGTATCGCTTTCGCCGTTTAAATTCCTTGTTGTTGAAAAACTTGAACTTTCGGCGGTTCATGCCAAAAAGATAGTAGAACAACGCGCCCAAAAACGGAAGGGCAAGGATGGTGATCACCCAACTTATGGAACGCGAAGGGCGCCTACCATGATAGATGATGGCACCGATGGCCCAAAGGGACACTAGGATATAGGCAATAAGGAGAACACTTTTCATAGGGTGGGAGGCATCGAGACTACAATCTACTTCAAAAATTACGAAAAACAACCATTTTAGGGTGATGGGGCAATTCAGATAGGGTCTGGTCCTAGGATTGTCACATTAAAAAACTCTGGCCATATGACCAGAGTTTTAAAAAAAGGAGTTTTCCAATGCTTATCCATTAAGGATTGTCGTCCGTGGCATCCTCAATTTCGTCGCCGACCTCGTCAGCGGCATCTTCTACTTCGTCACCGACATCCTCGGCGGCATCTTTTACATCTTCTACGGCTTCTTCAGCTTTATCTTCTTTGGTTTCCCTGCAGCTGTTCATGCTCACGGTAAATGCCATTGCAATGAACAATAGGAAAAGGCTTATCGACTTTCTCATGATATTTGATTTTTAGGATTTATGATTCTATTTATGGTTGTATACTAATATGCTCTGTCCTAGATTTTTCTTCTTCCCGAGATCAGGGAAATAATGAACAGTACGATGAAAATGAAGAAAAGTATTTTGGCAATACTGGCCGCACCTGCGGCAATTCCTCCAAATCCAAAAATGGCGGCCACAATGGCCAATATTATAAAGGTGACGGTCCAACGTAACATATCTATAGTTTTTAAATTAATGTCCACTTATCTCTTAAGCGGTACATTACAAAGTTGCGAATGTTGGAGCGGGAAGCTTGTCTTTAATGGGTTATCTTTTGACTCAAAAGCTAAAAAAATACATCATATCGCATTTTTTTCTGATAAAAATCCAACGAAACGGCGTTTTGTTGAGAATAACTTCAATTTTTTATGTTAATGGTCCTGAGGTCGGAAGTAAAGGAAAGGTTTTTGGCAAAGACGCCATTGCTGATCAGTTCGGCTTTGAGGTTCACCTTGGGCGGTCGTTCAATATATTCCTTTATCCTATCCAAGGAAGTGTCCTGGGAAAGCCAGAATCCCATATCTTCTTTGCAGATCACCACGGGGACCATGTTGCTGAGGTCGTGGTAGGATGATATGGAGGAGTCGGCACTGCTCGTGATCAGTGCGCCGCAATAAAACCCATCTTCCAAGACATTGTACACACCGGCCAGCAGGAACGGTTTTTGCGAAGGCTTGTAGAGGTGGTAGGTGGATGTGCCCCCGTTGTGGAGCAAGTGGGTGTAAAAACCCGAAACGACGATGAGGCATCTGCGCTGCTCCAGGGATTCCTTCATCCATTGGATGTTTTCCAGCTCGCGCAGGCCTACGTTCAGGGTGTTCGCATTGTTCTGGAAAATATGCCAATCTTCCTTGAAGTGTTGGGGCATGAGCCCCCAAATGGCATAGTTGATCTCATACGGTGACTCCATGGTCACCACGCTCAGGTTAGTTTCGTTAAAGCCGTTGATGATGAGGCTTGGGGCGTATATGTGCGGATATTTGAAAGGTATTCCAAACTCTGCCTCTATCACTTTTTTCTCAACGGCATTGGAAAGTTTGTAGATCATAATCTTCAATTCTTCATGTTCAACATCAACACAAAAGAACCCATTTTTTATCGGAGAACTTAACTCATAACATATTAATCGTAATGGATATGGAATGTGAAAGTTTTGTGAAAGGACATCTTTTTGTCCACCCTTTACCGTAAATAATTAAACAGAGCAATTTTCTATATCAACCTTAAAAACTGCACAACCTATGATCACAATACATGTAAACGCCAAGGATACGTCTGGAACCATAGAACAGATAAAGAATGTTATAGGAGGGGAAATCACTGAAAAATGGGGGCAGCACGTACTTTCCGTGGACAATGAAAAAGCCAAGGGAGAAATAAGGACCCTCAACTTTGACTGGGGGGCCAGCCTTTTGGAATACGATATCACTTTTTTTGACGAGGTGACGCTCATCGCGGACACTTCCACATACAATCCCATCAGTTTTGTCTACTGTTTGGAGGGCTACTGTGGCCACAAGTTCGGCCATCAGGAAATGTCCGAACTGAAGATCATGGAACAATACCAATCGGTGATCATTTCCAGTAGGGCAGATGGGTTCAACCACGGGTACTTGCCGGCCGGCATCCATCTGCACATCAACGTGATACGGGTGCGAAGGAACCAGTTCATGAGCAAACGGTTGAACAAGGGCGAAGCCCTCAACGAGCAATTGTACAAGGTGTTTTTGGACACCGACCACAAGAATGTGTTTTCCTATTATGGATCGTACAATTTGAGAATGGCGGACTTGGTGTCCTCCATCAAAAAGGTCACCGCCGAGGGCATGATCCGCGTGTTACAGATAGAGGGGCTGGTGTACCAGATACTTTCCACACACATCATCCAGCACAATGACGAAGTGCAGAACAAAGGCCCGGAGACTTCCTTGCTGAAAAGGGAGCTGAACACGATACGGGAATATGCGGAAAAAATTGGGAAGAACATTGCCAAGGAGTTCACCTTGGAGGACATATCCAACGAAACGGGGCTTACGCAGGCCAAACTTCAGGAAGGCTTTAAACTGCTGTATGACATGACCGTGACCGAATATATCCGCAACACCCGCTTGGAGGTGGCCCGTGACTATATCGAGACCACCGAAATGAACATCTCCGAAGTGGTGTACTCTATCGGGTTTACGAGCCGAAGCTACTTTTCAAAGATCTTTAAGGAAAAGTACGGGATAAGCCCCAGCGAGTTCAAGAACGGCAAAATGGATATGGCCATCGCCGGCTGATCCCGACCCGTTACCGTTGTTGCCCGCAAAGCGTTGACTGCCGGTGTTCCAAGTGAAGGATGCCGCGGTACACCTGCGTGACCTGTACCCGAAGGGAAGGGTCCGGGGCATCTATCCGAAAAGAAAGCTGCAATTTTTCGCCATCCAAATACAACCTGCCCTGGTCCAGGGGGCGGGGAAGGCAGCGCATGTCCACCTCATGGAGGGTGGGGGCGCTGTGCAACTGGAACCGGAAGGAAAAGCTAAAGACCAGATTGTCCAGCACCGTGAGCTCCGCCAGCCCTTTTTGTGGGGTTTGCTGTAGGAGGATGCGGCTCTGTTTCCGCTGCACACGGTGGCGCAATGCCCCGTTTTGATGGCTACAGATTTCCAGAGAGGCAAAGGTGATCTGCAACGGGGCAGGGGAACTTTGGTGGGTAAAGTTGGTAATAGTGGATGAAATGGATGGTGGCATAGTAGATTGTTAGATTTTGGGATGTTGTAAAAATATATAAAATGACGTTTAAGTCATTAATTTCGACATTCAAAATTTTGACATTGCTGTCGTATGATGGACAACGACGACCAAAATGTTGATTTTTTAAAAGACTTAGCCAAACGGGTCAAGGGGTTGAGAGAAGCTAGAAATCTTACCCAAGAAGACGCCTACAACGACACTGGAATTCATTTTGGACGTATAGAAACGGGTAAATGGGATCCCAAATTCAGCACCATCAAAAGAATTTCTACCTATTTTAATTTAAGCATCACTGAATTTTTTGCTGAAGGTTTTGATGAATAAAATGCTATAATCTTCAACTGTGATACAAATCCAATAAAACACCGATTAGTAGTGTATTTATTCTTATTTTGGAAAAGTTTAGGCAAGTTTTGTGTCAATCTAATCAGGTTGACAACAAGATAAAAATCAAAACTTTAAATGAAAGATAACGAAGAAGTCGACAAATACTTTCCTTTATTTCTAAGAATAGCTGGCGTATGTTTAGTTATTGCTGTGGTTTTCCCATTTGCTATAAATCAAGTCTTTTCTGACTGGGCAAAAAGTGGAACATTTGGTGACACATTTGGAGCTTTAAATGCATTGTTTTCAGGTTTAGCACTGGCAGGAGTAATCGTTACAATTTTAATTCAACGAACTGAATTGAAAAATCAGCGAATTGAATTGGGTTTGCAAAGGGATGAAATGAAAGAAACTCGAAAAGAGTTTTTGCTAAATAGGACAACCTCTTTGGTCTACCAACAACTTGGTCGATTTGAAAGGGCATTATCTGAATTAACTATAAAAATGCCCAATGGAACAATAATTAAAGGAAATGATGCAATACTATATTTGGATGAAAATGAAAACCGTGTTTATAATCCCTACGACAAACCAGAAGAAAAGTATAATGCAGAAATGAAGACTGCGCTTATAAATATGCTAAAAATTTATTCTCCAAATAAGTCAGAACTAAATAAGTTTTCGCACAGCATAAGCACTTCAGTTGATGTGCTACAAAGACTTATTTATAAAACAGATTTAGAAATTGACGAATTAAATGACCTAAAGAATCTATTCTTTGTTAACATAGGATTTATTAATATGGGGGTCATTCAAAGAATCGTAGAAGTAGCTAAGAAACAATTTGATTATTTGACAGCAGAAGATTGTGTGGCAAATAATATTGATATAGGAGCAATAGGGCATGCGGATATTTTTTTAAGTTCCGTTACTGAATTTTACAATTTAAAACTGACCAAAGAAAACTTTCAAGAACACAAAAGGAAGTGGATTGATAGTTTGGGTAATTTGGAAAAATAAAACCCCCGCTCCCGCAAGATTGTATCTTGTGGTTAGGTGCCGTGAAAAATTATAGTTGAGACTGCTTCACCTTTTATGCAAGATATTAGAAAATGAAAAAATCAATAGTTCTATCCTTTGTGATTTTAGTTTTAGGATGTGCATCTCATAAGGAAACAAATAAATTGGCTTCTAAAATTAATTGTGATAGAAGTTTTTATTTTGCATATGATGAGCGAAGCGATTTTGAGGACTTCCAATACGAAGGAATACCAACTTATGGAGATTCAAAATTTCCAGATTTCAAGCAAGCATTCATAAAATCTATTCAAGAATTAGATGAAGACACTGAAATGTCACTAGAATTTGTGGAATCTAATATGTTGCCGTCGATTTCTTCGACCTTTGCGAGAGTGAGAATTGAGGATATACGTGTTAAAGCAGGTATTTCGAGTGGAGTGCTTGAAGTAGATTTATTGTATCAGATGGAAGGTGAAAAAATACATTTAACGGGAAAGAACAAAATGCATGTGGCTTTTACAAAAAAAGGAAGCCTTTATAAGGCTTTAAAAAATGGACATTACCTTTTTATTTCATCAATATGCTCTCGCTAAAATTAATCTAGACCAAAAAGTAAGAAACAAAAAAACCCGCAAACATAGTTTGCGGTTTTTTTTGTGGTACCTCCAGGGTATTACCTCGACAAAAAAACTATGTTTTTTGCAAAGCATGTAGCCCTTAGTTGATGGGCAACATAAGCGAAATTTGGGACGATAATCAATTAAAAAGGTTCAGGTATTCTTTAAAAACATACACTCTGCCTCTTTTGCCCCCTGTAATTTCGGTCAGTATTTGAAGTTCTTCAAGGTCATCTATTAAATTGTAGCCTGTTTTTTGGGAGACACCCGTTATCTCCACAACTTTGTTCACATCTATCAGTGGCCGCTTTAGCAAATAATTCAGGACTTTTTGTGCATTGTTGGCCCGGGAGCCAAGCGTTTGGATGTTCAACTCTGCCTTTTGCTTCAATTTAAGGATGTCGTTAAAGGTCTGTACCCCGTTCTTGGCGGTTTCAATGATCCCTACCAAGAAAAACTTGAGCCATTGTTTTATATCGTTATGGGTCCGCACACGCATTAAATTGTCGTAATACAAGGTCTTGTTGCGTTCAAAGAAGTCCGATAGATAGAGGATGGGCTTTTTTAAAATTTCCTTGTTTACCAGATATAGGGTGATCAACAACCGGCCTACCCTCCCGTTTCCGTCCAAAAATGGATGGATTGTCTCAAATTGATAGTGTATGAGCCCAATTTTAAGCAGGTCTGGGAAGAACAGTTCTTCATTGTGCGTGAATTTTTCCAAATCACCCATTAATGTTCCAATGCTGTTGTGCACGGGAGGAATAAACACGGCATCCTTTAAGGTGGCACCCCCAATCCAATTTTGGCTTGTTCTAAATTGGCCGGGCAGCTTATGCTCTCCTCTTACCCCTTGTAACAATATTTTATGGGTTTCTTTTATAAGGCGGCTGGAAAAAGGGATGCCCTCCAACATTTCAATCGCTTTTTGCATGGCAAGGATGTAGTTTTGCACTTCTTCCCAGTCATCCCTTTTTTCTTGGCTAATGTCCTCTTTATCAAGCAGGGCCTCTTCCATATTGGTCTGTGTGCCCTCAATCTTACTACTCTGGGTAGCTTCTTTAAGAACGTGCATACTAATGAATAGATCAATATCAGGTATGTGCTCACTGTACATGTCCAACCGTCCTAGTTGCCTATCGGCCTGTGATAACAGTTGTAAAAGCTCCATGTCTTCCAAAAACCATTGTCTATTGATGAGTTCGGGCTGAAAGCTTTTATAGTACCCCTGATTAATATATTGACCTGCTTTAAAACTTCTCATATACCCATAAAATTACAATCCCATTCTTTTTGTTGTAAAAAAACAAAAAAAATTACATTATTTTTCTTTTTGATGTAAAATAAGCCAAAAAAGTACAATATAGGGTCGTGGAATTGTAAAACCATACTACTCTGGCAAGCTGGTATCTTGAGGTTCCTCTAAGGCATTGCTTCGACAAAAAACAGAGTTTTGCTCAGCATAAACTTCGATTCCATTTTTTCCAAAAACAAAAAACCCGCAAACTATGTTTGCGGGTTTTTTTGTGGTACCTCCAGGAATCGAACCAGGGACACACGGATTTTCAGTCCGTTGCTCTACCAACTGAGCTAAGGTACCATGCCCTAAAGCGGGTGCAAATATAATTTCAAAAATAGGATATACAAACAAAAACTGGAAAAAAGGCATTGATTTTTTTCCATTTCCCGACCTTTGCCCTATGAATCTGGTCATAGACATTGGCAACACCTTGGTAAAGTATGCGGTTTTTGACAACGGCACGCTCATTTATGACGAAAGCTCGGAGTCGGGACTTTTTTTGTCCAAGGTAAAAGGGCTGTTTGGCAAATTCCCCGAAATCAACCGTTCGCTCATCTCCTCGGTGGGCCGTTTGGAAGGGAAGGAGCGCGACATTCTGGCCCTGTTCTGCAAGGTACACGTGCTCTCCAACACCTCCAAGGTGCCTTTCAAGAACAGCTATGCCACACCACAGACACTTGGGGTGGACCGGCTGGCCCTGGCCACGGCGGCCTTTTACCAGAACCCACGGGGAAACACCCTGGTGGTGGATGCCGGCACTTGCATCACCTACGATATGGTGAACAATTCCGGGGAATACATCGGCGGGGCCATTTCTCCCGGCGTGCAGATGCGGTACAGGGCCATGCACCAGCAAACGGCGGGCCTGCCACTGCTCCAGCCCGAGGACATTCTGGACTTTGTCGGGAACTCCACGCAGGCGTGCATGCACAGTGGTGTGATCAACGGGGTGGCGCAGGAAGTGGATGGCGTTATAGGCCAGTATCGTTCCCGCTTTCAAGATTTAACAGTTATTTTAACAGGGGGTGATGCCCATTTTTTTGCCAAAAGGCTAAAAAACACCATATTTGCGAACCCCAAATTTCTCTTGGAGGGTCTAAATTACTTGCTGGAATACAACAAAAGCTAGATGGTTAAAAAAATATTGATCGCTTTTTTTTGCATGGGCGCCTATGGGCTCTTTGCGCAAAATGCCACCATATCCCCATATTCATATTTTGGAATCGGTGACCTTCGGGACAATGGTTCCGTGGAAAATCAAATGATGGGGGGCGTCAGTATGTACGGCGACAGTATCCACATCAACCTGTCCAACCCCGCGGCCTATTCCAAGCTGAAGCTTACCGCCTATACCGCCGGAATTTCCCGTACCGAATATAGATTGAAGGACTGGTCCGCCCAACAGAATACCTCGGTGACCAATCTGGATTATATCGCCATTGGGTTCCCCGTGGCCAAGAATATGGGTGTGGGCTTCGGGATCATGCCGCTTTCCTCCGTAGGGTACAGCCTAAGGGACGAAACCACCAACAATGATGGGGCGGATGTGATCAATGTGTACAACGGCGATGGAGGGCTTAACCGGATTTATGCCTCTATCGGGTATCAGCCCATGAAAAACCTTAGTCTGGGCATCACGGCCAACTTTAACTTCGGGACATTGGAGTACCAAAGGGTCCAAAGTGTGGAAGATGTGCAGTTCGGGACGGTGGACAATAGGGAATCCAGGGTAAATGGATACGACTTCAAGTATGCCCTGAACTACACCCCGACAATAATGGACAAATATACCCTGTACGCTTCCGTATTGGTGAACACACAGGGAAATCTGGTTTCTAAAAACACGCAGACCTTGGGGTCGTTCTCACTGTCCACAGGGAGCAACATCGAAGTGGTGGATGTAGATCTGGACGCCACCAACCTGAGGAACACAGAGCTCAAAATACCTACACGCACCACAGTTGGGTTAGGTCTTGGAGAGGACAAAAGATGGTTTATGGGAGCGGAATACAGCTTTCAACAGTTCAGCGATTTTGAGAACAGGTTCTTGGGTCTGAACAATGTGGTCTACAACAATGCCAGCACATTGGCATTTGGGGGATATTGGATACCCGACCACACGGCGTTGACCGGCTATTTTAAAAGGGTCACTTACCGCGCTGGTCTGCGTTACGACAGGACCGGCCTAGAGGTGAACAACAAGGAGATAAACAACTTTGGCATAACTTTTGGTCTTGGATTACCGTTGAGTGGCGCGACGCTCGATACCTTCTTCTCCAACCTTAACCTTGGTTTTGAATTGGGCAGAAGGGGAACAACGGACGCAAACCTCATCGAGGAAAGTTATTTGAAGATCAATATGGGCATATCCCTAAATGATAGATGGTTTAGGAAAACAAAAATAAATTGATAGGCCCTTTTTTTGAAAAAATAATAAATAACCACCCATAAGAAATCTGGTAAGCGGATTTTTTAATGAAAATTTGTACTTTAACCACTTTAAAACTAGTAAGATGAAAAAGAGACACTACTTAACAATGATAACGGTCGTTATGTTGACGGGATTAAGTATGGCCCAGGCACAGAACCCCGAGTGCATGACGAATCTTTCCATTTACGCCGAGCACGCTAAAGTGAAGAACTACGATGCGGCCTACGAACCATGGAAAATGGTGTACGAAAGTTGCCCCGATATCAATAGGGCCAACTTTACCTATGGGGAAAAGATCCTTGCCCATAAGATCGATAAATCTACAGGCGCGGACAAAGACGGCTTCGTGCAGGATTTGATGACGTTGCATGACAACAGTCTAAAATATTTCCCTACCTATTTCTCTAAAGCGGGAGTGGCCATAGACAAAGCCCTTTTGTTGTACGATAACAAAATGGCTTCCGATGAGCAGATTTTTAATATGCTGGATGCAGCCTATAAAGAGGACAGGGCCAATTTCAAGAACCCAAAGGCACTTTACCTCTACTTCTCAAGTTTGGTAGACCTTCATGGAGCAGGAAAAAAAGACCTTCAAGATGTCTTTGATACCTACGATGATGTCACAGAAAAAATCGAGGAAGAAAACAAGGAGTGGACCGATATTGTCACTAAACTACTTCCAAAGGATTCTTTGGGAACATTGACGTCCAAGGAAAAGAACCAGCTCAGGGTGGCCAATACCAACTCAGAGTCTTTTGGTAAGATTGCGACCAGCATCGACTCCAAATTGGGAAGCCTTGCTGATTGTGATAACCTTATTCCCCTATACGAGAAGAGCTACGATGCCAAAAAAGGTGACGTCAACTGGGTGAAACGTGCTGTGGGAAGAATGTTCTCCAAAGACTGTATCGATGACCCCATGTTCCAAAAATTGTTCGAGGCCCAATTGGCTTTGGATCCTTCTGCTAGCGCTTACGTTTATGGAGGAACATTGAAGCAAAAGGCCGGTGACAACAAAGGAGCCATCGAGGATTTCAACAAGGCAGTGGAATTGGAAACGGATTCCTATAAAAAATCCAATATCCTATACAAAATTGCGACCACGGTCAGGAGGAGCAGCAAGTCCCAAGCTAGGAACTATGCCCTTAAGGCCATCGATGCTGACCCTGCCAACGGAAAAGCATATTTGTTGATCGCCAACCTTTATGCCAGCAGCGCCAACGATTGTGGAAACGATGCCTTTGAAAAGAGGGCCATTTACTGGAAAGCTGCCGAAATGGCCAGAAAAGCAGGAAGGGTTGACCCCGCTCTAAGTGGAACGGCCAGCCAAACAGCGGCCAGCTACGATGCCAAGGCACCTACCAAGGAAATGATCTTCAGCTCTGGTAAGGCCGGACAGACCATCACTTTCAGCTGTTGGGTAGGAGGTAGCGTTACGGTACCAAGCCTATAGTGTGAAACGAAAGTCAAAAAATATTTTAAAGTGTTTTGCCACGGTATCCACCGTGGCAATCCTTTTTATGTCCTGTGGGGACGACTATGAAAGGGTCGGGGAGGAAGCAGTAAAACCCATTTTTCCACAAGGGGTGGCACAGAATTTCACACTTACCTATACCGAGACCGTCGAGGCCATGAACTCCCAAGATTCAGCGCAATCTAGGGTGGTGGCTGTGCTCAGCAGTCCAATTTCAGAGGATTTTGACAACCAAGCCTTTAAATTGCGTACCTTTCCTAAAGGGCTCAAAGTGGACTTTTTTGACGATAAAGACCAGAAAAGTGTCATTACGGCAAACTATGGCATTGTATATACACAGACCAATTTGATAGATTTGCAGGGAAATGTGGTGATCGAAAGCCATGATGGGAAAAAATTGGAAACCGATCAATTGTTTTTTGATAGGAAGAACAACTGGATCTTTACCGAAGGGGAATTCACGTATACTAATCCAGAGGACGGAACCGTGATGGATGGAATGGGAATGGATTTCAATAAAGATTTTACCTTTTTCAAAGCCCACAAGACCTTTGGACTCATGACTATAAAAGAAGAAGACCAATGATGAATATTTTAAAATACACCGAATACCTTTACTTGGCCGTTGCGGTCGTATCCATCTACCAGATAGTCACGTTGTGGAGCATCGACCCCAAGGAAACCTATATTTTTATCTTCTTCGCAGTAGTGTCCATAGCCATGTTCCTCTTTAGGAGAAAATATCGGAAACGTTTTGAACAACGCCAAAAGGAAAACCAGAAATAGCCTTGGACACCTCGGTCATCATTATACTCCTTTCCCTATTGTTCTCGGCATTCTTTTCAGGAATGGAGATAGCCTTCATTTCCGCGAACAGGATCCACATCGAGATTGAAAAAAAACAGGAGGGTATCTTGGCAAAGGTGCTTACTTGGCTCACCGAAAAGCCATCCAAGTTCATTGCCACCATGCTCATCGGCAACAATATTGCCTTGGTCATCTACGGAATGTTCATGGGAGAACTGCTCATGGACTGGTTCCAAAACTTGGTGCCCACAGGCGTTGCTTTTCTGGATGCGCTGTTGACGGATTTCAGCTTGGTGTCCCAGACCGTGATCTCAACACTGATCATCCTGTTCACCGCCGAATTTTTGCCCAAGGTACTTTTTCAGGTCTATGCCAACACCTTGTTGAAGATTTTGGCCATACCCGCTTATTTTTTCTATGTGCTTTTCTCCATCATATCTTGGTTCGTCATCAAGGTCTCCGATTTTATCCTGCGCGTGTTTTTCAAGACGGAAGGCGATGAGGTACAGCTCTCGTTCACCAAATTGGAACTGGGGGATTACATCACCGAGCATATGGAGACCGTGGAAGAGGAGGACGAGGTGGATTCGGAAATACAGATATTCCAGAACGCACTCCAGTTTTCCACCGTGAAGGCACGCGAGGTGATGGTGCCCCGCACCGAGATCACCGCAGTGGAGCTGAACGAAACGCCCAAGACCCTGACCAAACTTTTCACCGAGACCGGCTATTCAAAAATATTGGTCTACAAGGACAGCATAGACGAGATCATAGGGTATGTGCACTCCTACGAACTCTTCAAAAAGCCCAAGACCATCAAGAGCATTTTGATGCCGGTGGAATTTGTGCCGGAGACCATGATGATCCAGGACATCCTCAATGTGCTCACCAAAAAGCGGAAAAGCATGGCCGTGGTTTTGGACGAATATGGCGGAACGGCCGGCATCATGACCGTGGAGGACATTATTGAGGAACTTTTCGGGGAGATAGAGGACGAGCACGACACCATTGACTTCCATGAAGAACGTGTCGAGGAAAACCTCTACAAGTTCTCGGCCCGGTTGGAAGTGGACTATATCAACGAAAACTATAAACTGGAACTGCCCGAAGGCGAAGAATACGAAACCCTGGGCGGACTCATCGTGAACAAGACAGGGCATATCCCCGAGCAGGACTCCGAGGTCACCATAGATAATTTCACCTTTCAGATCCTAGAGGTGTCCAATACCAAAATAGACTTGGTGAGCGTGCGGGTCCATACTGAGGATTAATGATTTCCGCATCTTTTTGCGCTTTCCTATTTGAAAAGAAAGTGGTATTTTCGCCCACTGAATTTAAAGAAAACTAGCAGTATAATGGCAATATTAGAGAATATTAGAAAACGGACCACCGTTCTGATCCTAATCATCGGTTTGGCGTTGTTCGCATTTGTAATATCAGGTGTCTTCAGTAGCAACAATGATTTTACTGGCGGCAAAGTAGGTTCCTCGATCGCCGAGGTAAATGGGGAGGATATTTCCATTGACGAATTTAGGAACAAAGTGGAGACCGCTTCCAGAAGCTACGGTCCAAACTTTTCTTCCACGCAATTGGTGAACATGGTGTACGACCAAGAAGTGCGCAAAGCCCTTTTGAGCCAACAGTTCGAAGATTTGGGCATCGATGTGGAAAGCGATCAGATCATCGAATTTGTACGGACTTCAGGATACGCACAGATACCCGATTTTCAGGATGATAACGGAATCTTCAACGAAGCTGTGTTCAAAAGTGCCATTGCCGATTGGAGGGCCAATGACCCCCTTCGTTACGATGCTTGGTTGCAGGACGAAAAAGCCATTATAGAGGCTGCCAAGGAGCGTTTGTACTTCAACTTGATCAAAGGAGGCGTTGGGGCCACACTTTCCGAAGGAAAATTTGATTACAAATTGGCCAATGACAAAATGGATATCCAATATGTACGTGTTCCTTATTCTTCCATATCGGACAGCACCATAGAAGTTTCCAAGAGCGAAATCGAAAAATACATCAATAACCACAAGAAAAGGTTTGAGCAGGACAAGGCCCGTGACATCCGTTTCATCTATTTTGAAGAAAAGCCATCTGCTGAAGATATAAATGGAGTAAAAGTGGCCATTACTGCACTTTTGGATGACACTGTGGAATACTCCAAGGAAACCGATTCCAATGATACCATTGCCGGTTTCAGGAACACTACCGATATGATCGCGTTCTTGGACAGGCATTCAGATGCCAAGTTCGATACCATATACAAGGCAAAGAATGACCTTCCCTCAGTTGCCGCAGATACGTTGATGGCCATGGGAGTGGGAGAGATCTATGGTCCGTACCAAGACGGGGATTTCTTTAAGATCTCCAAGGTGATGGACAGGAAGGCCAACGGAACCGTTAAGGCCAGCCATATCTTGATTACTTGGGAAGGGGCCGAACGTGCCAATCCCGCCGTTACAAGGACCAAGGAAGAAGCCGAGACCAGGGCCAAGGAACTTTTGGCCGAGGCCAAGAAAGAGGGTACTGCGTTCACGGCTTTGGCCAGGGACAATTCAGACGGCCCTTCAGCACCGCGAGGAGGTGATTTGGGTTATTTCCAAGAAGGTGTGATGGCTGATGAGTTCAACGATTTTTGCTTTGGAAACCCAACAGGCACCATTGGATTGGTAGAGACCCAATTTGGTTACCATATCATCAAAGTGGATGACAAGCAAGATGTGATCCAAGTGGCCACATTGACCAGGGAAATTGAACCTTCCGAAGAGACCATCAATACACTTTTCACCGATGCCACCAAGTTCGAGATGGCAGCTTTGGACGCTAAAGCGGAGAACTTTGGGGACATTGCAAGGGAAAGCAACTACACTGTAAGACCGGTGAACAAGATCAAGGAAATGGACGAAAACCTTCCAGGGCTTGGTTCCCAGCGAAGTGTTGTGCAGTGGACATTCAATGATGACACCAAGGTGGGCGATATCAGACGTTTCAATGTGAACAATGGCTATGCCGTGGTGCAGTTGACCAAAAAATACGATAAAGGCCTTATGGCCCCTGAGGACGCTTCTGCAACAGCATTGCCGGAAATACGAAAAGAGCGCAAGGCCGAGCAGATCATGGCAGCCAATAAAGGAAAGGCCATGGATGCCATCGCTTCCAGCAACAATGTGACAACGAGCAATGCATCGGCACTGACCGTAAAGTCCCCCACTTTGCCAGGAGCAGGTAGGGAGCCCATAGTGGTCGGTACCGCATTTGCCTTGGGTGAAGGACAGACTTCCGGATTGATCAAAGGGGAGACTGGGGTCTATATGCTCAAAGTAACCAAAAAGACAGAAGCACCGAATGTAGAGAACTATAGCACCTATGCCAACAGTTTGCGGGCCAGCACCGCAGCTAGGGTGAGCGGCTCGGTATACAATGCCCTTAAGGACAAGGCAGAGATAGAGGACAACCGCGCAACCTTCTACTAGGATTGTGGACAAACAAAATAAAAAGCCCCATTTTAATGGGGCTTTTTTTATGTCGAAGATTTGCTGTTACCTACTCTCAGGCTCGTCCCATTTCATCTTATAGCAAATGGAAAGGACTTTACCATCAGCATCAACAGTGACTTCAAAGCCTTGCTTGGTCCGGAAATAGGCATCCCGAAGAAAATACCACTTGCCGTTGGTGAAAAAGAATTCCCTTTTGTCCGGTTTCCAGGAAGGTAAAGGGTAGGTCAGGTCCAGCATCCCTTGAAAAAAAGGGGCCGTTTGGTCCGTAAGTTTGAAATCTTCCCGGATGTAACTTTGGAATTTCGGAAGATCGGTGTTTCCGTGGATGCGCTCAAAGCAACTTACCTTTTCCCCATTGTCGATCACAATAAACTTATGTGCATCGGATTCTTTTGTCCCATATAGATTTTTGATTTCTTGGGTAATGTGATACACCTTGTATTTCAGGATTTGTGCAATGGAATCGGTCGGGATTTCCCTATAGGTCATTTCACAGCTTTCATTCATAAAGGTATCGAGACGATTGGTGGAAGGTACATCCTGTTGGGCAAGGGAAATGAAGGATGATAGAAAAAGAATCCCTAAAAGGGGTCTGTGTACCAATGATTTATGGATTTGGGTCATATCGATCAATTGGATTGATGGAACTATCAAACATAGTATCAATAATCCAGATGATCGGCTCCCAATTGACGGATGCGGGGTTTGGGTTGACGGATGGAGGAATTATGCAGATTTATTAGGGTTTTGAACAGCTGATTTAGTGTTGATTCACAATAAAAAAGCGAGGAGTTTGTCCAAAAAGACAAACTCCTCGCTTCAAGCTATTTTTCAAAAACTAGTTTTGTGTGGAAATAAACGGATTGTTTTGTATTTCCGAGATAGGAATTTCAAAAGTCAACCTTTCATCATCATAACTAATTGGTACCCCAACATTGGAAAGGTGGTTGGCACCTCGTACCACTGTGCCTTGGTTTCTTTTAAGGGAAAGATAACTCTTGCCCTCCCCCCATAACTCTATCCTGGTCTGTAGATATATCTCGTCCAAAAGAGCCTGTCCAGAAAGTCCATCCACATAAGCGGTGCTTGGTAACCTTTCATTTAGCAAAGCTTTGAGCATGGTTTGTGCGGCGCTTGTATTGCCAGCTTTGGCCGCTGCCTCTGCATGGAGCAAGTACATTTCGGCTACTCTCATGTATATATAGTCTGTTGTAATATTTGCTTGTCCGCCTATAACACGATTTGGATCATAGAACTTATTGAGTGGCATTAAATCCTCATAGGCTCCAACAGGTTCTGAAAATTGGGCCTTTAGTGCATCGTTCGCTGGAATAGCATTGTATAAGTCAATGTCAATTGCCTTGGCATCACCTGCCCACGCATAACTATAGGTAAACAGGTCCATCTGACCCCACCAAGAAACCAGATCTAATCCACTATCAACCGTCAAGTCAACGCCCCACATCCATCCAGGTGTATTGAGATTGTTGAAACCTCCCGTGATTTCTTCGGCACTCATCAAGGTGTAGCCATAATTGTTGATGACCTCTTCGGTAAGATTCATTACTTCTTGATGACTATCACCCTTTGAAGCAAGGACATAGGCCAAAATACCTTGGGCGACAGATTTGTCGACCTGGCTCTTTGATCCCCTGGCAAAACCATCCAATAAAGAGATGGCGTCATCTAGGTCTTTCTCCATCAATGCGTAGATTTCCGAAGTGGTCACCTTTGGACCATTAAGGTCTGCTGGATCATCATAAAGAGGTAATATTTCGGCAGAAGGATCATAGGAATTGGCAAAATATTGGGTAAGATAGAAATAAGAATGTGCACGGATGGCCTTGGCCTGCCCCATTAGGTATTTGTTCTCTTCCAGTTCAGGGACAAAATCATTTCCCCCCAGCGCATCAATGACCAAATTTGCTGACCGAACGATGCGATAATAGTATCTCCAAACAATGTAGTTTCTGGTTCTTGTATAATCGGTTGTGGCTTGAAATTCGGTAATATCTGCCCTGTACCAACCGTAAGTGCTTACAGATAGGGCCATATCACCTGAAAGGAAATCAGAATAGATGTCATATCCCTTATGTCCAAAATCATCATGACCTGTGGTACCGCCGCTACCTACTTCGAACATTGTTGAATATATGCCAGAGATGGTTCCTTCAATTACGGCTGGGTTCACAGAGGCCGCTTCACCAACTTGTTCCTGCGTCAGGAATTCGGATGGGG
This sequence comes from Flagellimonas amoyensis, assembly GCF_003058265.1. Lineage (GTDB taxonomy): Bacteria > Bacteroidota > Bacteroidia > Flavobacteriales > Flavobacteriaceae > Flagellimonas > Flagellimonas amoyensis. The sequence continues at coordinate 434,705 of NZ_QBUK01000001.1, forward strand.
TTTCTTCCAAATAATCTTTGCCACATCCCACTAAAAGCATTAGAGGGATCGCAATTGCTAGTTTTACATGTATACTTTTCATAACTTTTTTCTAAAATTTAACTCTTACACCCATGGTCACTGTTGTCAAAGGAGCATAAATCTGCCTTCCGGAACTACCATTCTCACGGATTGACGGATTGTAACCTGTCCTAGCTGTCTTGATGGCCAAATTGTCCCCAGACAACCATATGTTCACATTTTTTAAACCCATTCCGGAAATTTGCTTTTGAGGCAAAGTATATCCAATCTTGGCATTATTGAAGGTCAAGTAATCAGTGCTGATTAACCATCTGGTCGAAGCTACCCTTTGATCTTGGCCAGTGGCATCATCAAGTCTTGGGACATCCGTAACATCGCCAGGGTTCTGCCATCTTTGGGAAATATCCTTGTGAAAGTTGGTCGAAGCGGCACCGAAGTTGTCACTCATCAACTCAGAATATTGGTTGTCCATGGCCCATCCTCCCAAGCTATAGGTGAATTGGGCAGATACGTCAAAATTTTTGATCTGGGCAGCCAATCTAAACGCACCCATCAGATCGGGAATGCCGGATTTTCCGATATATTTTTGGGTCGCATTGGCATATGTTTCCGTAGTCTGTTTGGCCACGGTGGCATCAGGATTCTCATCAAGATAGGCTACCATATCGGTTATCCCCTCTTCACCATCATCCAAAGTGCCATTGCCATTGGTGTCATTGAAGTACTGGTAATACATCCCAACACCGTTATCTGGGTTTACCCCGGCCCATTCCCTTATATAAAAGTCATAGATGGAACTTCCTTTGGAATATCCATAAGGGGCAGAAGAGGTATCTAAAATTCTTGGTTCACCAGTAGAAGGTTCTATGGGCATGGTCAAAATCTCATTATTGATGTGGGTACCATTGAACGACAAGTCCAGTTTAAAGTTTTCTTTGTTGAAAATATGCCCAGTCAGGTCAAACTCGATTCCTTGGTTGAGCAATTCTCCATCATTTACGGTAATGATGGCAATGCCCTGCGAAGGACCAACCCGTCTTGAGAAAATCAGATTGTCCGTTTTCTTGCTGTACAGATCAACCAAAGCATCCAAATACTTCCCAAGGCCGAACTCAACACCGGTCTGGAACATTTTTGAGGTTTCCCAAGTAAGATCTGGGTTTCCATTGTCCCTAATGGAAAGGGAAATCTGATCATTTAGGTTGTTTATGTTGTAAGAGTCGTAGGCTACATAGTAATCATCGTCAACAGCTTGATCACCGGTCAGACCATAAGAAGCCTTGATTTTTAAAAAATCGAAGACATTACTGTTGGCCATAAAGTCTTCATTGGAAATGACCCAGGCAGCGCCAACAGAACCGAAAGTGCCCCATTTTTCGTTGATGAACCTAGACGAGCCATCCCTACGAACGGATGCGGTCAAGAAATATCTTTTGCCATAATCATAGTTGATCTGTCCGAAATATGATTCGATGGAATATCCTTCCGAGAATCCTGATGGCGGTCCTTGTGAAACAACAAAGTTGTTCAGCTCATATATTTTAGGGTGGACGGCCAATCTTTTGGAAGCGGCATCTTCTGACATCTCATACTGATTGTTCTCATGGGCTATGAGGGCCTCAAAGGACTGGTTGCCAAATTCTGTACGATACCGGAGAAGTTTCAAAAAATTCAGTGTCAAGAAATTTCTATCCCGTTGAAATAAACTTCCGCCTGTAGAAATACCAGCCCCATAGAATGGATTTCTGAAGGTCTTGAAACGCTCTGTAGCGAACTGGGCACCAAAACGTGTTTCAAAAGTAAGTCCTTTTGCCAGGTTGAAATCAATTGAAAAATTTCCGTTTATTTCATGTCTATTGGTTCCCACATAATCATAAAGAGCTGATGCAATTGGGTTCAACTGATCGGAATTCGGTCTTGATCTGTACCCAGAGGATGTGCCATAATCGTACTGGTATCCACCAAAAATAGGGTCTACCACCAACTGAGCATTTTCATCCCTTAAAAAAACAGGGAATATAGGCGCCATTTTATCCGAAAACTCAAACAAGTTCTCTGCGCCATTGGTTTGTCCATTGTTTACACTCTTGGAATATGCGTATCCGGCATTTACACCTACATTTAACCATTTCTTCACTTGAGAATCCGCATTCAATCTTGCAGTATACCTTTTGTAACCAGTATTGAGGGCATATCCATTATCATCAAGGTAGCCTATGGAAGTGAAGTACTTGCTATTTTCATTTCCACCGCCCATCCTAAGACTGGTTTCGGTCCTTATGGCAGAGCCAAAGGCAAGGTCCTCATATCTTTCTGGGGTATACTTTCTGGAAACACCGGCTCTGACAGTTCTTGTCACAGGGTCAATTAGTTCACCTCCGTCCGCAACATTCCACATGTTATAACCTGGATGCACATAGTTGGCCGTGAATAAACTTGCATTTGCAACGGCCACAGGGTCTGCTTCTCCGTCAATTGCAGCCCTATTATAGATGCCTTCCCATACATAACCAATGTATTCTTCGGGGGAAGTAATGACATTGTACCTTGGTATCAATTGCATATTAACCCCCGACTTTACATCCACTTCAACAAAAGATTCACTTGCAGAACCTGTTTTTGTGGTGATCAGGATCACTCCGTTCGCTCCCCGAGAACCATAGATAGCGGTTGCTGTGGCATCCTTGAGCACAGTGGTGCTTTGGATGTCGGCAGGGTTGATGGAATTAATACTTCCTGAAAAGGGTACCCCGTCAACAACATATAGAGGGTCTCTGTTGCCATTGACAGAACCATATCCCCGAATCCTAATGGTGGAAGAGGTTCCTGGCTGACCAGACTGGTTGATCACTGTTACACCGGCAACCTCACCTGCTAGTGCTTGAGACACATTGGAAAATGACTTTACCTCCAAAGCCGAGGCTTTAACAACGGAAGCCGTACCTGCAAAAGCCTGCTTGGTTGTGGTGCCATAACCGACCACTACAACTTCTTCCAATGCTTGTGCATCTATTTCCATTTGTACGTTTATTGTGTTTGAGACGCCAACAGTCCTTTCAACTGTCTTTTGTCCCAGATAACTAAAGCGGAGTACTTGTCCGGCACTGACTGAAACAACATACTCGCCATCAAAACCGGTCTGTGTGCCATTTGTGGTCCCGACCACTATGATCGAAACGCCGGGAAGGGGCAAGCCACCCTCATCAGTGACTTTACCTGAAACATTCTTTTCCTGAGCATGTGCTGTTGTGAAAACACAAATGAGCAGCACAAGCACCATCCAATAATTTTTAGATTTCATAGAGAGTATTTTAAAGTTAGTTAGTGCAATCAAGCAAGGCAGGAGATAAAATCTTTTGTAGGCTAATTCAAAAAATCTTCCAACAATGAAAACTAAGTTTAGGGAAGAGTAAGTTTCAGAGCTCCCACCTTGTAGATTGCCGAGCAAAAAAAACAAAAGAATGATTGTTACTTGTAAAGGCTTAAGAACCTTTACAGATGTGCCGATATAGATTAACACTTATGGCAGTGTTCATCCATAAGGATTTTCATTTTACTTCAAGGTCTGTGAATTGTTGTAAATGATGGGATCGGCTCTTGACATCCCACTAAAATTCAGAAGCACATTTGCTCCGTAATATCATAGATCTTGACACGGAGAGGAATGTGAAATCCATTTTAGGAGGGCCTAAAGATTCAACAATGAAAAGAATGGGTATAAGCAAGGTTGCTAGCTTTGATTTTCATGTATGCCATGATGTCAACTGGAATGTTGGACAATTATGCTGCCTTTGCTATAAATTCAGTTGGAGTGGTGTTTGTAATTTTCTTGAAAGCCTTATAAAATGACACCCTGTTGTTGAAACCACATTGATAGGCAATGTCCGAAATAGATTGGGCCGAACTGTTAAGGCCGGAACATAATTTGTTTTTGGCTTCCGTAATTCTGTAAGTGTTCACATATTCATAGAAACTCATTTTGAAGTTTTCATTGATCACTTGGGAAGCATGATGTCTGGAAACATCAAGGAATTCAGCAATGTCATCCAATCGAAGTTCGTGCTTTAGATAAGGTTTTTGGGTATGCATATGATTCTCCAATTTGTTTTTTAGCTCCAACGAGAATGCTTTGGAAAGCCCTGTCTTTTCATATTTAATGTTTTTATGCACCAATGAAATGGTATGGCGACGTCTATTTTTTATACCTAGACGCACAATAAAAAAATAGAGGAGGAGGATGGAAAGGGATAGAGGGATTAAAAGAGCGTATATAAATGAACTATGTGTCTGCTTACTTGTTGGTATCCAACTATAAAAGGTCAAAAAAATATTATAAATAGACAGAAAGGATAAGAGAAAAAAGAGTTTGTTTTTTAATAACCTTTTCTTCTTTTTAATCAATAAAAAAGATGACATCAGGAACCCAAAAAATAAAATCAACAATACTATATATTCCCAAAAAAACAGCATGGTATCTCTTTTTGGGAAGATTTATTGAGTCAGCCTGTGTCTTCAGGAAGCAAAGTGGGGAAAATAATCGTAATGGGAAGGGTCCAATTGACGGATGAGGGGTTTGGGTTTACGGATGGATGAAAAATAGGGGTAGATGTTAAAAAATCAGTCTTTAAAAAGACCAATGGTATAATCAAGAAGCTCGCTGTTCCCACTTTCGCCATGTCCGGGAACAACGATAGCAGCGTTGGGGTATTTTGATTTGATATCGGAAACCGTTTGGGACCATTCCGCTACGTTGGCATCCCCCAAAAACCCTTTGCTGGCCCCAATGGATTTTATCAAACAACCCCCGAACATAACATCTTCATAGGGAAAATAGGCAATGATATTGTCCGGAGTGTGCCCTTCACCCACAAAGTCGAGGAGTACTTTTTTATCTCCCACACCAATTTCGGTAAGGCCCGTAAATCCGTTCTGTGGGCGTTCCCCTTCTTTTTCGGGAAGCAATCCAATCGTCTTTTGGTGGGCATACGAAGCAATCCCCTTTTCATGAAAGGTGCGCAACCCACCAAGGCAATCATCGTGAAAATGGGTGGCCACAACCGCTTTTACCGAAACATGCTGTATCTCCAACCAACCCAAGAGTTCTTTGGAAACCGCATCGTCCACTGGGGTATCCAGTACCACGGCCTCTCCATCATCCAGTACAATCATCCCATTACAGGACACTTTTCCGAAACTTTCGGTCTCCAAGTAAGAGATATGGACATAAGTGTGTTCCGAGAGCTGTACAATCTCCAGTGTATCCGTTTTAAGGGTTATCTGCCTTTCCTTCTTACCGCACGAAAATAGGATAAGGGCAACTAGCAAGGGAAGCGCCCATTTTTTCATCGAAGGATCATTTTTGAATAGGGTAGAATGGTTTCATACCCTTTTGCCCTGAAATAGTCCAAGGATTTTTCATCGCCCGTAGCCAACACAAAATCTCCGCCCCAGGCTCCAAGGCTTTTGACCACGCCAAAATAATCGGGAAAAAGGAGTTGTTTCACGGGGGGGATTCCCAAAACTTCGGACAGTAGAATCTCGTGCTCCTCTAGCAATAGCTCAAAATCGGTCAAGGTGGGGGCCAAGATCATCTTTTGGGTGATATGGGTGATTTTTCGGAGTAAGGCTTCCTTGTCAAACGCCTGTTCCCTATACGCTGCAATGGCCTTTTTACTACTCTGTTTTTGGTTGAGGTGTACAAAAAAAAGGGAATCCTTGAAAATAGGATCAAAATCGATTTCCTTCACATCCGGAGTACCTTTTTTCAATTGATAGGTAATGGGCGAATGGTGCTGGGCGCAGGCAATGTCATACCCGCTGCCGCCAAAGGCGTCCCATAGGAGCTGGTAGGCATCTACCCTTGCCCACTGGGCCAAATTGTTGATGAGTGTGGACGAAGTGCCCAGTCCCCAAGAACGTGGAAAACTGAGATGGGTCTCCACCGAGAAGCCATCACTGTCCGTCAACAAAAGAGGGTTTTTTGCATTGGCCTCCAAAAGTAGGGTGGTCAATGTTTGGGAAGTCGCCTCATCGGAAGTGGAAAGTGTGGCAAAATTTTCCAGATCAAATTTTGCGGTGAACCACACCTTGCTTTGCTCATCAAAACTGGTCCAATCCAAAATTCCCGTAGCGTTGGGCGCTACCTCGAGGGATTGCCCATAACTCGTGGGAATGGCAAGGCCCAGGGCACCGTCCAAAATGGCATATTCCCCAGAGATTAATAGTTTACCGTTACTGTAAAAGGCTTTTTTCATTTTTGTGATTGGATTTTCTCCAGTGCCTCCTTGACCGAGGCATTCGTTACCGTATGGTTCTTGAAATATTCCACAAGTTGCTGCTTTTCATTTTCCGAAGCCCCCATCTGGTTGAGTATGTTGAGCAGGTGCATCTTCATGTGTCCTTTTTGGATGCCCGTGGTCACCAAAGAGCGTACCGCAGCAAAATTCTGGGCCAGTCCCGCCACGGCCACGATCCGCATCAATTCCTTTGCTGAAGGTTTTTGAAGGATCTCCAGGGCCAATTTGACCAAAGGATGCAGCGAGGTCAAACCACCTACCGTTCCCAGTGCGAGGGGCACTTCGATCCAAAACTTGAAAATCCCATCTTCGATTTTGGCATGCGTCAAACTGGAATAGCGGCCTTCCTTCGCGGCATAGGCATGCACCCCGGCTTCCACGGCCCTAAAATCGTTCCCCGTTGCCAGCACCACGGCGTCAATACCGTTCATGATGCCCTTGTTGTGCGTAACGGCACGATAGGGTTCCACTTTGGCAATGTTCACAGCTCGTAGGAACTTTAGTGCAAACTCCTCTGCCTGCATGTCTTTGGTTTCCAATTGGGCAATCGGGCAACTCACTTCTGCCTTTACCAAACAATGGGGCACATAATTGGAAAGGATGCTCATCACCACCTCGATGTTCTTTTCTTCTTCCGAAAAAGCCGCATGCAACTTGGCCTTTTCCTTCAAGGTTTGGGCAAATTGTTCCAAACAGGAGTTGATAAAGTTGGCCCCCATGGCATCCAAGGTCTCAAAAGTGCAGTGCAGTTGATAATATCCCTCTATTTTATCGCTGAGATCACGAAGTTCAATATGTTTGATGCCTCCGCCCCGTTTTTCCATGTTCTGGGTGATGGCGGAAACGCTTTGCAGCAGTTCTGGTTTCAGTGTTGCAAAAAAACGGGTCAGCTTTTTGGAATCACCTTTATAGATGAAATGGACCTGCCCCACTTTTTCCGTGCCCAAGATCTCTGTTTTGAAACCGCCTTTGTCCAACCAAAATTTGGCAGCTTTGCTCGCGGCGGCCACGACCGAACTTTCCTCAATGGTCATGGGAATGGCATACAGCTCCCCATCGATCAAAAAGTTGGGGGCCACGGCAAAGGGCAGGTAATAGTTGGAAAGCGTGTTCTCTATAAATTCATCATGCAGCTTTTGCACTTGGGGATCCGTGTTCCAATAACGCTCCAACAGTTGTTTGGAGGTCTCGGGGTCTTCCGTACAATTTTGGGCGATCCAATCTATTTTTTCCGCTTTGGAAAGTTTAGAAAATCCTTCAACGGGAGTTTTCATATGTGTTCGGTTAAAGGAACCAAATATAAGCATACAATCTTTGATTGAGCTTGATGGGATACTTGCGTTCGGTTTCCACGGTGCTTTGTGTGTTCCAAAAACACTTGCTTTGTTGCATTTGCAACAGTAAAGTTTATTATTCCGATAAATATTAGTAAACTTGGGAGTTTTTAATCAATTCTTGCCACATGAAGAAACCGTTTTTCCTGTTTCTGTCCCTTTTGGGATTTTTGACTTCAACCACTGCACAAAAAAAGAAATTGACCCTCGAGGAAATTTGGGGTGGAGCCTTTCGGACCGAATCCATGGACGTGCTCCGTTCCATGGACAATGGCACACAATACACCATTTTGAACACCGAACGTTCGCCCCAGTCCAGCAGTTTGGACAAATACGATTACGAGACCTTGCAAAAGGTGGAGACCATTGTCGCTTCTTCGGAGAGTGTACCCTATTTTTCATCCTACTCCTTCAGTGATGATGAATCCAAGGTGCTTTTGGCCACCGAGGTGGAACCCATTTTCAGGAGATCACGGTTGGGTATCTATTATGTTTATGATATTGACACCAAAGGTTTGGTGAAGATCTCGGACACCAAGATCCAAGAGCCGACCCTTTCCCCCGATGGCAGCCAAGTGGCCTATGTGCTGGACAATAACCTATATATCATGGACCTGAAGGCAAAGGCTACCAAGCAGGCGACCACCGACGGTAGCAAGGGAACCATCATCAACGGGGTCACGGATTGGGTATATGAGGAGGAATTTGGATTTGTCCGCGCCTTTGAATGGAACCGCAATGGGACCAAAATCGCTTTCCTAAGGTTTGATGAGACCGAAGTGCCCCATTTTTCCATGGATATGTATGGAAAGGAGCTTTATCCCTATCAGCACGAGTTCAAGTACCCCAAAGCGGGCGAGAACAATTCCTTGGTCACGCTGCACATGTATGATGTGGCCTCTGGTAAGATTTCCGCTGTGGACCTGGACAATGCATATTACATCCCAAGGATCAAATGGATGAACAATCCCGATCACTTGAGCGTGCAGACCTTGAACAGGCACCAGAACGATTTGAAACTCTACGCAGTGAATGCAAAGGACAATACAGCATCGGTCCTGTTGGAAGAAACGGACAAGGCCTATGTGGATATTGATGGCAACCTTACCTTTTTGGCTGATGACAGTTTTATCTGGACCAGCGAGGCCGATGGATATAACCATCTTTATCTCTATGGAAGGGATGGAAAATTGAAGAACCAGATTACCCAAGGTCCTTGGGAAGTGACCCGATACTACGGATACGATCAAAAAAACGACCGTATTTTTTACCAATCCGTGGAGAACGGTTCCATCAATAGGGATGTGTACAGTATTTCCACCAAAGGGAAGAAAAAGAAACGCCTTTCCACCAAAGAGGGCACCAATTCCGCTGCTTTCAGTGCGGACTACACGTATTACATCAATACCTTTTCCAATGCTGTCACACCCTACGAGTTTACCTTGCACAAGGCATCGGATGGCAAATTGGTAAAAGCGATCAAGGACAATTCAGCTTTGCTGACCAAATTGGAGGGTTACGAAACCTCACCAAAGGAATTTTCCACGATCAACATCCATGGCAATGACCTGAACATGTGGATGATGAAGCCCGCCGATTTTGATCCCAACAAAGAATATCCCCTTTTTATGTTCCAATATAGTGGACCCGGTTCCCAATCCGTTTCCAACAGTTGGATCAGCACCAACGATTACTGGCACCAACTTCTCGTTTCCGAGGGATACATTGTGGCCTGTGTGGACGGTAGGGGCACTGGACTGAAGGGTCGTGACTTCAAAAAGGTGACCCAAAAGGAATTGGGGAAATACGAAGTGGAGGACCAGATTGCGGCCGCCAAGAAACTGAGCGAGCTTCCCTATATTGATGAGGGCAGGACCGGTATTTGGGGATGGAGCTATGGTGGTTTTATGTCCACCAACTGTATTTTGAAGGGCAACGATGTTTTTGAGATGGCCATTGCGGTTGCTCCTGTTACTTCATGGAGATTTTACGATTCCATTTATACCGAAAGATATATGCAGACCCCACAGGAAAACCCCAGCGGGTATGATGACAATTCCCCGTTCAACTATCCAGAATTGTTGAAGGGGAAATACCTATTGGTGCACGGTTCGGGTGACGACAACGTGCATGTCCAGAACACCATGCGCATGATCGAGGCCCTCGTGCAGGACAACAAGCCTTTTGATTGGGCCATCTATCCCGATAAAAACCACGGGATTTCTGGCGGCAATACCCGATTGCACCTCTTCAACAAACTGACCAACTTCGTCAAGGAAAATCTATAATCAAAAACTAAAACTATGTCAGCAATAACCAAACCAGCCCATAAGAGAGAGTTATTTGGCCATCCCGTGGGATTGTATGTCCTCTTCTTTACCGAAATGTGGGAACGATTCTCCTATTACGGAATGCGGGCCCTTCTTACCTTGTACATGACCGCCCAGACCTTGGACGGCAATCCACAAAGTGGATTGGGATGGACAACCACGGAAGCTTTGGCACTCTACGGATGGTACACCATGTTGGTCTATGTGATGAGTATACCGGGGGGTTTTTTGGCCGACAGGTATCTGGGGCAGAAAAAAGCGGTGACCATTGGGGCCGTTCTCCTCACTATCGGGCATGGGGTTTTGGCAATAGATGCTTTATGGGCCTATTATACAGGTTTGGGTTTTGTGATCCTAGGTGTCGGGATGTTGAAACCCAACATTTCCACTATGGTAGGAGGACTCTACAAACAAAACGATATTAGACGTGACAAAGGCTTTAGTATATTCTATGTAGGGATAAACCTAGGGTCGTTTCTTGCCTCCATCACGGTGGGTATAGTTGCGGCGGTCTATGGCTGGCACTATGGTTTTGGACTTGCAGGAATAGGAATGTTCGTGGGGCTGTTGGTGTACCTGTACGGACAACGATTTTTAGTCCATGTGGGCAATGAACCCACCATGGAAGAAAAGGCATCTGATATAAGTTTGGGGCAATTGTTTGCGCAATTGTTCAAGTCTCCCCTGCAATTGGGCATTGTGGCCATTTTATTGGCCTATTCCGTTTATGCAGGCTTTACCTATGAGGGGCCGGACAATTGGGGTTATGGGATACTCTATATCTTTTTGTCACTCATCACCGGGATGATGATGATGATCTATAAGAACCTGAAAAGTAAAGTAGAAAAGGACAGGTATGTGGTGTTGCTCATCTCCCTTTTGATGGTCATCGTCTTTTGGGGAAGTTTTGAGCAGATGGGGGGGCTCATGAACCTCTATGCACAGGAGAAAACGAATAGGATGTTCTTTGGATGGGAGGTGCCGGCAGCATTGTTCCAAGCGGCAAATGCTGGATTTATCATTCTCTTTGCTGTACTGGTGGCCAACTTTTGGGCAAAACGAAAACTTAAGGGTAAGGAGGCCAACTCCTTGTTCAAAATGGCCGTCGGTGTCATTATCATGGGTGTAGGGTTCATATATATGGTCTTTGCGTCGTTGCAATATGAAAGCTCAGGTTCTTCCGCAATGTATTGGTTGGTATTGACGTATCTCTTTCATACCCTTGGAGAGCTATGTTTGTCACCGGTTTCCTTATCGTTCTTTACCAAATTGGCTCCAGCGAGGTACATGGCCTTGATGATGGGAGTCTATTGGGCCGCGACCGGATTGGGGAACAAAGTGGCCGGAATAGTAGGGGAGAGTTCGGTAAAGGCAGGCGAACTGAAGGTCTTTGGAGGACTCTTTGTTTTTGCTGTGCTATTTGGAATATTGGTGCTACTGCTAATGAAACCATTGAAACGATTGACACATGGAGCGGAAGACAATGAGACCACGGTCTCTGTTGAAGATGAGGTCGAGACCATAGAAAGGGCTTAATCATCCTCCATATCGAAAATATAGAATCCCTTTTCACCCGTGTAGTGGAAAGGGATTTCTTTTTGGGCACAGGTCCTTTGCCATTGGCGGACCATGTTCCTGTAATTGCTGCCATCGGCCAAGATCATTTTAGGACCAATGGAATCCAACAAACGCCCCAGGTTGATTTTTGGCGATTGGGTCAGCAGCACATAATCGGGCCGTTTTTCCAAAGGAAATAGACCGAGGCTGTCCATAATGTAGAGCTTTTTTTGACCGATCAGATAGCTGTTTTTGAGTGGTGACAGGTTCGTATTTTCGATGCGCTCCGCAACAGCGTAGTCCATGGTCAGACTTCCCAGATTGGTAGTGTCGGCAGACAAGACCTTGAGATTCCTGCCCGTTTGGTGCAACAGGACGGTGTTCCGGGATTTATGGGCAAGCACCAAAGCTTCTTTTTGTTGCAGTTGGATCTCGTTCCAAATGTTCCAAGTTTGAAAAGCGATGATCCCGCCAAAGAGTACCAAGGCCATTTTCCATTTGGGTTTGGACAAATAGCCGACCAAGGCTATGACGATGAAATAGCCCAACACCAGTTGTACACCATCGAACGGGATATCCTTGATGATAAAACCTTCTTGCCGGGCCACCCATCCCACAATGGAATTCATCATCCGGATGGTCCAGTTGAACCCATCAACCAAAAAAACGGGGAGCAAATTGGTCAATGCCAATGTGATGACCAAAATCCCGAGGCCCAAGATCAATCCCAAAAAAGGAATAATGAGCAGATTGGAAACAAAGAAAAGTGCAGGAAACTGGTGAAAATGGAACAAACTGATGGGCAGCACCCCCAACTGGGCCGCGACGCTTACCGAAAGTAACTGCCACGTTTTTCGGATAACAATATTTTCCGGAAACCAGAACCGTTGCAGTTTTGGATAGATCCAGACAATGGCGAGAACCGCCGCGTAGCTCATCTGGAATCCCACTTGGAACAGGAACAATGGTTTCACCAGCAATATGGACAACATGGAAAGCGCAATAATGTTGAACGAGTTGGTGGGACGGTTGAGGGACATGGAGTAGGCCAAAAAGGAAAACATGGTCACTGCGCGTACAATGGAAGGGGATAGCCCTGCCACAAAGGCATAGGTCCAGAGCAATAGTACAATCAAGACCAGTTTTAAGGTTTTGCCTTTGGGCAAACGTTCCAATGGGGTCAAAAGAAATTGCAGCAACAGCAGCAAAATCCCCACATGGAGCCCAGAAACCGCCAAGATATGTACCGCGCCTGCATTTTTGTAGTTTTCATAGGTGCTTTCGGAAATGTCGTCCCGTTGGCCCAGCAAGAGAGCTTGGATTACTGCGAGTTCATCGTCCCCGAAATTTTCCTTCTTCAATTTTGAAATAATGTGTCCCCTGAATCCTTGGGCTTTACCCAAAAGAGTCGGGGATGGATTTTTTTCTAGGACAATGGATTCACGGTTGGACCTGATCTGATGATAGACCCCTTGTTTTTTCAGATAGTCCTTGTAATTGAACTGATATGGGTTCAAGGGTGGTTGGATGGTCTCTGGTCTTGCCAGTACAAACACTTCATCGTCGACCCTGAGTTTGGTCCTTCCCGAATCCGAAGGAAGCACCAAGAGCAGGCTGCCCTTTTTTTCTTCATTCCCTACGGAATTCACTTGGACCATATAGCGCTGGGTATAGGGATTGGGCTTCAGCACTTCCCTCACCTTCAGGTGCCACAGGCTTTCTTTGACCAGCTCTTGGTCGGAATAATGGCGCGGCATACCATTCAATGTTGCCATTCCAACAACGAAGATGCCCAGACACAATGAAGTTGCCATGGTCACCAGCTCAAAATACGGGACCCCTTCCCTAGCTTGTCTTTTGCCTGTCCAAAAAAGAACGGGCAGCAAGAAGACCAAACAGGCCAAGGGCACGAGCGGTGCGACATCGGCATAAAAACCGACAACAATGCCCAAAATGACCCACAGCGTGAGTTTAATGGACACAAAATTGAGTTGCTGCACTAAAGGATACGCATCGCCTTTACAAAAGCATGGTTCCAGTACCCTTCCCGTAACGAGGATACCAGGACGCCCCTTGAGGTCGTGGCGTGGATGAACTGTATGTCATCGCCGTCCACTTCCACCACAAGGCCCACATGGTTGATACGATTACCTGTTTTTGAGGTCTGAAAATAGAGTAGATCGCCCTTTTGCACCTCTTCCACATTTATTTTTTGGCCCTCCAAGGCCATTTGATGGGAAGCTCTCGGAAAAAGGATGTCATTTTCCTTTAAGGAAACATACACCAAACCAGAGCAGTCCATGCCCTTGTTGGTGATACCTCCATACTTGTACCGGGTGCCAGAAAAAGTCATCGCGGTGGAAATAATGGCCTCGGCCTTTCCATTTCTTCGCTCTTCCTTTTTGGGTTTGGGTAAGGAGATAGTGTCTTGGGTAGACCCCTCTACCGTAATGGTCCGGGTCTTGCTGTAGGTTCGTTTCTTTTTACCGGGACCACAGGCCGCAACGGTAAAAATAAGTAGTAAGATTATGGTTTTTCGTAACATCCAAGAATAGATTTACTTTCTTGGATGATAAAACTACGCATTTTCAACGATTAATCGGGCCGCCAATTGACTGGCTCCCTCTCCACCCAATTTTTCTTTAAGCAGCTTGTAATCGGAAAGGATACGTTCACGTTCGGGACCTTCAACAATCTTGGAGAGTTCCTTTTGAAGATTTTTTGTTGTCAATTCATTCTGAATCAATTCTTTGACAACTTCACGGTCCATGATGAGGTTAACTAAGGATATGTAGTCCAAAGTGATGATTCGCTTTGCGATTTGGTACGAAATCCAGTTACCCTTGTAGCAGACCACTTGGGGGATGCCAAAAAGAGCGGTCTCCAAGGTTGCCGTTCCGCTGGTGACCAATGCAGCATGCGAATGCTTGAGCAGGGTATAGGTCTTATTGGAAACATAGTTCACGGTATCCCCTTTCAGAAATGGCGCATAAAAATCGTCCGAAAGGCTCGGCGCTCCGGCAATGACAAATTGATGGTCGGGAAAATCTTTTTTGACCGAGAGCATTACGTCCAACATTTTCTGTACTTCCTGTTTTCTACTGCCAGGAAGCAGCGCGATGATAGGTTTATCGGGGTCCAGGCCGTTCTCCTTTCTAAAAGTTTCATTGTCCTGAAGAGGGGTGCTCGCAATGGCATCGATCAATGGGTGGCCCACAAAATGAACGGGATAGTTGTGTTTTTTCTCATAAAAATCCTTTTCAAAGGGAAGGATCACATACATGGCATCGATGTCCCGTTTGATTTTTTTGATCCGACCTTCCCTTGAGGCCCAGATTTGTGGAGAAATGTAATAGTTGGTCTTGAACCCGTTTTCCTTGGCCCATTTGGCTATCCGAAGGTTGAATCCGGAAAAGTCAATGAAAATAACGACATCGGGCTGGAACTTCTGGATGTCCTCCTTGCAGTAGGCAATGTTTTTAAAGATAGTGGGAATGTTCTTGATCACCTCCAAAAAACCCATGAAGGCCATGTCCTTGTAGTGTTTGGCCAATTCGCCGCCGGCCTTTTGCATCAGATCACCGCCCCAGCAACGGATTTCGGCCGATGGGTCTTCCTTTTTCAAGGCCTTGATGAGGTTGGACCCGTGCAGGTCCCCAGATGCTTCGCCGGCTATGATGTAATACTTCATTTGTAACTGTCAAATTCAAACATCAAGTTCAAAAGTAAATTTAGGAAAGTCCTATTATCGTTGAACTTGTGCTGGTTTTTAGGCTTTATGCCATTACCTTATAGATCAAAATTACCAAAGCTGTGATCAAGGTGGCCAGCATGACCCCTCTTGCTCTAAGGTCCCGTTTGATCCGCAGAAAGCCAAAAAAAGCAATCAGGTTCAAGATGGCTCCTAGGGCCAATAAACTGCCAATATGTCCTTGGCTTACGGCTGCATTGAAGGTGTCCACGATGCCGAGGTCCGAAAATAGCAGTAT
This sequence comes from Flagellimonas amoyensis, assembly GCF_003058265.1. Taxonomy (GTDB): domain Bacteria; phylum Bacteroidota; class Bacteroidia; order Flavobacteriales; family Flavobacteriaceae; genus Flagellimonas; species Flagellimonas amoyensis. Next base: position 450,232 of record NZ_QBUK01000001.1, read on the forward strand.
ATAAAGTAGCGTGCCAAAGGTATTTGCGATGATGCCTACGATAAAACCGATCAAAATCTCTTTATTGTTACCCATTTAAGTTCCAGTTGTTTATTTGTGGTATGGCATGATGTGCCGTTAGGTCAAATTGTGTGGGGACAATCGAAATATAGCCTTGGCCTAAGGCCCATTCGTCCGTGTCCTCTCCTTTGTCCAATAGTTCAAACTCGCCGGTGAGCCAATAATAGTCCTTCCCAGAGGGGCTTGTGCGCTTGTCAAACTGCTCTTTCCAGTTGCCCCTGGCCTGTCTGCAGATTTTGATGCCCTTGGGCGCTGTCTTGGTCTTGGGAATGTTCACATTGAGCACGGTTCCCTTGGGAATCCCATTGGTCAACGCCTCCGAAACAATTTTTTTGATGGCTCCCAGCGATGGTTCAAAGTCGGCTTCCCAAGAATAGTCGCACAGGGAAAAACCGATGGCGGGGATTCCCTCGATCCCTGCCTCGATGGCAGCACTCATGGTACCTGAATAGATGACGTTTATGGATGAATTGGACCCATGGTTGATGCCGCTCACACAGATGTCCGGCGTTCTGTCCAAAATGACCCGAAGGGCCAGTTTTACACAATCGGCAGGAGTGCCGCTACAACTGTATTCAATGGGGGCGCCTTCCTTTTGGTCCACTACTACTTTTTTGGAAAAAAGGGTGCTGTCCACCGAAATGGCGTGCCCCATGCCCGATTGTGGACTGTCCGGCGCTACTACGACCACATCGCCCAGTTCCTTCATGGTGCGTATCAAGGCCCTGAGCCCCGGGGCGGTTATTCCATCATCATTGGTGACCAGTATGAGCGGTTTTTCCATTCCGTATAATTATTGGCATAAAAATACGTTTTTCAAAAGGATATGAAGCCCTGGTCGTTTAACAAAAAATTTGAACCTCCATACAGAACTGGCATGGTTTTTTCTGTATCTTAGGGAATTCGTACAAGTAGAAACGACGGATGACGTAATGAAGATTTGACGGTATGAGGTCAGATAATTTCGCTCCCGAATAAAACCATATTTATGAAAAAGAACTTCATCTTGGCACTTTTGGTAATTCTTGTGGCAGTTGCCTCTTGTAGTTTTACCAATAAGTCCTTTGAAAATGATGACAAGGACAAGTTATTGCTGGAATTGATCACTTATGTTTTGGAAAGGGGACACTATGAGCCCAAGGATTTGAACGATAGTTTCAGTTCCAATGTATTTGATGATTTCATCGATATCATGGATCCCACAAAAAGATATTTCCTTGAAAGCGATGTCAAGGAATTTGAAAAATACCGCTTCATGATCGATGACGAGATCAAGAACACCGACATCACTTTTTTCAATATCGTGTACCAACGTTTGATGGTCCGTATGGAAGAGGCCAAGGTAATATACAAAGAAGTGCTTTCCGAGCCTTTTGACTATACTGCGGACGAAACCATCAACATTGATTATGCCGACCAAGAGTTTGCCTCCAACAAAAAGGAGCTTAAGGAACGTTGGAGAAAGCAGCTCAAGTACAACACCTTGACCGTTTTTCAGGACAAGATAGAGAATAGGATTTCCGATGCTGCGGATAACACCGAAACCCCTGGCGATTTTTCTTTGGCATTCAGCGATATCCCCGGAAGCGTGGATAAGGCACTTACCGAGGAAGAGGCCAGAGAGGTGACTGAGACCACTTTGGACGAGTATTTCGATTTTGTTGACGACCTTGAGAGAAAAGATTGGTTTGTGCAATACCTCAATACCATAGTGGAGGAATTTGACCCCCACACCTTCTATTTTGCCCCCGATGAAAAGGAGAAGTTCGATATTGGCATGTCCGGTAAGTTTGAAGGGATTGGGGCCAGGTTGCAGAAAAAGCCCGAAGGCGCCAAAATTGTCGAGATCATTTCAGGCGGTCCGGTCTGGAGAGACCAGACCCTTGAAGTGGGCGATGAGATATTGAAAGTGGGACAAGAAGGAGAGGAACCCATCAACATTGTGGGAATGCGCCTTGACGATGCCATAAAATTGATCAAGGGCCCTAAAGGTTCCATCGTGGACCTTACCGTTAGAAGAGTGGATGGGACCATCGAGACCGTTTCCATTACCAGGGACGTTGTGGAGCTTGAGGAATCCTACGCAAAATCAGCTACGATAGATAGGGACGACATCAGATACGGGTTGATCAATCTTCCAAAATTCTATGTGGATTTTGAAGATTATACCGAGCGCAATGCAGCTACCGATGTGGCCATGGAAGTTGAGCGTTTGAAAGAAGCAGGCGCGGAAGGCATTATTTTGGACCTTAGGGACAATGGAGGTGGCTCCTTGAAGACTGTGGTGGAAATGGCAGGACTGTTCATCAAGGACGGCCCGATTGTGCAGGTTCGCTCTTCCGGACAGCGAAAAGAGATCCATGAGGACAAGGACGAACGCATCCAATGGGATGGTCCGTTGGTGATATTGGTGAACGAACTGTCCGCATCCGCTTCGGAAATTTTGGCAGCGGCCATGCAGGACTATAAAAGAGCGGTCATAATCGGCAGCAAGCAGACCTTCGGTAAGGGAACCGTACAAAATGTGATTCCTTTGGACAACATCGTGCGAAGCAATGAACATGGGGATCTTGGGGCCATTAAGTTGACCACCCAAAAATTCTATAGGATCAATGGGGGCTCTACCCAGTTGGAAGGTGTCAAGAGTGATATCGTTGTTCCGGACCGGTACAGTTACATCGACCTGGGTGAGAGGGATCAACAGAATCCGTTGGGCTGGGACAAGATTACCCCTGCAGATTACAAAGTCTGGGATGGTTATATCGATTTTGAGACTGCCGTGGAAAACAGCAAGAAACGAATGGCCAACAATGAACAGATCAGATTGATAGAGGAAAACGCAAAATGGATCAAGGAGCAACAGGATGAAAATGTGATTCCTTTGAGCTATGATGCATACGTGAAAAAAGCGGATGAAGCCAAAAAGCGTTCCGATAAGTTCAAGAGCCTAAGGGATTATGATTCCAAACTGTCCTTCGGTTCACTCAGGTATGAAACCGAACTCTTCGTGCAGGATTCTGTGCTTAGGGAGAAAAGGGACAGATGGCACAAGGAACTGGCCAAGGACATTTATGTGGAAGAGGCCGTGAATGTGTTGAAAGACCTTCACATGAACAACATCAAGAATGGAGAAAGAAAACTGGCCAGCGTAAAAGGATGATCAGTTTCCCATAAAATATAAAGACCGACCCTTTAGGGTCGGCCTTTTTTGTTTGTGATTTTCCGTGTGAAATCAGGAATCATCCTGTTCCACATATTGGGAAACATGAGATTTATTCTGTCCCAATTTCGAGGATATAATCAGTCTGGTTTTCCCAATTTTTGGGCAAGGCCACCAAAATGCCATAGGAGGTAACCTCAAAAGGCAGGTCCATTTTGGTTTCGAACGCCTTTATGTACTTTATTTCTTTGTCAAACCCAGAGATCAGGAAAGTATTGGACCGCCAATCAAGAATATGGACAAAGACAGTGTTGTCCCGTTGTGTACTAACGCCCCAGGTCTGGGGTGCAATAGGGCCTCCCCGAGTGCCAAAAATGGATTCGCCATATTTGGAAGTCCATTGACCGACCACATTCAAGGTGTCTACAAATTCCTGCTGTATCTTGCCGTTGGGCATGGGCCCTACGTTGAGAAGAAAGTTGCTGTTGTGCCCCGCGGCCTTCACCAAATAATGGATCAATTCCTTGGAAGATTTATAAGCCTTGTCCTGAAGGGAAAAGCCCCATCTGTGGGCCATGGTCTCCGCCGTCTCAAGAGGTAATCGGCCTATCGTCGCCTCTGCGCTGAACCCACCCTTGTTTTCACCGGGCAGGTCTTTTTCGAACATTTGGAAATCTTCACCCTCTTTTGGGGTCTGGTGGTGGTTGCTGCCGATCAATGTCTGGGGTTGTATCTTGTGGATCAGGTCGTAGGTTTTTCTCAATTGCCAATTCGCATCTTTTTTGTCCCACCAACCATCAAACCAAATCCCCGTTACATCGCCATAGTTGGTCAGTAGTTCGGTGAGCTGGCCGTTCATAAAGTCAATATAGTTGTTCCAATTTCCGGCGTCCGACCTTCCAGCAGCCTTTCCGGTTTGTCCTCTGGGAAAATAGTCATTGTGGTGCCAGTCCAGTTGCGAATAGTAGAAAAAGAGCTTTATGCCATGCTTTTCACAGGCCTTGGCCAATGCCCCGATCACATCCTGTTGGTAAACGGTCCTGTCCATGATGTCCCAATCGGTGAGTTGACTGTCAAATAGAGCAAACCCATCATGGTGTTTGGTGGTTACGGTGATGTATTTCATCCCAGTGGCCTTGGCCAGCAGCACCCATTCTTCTGCGTTGAATGCTGTAGGATTGAAGAACGAGGCCACCTTTTCATACGTTTTCTTGTCAATGGACTGGGTTTCCATGACCCATTCATGCACCCCGAGCACCGAATAGATCCCCCAGTGGATGAACATTCCAAACTTGGCATCCTGAAACCACTCCCTATTTTTCAGATTTTCCGCAGAAGGTTGGTATGTTTGTGCATTGGCTGGAACGTTGGACATCAGAAAAAGGGTCAAGATGGAAATGAGCAGAAAATGTTTCATGGTTTTGTTTCGAGTTTAACGGTCGGACAATCAAGTACAATATCTATTAAACTTACAGACTTATTTGCAAATAAATGAAAAAGAAGACCACATATACATTTCTTATTGCCCTGTGTATCATCGGCTTTTGGTTGTTTGAGAATTTTTATACCCCGGATACCTATTCTAATCCGAAGGGTACCGGCACTTCAAAAATAGAAATGGATTATTTGCCCAGTTCCACCACGGGAGAAGTGGTCAACCATGAATTTTATACCCTTTCCTATAGTGAACCGCACGAACAAGCGGAGTGGGTGGCCTATGAACTCAAAAAAAGCCATTTGACCAATGATGACCGAAAACGGCCCTATTTTATTGAAGACCCCGAGGTCTCCACCAAATCTGCGGATTGGCGAAACTACAGGGGCTCAGGCTACGATAGGGGGCATCTGTGTCCAGCAGGAGACAGACGTTTTTCGGAACAGGCATATAATGAGACCTTCTACACCAGCAACATCAGCCCGCAGGACAGGGAGTTCAATGCAGGCGTATGGAACCGGTTGGAGCAGCAGGTCCGCAATTGGTGCAGAACATATGGGGACCTGATAGTCATCACTGGTGGAGTGCTGGAAGATGGATTGGAAGAGATAGGGGAAGAGGATGTGGATGTGCCCAGAGCGTTTTATAAAATAGTCCTTCGAAAAGAGGGGGAGCAGGTAAAGGCCTTGGCCTTTTTGATGGACGCTAGGGAAAGTCAAGCCCCATTGGATACTTTTTTGGTGCCCATTGCCACTTTGGAAACGCGGACAGGAGTGGATTTTTTCCAGAAACAGCCTCAATCTTGGCAAGACCGGGTGGAGAAAACAGTCGATGCTTCGGGCTGGGATTTCTAGATACCGTCCTTTAGACGGTTGGAATCCAGTTTCAGGAAGATGAACAGCAGCATGGAGAAAAAGATGAGCCCAGAGCCTCCATAACTGAAGAAAGGAAGGGGAACACCTATGGTGGGGAGCAGTCCGATCACCATTCCGATATTGATGAAATAGTGGAACACCAAAATGGAGATGACCCCATACCCATACATCCGGCTGAAATCACTTTTTTGACGCTCCGCGAGATGGATGAGCCGTAAAAAGAAAATGGAGAACAGTAAAATAACGGTCATGGTCCCCAAAAACCCCCATTCCTCACCCACGGAACTGAAAATGTAATCCGTGTGCTGTTCCGGCACAAAATCGCCCTTGGTCCGGGTGCCTTCCAGAAAACCCTTTCCAAAAAAGCCGCCCGATTCAATGGCTTTTTCAGACTGGTAGGTATTGTACCCAATGGTCTTTCGGATTTCCTCCAACTTCTTTTCATCCTTTTCCAAACTCAACCAAAGGGCAAAGCGATCTCTGTGGCGCTGTTCAAAAACATGCTCAAACACCAAGTTTACCGAAAGTGAGAAGAGAATGGACACGATGATGGCCCCGACCACAGGCAGGATGGGAATCTTTACGGAAGCTTTTTTGAAGGTATAGATCAGTAGGGCGAGTATCACCAACCCAATGCTCACCCAGACCGTCCCGAACATCAGCGTGGTAGCGAACAGCGCTACCATGACCAACAGGATGCCCAGATAATAAATGGGGAATCCCTCCCGGAAGAGTACAAAGAACAGGGAGAAATAGATCAGGGAACTACCGGGATCGGGTTGCGGCAGTATGAGCAATGCGGGCAACAGGATGATCACCAAGGCGTACATTTGGTGCTTTCGGGTCCGAATGTCTGTCTGAATATCACTGAGGAACTTTGCCAGTGCAAGTGCCGTTGCCACTTTTGCCAACTCGGAGGGCTGTAGGTTGAAAAACCCAAGATTGTACCATGAAGTGGCCCCTGCTATGGTTTTTCCAAATACGAAGAGACCCAATAGCAGTGCAATGGAAACCATATAAAAAATGGACGAAAACCGTTCAAAGAAATTGGATTCCACAAAGAGCACCAAAATAATCCCAAGCACGGCAATGCCGAAAAAGAAAAGTTGCTTTCCGTAAAGTGTGGAGAAATCAAAAATGGAACCGTCGGAGTCGGTCAAAGAAGTGGAGTAGATATTGATCCACCCAATAAAGACCAAAAGCAAATACAAAATAACCGATATCCAGTCAATTCTTCCAAAGGGACCCTTACCACTCACGCTGATTTATTTTGAAAGGTTCCCCACTGTAGGGTTTGGCATATTCGTGCTCCAAGGTTTTTTCCAACATCTTTTTTTCCAGATCGGTCCGTGTGATTTCCCCGTTGATGTATTTTTCAATGAGAAGAGAGGCAATGTGCCCTGCATAACGTGCGCCGAAATAGCCATTTTCAATATAAACCGCTATGGCAATTTGTGGATTCTCCACCGGAGCGAAGCAAACAAATACCGAGTGGTCCGTGAGCTGCATGCGTTCACCGTCTATCCGCACAAAGTTTTCCACCGTGCCGGTCTTTCCTGCAATGTCCACTCCAGGAATCTTGAGCCATTTTGCGGTACCATACTGATACACATTGGCCATTCCCTCGATAACGGGGTCAAAATGTTTTCGGTCAATCGTGGTATAATTGGGTTCAGTGTACTTGGGATCTATAGCCCCGGAGCCTCCTATTTTTTTGATGATGTGGGGGGTGTAAAAATAGCCGCGGTTCGCAATGGCGGCCGTCATATTGGCCAATTGCAATGGGGTCGCGGCAATTTCCCCCTGCCCAATGGAATTGGAAATGATAGTGGATGCGGCCCATCGCCCATCACCATACCATTTGTCATAATAGGTTTTGTCCGGAATCCTGCCTGGAGCCCCTGTAGGAAGATCGGTGCCCAAATAACCGCCAAGGCCAAAACTCTTCATGTGTTTTTCCCAAGCATCCATTCCCTGATCTGTGGTAGGGTATTTTTCATAGATTTTTCGGAACACCCCGGCAAAATAGGCATTGCAGGATTCATATATTCCAGAGTTCATATTCTTTATCCCACCGCCGCAGTGGCAGCCCCTCAACGTGTTCCCCACATAAAAACCATGGTAGCACCTAAAGGTGGTCTCTGGGGTCACCACCCCTTCCTGAAGGGCAATCAGGGCATTCAGCGTCTTGAAGGGCGATCCGGGCGAGGGTTGTGCCAAAATGGAACGGTCCCAAGTAGGCTTTGCGATGGAGTCGTAGTGCAGTTTGCTGTAGTTTTTGGAGCGTTCCCTGCCCACCAGTAGCGCAGGGTCATAGGTGGGGCCGGAAATCATGGCCAAAATCTCACCTGTCTTGGGTTCTATGGCGACAACGCCACCCCGTTTGCCATGCATGAGTTGCTCGCCATATTCCTGGAGCTCTTTGTCCAATGTGATCTGTATCTCATTTCCAGGCATGGGCAAGGTATCCAATCTACCTTCCTTGTAAGGGCCGATATCACGATTAAAACGGTCTTTTTGGATATGCTTTACGCCTTTTCTGCCCCTTAGTTCCTCTTCATATTGTTTTTCAATGCCGGTGTGTCCCTTGAGTTCCCCGGCCACATAGTAGGGATTGTTCTTGAGCTCCCATTCGTTCACTTCACTGATATAGCCCAGTACATTGGCTGCACTGTGGGTATTGTAATAGCGCAACGATCTTTTTTGGATATAGAAGCCCGTAAAATGGCGCATTTTTTCTTGGAGCTTGGCATAGTCCTCCTTGGAAAGTTGGGGGACCAGTACAGAGGGCAGACGGGGCGAATAGTGCCGAGCAACATTCATCTTGGACACAAAAGTGGCCTTGTCTATGCCCAAGAGCGTGCAGAATTCAAGGGTGTCCAGAGGCTTGACTTCCCTAGGGATGACCATGACGTCATAGGCAGGTTGGTTGCCCACCATGAGTTTCCCGTCCCGATCATAGATGTACCCACGTTCCGGATAATCATAGATTTTTTTGATGGCAGGGTCCTCCAATATCTGATCTGGGGAAAAACGAAAAAGCTGTAAATAGGAGAGCCTCCCAATGAAGGTGAACCCTATGATGACGATAATGGATGACAATAACAGCTTTTTCATAATCAATTGACTGGAGTTGAGCTCTCAGTTCTTTGTATTTCAACGAAGCAACTTCAATTTTATTCGCTTTTGGGACTAAAAAGTGAGCTGAACAGCGTACAAAGTATTAAAGTTACGATACCTGTGGCAAAAACCTTCTTCAAAATTAAAAGGAAGTGGGCGATACTTAAAATTTCCAGCGAAAAGAATAGCAAATGGTGGATCAAAATCAAAAGGGCCAAAAAGGTAACCCGTTGGATCTTGGTGGTGTTCTTGAAACTGAAATTCTGGAACTCATAGTTCACCCCAAAGCAGAACCGCATGATCACGGGCCTTGCATAGGCCACTGTCAAAGATGCAATGGCATTGAGGGCCAGAGTGTCTGAAAAAACATCGATGATGAAACCCAACAGGAAGGAAACAACCATAAAAAGGGCCCTGTTGCTTTTGAGGGGGTACCAATAAAAGAAGATGACATAGACCATCGGGTTGATGAAATCCATGAAATTCAAGGTGTTGAAAATCAAGACCTGGGCGAGGACCAATAGCACAAAACGGAATATGTTCAATAAAATGGTGCTATTCATTGGTCGTCTTTGCTTCGAGTTCTTCGATCTCCTTTCGGTTTTTGTTCTCGATCAGGTACACATTTTTGATGTTCGCCATATCGTTGAAGAGTTCCACATCAATATTGTAGAAACTCTTGGATTCGTTCAGGTCATATTTTTTGATGGTCCCGATGGGAATGTTCTCTGGGAAGATGCTGGACATTCCCCCGGTCACAATGGTATCGCCCACTACCAAAGGTACCAAACGTGGGATGTCGATCAGTTGGGCCATGGTGTAGTCTTGGCTGGTCCAGATCAGGGATCCAAAATAATTGGTGTCCTTGATCTTGGCGTTGATGTTGGACTTTGAGTTGAGGATGCTCTGGACCGTGGAGAAATTGTTGGAAACATTTTCCACAATCCCCAAGATGCCTTGGGATGTGATGACACCCATGTCCTGCTTCACGCCTTGATTCCTTCCCTTGTCTATGGTAAGATAGTTTCTGGGAGAAACAAAACTGTTCTTGATCAGCTTGGCACTGATCACCTCATAGCTGACCATGCTGGAATCCAATGGCTGAACGCTGTCGTTCTCCAAATTGAAGAGCAATTTCCGCAGGTACTCGTTTTCCCCAACCAATCTTCTGTTCTCTTCGCGAAGGCCAAAATAAGAGGATACATCCGCTCCCGAAGCGTAGATGCTTCCTGAAATCCATTTGGAGGAATTGAAGAACCTGGACTGATGGTAGGAGTGTGACCTGACCGTCATCACCAACGAAATGAGCGCAAGAAAGCAGTAGAGAAATGCATTTCTATAGCGTAGGATAAAGTTGATGATGCGTTGCATGCAATCGTATCGTTAAGAAAATTTTGAACGCCTTCAAGGTAATGGAACCGTCTTGAAGACGGAACTATTTGATCAAAATACTTTTATAGCGTTCCAAGTTTTTAAGGGCAATCCCTGTACCACGTACCACAGCTCTCAAAGGATCTTCCGCTATGTACACGGGAAGGTCGGTCTTTTGTGAAAGCCTTCTGTCCAATCCACGGAGCATTGATCCACCTCCGGCCAAATAAATGCCCGTGTTATAGATGTCCGCTGCCAGTTCGGGGGGTGTTTGGGAAAGGGTCTCCATAACTGCGTCCTCAACCCGTAGGATACTCTTGTCAAGTGCCTTGGCAATCTCACGGTAGGAGACTTGGACTTGTTTGGGTTTCCCGGTCAAGAGGTCACGCCCTTGAATGGACTTGTCGTCCGGGGGCGATTTCAAATCTTCCGTTGCGGAACCGATCTCAATTTTTATAGCTTCTGCGGTGCTTTCCCCTACATAAAGGTTGTGCTGGGTTCGCATATAGTAGATGATGTCGTTGGTGAAGACATCCCCTGCAATTTTCACTGATTTGTCACAAACGATGCCTCCAAGCGCGATCACGGCAATTTCGGTGGTACCCCCACCGATGTCCACGATCATGTTGCCCTTGGGCTGCATAATGTCCAGTCCGATACCAATGGCCGCAGCCATAGGTTCGTGGATCAGGTATACTTCTTTTCCGTTCACCCGTTCCGCAGATTCCCGAACGGCCCGCATTTCCACTTCCGTGATGCCGGAGGGGATACAGATGACCATGCGCAGTGCCGGCGGAAACCATTTTTTCTTAAGTGCCGGGATGTTTTTGATGAACATGTTGATCATCTTTTCCGATGCATCGAAGTCGGCGATCACACCGTCCTTCAAAGGTCTGATGGTCTTGATGTTTTCATGGGTCTTGCCCTGCATCATACTGGCTTCGCGTCCCACCGCGATGATTTTTCCCGATACACGGTCCCTGGCCACGATGGAGGGACTGTCCACAACCACCTTGTCCAAGTGGATGATCAGGGTGTTTGCGGTACCAAGGTCAATGGCGATTTCCTCGGTCATGAAATCAAAAAATCCCATAAAAAAAGCGTCTATTTCGGATTAACGGTAAAAATTAACGGCTAATGTACTAAAATTAATGTTTAAAATGCCGTGTCCCGGTCATGACCATGGCCATTCCATTTTCATTGCAATAATCAATGCTCAACTGGTCCTTGATGGAACCTCCGGGCTGGATCACGCTTTTGATGCCTGCCTTGTCCGCAATTTCCACACAATCGGGGAACGGGAAAAAGGCATCGCTGGCCATTACGGCACCTTCCAGGTCAAAATTGAAGGATTGGGCCTTGTGAATGGCTTGGTTCAGTGCGTCCACACGTGAGGTCTGCCCAGTACCACTGGCACACAACTGTTTGTTTTTGGCCAATACGATGGTGTTGCTCTTGGTGTGTTTGCACAGTTTGGAAGCGAACAAAAGGTCCTCGATTTCGGCAGCCGTCGGTTTTTTGTCCGTTACCGGGGTCAAGTCTTCTTGAGCATCGGTCTTGGAATCCTTGTCCTGCACCAATACGCCGTTCAAGCAAGTGCGAACTAAAGTTTCGGGCAATTCTATTTCATTCTGGACCAAGATGATCCTGTTCTTTTTGCCTTGTAAAATTTCCAATGCCTCATCGGAATAGCTCGGAGCGATGACCACCTCGCAGAAAAGGTCGTGGATTTCTTCGGCAGTAGGTTTGTCGATTTCAACATTGGAGATTAAAATACCGCCAAATGCGGAAACCGGGTCTCCTGCCAACGCATCCGCATACGCCTGTTTGATGGTGCTTCGTGTAGCCAAACCGCAGGCATTGTTATGTTTGAGGATGGCAAAGGTAGGGTCGTCATTTTTGAATTCACCAATGAGGTTTACGGCAGCGTCCACATCCAAAAGGTTGTTGTAGGACAGTTCCTTACCGTGCAATTTGGTGAACATGGCCTCAAAATCGCCAAAGAAATACCCTTTTTGGTGCGGGTTTTCCCCATAGCGCAACACTTGACCTTTGGTCTCGCTGATTTTTAGCACGGGTGCTGACTGGTCTTTGTTGAAATAGTTGAAGATGGCCGTGTCATAATGCGAGGAAACATTGAAGGCCTTTGCCGCAAAACGTTTGCGGTTTTCCAAAGTGGTGGTTCCGTTTCCTTCGGAGATCACGTTCAAAAAGTCAGCGTAGTCCTCCATGGAGGAAACGCAAAGTACATCCTTGAAGTTTTTGGCGGCTGCCCTGATCAGGGAGATTCCGCCAATATCGATTTTTTCAATGATATCTTGTTCCGAAGCGCCACTGGCTACGGTTTTTTCAAAGGGATACAGGTCCACGATGACAATATCCAATTGGGGAATGTCAAATTCCTTCATTTGGGCCACATCGCTCTCATTGTCCTGTCTGTTCAATATGCCTCCAAAGACCTTCGGGTGCAGCGTCTTCACGCGGCCACCCAAAATGGAGGGGTAGCTGGTCACATCCTCAACCGGCACCACATCAATGCCGAGGTCACGGATAAATGTTTCGGTTCCCCCCGTGGAATAAAGGGTTACGCCCAAGTCGTTCAGTTTTTTTACGATGGGTTCCAGACCATCTTTGTGGAATACGGAAATCAGTGCAGCGGAGGCTTTTTTGGCAGTCATCTTCTGTGTCTTACAATCAATTTATTAAGCGCACAAAATTACCCCTTTTGTCACAAAAAGAAGAGTGGGTTATCAACAAAATAGTGGAAGTTTTACAGAATTTTGGCCACTTCTTGGTTGATGAATTCCAAAAAACGCTCATCGGCCGCTGTAAATGGGTCAGGGGTGTTGGAATCAATGTCAATTTGCCCCACATTTTCACCGTTCACAAAAAGAGGTACCACAATCTCGGCCTTCACGGTGATGCTACAGGCAATATAATTGTCCTGCGCTGTGACATCGGGTACCACAAAATTCTGGTTGCTCACCGCTACCTGTCCGCAAATGCCTTTCCCAAAGGGAATAATGGTATGGTCGGTGGGCGCACCGGCATAGGGACCCAATTTCAGTTCCTGCTTGTCCCCATTTTTGAAATAAAATCCCACCCAATCGTAATAGGGAACATTGCTTTTCAGCAGTTCACAGATTTCACCCAAACGGGTGTCCACTGATTTGTCTTCATCTTTTACGATTTCAAGTATTTTGGGCTCCAACGATTTTAGCATGAGGAATTTTTTTGCAAAGGTATTGAATAGGGGTTTTGTACGACAAAAAAGACGGAACTTACATCTTGAAAAGAGATAAAGTTCTGTTAAGCAAAACAATAAATGTTAATATTTTGTAGTTTTGTACCGTAATGAAGCAGATTCTACATCAGTTCATATTATCCCTAATGGCCCTTTTGGTCTTGGTTTCCACGGTTTCATGGACGGTGGACAAGCACCTTTGTATGGGTCGGGTCATGGACATTTCCTTTTTTGCCCATGCCGATGATTGCGGTATGGACATGGACATGGATATGGAGTCTTCCTGTTGTGATGATGAATCGTTTACCGTCCAGGGACAGGACGACCTTAAAATGTCCTTTGACAATTTCAGTCTGGACCAACAGCTTTTCTTCGTAAGCTTTGTCCATTCCTATTTTTACCTTTTTGAAGCGGAAGCGGAAGAAACCAACGCCTTTGTGGACTACGCCCCACCGCCACTGATACGGGACGTTCAGGTACTGCATCAGACTTTTCTTATTTGATTTAACATAGGTCTTTTTAACCCGATCCAATATGGTCGGGCAGGCTCGTTTGTGCAAGTTTTTGCCTTGGACTAATGCTTAAATCAAATGGTTATGCTGAACAAAAGCATCAAATTTTTAATAGAAAATAAATTAGTGGCCATTTTGCTGCTGGTCCTTTTTATGGGCTGGGGCATTGTGAACGCACCTTTTGACTGGGACACGGGGTTCTTGCCCAAGGACCCGGTTGCCGTGGATGCCATTCCTGATATTGGGGAGAACCAACAGATCGTATTCACCAAGTGGCCCGGCAGGTCACCACAGGACATCGAAGACCAGATTACCTACCCTTTGACCTCTTCCTTGTTGGGGATTCCCGGAGTGAAGACCATCAGGAGCTCTTCAGCCTTCGGGATTTCCAGTATCTATATCATTTTTGAAGAGGAAGTGGAATTCTATTGGAGTAGGAGCCGTATCCTGGAAAAACTGAACTCCTTACCGGACAACCTTCTTCCCGAGGGAGTGAGCCCAGCACTGGGACCGGATGCCACGGCATTGGGTCAGATCTATTGGTACACGCTGGAAGGAAGGGACAAGGAAGGCAATGTGACCGGGGGATGGGACCTGCAAGAACTGCGAAGTGTGCAGGATTACTATGTAAAATATGCGCTGTCTTCGGCCAGCGGGGTATCGGAAGTGGCTTCCATTGGGGGATTTGTACAGGAATACCAAGTGGATGTGGACCCTGAGCTGTTGAAGCAGTACAACATCGGCCTAGATCAAATTGCCAAGGCCGTAAAGCAGAGCAATCGTGATATTGGTGCCCAGACCTTGGAAATCAACAAGGCAGAATACCTGGTCCGCGGGTTGGGTTATATCAAATCTTTGGAAGACCTCAAAAATGCAGTGGTCTCATCCACGGATTATACCGCCATACGCCTTAAGGATGTGGCCCATGTATCCCTTGGTCCTGCCGAACGAAGGGGTATATTGGACAAGGAAGGGGCCGAAGTGGTGGGCGGGGTCGTTGTGGCTCGGTATGGGGCCAATCCATTGGAGGTCATCAACAATGTAAAGGAAAAGATCAAGGAACTGAGCGCTGGACTTCCCTCTAAAGAGTTGAAGGATGGCACCACCTCCCAATTGACCATTGTTCCCTTTTACGACCGCACCGAACTGATACAGGAAACCCTAGGTACGCTCAATGAAGCACTGACCTTGGAAATATGGATCACCATTTTGGTCATCGTGGTGATGGTGTTCAATTTGAGGGCCTCCATTTTGATTTCAGGGCTGCTCCCGATTGCCGTGCTCATGGTGTTCATTTCCATGAAAATCTTCGGTGTGGATGCCAATATCGTGGCCCTTTCCGGTATTGCCATTGCCATTGGCACCATGGTGGATGTAGGGGTGATCCTGTCGGAGAACATCATTCGGCACATGGACGAGAACACGGAAGACCTCCCCATAAACACAGTGGTCTATAATGCGACCTCGGAAGTATCGGGAGCCATTTTAACGGCCGTTTTGACCACCATCATCAGTTTTATTCCTGTCTTCACCATGGTAGGGGCCGAAGGAAAGCTCTTCACCCCATTGGCATTTACCAAGACCATGGCGTTGACGGCTTCCATTATTGTGGCCCTGTTCCTGATTCCACCCTTTGCGGCTATCATCTTCAAAAAGAAAAGCCAAAGCCCATTGCTGAAATATATAGGGAATGGTGCCCTGATCGTCTCGGGCTTGGTAGCCATTGTGTTTGGACAATGGTTGGGCTTGGTTTTGATTGCCTTTGGCGTTTCCGGTATTTTGAAGCTGAAGGAGTTCATTGATGACAAACAAGCCAGTTTGATCAATGTGGCCCTTTGTGTCATTGCCATCATATTCCTATTGGCCGCCTATTGGAGACCATTGGGGTTTGATCGAAGCATCCTGGTCAATTTGATTTTCGTAGGGCTCATCTGCGGGGTTTTGCTGGGAAGTTTTTACCTCTTCAGAAAATATTATAGCAAAATATTGACCTGGGCACTGGAGAACAAGTTGCTCTTCCTTTCCATTCCTACCGTGATTGTGCTGTTTGGATTTTTGATATTGCGCAATACAGGAAAAGAATTCATGCCTTCCTTGAACGAGGGGTCATTTCTGTTGATGCCAACCTCGTTGCCACATGCAGGTGTGGAAGAAAACAAGCGCGTTTTGCAGCAATTGGATATGGCCGTGGCAACGATTCCCGAAGTGGAAACCGTTGTGGGAAAAGCGGGAAGGACCGAGTCTGCCTTGGACCCTGCACCCCTGTCCATGTACGAGAACATTATCCAATACCGTTCCGAGTATGAAAAAAATGCATCCGGGAGTCCACAACGATACAAGGTGAACAAGGACGGTTACTTTGTCTTGAAAAATGAAAAAGTGGCCTTCAACCCGAACAATCCCGTACAGAACGAACAGGATTATGCAGAAAGTCATGTGAGCGATCCTTTAAGTATAGACCGAGCGCTTTTGGTACCTGACACGGATGGGGAATATTTCAGGAACTGGCGTCCAGAGATACAAAGCCCCGATGATATCTGGAACGAAATTGTGAAAGCCACCCAACTCCCAGGAATCACATCGGCACCCAAATTGCAGCCCATAGAGACCCGCTTGGTGATGCTGCAGACCGGGATGAGGGCTCCCATGGGCATCAAGGTGAAAGGTCAGGATCTGAAGGAAATCGAAAAGTTCGGGCTCCAACTGGAGAACATCATCAAAGAGGCGGACGGTGTGAAGGACCAAGCTGTTTTTGCCGATCGTATCGTGGGGAAACCTTATTTGTTGATCGATATTGATCGTGAAAAATTGGTCCGGTACGGCATTGTCATTGAAGATGTACAACAGGTATTGGAAGTGGCCATTGGAGGCATGGCCCTGACCCAGACCGTGGAAGGGCGTGAGCGCTATGCCGTTCGGGTACGATATCCGAGGGAACTTAGGGCCAACCCTACCGAATTGGGCAATATTTACGTTCCTGTGGAAAAAGGAAACCCTGTCCCCTTGAACGAATTGGCCACGATTCGATACGAACAGGGACCACAGATGATAAAGAGCGAGGACACCTTTTTGGTGGGCTATGTGCTATTTGATAAAATGGACGGCTTTGCCGAAGTGGACGTAGTGGAAAATGCCCAAGACAAGATTTTGGAAAAAATCGAGAACGGGGAACTTGTGGTCCCAAAGGGAATCAGCTATCAGTTCACGGGGACCTACGAGAACCAACTTAGGGCAGAAAAAACCCTCTCCGTAGTGGTGCCCTTGGCCTTGTTGATCATCTTTCTGATCCTCTACTTTCAATTTAGATCTGTGGTCACCTCGCTCATGGTGTTTTCGGGAATTGCCGTTGCCTTTGCGGGAGGTTTTCTCATGATCTGGCTCTACGGACAGGATTGGTTCCTGAACTTCAATTTTTTTGGGGAAAACCTAAGGGACCTTTTTCAAATGCACACCATTAACCTGAGTGTGGCGGTGTGGGTCGGGTTCATAGCCCTTTTTGGCATCGCTACGGATGATGGGGTGGTCATGGCCACTTACCTCACGCAGACCTTTGATAGGAATGCCCCTAGTACATTGGAAGACATCAGGAGTTCGGTATTGGAGGCAGGTGAAAAACGTATCAGGCCCTGCTTGATGACCACCGCCACCACCATTTTGGCCCTGCTTCCCGTACTCACCAGCACGGGAAGGGGAAGTGACATCATGATCCCCATGGCCATACCCAGTTTTGGGGGCATGTTGATTGCCCTGATTACCCTGTTCGTGGTACCCGTACTCTATAGCTGGAAAAGTGAATTGCAACTTAAACTGCAGAACCGATGAAAAAGACACTCTCATTGCTATTGTTTTTCAGTGTGGCCCTAGGGACATACGCACAGACTTTGGAAGCCTACCTCAAAGAGGCCGAACTCAATAGTCCGGTGATCCAAGCTTTGGAGCTGAGGTACACTATCGCCAAGGAAAAAGTCATCGAGGTGAACACTTTGCCCAACACCACCATTGGCGCAGGATATTTTGTAAACGAGCCGGAGACGCGGACGGGTCCGCAACGGGCCAAGCTGTCGGTAACACAAATGCTGCCTTGGTTCGGGACCATTACGGCCCGGGAGAACTATGCAAGTTCCATGGCCGAGGCGGAGTATGTGGAAATAGCCATCGCAAAGCGAAAATTGATCTTATCGGTGGCCCAATCCTACTATACGCTATATGCAAACAGGGCCAAGCAGGATGTGCTGGACAAGAATGTTCAACTGTTGGACACCTATGAAAAATTGGCCCTGACGTCGGTGGAAGTAGGCAAGGCCTCGGCGGTGGATGTACTCAAACTCCAGATCAGACAGAACGAGCTACAACAGCAAAAAGAAATCCTGCAACAGCAATATATGGCCGAACAGGCAGTGTTCAACAATCTCCTGAACCGTGAAGAAAGTATATCGGTAGAAGTAGCAGGGGAAATGGATATTCCGGTCGAGGATCCCATTGCCCAAAAAGAAACATTGACCCTGAACCCGGAATTGTTGAAGTATGACCAATTGTACGAATCCGTGGTGCAATCCGAACTGCTCAACCAAAAGGAAAATGCACCAAGTCTAGGCTTCGGGTTGGATTATATTACGGTTTCTGAGCGACCGGATATGGATTTCAGTGACAATGGGAAGGATATCCTGATGCCCATGGTCTCCCTTTCCATTCCCGTTTTCAGCAATAGGGCCAAGTCGGTCACGAAGCAGAACCAATTGCGCCAAAAGGAAATCGAACTTCAAAAAACGGAACGGTTGAATGTATTGGAAAATGCCTTTGCCAAAGCGGTCTCGCAACGGAACGAAGCACGAATTGCCCATGCTACACAAAGCAAGAACCTGCAACAGGCCAAGGACGCCGAAGAGATCCTGATCAAGAGTTATGAAACGGGCACCATTGATTTCAATGATGTGCTGGACATCCAGGAACTGCAATTGAAATTTCAGACGAACCAAATACAATCCATACAGTTGTACTATGTACAATCTGCCATTATCAATTATTTAATTAACAAGTAAATTTAAAACCATGAGAACAATCATTGGAATTACGCTCGTATCGGCTTTGGTACTTACGGTATCCTGCAAAGGAAAAACAGAGGAAGCCAAGGAAACCCCTGCCGAGGCAACCATGGAGCACGAGGGCCATGATATGGAACACGAAGGGCACGACATGGACCATAAGGAAATGGATGCCAAGCAAGGAAAAGAGTACACATCAACGTATGTCTGCCCCATGCACTGTGAAGGAAGTGGTGGCGAAACAGAAGGGAAATGCCCGGTATGTGGTATGACCTATGTGTTGAACGAAGACAAGTCAAACAACGACTAACAAACTCCTTTAACTCCAAAATCATCCAAAATGCACATCAAGGTCAAAAATATGGTATGTGATAGATGCAAAAGCGTCCTGAAAAATGAATTTCAGAAAGCAGGTATTGATGTGGTACGGATTGAATTGGGGGAAGTGGAGTTAAGGGAAGGGGCCAAGGCCCAAATGGAGCATATCCGGGAGATTTTGATACGGAACGGGTTTGAATTGATCGAAGATCAAGAAGACTCCTTCATCGCGAAAATCAAGAACAACTTGATCATTGCCTTGGAAAACAAGATACATCAAAATCTCTCGGATCATCTGTCCAAAAGCATGAAAAAGGAATACTCGGTACTCAGCAAAATGTTCAGTGCCAAGGAAGGCGTGACCATAGAAAAGTATTTCATCCTCCTAAAAATTGAAAAGGTGAAGGAGCAGATCCAAATGGGCAGCAAGACCTTTTCCGAAATTGCCTACGATTTGGACTATGCCAGCAGCAGCCATTTGGCCAAGCAGTTCAAATCAGTGACGGGGATGTCCATGACGGATTATAGGAAAGTACAGCAATGGGACCGTAAATCCCTGGACCAAATTGTATAAAAGAAAACCAGAATTGTGAAAAGCTTTGGACTGGGAATCAGGTAGTTTTGGAAGATAAAAGCAAATAAGATGAAACACACCTATCACATACACGGAATGAGTTGCAACGGTTGTAGGAGCCATGTGGAAGGGACCCTTTCCAAAGTAGAAGGGGTCACTGGGGTGGAGGTGAACCTGGAAAAGGCTGAGGCTGTGATCGAGATGGAGGCCCATATTCCCTTGGAGACATTTCAGGAAGCCTTGAAAAATGATGGTGGACGGTACAGCATACACATGCCGGGGCACCATCATCATCAACCCAAAGAGGAGAAAAAACAACCTGTTAAAAACGGAACGGGCACCTTTTATTGCCCTATGCACTGCGAAGGGGACAAAACCTATGATAAGCCCGGGGACTGTCCGGTGTGCGGAATGGACCTCGTGGAAGAGCAGAACATGTCATCAGCATCCAAGGAAAAATGGACCTGTCCCATGCACCCGGAAGTGGTGGAGGACGGACCCGGTTCGTGTCCAAAATGTGGAATGGACCTAGTGCCTATGGCCCCTGAGACCAGTACTGAGGAAAAGACATACAAGCGATTGCTCAAAAAGTTTTGGGTGGCCTTGGTCTTTACCCTGCCCATCTTTCTGATTGCCATGAGCGAAATGCTGTCCAATAATCCATTGTACCAGCTCATGGAACCAAAATACTGGAACTGGGTGCAGTTCGGATTGTCACTTCCCGTGGTTTTTTATGCCACATGGATGTTCTTTGAAAGGGCCTATCGGAGTATCAAGACCTGGAACCTGAACATGTTCACCCTTATTGGCATTGGGGCCGGGGTGGCCTTTGTGTTCAGTACAGTCGCATTGCTCTTCCCTGATTTTTTTCCAGATCAGTTCAAAAGTGGGTCGGGCACGGTGCATGTATATTTTGAAGCGGCCACCGTCATCCTCACTTTGGTGCTCTTAGGTCAATTGCTGGAAGCCAAAGCACACAGCAAGACCAACAATGCAGTGAAGGAATTGCTCAAACTTTCCCCCAACAAGGCCCTAAAAGTGGTGGATGGGGAAGAAGTTGAGGTGCATATCGATGACATTGAATTGGGCGATATTCTTCGGGTAAAACCGGGAGAGAAAATTCCAGTGGATGGTACCATCACGGAGGGGGAAACCTCGGTGGACGAATCCATGATCACGGGCGAGCCCATCCCCGTGGAAAAACAAGTGGACGACAAGGTCAGCAGTGGTACCATCAATGGCAACCAATCTTTTTTGATGAAAGCGGAAAAAGTGGGGAGCGACACGCTTCTCTCCCAGATCATCCACATGGTCAACGATGCGAGTCGAAGCCGGGCACCCATTCAAAATTTGGCCGACAAGGTCTCAGCCTATTTTGTGCCCGTTGTGGTCCTTGTGGCCGTTGTCACCTTTGGTGTCTGGGCCATTTGGGGTCCACCACCGGCCTATGTCTATGCGTTGATCAATGCCATAGCCGTGTTGATCATAGCCTGTCCCTGTGCTTTGGGCTTGGCTACGCCCATGTCGGTAATGGTAGGCGTAGGGAAAGGGGCCCAGAACGGGGTGCTTATCAAAAATGCCGAAGCCTTGGAAAAAATGGCAAAAGTGGATACCCTTATCATTGACAAAACGGGGACCATCACTGAAGGTAAGCCCACTTTCGACCATATGGGCACTTTTGGTAAAACATATTCCAAAGAAGAGCTGTTGCAATTTGTCATCTCGTTGAACGCGAATAGTGAGCATCCGTTGGCGCAGGCCACTGTAAAATATGGAAAGGAAAATGGCATAGCCGTGTCGAAGACCAAAGATTTCAATGCCGTGACAGGAATGGGGGTCAAAGGAAAAGTCAAGGAAGCGAACCTGCACTTGGGCAATCTCAAAATGATGGAAAAAGCCAAGGCAGAAGTCTCGGATGACATGAAAGCCGAGGTAAAGAAATCCCAAGAAGATGGGAAAACAATATCCTATCTGGCAGTGAATGGGGTGTGCGAAGGGTACATTGCCATTGGCGATAAGATCAAGGAGACCAGTGTGGAAGCCATCAAGGCCATTCAGAAAAAGGGTGTGGCCGTGATCATGCTCACCGGGGACAATGCAAATACCGCAAAAGCCGTAGCGCAAGAACTTGGTTTGGACGATTTCAAGGCGGAAACCTTGCCTGAGGACAAGATGCGGGAAGTGGAACGCCTGCAAAAGCAAGGAAAAGTGGTGGCCATGGCCGGGGACGGTATCAACGATGCCCCGGCACTTGCCAAAAGCGATTTGGGAATAGCCATGGGCACCGGGACCGATGTGGCCATTGAGAGTGCCATGATCACCTTGGTGAAAGGGGACCTGCATGGTATCGTAAAGGCAAGGAACCTGAGCGAGGCCGTGATGAAGAACATCAGACAGAACCTGTTTTTTGCCTTGATCTACAACACCATCGGGGTTCCAGTGGCAGCAGGTGTGCTCTATCCCTTTTTTGGACTGCTGCTCTCACCCATGATAGCGGCCTTGGCCATGAGCTTTAGTTCCGTATCGGTCATCGCAAATGCATTACGTCTCAGAACAAAGTCAATTGATTAAAGATGAAAAGCGCACAAGAAATAATTTTGAAATAAAGTAAACATGAAAAAGGAGAATATTTGGTATATCGGTATCGCAGTGGCCGTTGGGTTACTGATCGGATACTTTGCCTTTGGAACGGGAACTGGCGAAATGGCTTCACCGGATCATGACCATGATGCCGAAATGGCCTCGGAACAAATGTGGACCTGTTCCATGCATCCGCAGATCATGCAGCCCGAACCCGGTGATTGCCCTATTTGTGGCATGGACTTGATACCTGCCCATTCTTCGGGGGAGGGGTTGGCCCAGGCACAGATCAGAATGACACCCAACGCCATGGCCCTTGCAGGTGTGGAAACCATCACGGTTGGGATGGGCAGTTCGGACAATGGAGGACGTGCAAGACTTTCAGGAAAGGTGGCCGTCAACCAAGAATCCGATGCTGTACAATCGGCCTATTTTGATGGAAGGATAGAGAAGTTGAATGTCAATTTTGAGGGCGAGGAAGTCAAAAGAGGACAACTTTTGGCCACCATTTATGCTCCCGAACTCGTTTCTGCCCAGCAAGAATTGATCACGGCCGCCAGTTTGAAATCAACCCAACCGGCATTGTACGCCGCAGTGCGCAACAAGTTGAAAATTTGGAAGTTATCGGATGCACAGATAGACCAAATCGAAAAGTCGGGAGAGGTGCGCCAAAACTTTCCAGTCTATGCGAATGTATCTGGAGTAGTGTCCGGAATTTTGGTAGAGGAGGGAGACTACATCAAAACAGGTTCACCTTTGGTGAGAGTGGCCAACCTGAACACCGTATGGGCCATTTTTGATGCCTATGAAAACCAATTGGCCCTATTTGAAAAAGGGCAGACTTTAAGAGTCAACACCAAAGCCTATCCCAATGAATCCTTTGAGGCCAAAATATCCTTTGTAGATCCCATATTGAACAACAATAGTAGGACCTTGGAAGTCCGTGCTTCATTGGATAACCGAAAGGGACTTTTGAAGCCGGGGATGTTCGTCACAGGGGAAATTGAATTGTCGGGCAATGCAAATGTCGAGACCTTACAGGTTCCTGAAAGTGCCGTACTATGGACAGGAAAACGATCTGTGGTCTATGTGAAACCCAATCCGGATGAAGCTATTTTTGAGATGAGGGAAGTGCAGTTGGGCAATTTGGTGAACGGCAACTATGTGGTCGATTCAGGATTGCAGAGTGGGGAGGAAATTGTGGCGAAGGGAACTTTTACCGTGGATGCCGCTGCCCAGTTGCAAGGAAAAAAATCCATGATGAACCCAAGTGGTGGCGCATCCATGACTGGACATGAATACCATACCGACATGGATTTTCCATCTGACATAAAAAATGATTTTAAAGGAATTTTGGAATATTACCTCAAGTTGAAAGATGCGTTGGTGGCATCCAATCACGGAGAAGCACAACAGTATGCCAAAAAAGCTGCGGAAGCTTCCCAAAAGTTGGCAGAAATGCAAATGGGCCAAAAGGAAAAGACCCATTTTTCCATATTAGCGAACCACTTCTCGGCCTTATCCAAAGAAAAAGTCCTTGTTGGCCAACGGGAAAAGTTTGTCCTTCTTTCCGAACAGATGATTGAGATCGGGAACCAAATGCAGGGCATGGGCCAGACCATTTATGTACAAAAATGTCCTATGGCCAATAAAAATGAGGGCGCAAACTGGTTGAGTTTGGAGAAGGAAATCCGCAATCCATACTACGGGGAAGACATGCTCACTTGCGGGAGTATTGTCCATGTTATCAATTAAAAAGAACTCGAAAATATTTTAGTTAATTTTTAGCCAATAAAAATCTTCGGATTTAAAACTGATATACATTTACTCTAGTTTTTTAATTTATTGACTTATGAAAAACGCAAAGTCAACTGGAAAGTCATCTCCTGCAAAAGCTGCTGCCAAGCCTGCTGCAAAGAAGACTACCCAAGCTACTGGTAAGAAGAAGTAACTTGGTATTTTTTGGTTCTAAGTGAACCATTTACTGGATACAAAAAGAAACGCCCTGATGAAAATCAGGGCGTCCTATTTTTATAGGGTTTGGAACCTTACATCATTCCGGGCATTCCGCCGCCCATTGGAGGTCCAGCTGGGGAATCCTCTTTGATGTCGGTCAACGCACACTCTGTGGTCAAGATCATCCCTGCAACAGAAGCAGCATTTTCCAAAGCGATACGGGTCACTTTCTTAGGGTCGATGATCCCTGCTTGTAGCATGTCCACATACTTGTCGGATTTGGCATCGTAGCCAAAATCTTTTTTACCTTCAAGTACTTTGGCGATCACTACAGAACCTTCGCCACCAGCATTCTCAACGATGGTACGTAAAGGTGCTTCAATGGCCTTGGCAACGATCTGTACACCTGTAGTCTCGTCCAAAGAATCGGTGGTCAGTTTTTCAAGCACTTTTTTGGCCCTTACCAAAGCAACACCACCACCGGCAACGATACCTTCTTCCACAGCGGCACGCGTAGCGTGAAGGGCATCATCAACACGGTCTTTTTTCTCTTTCATTTCCACTTCGGAAGCGGCACCTACATAAAGAACGGCTACACCACCGGCCAATTTGGCCAAACGTTCTTGCAATTTTTCCTTGTCATAATCGGAAGTGGTGGTCTCGATCTGGGCCTTGATCTGGTTTACCCTGGCCTTGATCTCAGAAGCCTTTCCGTTTCCGTTCACGATGGTCGTATTGTCCTTGTCGATGGTCACGGTCTCGGCAGTACCCAACATATCCAAAGAGGCACTTTCCAAAGAGAAACCTCTTTCTTCAGAGATAACGGTACCTCCGGTCAAGATAGCGATATCTTCCAACATCGCTTTTCTTCGGTCACCAAAACCTGGAGCCTTTACAGCGGCTATCTTAAGGCCACCTCTCAACTTGTTCACTACCAAAGTGGCCAAGGCTTGCCCTTCAACATCTTCGGCGATGATCAAAAGAGGTCTTCCGGATTGGGCCACTGGCTCAAGGATGGGAAGGATCTCCTGTAGGTTGGAGATTTTTTTGTCAAAAAGAAGGATATAAGGATTGTCCAGATCGGCAATCATCTTATCGGTGTTGGTCACGAAGTAGGGCGAAAGGTATCCGCGGTCAAACTGCATTCCTTCCACTACGTCCACATAGGTATCGGTACCTTTTGCTTCTTCCACGGTGATCACACCTTCTTTTCCAACTTTGGCAAATGCAGTGGCGATAAGGTCACCGATTGCTTCATCGTTGTTTGCGGAGATAGAGGCCACTTGCTTGATCTTGTCAGAATCGTTGCCCACTTTTTTGGCTTGCTTCTCCAAATCGGCCACCAAGGTCTCAACAGCTTTATCGATTCCTCGTTTCAGGTCCATTGGGTTTGCACCAGCGGCAACGTTCTTAAGTCCTTCTTTTACGATGGCCTGTGCCAAAACGGTAGCGGTTGTGGTACCGTCACCGGCTTGGTCATTGGTCTTGGAAGCTACTTCCTTCACCATTTGGGCCCCCATGTCCTCTAGTGGATCTTCGAGTTCAATTTCTTTGGCCACGGATACACCATCCTTGGTGACTTGGGGTGCACCGAAGGATTTGCTGATGATCACGTTTCTTCCCTTGGGTCCCAAGGTTACCTTAACGGCCTCGGCCAATTTGTCTACACCGCGTTTCAGGCCGTCGCGTGCGTCAATATCGAATTTAATGTCTTTTGCCATTTTACTATTTTTTTGTTTGAAAATTTAGATTCCCCAAAACCCAATTTCTGCATTCCAGATGGGCGAAGGGATTCGTGGTTTCTGGTTTTTTTGGAAAATTGAATTATATGATTGCCAAAATATCACTCTCGCGCATCATCAAATAATCGGTGCCGTCCAGTTTGAGCTCGGTACCGGCATATTTTCCATAGAGAACGGTATCGCCCACTTTTACGGTTATTTTTTCATCCTTTGTGCCAGGTCCCACCGCCACAACGTTTCCTTTTTGGGGCTTCTCCTTTGCGTTGTCAGGGATGATGATACCGGAAGCAGTCTTGGTTTCGGCCTGTAGAGGCTCAATCAATACCCTGTCTGCCAATGGTTTGATGTTAACTTTAGCCATATTTTAAATTTTTAGGTGTTTGTTTTATAAAATTCTCGAAACATTTGGGCAGAAATTATGCCATTGCCCAAAAACTGACATTATGGAAAACAAAAATGCCAGCTTGTCATTCAAGCTGGCATTTTTGTATGCTTTGTCACTATCTACTAGTTAAGGGTGTCCGTAGGATCGACATCCGTGGCAGGAACTTGTTCCGGGATTTCCTCGGGAACAGTTTCAGGAATCGTGGTCTCCGTGTCGTCTCCTTGCAACAACTTGGAATCTGCCTGGCCATAGCTTCCCTTTAGGGAAACATTGGAAAGCAGGATCAACACGATCAGCAAAGTAGCAAGTGTCCAAGTACTTTTGTCCAAAAAGTCACCGGTCTTCTTCACACCTCCCACAACTTGGTTGCCCCCTCCACCGAAGGATGATGACAACCCACCACCTTTAGGGTTTTGGACCATGATGACCAACACCAACAAAAGGCACACGATAATGATCAATATCAAAAAAATTGTAAACGTGCTCATTTCTTATTCTTCTTTTTCTTTCTGGAGGTTCCTCACCGCCTGAATTTGGTCTGCAAAGAAACCACTTTTTTCTGGATATTTCAAACTCAATATTTTAAAGGCTTGAATTGCCTTTTTGTACTTTTTTTGCTCCAGATATACCTTGGCCAAAGTCTCTGTCATCAACTCGTTTTTGTCAAACTTTGTGGACTCTTTGATGTTGACTTTCGGTTTTGCGTTTTCTTGGGGCACTATTTTGGGGTTGTTCTCGATGAACTTGTCCAGCAGGTCAAACTTTTTCTTTCGTTCCAGTTCTTCCATCACATCTTTGCCTGTCTCTGTCTCCTCGGTTTTGGAGGTCAATTGCAGCCATTGGGTGAAGGAGTGTTTTTCCTTTTTGGTGAAAGGAAGGGGCTTGCCCAACTGCAGGTCGGTTTCTGCTTGGGGTTTTTCCTGAACGGGGGTCGATGGTTCCTCGGGCATTTTGGATCTGAACAGTTCCGGGTTCAGGATCTGTTCCGCGTCCTTGATGTTTTGGGGAAGGGCCAGCTCTTCCGCTTCGCCCATCATGCTTTCGGCATTTGGGTTGGGTTCTATTTCCTCGGAAATGGCCTTTTGGTCTTCCAGTTTGGAACCCCGTCCCGCAATGGTGTCCGCAATGTTGTTCTGGATGAATTCCTTGGAAGTGATGTAGTCGAACAGCACATCCCTGTCCGTGGTGTAGGCCGCCGTGGTCTTCAGGGCGTTGTTGTATTTGTAACTGTCCAGATTTTTCAATCCCTTCAAGTGCAAGGCCCTTGCTGCTTGAAAATAGGGATATTCCTCAATGATGTCCTCCAGTTCCCGTGTCTGTTTCGGGGACAGGATGGTGTTCGAGTTTTGAAGAATATGTATAAAATCCGTTACGTTCATACTTAGTTACCAATTGCCCAAGGAAGCATTGAAAATGTCCTGTGTGAGGCGTTCAAATATTTCTTCATGAGCGGCTGCCTGAACGGATGTTAACGAGGCAGCGGCATCAAAATCGTAAAAGAAGGAGAAACGGCGTTCAAAATCCACATCTTCCTTGGTTCTGTTGAAGAACCGTACGTTCACGCTCATGGTCAGACGGTTCTGGGCGGTACGTTGGTCGGAGGTGGCCGTCATCGGAATCACTTTGTACTCTATGATTTCCCCTTCGAACAACAAATCCCCATTGCTTCCGGTTAGGGAAAGACTGGTGAGGTTGTTGATCATATCCTGCAAGGCCAGTGTAAAGTCCCTGTCCAGTCCGGGCACAATGGTGGAGCCAGGGGTCTGGTCGGCATAGTTCTGGAAAAAGTTTACCTGAAAACTTTGTGCTGTCCCAATGTCCGCCCCGGAAAAATTGTAGGCCCCACAACCGGAGAGAAAGAAGACCAATCCCAACAATCCAACCTTTAAGCTAATTTTTTTCTTCATACTGTGTTCAAATAACATCGCCATCAAATTAAAGATCGTACTGTTTGATCTTTCGGTACAAGGTCCGTTCCGAAATGCCCAACTCGGAAGCTGCGGCCTTTCGTTTGCCCCTGTTCCGCTCCAGCGATTTTTTGATGAGCTCTATTTCTTTTTCCTGTAAAGATAGGGTTTCTTCCTCTTGGATCTCTTCGGCAAAGTGGTATCGGTCCTCCTGCGGCGGTTGCACCGACGGCTGCATTTTTCCCTCTACAATGGGTTCGGGCAAATGAAGCACTTCTGCCATGGCCTCTTCCTCGTGTTCGATGTCTTCCTCAGGTTTCCCGTAGATCTTGCGGATCAGGTTTTCATTTTCCTTCTGGACCTTTTTGGAATCGTTTTCCTTGAGGAGTTCCAAGGTGAGTTTTTTGAGGTCGTTCAGGTCGCCCTTCATATCGAATAGCACCTTGTAAAGGATTTCACGTTCATTGCTGAAATCACTTTCTTTTTTGGTCTGGCCTACCACGGCGGGCAGATTGGAGCCAATGGCATCGGGAAGATAGCTTTTCAAGGTGGCCGCGGAGATGGTCCTGTTTTCCTCCAGTACCGAAATCTGCTCGGCGATGTTCCGCAATTGCCTGATGTTCCCTGGCCAGCGGTATTTCAACAGTAGATGGACGGCATCGTCCTCCAGACGTATGGTGGGCATTTTGTATTTCTGTCCAAAATCCGAAGCAAATTTCCGGAACAGCAAATGGATGTCCTCCTGCCGTTCGCGGAGCGGGGGAATGTTGATTTCCACCGTGCTCAATCTATAGTAAAGGTCTTCCCTGAACTTTTCCTTTTCAATGGCCTCGAACATGTTCACGTTGGTGGCCGCCACGATACGGACATTGGTCTTTTGCACTTGGGAGGATCCCACTTTCAGGAATTCCCCGTTTTCCAGCACACGGAGCAAACGCACCTGGGTGGTGAGGGGAAGTTCTCCCACTTCATCCAAGAAGATGGTTCCGCCATCGGCCACTTCAAAATACCCGCTTCGGGTCTGCGTGGCTCCGGTGAAGGCTCCTTTTTCGTGACCAAAAAGCTCACTGTCTATGGTGCCCTCGGGGATGGCCCCACAGTTCACGGCAATGTATTTGGCGTGCTTGCGGTGCGATAGGGAATGGATGATCTTGGGAATGGCTTCCTTTCCGACCCCACTTTCTCCCGTGACCAGGACCGAAATGTCGGTCGGGGCCACTTGGATGGATTTTTCTATGGCACGGTTGAGCTTTATGTCATTACCGATAAGCTCGAACCGTTGTTTTATGGATTGTACGCTCTCCATATATTAATTGTTCTTTGAGTATGCAATGGCCTCGCCGATCAAGGTGGCAGAGGTACATTCATTGATCTTTACGTTTACAAAATCGCCCACTTTGTAGTGTTCCTTTGGAAAGACCACCACGGTGTTCTGCGAGTTTCGGCCCATCCAGTGGTCGTTGGATTTTTTGGAGGTTCCCTCGATGAGTACTTCCTCGGTCCTGCCCAAATGCTCTTGCGTGCGATAATGACTGTGCCTTTGTTGTGCGTCGATGATTTCCGTTAGACGCCTTTTCTTGGTCTCTTCGGGAACGTCATCCTCCATTTTACGCTCGGCCAAGGTTCCGGGTCTTTCGGAATAGGCGAACATAAAGCCAAAATCGTATTTGACATATTCCATCAAACTCAAGGTATCCTGATGGTCTTCCTCCGTTTCCGTTGGGAAACCGGTGATCATATCCTGACTGATGGCGCAATCGGGAATGATTTTTTTGATGTTATCGATGAGTTCAAAATATTCCTCGCGGGTATGCAGGCGGTTCATGGCCTTCAAGATCCTGTTGCTGCCACTCTGTACGGGCAGGTGGATGTATTTGCAGATATTTTCATATTTGGCCATGGTCTCGATCACGTCCAAGGTCATGTCCTGCGGATTGGAGGTGGAGAAACGGATACGCATTTTGGGCTGTGCCTGGGCCACCAGTTCCAAAAGTTTGGAAAAGTTCACAGATGTTGCCTTTTGCATTTCCGATGCCTTTTCAAAATCCTTCTTCAAACCGCCACCATACCAAAGGTAACTGTCCACGTTTTGTCCCAGAAGGGTAATTTCCTTAAACCCTCTTTCCCAAAGATCGTTCACTTCTTCCAAAATGGATTGGGGGTCACGGCTGCGTTCCCTGCCACGGGTAAACGGCACTACACAGAAGGTGCACATGTTGTCGCACCCACGGGTGATGGACACAAAAGCGGTGATGCCATTGGAGTTCAGCCGGACAGGGGCCACATCCCCATAGGTTTCGTCCTTGGAAAGAATGACGTTCACGGCATTACGGCCCTCATCGATTTCCTGGATGAGGTTGGGCAGGTCCTTGTAGGCATCAGGGCCCACGACCATATCCACAATTTTTTCTTCTTCAAGGAACTTGCTTTTCAAGCGTTCGGCCATACAGCCCAACACCCCTACTTTCATTCCGGGGTTGGTCCTTTTTACGGCATTGAACTTTTCCAGACGCTTGCGCACGGTCTGTTCTGCTTTTTCACGGATGGAACAGGTGTTCACGAGTACCAGATCGGCCTCCTCCAATATCTGTGTGGTGTTGAACCCCTCGTTGGCCAGAATGGACGCCACGATCTCACTATCGGAAAAGTTCATCTGACAGCCATAACTCTCAATATAGAGCTTTCGGGTGTTCTTTTCGTCCTTCTCCATAGCCAAGGTGCTTCCCTGTTGGCTTTCGTCTATTATTTTCGCTACGCTTTCGTCCTTGATCATATTACTGTAATGGGGTGCAAAGATAGTGCTTATTCCATTTTAGTGACAATATGGCAGTATTTTTTAGGATTATATTGTGGATTCGGGAGTTAATAGTACCTTGAACAAAATAACATAACCAGTGCCAATATGGATTTTACCCATGTATCCCAACGTATTAGTGAAAGTGTCCCAACTGAGTTTGGGAGTGTGTTCAACCGATCCGTGGAGCTCTTCAAAAAAGTGTGGTTGCAGGGGTTCCTTACCTTGCTATTGACTTTTTTGACCATGATCCCCTTTTATATTTTGATCTACGCGCCCATGCTGGCCATGGGAATCTCGGACCCCGAAGCTTTTGAGCATAATGGGATGCCACCGATGTTTGTGGGTATCATGATTTTGGTAATGCCCGTTTTTTCCATTGGGGTGATGGTCATCGGTCTTTGTTTGAACGCCGCTTTCTTGCGCATTTGTCGAAAATACGACATGGATGAAATGGGCAGGGACGATTATTTTTCTATTTCAAAAAGCCCTATTTGATCAAGGCTCTGGTCCTTTCCTTGTTGATGTTCGGGTTGTCCCTCCTAGGATTGCTGGCCTGTGGTCTGGGCATCATCTATTTGGTGGTCCCCATGTCCCTTTTTCCTGCTTTTTTTGCTTTTGATCGGGAGCTGACGGCCATGGAAATTGTCAAATCAGGATTTGCGCTGGGCAATAAAAACTGGCTCATCATATTTGCCTTGGTGATCGTGGGGGGACTGATTGCCCAATTGGGGGTCATTCTCTGTTTGGTGGGTGTTTTCTTTACGGCGATGTTTTCCAAGATTCCCATTTACTACATATATAAGGATGCCATCGGGCTGTCCATGGATGCTTGAAATTTCATCAAAAGTTGACGCAACTTTTTAGAAAGTTCCCATCTATAAGGTTAAAATACCGACTATTATGAAAAAGAAAATCCTTCTATTGCCATTTATGGCCTTACTGTTGTTGGTGTCCTGTACCGATGACGATTCCAGTGATAAATACGCCGACTATATTGTGGCCCGTCCTTTGGTGATGACCAAGGCGGAATTTGCCAACAGTGTTGACATCATTGCGCCCAGACCCATTGAAGAATCGGGGAAGGTCTACACCTATGAAGACTACATTTTTGTGAACGACAAGTACCAAGGAATCCATGTGATCGATAACCGTAATCCAAAACAGCCTGTAAAAATTGGATTTATCAATATTCCCGGCAATGTGGACATTTCGGTGAAGGACGATTATCTTTTTGCGGACAGCTTGGCGGATCTGATAGTCGTCGATATTTCCGACATCGACAACATTACGTTGGTGAACCGCTTGGAAAACGTATTGCAAGGAGGCATGATGTTCCCTTTTGAGGCCAACATCATAGAGGATGTGGGATATGACTACCAAAATGATGTTATTGTGGGATGGACGACCACTACGGAAAGAATGTTGATTTCCGAAGCTGAAAAACGCGGTTGGGGCTTTTTAACCACTGATACGTTCGCCATGGAATCCGCAAGTGGGGGCACCACAGGCCAAGGAGGGTCGCTCGCAAGGTTCAAGATCGTGGAAGATTACCTATATGCCGTGGACAGCCATAACATCAATGTGTTCAATATCTCCGATATGGACAATCCACAGGCCTTGGAAGATGTATATGCAGGGTTTGATATAGAGACCATTTTTTACAATGGCAGTTACCTTTTCTTGGGCAGTATGCGGGGAATGTATATATATGACATCACCGATCCTGCCGCACCTTCCAAGGTTTCCGAGTTTGAGCATGGCACCGCCTGCGACCCGGTCGTGGTGGATGGCGATTATGCCTATGTGACCTTGCGCGGGGGCAATTGGTGCGGGGCCACCGAGAGCGGATTGTTCATTGTGGACATTTCGGACATTACAAACCCTGAGTTGGCGGTACAGTACCCTATGGATGGCCCCTACGGCTTGGGCATCAGGGAAGAAAAACTTTTTGTCTGTGATGGATCTTCCGGTCTGAAGGTCTATGACAAGACCGATATCAATGACCTGAAAGAGCTGAACCATTTTGAGGACATCGTCACGTACGACGTCATTCCATTGGAAAACCATTTGATCATGGTAGGGGACGACATCTTGTATCAATATGAGTATCTGGACGGGGGCATCAAGCTCATCAGTCAGATAGGGCTCAACTAAAAAAAAGCACAAAAACCAAGTCAAATATCCCGTTTTCAGCGGGATATTTTTTTGATATGGGTCCTATAAAAACCCAAAATCGAAAAATTGATATACTTTTGTTAGGACAAAAACCAGTGCATGCCAAAGAATTTAGTTATTGTAGAGTCCCCCGCAAAGGCAAAGACCATTGAACGATTTCTAGGAAAAGAATACCAGGTCGAATCAAGTTTTGGGCACATTGTGGACCTCCCCTCAAAAGAACTTGGGGTAGATGTGGAAAACGATTTCAAACCAAAATATACCGTTGACAAGGAGAAAAAGGCCTTGGTGAAAAAACTCAAGGACCTCGCCCAAAAGGCCGATACCATATGGCTCGCCAGTGATGAGGACCGGGAGGGAGAGGCCATTTCGTGGCACTTGGCGGAAGAGTTGAAACTGGACAAGAGCAAGACCAAACGTATTGTGTTCAACTCCATCACCAAATCAGCGATCCAAAAAGCCATAGAGAATCCGAGGGACATCGACTATAACTTGGTGAATGCACAACAGGCGCGAAGGGTCTTGGACAGGTTGGTGGGCTATGAGCTTTCGCCCGTATTGTGGAAAAAGATAAAACCGGGACTTTCCGCAGGTAGGGTCCAGTCCGTTGCGGTGCGGTTGATCGTGGAAAGAGATCGGGAGATAGAAGGTTTTACCCCAGAGGCATCGTTCCGGATAAAGGCTGAATTCAAGACCGATGGCGGCAATGTGTTTTCCGCCAGAATGAACAAAGCTTTCCCGACCAAGGCGGAGGCCGAAAGCTTCCTCAAACAAAACATCGGTGCAGATTTTTCAGTGGCCGATCTGGACAAAAAACCGGCAAAAAAATCCCCGGCAGCACCATTCACCACTTCTACCTTGCAACAGGAAGCCTCGCGTAAACTCTATTTTTCCGTTAGCCGTACCATGCAGGTGGCGCAACGACTTTACGAGGCGGGTCTGATCACCTACATGAGAACGGACAGCGTGAACCTTTCCAATGAAGCATTGAGCGCAGCCAAGGAAGCCATTGTCCAAAACTATGGTGAGAACTATAGTCAAACAAGAAACTTTACGGGCAAGGCCAAAGGGGCGCAAGAAGCCCACGAGGCCATTCGCCCAACCGATATGAAATTGCAGTCCCCTTCCTTGGAAAGGGACCAATCCAAACTCTACGAACTGATCTGGAAACGGACCCTGGCCTCCCAAATGAGCGATGCACAGTTGGAACGCACCAATGTAAAGATCAAGGCCAGCACCCACCAAGAGGAATTTACCGCCAATGGTGAAGTGGTCAAGTTCGATGGGTTCCTTAAAGTATATCTGGAAGGCACCGATGATGAAGAGGGAGCGGAAGAGCAGGAAGGAATGTTGCCGGCCATGAACGTGGGCGAGGCACTACAGAATGTTTTTATCTCCGCCACGGAACGCTTTACCAGACCTCCCTATCGCTATACGGAGGCCTCCTTGGTGAAAAAGTTGGAAGAACTGGGCATTGGTAGACCATCTACCTATGCGCCTACGATCTCTACCATCCAGAACAGGGGCTATGTGGAGAAAGGAAGTGTTGAGGGCACGGAGCGGAAATACTTCCAACTGGTTTTGGAAAAAGGAAAGGTCGTAGAGGAACAACTTACCGAGATGGTGGGTTCGGACAAGGGAAAACTGGTCCCCACCGATATAGGAATGATCGTGAACGACTTTTTGGTGAGCAATTTCACCAAGATATTGGATTACAATTTCACGGCACAAGTGGAGGAGGATTTTGATGAGATCGCTACCGGCGAAGAGGACTGGCAGCAAATGATGAAAAATTTCTATAAGGATTTCCATCCCAATGTGTTGGAGGTTGAGGAAAATGCCGAAAGGGCCAGCGGGGAACGCATCTTGGGCGTAGATCCGAAATCGGGCAGGCAGGTTGCCGCCAGATTGGGCCGTTTTGGACCCATGGTACAGATAGGCACAGTGGATGAAGAGGAAAAGCCGCTGTTTGCCAGTTTGCTTCCCGATCAGTCCATTGGCACCATCACTTTTGAAGAGGCGATGGAACTCTTCCAGTTGCCCAGGCAATTGGGGGAATACCAAGGGGAGGAAATCGAGGCGAACGTGGGTCGGTATGGCCCATATGTCAGGTTCGGGAAAAAGTTCATCTCCTTGGATGCGGGCGAAAGTGCCTTTGATGTGGATCTTGCACGTGCCATAGAGCTCATCAAGGAGAAGGAAAAAGCGGATGCACCCATCGCATCATACGAAGGCAAGGAAGTCACCAAGGGCAAGGGCAGGTTCGGCCCCTTCATCAAATGGGACGGTATGTTCATCAATGTGAACAAAAAATACGATTTTGACCATCTTTCCCAATCCGATATAGAGGAACTCATCGAGGACAAAAAGAAAAAAGAGGCCGAAAAAGTGGTCCAGGAGTGGCCGGAGGAGAAAATCAGGATAGAAAAGGCCAGATGGGGAAGGCACAACATCTTGAAAGGAAAGATCAAAGTGGAGCTTTCCAAGGATGTGGATGCCTCAAAGATCACTTTGGAAGAGGCAAAGGCCCTTTTGGAAAAGAAATCACCTAAGAAAAAAGCCAAGGCAAAGAAATAATATGGCGTTCGATTTTTTGGTTCCCGTAAAGGACAGGGTGTTGGCACATATGGAACTGCTGCCCCAACAGGCCATCGGCAAGAACATCCACATGCATACAGAAAAGGACGGACTTCCCGTGTTCGCCCATGCCGATGTGGCCATCTTTGGCGTATTGGAATCAAGGAACGCATTTGAAAAAAAACCGGAAAAATTGGATGTGGACGAAGTGCGCATCCAACTCTACCGCCTCATGATGGGCAACTGGAACTCCACCATCATAGACATCGGGGACGTGGAAGAAGGCGATAGTGTGGAGGACACCTATTTTGTGGTCAAAGAGATTGTGGCGGGCCTGCTGGAGGAAAACATCATACCTATTATAATTGGATGTACCCAGGACATCACCTACCCAACCTATCGTGCCTTTGACAAGATCAAGGACATGGTGAACCTTGTGGCCATAGACAGCCGTTTTGATTTTGGAGAGGACGAGGAACTCATTTCCTCACATTCCTACATGAGCAAGATCATTACGGACAAGCCCAACAATCTTTTCAATTTTTCCAATATAGGGTACCAGAGCTATTTCAATGCGCAGGAAGAGATTGATCTGATGGAACGTCTTTTCTTTGATGCCTACAGATTGGGCGAGATTGCCGCGAACATAGAACTGGCAGAGCCCATATTGCGCAGTAGCGATATCGTGAGCTTGGACCTTAGGGCCATACGTGCCAGCGAGATGGGACTGTCCAAGAACTTTTCCCCCAACGGGTTCACCGGAAGGGAAATATGTGCCATAGCCCGGTATGCCGGGATAAGCGATAGGGTCTCCCTGTTCGGGATCTACGAAGGGGAGAACTCCAACCAGGCCTTTCAGATGATTGCCCAGATCATCTGGTATTTTATAGAAGGGTTATCCTTTAGGATAAAGGAACAGCCCAGCTCAAAGAGCGAAGACTTCACAAAATTCACCGTACCCACGGACACGGAAGAGCTTATCTTCTACAAGAGCCACGTGACCGAACGCTGGTGGGTAGAGGTACCATCAATTTTGGGCGAGCATACTAAAACAAATTCGGTGGCGTTATTACCATGCACCGAAGGGGACTATTTGGATGCTTGCAACCAAAACATTCCCGAAAGGTGGTTCAAAGCCTATAGAAAGGGCTTTCACTAAACAAATTAAATTTTTACGCATTAATTGTTCTTGCACAATAATTTATTCAAAAATTAGTTTTGAGAGTAATGAAATTGTGTATCACAGTTTATAATCTTGAATCGAAAGTAATTTAACCTAAAGTATGAGAAAGCTATTCTTTTCATCCATGGCGCTTGTTTTTTTGCTCACCAGTTGTGGGTCCAAATCGAGCTCGAAAGGTGAACTAGTTGGGGTCAGTGGAAAAAAATGGCATCCAGAGAAGCCCTATGGCATGGAACTGATCCCGCGCGGCGCCTTTGTAATGGGAAAGGCCGAAGAGGATCAGGCAAAAGTGTTGAACGCCCCCACAAGAACCGTCACCGTGCGTTCTTTCTACATGGATGATACGGAAATCACCAATAGTGAGTACCGACAGTTTGTGGAGTGGGTAAAGGATTCCATAGTCAGAACCAGATTGGCCATTTTGGCCGATGAACTTGGAATCGGACCAGAAGATGAAGGTATTGGGGAATTTGCCTTTAAAGATACCGATACCACCGAACTTTCCGTGTATGACAAGTATATGCTTGACAACTACGCAGGATTGGGCGATACCGGTTATGAAGGAAGGGCATTGAACAAGGATGTGGACCTGGTATGGGACACTTCCGAATATCCTGACGAGTACTATGCAGAAGTGATGGACTCCCTTTATATTCCAGAAGAGGAAAGCTATAACGGTTTGAGGACCATCGATGTCACCAAATTGAAATACAAGTACAGCTGGATGGACATCGAGGCCGCTGCAAGGGCCAAGTCCGGAAGAAGAAAGGATTTCATCAGGCACGAAGAATTTGAAATATACCCTGATACCACGGTTTGGATCAAGGATTTTGAATACTCCTACAACGAGCCCATGCACAACGACTATTTCTGGCACGATGCCTACAGCGATTACCCTGTTGTGGGTGTGAACTGGATGCAGGCCAAGGCCTTCTGTAACTGGAGGACCAAGTTCAAGAACGATGACCAAAAATCCCGTGGCAAGCAGTTTGTGAACCAGTTCAGGTTGCCTACCGAAGCGGAGTGGGAATATGCCGCAAGAGGTGGAATCGAAGGAGGAACCTATCCTTGGGGTGGACCATACGTAATCAGTGATACGGGTTGTTTTATGGCCAACTTCAAGCCACAACGAGGCGATTACGCAGCAGATGCGGCCCTATATACCGTAGAGGCCAAATCCTTCGAGCCAAACGAGTACAACCTGTACAACATGGCCGGAAACGTATCTGAGTGGACCAACTCCAGCTTTGATCAGAACGCCTACGAATATGTGTCCACCATGAACCCCAACATCGGTTCGGGACAAAACCAAAGAAAGGTGATCCGCGGAGGATCTTGGAAAGATGTCGCATACTTCCTTCAGGTAAGTACCAGGGACTATGAGTACCAAGATTCGGCCAGAAGCTATATCGGGTTCAGAACGGTCCAGGATTATATGGGCGAAGAGGACTCCACTAGAGGCCAAGGATTGCCGGATTAATTGAAAAAATGAAAAAAGAAAACAGAGAACATTATATAAATAAGCTTAGTTAGTAACCAAATACTTATTATTTATATAACTTAATTAAAACTAGAATTATGGCACAGTCAAAATCAACAAAAAAATTGTTTAACATGGCCTACGGGCTTGGAGCATCGGTAGTAATCATCGGTGCATTGTTCAAGATCCTTCACTGGGAGTTTGGACCACTTACCGGTGGACTTCTTCTTGCAGTTGGACTTATTACCGAAGCATTGATCTTCGCCATCAGTGCATTTGAACCAGTGGACGACGAATACGATTGGTCTTTGGTATACCCAGAATTGGCCGGTGGTCAACAGAGCGTATCCAAAAAACAGGATGCCAAGGATGCCAAAGAGGCTGAAGGAATCCTTTCCAGAAAATTGGATGAGCTTTTGAAAGAAGCCAATATCGATGCCAACCTATTCTCTAGCTTGGGTGAAAGCATCAAGAGTTTTGAAGGTGCTGCCAAAAATATCGCTCCTACAACAGATGCCATCCAGCACACCAAGAAATACTCTGAAGAGTTGTCACATGCCGCTGCACAAATGGAATCTTTGAACAGCTTGTACAAAGTTCAGTTGGAAAGTGCTAGCCGTCAAGCCTCCATCAACGAGGAAGTGGTACAGAATGCAGGTGCATTGAAAGACCAAATGGAATCTTTGGCAACCAACCTTTCTTCATTGAACGGAGTTTACGGAGGTATGCTATCCGCCATGGGAAGCAGAAACTAATTAGAGACAAATTAGTCGAAACCAAACCCAGATCAAATTAATTTTTAAAATCTAATTAGAAAAACATGGCAGGAGGAAAACAAACACCACGTCAGAAGATGATCAACCTAATGTATTTGATCTTCATCGCGATGTTGGCCCTTAACATGAGCAAGGAAGTACTTGCGGCTTTCGGTCTAATGAACGAAAAGCTGGAGACTTCCAATGCAAAAACAACAGAAAACAACTTGGCATTCTTGGGCAGCCTGGAAACAAAGGCTTCCGAAAACGAAGCGGAATATGGAGCGCTGTACCAGAATGCACAACAAGTAAAGCAACTTTCGGATACGTACTACAACTATCTGGAAGAATTGAAAAAAGGAATGACCGCCGATTTGGAAAACCCAAAGGATTATGTGGTCATGGACAAGTCCGATTATCTAGATCAGAAATTCTTCCAAGGGGACAATTTGGGCCCAGAAGGAAAGGAGTTCATGAAGCAGATCAACGATTATCGTGAAGGAGTGATCAACGCTTTGCCAGAAGGTAAATTCACCTCTGTGAAAGAAGCTGTAAAAGTTCGTTTTGCTACCAGTGATGGTAAAAAAGACGACGGTAAAGTAGAAAAAAGGGACGGTACCCGTCAAGATTGGATCAACTACCACTACGAAGGATTCCCATTGGTAGCTTCTTTGACCAAGTTGACCCAATTGCAAGCAGATATCAAGACCACAGAACAAGAAGTGTTGAAAAACCTTTTGGAAGGTAACTTGACCGCTGCGGTATCCTTGACCAACTTTGCAAGTTCATTGTCCGCTCCTAAAACGGCTTATTATTCAGGTGAAAAATACGATGGTAAGCTTATCGTGAGCAAAACCGACAAGACGTCCACTCCGGTGAAAGCCGAATTGACCTTGGACGGAAGACCAATGGCTGAGGGCAAGGACTACGAGCTTGAAGCAGGAGGTATCAAAATGCTGATCAGTGCAGGAACCCCAGGTGACCACACCATTAAAGGGACCATGTACTTCATGCAGGATGGAAAAGAGGTGCCAGTTGAAGTGGACAACACTTTCGCTACCATCTCCATGCCCAATGCTGCTGTGATCTCTGCAGACAAGATGAACGTGGTATACCGCGGTGTGGCCA
This sequence comes from Flagellimonas amoyensis, assembly GCF_003058265.1. Lineage (GTDB taxonomy): Bacteria > Bacteroidota > Bacteroidia > Flavobacteriales > Flavobacteriaceae > Flagellimonas > Flagellimonas amoyensis. The sequence continues at coordinate 490,608 of NZ_QBUK01000001.1, forward strand.
ACCCAATGACCATCTCCATTCCTGGTATTCCTGACAATAAAGTAACAGCTTCAGCTCCTGGTTTGAGCAGAAGAAGTGGTAGCAACTACATCATGAACCCTGGAACAGGAAGGGAAGTGACCATTACAGCATCCGGTACCTTGCCTGATGGTAAAGGTATCCGTACCTCCACTGAGTTCCGTATCAAGGACATTCCAAGACCTAGCGGAACTGTTCGTGGTGAGGCTGGAAGCGTGAAAATGCCAAGGAAGAACTTGGAAATTTCTACAGTAAGCGCCATGTTGGAAGACTTTGATTTTGATTTGAACCTTTCAGTGAGCCAGTTCAGTTTCAAAGTACCAGGTCAGCCTACTGTGGTTGTTAACGGAAATAAATTGGATGATAGGGCCAAATCTGTTCTAAGCAGGGCAGGTAGAGGAGAAAGCATCCAGATATTTGATATCCAAGCTTATATCACCAATAACAAGAGCTACAAGTTGAAAAAAGTATCTCCTGTAGTGGTAGAGCTTACAAACTAAAAAAAGTATACAAGTTATCATGAATTGGAAAAATGCATTACTAATCGGATTGTTGGGCGTACTGCCCGTATCAATGATGGCACAGGCAAACATTTTGAATGCCAAACTGCCCAGTGATATTGGTAAAAAGACCCAAGCTCAAATTGAGCAGGACGCCGATGCCCCATTGAAATACGGATATGTGGATGATAGGGATATCCTTTGGTCCAAGACCGTATGGGAAATCGTTGACCTGGACGAGCGCGTCAACTTTCCATTGTACTACCCAACCGATACCATAGGTATTGGGGCAGACAGAAGGTCGCTGTACGACGTTTTGATGAAGAATATCAGAAACGGCAAGCTGACAGAGGTTTACACAGATTCTTACTTTACCGAAAAGAGGAAACTGGAAGATCTATCTGCGACCTTGAGTAAAGTGGATACCACTGACCTCGGATACGAGCAAATGAATGCCGGAGAGCGCATTTCCCCAGAGTTCATCAACCAAAGGGACCTGACCGCTGCCGACATCGAAGAATACCGTATCAAAGGAATCTGGTATTTCGACAAACGCCAGGGAGAACTGAAGTTCCGTCTATTGGGGATTGCACCCGTTGCACCCGATGTTAACTTCATAGATGACGAATCCATGGATCCAGGGGAGAACAAAGTGGAATTGTTCTGGGTGTGGTATCCTGCTGCAAGGCAGATCCTACACGAAGCGAAGGTGTACAACCAACGCAACTCAGCAAGGCCCATCTCCTTTGATATGCTTTTGAACGCAAGACGTTTCAACGGTGTGATCTACAAAGAGGAGAACGTCCATGAAGACCGTAAGATAGACGAGTATATCTTCGATAATGCATTGTTCCAGCTCTTGGAAGCCCAGAGGATCAAAGAGACCATCAGGGACAGGGAGCAGGATATGTGGGCCTATTAATGACGCTTAGCTTTGAAAGCCTTTGGGCGTATCAAAGTTGTAAGCGGAATTAATCCCGATGAAAATCGGTACCTCACAAACACAAATTTCCAATTCAATATCAAATTACGCCGCAATGATCATTGCGGCGTTTTTTTTTGTGCCATTGTGGATGGAAGTTTGGTCACAATACAACACAGATGGTTAATTTTGTCCCATGTTGGACTATATAGTTGTCGGTATCGGGTTGGCAGGAATCTCGTTTTGCGAGACCCTCGAAAAACATGGAAAGACCTTCAAGGTCATATCGGATGGGTCCCAAAGGGCATCCCAAGTGGCCGGGGGACTCTACAATCCGGTCATCTTAAAGCGTTTTACCATGGCCTGGAAGGCCAAGCTCTTGATGGAACAGGCCATGCCCTTCTATAAAGGTCTGGAGAAGAAGCTGGGCGTCACACTGGACCATAAGCTCCCCGTATTGCGCAAGTTTGCATCCATAGAGGAACAGAATCTATGGTTTGAAGCCTTGGACCGACCGGGATTGGACCATTTTCTTTCCTCAGCGATCCTTCAGAACAACAATCCAAACCTGGATGCCCCCTTCGGGCTGGGAGAGGTCAAACACACCGGAAGGGTGGACACGGCCACTCTGGTGGAATCCTATAAAACGTATTTGGAAAGCAAAGGGATGCTGGAAATGGAATCCTTTGACTTTTCCAACTTCGAACATTGGGAAGACCACGTTCAGTATCAATCGATGACCGCCAAGCGCATTGTTTTTGCATGTGGCTATGGCCTTACGAACGACCCATTTTTTGGGTATTTGCCCTTGAACGGGACAAAAGGGGAACTGTTGATTATCAAAGCTCCCGATTATAAGGAGAGCAGCGTTATCAAATCATCCGTTTTCACCATTCCGTTGGGAGAGGATCATTACATGCTCGGGGCCACCTACAAATGGAAGGACAAGACCAATGAGCCCACCGACGAATCCAAAAATGAGCTGTTGGACAAGTTGGGGACATTTCTGAAATGTGATTTTGAAATAGTGGACCATGTAGCCGGAATCCGGCCCACGGTGGTCGACAGAAGGCCATTGGTAGGCCAGCATCCAACCCACAAAAATCTCTATGTGCTGAACGGTTTCGGTTCCAGAGGTGTGCTCATAGCGCCCTATGCATCCGGACAGCTGTTCAATGCCATAGAAAAAGGAATTCCGTTGGACCCGGAGATGGACATCCAAAGGTTCACCAAAAAATACTATTCCACCTAACTTTTCACGGCATGATGCTGCTTGGCCGAAGTCGCATCATATTTGATGAAGAAATTGATCCAGATATTTCGGGATAACCGGATGATCACGGGCATAAAAACAATCAATGTGCCCACGATCGCAATAAAGCTATTGACCAAGTTGGTGCCTATGAAAAGGTAGGATATCACAAAGGCGGCAACGGCAAAGGCAATCCCCACCCCATAGCTCACATACATGGAACCATAAAAGAAAGATGGCTCAATCTTGTACTTGGTGCCACAATGGGAACAACGTTCGTGCATCTTGAAAATTTGGGAAAGGGCATACGGATTAGGGTTCACATACATGCTTTCTTCATGGCACTTAGGACAACTTCCTGTTAAAATGCTGTAGATTTTGGTTCCTTTTTTTAACATTTGCACCGATTTTTAAGCAAAAATACGCATTAAGCCACTTTTGCTATGTAATTCAGGTCACATAAAATGATAAATGTCCATAATCTTTCCGTAGCCTTTGGAGGCGAATATCTTTTTGAAGAAATCTCATTTCGCCTGAATGGCGGTGACAGGGTAGGCCTCATTGGAAAGAACGGTGCGGGAAAATCCACATTGCTCAAATTGCTCGCCAAGGAAATGCCTTTGGATGGGGGTACCATGGCCACGGAAAAGGAAATAAAAGTAGGGTTTTTGAAACAGGACATCGATTTTGATCTCGGAAGGACCGTTTTGGAAGAATCCTATCAGGCATTTTCGGAGATAAAGGCACTGGAGCAGAAATTGGACCTGATCAACACCGGTCTGGCAGAGCGGACCGATTATGAAAGTGAGGGCTATCACCAACTGATGGTGGACCTGAACGATGTCACCCACCACTACGAAATTCTTGGAGGGTACAATTACCAAGGCGATACGGAGAAAGTTTTGCTCGGACTCGGTTTCAAAAGGGAAGACTTCAACAAATTGACCGATACTTTTTCGGGCGGATGGCGTATGCGTATCGAACTGGCCAAACTCCTGTTGCAAAGCAATGATGTGTTGCTGCTGGATGAGCCTACCAACCACTTGGATATTGAATCCATCATTTGGTTGGAACAGTTCCTGAACAATTATTCAGGAGCAGTGGTGATTGTTTCCCACGATAAGATGTTCCTCGACAACGTCACCAACCGTACCATAGAGATCTCATTGGGAAGGATCTATGATTACAATAAACCGTACACCAAGTTCCTCGAACTCAGAAAAGAGATCAAGGAGCAGCAGCTCAGCGCCCAAAAGAACCAGGAAAAACAGATACAACAGACCGAAAGGCTGATAGAGAAGTTCCGTGCCAAGGCCAGCAAGGCGTCCATGGCGCAATCGCTGATCAAAAAACTGGACAAGATAGAACGGATAGAGGTGGACGAAGAGGACAACGGCGTAATGAACCTAAGGTTCCCCGTGTCCGTGACCCCCGGTAAAGTAGTGGCCGAGCTGGAAAGCCTATCCAAGAGCTATGGAAAAAAGCAGGTGTTGCAAAATATTGACCTGTTGGTGGAGCGCGGCAGTAAGACCGCATTTGTTGGGCAGAACGGACAGGGAAAGACCACCTTGGCGAAGATCATGGTGGGCGAACTGGAGCACGAAGGGAACATAAAGATGGGCCACAACGTGCAGCTGGGCTATTTTGCACAGAACCAGGCCGAATATCTGGATGGCAGCAAGACCATTTTGGATACCATGACCGATGCTGCCAATGAAAGTAACCGGAGCAAGGTCCGGGACATCCTCGGCTCATTTCTGTTCAGGGGCGACGATGTGGACAAATATGTGAAAGTCCTCTCCGGAGGGGAGCGGAACCGGTTGGCCTTGGCCAAAATGCTCCTTCAGCCCTTCAATGTGCTGGTGATGGACGAACCTACCAACCACTTGGACATCAAATCCAAAAATGTCCTGAAACAGGCCCTGCAGAGCTTTGAGGGGACCTTGGTACTCGTTTCGCACGACCGGGATTTTCTCCAAGGGCTCACGGACAGGGTGTATGAGTTCAAGGACGGGGGCATCAAGGAGTATCTCGGGGATATCGATTTTTACTTGGAGCAGCGCAAGGTGGACGACTTTAGGAAAATCGAAAAAAGGGATACCCGCATTGAGGAAAAGGCACCTGCCGAAACCAAGGAGGCGGATTACCATATCCAGAAGAAGCAAAAATCCCTCAAGAACAGATTGAGCGGAGTGGAGAAGAAAATAGCCCAACTGGAAAAAGAGATTGCCGACATAGACCACAAACTTTTGATGGACTACGATGCCACCGTTGCCAAACCCACATTTTTTGAAGGATATCAAGGTAAGAAAAAACAACTGGAGCAATTGATGGAAGAGTGGGAAGACATTTCCCACGAGCTGGAATCATTGGATTGATCTACTGACTTTTGGGTTTACACCACTTATTTGAACAGATTCGCAACAATCAAAGTCCCATTTGCCGATTATATTTGTAGGTTTTTTCATCTTTCCCTTACTTTGTAGGTAAATTCTGTGTACTAAATAAGTAATTCATGATTCGATTGGCCATTTTCTTCGTATTCATGACTTCCTTTGTAGGAATGTCATTTGCAAAGGGTCAAGTTCCCCAAAGTGAAAAAGATGCTCTTGTTGGCTTATATAATGCCACAAACGGGAGCGAATGGAAGGTCTCTTGGGACCTGAATGCCCCAGTGGACACCTGGAAGGGTGTTGAGGTCAAGGATGGTCATGTTGTAGGAATCAACCTCTTCATGAACAATTTGAACGGAGTATTGCCCGAAGGAATGGGCAAACTGAAGCACCTGACGCATTTGAACTTGGCTTTCAACAACATAACCGGTGTTTTGCCCAAAGACATCATAAAACTGGAAAAACTCAAGGTATTCCGGTTGGAGATGAACAGGATAAAAGGTTCGCTTCCCGAAGGAATTGGCAGCATGCAACAATTGGAGGTGTTTTCGATGTTCAACAACTTTTTGACCGGTTCCATCCCCCACGGTTTTGGGTCGCTCAAAAATCTAAAGGAACTCAATCTGTCCAGTAACAACCTCGAGGGAAGTATCCCAAATACCATAGGAAACCTTACCAAATTGGAAGTTTTGGGCTTTTTTGAGAACAAGCTGCATGGGGAAATCCCGGCTGAAATAGGCAAATTGGGCCAGTTGAAGGAACTTGTATTGGCCAACAATCAATTGGATGGTGAAATTCCAGTGGAATTTGGACAACTTGCCAGCCTACAGATCTTACAACTACAGAACAACAGATTCAATGCCTACACGGGTCTTGAACAAATGAATACAGGCCAACTTCTGGTCTTCGACTCTGATAATAAAGCCTTGAATCCTAAGTTCAACCAAATTCAAATGGAACGCACAAGAATGGCGGACACCAAGTTTGAGGACGATAACGAAAATTGAGTAGTTAGTTTATTACTTTAGTTTGTTTGGTTTGGGGATACAAAGTATCCCCTTTTTTGTGGATCATATTTTGCAATGGCCCATATATTTGCAGGCACAGAAACCATGACCCCCTATGGATGAACATTTTTTCCAATGCCCCTATTGTTGGGAAGAGATTTCCTTTCTTTTGGACAGTTCGGTACGCCAACAGACGTATGTGGAGGACTGTGAGGTCTGTTGCAATCCCATAGAAGTGTCCTTGACCTTTGAAGATCAGGAGCTCATTACCTTTGAGGCCCGCGAACTTGGGCAATAGAAAGGGCCGAAACCCTTAGGTCCGGCCCTTTCCGTGAGTGACACCCTATTGCCACAATTATGATTTCATCCAATCGATGGTAGCAACACCATGGTCGCCCCATAAAACTTATTGGTATATCCTTACATAATCAATTTCAAAAGTACCTTCAGAGAATGAATCCGGTACATCCCCACCCAAATTGCCACCCATGGCGATATTTAGGATCAAGTAATGTTCCTTGTTGAAGGGTTTGTTGGGAGCATTGGCGAACTCATAGACCAAATTGCCATCCACATAGGTTTTGATGCTTCCGCTGTTCCATTCCATCGAATACACGTGGAACTCAGTCGAAGCATTGGCAACGGGGCCTTCACCGCCTTCATCATTATACACTTGGGTGTTCAGGTCGCCCCAATGGAAATGGGAGATGATACTGTTCTTGTCCCATCCGGTCTGTTCCATAATGTCGATTTCACCACACAAAGGCCAGCCCAAGGTTCCATACTGATCACCAAAATAGTTTCCTGTTTCATTGGAATCGGCGCCCAAGGTCCAAATGGCAGGCCATGTGCCCGCGCCACTCGGAAGTTTGGCCCGTACTTCCACACGACCATAGGTAAACGCATGCTTGGCGTTCAATCTGGCCGAAGTATAGGATTTGGTGGAACCGTTATAGGTGTATTCTTCCTTTAGGGCCTTGATTTTGAGGGTGCCGTCGCTCACAAAAGAGTTTTCAGGTCTTGCAGTGTAGTGTTGCAATTCCCCGTTATGCCAACTGCCATTGTCCGGTGGAATGATCTGATGGTGCCATTTTTCCGTGTCAGGAGCACCGGCATCATCAAACTCATCCGAAAAGACCAGGGCGGCAAATTCCTCATCGGACCTGTATACTTCAACGGCCACGGTTTGGTTGACGAACTCTCCTGTTGCCGAGTAGGCCCAGACGGCAATGTTGTAGGAGTGGACCCCATCTCTGGAGAAAGTATATTCCATGCTGCCGGTTTGGCTCTCCAGTTGATCGCCACTTTCAAAGCGGAAGGCATACCGAGTGGCATTTGTGGCCGTAGCCGAAACCTGTACGGTTCCAGAACCGTTTCCGTTCGGGTTGGCATCGTTGGCCCCGACTAGGGTCACATTGACTACCAAATCGGTAGGGGCTCCGCCTGTTTCAGAATCGCTGGAACTGCACGACAATGCAAAGGCCAGGGTCAATAAGGATATGTTGAATAAATTCATTTTTACTTTTTGAAGAATACGTGTTTTGTTCTTTTTTTTCATGGCAATTTGCTTAGGAGGTCGGCCCCCGTCTTTTAAAACGGGAGCCTATCCATTAACTAAACTAACTCAAATCATCCAGTAGAATGGATGCATCTTTATTTTTTTGGTTATTTGTGAAAATATACATTGTCCACAAACAAGGTCATGGATCCTGCAGGCATGCCTGCATAGATCAATTGGGCAATGTTGGCTTTAGTGGTCAATCCTGTAAAGTCCGTAAGCGGGATATCCAGTGAAATCCAAGTGTATTGCTCGGGATTTTCAATGGAGATCTCATGTTCCACATCATCGCCGCCACCGTCGAAGGCCCCGTTGGCCCCAAAATCGACCAGTTTGATCCTGATCTGGGTGGCATCGGCTGTCCAGATATCGGTGTGGAAATGGGTCATTTCCGTGGCATCGATTTGATTGGCCACGGTCTCTATTCCCACAAAGTTCAATCCACTGTACTTTTTCACGTCGTCACCGTCAACCGTAACATCTTCCAAGGTGGCCACGGACCAATCCGTTCTCCAAGTGTCCACGGGGACATTGGTGTAGGCATTGCTGAACATGGAAATTACATCCGCCTCGGGAACCGTTGGTGCAGTAGCTGCGGCCGAAGGCTCGGTTGGGGGTGGTGTGAAGAAATAAATGTTGTCCAAAAAGATGGTGCCATTGCCGTCAAATTTTAGTTGGATTACATCGGTCAAATCGACAACACTTGAGAATTCCGTCAAGGGAATGTCCACACTGACCCATTCACCATTGGAAATGTCAAAGGCGTAAGGGGTTTCTGCTGGCCCAGTGCTTATGAGCGACAAATTAAGACTTGAAGAATCAGCAGTCCAGTAATCCACATGGACCATGGTCATTCCAGATACATCTAATGGAGAAGCGAATTGGGTTCCTTGGTAGTTCAGGTTTTCATACTTCAAGGTGCTGTTGCCCGCTATGTCCACTTGGGAAACAAGGGTGGACTGGCCCCAATTGGGGTTGAAGTCTGTTCCGGCAACATCCGTGTAGGCATCGCTGAACACGGAGATGACACTGGCTTCTGGAACAGTAGGTGTCGGTGCCCCGGATATGGGCTCAGTGGAGACTCCTGCTTCATCATAGAAATACACATTGTCAACAAATATGGTATTCTGTTTGGACGGTGCACCCACAAAGATCAATTGTGCGATGTTGGCCCGAGTAGTCAATCCGGCGAAATCCGAAAGGGGGATGCTCAGGCTTACCCATTCTTCCTGTGCTGGATTTTCGATCACGATTTCGTGTTCCACATCGTCACCTCCACCAAACGCAGCATCTGCGCCAAAATCGACCAATTTTATCCTGAATTCTGTGGCGTCGGCAGTCCATATATCCGTGTGGAAATGGGTCATGTCCGTGGCGTCGATTTGGTTGGATACGGTCTCAGCACCTACAAAGCTCAGCGCACTGTATTTTTTAACGGCATTGCCTTCAATGGTGATGTCTTCCAATGTGGCATCGGACCAATCGGTCCTCCAGGTATCCACGGGAACATTGGTATAGGCATCACTGAAAAGGGATATGACCTCCAATGGATCTACGGTGGGTGCAGGCGCCGGACTTGTCGGTTCCCCTGTTTCCCCTGGTTCTTCGGTGGTTCCACCTTCACTCATGACAATATCGTCAAAGTAGTGGGTGGTGGCAGCACCTTTGTCCCCGTTGAAGTTGAAAAATAGGACCAATCGGTCAAATTTGTCGGTATCGCTGGGGGAGAAGGCAAAGGAGAGTTCTTCCCATTCGTTGGCCACAGTGGTAATGGACTGCACTTCCTTGGAAATGGAGCCATCTGCACTGTCCTCAAACTTCAAGAGTACGTTCTGGTCGGCGGCAGGGGAATACACCTTGATCTTGATGGTCTGCAATTCCGAAAAATCCACCTTGCTGGCCAAATCAAAGAAGAAGCCGGCCCAAGGTTCCACACCTTCGGTCTGGTTGTATTCCACCACTCTTTCTGAAGTGTTTATGCCGGAAGGGTCTGGGTTTTCGATATAGTTTACCGTGAACGAACCGTCCTTTTCACCAAAAAAGGTGACTTCGGGACCGCCACATTCAAAATCGATGCCGTCGGCAATTTCGGGCACAATGGTGGAAAATACGCAATCCCCTCCTGGTTCAGGCTCAGGTTCGGATGGTGGTTTCACATAAGCGGATGGGGGAGGCAAATCGTCCTCGTTTTCACAAGAAATTAGGACTGCCAAAGTTCCCAATACAAGGAGCAGTGATAGGAACTGTAGTCTTGGACTTGGTCTGTTCCCGTTATTTTTAAACTTGTTCATTTCTTCAATGTTTTAGTTAATTCGGATTAGCTGACCGTTAGTTATACCCATCGTTTTGTGGGTAACTGGGGCCCAAAAGGTCCATCTGTTGTTGGGGGATGGGCCAGTTCTGCATGTATTCCCTCAAGAGTACCTTGGGGTTTCCTTCGGGATAGGACTCGTTCATGTTGTCGTTGTTCATGTGGTCCAGAAGGAATTCGTACAGTTTTCCTGTCCTTTTCAAGGTGAACCAACGTTGTCCTTCAAAGGCAAGTTCGCGGGCCTCTTCATCTAAAATGGCTTGTAGGTCGATGGTGTTCACCGGGTCCGTGTTGGCCCTTTCCCTTACTTCGTTCAGGTACTCCAATGCCTTAGGGGTGTTGTTCAGCATCATATGGGCCTCTGCCCCTACCAGATAGGTCTCTGCCAATCGGTAGATCATGATGTTTTTGTAATGGTTCCTGTCGGTTGGTTCCACAGTCTCGTCGAAGAACTTGAGTACCCCAGGATTCTGTCTCCTGTAATACAACATGAATTCGTTTTGGTCGGTTTCGCTGTTCTCGTAAAGATCCAATGGGTCGCCGAGCTGTTTTCCGGGAGGTAATGCGGTCTCATCGTTATAGGCGTACTCAAAGATGTAATAGGTGTTGTTCTTCCTGTTGTCGTCAGGGTCTTCATTGAGCAAATCTATCATGTATTGGTTCAATGAGATGAACCCTGCGCCGGCCCCTCCATTTTCAACGGATTGAATGAGCCCCGGTGCATCGGCGTAAGCGGATATCATGTTCCAGCTCATGATGTGCTGACTGCCCCCACCTATGGTTTCCCTTTCAAAGTTGATGGCAAACAAGGTTTCGGAATGGTTCAGTTCACCTGCAAACACCTCTTCCGTGGTCACTAGGCCATGGTTTCCGCTGGTGATCACGGCATCCGCTTGTGCGGCGGCTTCGGCCCAGTCTTCTTCCCAAAGGGCAACTTTGGCCCTAAGGTGCCTTGCAGCTCCTTGTCCCCATCTTCCAAATTGCTCTGGATTGTAGTCCAAATGCTCTATGGCAAAATCAAGGTCAGAACGGAGCAGTGCAAAAATCTCTTCAACGGAAGATTTGTCCTGCGGTACATCAAATGCATTTTCGGGCGTGGTCGGCTCGGTCGTGATGAAGATGTTGTTGAAAAGCCTGTAGAGGGTAAAAAAGGCATTGGCCCTCATACATTTGGCCTCGGCCAAGATTTGGTTCCTTCTGTCCTCGTCAATGTCGTCCAAGTTCTCTGCTCCACGGATCACGGCATTGGCCCTGTCCACAATGCGGTAATTGTGCACCCAGTGGGCATTGATCCCCGAGGTGGTTCCGTAGTCACCAAGGCTGGCACCCCATAGCAACCTACTATAGAGGGAAACCTCCCCTGTGATTCCTACGCCCAAGTCGCTTTTTGCTTGGAGGATGAGTGGAAAAGTGCCATTTAGGCTAAGGTCTTGGTAGATGTTCCTATTCAGTGTGTACAGCCCTACGACTGCGTTTTCCAATCCTTCCGGGGTGGAGTAAAGGAAATCAACTGAATCGTCGGAAAAAAGTTCATCTTTCAGAAAATCTTTTTCACAGGAAGTGAACATGGCAAGGCCAAGAAGCATTGCGAATATTCCTTTTAATGGTATGTAGTTATATATGTTTTTCATAACAATTTTTTTAGAATCCTAATTTGATGCCAAGGGTTATGTTCCGTGTTTCAGGAAATGCAGTTTCCTCGCCATTCACTGGGTTTTGTTCCGGGCTATACGACCTGAAATCCGTGAATGTGAAGAGGTTGGTGCCCGTGACATAGACCTTGGCATTTTGTAGTCCAATTTTGGAGAACGTTTCCTTCGGGATGTTGTAGCCCAAAGTGAGGGTCCTCAAACGCATATAGGAAGCATCTCTTACAGCAAAGGAATAGAGATGTAAATGGGTATCCGGTTTTGGCCTTGGGTATTCCGTGGAGGGATATTCGGGCGTATAATATTTGGTTCTAATCCCATTGATGGCCCCTTTCCACAATTCTCCATTGGCAAGTACAGGGTTTAACTTAGTGGCTCCTTGAACAATGAAAATGTCGGCAAAGAGGTCAAAATTCTTGTAAGATATGGTATTGGTTATTGAACCATACCAATCGGGATCGGCGTTGATGAACACATTGTCCCTGTCATCGATCTGTCCGTTTCCGTCTTGGTCAACGACCCTTACGTCCCCGGGTTGTGCCAATGGGTTTCCAGAGCCGGCAATATCGTCACCCACTTGATAGATTCCATCATATTTCGGCCCCCAAATAGGGTTCAGGGACTGGCCCACAGACAACCTTCTTCCTGATGTGTCAGTGATGTCGATTGGAATTCCATTTTCATCAGTTTCACCTGTAAGAGAAATTACTTCATTTCTATTTCTGGAAAAGATAAGACCCAAGGACCACCTAAAATTTTGTTTTCTTATCAGGTTTGAGGTCAATGTAGCTTCAATACCTCTGTTTTGAACCTCACCCACATTAAAGCGGATTACATTGAAACCGGTCGTTCCTGCAATGGTTCTATCCAGCAATAAATCGGTAGTATTAGCTTTATAATATTCCACACTGCCTTCAAAGAAATTGTTGAACAGTCTAAAATCCACCCCGGTGTTCAGGGTAGTGGTGGTCTCCCATTTTAGGTTTGGATTAGGGAGCCGTGATGATGCTGTAGAACCTGCAACAGTTTCCGTGGATTGTGTGGAAGTATTATAAAAAACGTAAGGGAGGTTATCCGCCACTCCCAAGGATTCCAATGGGTTGATGCCCTGATTTCCTGTGGCACCGTAGCTGACCCTTAGTTTCAATTCGTTGATGGCTTCAACATTTTGAAGGAATGGCTCGTTCTGCATCTTCCAGGCCACGGAAACTGCAGGGAAGAATCCCCATTTGTTGTTTTCCGCAAAAACCGATGCGCCATCCGCCCGGGCAGTGGCTTCCAATAGGTAGCGATCTAAGTAACCATAACGCACCCTTCCCAAAAAGGAAAGGAGCCTACGTCTGGAAACATCCCTTGGGTTGTTGAGCAGGGTAGTGGCATTGCCATTGTAGCCCAATGCATCATAGGTGAAACCAGACTTATCTATTTGGGTGTACTCGTTGCGCTGCTCATCAAAGGCCTGCACAGCGGTAAGGTCTAGTGCATGGTTTTCATGGGTCTGCGGCGTATAGTTCAATATGTTTTCCACCAATACCTGTTTGAACAGGGTGTTAGCCAATACGCCAAGCCCATCCATGCCCTCATCCCCTGCCGAATGCAATGAGCTTCTATAAATGCCCCTGTTGGTATTCCTGTTTCTGAGGAACGTCTTCAATGTGTAGCTTAGGTTGGGCGTAAAATTATAAATCAAACTGAGGTTCACGTCTGTAAGATTGATCTTGGTTTCATCGGTGGATTCCCTTTGGTCCCATAATGGGTTCACGTCCGTGTTGGATGGGCCCAAATAGAATTTTACCAGCTCGCCTTCCTCATCAAAAGGTTTTGCTAAAGGGGTGGTGGTGGTGAAATTCAATCCACCGGTTTCCCTGTCTTGGTTTGCGTTTTGGTAGTTGAGGATTCCCCTGAACACTAATTTGTCCGTGAGCTGTTGCTCAATGTTCAGTTTGAAGGTGCCCCTGTCAAAACTGGAATTGGGGATGATCCCTTCCTGTGTAAAATAGTTGACACTGGAGAAGATCTTGGTTTTCTCCGTCCCAGAAGAAAAACTTAGGGAGTGGCTCTGGATCACGGCATCACGAAGCACAAGGTCTTCCCAGTCCACAAAATTGCGGTTTTCTATGGCTTCCAGTTCAAAAGGCGAGAAAATGTTCTCGTCGTTCAGGTAAGCTCCCGTGAACCTGTTCCTGTTGGCTTCCCTTCTGAGGTCGATGAACTGTTGGCCGTCATATTGGTTAAAATTCTTGGTCAGGGTCTGAACGGTGGTATAGCCATGGTAATCTATGGTTGCCTTTCCCGTACGACCTGTTTTTGTGGTGACCAAGATGACCCCATTGGATGCCCTAGATCCGTAAATGGCGGTGGAAGAGGCATCTTTTAAGATCTCGATGTTGGCAATATCATCTGGGGCCACATCATTGAGATTGTCAAAAGGCAGACCGTCCACAATGATCAAGGGCGAGTTGCCATTTGGTGCCACCGATACATTTCCACGAATGACAATATTGGAACCTCCACCGGGACGTGCATCGCCCAGATTGACTTGGACCCCCGCGGCCCTACCTCTCAACATTTCGGAAACGTTGGTGGTGGGAACATTGGTGGCTTCCGCTACTTCAACGCTGGTCACGGAACCAATGACGTTACTTTTCTTTTGGGTACCATACCCTACTACGATAACCTCGTCCAAGGCTTGGGTATCTTCTTGAAGGACGATGTTGATGACGTCCTGCGCACCCACCGTGACTTCCTGCGTTACAAAACCGATGTAACTGAATATAAGAACATCGCTGTTGGAGACACCATCTATGTTGAACATCCCATCAAAATCGGTCACAACACCATTTGTGGTGCCTTTGATGAGGACATTGACCCCGGGCATTGGGCCTGTGTTGTCAGATACTGTTCCTGTAATGGTCTTTGTTTGTGAAAATCCGTAAGCAGTGCATAGGAGCACCAGCAATTTTACAATGCCATATTTCATTTTGAGTAATTTAGTTTGATGGTAAAAATAGGGGGCTTAACGTCTTCTTAACAAACCATCTGCCTCTATATAAAACCTACATTGGCAATTTGAACGGGGTCAATTTGAGATTTCATCAGAAAAACCCTTTAAAATATATCGATTTGGAAATATTGTGTAGATTAAAATATAAGGCTGTGAATCGATGGAAATGAGCCTCAAAAAGCAGTTGTAGGGTCAATGTAGAGGTAATCTGGGTATTTGTAGAGTAACTTGGGAATAAAGTAGAGTTGTTCTAGAAGTTCAAAATGTAATCTATGAGGTTATCCTCGTGTGGGAGGTCGAACTTTTTGCGCAGCCTATAGCGTTTCATTTCAACACTTTTTACGGATATGTTAAGTAGCGGGGCTATTTCTTTGGACGAAAGGTTCAGCCTAAGGTAGGCACAGAGTCGGAGATCGTTGTTGGTCAGGCTATCGTGTTTTGCCTTGATCCTTTTCAAAAAGTTCTTGTCCGCATTGTTGAAGGCATCCTCAAAAAACTTCCAATCGTCCTCGCTGTTGATGTTCCTGTCAATCTCCCTGAGCACGGATTTGATGTTCCCATCCTTGGTGGGGATGCTGTTCAATTGGGATTTCAGCGAGGAAAGAAATTGGTTTTTCTTTAGGATGCTCATGGTGGATATGGCCAGCTCACGGCTCTTGTTGTCTATCTCGTCCTGGAGTTTTTCGTTCAATAATTGGGAAATCCGTTCCTTTTCCCGAAGCTTTTGCTGTTCCAATTCTTTTTGGTTCTTTTTGATGAGGGATTCCTGCTTTTTCCGATAGTATCTTTTATAGATCCTGTGAATGAAGAAAAACAAAAGGGAGAGTCCCAGCACATACCCAAGAATGGCCAAGTTGGAAACATACCAAGGGCGATGCACGGAAAAACTATAGGAGGCTACATTCTCAGTGAGGCTGTTTCCCACCATGGCCCTTACGCTGAACGTGTATTCTCCAAAAGGAAGGTTCTTGAAAGAAGTCTCAGGGATGTCGGACCAAACGCTCCAATCGTTGTAAAGCCCTTCCAATCTGTGTTGATACCTCACCTCGGTATATTTGTCAAACTCAGGGACGCTGTATTCAAAAATGAGGTTGTTGTCGGCAAATCTGAACTCCCCGGCCAGTTCTAGAGCGGCCTTGGTGGATGCATCCCGATAATCACCATAGTAAACTGTGTTGATCTTGATGCTGTTCGTTATTGGTCTCACTTTGTCCAGATTGAGCGATACATAACCGTTGGAGCTTCCTATGAGGTATTCGTTCTCGTCGATCATGGAAATATTCTCGAAACCCGATACACCTAAATTGCTTCTCAGTGTGCTGGGCATGGGAATATTGGTGTCGCTCAATTTTCCGCTCAAGGTACTTTGGGTGATGTATTTGATCCCATTGTCGGTAAAGAACCACAGTTTTTGGCCCAAAGTGTCAGGGACAATAATGCTGATGGGACTTTCATTTTCCTTGAATACCAACTGTGTCATGACGCTGTCCATGGAAATGTCCTTGAGATGGTCCTTGAGTGCGTAGATGCCCGTATAGGTTTTGTAATACGTCCGCTCCTTGAACCGGAATATATTGGAACTGTGCCCAATGGGTTCCACATTTGTTACGTTGGTTACGCGTTGTAGTTCTGGGTCCAGTTCAATTTGGTATAGCCCCTTTTGCTCATGGTTGACCACGACTTCGAGGGAATCTATTTCAAAAAAGCGACTGGAAATGGTGAACCCTTCGATGACATTGCGCAATGACCAGGTGCCCATTTTCTTTTCCAGCACACTGAGTCCATTGTAGTTCCCTTGTAGAATGAGGTTTGAATCATGTTTCAAGGGTTTTACGGCCCAAGTGCCCCTAAAATCGGATACCAGTTCCGCCCGGTCATCTTCCACCACAAAAGTACCGCTGTTATGTCCACAGAAAATAGTGGAGTCCACCAATTGAAGACTCCAGACCTGACCTTCCGTGCCGGTTATCAGTTTGAAATCATCAGAGATATCGGTCCTTCTGGTAAAAAGTCCTTGATTGGTGCCCAAATACATCCGGTTTTTGTGGCGTAGGGCCGCATAGACCAACCCGATCTTGCCGAGTTTGTCCATATATTCGTTGAATGGGGAATATAGATTGATGACACTGACACCATTGTCCAGCCCAAGCCACAGATTGTGGTCCATGTCCTCAAAAAGGGACAGTACAGTGTTGTTGTTGAGGCCCTTGGCCTGATTGATGTTCCGGATCAGCTTGCCCTCTTTGGACAAGTGATAAAAACCATTGGAAATACTGCCGAGCACAAAAGAACCATCGTCCAGTCGGATGCTGCTGTACAATTTGGCGACCATACTGTCCATATCCGTTCGCCAAGGCGTAAGCGTTTCAAAATCGTATAGGTAGAACTTGGCATCTTCCGTTACGATCAGAAGATCATCATTCAGTTCATAAAGACCGATAATGGCCCCATTGGCCAGAATGGGGTCGTTGTCCACCATGACAGGTGCTCCGTTGGTAATAGTGAACAGTCCTTGTTTGGCCTTTTGGAAATAGACCTTGTCCTTGATCAAATGTAGTTTGGCCTTGGCCGAGTTGGCCTCCAGTATCTTGAAACTGTTCTCCACAAGGTCATAGATGTAGATTCTGTCCAAGGATTGGAACAATACCCAATGGTCCAGGGCCAAGATGTCCCAAAATTCCTCGTCTTCGGACAAAGGGGAATCCAGTCTGTCCGATAGCGAAGTGTAAGAAAGTTGTCCGGTATCTTCTTTGGTCCAGAACCCAAATTCCCGGTAAGATCCTGTATAGATTTTATCGCCAATGGCCTTTACGGACCGAATGATGGCAGGTGAGGGCAGTTGATATTTATGCCAAGTGTTCCCGTCAAATTCCAATAAGCTGAAATGATTGGCAATATAGATGTTCCTTGCGGATGATTGGGAAATGCCCCAGTTTTGGTATTCCCCGTTGTATTCCTTCGGAGTATAGTTTTGGATGGGCGGTAGTTCTTGGGAAAGCAATCCCCAACAAATGGATACCAAAAAATATGTAAAAAAGGCCCTCAATCCAATCCGATTTTGTTGCTAGTTGATGGACCGTGAAGATAAAGAAATAGCACAACACTTCTGTTCCCAACTTTTTGGGACCAATGTCGATTGGATGGAATATAGAAGGTAGAGGTATTATGGGCAGAATGCCTTCTCCCTTTTTCGTCTTGTGGTGGATTTCTGGAAATATAGGATGGCCGCTCCAATACCAGCTCCCATCAATGCAAGTAAGGCGCCTACAATACTGGAATAGGGCACCCCGAGTCCAAAGACCATGGGGAGGCCACCAAGATAGGCACCTGAGGCGTTGCCCATGTTAAAGGCACTTTGGTTCATGGAAGACCCCAGTTTTTCTGCTCCTTTGGCAGCTTTGATAATGGCAGTTTGAATGGGCGCGGTCACGGAAAAAGTAATTACTCCCACCATAAAACTGATGATGAACATCGCATAGACGTTGTCCGCCATAAGGGCATTGGCAATCAGGACGGTGGTCATGCTGAGCAAACTGATGACCACAGATTTGACCGGGCTAAAGATTTCCACCATTTTGGCTCCCAAAAAGTTACCTACAAACATTCCCAGTCCAGCCACGATCATTACATAACTCACGCTGCTTTCAGGGAGTCCGGTGACCGATATGACCAATGGTGCGATATAGCTGTACCAAGCAAAGAAGCCTCCTGTGCCCACAGTGGTGAGGGCTATCAGGGCCCATAATTTTTTATTCTTGATGCCTTGTGTGGCAGTCTGGCCCTCTTGGTTTTCCAATTCACCAAAAGAATCCTGGGGCATCCAAAAGAAGAGACTTGCCAAGGTGGCCAGTCCGGATATCCCGACCAGCAGAAAGGAAAAACTCCAATGCCATTCTTGACCAATATAGGTTCCCAGCGGAACCCCTATCACATTGGCAATGGTGAGTCCTGAGAACATAATGGCCATGGCCTGTGCCGCTTTTCCGGGTTTGGCCAAGTAGCCGGATACCACCGCGCCGATCCCAAAGAAGGCACCATGGGGCATACCGGATAAAAATCGGAACAAAAGCATGACCCAATAGTTGCCCGAGAATGCGGACAAGGTATTGAAGACCGTGAACCAGAGCATCAGGAACAAAAGTGATTTTTTAGGCGTAAGGTTGTTGGTCAACCGTGCCATAAAAGGAGCACCTACGACAACACCGAGGGCGTAAATGGCAATAAAATGGCCCGATGTGGATATGGAAATGCCCATGGAATCTGCGATGTTGGGAAGAATACCCATGATCACGAATTCCGTCAGTCCTATACCAAAGCCGCCTATGGCGAGGGATAACAGGGCCTTTTTGTTTGTATGTCCTAAGTTGTTGTTCAAGCTCAAAATTCTTTTCAAGTAAACCAAACGACAAAAATACGGAGGATTCAGCAAAAGGCCTGCAAGGATTTTTTCCAAAACCTGTTCGAAATTACCCTCTGCACTCATTCAGGGTAATCATCGTATAAATAAAATGCCCGCTACTGGTAACGGGCATTCAAGTACATTGATATATCTAAGAAAAAGGCGGGCGGGAAAGGAATATGATAGCTAATTCAAACAGACTCCCGAGAATTACACAAAACTTAATGGATTTTGTCTTTTTAGAAGTAAGTCCTTGTGGCCGCCCAGCCTTGGTTATTTAATTTATGACAAAGCAACCCAATCGCTTTGTTGCAGGGGTACTTTTAAAACGGCAAGTACTAGTTTTAACACAACTTTTGGGCATTCAGGCCACGTACACTTCCTGCTTGTAGAAAGCATTTCGGTATCCGTTGGGACTGTTTCCCGTACTCTTTCTAAAAGCGGTGTAAAAACTGTTTTTACTGTTGAAGCCCACTTCGTACATGATGGCCTTTACACTGAGGCTCGGATTGGATGCCAATAGACGTTTCGCTTCCTTGACCCGATATTCACTCAGATAGGCGTAAAAATTTTTGGAAAAATAGGTGTTGATCACTTGGGATACTTTGTACCTGTTGTGTTTGATGTGTTCGGCAAGATCATCAAGGCCCATATCGTTGTTCCGGTAGATTTTATCCTCGTCGAAGGCCTTTGTGATCTTGGACCTGATTATGAGAGCCTGTTCTTTTGTGAGTCCGGACTTTTCATATTTCCGTTGTCCGTGCTGTGCGATTATGTTTTTGTCCTGTTCGCCCGGATACTTCATTTTGATTTGATGGAGTAATCGTTTCATTTGATTTGATGAATTTTTGATTGATGATGAATTTGTATGGTCAACAATTTAAGAAAATAAGAGGTTCAAAATGTCGCCGACATCTGATAAAAGTCTGTATTTATGATAGTTTAGATTTGAAGAAATACATATAAGTAATTGAAAATCAAATAAATATAATTCATATAAGACCTCGTGTTAAAGTTTTGCCAATGCTTCTTTTTGGTGAAGCCTTCTTAACGCTCAGACAAAGTTTGTTGGGATGTAAGGATTGACAAGAACCAATTTCTGGAGTCCATGAGGATCACAGAAGGCTTGGAGGAAGTTGAATGAAAATCTCCGTCTTTACACCAAGGGATGAGTTGGTAATATCAAATTTGTACTTATCCTGATAAAGGGCCTGTAGCCTTTCTTTCATGTTGATGATCCCTATGCCGCTATTGGAATAAACAGGGTGTTCGGGCAATTTTTTGCCATTGTTTTCAACACTGATGACGAGTTGGTCCCCTTCTGTTTTTATGGTCAGGTCGATAAGGAGCTTTCTATTTTGCTGAGAGAACCCGTGCTTAATGGAGTTTTCAATGATGGATTGGATTAAAAGCCTTGGGATTTTGAGGTGATGGGTAGACTCTTTTACATGTTGCACGATCTTAAAATCTTCTTGAAAGCGTTGTTTTAGAATATTCACATAATGTTCCAAAATTTCCAACTCTTCTTGAACGGATATCAAGTTTTCATTATCTATCTCCAAAAACTTTCTGAGCAGGTAACTCACATCGGCAATCATATCCTGTGCTGTATCAGGTTCTCTTTTGACCAAACTGGAAATGCTATTGAGCGTATTGAACAAAAAATGGGGGTTCAATTGATTTTCCAAAGTCTTCAACTTTAACTTGATCAGATTGTTTTCCAATACTTTCTTCTCCATTTCCTGGTTTCGGATCTGACGGAGGTAGAAATAGCTGTAAACAATCAATAGCATGGAGCAATACAGCAAAATATTGGTGGTCACATTAAAAAAGAAGGTGTGGGTCACCTTTTCAAAAAAATTATAGTTACGATTGATCAGGTCATAATCCAGGATCAAGGGGGAAATAAACCCTACCAAATAACTTTGTATGATGGACAGGACAACATGAATGGATATGATGGTGCGCCAAGCTATTTTTTTGATCAATAAAAATTTGGTCAAAGTGGCCACAAATCCCATGAACAAAAGGACCACTGCCCAATCAATGACGCCTACGATCACCAACCCGAACAGACTGTCCACTACTTTCCTCGGACCTTGGTACAGAAAGTAAAAACTTCTACAAAAATCAATTCCTGCAATAAAGGTGTAGAACAACACCAGGTATTTCAGTAAAGAAGGTTCCGCATATTTTTTAAAAAATGTAACCATTACAGTATGCCCAATTTGGTCAATGTATCTTTCCGATAGGATTTACTTATCCTAAAAAGTTTTAGATCGTTCATCCGGATATCTATTTCATTATAATCCGAATGCACCAGCTCCAAAATGTGATCGATATTGATGATGGTGGACCGGTGGATCCGTATAAATTGATGGTCAGTGAGTTGATGGAGCAAATTTTTTAAGGAGTCCCGAACAACATATTTTTTCTCACCAATATATATTTCTGCATAATAGCTGGAGGCACAAACATATTTGACCTGGTCGGTATTCAGGAATATCGTCTTGTTGTCCTGCTTTATGGGTAATTTCTTGGGATTGGAACCATGTCCTTTTTTTAGGTTTCCATCCAGACTGTCCAAGAACCCTTTCATCCGCTCCTCATAATCGAGGTGCTGCATTCTTTCCAAAATCCGCTCCAAGGTTTCATGAAATCGTTTGTTTTTAAAGGGTTTGAGCAGAAAATCAAGTGCATAATTGTTGAAGGCGTCCACCGCGTAGTAGTCATACGCAGTGGCAAAGACCACAATGGGCATTTTCTGGGGATGGATATTCCTTAGGACATCAAAACCGGTCATTCCCTTGAGTTCAATGTCCAGAAAAATGACGTCGGGAGACAGTTCATTGATCTTGCCAATGGCATCTTCCCCATTGTGACATTCGGCAATCACATCAAACTCGTTTCTGTCCGTTAAGAGTTCCATGATGCGTTTCCGAGCCAATAACTCATCATCTATAATTATTGTTTTATGGGCCATCATTTTACGGTTATCAAGTGAAATTAATGATTAAGAACCAGAATTTGTTGCCAATTGTCTCTGGTATAAATCAATATATCGGTACTGGCATCCAGATTAAAGTCGTTCGCTGCACAAAAAGGGTCATTCGATTCATTGGATGCTCCATCGCAGGAACCGATTTTCCACCATTTGGAATAGAGCCATCATAAGGCTGGTCTGCCACTACAATGGGAAAACAAAAAGGAAGTGGCACTACGGATAGGTCACTCATGTTGACGTTTGGATTGCTTCAGGTAATACGGATTTAAACTATTGATTTTGAATAAACTAATAATCAAAAAGGGGAAGCTCATGGCTTCCCCTTTTTTAGCTAATTCAAAAATAATCTTACAAATGAGAACTAATATTTTTTTAGTCCCTATGCCGAAATTAGATCAAAGCCTCTATCGGGACCCCAAAAAAGAAGTGAGCGGCCTCGAAAGTGAAGTGAAATGACTTTATGGCGAATTCAATCCAATACATCATCATCAATCACCACCATTTTGTGGTTGATGTGGTAGTGAGATCGAATAAATAGGAAGAGAATGTGAAGGTGATTCTCAACACCTGCTCGATCCCGCCAGGGGCATTGAAAAAAGTAGGTCAGGGTTTGTCGTACCAATATCCGACCCGCCCAATTCATTTTAATGGTCGGTTAAATCACCATTGGACCTGCGCGATAGGATAATTAAGGAAGATTCAATAATTCCCAGATCAATTAACAAGTTGTTCGTTTCCAAAATCAAGGTGTTCACTTCATTCATCCATGGCGAAGCAGATTAGCTGTATATGTTTATGCACAACTAACTATAATATGTATTCAATATGATGACTAAATTGAAATTTATTTTCTTGCTTCTGTTCCTTGCCTTTGCGTGGGGGGGAACTGCCCAAGAAAGAACAATTACCGGAACGGTCAGGGATAGTGAGCGTACACCCTTGCCTGGGGTGAATGTCATTGTCAAAGGGACCACTAGGGGGACCCAAACTGATTTTGACGGGAATTATTCAATCGGGGCCAGAAGAGGGGAGACCTTGGTGTTCAGTTATTTGGGACTCCAGACCCAAGAAGTGGCCGTAGGGAACGCTACACGTATGGATGTCACCATGCTGGAAGACGCACAAGCCTTGGAGGAGGTTGTGGTGACAGGTGTTCTGGGGACCAAATCCCAGCCCAGGGCCCAAGGTTTTGCCGCCACCAACCTGAACAATGCAGATTTGACGGACGTGAACAACACCAACCCGTTCGAGTCACTATCGGGCAAAGTGGCCGGTGTGGACATTACCACTCCCGCGCAGCCAGGAGCTTCCCCTAAGGTAATTGTCCGGGGATTCTCTTCCATCACGGGCACAAACTCACCGCTCTACGTTGTGGATGGTACCCCGATCAACAGTAGTACAAATGGATCCTTGGAATCTCAATTTAACCGCTCTTTTGATGGTGGGTCTGGGATCAATGACCTTGACCCCAACAGTATAGAGTCCATGACCGTATTGAAAGGTGCGGCGGCCACGGCCGTTTATGGATCAAGAGGGGCCAATGGCGCCATTCTGATCACCACCAAAAAAGGAAGAAAAGAGTCAAGGATTGCCGTGGATCTTACCACTTCCATTGACTTTTTGGAAGTTTCCAGGGTGCCGCATCTCCAAAATCAATTTGGGCAAGGATGGAATGGGTTGAGCTATTCCTCATTACCATCGGGAGGTCTAGGGGCAAGCAACGAAAATGGATCTTGGGGACCGGCCTTCAATGGGCAGGTAAGGCCGTGGGGGCAGATTATTGACAATGCCCAACAAATAAAGCCCTATGTGGCATTGCCAGACAATATCAAGGATTTTTATGATGTGGGCCAGGTCTTCACCAATTCTGTGAGAATAAGTGGGGGAAGCACCAACTCTGATTTTTCCCTTGGGTTCACCAATACGGATAGCGATGGGGTCATCCCCACCGAGGCAGATGCATACGATAGAAAAGTGTTCAACCTGAATGCCGGAGTGAACAATGAAAAGTTGAATATCAGGACGAGCCTAAATTATGCAAAGCGGGACCAGAACGTTGTCAATACGGGTCAGGGCGATCAGGCTGGGGAAGGAAACACCTTTTCCCAGGAAATCATCCAGATACCTAGGGACATCAGCCTGTTGGATTTGGAGGATTACCAAAACAATCCATTCAACAACAATAGCAATTTCTATACACCCTTTGCTTCCAATCCGTATTGGGTCTTGAACGAAAATGCGACCAAGATCAACAGTAACCGCATTTTTGGGAACATCAATATCACGTACAATTTCAGCCCTACGCTAAGTGCTTCCTGGCAAATCGGTGCGGATATTGAAAACACAAACCGCAAGAGTTATGGGGCAATTGTCGATTATTTGCCCGGATCTCCTCAGGACCTGTTGGGAACGCTCCCAGTTGTTGGAGGTGTGACCGAATATAGGATGGAGCGAAAGCAATATGATACGTACTTTACCTTTAACCATGAATACGATATCACGAAAGACCTGAACCTGACGACTTCTGCAGGGGTTGCTTTCAACCAAAGGTCCACGGATGCCATCCAAGTTTCGGTAACAGACCTGGATATCCCGTACTATTACGAAATAAGCAATAGTGCCTCAACACCGAGTACAGGCCAATCGAATACATTGAGACGGACCATAGGATTGTTTGCGACCAGTACCCTGGGCTATGCCAACCGTTATTTCTTGACCTTGACGGCGAGGAACGACTGGTCATCCACCTTGCCCATTGGACGTAACTCCTATTTCTATCCCTCGGCCACGGCAAGTATAATCCTGTTGGACAGCAATGAAGCCTTTTTGAAGCTTAGGGGAGGGGTGTCCCAAGTGGGCAACGATACCAGTCCTTACAATACAGAATCCGCTTTGGTACAAGGTTTGGCCGGGGCCTATTTCGGTCAGATCAATATGCCCTTGGGTGGTGTAAATTCATTCGAATTGAGTTCCCAACTGGGGAACAATGCACTAAAGCCAGAGATCACCAACGAATATGAAATCGGTACGGAAGCCTCCTTTTTTAACAGGAGGGTTACGCTCGATGCCGCTTTTTATAAAAAGGACACCAAGGATCTATTGTTGGACCGTCTGTTGCCAAGGTCTACGGGATACCTCAACATCACTGGGAATTATGCGAGTGTGACCAATAAGGGGATAGAGCTTGTTCTGGGATTGACCCCGTTCAGGTCCGATGATTTTACCTGGGACATCAATTACACCTTCACGAAGAATGAGAACGAGGTGACCGATCTGCAAGGCTTGGAAAGGTTTGAGATCAACAGTTCCTATTCCACATATTTCTACGCGGAAGAAGGACAACCTTTGGGGGTTTTTAGATTTCGAGGCCCAGCTGTGAACGATCAGGGGCAGTATATAGTGGACAGCAATACGGGTTTCTATACCCAAGATTCGGAGGAGCAGTACCTGGGCACATCCCAAAGGGATTTTATCATGGGTCTTAAAAATTCCTTTAGGTATAAGAATTTTAGATTGTCGTTCAGCTTGGACTGGAAAGAAGGAGGCAAGATGTACTCCTACACCAATAGGCTTCTCGGCTTTACGGGGAACTCCATTGCCACGACCTATAATGAGCGTAAGCCATTCATCATTCCGAATTCTGTGGTGCAGAACACCGACGGGACCTTTTCGGAAAACACCACACCGGTCAGTTTTGAAGACGTGACGAATTTCTGGGGCACTGCAAGTAACCCGGCCATCGAGTACACCCATGTGATCGATAAAACCTTCGTTCGCCTAAGGGATTTGTCCTTTACCTATAGTGTTTCAAGCGATTTTGCCAAGACAATGGGACTTACGGCCGCTTCCGTGACCTTCTACGGTAAAAACTTGGCCTTATGGACGCCCAGCGGGAACCCCTATATGGATCCTGAAGTGTCCACTTTTGGAAATGACCTGGCCAGTGAGTTTGGGGAATTTGCTGCTAATCCCGCTCAACGGACCTATGGGGCGGCATTGAAGTTTTCATTCTAAAATCAATAAAAAAAGGAAAAATGAAAAAACTAATATACAGTATGGTCTGTTTGACCTTGATACTGGTTTCTTGTGAAGACCAGATGGACATCAACAGAGATCCGGACAGTTTGCCTGCAGAAGGTGTTGAACCGGCCACACAGCTGCCGATAGCCATTGCGGGCATTGCAGGGGGGCAAGGTGCGGAGCTGGCCATTATTGGTGGGATGTGGTCCCAGTTTTGGACCCAGAGCAATTCGGCAAACCAATATAGGACCATAGATGCGTACTCCATTACCTCTTCAAACTATCAAGGAGGTTGGAACAACCTATACGATGCCCTGGGGGATGTGCGAAACATTAAAAGAAATGCCCTGGCATCGGAAAACTGGAACTACTATTTGATTGCGGCAGTGCTGGAAACCTATGCATCGCAGATATTGGCGGACTGGTACGATCAAATCCCATATGCAGAGGCCAATGACTTTACCAATTTTGAGCCTAATTTCAATACAGGGGAAGAAGTATATGACCTGATGATCGCCGACCTCAACGATGCCCTTTCCAAGAATCTGGGCACTTCAAAAGGGAACATTCCGTTGAACGATGATTTCATCTTTGGAGGTGACATGGCCAAGTGGGTGCAATTTGCCAATACCATGAAACTGAAAATCTTCCTCAGACAGGCAGATGCAAGGCCCGGTGTGGCGCAAAGTGGCATTGGAGCATTGGGGAACAATTTCCTGACCGAAGATGCCGCAATGACCCAGTTCATCAACGAGGCCAATAGGAGCAATCCTCTCTTCGAGAGTGATAGAAGGCAGTTGAATGTGGCCACAAACTTAAGGGCAAGCACAACCCTGTACTCTTATTTGGCAAGTACCAACGACCCAAGGTTGGACCTTTACTATGGCCCCGGGAATCCATTGAACCAAGGAGACTACCAAAGCATGGCCGCACCCAATTCCGTTTCGGTGGTCAACCTGTCGGCGACCACACCGGTGTACTTCATCTCGGCGGAACAAAGTCTGTTCATGCAGGCAGAGGCACGGGAAAGGTTTTCAGGCGGAGCAGGGGCCAAGGCCTTGTACGATCAAGCGGTGACCGCATCATTTGCCAAGTGGGGATTGGACGCTGCCCCTTTTATCGCTGTAGGAGGAGCATATGAATACCCTTCCTCAGGAACTTTTGATGAAAAATTGACGGCCATCATCACCCAAAAATGGATATCGAGTTTTCCTGGGAATGGCTTTGAGTCCTTCTTTGAACAGAACCGCACCGATATTCCGGCCGTATCGACCGTTCCACAGACAAATGAAGCTTATGTTCCGGGACAGCTTTCCTATTCGGTAAACGGTTCCACAGGAGGGGTCTTCCCCAAAAGGTTGGAATGGCCAAGTGATGAGCTGTCAAGAAATGCCAATGCACCCGATGCTCCTGTAAAGGTAACGGTGCCCGTATGGTGGGATAACTAATTTAATATTAAGATGATGAGAAAAATATCGATATACATACTTGCCCTTACGGCATTTGTTGCGGCAGTCTCCTGTCATAAAGAGACCACCGAAGATCTTTCCCTGATTACAAACTATGCCGTCTTTGACTACGAGGCCTTGGTTGTGGTCGAAGTGGGCAATGACTATACACCTACTGTCAATGCCACGGAGAACGGGCAGAGCATTACCGTAGGGACTTCCAGTAATGTGGATACCAATACGGTGGGAATTTACGGGGTCACATTTTCGGCCACCAACTCGGATGGTTTTGAGGCCAGCGTGTTCCAAACCGTGGTGGTCCATGACCCGGCCATAGTGGGGACCGATGTCTCCGGGGATATCTGGGACAAAGGGAACAATTCCAGAACCGGGGCCATCAGTCTGGTGGAAGGGACCACCAGTATTTTTTATGCCACAGACTTTGGGTTCGCCGGGGCATTTCCCGTGTATTTCCAGATGGATGGTGATGTCATCTCGGAGATTCCGCAAACCTATGCGTTTGACGTTTCCAACGTAGACCTCACCTACGATCCTGTGACAAGGGAGTTCACAACATTGATACACCCACAAGGGTTTGGGTACACATTTGAATATCAAAATTAAAACATCAAAAACATGAAGAATATATATCAACTGAAATTCTTTTTGGCCATTGTGGTTGTCTTGTGCCTTACCTCTTGTGATGAGGTCGCTGACCCCGATCCAGGATTCACCACTACTGTCGACTTTGCGGGCGACTGGTTCATTGTGGGGTATTTTGAAGATGGCAGTATTGCCTATGGAGGGGATTATGTGTTGTACTCCACCTATAACACCGCCTCAAACGATGAAAATTTCTGGATAGATGACCACGGGACTTTCTTTGAGATCAAGACAAAGGTCCAGGCCAATTTTGATGCACTGACCTTCTCAGGGGCGGCAAATTCCGAGGAACTCTACACAGAAGGCACGGTGACCGTGAGCAATGGAAAGATCATCACCTATGGCGGCAGGTCCTTCGGGACAGAAACCGTTGTGGACAGTATCTATTTTGAGGCCGAGTTTGATTGGGATCCTGGAACGATCTACAGATTTGGCGGCCATAGAAGAACCGGTTTTTTGGAAGATGATGCACCACATATCAATTGATTTAGGGTTTGATCAGTGGTTTGTCAAAAGGCGTCCTTCCGGACGCCTTTTTCATTTTTTGAATTCTTAAAATAATCTTAAAGCAACCAAAGGGAACCTCACCCACAACACTAGTATTAATCAAAAATCAAAAAACATGAAAAGCATGATTGAAAAAAAGATTCGAAACCGTTACGGACTGATTCCGGTCCTTGGAATTCTAATGGGCCAATTTACGGTTGGCCAAGACGCAGCTCCCGATAAGAATTGGCACCAATTGGACAATGACACGGGAATACATTTGGAACAGGCCTACGAACTGTTGCAGGATAGAAAATCGGAAAAGGTAATAGTTGCCATTATAGATAGTGGTGTGGATTATTTGCATGAGGATCTGCACACCAAGATCTGGGTAAATACGGATGAGATCCCCGGCAACATGATCGATGACGATAAAAATGGATATGTGGACGATATCCATGGATGGAACTTTATCGGATTCCCAAATGGGGACAATGTTGAACACGAGACCTTAATTGAGACCAGGATTGCCAGTGCCGGAAAGAACTATCCAGGAAGTAAGGAGATGTACGAAGAAGCAAAAAGGGCATACCATATCCATAAAAGGGGGGCAGAAGAGAAAAGAGAGCTTTACGGCAAATACCTGTCGGATATCGAAACCATCAAATCCACAGCAGATGCCTCAGCACAGAGCTTGGAGCAGGTCATTGGACAAATGGGAAGTTTGTCCAGTGTAGGGAAACTACTATTGAATGCCCAAAAAGAGGGAAAAGATGTGGATCATGTTGAATCCCAGATCAAGGAAGCCTATGCGTTCTATTCCAAGGCTTTGGACTATTACTACAATCCGTATTATGATTCCCGTCACATTGTTGGGGACAATATCACCAATAAGGAGCAAAGGTCCTATGGCAACAATGATGTGAAGGGGCCGGACCCCTCCCATGGGACACATGTTGCAGGCATTATCGGGGCCATCAGGGGCAATGGTCTGGGCATGGACGGTATTGCGGAGCATGTGGAATTGATGATCATCAGAGCGGTTCCCGACGGGGATGAAAGGGACAAGGATATTGACAATGCTATTAGATATGCGGTGGACAATGGGGCCGACATCATCAATTTGAGCTTTGGAAAGGACTATAGCTGGAAAAAGGAATGGGTGGATGAAGCGGTGAGGTATGCCCGCAAAAAGGATGTCCTTATCATCCATGCGGCTGGAAATTCGGCAAGAAGACTCAATGGGAAGAATAATTTTCCCAATAAATACTTTGAAAGCGGGAATCTTTTTGGGTCCAAAGAAGCCAAAAACTGGATTGAGGTGGGGGCCGCCACCCATCATTTTGACGAAGGTTTTGTTGCCAATTTTTCTAACTACGGGAAGGAACAAGTGGATTTGGTGGCACCCGGTGCACAGATTTATTCGACAACCCCCAATGATTCCTATGCATATTTCAGCGGAACCAGTATGGCCGCTCCCATGGTCACGGGCCTTGCCGCCCTGTTGAAATCACATTTTCCACATTTATCGTCACAAGAACTCAAGGACATCATATTGGGAAGTGTAAGAACTGTGGGGCATGAAGTATACCAACCTGGCGGAAACCAAAAAGTACCCTTGAGCATGCTTTCCAGTACCGGAGGGATATTGGATTGTGGGCAGGCCGTGAAAACCGCTTTGCAGAGGAGCAAGAACATATAAACCCTATTCAAGGAACGGGTGTTGCTTGGCTCAAAACGGGTTTGGTTTGGTACGGGGCGTTGGCCCCGTACTTTTTTTTATGGAAAATCTACATTCGGGATTTTATATGCAGCTGATCCCATCTGTTTCAATGGTGATCAATAGTACTAAATAAGTCCCCAATCCACCGCTTTTTTGATCATGCCAACGGAGTTCTTCACATCCATTTTTACAAAAAGGTTCCGTTTGTGGGTGGCCACGGTATTAGTGCTTACGAACAAGAGGTCCGCAATTTCTTGGGTGGTATGCTCTTGGGCGATCAATTTAATGACCTCGATCTCGCGCTTGGTGATCATGGGGATGTTCCCATCCATTTTTTTGGGTTCCTCGGTCAGGCTCTCTATCATTTTTTCCGTCAGATGGGAACTCAGGACCTTTTTCCCATCATGGGCATCCTTTATCCCTTGGATGAGGTATTCCTTGGAGGCGTTTTTGAGCAGATATCCATTGGCGCCCACCTTGAACAAAGAGGTGATGATACTGCCCTCATCATTGGTGGTGAGCATGATGACCTTGACCTCCGGGAACGATTTTTTCACGTGCATGGTGGTTTCCAATCCATCCATGGCCGGCATTTGAAGGTCAAGTAAAAGGACGTCCACAGGCTCCTTTTTGAGGAATTCCAACACCTCAAGACCATTACTGGCCGTGCCGACAATGCTCAAAGACCTGTCCTTGGTCAAAATGGCCTTTAGGCCATCCAACATGATTTGATGGTCGTCCGCTAAGAGTACCTTGATCTTTTCCATAGGTCATTTTTATTTACGCATGATTCATTTTATCCAAGGGGATGCTTATGGTCACCAAGGTTCCCATGCCCGGTCGACTATTGATGTCAAAGGTGCCTCCAATGAACTCGGCCCTGAAAGCGATACTTTTCAGCCCCATTCCTTTGTCATCCTTCAAGGTTTTGGGGTCAAATCCAACCCCGTCGTCCTCAATGGTAAGGTCAAACCAATGATTGCTATAGGTGATCTGCACGGAAACTTCTTTTGCCTCGGCATATTTTACGATATTGTTGAGGGCCTCCTGTACAATTCGGAACAGCATAATATTGGTGTTGTCATCAAAAACCTTTTCTTTTCCATGCACATGGAACTCGGCATGGAACCCATGGATGGCATCCATTTTTGTGACCAGATCTTCTATTGCTTTTCTCAATCCCAATTTTTTCAGGGATTGGGGCATCATTTCGTGGGCAATCTTACGCACCTCGGTACAGGCTTCATCGATCATCTGACTGGCGGAACCGTATATTTTCTTTGAATTAGTGTCGTCAAAATTGATCTGCAGGCTACCAATGTTCACTTTTAGACTGGACAATAAATTCCCCAATCCATCATGGAGGTCACGGGCAATCCGAGAACGTTCTTTTTCCTGGCCTTCCAGCATGGACCTCATGGAGATGATCTGTTGCTCCCTTTGGGATTCATGGAGTTCCAATTGAGCGGTCTTTATCCTGTTTTTATAATATAGAAAGCCAATAAGGGATACCAAAAGCAGTCCTCCCAACGAATATAACAGCATGTTCACGTGATCTTGTTTTTTTTGGTTCAACACCTCTTCCTCCAACAGTTGTATTTTCAATTGGTCCTTTTCAAATTTGATTTTCATGTTTGCCAAGGCCTCAAGGCTACTCTCACTCAGTTTGTATTCCTCCTCCATTTCTTTTTGCCTAAGGAGCAGTTCATAGGCAGCCTTATGATCGTTGTTCAAGAGAAGATGTTGCCGCCTAATGTCGATGATGTAATTCTGCAGGCCAACCCTATTAAAAAGTCCCGGGGTTTGCTCGGCTTTATTGATGAGGTCCATGGAACTGACAAAACCATGCGCCTTTATCAAATCGATCAATGCAATGGTGTCCCGTTGCTTTTCGGCTGCCTCATAGATGGTCGAGGCTATGCTCATCATGGACTCAACTACGCCAACGTCCGAGGCCTCTTTCCTGTGTTCATAACCTTTGAGGTACTCCGATACCGCCGATTCGTAATCCTCGTGCATTCGATGGCATTCACCCATACCCTGATAGAGCCTGGCAATATCAATATGGGCAATGGGATTCTCGGTCAACCTATACTCCAATGCTTTTTGGAATTTTTTCAATGCCTCCCCGGAATTCCCCCCGGAATATTCGGCAATGGCCCAATTGTTCAAGATACCTGCCTTTCGTTCCTCGTTGGGTATTTTGGAGAAAAGATCATATGCTTGTTGAAAGGCTCTCCGCGACTCTGCCAAAGAGCCATAGTTTAGCAGGATCGCCCCTCGGGTATCATAAACACTGCCCAATCCATAGAGGTCGTTTATTCGGGAAAAGTAGACCGTAGCACTGTCCAGATAGGCAGTTTTTTTATCCATTTGATCATAATCGAGGCACCAACCCAGTCGATGGAAAGACTTTCCAATGAGTCTGGGACTCCCCAATTTTTTGGCCAAGGCCAACCCTAGCGATGCATTTTGAACGGCCTCTTCGCCATCGTATAACAAATACGCGATCTTTAAATGTGCCTCACACTTGATTGAGTCTTCGGGCATGGTTTTGACGGCCATGCGCAAACTGTCCAATTCCGTTGATTGGCCCAATCCACAATGGAATCCGAAGAGCAGCAATAAGAAGAACAGTTGTTTTGCCAACATGTTTTTAGGGTGTATTGACGTATGGTTTCAACAAGGATAAAGTTATCGAATTCTGAAGCTTGCACAACACCTAAAACCATGATTGTCAATGTCACACTATTGTGTGATGCCGGCTCTGACAAAAGGAGGATTTTTAAAAATCATGGAATAGGGTGTAAAATAGGAGGGGTGGCGAATCTAATTTTGGTGCTATCGAATCCATACCCAAGTATCAACCTTAAATTCTGATACAAATGACCCATACGATCACCTATGCAGCCATCAACAGACAGGTAGAATCAACTTCCCTTACCGATACCCTGTTGGATATTTCGATCAAGAACAAAATCCCGCACCTGCATGAATGTGGGGGCAATGGGTATTGTACCACTTGTAGGGTCAGGATATTGGATGGGGTACAGAATCTGAGCCCAAAGACAGAATTTGAAAAAAGCAGCTGCCATGCGCGAAAATGGGATCCATCCATTCGCTTGGCATGTCAGGCCAGGCCCAAGGGCGATGTTACCGTCCAGCGGTTGATTTGGTCCAGCGGGGAGGTGAATAACCTGCAAAAGGAGTTGGTGCCGATGGGACGGGCAGAGGAAAGGCCAATAGCCATCCTTTTTTGCGACATTAGAAATTTCACCAACCTCTCCTCCCACAACCTCAATTTTGATATCGCTTATATGTTGAACAAGTTCTATACGGCTTTGGGGGAACCTATATTGATGAACAATGGGGTGATCTATCAATATGTAGGGGATGAAATAGTGGGTGTGTTCGGCACCACGGGAGGTACGGCCAAGAAAAATTGTGAGGATGCCATACGGGCAGCCTTGGGGATGCAGTATGCCCTGGATGCCTTGAACCGGTCCGATCTGAAGGACATCGAGATAAAACTAAAATCGGGTATCGGCATCAATTTTGGCAATGCCTTCATCGGTCACCTCGGCCATCCCACCCATAAACAGTTCTCCGTGATTGGGGACCCGGTGAACGTGGCCAGTAGAATTCAAAATGAGACCAAGGCCACCAATACGAACATACTCATATCCGATACCGTATACGAAAACGTGGACAAGGATTCCGTGGTGGTCGGACAAAACTTCCTGAACAAACTGGCAGGAAAGGACGACCCTTTGAACCTCTTCGAACTTATCGGTTTCAACGATATGGACCTTCAATTGGAGCTGCAATCCTCCATGAACTTCATGTTGGCCGATGAAGAAGGATTTGCCAAAACCTTCTACGATAAAGTTTTTGCCATTGCACCTTTCGTCAGGGCCCTGTTCCGCAACAATATGACCGACCAGGGAAGGTTGTTGACCCATATGTTGGGAGGCATTGTGTATTCCCTTTCCAGGCCCGAGCACCTCAAAAGAGGACTGGCCAAGTTGGGCCAAAGCCATGTGCATTATGGTGTGAAGGAAGAGTATTATCCCGTGGTGAAACAAGCCATGATAGCGACCATTGACGAGGTTTTGGGGCAGAACAAGACCCCACGCACCTTGGAAGCTTGGAACACGGCCCTCGATTTTGTGATCGATACCATGAAGTCCAGCGCAAAAGGCGATATCAATGCAGAATAACGATCAGGAAAACATATCAATCAGTAATCACTAATATGAATAACCATGTCAACAAAAATCAATGAATTGGATTCCAGTGTATTGGATGCATTTGCAAGCCAGATCAGGGGAGAATTGATCTTCCCAAAAGATGAAAAGTACAACGAGACCCGAAAGGTCTACAATGCCATGATAGATAAGCGTCCAGGCCTGTTTGTCATGTGCGTGGATGTAGCGGATGTGATCTATGCCGTAAATTTTGGCCGGGAGCACGATCTTTTGGTCGCAGTTAGGGGAGGTGGCCACAATGGTGGCGGTCTCGGACTGTGCAATGACGGAATGGTGATCGACCTATCCGGTATAAAGTTTGTCCACGTGGATGTGGAGCATAGTACCGTAAGGGTCGGTGGCGGAAATTTGTGGGGCGAAGTGGATCATGCAACACATCCGTTCGGTTTGGCGGTTCCGGCAGGCATCATCTCCACCACCGGGGTGGGTGGCCTTACCCTTGGCGGGGGCGTCGGCTATCTCTCACGAAAGTATGGCCTTACCATCGATAATTTATTGGAAGCGGACATGGTATTGGCCGATGGTTCCTTCGTGACCGTCAATGCCAAACAACATACGGATCTCTTTTGGGCCATTCGAGGAGGTGGGGGCAACTTTGGAATCGTTACTTCCTTCAAGTTCCAGGCCCATCCAGTAAAAAATGTCATTGGAGGTCCCACGTTATGGCCCATCGAAAAGATAGATGAGGTGATGGAATGGTACCACTCGTTTATCAATGAAGCTCCAGATGAACTCAATGGATTTATTGCGACCATGGTGATTCCCGGCCCACCGTTCCCAGAAGCATTGCACAATAAAATGTTCTGTGGTATTGTCTGGTCCTATTTGGGAGACCCCAAAAAGCAGAAAGAAGTGTTCAGACCAGTGATGGACATGGAGCCCATATTCCAACACATTGGCGAAATGCCCTATCCTTCCCTTCAGACCTTGTTCGATGGGATGCTTCCCCACGGGCTGCAATGGTATTGGAGGGCCGATTATTTTGATGAACTGGGCCCCGAAGTACGGGCAAAGCACTTGGAGTTCGGCTCCAAAATTCCGACACCTCTTTCCCAAATGCACCTGTACCCGATCAGTGGAGCGGCCAGCAGGGTAGGGAAGCAGGACACTCCTTGGGCCAATAGGGATGCCAAATATGCAGGCGTTATTGTAGGTGTGGATCCAGATCCGGCCAATGCCCAAAAAATAACCGATTGGTGCAAGCAGTATTGGGAGGCCCTGCATCCGTATTCCATGGGGGGTGCTTATCTCAATTTTATCATGGACGAAGGACAGGAGCGCATAAAGGCCAGTTATAAGGTAAACTATGATCGCCTTACCCAGATCAAAGGGAAATACGATCCCAACAACTTCTTTAGGGTCAATCAGAACATACAGCCCCATAAGTAAATGGATGGTTCGGTATGGACCTGCGGACAATGGATTATTTCAAACGGAAAGCCAAAGCTGGATATGGACAAGGAACAAAATGAGCAAATGCCAATATTTCAACGTGAATTCCTGAAACAATTGGAGTCAAGGGGGCATGCGGAGGAGCTGGTGGACCATTATTGGGGCAGCATCAACTATGTTCTGGGGTTGATCAGGGCATCGGAAATAAAAGCGGGCCTGTTGCTCTCCTTTTATGGAATCCTGCTCAATTTTATCTTTCAAAAGATAGATCTACTGTTTTCCCAAGGTGCACATCAAATAGTGCTTTATATTTTTATGGCATTTTGGTTTTTGGCCACAATCGTGTCCATTTACTTCAGTATCCGCTGTTTTATGCCGCGCATTGAAGGAAAGTATGAGAAGAACATGTTCTTTTTTGGCGACGTGATTTCAAAGTTTGGGACAATCAACGATTTTTCAAAAAGTTTCTATCGCTTGAGTCTGAAGGAAGAGGAACTGTTCGATCAGTTGGGGCAGCAGATCTTTATCATTTCAAAAATAGCCGACCAAAAATTCAGGTACGTGAACAGGTCTTTGCGGTTTTTGGCCATAAGCCTCCTCCTCTTTTTGTTGATGGCCATCTATTATGCAGTCTTGGTCATCAAATAGGATCACACAAAAAGGTGTTGGAAATAAAAAAGCCATTCATTTGAATGGCTTTTGATTTAGTAGCGGGAACTGGACTCGAACCAGTGACCTTCGGGTTATGAGCCCGACGAGCTACCTACTGCTCTATCCCGCGATATGGACGGCAAATATACAACCCTTTTTAGATCATTTCCAAATCAAAGTCAATATTCCTTGTTCAAATGGGTCTTTCCAGACTAAAATCCATAAATTCGGTTTTTTTGACCTTATGAAAGCAATCAACGATTTTCTGTCCTGGGTTTTGCCCTACACAGAATGGCCCATGTTCATCCTGCTCATTGGCGGGGGACTCTTCTTGGTTTTTTATTCCAAGTTTGTGCCCTACCGCTATTTTGGCCATGCCATAGCCGTGGTCTCTGGCAAATACGATGACAAAAACGCCAAAGGCGATGTAAGCTCGTTCCAGGCATTGTCGGCAGCTGTGGCGGCCACGGTGGGTCTGGGGAACATATCGGGTGTGGCCATAGCCATCCATGATGGAGGGCCAGGGGTCGTTTTTTGGATCTGGATGACAGCCCTTTTGGGCATGGGCATCAAATTTTATTCGGGGAGCTTGGCCATCATGTTCCGGGATACCGATAGCGATGGAAAATTACAGGGTGGCCCCATGTTCTACATTACCAGGGGCATGGGCAAATGGGCGCGTCCCATGGCCGTTTTTTTCAGTATTTGTGGACTCTTCGGATTTTTGGGGGTATTTACCGCCAATCAGTTTACGGAGGCCTTTATGGGCGTGGTGAAACCACAGGAAACCCTTTTTATGGCCAGTGAGTTCAACTGGAAACTGGGAATCGGTTTTCTTTTGGCGATTATCACTTCCATTGTCATCTTCGG
Organism: Flagellimonas amoyensis; assembly: GCF_003058265.1. Lineage (GTDB taxonomy): Bacteria > Bacteroidota > Bacteroidia > Flavobacteriales > Flavobacteriaceae > Flagellimonas > Flagellimonas amoyensis. The sequence goes on from NZ_QBUK01000001.1 coordinate 528,146, forward strand.
AGGGCTTTCCAAAATTGCAAAAGTGGCTTCGGCCATTGTTCCTTTTATGGTAGGGGTATACCTCATAGCAGTAATCTTTGTGATGGCCAACAATGCAGTACAAGTGCTTCCTGCCCTCAAAATGATCTTTGTGGAAGCCTGGAATTTCGATACTATCGTCACCGGGGGCTTTTGGGGTCTGGTGATTGTTGGTGTGCGCCGTGCCATGTTTTCCAATGAAGCGGGTCTGGGTAGTGCGCCCATGTACCACGGGCAGTCGCGAAACGATGAGCCCACAAAGGAAGGATTGGTGGCCATGCTGGGCCCTTTCATCGATACCATCATGGTCTGTACGTTCACTGCGGTGGTCATCATTTTGAGTGGGGCCTATCTGGAGGATGGTAGTGGCATCACCATGACCATGTCCGCTTTTGAAAAGACCCTCTACGGTTTTGGGGACATCCTTTTGATGGTCATTGTCACGGCATTTGCACTTTCCACCCTGTTCACCTATTCCTATTATGGAGTAAAATGCCTTTCGTTTCTCACCACCCCAAAAATTGGAAAGTGGTACAATGTATTCTTTGTGGTGATGGTCGTTTTTGCCACGGTGGCTTCTTTGGATTTGGTAAAAAACCTTATCGATCTATCTTATGCGCTTATGGTGATACCCAATATGATCGCAGTGTTGTACCTTGCACCCAAAGTGAATGCGGCATCCAAGCAGTATTTTATAAAAAAGAAGGAAAGTGGCACATAAGGCAGGTTTTGTAAATATTATAGGCAACCCCAATGTGGGGAAATCCACGTTGATGAACGCTTTTGTGGGCGAAAAACTGTCCATTATCACTTCCAAGGCACAGACCACCCGCCACCGGATCTTGGGAATCGTCAATGGGGACGACTTCCAAATGATCCTTTCCGACACCCCGGGGATCATAAAGCCGGCCTACGAGCTCCAAACCTCCATGATGGATTTTGTGAAATCCGCTTTTGAGGATGCCGATGTGCTCCTCTACATGGTCGAAATCGGGGAGAAGGCCCTCAAGGACGAAACTTTTTTCAAAAAAATAGAACACAGTCAGATCCCGGTACTGTTGCTTCTCAACAAAATTGACACCTCGGACCAACACGTGTTGGAAGAGCAGGTGCAACATTGGAAGGACCTTCTGCCCAATGCTGAGATCCATCCCATATCCGCTTTGGAAAATTTTAATGTCAAGGAAGTGTTCGATCGTATTTTGGAACTTTTGCCCGAAGCACCTCCCTATTATCCCAAGGACCAATTGACGGACAAGCCCGAACGATTTTTTGTGAACGAGACCATCCGCGAAAAGATCTTGTTGCACTATAAGAAGGAAATCCCCTATTCCGTGGAAGTGGAGACCGAGGAATTTCTGGAAGATGAGGACATTATCCGCATACGCTCCGTGATCATGGTGGAGCGCGATACGCAAAAAGGAATCATTATCGGCCATAAGGGGAGTGCCCTAAAAAGGGTCGGGGTCGAGGCCCGGAAAGACCTTGAGAAATTCTTTGACAAACAAGTGCATATCGAACTGTATGTGAAGGTCAATAAGAATTGGCGCAGCAATGCCCAGCAGCTACGACGGTTCGGCTATAACGGATAATATGCTTCAGACTTTTTGAAAACCGGCTATGGTTTCCCTGAACATGGATTTCAACTGGTCCATTTGTCCTTCTCCCTTTGCTTTTCCCATTCGCCCAAAAGCATAAAGGGCAAACCAGGTCACAACCAAAAAGAACATGCCCACCATCAAAAAAGTAATGTCCTTTCCCAAGGAATGGTTGGAGTAGGCAAAAATGCCCAAGATGATAAATAGCGTGCCCACCCCAAAATGGAGAAACATGAAAAACGTCCAAAGTGTCGGGTTGGGACCAAATACCCCGCGGATGTTGCTCACGCCCTCTTCGTAGGAAGAAAGTTCGAGGTGCAATTGGGGAGTCCAGAAGTTGGTATCCGCCTTCCGGAATTTGATAAAGATGTGTTCATCGAGCCTGCTGATCAAAAAACCATCCTTTTTGTGGGTGTCGTAGGTGTGCTTCAACGTTTCCATATCGGTCCGTAAGGCAACATGGAATCGGGGCCTTAAAACGATCTCATTGGTCAGGTCACTCATAACAGTTTGAAAATGATAAAAAAAGGTATCATTTTTTCTTCATAATAAATGGTACTTTTGCCAAAATTTAATGCAGATGGGAGCTATCGTAGCTATCGTAGGGAGGCCCAATGTGGGCAAGTCCACTTTTTTTAACCGATTGATCCGTCGTCGTGAGGCGATCGTGGATGCCGTGAGCGGCGTTACCCGTGACCGTCATTATGGAAAAAGTGATTGGAACGGCAAGGAATTTTCGTTGATTGATACGGGAGGGTACGTATTGGGCAGTGACGATATTTTTGAAAAGGAAATCGACAAACAAGTGGAGCTGGCCATTGGTGAGGCCGATGCCATCATTTTTATGGTGGATGTGGAATCCGGCGTCACGGGCATGGATGAAGATGTGGCCAAACTGTTGCGAAAAGTCAACAAGCCTGTTTTTCTCGCCGTGAACAAAGTGGACAACGCCCAGCGTATGGCCGATGCCGTGGAATTCTATGCCTTGGGATTGGGCGAATATTACAACCTCTCCAGCATCAATGGTAGTGGAACAGGGGAATTGTTGGATGCTTTGGTGGAAGTGCTTCCCGATGTGAAGGAAGAAGAAAGCGAACTGCCCCGTTTTGCAGTGGTGGGTCGCCCGAATGCAGGGAAATCATCCTTTATCAATGCGTTGATCGGGGAGGACAGATACATTGTTACCGATATTGCCGGGACCACCAGGGACAGTATCGACACGCGGTACAACCAGTTCGGTTTTGAGTTCAACCTAGTGGACACTGCCGGAATCCGCAGAAAGTCCAAGGTGAAGGAAGATTTGGAGTTTTACTCCGTGATGCGCTCCATCCGAGCCATTGAGCATTGCGATGTTTGTATCTTGATGTTGGATGCCACCAGAGGTTTTGACGGTCAGGTGGAGAACATCTTTTGGTTGGCCCAGCGCAACAATAAGGGCATTGTGGTCTTGGTGAACAAATGGGACTTGGTGGAAAAGGATACCAACTCCGTGAAGGAATACACGGCCATGATCAAAGAGGCCATCTCCCCATTTGAGGATGTCCCCATCCTTTTCATATCGGTGATGACCAAACAACGTATCTACAAGGCCATTGAAACGGCTGTGGATGTGTACAAAAACCGTTCAAAGAAGGTCGTGACCCGAAAATTGAACGATATCATGTTGCCCATTATCGAGAACACCCCGCCACCGGCCTACAAGGGCAAATATGTGAAGATCAAGTTCTGTACCCAACTGCCAACGCCTTATCCGCAGTTTGCGTTCTTCTGTAATTTACCGCAGTACGTGCGCGACCCGTATAAGCGGTTCTTGGAGAACAAGTTGCGTGAACACTTTGATTTTACCGGGGTTCCGATTACCATTTTTATGCGGAAAAAATAGGTCGGGAACACATGAATCAAACCAAACCAAATAACCACTTTATGAAAAACCTCAATCTGAAGAAATTCCTGGTCCTTTTTTCTTTTTTTGTGTCGTTATCGCTTTCGGCCCAGAAAAACGAAGCTCCGAGATTTGAGTATACCGTTTCGGTGCCAGATCCAGGATCCCACACCTATCATGTGGCCACCAGAATACTGAATTGGCCAACGGATACGATCACGTTGCACCTGCCCAACTGGATGCCCGGCTACTATCAGATGATGGATTATTACAAGGGGTTGAAAAATTTCAAAGTGCTTTCAGGACAGTCCTTTGACGATTCGCGGCCGGCGACATGGGTTTTGACAGGGGTCAAAGGAAAAGCGGTCCAGTTGGAATATGATATGTACACGGACCGGACTTTTGTGGCAAACAGTTATGTGGATGAAGATAGGGCCTACATCATACCGGTCAACTCGTTTTTATATGCAGAGGGTCATTTGAAGATGCCCATAACCGTTACGGTCGAAAAGTCGAATGGATGGACCGATGTGGTCACAGGTCTCGAACTTGTGGAAGAAAATGCCCAAAAGGCTGTTTTTAGGTCGAATCATTTTGATGATTTTTTGGATTCACCGCTTTTGATGGGCAATCTGAAGAAACTGCCAGATTTTCAAGTGGGCGGCACCAACCATCGGTTTTGGGGATACAACCCGGGGGAGTTTGATGAAAAGAAGTTGATGGATAATCTGAAGTCCGTGATTGAGGTGGCTTCTGGCATTATCGGCCATATACCTTATGAGGAATATACCTTCATCGGAATAGGTCCGGGCAGGGGCGGGATAGAACACTTGAACAGTTCCACTGTTAGCTTTGATGGGGGACAGATGGGTTCGCCACAGGCCTACCAACGAATGGTCAACTTTTTGTCCCATGAATATTTTCACCATTACAATGTAAAACGGATCAGGCCTTTTGAACTTGGGCCATTTGATTACCAGAATGGAAGCAAGACCACCCAATTGTGGATCAGTGAGGGTCTTACTTCTTACTATGCCGGGATAATGGTGCGTAGGGCCGGAATCTACTCTGAAGCGGACTTTCTTCAAGAGATTGCGGCAGGGATAACCCAATTTGAGAACAACCCTGGAAAAGATTTTCAATCACTGATCGAATCTAGTTTTGAAACTTGGCATGAAGGTCCTTTTGGGACGAGCGGCAAAGATCCGAACAAGAGTATTTCATACTATGTCAAAGGGCCCATCGTCGGTCTTTTAATGGACTTTGGAATCCGACAGGCCACTAACAATGCAAAATCCCTGGATGACGTCATGCGCCATATGTACCATGAATACTACCTCAAAAAGGGAAGGGGCTTTACAGATGCCGAGTTCCGAAATGCCTGTACATTTATTGCGGGAACGCCCTTGACAGAATTGTTTCAATATGTATATACCCCAAAACCCTTGGATTATGATACATATTTGGGTTATGCTGGCCTTGAACTGGAGAAAAAACAGGAAACCCAAACAATCAGGGGGAGGGATGGCGAATCGACCGAAAAAGTGATGGACGTGTATTCGCTTGTTCCTGTCAACAATCCCAACGCTTCCCAAAAAGCAATCTTGGATTCCTGGATGGGAAAAAATAAGGTCCAGTAAACATTCAATCTTCCGAAGCCCTTCGGACTTGGACTTCTTGTTGTATGCGGTTGCCCAAATTGTCCACCGAGGTCAGGACATACTCCCCGGGTTCAATGCCCAAGATCAGTTCATGGAAGTTTTCCGTTTTGCCCACATAGGCATCATCCATATACCAGTAGACAATGGCATTGTTCTGTTGATGGGCCAATTTAAGAACGATGTCCTGGGATTTGGTGCCGAGGTCTTTGGGCAGTAATACAGCTTCATTGGGTTTCGGATAGATGAATTCCATCAGTTGGTTGTCCATTTCGGAACAATTGGCCATGAAGGCCGGCAACTGTTTGTAATTAGGGTTAGAAAGAGCATAATAGTACTCTAGGGTAGGAGGAAGCACAAACCAGTTTTGGGCCACCATGTTTTCCAACGGATAGCATTCCGAGTTGACCCGATAGGTTTCCGAAGCATCCAAGAACAATTGCTGGTGGAAAGGGCAGGGTCCACTTCGGGTGCCATGGGTGGGCACATATTCTTTTTTGACATCGTCACAAAAAACAGAGGCCCGGTACCCACTTTGCGAACAGATTTCCACTTCCACCAAATCGTCAAAAGGTTCTTGGAACCACCCACTTTGCGGGAGAGCATCCAACACATCGAACAGCAAAGGAGCGGCTGCTGTGATTCCGGTAAGGCCAGGCCTTCCCTCACCATCAGCATTGCCGGCCCATACCCCAATGGCATATTTGGGTGTTACCCCAACGGCCCATGCATCCTTGAACCCAAAACTGGTACCCGTTTTCCAGGCAATGGGCTGGGAGGAATCAAAAAAATGCCAGTTTTCATCCCCTTCGGGGCGGTTCACCTCATACATGGATTGGAAGGTGGCATAAATGGCCCCTGCACCAAAAATAGGAGGGTCGAACTGCTGTTTTCCAAAATCGATTTCTTCTTCGACCAAATAACTGGCTTTCGCAAATTCGTTGGCACGATAAGTACTGGAATGGCTGACATAGTGGTTTAGGCCCGATGCCAGCGAGGCATAGGATTCCGTGATTTCCCAAAGGGAACTTTCGGCCCCACCCAATATCAAGGAAAGGCCATAATGGGAAGAAGGCCTGTTCAATGATTTCATATTCATTTTGTGGAGCTTGTTGTAAAATTTTTGAAGGCCATATTCCCGCAACAATCGTACTGCGGGCACATTCAAAGAGCGGGACAGTGCCCTGCTCGCAGGCACTGCACCTGCATGTTTCTTGTCAAAATTTTGGGGATGGTAGCCGTTGATCACGGTGGGGACATCTTCCACCAAGCTATGGGGCAACAACTGGCCTTCATCCAGCAGGGCAGCGAACAAAAAAGGTTTTAAGGTGCTACCTGTACTTCGGTTTTTGGAGATGATGTCCACGTAGTTGGCGTGCTCTTCTCCCGATGGGGAATTGCCCACATAACCCAATACGTTGCGGGTTTCCACATCGAGCACCAAAATGGCCAGATTGTGGATTTCGTTGCTCTTTAATTGGCGATAGTGCCTTTCGGCCAAAAGATTCAACCGTTGCTGTAAAGATCTGTCAATGGAAGTAGTGATGCGTTGCCCTGTATGTTCGTTTCGGATACGTTCGGTAAGATGGGGTGCCACATCGGGCAAAGGAACCGGTTTTTGGGGCAAGGGTTCTGCAATGGCCAGGTCATAGGTGGTGGCGTCGATGTTGCCTTTGTCTTTCAGCTTTTTCAACAAATCATTTCGTTTACCCAAGAGTATTTGCTCGTTCCTTCCCGGGAAAATGAGAGCCGGCGCATTGGGCAGTACGGCAAGGGCGGCAGCTTGGCCCCAACTCAGCTCATGCGCAGGAATGCCAAAATACCGCCAAGCAGCAGTTTCCAATCCCACTACATTCCCACCATAAGGGGTGTGGGAGGCATACAACCGTAAAATTTCTTTTTTGGAGGATCTCAATTCCAATCGGGTGGCCATAAAAATTTCCACCATCTTTTCTGCATAGGTCCGGGACTTGTTCTTTCGGCTCAATCGGATGACCTGTTGGGTGATGGTGCTGCCACCCCTTCGGGACTTTTTGGTGAGGTTGTGTCCAATGGCCTTTATAATGGAGACGGGATTGAACCCGGGATGCTGGTAAAAATATTCATCTTCGAACATCAGCACACATTCCTCAAAACGTTTGGGAACCGAGTCCATTTCTGGGAACCGCCATTGGCCGTCATCGGCAATCCGTGCACCGATCAAGGTGCCATTGGAACTGTTCACCACGGTAGAGGTGGGGTCTTCAAAAAGATTCTTGGGCAAACAGAACAGCCACAAAACCAAGAAGGCCATGAAAATGGCCAACTTGATCTTATGTCGGTATACAAACTCTTTTGATCGTTCCCAAAACTCGTTCATCCCATACGCATCACTGCACCACTTTGATCCAATTGCCTTTGTTCCTTGCTAGGTAGTTGTTATCGTACATGGCCTCCACTTGTGCCCCGGGCAAGTAATACTCACCTAGGAAAGAAGCATTCAGTTTGATGGTAAAGGTGGTCGATTTCTTTGCCCCCAAATCAAAATACAAATGGGTACGGTCGTCACGGGTATCCACATAATCCGCTTTGGTAGCATTGGCATCGGCACCACCCGCATAGGAAGTGTCCACGATTTCCCATCCACTGGGCACAATATGGGTCAATGCCACGTTCTCGACATAGTCGTTGGAATTGTTGAAGACCGTGACCACCGCTTGGAATTCTGTTCCTTGTCGTAGCTCGGAAACATCCAATGCATTGCCCACCGCGTCCTTGTAGGCCACGTTGATGTTCAGGTTCTGCTGTTGGGCCAACTCTTCTCCCACGGGCAATTTTCCGGTCTGGGTCAAAGTGGCGTAAACGGTGTTTCCTTGTCTGTTGGTTACCTGTATTTCATTTTTGAAAGAGGTAATGACAAGTCCGCGTTGCGCAATGGCCCTATCGGTTTTTACAGAAATCTCCTTTCCGTTGTTGGTGTAGGCAATGTCGATGGATTTGCCGCCATTTTTCATCACCATTTTAGAAAGGGAAAGAAGTGCAAATGCGGTTTCCTGGGTGCTGTACCAACTTTGGGAAGATAAGTCTTTGGCAAGGGAAATGGACAAATCCCGTTGCTTGGAATCCCCCAAAATCACCATGGTTTCCAACGCCATGGCCCTGTTTCGGAAAACGGAACCATAGGTTCTATAGTTGTAATTGTTGGGCGTAAAGTTGATGTTCGCTTTTTGTGCAATCTCTTGGGCCACTTCTTTCTTTCCGGCCAGCGCATAGGCAGCTGCCAAACGCCATTTGGCCTCATTGCTCAAATTTTTGGCTTCACGAAGACGGTTCATGGCGGCCAACTCGGGCTGCTGTGCCAAGGCCAAAGTGTAGAGGCGATAGGCCTGGGAAACATCGTCATTGTAACCCGAACTTTGGTTGCTCCATTGACGGGCAGCCATTTTTTGGTATTTCAACCAGTTGGACAAGAAAGTCAGAGGCAATTGATAGCCCTGTTGTTTGGCTTCCAGCATAAAATGTCCTGCATACGAAGTTCCCCAATCATCGGCATTTCCGTAACCGGGCCAATAGCTGAGTCCACCTTCGGGGGTTTGGAAATCCCCCAGTTTTTTGATGGCCGCCTTTACATTTTTCTCGATGTCCTTTTTTCGTTCAAAAGTGATGTCGAGCACATCCGCCAAGAACAATTGAGGGAAAGCTGCCGAAGTGGTCTGTTCCACACAACCGTGGGGGTATCTCAACAGGTAATCCATCCGCTTGCTGAAATCCATCGGGGGCAAGGTCGAAAACTCGATAAAGGCCTCATTGGTGCCCGAGGTGCCAAAGGTTTCAAATGGAATCGCCATACTGCCATTGGCATCGATGGTGTAGAGTTCGCTTTTGGTGGTGATGGGATTGGGATTTTCCACATCGATCTCCGTTTTGCTGCTCGCACTTTCCCCGGCGCCACTGGCCGATACGGTGATGGTCTGGAAGGCGGAAGCAGGTTTTACTTTGAAATCAAAGTTCACGATCTGTTCTCCAACCGCATTGAACGAAATGTTCTTGGTGGTTTCCCCGATGGGTTCCAAAGCCTTTCCGGCATCGATGGAGACCTTTACATTTTTCACTTTGGCTTCCATGGCGAAGACGGTAACGGGAATGGTCACGGTTTCTCCAGGGGACAATTTCCTAGGGATGGAGGTCAATACCATTAAAGGTTTACGAACGGGCGTGGTTTTCTCGGCATTGCCGTAAGCACTGTTTTTATTTCCAGCTACGACCATAGTGCGCACTGAGCCCACATAATTGGGCATTTCGATGGTGTGCGATGCCTTTTCGCCAGCTTTCAAGGTGAATGGACCCAAATAGGTGACCACAGGTTTGAAGCGTTGTGCCTTACGGTTTTTCGCTCCTTCCCCAATGCCACCACCACCGATGGCGTAGATGTTGTCCACACTCACGGAGTAGGCGCCCATCACATCATCAAAAATATCGAAGGTCTTTACGCCCAAAGCCTGTCTTGCGTAAAAAGAAGCGTGGATGTCAGGGGTTTTAAAACGGGTAAGGTCCAAAAGACCATCATCCACCACGGCCAAAGAATAGGTCATGGGTTTTTTATTGGCTTCTGAAACGGTCACTTTGTACGATGTCTCGGGTTTCAGCACTTCGGGCATCGAAATTTGTGGCTCCAGCAAGGTGGCAGGATTCTCCACCAACAGGGGTACTACGCCATACAAGCGGATGGGCATATCGTTTGCCACTTGTCCATGTGGTTGCAATAACGAAATGTTGATGTAGGCGTTCGGGGCCATTTCCGCGGTGATGGGAATACTGGCCTTGGTTTCCTTGGCCGAAGTTTCCACCCATTGTTGGGACAATACTTCGGTGCCATTTTCGATACTGATCAAGGCCCTTCCACCCCTGTCCGAAGGGAAGGTGATCATGGCCTGTTCACCCAATTTGTAATTTTCTTTATCCGCGGAGAATACCAAGATCTTGGAACTTTCGGAATCGCCGGAAGGTCTTCTCCACCAATTGCGGTAGAAGTAGGCCGTGCGTCCTGTGGCATGTCCAGCATCATCGATTACCCGAATAAGGAAGCGTCCGCCATCATCATCGGGAACGTTAAGGTTGAAGCTGCCCTTGCCATCCGCTCCAGTGGTCACCGTCATTTCCTTGAACGGACTGTGTACGGTGGCATTCTCGTATCGGGAAAGATTGTCGTACCCCCGGTTCCACCACCAGCGCCATTCAATTTTGAATACTTGGACCTTTAGTTTCCGGTTTCCGGATGGCCTGCCTTGGTCGTCCACGGAGACCACACCAAAGGTGTTGTTCTCATCGGTCAGAAAAGAACCATATTGTTTGGCTTCCGGTGAACGCAATCCCACAAAATGGGAGTAAGGGGCCACATTTTTGTTGAAGACGTCGATGGAAAAATCCCCTCCGCCTTCAAACACTTTGGTGGTGAAAGTGGCCTGCAACATACCGGGCGCATTACCATTCACATTGATTTTTTCGTTGATGGCCAATTCCCCGTTTGCATCCAGCTTGGAAGAGACCCATTGGAGCTCGGTTTCATTAAAATTGCGTGTAGGGTCTTGGAATACATATTCTTTGAATTTCGGGAACGGGTTGTATGCCTGGTTCAGGGTGGCATTGATGTCGATTTTCAGGTTACGGGCCGGCGCTCCGTGCAACCATTGCACGATGGCCTTGCCACTATTGTTGGTGTTGGCTTTCAGCACCTCATTGTCAAAGGAAAAATTCACCTTCAAGCGGTTGGGCTTCACGGTGGCCACTTTGAGGGACTTGCTGAACTGCGCACCGCCCACAATGATCTTTGCGAACCAGTTGCCCGTTGGTGCATCGGCTTGGGTGGGGATGGGGAAGTAATAGAAGTTTTCCTCTTTTTTGGCGAACAATCCTTCGGAAACCGGGATGGTTCCCTCAGTCAACACATTGCGTTGGACCAGTTTTCCACGTGCATCACTCACCTCTAAAGTTACCGGATGCCCTTTGGGCAGGGGATTGGCCTTGTCGTCCAATGCAAAGGTGAGGTGAATCACATCGCCTGGGCGGTGGACCCCTCTTTCGGTATAGACAAACCCTTGCAGACCGCGTTGCAATTCTTCCCCGGAAACATCAAATGTACTGAGGGAAAGTGCATTACCGTCGGCTAGTTTGGCATAGGCAAAATTGTTGTTCTTTTCGGCAACGGCAAAGGATACGTTCTTTTCCCCGTCATAAATGCTGAGTCCGGATTCGTCCGTGGTGACTTCGCCCAATAATTGCTGTTGGAAATTATACAGTTTGATCTTGGTATTGGCCTCCGGTTTGGTGGTCAATAGGTTGGTGGCCGCAAAATGGTAGGATTGGTTTTTTCCTTTTTTTACGATAAGTCCGAGGTCACTCCCCAAAAGGTTGGTGGCCGCAATCCGCTCATAATTGTAATAGGCCCTGTGACAGGGATTGTCACGTTCCTCCCAATTGTAATCGTAGTTTCTCCAGTAATAGACCTCGTTGTCCCAATACCGCTCTTCCAAGGACTCATCGTCCATGTCTTGGGAGGCATAATCGGTATCGGCTTCCTCTGTGGTTTCAGGTCTGTCACAGGCATAAGTGGTATGTTCTTTTTTGAAACTGAACTCAACACGGTATAGCGATCCGGGGTGGACTTTGATCAAATTGGATAGATCCAAGGCATGGGCTTTCCAATAGCTGGAATTTTCCGTGCCATTTTCAGTCAATGGAATCACTTTGTAGGCCACTCTTCGTCCCACTGGCCTAAAATCAGGGTCATAGTCTTGGGTGAGCTCATAATTTTGGAGGTATTGGAGCATGTTGTCCTCAAAGACCTGGATGACGCGCACTTCAACGGCAGATAGGTTCACCGTTTCAAAATAAATGGGTGTGGACGCGGCATTGGGCAAAATGGTTCCTTTGGAAATAAGGCGCACGGCCGGTTTCAACTGTTCAAAGGAGACCAGTTCGGAAAAAGTGTTCTTGAGGGTGAACCCATATTCACTTTTGATGCCCTCAAAGACATTCACGCGCACCTCGCCCAAAATTCGGTTGGAAGGATAGACCCGTAACACATTGCCATCGATCTCGTAGCGAAGGCTCTCGGCATTTTCGATGGTCACCAGACCGTTCAGGTTTTGGTTCTGTTTGAGCGGCTCGGAGAAATTTAGGGTAAGCACGGCGTTCGGGGATGAGGTGGTTTTGGCATCCACTACCACAAATTTGTTCAGGCCGGGGATGGTATAGTTTTCGGACCCTTCGTTTTCGATGCCCAATTCCTTGCCGGTCCAACTGATCGTCAGTTCACTATCTTCTGTTTTTCTGGAGATGCTGTCAATCTTGAAACTGAAAAATTGTGCATTTTCAGAGGCATTGTCCCATTTCACGGCAACGGATTTGTCGCCTTGTTTCACGGAAAGGATCTTGCCTATTTTGGCCCCTTCCAAAATATCGGATGCATCCAAAGTTCCGGTCAAATATTGCCAGTCCTTGCTGTAGGATTGTAGGTTCACCAGATTGATCTTGAAATTGGGAGCGATGGTCTTAAAGCTAAAAGTGTATTTTTTGAACTCACTCGCAATATCCTCAAAAAGTTGGTTCAGGGCCAGTGTCACCACATACTCGGTGTTGGGCCGGAGGTATTCGGAGGGCTGGAAAGTGATTTCCCTACCATTTTCGATGACCAGTTTACCCTCCACGTTCGGGGAGATCTTGAGGTATTCCTTTGGAAGTTCTTGGGTCAGTTCAAACTGCTCCAACGGTCGTGCCAGGGCAATCTGGATGGGAGAGGAAATACTTTGGTTGCCCTGGGTGTGGTAACTGATGTAGTCCTTGAATTTGAATAGGTTGTCGGTTTCGCTGGAATCTCCTTTCTTTTTGCAGGAGACGACCAAAATCAGCAAGAAAACAGAAAAGATTCTAAAAAAATGGGACATGTCAAAGCTTGGAATTGGTTACACATGATTTTGCCCAACCAAGATAGCTAAAATTGGACAAGATGCCCCAGTAAGTTTACGGATGGTTGTTTTGAATTGACGTATGGACCAAAGAACTTGTATTTATGGCAAAAAAATTAAGATTTAAGGCATTTATCCACAAATTTTTCTCAAAGTTTCGTTAAATAGGTCCGGCCTAATTTACCAAACTGATATTTTGGAGTCCAAACCAATATGAACCAAAAAACAAACAGCCCATTGAGAAGAATTTACACCTATCTCGCTTTTGTTTCCCTCCTTTTTTCTTTTACATCAACTTATGGTCAAGACTTCTTGATCAAGGGAAAAATTGTCGATGCCACCAATGGAAATCCCCTTGAAGCAGCAACAATTTATGCGGAGACCGTCAAGGACAGCGTCCTGATCAGTTACACCATCACCAATTCGGATGGAAATTTTACATTGGAAGGGCGAACGTCCTACAAGAAGGCCAGATTGGGTATTTCCTATAATGGGTACAAGTCAAAATCATTGGAAGTGGACCTGAAGCCAAGTTTGGAATTGGAGAACATTGTTTTGGAGGAACAGGCCCAAGAATTGGAAGGTGTGGACCTCGTAGGGGAGCGCGTGCCGATCACCATACGAAAGGACACCTTGGAATTCAATTCCGATTCTTTCAAGACCCGACCCGATGCCACGGTCGAGGATGTACTGAAAAAACTCCCCGGAGTGGAAGTGGCCAGTGATGGTACCATTACGGTCAATGGAAAAGAAGTGAACAAAGTTTTGGTGAACGGGCAGGTATTTTTCAGTACCGACCCCAAAGTGGCCACGAAGAGCCTTTCCAAGGATTTGATCAGCAAGATCCAGATCACCAATAGCAAGACCAAGGAGCAGGAATTTATCGGAGAGGAGGGCGATGGGGAGAACAAGACCATCAACCTCTTGCTCAAGGAAGACAAGAAAAAGGGATATATGGGGCGACTTTCCGGCGGATATGGTACGGACGATCGCTATCAGGCCAATGGACTGGTCAACTATTTCAACGATACCCAACGCATAAGTGTTTTGGGGAGCAGCAACAACATCAACAATCCCGGTTTTTCCTTTGATGAAATCTATGAAATGGTCGGAAACGCCAGGGGCGGTGGCGTAGGATTCAACCGAAATGGCGGCTTTTCCATAGGAAACATGTCCTTTGGTTTTGGTGAGGGAATCACGACTTCGTCCACGATCGGGACCAGTTATGCGGACCAAAAAAAGGACAAATACCGAATGGACGGCAATTATTTCTACGCCTTCAGTGATTCCTATAACGATGAAAAAACGGCACGGGAAAACATTTTGCCCGACGGGAGTTACTTTACAGATACCGAATCGAATTTTGTCGGGACCACCATTTCCAACCAGGCAACGGCCAACTTGGAGTTTGATGTGGACAAGACCACAAGGGTGACCATACAGCCCAGTTTCAGTGTCAACAACACCAATTCGACCAATGCGGAAAATACCGTTTCCAGGGACGGGGAGGGAAATGTCATCAACGACAATATGTCTCTTCAGACCTCGGATGGGTTCCAGCGTAATTTCAGCAACAGGTTGGAGGTGATGAAGAAATTGGATTCGTTGGGAAAATATGTACGGGTATATTTTGAAAACAACAACCGGGTGAACGACTCGGAGTCTTTCTTGAATTCTGAACGGAACATTTATGGCGACGATCCCAGTCAGCAGATCTTGGACCAAAGGACCACGATCGACAATGCCAACGATTCCTACGAACTTGGGGCTTCCTTCCGTCAACCGCTGAACAAGGACCTTTATCTGGATTTTCGCTACAGCTACAACAACAACGAACAGCAGAACGAGCGTTCCGTTTCCGATTTTGATGAAACAACGGGAGAATACGTTTACAACTCGACCCTCAGTTCAGATTTTGATTTCAATGCAAGGAAGCATGTTCCCGAGATAGGGATAGGATCCAACGGGAAGAAATTCAGGTTCAATGTAAGGGCCAGAATGGAGCAGATAGCGCTGGACAATGAGGATTTCATACAAGCTACATCCTTTTCCAAGAATTATAACAACCTGCTTTTCGGTTCCCATTTCAATTATAATATTGGGGCCAGCAAAAGGGCGAGCATCAACTACAATACAAGGCTGAATGTGCCCTCGGTGAACCAACTGCAGCCTGTGCCCAATGTGAGCAACCCGCTGAACATTATTGTGGGTAACCCCAATTTGGGCCCAGAGATCACCCATAGCCTTTACCTTAATTACAACGACTACAATTGGAAAGATAGAACGGGACTCTTCGTCTATTCCGGGATGAACTTTGAGGAGGACAAAGTGGTTTCCATAACCACCACTGATGAGGACTTTATCCGAACGACCACCTATGAAAATGTGGGGGGCAATTACAGCATGTGGGCCGGGGTCAACTATTCCAAACAGATCAAGAGGGACAGTCTGTACACTTTGAAATTTACGGTCAATCCCTATACCAACATCAATAGACAGGTTGGATTCACGAATGGCAGTAAGCTGGAAGCTATGAACGTGGGCATCAACCCCAGGGTGGGGCTTATGTTCAATTATAAGGAAATGATCGAAGTGGAACCTGAATATACCTATGGGATCAATTCCACACGGTACAATCTGGACAATGTGGACGATATCGACTTTACCACCCATAACATGACATTTAGATTGACCACCTATTGGCCCCAAAACTTGGTCTGGGGCAATGACATCACCTATAGCTATAATGGCAATTTGGGGGCTGGTTTCGATAAGGATGCCATTTTTTGGAACATGAGCTTGGGACTCCAAATGTTCAAAAAGAAGGCAACACTCAAAGTGTTGGCCTATGACCTGCTCAACCAGAACATCAACACGAGGAGGACCACGGGACAGGATTTTATCCAAGATTTCCAGGGAACGGTGCTCAAACGTTATTTCATGGGCAGTCTTACCATCAAGTTTGATTCTTTTGGAGGTAGTGGGGCTCCCGAACAAGGTAGGGGAGGTCGTCGCATTATGAGGCTTTGATTTTGATGGATGGAATGTGAGAAAAGGTTGCTTGGAGTTTTGGCGTAAGAGGGATTTACCATCCACCTGAGGCACCGCCTCCGCCAAATCCACCGCCGCCGAAGCCTCCACCGAATCCACCGCCACTAAAACCGCCACCGCTTCCAAATCCGCCCGAGGAACCAGAGCTACGGCCCATATTGCTCAGGATGATCATGTCCCAGATATCGAGACCGCTGCCCCTACGGCCGCCATTTCCACCGCCGCCCTTGTTCTTTCGGCTCCATAGAATGATCATGATCACGATAAAGATGATGAAGGGGAAAAGAGCTTCGATGGGAAAGCGGTTGTTGCCAAAGGTCCTGTCCTCGGTGAACTCGCCCGTAAGCACTTTGAAGATGGCATCGGAACCCTTGTCAAGACCGCTGTAATAATCCCCTTTTTTGAATTCGGGGATGATGACAGACTCGATAATGCGTTTGGACATGAGGTCGGTGAGTGCGCCCTCTACACCATATCCGGTGTTGATGGCAATTCTTCTGTCGTCCCGGGCCAAAAGAATCAATATGCCATTGTCCTTGTCCGCTTGGCCAATACCCCATTGATGCCCCCATTGGGCACCCAAATAGGTAATGTCCTCCCCTTCGGTGGTGGCGATGATGGCCACAACGATCTGTGTGGAGGTACTGTCGGAATAGTGGATGAGTTTTTGCTCCAAGGCCCTGTTCTGGGCATTGGACAGAAGATTCACATAATCATAGACACTCGTCTGCTCTTGTGGTTTTTTGGGTATGGTGAATTGTCCCCAGGCTAGGGAAACGCACAAAAAAGCCAGTAAGAGGTTACCCTTTGGATATGGCATCGCTCAGTTCGTTGGTGTCGTTGTGGTTCCATGGAAAATGGGCCTCCAGTTCTTTGCCCGCCATCAAAATGCCTTCTACAATACCTTGTTTGAAATTCCCTTTCTTGAAATGTGAGGCGATGACATCCTTGGTGGTGTCCCAAAACCCGTTGGGCACAGCGCGGTCAATGCCGGAGCCGCCATAGATCACAAATTTATGATCATCTACGGCCACATAGATCAGTACTCCGTTGTCCTCTTTGGTATTGTCCATCTTCAGAAAGTGGAATACCTGTTGTGCTCGGCTAAAGTGGTCCATTTTTGCTGTGGCCTCAATGTGGACACGGATTTCGCCGGAAGTATTTTTTTCTGACTCAACAATGGCGTCAATAATCTCCTGTTCCTCCTCGGCAGTCAAAAATTCCTCTACGTGCGACATGCTTAATCGAATTCAAAATTCACGTCCGGCGCATTCTCAGATCCTGGATTGGAACTGAAGAGTGCCATAGGGTCGAAATTGGCAATGCCCGCGATGATGTTGGTAGGAATCTGTTGGATCTTGATGTTGTATTCCCCGGCCAGTTCGTTGAAACGGTTCCGTTCCACATTGATCCTGTTCTCGGTGCCCTCCAATTGGGACTGTAGTTCCAAAAAGTTTTGGTTGGCCTTCAGGTCGGGATAGCGTTCCACGGTGACCAAGAGCCTGGAAAGTGCAGATGACAAACCGGTCTGGGCCTGTTGGAATTCTGCAAGTTGTTCCGGGGTGATGTTGTTCGCATCAATAGTGGTGGAGGTGGCCTTGGCCCTTGCCTCAATCACATCCGATAGGGTCTCGCGCTCAAAATCGGCTGCACCCTGGACCGTTTTCACCAAGTTGCCGATGAGGTCGCTTCTTCGTTGATAGGAGCTTTCCACATTGGCCCATTGCTTGGTGGCCTGTCCCTTCATGTCCACAAGTTTATTGTTCGTGCTCACGTACCAACCTACCAGCACTACGGCAAGTACGATCAGTACGATGATGGCTATGAGACCTTTTTTCATTTTCGTTAGGTTTTGGTGTTTATAGTTGTTCTTTGATCTTTAGCAATTCAGCTTTTACCTTTTGCAGTTTTTGGATGACATCAAAGTTGGACAGTGTTTTTTCCTTTTCCTCGTTCAGATGGATCTTGGCACCTTCCAAGGTGAACCCCCGTTCCTTCACCAAGTGATAGATCAGTTGCAGGTTTTTGATGTCTTCCGGTGTGAATTTTCGATTGCCCTTGGCATTTTTTTTGGGTTGCAGCACATCAAACTCCTTTTCCCAAAAGCGGATAAGGGAAGTGTTCACCCCAAAGGCCTTGGCCACTTCGCCAATACCATAATATCGTTTCTCGGGAAGGTCTATGTGCATTAATCCAAGGATTGGTTCTCTTGATTGGCATATTTGAGCATGTTCTCAAACTCTTCTGCCGTCAAACTTCCGTAGTAGAAGTTGATAGGGTTGATGCGCTCCCCGTCCTTAAATATCTCATAGTGCAAGTGCGGAGCTTCTGAACGTCCTGTACTGCCTACAAAACCGATAAGGTCACCGCGTTTTACCTTTTGGCCCACGGTCACGTTGTATTTGCTCATGTGTCCATAAAGTGAAATATAACCGTATCCGTGATCTATTCGGATGTGTTTGCCATAGCCTGAGGATTGGTTGTCGGCACGGGTCACTTTCCCGTCTCCCGTAGCATAGATGGGAGAGCCGCGTGGAGCGGTAAAGTCCATCCCCCAGTGCATTTTCCGGGCCTTGGTAAAGGGGTCGGACCGCCAGCCGTAGCCAGAGGCCATACGGGTCAAATCCTCATTGCTCACCGGTTGGATGGCGGGGATGGAGGCCAAAAGCTTCTCTTTTTCCTCGGCCAACTTGGCAATCTCATCCAAGGATTTGGATTGGATCACCATCTGTTTTTGGATGATGTCCAAACGCTTGGTGGCATTGATGATGATATCGGAATTGTTGAAGCCATCCAGGGATTTGTACCTGTTGATTCCCCCGAAACCAGCCTTTCGCTGCTCTTCGGGAATGGGATTGGCCTCAAAATATAAGCGGTATATGTTGTTGTCGCGGTCCTCGATATTGGCCAGCACCTGCTCCATTTGCTCCATCTTCTTGTCCAGGATCTCAAACTGAAGCTCATAGTTCCTGACCTCGCGTTCCAGGGAAAGTTCCTTGGGCGTGTTCACCCATTTGGTGTTCAGTAGGATAACGAGGCCCAAAAAACCAAATAGCGCGGAACCTAGGACGAACAGAAAGATGTTTCTGTACTTCTTGGATTTTCTCGGCTCGATCTTTCGATAGGAAAGGGTATCCGGGTCGTAATAGTACTTAACTTTAGACATGAATGGATTTTATCCTATTTTTGCTCACTCTTTTTATCAAAACAAGCAAATATAAAAATTGTTTTGCTATGAGTGTTAAATTTAAGAAAACCCTAGGAATTCAATGACATCCCAAGAAGTTAGAACCCAATTTTTAAACTTTTTCAAAGAAAAGGGCCACAATATAGTGCCCTCGGCACCCATGGTAATGAAGGACGACCCCACCCTCATGTTCACCAATGCCGGCATGAACCAGTTCAAGGAGTTTTTCTTGGGGAATTCCAAACCCAAACACACAAGGGTGGCCGATACCCAAAAATGCCTTAGGGTAAGTGGCAAGCACAACGATCTGGAAGAAGTGGGCAAGGATACCTACCATCATACCATGTTCGAGATGTTGGGCAACTGGAGTTTTGGGGATTACTTCAAAAAAGAAGCCATACAGTGGGCCTGGGAACTGCTCACCGAAGTCTATAAAATAGACAAGAGCAGTCTTTATGTGTCTGTTTTTGAGGGTAGTGATGATGATGGGTTGGCCATGGACCAAGAGGCCTACGACCTTTGGAAGGCCATTGTGCCCGAAGAGCGCATCATCATGGGCAACAAGAAGGACAATTTCTGGGAAATGGGCGATCAGGGACCCTGTGGCCCCTGTTCCGAGATCCATGTGGACATCCGTTCCGCAGAAGAGAAAAAGAAAGTGCCGGGTGCCTCCTTGGTGAACCAGGACCATCCACAAGTAGTGGAAATCTGGAATCTGGTCTTTATGCAATTCAACAGAAAGGCAGATGGAAGCTTGGAGAGCCTTCCCGCAAAACATATTGATACAGGAATGGGCTTTGAGCGTCTGTGCATGGTGCTGCAGGGCGTCCAATCCAATTATGATACCGATGTATTTACGCCCCTTATTCGGGAAATAGGAATCATCACGGGGAAAAAATACGGAAAGGACGAAAAGACCGATATTGCCATTCGGGTGATCGCGGACCATGTAAGGGCCGTTGCTTTTTCCATTGCTGATGGACAATTGCCCAGCAACACTGGGGCAGGGTATGTCATCCGAAGGATCTTGCGCCGTGCCATCCGATATGGGTTCACCTTTTTGGATATCAACAAACCGTTCATCTATAGGTTGGTCAAAGTGTTGGCCGAGCAAATGGGCAAGGCGTTCCCTGAGTTGAAGGAACAATACCAGTTGATCGAGAATGTGATCAAGGAAGAAGAGAGTTCGTTCCTGAGCACTTTGGAGCAGGGCTTGGTGCTGTTGGACTCCGTAATCAAGTCTTCCAGGGACAAGATTATCAGTGGCGAAAAAGCCTTTGAACTTTACGATACCTTCGGTTTTCCGATCGACCTTACTTCGTTGATCTTGGAGGAAAAGGGGTATCAATTGGATGTGACAGGCTTCAACAAAGCATTGCAGGAACAAAAGGACCGTTCCAGGGCAGCATCCGAAGTGTCAAAAGGCGATTGGACCGTTCTAAAACAGGATTCCGAGCAAGAATTTATAGGGTACGACAGTTTGGAGGCCCAAGTGAAATTGGTGAAATACCGCAAGATCACCAGCAAAAAAGAGGGTGACCAGTACCAGTTGGTGTTCAATCTGACCCCTTTTTACGCTGAAGGTGGTGGTCAGGTCGGGGACAAAGGCTATCTGGAGGCTTTCAATGGCAATGTCACCTATATTGTGGACACCAAACGGGAAAACAACGAGATCGTGCATTTTGCGGAGTCGTTGCCCGATAATGTAAACGAGACCTTTAAGGCAGTGGTGGACCATAAGCAGCGTTGGAGAACAGCCTGCAACCACACGGCAACCCATTTGTTGCACCAAGCACTGCGCGATATTTTGGGCACCCATGTGGAGCAAAAAGGTTCTGCGGTACATTCGAAATACCTGCGTTTCGATTTTTCCCATTTTGCCAAGCTTTCCGTAGAGGAACTGCGAAAAGTGGAAAACTTTGTCAATGCCCGCATCGATGGTCATTTGCCGTTGGAGGAAAACAGGAACGTTCCCATACAAAAAGCGATGGAAGAAGGGGCGATGGCCCTTTTTGGTGAAAAATATGGCGATACCGTCCGTACCATCCGCTTTGGACAGTCCATGGAACTTTGTGGTGGGACACACGTAAAGAACACGGCGGATATTTGGCACTTCAAGATCGTGTCCGAAGGGGCCGTAGCAGCCGGAATCCGAAGGGTCGAAGCCATTACTTCCGATGCTGTCAAAGAATTTTACTTTACGAACAATCGTATGCTGTTCGAGATCAAGGACCTCTTGCACAATGCCCAAGATCCTGTGAAGGCCGTTGCAGGGCTACAGGAGGAAAATACCGCTCTCAAAAAACAAGTGGAGCAATTGCTGAAGGACAAGGCCAAAGGATTGAAAAGCGAGCTGATTTCCGAATTGGAAACAGTGGGAGACATCCAGTTTTTGGCCAAAAAGGTAGATCTGGATGCTGCGGGCATCAAGGACCTGTCGTTTGAGATCGGGGGTCAGGTGGACAACCTTTTCCTTTTGCTTGCCGCCGAGAACGATGGGAAAGCGTTGCTTTCCTGCTACATTTCCAAAGATTTGGCCACGGCCAAGAGCCTGAATGCAGGTACTATAGTCAGGGAACTGGGCAAATACATCCAAGGTGGTGGCGGGGGACAACCCTTCTTTGCGACCGCTGGGGGCAAAAACCCGGACGGCATTTCCGAGGCACTTGACAAGGCGAAGGCATATCTTAGCTAATGGATCTACAGACCAAAGTACCCATACAGCCAGATGGGAATCCCATCGATTATCAGAGCAAAGTGCTGTTGTTGGGTTCGTGTTTTGTGGAAAATATGGGGGCAAAGTTGGCTTACTTCCAATTCCGGAACAGCTTGAATCCTTTTGGTATTTTCTTTCATCCGTTGGCCATCGAGAATTTGGTGCAGCGTGCTGTGGACGAATCAACCTATTCAGCAGATGAAATTTTTGTGCAAGACGGTATTTGGCATTGTTTCGATGCCCATTCCGAATTGCGTTCCAACGACAGGGACACTTTGCTGCAACTCCTCAACCAAAGGTTGATGGAAACCAAAAGAAGTCTCGAAACCGCTTCCCACATCATCATCACATTGGGCACAGCATGGGTGTACCGAAATGTCGTTTCAAAAAAGATAGTGGCCAACTGCCATAAAGTGCCTCAGCGGGAGTTCCAAAAAGAATTGTTGGCCCCAGAAGAAATACAGACCAGTTTGGAAAACTGCCTGGCAATGGTAAAAAAAGTGAACCCGAAAGCCCAGTTTATTTTTACCGTTTCACCAGTACGGCACCTCAAGGACGGTTTTGTGGAAAACCAGAGGGGCAAGGCACATCTTATCTCGGCGGTTCATTCCGTTTTGTCTTCTCGAGCGCCCGCCTGCCGGACGGACAGGCAGTCGAGAGAGCTGTCCTACTTTCCAGCTTACGAGATCATGATGGACGAGCTTCGTGACTATCGTTTTTATGGGAAGGACATGCTGCATCCTAACGAACTGGCCGTGGACTATATTTGGGACAAGTTCAGGTCGGTTTGGATCTCTCCCGATAGTCTGCCCATCATGGAGGAAGTGGGCAGCGTCCGAAAAGGGTTGGCACACAGGCCTTTCAACCCGGATTCCGATAGCCACCAAAAGTTCAGGACATCGCTCCAAGCAAAAATTACGTATCTTCAAGAGAGGTTTCCTTTCATGAAATTCGAATAGATGAAGAAAGTACTTATAGGAGCTGTCATTGCGCTGGCCTCGGTTTTAATCTACAGATCATGCGCCGATGACCGGGAGCAAAAGACCATTTTGGAGGAAAATTCCATGCTCATACAGCAAGAACTAAAAAACGTTTCCAAGTTGATCGTCACCGAAGGGCATTTTGCCGAGGTCTACAACTACAAGGATTCCAAAGAATTGTTCGGTCCGCTCATTACGGCCCATAAAAAGGCTTTGGTGGTGGTGAATGCCGATGTGACCATTGCCTACGACATGGCCCAAATCCAATATGAGGTGGACGAGGAAAACAGGGTGTTGAAGATTGTCCAGATTCCGGAGCCAGAGATCAAGATCAGTCCCGATTTTGAGTACTACGATGTTACGGCCGATTATCTAAACCAGTTCAATGCGTCGGATTATAATGCCATCAAACGAAATGTGAACGCTTCGCTGATGAAGAAAATAGAGGCATCATCCCTGCGTTCCAATGCCGAAAACCGTTTGGTGAGCGAACTTTCCCGGATCTTGGTGCTCACCAATACCATGGGGTGGACTTTGGTCCACGAAAACACGCCCGTGGAAAATGTGGGTCAATTGGAACAAATTTTGGATTAAAACTGTCACATTTGGCGTTTTTGTGCGTCTATAGGGTATATCAATCAAATCAATCCATGTTTAAAAGAGTACTACCAACCGCCCTTTTAGCCATAATTCTATTTTCCTGTCACCAAAAAGCCGAGCCGGACATTCGTTACGTGATTGCTCCGGTGGTGGTTGATAGCATACCACAACTCCAGATCAAAATGACCTTTCCGGCAAATCCGGAGGGTACCACCGTTTTGTCCTTTCCCAATGAGGCATGGGGGCAGGAAAAACTGTTCGGGACCTTGGGGAAGATGCAACTGCTGAACGTGGAGGGCGCAGTGGAAAAGGATGCCGAAAATGGTCAGATCGTACTCATACATCCGAAGGGCGTCAAAAAGCTGGAGTTTGAGTATGTTCTCAAACAGGATTTTGATGACGGACTTTCAACGATTAGAATTTACCGGCCCATCATAAACAGCACGTATTTCCATGCATTTTCCCACAATATGTTCATGGTGCCGGAACAGGCAGCGGGCCATCAGAACATCATTTTGGACTGGTCGTCCTTTCCGAAGGATTATACCGTTCACAACAGTTTTGGAAGCCAGGAAAGGGTGCAAGAGTTGAAGGACATGGACATGGACCTTTTTGGAAATGCCATTTTTGTGGGAGGGGACTTTAGGGTGCTTTCTGGAGACATCCAAGGCAACCGAATCAGTCTGGCCACTCGCGGGGAGTGGGTACCTTTTCAGGATGAGGATGTGTTCCAAGTGCTGGAACGGACTTTGACCTGTCAGCGTAATTTTTGGAACGACCACTCGCAAGAATATTTCACGGTGACCATGCAGCCCTTTCCGCAAGAGAACGGAAGCAGTTTTCAAGGTACGGGCTTGACCAACTCTTTTGCCACATCGGTTTCCAACAACGATTTGACGGATATTGGGCAGATGGTATACCTCTTCAACCACGAACTGATGCACAACTGGATC
The DNA here is from genome assembly GCF_003058265.1 of Flagellimonas amoyensis. Taxonomy (GTDB): domain Bacteria; phylum Bacteroidota; class Bacteroidia; order Flavobacteriales; family Flavobacteriaceae; genus Flagellimonas; species Flagellimonas amoyensis. Next base: position 552,732 of record NZ_QBUK01000001.1, read on the forward strand.
GGGCATACCATCACCAATGGCAATGAAGAGGAGCAATATTGGTTCAGCGAAGGGTTTACGGAATACTATACTTTTAAGAATATTGCGGCAAACCATATCAATGGTCTGGACGGAAGGTTTTTTATAGATGAGATGAACAGGACCATTCGGGACCTTTATGCCTCGTCGGTAGGTGATGTCCCGAACAGCGAGATCAATTACGATCATTTTTGGAACAACTATGAATATTCCAAGCTTCCGTATTGGAGGGGCACTATTTTCGCTTTTTATCTGGACCAAAAGATAAAGCAGATCAGTAAAGGGCAACAAAGTTTGGATGATGTGATGCACCACATTTATAGGGATGCGACCACCAAGGACCAAAAACTGACCCACGATTATTTTGTTGACCTGATGGAGTCCTATTGGAATGGCGGTTTTGGCACATTCTTCCAAAAGCACATTGAAGAAGGGCAAAAACTGGATTTGGAGGACCTATTTATTGAATTGGACTTGGCGTATAGCACCGAAAGCGATATTTATGAGTTGGGATTTGAGTTTACGGAGGACAGAAAAGGAATTAAAAGTGTGATAGAAGGAAGCAAGGCATGGGAAGCTGGCATCCGAGAGGGTGATGCGGTGTTTTCCCGAAGCATTTGGCAGGGCAATATAGAAAAAGAGGTAGAGCTCGGCGTCAAGAGAAATGGGGAACAGCTCCATTTTTCTTTCTATCCGGTGAAAAAGGCAAAGGTCCCACAAATGGAAGTTACCGTTGGCAATATGGAAAAACTGGGGTTTTAGCTTACCAAGCTGGATTCCACCAGTTGAATCCCGTCATCGATCAAATGGCCCACTTTGGGGTTCTCCCGCTTGATGTTTTCCAAATGCTCCAAGATTTCCTGTTGAAACCCAAGATCATTGCCCTGTTTGGCCAATTCGTACAGTTCCGTGGGCAATAACCAGTCCTGTGGGTGTTCGCTTTTGAGGGCTTGGAACACTTTGTTGCGGGAAATAGTGGTGTTCTTCCCTTCCCTGAAATCACGGACTTGCTGGTAATACTGCTCCAGTTGGATCCTTTTTGGACTCTTTTTCGGTTTGATGGTGCTTTCGGTGATCTGATGGGTGATGAGGTCAAAACTGTGCAGATCAGCGGGCCCGTTGTAGGCCGAGACCACTTTTTGGCCCACGGCCATGTGGTACAATCCCCATTCCGGTTGGAATAGCGTTTCCCCCTTGTAGGTCACGGTACAGTCCTCAAAGGTAATCAAGATGATCTTGCCCATCAGGTTGCGCGTACCGGTGACGATGGTGCCCTCCACCGTGATGCCTCCTTCAAATTCTAAGGCAATCTGTTCGCCTTCATAGATTTTATAGGCCTTGAGGTCACGTGGGCCCATGTCCTCGATGGCAATGTTGATGCCTTTCAGTTTTCCGATGGGGGAACCGAAACCATCCGGATGGTGGGCAGTGCTGTGTCCCACCAGTTCCTTTTCACGGTAGGATAGTGCGGTTGCGCCCTTCGTTTGGATGTAGATGGGCTTGCCCTCATGCTCGATCGCGTTGTGGAACTCTCCAGAAATCTGTAGGCCCGTGCTCAGTTCCACCGTGCCCAATGCTTTGGATGCAATCAATTTTTGGATGCCGGAAAGGCCACCCGTGCGCAGGGCCATGGAATTGGCAAAATCTTCCAAAACTTGGCTCAAAAAGGCAAAGTCAGGGGTAACGAACAGTTGTGGCTGGGGTTTGGTAATGTCAAATTCGGTGTGGACCGCCTCCATGGAATACGGTAATTTCTTCACTTTGTCGGTCATGCACCAAGCACTTTCCCCGATGGACGATAAGAGGCCCGCCCCATAAATTTTTGGGTTGTCCACGGTGCCGATGAGGCCATACTCCACCGTCCACCAATGCAGGTTGCGGATAAGGGCCATTTCGCTAGGGATCCCCATGTTTTCCTGAAGGTGTTCAATATGCTTTTCGGCTTTCTCGATTTCTGCCTCAGGCGTTCCATGGGCCTCTTTGATGATGGAAAGATGGCGCACGGCGTTGTATAACTCATAGTCCTTGGCACTCGATATCGCTTTGCAACCAATTTCCCCGAAGCGTCTGAGATATTCCGCATATTCCGGATTGGCAATGATAGGTGCATGGCCGGCCCCTTCGTGTATGATATCGGGAGCAGGGGTGTATTCAATATTTTCCAATTGACGGATGTCCGAAGCAATGACCAGCACATTGTATGCCTGGAATTCCATAAAGGCCGATGGCGGAATGAATCCGTCCACTGCGACCGCAGCCCAGCCGATTTCCTTCAAGATGCGGTTCATGCCGTACATGTTGGGGATGTGGTCTATGGAGATGCCCGTTTTCTTCAATCCATCCACATAGGAACTGTGTGCCACACGGCTCAGGTAATCCACATTTTTGCGCATCACATAGCGCCACACAGCTTGATCAATGGCCGTGTATGCCTCATACTCCTGTGGTTTGATAAACTGTTTTAAGTGTTTGGGCAGTTTGTCCAGTATGGGATTGGATTCGTAGCTCATGGAGACATTTTTATGCGACTTAAAGATACGAAATAGGAAATGGTTCCCTTCACCAAGGAAAACGAAGTGCAATAAAAAACCGCCCAAAGGGCGGTCTGTATGTTAATTGGAAGCCACGGACATGTTGGGCGGATATTCCTCGAGGATCTGCGAAACAAATTCCTTGATGCGCTGTTCCTTCTTCTCGATGTTCTTGGTATTGTTCAGCGTTCCCACGCCTCTACCTTGCCATACCAATTCTTTTTTGTTGGCATCGATCACATCAATGTAAAGCGAGCCTTCGGTGCTGGTGCTGACATTGTTGCCCCAACCCCAGCCCCAACCGGGACCCCAGACCCAAGGGTTGTAGAAACCGCCATAACCCCAACCAAAGTTGTTGTTGTACACGTCCACACGCTCACGCTCCTTGGTAAAGATGCTGATGAGCACATCGGGAGTGTCGGATTTTACAAAACCACGGGAACCTAGCTCGGCCTCGATGGCACGGAGGATGCGTTTTTTATCCAGATCGGATATTTCGGCCTTGTCAATACCTGTTTTGTAAAAAGCATAGCTTTTGTAGGTGTTGAAATCAGCTTTTTGATCGTAATCGGAAACGACCCGTACAGAACTGCAAGAGGCCAATAGAACAAGGGTCAATGCGACCAGCGGAATGAGTTTGAAATTTTTCATGACACTTTTTTTATTTCTTTGAGATTGTGATAAATAAGACACAAATACTGTGCCGAACCCGATCTTAGTTTCTCTTATTGATCTTTGCATTGTAGCCATACGGACAATGGCGACAACCACTTTCACAACAATATCCCCGTTTGAGGAGGTATTGCTCGGTAAAGACCCGATATCCTTCCTCCGAAAGGTAGTAATCGCCCTCTTCCAAGGGAATGCGTTCTTTCATGCACAACATCAATTCGTCTTATAAAGTTAAGGGATCCTGATGAAAGCCCCTAACGTTTTAAAATTTTGGAAGCAAAGGGGTTATTCACCGAAATTGTTAATGGTATTGTCGGCCATGCCCAATTTTCTGTACGATTTGCTGTTATATTTGTTGGGAACCGATGAACGTTTTCAGGTGATAGTAGTCTTTAGACATTTCTTTTATAAAAATTATGTGGGCCTCTCGCTTTGGCCTTTCATCATCCTGAAAGAGGATTCCCTGAAGGACGACGCTGTGCTCATCAACCATGAGCGCATCCACCTAAAACAACAAAGGGAGCTCTTGATACTGCCCTTTTACCTGCTCTATGTATCCGAATGGTTGTTGCGGACCATCCTCTATATGGACAGTTACCGCGCCTATCAGAACATCAGTTTTGAGCGGGAGGCCTATGCCAATGAAGCGGATATGCAGTATCTTTCCAAGCGGAAAATCTTTGGTTTTTTGAACTACCTGATGCGTTAATGTTTATTGCCAAATGTTTGGTGAGCGATGGACAGGTTTAGCTGAGAAGCTTTTCAATGTTATCGGGATCCTGGAAATTGCCCCAAAAATATTCCACTTCGATCAATTCATCCAAAATCCTATAAAACATGGTGGTGTGCTTGGTGATGAATGCCTCACGGCTTACCCTGTTATATGGAGAGACTTTGAACATTTCAGGATAGGTTCTTATGTTTTCAATGGTCTCTTCCACTAGGTCGATGAAAGCAAGGGCCTCTTTTTGGCTCCAGACTTCCATAAGGTAGTCCAATATGGCATTAAAGGATTTCTCGGCCTCAAAGGTCCAGACAACCTTCACCGGGAAATTCTTTTTCTGGCATCGGACATCACGGATTCGTGTTTCAAAACACGACCTGCCGCACTGTCTTTGCGGCTGCGCTCCAGGGCTTGTTTGATTTCAAAAGCTTTGGTGTCCTCAGGGAAAAGAAGCGTACTCAATTTGACCATTTCGGGAATACTGAAACTACGCTTTTTGAGTTTGTTGTAGAACGTGGCCCGAGAAACACCCAATTCATTGATAATGTGTTCTTTTTTGAATTTGCTTTCCTCTATATATATGTGGAGGTTTTCAAGGAGAGTTTTATAATTCAGGACTACATCTAACATTTTGATATATATTTGTCTGTAAAATTAATACAAATATAATAAGATATTCAATACGAAAAGTATTTTGAACATCCCCCATCAGCATATCGACCTGCCCCTTCTCCGTGAAAAGGGCGTTTCCCTCTACATCAAACGGGAGGATACCATCCATCCGCTCATTTCCGGAAACAAGTACCGCAAACTCAAATACAATCTGGAGGAAGCCAAAAAACAGGGCCATTCCACGCTGCTCACCTTTGGTGGTGCCTTTTCCAACCACATTGCGGCGGTGGCCTGCGCCGGAAAGGAACAGGGTTTTGGGACCATTGGTGTGATACGGGGGGAGGAGCTGGCCCAGAGTTGGCAGGACAATCCCACTTTGGCTTTGGCCCATCGGCAGGGGATGCGGTTCCATTTTGTTTCGCGGGGCGATTATCGGAACAAAAATGAGGCACCGTTTCGCCAAATGTTGAGCGAACGTTTTGGGGAGTGCTACCTGCTCCCCGAGGGTGGGACCAATGCATTGGCGGTGCAGGGCTGCGAAGAGATCTTGACGGAAGCGGATGCCGGTTTCCACCATATTTGTTGTGCGGTGGGCACTGGGGGCACTTTGGCCGGAATCATCAATTCGGCAAAAGAGGGGCAGAACGTTCTCGGGTTTCCTGCGTTGAAGGGCGATTTTTTGAACAATGATATTCGTACATTTGCCCGCAATGATCGGTGGCGATTGGTGACCGATTATCATTTTGGGGGCTATGCCAAGGTGGATCGGGAGCTGGTGACATTCATCAACCGCTTTAGGGATGAAACCGGGATTCCTTTGGACCCCATCTACACGGGAAAGATGCTTTTTGGTATTTTTGACCTTGTAAAACAGGATGTTTTCCCCAAAGACACCCGAATTTTGGCCATCCACACGGGCGGATTGCAGGGCATTTTGGGCATGAACCTTGTGTTGGAAAAAAAAAATTTACCGTTATTGGACCTATGATCAAGCGAATTGGATATGTAGTCTTGGTGGCCCTCCTGCTCACAGGTTGTGGTGCCAAGAAAAGAAGGACCACCCACCGAAAGGGAGCTCCTGTCATCAGCAGGACGGAGACCAAGGAAAACACCAAGGTGACCGCGGAAGAGCGGACCGAGGGGTCCAACCTCTATCCCATGCCCGAAGACCCGGGAAGGTTCGAGAAGTTTCCCATTTCGGATACCCAGGAATACATCAAGACCTTTGCCGAGATTGCCCAGTACGAAATGCGTGCCTTTGGCATTCCTGCCAGCATCACCTTGGCGCAGGGCATCCTCGAAAGTGGTTCCGGGCGCGGGGAGCTTACCCTGAAGACGAACAACCACTTTGGGATCAAGTGCCATACGGGCTGGGAAGGCGAGTTCGATTTTCATGATGACGATGCCAAGGGGGAGTGTTTCCGCAAGTACAACCACCCCATGTTTTCCTTTCGCGACCACAGTCTGTTCCTGACGACCCGATCGCGCTATGCCTTTTTGTTCAATTACCGAAGGGACGATTATAAAAAATGGGCCCACGGCCTCAAACAGGCGGGCTATGCCACGGACCGTCAATATCCGCAGAAATTGATCGCACTGATCGAACGCTACGAGCTGCACAAATATGACGAGGCCGTTGTGGAAACCAGTGACGAACCCGTTCGGCAACCCGTGACCGATGATGCGCCCGAACCGGAAGTAAGCGTTACCCATACCGTGGTAAAGGGGGACACCCTGTACGCGATTTCCAGAAAATATGAGGTCTCCGTGGACGAACTGAAACGGATGAACCGATTGAACGACAACACCATCTCCATTGGGCAGGTACTCTATGTCCGTGCGCAGTGATGGTTTGTCTGTCACTTCTGCCTGAACTCGGGCCCTGAGCGGAGTCGAAGGGTAAAGTAGTATGTCGTTCTCGACTGCCATTCTGTCCAGCAGGCGGGCGCTCGAACTGACATTGGGCACGTCAACCTGAACTTGTTTCAGGTTCTTATAAATATTGTGCCCTGAGCGAAGTCGCAGGGGCGAACGAAGAATTTCACGGTAAGTTTTATTGATGATGGGATGCCGAAACGAGTTCGGCATGACGAAGATACTGTCCGTCTGGCAGGCGGGCTCTCGAACTGATATTGGGCACGTCAACCTGAACTTGTTTCAGGTTCCCATAAATGATGTGGGAATTGTGCCCTGAGCGGAGTCGCAGGGGAGAGCGAAGGATTTTACGGTAAATTTTATCCGAACATGGATGCCGAAACGAGTTCGGCATGACGTCTTTTTACTGATCTGTCCTCAAACCCTGTCCGTTCGAGTGGGTTGACCTTTAGGTCAAGCTGTATCGAGAACCGCTTCCATCCCATTCCCTTCTCGATACAATTCGCAGGGCGAATCACTCGAAGTGACAAAAACGGTTTCCTTGAAAGTGGAAGGATGTGTACCTTTGCTATCGATTTGTCATTCCGCACGGCTGCTGAGCGAAGTCGAAGCATAGTGCGGAATCCATTAACCTAAAAATAGATTCCTGCCTTCGCAGGAATGGGAAATATGATCTACCAACGAAGCAGTGCCCTCTTTGCAGCGGCCAAAAAATACATTCCAGGAGGCGTTAACTCACCCGTTCGAGCGTTTAAAGCGGTAGGGGGCGACCCCATTTTCGTAAAGGAGGCCAAGGGTGCCTATCTCTACGATGTGGACGGCAACCAACTCATCGACTACATTGCCTCATGGGGGCCACTGATCTTGGGCCATGCCTACGAACCCGTGATCAACGCCGTGATCGAAAAGGCCAAAAAGGGGACGTCCTTTGGGATGCCCACCGAAATTGAGACCGAACTGGCCCAACTGGCCGTTTCCATGGTGCCGAACATTGAACAGATCCGTTTTGTGAACAGTGGCACCGAAGCCTGTATGAGTGCCGTGCGCCTCGCGCGCGGGTACACGGGCAAGGACAAGATCATCAAGTTTTCGGGTTGCTACCACGGCCACTCCGACTCGTTTTTGATACAGGCGGGGAGCGGGGCGGTTACCTTTGGCAGTCCCAACAGCCCTGGGGTGACGCAGGGCACGGCCAAGGACACCTTGTTGGCGAATTTTAACGATCTGGAAGGGGTAAAGGCCCTCGTGGCAGCGAACCAAGGCGAGATTGCGGCCATTATTTTGGAGCCCGTGCCGGGCAATATGGGCTGCATTATCCCCGAGACCGGTTTTATGAAAGGCTTGCGCGAACTCTGCACCCAAGAGGGCATTTTGTTGCTCTTTGATGAGGTGATGACGGGCTTTCGATTGGGAAAAGGGGGGGCACAGGAAGCTTTGGGCATTGATGCCGATATCGTGATGTTCGGAAAGGTGATCGGGGGCGGACTGCCCGTGGGGGCATTTGCGGCCCGTGCGGAGATCATGTCGCACTTGGCGCCCGAAGGACCGGTGTACCAAGCCGGGACCTTGAGCGGAAACCCGTTGGCCATGAGTGCCGGACTCGCCATGCTCACCGAACTGAACAACCGTCCCCAAGTGTTTGCCAGTTTGGCCGAAAAAACGGAATACCTGCACCAAGGGATTACCGCCACCTTGACCGAAAAAGGGGTGGAACACCAGATCAACCGCTATGGCAGTATGATTTCCGTGCATTTTACGGACGAACCCGTAGTGGATTTTGCAAGTGCCGCTAAGGGCAACAACGATACCTTTAAAAAATACTTCCACGGAATGTTGGACAACGGGGTGTACTTACCGCCCTCGGCCTTTGAGAGCTATTTTCTCAACGATGCCCTCAGCTATGCGGATTTGGATAGGACGATTGAAGCGGTGGGGAGGGTGTTTTAGAAACGCTTAGAAAAGCCTAAAACCTTTTTAGGCAATGTTTCGTTCATCTAGATATTTCGATACGAGTTTTGTTATGCAACTTGCATAGTGTTGCCCTTGTAAAATGAATATATTTTTAAACACAGGGTTGTTGTATTCATTGTCACGACTATTCACAATCCAGGAAGAAGGGTGAACATATTTTGAATACAGTTTGAAAAAAGCTTTATACTCAGTTTCATTATTTGTTTTTTTTGCGAGATCACTAACGTTCCAACTTTTTGATGGTGTGAGTTTATTCTTTTCCATAAGCTCTTTGATGTACTCCATTCTATCTTGTATAGATTTTATGGTTGTTTCTGATGTGTTAGCAGTTGTTATTGATAAGAAACCTTCATTGATTTGTAATTCATCATAGGCTTTTTGACTCAGAAATTCTTTTGTCTTAGAAGGATTACTAATAATATATGTGATTATCAAATAACATTCGAAAAGATTTCTAGCCGCAATAGCATTGTATTCAATTGGAAAATCTTGATATGAAATTAAGCGGTCAAAAACCTTACCTGCATAAATAGTAAGGGCTCTCAACGCAAATAGTTGATAATCTTCGCCTTGTTTTAGTAGCAGTTTTGAAACATCCTCATTCAACGCCAAAATTATTTTACGCAGATTTGCATTTATGTTAGCAGTTGACCCATAAATTTTTTCATTTTCAAATTTCATAGATGATTATTAAACTTTAGCCTAACGGTTTGCATATGGCTTGTGGCGGCTTCGAAGCACTTTCCTTTCAGCACGAAACCAAAGTTAGCTATGGGGCGAGAACCTTGCTGGTAACCGTATACCCGCTATAAGCTATAAGTGTTGTTGACGGTAATCATTTATATGTTTTAATAGTAGTGATTCAATTTCTTCTAATTCAGAAGAGACAATAAGTTTAAGACGTCCTTCTAGTTTTTCTGAAAACCTATTCAAATAGTGTATTAACCTATTGTCCGCTTGATTAATAATGATTATCCCAGGATAATTAACCTTGCGAAAAGGATAAAATAGTTTGTCTATCGAAGACATATTTAGGGCATTTCGGTTGTTTATATATTTAACTGAAATCGCGACCCTAGAACTCTCATTCAGAAGAATCAAAAAATCAAAACCTAAATCTCTAGGACCATCAGTTGACCGATAACTAAGATTGTTTTTTCTCAAGATTTCTTCTATAGATTTTTCAAAGTTAATACCCTTAATAATCCTGTTTTCGATATCTTCTTTTTCAGATTCGACTTTATCTTTTATAGATTCCCTTCTCTCTTTTCTCAACTTAGTCAAGAAGCTAAAGCTACCCAGCAGGGCGGTTGTTACACCCATTAAAATTGATAGTAAAACAGTGATAAATTCAATCTTGTCAAGACTAAAGTTTTTTTCAGATTTGGCCTTATTTGTATCAGTCTTTACTGGTTTAAAGGTTGTTCTTAAACTATCTATTCTATTCACTACTGTTACTCTCTCTATTAGTGGAATAAATTTATTAGCCATAAAAATCTCTTGAGTCTGAATTAATAATTCATCAGGACTATATGGATATACTACCCTATGTTTAATTTCTTTACCCTTTATCAAGGCTTCAATTTGATTGTGGTTGATTTTGTATTTGTTGTAAATTATCTCTTGTACGCTTTCAATTAAATCTTGATTTATATTTTTTATTTTTTCGTCTTCGTTCTCCCTGATGTAATCTGGAACATAGAAGATTGAAAAGTAAATAGTCAGAACAATCCCAATAATTGTAAAGAGATTCGAGAAATTCTTAACTAACCAATTCCATATTTCTTTCATAGGCTCGTTTTAATTATCGCCAACGTTCCGGGTTATGAGTAGTTGCATGGTTTAGCGCCTAACTTTGCAAGTACACACCAAACTGAAAATGCACGAGGATCTTCAGAGGTATGTGAAAGCAAGCAATTATTTAAGTCCATTATTGTGCAGTTGTTTTAGTATTCTATTCTTTCACCTTGGTCAATTGATGCCATTACTTTTTTAACAGTAGAGTTTGTAACTACAACATTTCCATCTTGATTTATTTTTCGGTCTTGAATCATTTCAACTTCAATAGAAAATCTATTTGAAAAGTGAATGTCACCACGTAGAACGTAACTCTTAAATTCAGAATCGTCCATCAAGAAGTTGATTATTTCGTTATTATAAAAGCCTTTCCATCTAAATTTACCTCGTTTTATGGCTGGTGATATGACGTCAATGGTCGCTTTCTCTAGTTCAAGTTTAGGCAGTTCATCTGAACGCAATATAAATTTTGAAAATTCTCTTCGAGTAATTATTCTTGGATTACCAACTGGTTCTTGTTCTTCATATCGCCTAACTTCGACAGAGTCGACTTTTTGATAGTTATTTAATTTTTTATAGAGATTTGATTTTCGCCACGAAATCTTATAATTCTTATTTACTAGCTCAACTGAATCAATAACCTTTTGTTGGTCCAGTTCAGAATCATCCTGAATAAAGTCCAAATTCAGTTTTTCCAGTTCCTTTCGCTTAATTTCATTGTCGAGTTTTAGATTTTCAATCTGCAATTGTGTTAATTCTTTATTCTCAACTGGAAAACGAGAAATAACCATAGCGGCCACACTGACAATTAAAGTTATTTGAACTGAATTTTTTCCAATAAATTTCCAAACTTCCTTAAATCCACCTTCTTCCGCCGGAAGAGTCTCTAATGTCAATTGAAGACCTAGTGTGTGCGCAATTTCTTTGTAGATATGAAGAATTTCCTTTTCACATTCGTTGCGTATAACAGAATCAATAGAATGACTGTCATCTTTGAAGTAATAATGAAATTCTAATCTATTTGATTTTTCTATTAATGCCATTTTGTTTGGTCATAATTAAGCACAACTTGTTTACATAAGCATAAACCAGGCTCATTTACTCCCAAATTGGTGTATAACCGATACAATCAGTTAAATAAATGTTCCGCTAAGACTTGAGGGTGGGGGAAAAGTATGCCAAAATACTAATTCCCAGTCAATTGACATTATGGAAAAACCACAAAAAAACTGGGGATTTTCCATAATGTACAATAATCAATTAGCAATGAACAATACTTTAGAAGTCAGAAGTCAGAAGTCAGAAGTCGGAAGTCAGAAGTCGGGGTTCAGTAGGCAGTTGCAGTTTGCAGTAAATCAGTAGCCAGGGGGCAGTATGCAGGGCTCACCCATCTTACGTCTTAGGTCTATCATCTTACATCCAAGAAGCTAGTCTTTGTCTTTCTTGTTCTTTTGATTGGCCGTTTCCTGCACGTTCTCAAACTCGATGTCGTTGTCCACAATCCCTTTGAACGCCTTGATCCAGGCATTTTTAAAGATATTGGTCACCGTGGGCCAGGTCTTCGTTTTCACATCGTTCAGGTCGCCCTCGATGGGCACTTTGGTGGCGAGGGTGTTCTGCTTGTGGTTCTTCAAAATAAACTTGAAAAAGCCCACGAATCCTTCCCAAAGCACATCCAAAAAGGCGTCGCCCTTACCAATGAGCTTGGTGTCCTTCAAAATGGGTTTGAGGTAACCTTTCAAGTAGCCATCGGCAATGGCGAGTTCGCTGTAGAGGTTAAAGGTGCCCTTGTCAAAATCGATGCCGGCGTAGTGGTCCGTAAAATCGTTGAGGGCCGTGGCGTTCGCATTTTCGAGGGAAAGGGCGAGGTCCATATCGGGGATCTGCTTTACGAGGTCCATCTGGCCCTCCAAATGTAGGTTGCCCCCACCAATGCTGATGGCGTCGGCAGAAAGGTTGCTGGGCAGGCGGGCCTCGGTGCGCACCACATTGCGAAGGTTGGTGGCGTAGAGCTCTATTTGGTCAAGATGGAGGTCGATGTTGGGGTCGGCAGTGAGCTGCACAAAGGCCATTTTCCCGGCGTGGATCTCCAGTTTGTTGATGTCGATGGGCACCAAATCCGTCAACGCCTTGCTCCAATCGTCGATATCGGCATCGCCCTCGTTTTCCTTTTGTTGGTCCTCGAACACATAGATCACCTTGGGGCGGGTCATGTTGATCTCGCTCACCACCTTGCCCTTCAGCAAGGAACTCCACTCGATGGAAATGTTCGTTTTTTCAAAATCCAGAAAGGGGATTTGGGAACCGGCATTCACCTTGTTGAGGTAGAGGTGATGGATGGTATAGGCCCCGGTGATCAACGACAGGTCAATATCTTCCACCTGGCCATAATACCCCGGAATATCGGCCAGCACCTTGTTCACGTAATTCTTTACGATATAGGGCAGCACAATGCGGAACGCAATGAGCAGCACGATCAAGATCGCGGGCAATAGGTACCGTTTCCGTTTGTATATTTTTTTGCGCTGTTTTGTCATTTCTTTTCCTTTTGTTTTTTGTCCTTGCCCGTCATGGTGTCCACCAAACCGTTCCTAACGTTCAGCCATAGGTAGTTGAAGAAGGATTTGTCCGTTCGTCGCTTTACTTTGAATTCCCCATGTCGGTAGCCGTCACCATCTTCCTTGGAGGTCTTTTTGGCAAAGATGTTCACAATGGTGGTGAGCAGTTTGTTCACGCCCAAGCGGTCTTTTTTCAGCACCACGAACTCAAATTGGTCGTAGGCCATTTTCATGTCGCCCTTGGATTCCACTTCGTTGCCGCTGAAGGTGAAGTACATTTCGTCTATGGAGCCCTTCACCTCGGCACCCAGATTGGTCTTGAGGAAGGGGTTGATCTTTTGTGAATTGAATTGCACCAGATTGCCCGTTGCCAAGAAATCGTTGCTCTTGCTCTGCGGGTCGAAGGACCAGTCGAGGGTGAGGAAGCCATCACCCATCAACCGGGATGTGGTGGACACGGTGACCATGCCACTGCCCCGACTGTGCAGGTTGGAAATGGTGGCCTGGATCTGGGTGAACCTCAGGCTTTCGGGGTCCACTTTTTCTTCCAAGCGTTCCTCGTAGGTGATAGTCCCGTCCGAAATACCGATGGAATCCACCTGAAGGTCCATATTGAGGTCACGAAGGGCCTGATTGTACAGTTTTTTATGAGTGGTGTCGTCCGGCACCAGTTTGTCCCGGTACACCCGGAAAATGGGTTGCTCCAGTTGCAGTTGGGCCAACCGGAATTTGGGGAGTCCGTCGCTGTGGCCAAAACTGAACTGTTTCAAACGAAGGGTGTCGATGGTGAGGTCGTAGTGGTCGTGCTCCACCAGCAGTTTTTTGGACAGTTCCGCTTGGCTGTATTTGCTTTTCAGCTCCAATTGGTGGATTTGTCCCTCATCGGCATTGAGCTGAATCTGTTGCAGGCGGAGAAACTCGAAAGGCCCCAGGTCGCAATAGAGCTGCTCTGTCTTCAGTTCATATGCACCATGGGTGAAGGGGAGTTCTTGGGTTGCGGTTCCGTCCATCAAAATGTCTTCCAAGGAAAAGTCGATGCCCTCGATGTGCAGTTGGATGCTGTCCGACCCTTTGCGGAACTGTTTCAGCTCACCTTTGGTGATGGTGAATTTGTCGATTTCCAAGGGAGTGGACGGATCAGTCCTCTTTTTTTGGGAATCAGGGCTTTTCTCCTTTTTCTGATAGTTGAAAACAGGTTCTTCCAGATGCAGTTCCGAAATGGCCACTTTGTTTTTGGTGAGCAGGGCCAAATATCCAAGGCCGGAGAGGGTAACTTCCTTTGCGGCCAGTTCCAGAGTACTGCTGCTGTCCTTGGCGCTGACACCTTGGAGTTGGATCTTGCCCAAAAGCACATTGGTGCTCAACTTGTCGTAGTGCAACGTGATTTCTTGGGGAATCTCGGTCTTTAGGGCCTGCTTTACCTTTTTGGTGAAAAGCAGTTGCGCCGTTCCCCATATGCCCAGCAAAAGCACGATGGACCCTAGTAGGATCCTCCTTCGGTTGGATGTATTGTTGTTTTTGGGCATGATGTGTTTTTTTGGTTGAACTGATGGTCTAATCTACGACATAGATCTGTGGTTTAGCTTTCCGTGTCCAGAAATGCGGCCACATCGGAGGGGGAGATGATCTGGATCGCGGTATGGCCGTTCACCAAAATAGGATGTTGGAAGGCCTGTGGGCAATTGGCCAACAATTTGAGCCAATCGTGTGGGTCCTCGATATCGGGATCCTTGCCATAGGCCGCTATGAAATCGGGGTGTTGGGTATCGATCAATTGGTGAAGGGGCAGGTCGAGATGATCTGCCAGTTCTGCCCATTGCGTGCCCGTGACCTTGGTCTTGGCAATATCCACTTCCATGATCTTTTTGTCCGAAGCCTGCACATAGGCCAAAGCCTGTTTGCCAATAGAGGTGACGGAGCTATAATAAAATTTGATTTCCCGGTCGTTTGTCGCAATTACCCCCATGATGTTGTGAATTATGGTTTATGCCAAGTTGGGGATTTTTAGGGGGACTCGTTGACGCAATCCATTTATTTGATGTCGTAAAACAGAAAGCGGGGCAATCTCTTGCCCCGCCATTCACACAAACTAACTCAAACTACACGTCAAAAAGGCGATAATGATAACAAACAATCCGGTAACTTTGAGCAGTCCGATGAGTCCATCCATTAGTTATAATGGACGGAACAATACGTTAGACGCTTACAGACGTTCGTAGGTGAACTGGAAATGTCCCCTTTCCCCTTCGGTGCTGGTATAGGCCGTAAAGTTGAGTTTATAGTAATTGCCATCGGCATCCTTCAGCACATAGTATCGGTCCGTGTTGACGACACCTCCAAAAGTATCTCTCCAACCGCTACCCACAACGGCCCTGTTGTCATACACCAAAGCGGATTCGTCCACATCGGCCATGGTGAAATTGGCATAGGTGGGTACATCTCCTTCAATGGTCACTTGGTACAGCCCTACACCGCCCAAGGTGTTGTGCACCACATAATCGGAGTAGGTCAACCCTGCCACTAGAGGGCCTTGGGATCCATAATAAGTGAATACTCCCGTGAGATTGATGTCCCATTCTTCGGTGGCAGGTTCCACGCTTACGGTTTCGCCATTGGTCAAACTAAAGGCAGTAATGTTATGGGCCGCATCTTTGGGAACGTTCACCTCGGAAAAGGCGGTGGTCTCGTTCAAATCGGCATATTGGATGGTATAGCTGTTGCCATCACTCAATATCCTTACTTTGATAATGTCCCGAAGGTCACCCGTGGTATTGATGCTTCCAGTTTCTGCTGGTTGGGTGGGGATTTCTTTTCCTAGGCTTACCAAATAAACATAGTTTTCTTCCGCGGTGGTGGATATTTCGGCAAAGGCGGTCCCTTCCAAGGTGCCTTCGGGGCTATCGGTGAACGAGATGCCTGCTTCAAGGTCTCCATATTGGTTATAGCCCACGGGCAATCCCACCAACAATTCGGCTACCGTGCTTACATTGACCGTAGAGGGTTGGAACATGGCGTCCAAGGCATTCAATTCCATAGGTTCGGGCAAGTCACTGGCTTCAGTGACCGAAAGCAAATCGGTCACCCCCGTAAGTTCCACGGCAGATACGGATAGGGAACTGTTGAGGAACACACGGTTTTCTGTGCCGTTATAGAGTCCAATTTCCCATAGGTCACGTCGCACAGCGGTCTGTATCCCAGTGCTGAAATCAAAATAGACCTGATTGGGCTGGTTGGACCCCCCGTTTTCCGTATCGATGATGCCACTGGTGGCCGCAATGGGGGTATAGCTCACCAAGGCAGAGGAGGTAGACCCTGTGGACCAATCCGCATCGCTAAAACCATCTATGGTAAAGGTGACGGACTTGGTGGTCCCCTCTATGGCATTGGTAAGCTTGTTGAAGGTGAAGCTGGCATTTGTATTGCCTGATGCCACGGGCACTGAAATGGTGCCGGAACTTCCATCGGGCGATGTGGTAAAATCTGTTCCGTATTCGGCATTGTCCCCGGAATAGGAAACGGTAATGGTGCCATTTTCCGAAGCCGCTCGGGAAAAATTCAGGACAATCTCCTTGGAAGTTTCCTCTTCGGTGGTGCTCACTGTGGCGCTGGCAAAAGTGGCCGTGAAATCGATTAGGTTTTCGCCGTCATCATCACTACAAGAACTGAGGATGAGCATCAATGCAATTGCTTTTAAAAGGATCGTTTTTTTCATTGGTTTTAATTAAAATTTAGATTGTATAAAAGTTTTAGAAAATAAGATCTCCCATTGCCGAACAAACGGCTGGAGGATACGGAAGAGCCATGGGCACCTGAAGGCACGTCCGAGGCATCCACCCGGACGATGTCGAAGATGTTCCTGGCCCCAAGGGTAATGTTGAAATTCTTGGTGATGTTGGTCCTCACCGAGGCATCCATCCACGTGAAATCATCGGTCTGCCCGATCACGGGACCGTCCGTATCGTTCAGGACCACTTGCGTCCTTCCGTTGTATTTCAATTGGGCGGACAAAGTGGTGTTGATGGAAGGGATGGTATAGCCCACGGAGGACTGCAGGTTGAAACTCCACAAATAATTGCTGTTGCTCGCCAGGGATGCGTCAATGGTCGTGGACTCCCCCAGATAGGTGGCACCCAGGGAAAGCTGCCAACGGTCCATGATCAGGGAATTTTCCAACGAAAAGCCCAGGATCTTTGAATAGTCCACATTGGCGAAGGTGAATAGGTTCCTGTCCTCCTCATCTGTGGTGATCACCGAGGCTATTTTGTCCTTGATGTCAAAATAATAGGACTTGAAAGCGGTTTTCAGCATGCTGCTTTCGCCGAGCCGAAACTTGTCCTCCAGGTTCAGGAAAATGGAAATGCCATCTTCGGGGTTTAGATCGGGATTGCCCTGCACATTGTGGTTGGAATCCACAAAGTAGAAGAAAAGCTCCTCAAAATTGGGGGCCCTGAACGCTGAGCCCAATATGGCCTTTACCTTGAAGGTGTCCGTGATGTCGTACGTGGAGGAAAGGGACCAGATGAGTTTGTTGCCGAACTGGGAATTGTTCGTGTATCGTGCTCCCGGGAAGAGGGATAACCTATCCGAGAAATTGAAATCGGCCACCCCGAAAAAATCATAGTTCTCCAAGGTGTTTTCCACCACATCGTTGGAGTACTCACCCGTGGCTATGGCATCAAAACCGGTCTGATGGGTGAACTCGTACCCCAATTGCAGGTTAAAAAAATCCGATTTGGGGACCATGTTGCCCACAAAGCCCTTGGAGTACCAAATTTCCGAGGATTGGCTAAGGTTGTCCGCTGTGTAGGATTCAATGCCCCGTTGCAGGATGTTATAAACGTATTGCTGGTAGTATCGCTTTTGGGTCTGTTGCGAAAAGGAGAGGTTATAGATGGTCTGGCCTTTGAGCGATCCGGAAATGTTGAGGTTGTTCATCACCCTTTGGGTGTCGAAAGTTTCATCAAGGGCTGTGGGCTCCACCATGCCGGTGTCGCTGTTCAGCCTTCCGGTGACATTGCGGTTATACACGGGTACGGCCTCATCATAGTATTGGAACTTGTAGAAAATGTTGTGCTTGCCAAGAGCAGTGTTGAGGTTTCCGAAGGCGGTGAACTGTTCTTTGGGGTTCCATTCCATGCCCCGAAGTCCATCATTGACCACGGTGTTGTCCTGTATGTTCACATAATTTCTGCCTTGATAGCCATTATGGAAACCCGCAAAATCATTTCTGGAACCGCCTATGGAAATACTGGTCTTTTCGCTGAGTTGATGGCTCAACTTTGCATTTTGGATATGACGGCCCTTATCGAACCATTCATATTCATCGCCCACCGTTTCTTCTTGGACGGACAATTGAAGTTGCCATTTGGTATGGTCCAGTCCCCGTTTGGTAACGATGTTGATGACCCCGGCCACGGCATTGTCCCCATAGAGCACGCCCATGGAACCTTCCACGATCTCAATCCGTTCCACATCTTCCAGGTTGATCTGTGTGATGTCTATATTGTTGCCCATGCCATTGTCGCTGGCCATGGGAATGCCGTCGATGAGCACTTTTACATATTGTCCATCCAGACCGAACATGCTGATGGTGGACCTTCCTGTGGATGGGTCGGGGGTGACCGTGATGTTGAGGTTGTAGTTAAGGATATCCGCAAGGTTGTTCCCGGCCACTTTGGCAATATCCCTTTGATCCAGGACACCCACGGCAAAAAGTTTTTTGCTGAGCGACATCACCTGGCTTTCCCCGGTGACCACCACTTCATTAAGGTTTTGCATGGACATGGAGTCTTTTTCCATGGTGTTTTTTTCTTGGGCGTGACCTATCGCGCAGATAAAGAGGGAAGTAATAAGGAAACCCTTATATTTATTTAGACTCATTCTATATAATTGTTGGGGCAAATATATATTTTATTTTAATTCAATCTAAATAAGTTTAGTATTTTTGTACTTTAACATTCTGAAAACAACTAACAGATACCCGTATGAAAAAATCGATTATTTTCTTGATGCTCTTGGTAGGAGGGGCCTCAATGACACATTCACAGGAAAAGAAGGAACTCGACCGAAAGTCCATCATGGACATGTGCGGTTGTTACGAGGTCACGTTTAAATATACCGAGACTTTTGCCCCGGAAATCGACTATGAGAAAAAGCTGGACTACACTTCCAAGGCTTTGGAGCTTGCCTTGCCCATCATAGATGAGGAGAACAAAATATCCCTGCAACATTTGTTGGTGATCAATGACAGTACGGTGATCAAGCACTGGAGACAGGATTGGTTGTTCGAGAACCAGAAGGTATTCCACTACAATGGTGGAAATAGCTGGAACTTTACCCAGTTGCCTGCCGATGCCGTGAAGGGGCAATGGACCCAAAAGGTATACCAAGTGGATGATAGCCCAAGGTATTCCGGTTCTTCCACATGGGTGCACTATGATGGAAAGCATTTTTGGGAGAACACGAGCGATTCCCCACTGCCCCGAAGGGAGTATTCCAAGCGGAGCGATTACAATGTGATGGCTAGGGGCAACCGACAGGAAATCACTTCCTATGGATGGTTGCACGAGCAGGACAACGATAAGATCATTCGCGAAGAAGGTGCGGAAGATGTATTGTTGGCGCAAGAGAAAGGGTTCAATATCTACAAAAAGGTAGCCGATGCAGATTGTAAGGTGGCTACGGACTGGTGGGCAGCCCACAAAGATTTTTGGGCCAAGGCACGTGCCGCTTGGGACGAGGTCTATGAAAGGGAAGGTGACCTAACGCTTCTGAAGCAAGTGGATGGGCAGCCGTTGTTTGTGCAGTTCTATAGCTTGGAAGAGAAAAATGCGGACAAAGGGCAGATCTTAAATGTGATCAACAGCTTTGTTTCGGAGAAAAAAGGGGAAAATGCAGGTAAATAAGTTGAGGCTTCCCGGTTTGATGGCACTTTGTACGGTCTTTTTCTTTCTGGGCTTCAAGGCGGAAAAGATTTCCCCAAAGCTGAAGGAGAAGTTGGACAATGCGGTGCTGACCACATTTGAGGTAGAGGGCTTTACTTTGGAATTGATGGCCGTGGACCCCAAACTGAACCAAAAAACGCCATCGGAATTGGGAGGGGACAATCTTTTCAAGGTGATTGGCAATGGTTCCATCCTAGGCTATGCCTATTTGGGCGAGGCCCCGAGCATGAAGAACATTTTTGATTATGTGGTCCTTTTCAATCCGGATCTGAGCATCAAAAAATCAAAAATATTGATATACCGTGAAGATCATGGCCGCCAAGTGGGCAGTCAGCGATGGCTGAAACAGTTCATCGGCAGAAAATCAGGCGAAAGCTTGGCTTATGGCGAGGACATTGATGGGATTTCCGGGGCAACGATCTCCGCAAAATCCATGACCTTGGCGGTGAGCAATATCTTGGAAAGTATGCAGGTGTTGCAGGAAAATAAAGTGTTTTGACCAAGTAGGTTCATTTAATTCGGAAAGGCCGTTCCATATTGGGGCGGCTTTTTTTTTACATACTTTCCGAGAGATGGATGAACAACATACCGGATAGTATGGCCAATCCAAAGCTCAAAAGGGTACCGATGAGGACATATTCCGTCAGTTTTCGATTTTTGCCCTTGTTCAGGTCACCAAAACGGAACACGGACTTGGCCGCGATGAGCAACCCGATGGCCGCCCATTGTTGTATCAAGATGAATCCAAAGACAAAGAGTCGCTCCAGCATACCGATATAGGTGCCGGCATTTTTCAACGAGCCGCCCTCACCCGATTCATCTTCCTTCGCAATTTCATCAATATAGGGTGCAAGCAGCATCCGCATGATGATGCCGGACACAAAGGTGACAAACACCAGAAATGTGGCCAGCAAAAGGCTTTTCTCTCCCCAAAGACCTGAAAGATCCAATGGGAATGGTTCAATCCAGTACACGATGGCCGCAATGACCAAAAGGTGCAATGCCTGGTCCACGACGAACAACCACCGATAGTTTTTTGGGTTGGTGAGGTAAATCTTTCCCAGATCGATGAGAAGGTGTGTCACCACAATACAGGCCACGGCACCCAAATACCGGAACTGGAGGATGAGCAACAGCGCCAATAAATGAACCCCGATGTGAAAATATAGATATTTGGATCTTCCTTTCTTTTGAAGTTTGTCGGCTACCCAACGGGCAGGTTGCAGTACAAAATCCCCTATAAAATGGGCCAAAAGGAGTTTTAGGACGAGTAGTGTCATAAGTGGACGAGTTGGGTTTTGTAAAAATCGATCATTTTTTGCACTTCGTCAAAACCTGCCTTTTTCAGTTCCTCGCTGATGTTTCCCTGCGATTTGCCGAGCAACGATGCCAGCTCCCTTTGGTTCATGTCCGGATTTTCGATGGCACTTTTCACCGTTTTTGAGATAGCGGGCGTCCAGTTGTCCATGGTCAACAAGGCCAGTTCCAAAAGGAGATTGATGTGCCCATCAAAGTCGGTATGGGACGTTTTTAGGGCCAGGTTCTGTTTTTTTAGGTTTTCGAAGCACTTGCCCGAATATACAAAAGCTTCCCCATTGGATTCTGTGATCTTTTCTGCGTCGTATGTCTTTTCGCCCAGGCCTATGGCTATCCTGACATCCATTTGACGTACCTGTTTCAGGCAGGCCTTTATATACAGGGCGGCTTCCAGTGCCTTTTCCGGCTCGGTCTGCAATTGAAAACTATCGCCTCTATAGATTTCCCAATCAGAAGGTTCGTTGCCATAGCGATCTAGGGCCTGCTTCAAGACGGGCAGCCATTCGGAGGTCTTGTGTTCCGTGGAATTTTTGATGTCACCTGTGAGTACTGCTATCATTGGATTCTTATAAAATATCCGTCAAAATACAGATAATTTAAAATATCTGTTTATTTACAGATAATCAAATATATCTGTTTATTTGCAGATAATCAAATATATGTGAAAGAAATCTGGGACGAACGTACATCGGCGACCTTGGATTGAAACAGACCTAAAAAAAAGAAGCCGCGACCATGGCTCGGCGCGGCTCCTCAAAAATCAACAAAAAACATTATCCTCTGCTCCCTCTCGGCTGCATTCTCTTTTTGCCATGCATGGCTTTTTGTTTTTTCATCTTTCTCCAGGTCTGGTACTGATCGGCATCCAATATTTCCTTCATTTTGCCCTGGAGGGCAATTTGGTGGTCCAACCGGGCATTTTCCATTTGGAACCTTTCTTCGGAAGTGGGTTTTTGCCATTCACCACTTTCCCTTTTCGCTTTCATTCCTTCCCATTTCTCCTTGCGCGACTTGGCCTCGTCCAACTGGAGCTTCATTATTTTTTCCTGTTGGGCCTTGGTAAGGTCCAGGGCCAAGGTCATTTTTTTGGTCTGTAACGTGGCCATCTGTTCTGCGGTCAGGTCCATTTTTGGACTTTTTCGAGATTTAGGGCCATCATTTCTTTGGGCTACCACACCAAGACTGGTGAGCAACAACACCATTACTGCTAATCGTTTCATATGCTTCATTTTAATGATTTGTTCCTTGGACGGAGATATGGTCCATCGGTTTAATCACAAAAGCATGAATTGGGACACTTTTAACAATGGTGGTTGGGAAAAACTATTTGCTTTCCTCCTTAAGGTCTTGTGGATTTTCCAAATCTTCAGCATCGTGGAACTCAGCCTCTACGTAGGTTTTGGAATTGAAATCGTCTTGGAATCGGTCTTGCTGCTCCACTTCGTAGTAGATGATGGAGGCAATCACAAAACAGGAAAAATAAATGAGGCTTTTAGTTTTGTAGGTCATGATGTGATGATTTGGGAATACTAAGGTAATAAAACCATTTCACAATCAGACTGCTATGTTGCGAAACCACTTATTTTATATGTGAAAATGGAAAAAAAGAAGGTGTAGCCGGGTTTTAAACCAACTACACCTTTATGGGATAATTTCCTACAGGGAAATCTATTTTGGATCTAAGATTTGATCAATGCGTTCCAAGGCATCTTGAAGATGGTATCGGCTCATGGCATCCGAGGTACGGGAAAGTCCATTTCGGATGTCCCTTTTCAGATTGTTCAGCTCTCCTCTGGCCACGGAACGGATGTCCGATTGGCTCGCATTGATGGCCGTAGACTTACGGTACCCACCAAAATCTTCCTGTTTTTCCTGGCTCTCGGCGGTCATAAGGTAGCCCAAGCGATCAATGTGCGCTTTTTGAAGGTTCCTTCTGTAAGTGTCTATCGCTTTTCCGCTTCGGGTCTCGGACCAAATTCCATTGCGGAGGTCCTGCATCATTTCAAGGATTCCATAGGCATCTTTTCCGTTGATGGTCTCGTTTTCGATGACCCTGGCCAATTTGCCCATTTGTAACATGGTGTTGAGATAGGTTTCTTGCACAGAACGGATGCGCTCCAACGATCCTGAATATTGGATCTTGTTGAAAATGTTCTGGTCGATCAACCATTCAGGCGTGGTAAAAAGCTGCTCCTGCATGAATTTCATGCTGTTCTTCTGGTGAGCCTTGCTCACGTGGGTATAAACAGCACCTTCCTGATCGGCCGTTTTGTGGTATTCGTAAACACCACCTATATTATTGGACACATGGCCCATGTACCTTTGGAACTGTGAAACGACCTGACCGTATAGAATGCCCAGGTTATCATAGTTCTCACCAGCTTCGGTGGTCCATTCCATAAGGTTGGGTACAATGCGCTTCAGGTTGGCAATACCATACATACTTGCCTTGATGGCGTCGTCGCCAAGGTCCTCGGTCTGTGAACTGGGATCGTGGATGTCGCCCACTTGTTGGTGGCCAAATCGGTACATGGGATCACCGGCATGGTCCAAGATCCAACTGTTCAGAATGGGTTTTTCCTCCTCTGCGGTCTTATCCAAAATGGGTCGGTAACCCCAGCTGATGGAGTATTTGTCGTACACGCCGATATTGGGCATCAGGGCAACTCCATCGTCACCGGGCTGGGCCACATAATTGAACCGTGCATAGTCCATAATGGAAGGAGCTGTGCCATTTTTCTGGGTGAAACTTGCCGAACGCAAGGAATCCACAGGATAGGCAACACTACTGCCCATGTTGTGCGGTAGTCCCAAGGTGTGTCCTACTTCATGGGAAGAAACAAAGCGGATCAGCCTGCCCATGATGTCAGTTTTGAACTCTACTTTTCTGGCCTCTGGGTTGATGGCTGCAGTTTGGACAAAATACCAGTTGCGCAGCAAGGTCATTACATTATGGTACCAATTGATGTCGGATTCCAAGATCTCACCACTTCTGGGGTCGCTCACGTGGGGTCCATTGGCGTTGGGAATGGGGGAAGCCAAGTATCGGACCACAGAATACCGCACATCCTCTGGGGACCACTCTGGGTCTTCTTCGGGTGATGGGGGATCTTTGGCGATGATGGCGTTCTTGAAGCCTGCGGCTTCAAAGGCTACCTGCCAGTCCTCGATACCTTGTTTGATGAAAGGAACCCATTCTTTTGGGGTGGCACGGTCTACATAATATACGATGGGCTTTTTGGGCTCCACAAGCTGCCCGGCCTTGAATTTTTCAATGTCCTCATCCTTGACCTCCAATCTCCAGCGGTCCAGATAGGTCACTGTTTTACTCTCTTGGGCATCCAGGCCATAATCCACCTGTCCTCTGGCAAACCAGCCCACGCGTCGGTCAAAATAGCGACGTTTCATAGGTTCTTTGGGCAAAAGGATCATGGAGTTGTTGATCTCGATGGAAATGGAACCCAAACTGGAGTTGCTCGGTGGGTCACTGGATGCATAGGTTTTCACGTGGCGTGCCTCTATGTTCAGCGGGTAACTTTTGATGGACTCGATATAGCTCCTTTCATTGTCCAATCGGGTGACCTTGTAACGTTTGCGGTAACCATCAGGAAGTCCCAGGGCGTTCACATCTTTGGTGAACATGGGGTCCACTTCAATGACCGTGGCGGGGTTCAACGAATCCTTTTTGTTGAACGCCTTGATGTCAAAAGCATAAAGCACGGGCTCAAAATTGGAATTGACCACGGCCTCGTGCACAGGGAGCGAATCGGCGGCCACATTTTCGTAGGATGCGACACGCAAAAGGATCTGCTTGGGCCTTTTTTCCCAACGCAATACCTGGGTGTTGATCTTGCCCCCACCAAAACCAATGCCCGTGGCGGTCTTGGAGATACGGGTCACCATCAGCATTTCCCGGTTCAATAGGGAATCTGGGATTTCATAGTAAAATTTATCATCGACCGTGTGGACACTGAAAAGACCGGTGTCCGTTTTGGCCTCTTTGGTGATGACCTTTTCGTAAGGTTGGATTTCCCCGGGCTTGGGTTTTTCCTCCTTTTTTTGTTCAGTGGCTTTCTTTTTCTTTTTGAAAAGTTGGGCCTCCGCGGTGTGGTAAGAGCCCAACAAAGCAATCAAAACGAGTAGTTGAGGTAGAATTCTTTTTATCATTAGATGTTAGTTTGGATAAGTAAAAGCCTTCAAAGAACCTAAAAATGATCAAAACATACTGTTAAATAAATATTAACGAAGATTTTTTTACAGAAAAATGAAACCTTCGGGAGTCCTGCGTTTTATTGGCACTCCCCGTTGAAACCCCACCTATTGCTGGGCTGATGGCGAATCGGTTTTTCGTTAAAAGATCGTAAATGCTGTAACAATTCGAAATGTACATAGTCTTATAAGCATATCATCAATCAAAAAATTCAATCAAAAAATGAACAAGTTATTAATCATCTATGGTAGTGTTCTATTGTGTAGTTCCGCCATGGCAAACGACCAACAGAAAACCGGGGTTGTACAGGACAGAACTGAGGCCGCCGGTACATTAGAGAACAATTTTATGGCACTGAACATTGGTGCTGATTGGAGTGGATCAACTGAAGAGATGTCCGATTGGACCTATGAGTTGAATTTGAATGAAATAGATTATATAGAGGAAGAGCCGGAAATAGACCTCGGTTTTGATACCTCGGATTATCTTCCAAAGGATTTTAATCCCTATGCAAGCTATTTTGATTTGAATTCCGTCATATACCTCGAAAATGAAGTTGAACCAAGTCTAGGATTTGATACCCGAAAATATCTTCCTGCAGATTTTGACCCTTATTCCGATGTGGTGGATGTACATTCCATCAACTATATGGAAGATGAGGACATGGACCTCGGTTTCAATACTTGGGACTACCTGCCCGAAGGTTTTTCACCCTATGAGGTGTATGTAGATCTAAAATCCATCCCCTATGTCGAGGACGATATCGAACTCGAACTGGGATTGGACAGCACTTACGAACTTCCTGCAGATTTTGACCCATACACCAGTGTGGTGGCCATAAGCGGCATCAACTATATGGAAGACGAGGAAATAGATTTGGGCTTCGATACGTCAAAGTATCTCCCTGAAGGTTTTGATCCATACTCAGGGTCAATACAGTAAAATGTTCTTCATTTTACAACTTATTTGAGTTAGCTGAAAAAACCCCTCGACCGAGGGGTTTTGTTTTTTCAAACCTCTTTTTGATAGGTAGCCTGTTGGTTAACAAAAAAATAACACCGTTTTGTTCAATATGATGAACTGTAACAAAAAAGAGACATCATTGCGAAATGTGTAATATGAAGGCCTTTTTGAAATGTATTTTTTAACATATTTCAATCTGAGATGAGATATGTTTCGAATATGATTTTTTGAGCTTCGTTAACAAAAGGCTAATTATATTAATTTTTACACGAAGTGATTATACCTTTGTATCATCAAAGAGCTGGTCCCATACCAGCGTTGATAAGAGTGAATAACGTAAGGTTGAGTTAGTTTCTTACATTTTTTTGAGTTAGTTAGTTTGTGAATGGCCCCTCTGGACGGAGGGGCCATTTATTTTTTTAGAACAGTACGGGAATCACGAACTGGAAGGTCAAGACCAAAAGGACCACGGCAATCAGGTTGAGGATGACCCCGACCCTGGCCATTTGAGGGATTTTCACATACCCACTGGCGAACACGATGGCGTTTGGTGGTGTGGCCATGGGTAGCATGAAGGCGCAACTACTGGCAATGGTGACAGGGACCAACAAATATAGAATGGGTATGTCCAAACCTATGGCAATACCAGCCACAACGGGTGCCAACACGGCCACTAGGGCCACATTGCTCATCAGTTCCGTCATAAAAAGCATCAACAAAATCAATAAGGTGGCCGTGAAGAGGATAGTGATCTCACTTTGTGCAATGGCGTTGGCCACCATGTCCACGATGCCACTGGTGGACATTCCCTCGGCAAGAGCAAGTCCGCCGCCGAACAATATCAAAATGCCCCAGGCCAATTTGGAAGTGTCTTTCCATTCAATGATGAAATCTCCTTTCTTCATATTGTAGGGCACAGCGAAGAGCGTGATTGCCGCAAAAATGCTGATCATGGTATCGGTAAGGCCCAATTGGGGGAAAATATTGTTGATCAAGGTCCTAAAGATCCAAAGGAACACGGTGATGCCAAATATGATCAGGACCATCTTTTCCTTTCCTGAAGTAGGTCCCAGTTTCTCAAGCTCGGTATGGATCACTTCTTTGGAGGCATTGAATTTGAGCCCTCGACTGGGGAACATCCATTTCACCAGGACCAGATACGAAATACCGATCATGATGATGGAAAATGGCAGGCCGATGGTCATCCACTTCAAAAAGGAGATTTCAATATTGTATTCGTTTTCCAAAAGGCCGATCAAGACGGAGTTTGGAGGTGTCCCGATCACGGTCGCAATTCCTCCTGCATTGGCCGAAAAGGCAATGCCGAGCATCACGCTCAGGGCAAAGTTCTCATCGTTCTTGGTGAAACCGTCCGCATCATTGATCAACAGGTTGATCACGGACAGGGCTATGGGCAGCATCACCACGGTACTGGCGGTATTGCTGATCCACATGCTCAAGGTCGCCGTGGCGATCATGAACCCCAAGATGACCTTGTTGGGCGTGGTCCCCGTCAGTCGGATGATGTTCAGGGCGATCCGTTTGTGCAGATTGACCTTTTCCAAGGCTAGGGCCATCACAAACCCACCAAAGAAGAGGAACACGATGGGGCTGCCATAATTGGCGCCTACCTCTGCAATGGGCAAAATCTTCAGGATGGGCAATAGGATCAAGGGCAAAAGTGCTGTTACCGATATGGAGACCGCCTCGGTGATCCACCAGATCAGCATCCAGATGGCGACCGAAATTACGGGGTCCCCTTTTTCCGAAACCAGTTCGAAGGGTAAATTGTTCAATATCAAGAAAGCGACGGGCCCAAGAACGAGCCCTATTTTTTTGCTTAGTTCCATATGGGATTCTAAGCTATTAATTTTGAATGAAACACTAAAAATCCAATACTAAAAACTTAGCTTATTCTTCACAATATCTTTCTATTAGGATCTTTGGGTCTTCAATATCCCATATGTTTTTCCATTCTTCCTTGAAAATATATCCATTGTCCAAAGCCTTTTTCCAGTAAACACATGCTGAATCTATCTGATTCATTTTAAGATATGTATTGGCTTTGCCATTTAAGGAAAACACTTTGTTAGGGTCAATTTCGAGAGCTTTTTCATAATAATTCAAGGCACTATTATGGTAATTTAATCTTTGGAGAGAATTACCTAGATTGTTTAAATGGTCTGGATCGTTAGTTCCAAATTCTAGCCCATCTAACAAGTAAATTGTGGATTCTAAAAAATCTTGACGAAGGTAGAGATTGTAGCCTAGGTTATTGTAAATTTCTCCTTGAGTACTTTCATGTAGTGTGTGACCCAAATCTTGTTTTAATTTGGAAATAAGTATGGCGTCTTTATATAGCCTGATTTTATCTTCTACATTTTCAGATATATAGTAGGCATATTGGCTAATAATATATTCATTGATTGGCTCAAGCTGATATGCTCTGGAAATATATCTTTTACCTTGAATCACACTGTCAATCTTGAAAAGGTTTTTTCCGATATTAGCTAAATTTAGAGCATTATCTGGATATATTTCTTCGTGTTTCCTGTAAAATTCAATTGCTCTTTTGTAGTCTTTATAATGATTGGCATATACACCACCTTTCATTTGCCATGCATAGGCATTTTTCGGATTTACTTTTAAAAGAGAGTCGATTATTTTTAAGCCAATTTCAAAATTTCCTTTATCCAGCGCTACCCTAGCTATATCTAGGTCATGAAAATCTTTTTCATCATTAGTTTGGGAGTAAGATAAAGTTGCGCAAATGAAGGTTAAGCTTAAAAATAAATAGCGGATAGACATGATCAGACCTTTATTTCAAACGGGCGAAAAGACCATCCTCCGTTTTGGAGACCTCAAAAATGCCCAGCTTGGCCAAGTTTTTGGTGCTCTTGTCCCATTTTTTACCGCTCAAACCACTCTTGTCCTTCAGTTCGCCCAATGGCATTTGGCCAACAGGTTTCAATAGGTCCATGATGATTTTTTCCTCTTCGGAAAGTTCCACCTTTTTCTTTTCAGGACGCATTTGCGGGAAGAACAACACTTCTTGGATGGAGGAGTTGTTGGTCATCAACATCACCAAACGGTCTATCCCGATACCAATTCCAGAAGTTGGGGGCATGCCATACTCCAAGGCCCTAAGGAAATCCTGATCGATGAACATGGCCTCATCATCCCCTTTTTCGGAAAGTTTCAATTGATCTTCAAAACGTTCCCGTTGATCAATAGGGTCGTTCAGCTCGGAATAGGCATTGGCCAACTCCTTACCGTTCACCATCAGTTCAAAACGTTCCGTGAGCTTTGGGTTGTTGCGGTGCTCTTTCGTCAATGGGCTCATTTCCTTCGGATAGTCGATGATGAAGGTAGGCTGTATGTAGTGGTGCTCACATTTTTCGCCAAAAATCTCATCGATCAATTTGCCCACGCCCATGGTATCATCTACCTCAATGCCCAATGCTTTGGCCGTATTTCGAAGCTCATCCTCAGCCATACCCGCCACATCGTGGCCCGTGTGTATTTTGATGGCTTCCAGGATGGGGACCCTAGGATACGGGGCCTTGAACTCGATATCGTGCGCACCCACCTTGACCTTGCTGCTTCCAGTGGCATCCACGGCCACTTTTTCCAACAGTTTTTCGGTGGTGTCCATCATCCAGTTGTAATCTTTATAGGCTACGTAAAGCTCCATTACGGTAAACTCGGGGTTGTGGGTGCGGTCCATTCCCTCGTTGCGGAAATCCTTGGCAAACTCATATACACCGTCAAATCCACCCACGATCAATCGTTTTAGGTATAGTTCGTTGGCAATACGGAGGTACAAAGGAATGTTCAGCGCATTGTGGTGGGTCAAAAATGGACGTGCCGCGGCACCACCTGGAATGGGTTGCAAAATGGGAGTTTCCACCTCCAAATAACCCTTTGCGTTGTAAAACTCGCGGATGCTATTGGTGATTTTGGTCCTTTTGATGAAGGTGTCCTTCACCTGGGGGTTCACCACAAGGTCCACATATCGTTGGCGGTATCGAAGTTCAGGGTCGTTGAAGGCATCGTGCACGGTTCCGTCCTCATCTACCTTTGGTAGGGGAAGGGGGCGCAACGATTTGCTGAGCAGGGTGAAGTTTTTCACCATCACCGTTTGTTCGCCTACTTGGGTGGTGAACAGTTCGCCTTCCACACCGATGATGTCACCGATGTCAAATAATTTTTTATAGACCTCATTGTATAGGTCTTTGTCGTCCCCGGGGCAGATCTCGTCCCGGTTAAAATAGACCTGAATGCGCCCCTCACTGTCCTGAAGTTCGGCAAAGGATGCCTTGCCCTGGATCCTGCGGGACATCAACCTACCGGAAATCACCACCTTTTTCCCTTCCTTAAAATCATTCTTGATGCCCTTGGTCGTGGCATCCACAGGATATAATGCTGCGGGATAGGGGTCGATGCCCATTTCCCTGAGTTTGGTCAATTTTTCCCTTCGAACGATTTCTTGTTCCGATAGTTGCATAGTCTGTAAAAAAATTAAAGCGCAAAATTACACTTTTGCGCTTTAATTCTTGGCCTTGACCAGTTTTAATATGCATAATTGGGGGTGTAGGACTTTTTTAGGAGGATCTGGGCCATGTCCTCCTCCAAAGTTTCCAACGGACTTTCCACGATACGGTTGACCTCCTTTCCGTCCTTAAAAAAAATCAGGGTAGGCACTTTGATGATGTTCAGCCCCTTTTCCTCACCCGTGGGACTCTTTTTATAGTGATCTTGTCGGCGGTCGAGCGCAATGATCTCCAGTTGGTCCATCGGGAACTGGGCCGTTTCCAAAATTTTGATGATCCTGGGGACTTCCCTTTTGCTGTCGCCGCACCAAGTGCCCAAAAAGAGTTTGATGTCGTATTTGGTCAATTTCTTTTTGAACAGGTTCAGCACGGTCTCGTCCACAGTGTAGTCGTTATGACCCTTATGGAACCAATTGTTATACGGCTCGGATTGCAATCCTTTCAGATTGATTTTCCCGACCAACAATTTTTGGTCGTTTTCCAGTTCGATTTCTTGGTTGAATTCTTGTGCCGAAACAACGGCAATGCATAGCATAAGTAGTGTTGTTAAAATGTGTTTCATGATTTTCCAGATGTATGATTAGGCCGGAAAATTCCATAAAAACGAGGCTTGGAAGCGGTTTGTGAAGGTGGAAATGGGTTCTAGACCGGGGGTTGAAATTTACTTTTTGAAGAGGATGACAATCTCTTCGCGGGACGAAATGTCCAGCTTTTTGTAGAGGTTGTTGATGTGTGTCTTCACCGTGCTCAGGCTCACGAAAAGTTCGGTGGCGATCTCCTTGTTGCTCTTGTCCATTAGGATGAGCTGCACAATTTTTTGTTCCTGCGGGGTGAGTCTTTGGAAAAGGGAATTGCCCTTGGTTTTGGCCGTTTTTTTTCGGTTCAGGAGAAAATAGACATTACCCAGAAGGGAGAGCAAAAGAAGGATGAGAACGGGCCATTTCCATTGCAGGGATTTGGGTTTGTTGAAGTTCGCCAGTTCTTGGTCCGTACTGATTTCCGCAAGATATTCCTGGGTGAAACTGGAATTGGGGTAGACGGATTGCAATCTTTCGGAAAGGCGGTCGTAATAATCTGTCCTGCCCAAGTTTTGAAGATAGAAACCATAGGTTTCGTTCCTTTTGTCCGATAAAAAATCATAGATGAAGAGCTCTGCCAGCGGTTCTTGGGACGTTTTCCCAAAGTTCTGGAGAACATCGAACCATTTTTCGAGGTTCAGTTTTTTGTTCGCCTCGCTGTGATACTCCATAAAATCATAGGCCATTTGTTCCTTCAACAGTTGCACTTCCAACAGCAGGGAAGAGTTCGGGTTGGTGGATGCAATGGTGCAGAGGGCCTGGTTCTCAAAGGAAGTGGGAAATTGTACCGTATCCTTGTTATTGGCAATGAAAAGAACACTCTTGCTGTTGTTGCACTGTCCCAAAAAATGCTGGGCGCCTTCTTCGGAGCAGCCATCCACATGGATGCGATAGATACGGTTGTCCGTTTTTAAATTGTTCCCTTCAAACTGGAAATGGCCCAGGGAATCCACAATGCTCTTCTTCACTATCTGGTCCAGATACACGCGGGACGATTTGCGGTAATCCTCCACCACGGACAAGTAGATGGGACTGCCTGCATTTTCCTTGGAAACCTCCCCGGAAAAATGGTATTGGGCCATTAGGACAGTAGTGTTCAGAAAAAGCAGGACTAGGACAAAAAAACGCATGTTTCGTTCAAAAGTGTTCCTAAAAGTAATGGTTTTATGTAACAAAAGACCCAAAACGGCTACTTATAGGTATCATCAATCAAAATCAAAAAATCATGAGCTTCTGGCGTGTTTTGCTGGCCATACTTTTTCCTCCCCTTTCGGTGATCGGGAAAGGTTGTGGGTCTTTTCTTATTGTATTACTTTTGACGCTGTGCGGATGGGTTCCCGGTGTGATCGGGGCATTGGTCATCCTCAACAAAGCGAACTAAAGAAACCACCATGAAAAAAATCCAAATCTTGATAGGGGCCATCATCCTTGGCCTGGCCATTTCCTGTAATTTCACTGAAGAAATCCATTTGAAAGAAGATGGCTCGGGCAAACTGTCCATCAATTTTGATGGGTCGGAACTGATGCAAATGGCAGGGGAAGAAATGGCAAAGACCAACGAAAAGGCCGTGGATTCCATCATCTCCTTCAAGGAATTGTTGGAAGAGCGCAAGGACAGTATTGCCCAATTGTCGCCGGAAGAGCAGGCCAAGTTGAAGCGTTTGGAGCCTTTCGACCTTCGAATGGTGATGAACCCGGAGGAAAAAGTAATGACCTTTGACCTGTTCAGCGACTTTACCAACATCAGTGAGATGAACGATGCCTTCAACACCTTTCAAGAGGCCAGCCTGATGGGTTCCAGCAAGACCCAACAGCCAACGCCTGTCCCTGCATCGGAACAATCCACCGAAGTGAACTACACGTTTGCCAAGAACAAGTTTACCCGCACCGCCAAGATTGTGGACCAAGAGCTTTTCCAAAAGAGTATGGACAGCTTGCAGGGCGCGGAAATGTTCCTTTCGGGATCTACCTATACGCTCAAATACCATTTCCCAAAAAGGGTGAAATCCACCACTTTGGAGGAGGCTACCTTCAGTGCCGATGGGAAGACCTTGATCTATGAGATCAGTTTCCTGGAGCTGATGAAGAACCCTTCCTTGCTGGATCTTGAGGTGGAGTTGGAGGACTAGTTTTCCTCCGCAGGGCTTCGTATCTTTGTGGGATGAACAAGAAAGTTGCCCTACAGGACCTCGGCCATAAGGAGTATAAAGAAACTTGGGACTACCAAGAGGCCCTCTTCAAGGCCATTGTGGACACCAAGATCCGAAACCGGCGGGAGGCTGCCGGACTGGAGACCCCGAACCATTTTCTTTTCGTGGAGCATCCGCATGTCTATACCTTGGGCAAGAGCGGGGACATGGGCAATTTGCTGGTGGACGAAAAAGCCCTGGAGGCCAAGGGAGCCACGTTTTATAAAATCAATAGGGGAGGGGACATTACCTACCACGGCCCCGGGCAGATTGTGGGCTACCCCATTCTGGACCTTGACAACTTTTTTACGGATATCCATAAATATTTACGGTTTTTGGAGGAAATGGTGATCCTGACCCTTGCGGAATATGGCCTGAAGGCCGAACGCTCAGAAGGGGAGACCGGGGTATGGCTGGATGTGGGCACTCCCTTTGCCCGAAAGATCTGCGCCATGGGCGTGCGCGCGAGCCGCTGGGTGACCATGCACGGTTTTGCCCTCAACGTGAACGCCGACCTGGGCTATTTTGACTTGATGATTCCCTGTGGTATCAAGGACAAGGCCGTGACCTCCCTGAATGTGGAACTGGGCCAAAAAGAAGTGGATGTGGAAGAAGTGAAAGCCAAGCTGCTAAAGCACTTTGCCACTCTTTTTGAAGCGGAGCTGGTGAGGGAAACGGCTGGGGTTTAGTTTTTTATCTTTTTTCTTACTAACTTCACTTATATGTCACCTAAGCGTCATTAAAATGGTGTTTAGCTCAATAGTCGTGCTTAATTATAAGAATGCTACTTAAAGAATCATCTGTACTTCGCCGATTACCTTTATTACAGGAAAAACAGTTGTTAATACTGGATTCTCTAAGATTTACAATTGACATCATTGATTATAATTACAAACAATTAGAAAACAACATTTTAGGAATTTCCGAAAATAAGAAACACAAAATTCATCATCAAATTTTCCATTATACATGGAGTATTATGGACAATATTCGCAGATTTATAAGATTATACAAAGTTTTAGCGACGGATAAAAACTATGCTCTGATTGGACTAATTGAATATGTAAATTCTCCAAGAAACACCTATCAACATTTAGATGAAAGAATTGACGAATCTTTGATTGATTCTAGACAGCCTTTTTATGGGAGCTTAAAATGGACTTTTCATGACAAAATATCCAAAGAGGCATACAGGATTGTTGCAATTAGTGGCATACTTTACGGGCATCCTGGAAAAGTGGATTTTACTGAATTTAATGATTCTTGTGTTATTGAAAACATATTTTTGGAAACAGTAGACAGAAAACAAAAGACGGAAATAAACATATCTCAACTATACTTAGATTTCAAGAGAGTGGTTCAGGATTTAGAAAAAGGGCTTGAGAATAAAATTTCCGAGCAGAAATTGGAGCTCAATAATTGGACTTCAAGGCAGGACGTTATTTTGAAGTTCAAAAGGACTTTGCCTCCGAAAAATAAGTAATTTACCTAAGACTGAATTTCGGGTGAAATGTTCCTTGTGAGAAACATAAAAGCGAAATCATATCCTTAGAACAGTAACCACAACATCATAAAACAAAAACCGAGGCTCACACCCCGGTTTTTTGTTTCAATACTATCGGATGTTACCTGCTGAGTTGGGTCAGTAGGGTACTGCCCATCAGTTTGCCGCTTTTGTTGTAGGATTCCTGTTTTACCATGCCCACACCCTCGGCCAGCCAAATGCGCGACGGCACGGTCTGGTTTCCCATCATCATTTTGGTTCGGGTCTCGCTATAGATCACGTAGCAATCAAAAGTGCCCGCAGGAGTGGTGAGACTCTCCTTTTTCTCCACCTTTCGGTTGATGGTCTCCACGTTCATGTTCATGTTCACGGCGCCGGCCATTTTCATTTTGAGGTTCACATTGCTGTCGGGTAGCGCTTGGCCCACGGAAAGATTATTGGGTAGCTCCACATCGGTGCCCGTAATGTCCATTTCCACATCCTCGAACTGGCTCATCATCTGTTCGTTCATCAACGATTTAAAGTCGATGCGCACCACATTGCCATCACAGGTAATGCCGTAGTCGGAAGTGTAGGTGTTCCCCTTATCGTCCGAAAACTCCAAAACCATGGTTGCGGAGACGGTATCGCCAGAGCCACTCACATCGGTGATCTTGTAATCCATCTGGCCTTCTTCCTTTCCTTTTTTATCGTAGTTGGTGTACTGGAGGGAGGTCCCTTCCACCAATGGGTAATATTGACTGCAACTTGATTGGGCCACGGCTGTTCCCGCCGTTACACATAGGGCGGCAAGCAAGAGAAAATACTGTTTCATGTGTTGGTTTTTTATTTAGATTTTAATGAATTCGACCCTTCGGTTCTGGGCCTTTCCTGCTGGGGTGCTGTTGTCCCCGACCGGGGTGCTTTCCCCTTTTCCTTCGGAGCTCAGGCGGTCGGAAGAAATACCGTACACGGACACCAAGGCATTTTTAACGGCTTCGGCCCGCTCTTTGGAAAGTTTGAGGTTGCTCTCATCGGAACCATCGGAATCCGTGTGCCCCACAATATTGAGTTTCATGGCGGTCTCTTGTTTCAATACTTGGGATATTTGGAGGATGATACCCATGGACTGGGGTTGGATGTTGGCCGAGCCTACGTCAAAAAGGATGCCGTTGGTGGAGACCTTTCCTTCGGAAATGAGTTTTCTGCGAAGGTCCACACCGCCTTCGGCTACTTTTAGGTTGCTGATAAAGATCTGTTCTTTGCCATCTTTCAGTCCGTTCACATTGAACTTTAGGGTGGTGATTTTGTGCTCTGGGACCATTTTGGGGATGTCCACATATTTTTCCTCGTTCACCCACATCCTGAACCTGGACTTGTTCACCGCAATGGAGATATGGGGTTGGTTGAGCACCGCTTTTCGGATATCTGCCTTTACATCGCTGTTGATCAAAGAACCCTCTCCACGGATGTAGTTTCTTAAACCGATGCTGAACAGGGCATATTGGCCAACAGGAGTGAAGACCTCTACATGATGGTCCCCTTTTTCGAAGTTCTTGTCGTCGCTCAGGTAGATTTCAATGCCTGCCGTTGAGGAGGTTTGGTCATCAATACCGTTGGTCAGTAGGTCGAACTCAATGGTATACTCTTCGGGCAGATCGACCATGTTGGGAAGGTAGTAAATACCATATCCGGGAACGAGTTCCATCCACCTTTGGGGCGATTGGTTGATGGTGACCACTTCGCCACTGCCGTTGGTGTTCCATTTGGAAGGAAAGTCTCCGATAAAGTCATTGGCAAAATCATCGAAGAACAAAAGTTTGTCCCCGGGCACATAATCAAATTTGCTGTAAACGGTAATGGATTTGGTAGCTGGCTGTCCAGATTTTCCTGTGACGGGGCTGCCCGCGTTGCCTGAACTGGTATTGGAAGGGGTATCGTTGTCCTGTGGGTTGGTGTCCGGTGCCTGCTTGCCGCCGGATCCCGGTTCCAAGATGCTATCCAGTGCCTGATCTGTTTTTTTGGAGGTTTCATTTTCCACGCGGCGCTCTATGGTGCGTTCCGCGGCATTTTCGGCCTTTTTGGCCAGTTTTTTAAGAAATTGGGCATTCATACTTGCCCCTGCCATCAGTGCTATGATCAAGCAGTAGAGGGGCTTGTTGGAGGTTTTCATTCAATAGTGTTTTTTAGTTCGGTTTAAAAAATAATCCCTTGAAAAGTACTAAAAAACAGTCTTTGCTCCCTCAAAAATGTATGGGTTGTATGTAGAACTGTATGGGTTGTTTCGGCTTAGTTCAATTTATAGACAATCAATGAATTGCCTTGGTCCTTGGCCACCAATTCCAGTTTTTTGTCATTGTCCATATCCGTGAGGTCCATGGCCGAGCTACCATATACGGGAAAACCGGCAATAGGTTCTGCCTGACTGTCGTAGAGGTATATTTTTTGGTTTTGGATATCGGTCACGCTCACATAGATCTTGTCGTAGATGTAGAAAATCTTGGGTTTGGAATAAACACCTAGGTCCAGCTCCACTTTCTTGCCCCTGATGCTAAGGACATTGTCATCCATGAACACGAGCGTATTGCTGGTGGCGAACATGCCGTGGTCCTTGTTCATGTTGAAATTGGTCGCGGTGAGTTGCCCCTTGGTGTCTATCTGGTGAAGCACACCCTCTGTATTGGTCACCGAGAACTTGTTCTTATATAGGAATACCTCGTTGGTGGAAAAATTGATTTTCTCGGCAATCTTGATCCGTTCGCTGCCGGTGCGGTGCAATACCTTTAAGGTATTGTCCTCGAGTTTGAAGACCAGATAATCCTTGTTGGCCATCCGGAAATGCTTCGGTGCCCCCAAAATGGTACTCGGTGCTTCAGTAAAGGTGAAACCACTGACAATCTTCGCTTGGTTGTTGTACATGAACACCTTCTTGCCTTGGGTAATGACAAAGCGGTAGTCCTTTCGACCATCATAATCAAAAATGGCCAACGGATTGAGGTTGCCACCTTCGAAATGGATCTTGAAAGGAGGTACATCCTCCCCATTGCGGTCCACGATCATAAATTCGTCATTGGTACAGAAGGCCAATTGCAATCTTCCGTTCTTGTAAATGTCCACCTGCTGAATGGGCCCCTGGATACGACTATCCAGTGCTTTGGTCCAAAGCACCTTCCCTTCGGTGGAGATCAGGTAAAGGACATTGTTCTGGTCCTGCACCACAATTTCCTGTTTGTTGGTCCTGTGGTTCTTCACGAACTGGGGGTCCAGGGCCAAGTCGGTGTCCAGCTCCAAGGTGAACAGCGGGGAGACCGTATTGCTTTCCTGTACCGCACCTATTTTTGAGGCCAATATGTTGAAATGGGCAAAATCCGTATCCGACACAAGTTGCGAAGCAATGGCATATTCGTCCAAGTCCACTTTTTTAATGGATTCGGTCATTTCAGGAGCCAAGTCCCGTTCGGCAAAAAAATCGACTCCGGAACCATCCGATATAAATAGGATGCTGGACTCATTGGCCAGCGGGGCCTTCGCTGTTTTGTAGAGGGTGGAATTGGTAAAGGAGGCTCCACTTTTGTAATTGCTGATGACCGTCTGCAAAGGTTCTATGTCCTGCGCAAAGATGAAACTGTTTTCCAAGATGGTGCAGAAGTTGGATTCAAAGTCCTTGACCAATGGCGCAAATGCTCCGGTCAGAAAATTTTTATCCTGTACCCCCAAGATCTCGCTGCCCTGATAAGAGTCAGAGGATGTCTTGCCGCTGTCTAGAAAATCATAGAGGCTTTCGGTACCAAAGGAATTCAGCATCACCACTTTTTGGTTGTTCAGGTAAACGATGCCCACTTCTTCAATGGTATTGAAAAGGGAGTCCACCGCTTTGGTCCTGTCCAAATAGGTGTTCTGGTTTTTGGCGAAGACCTGATAATCGTCAAAAGTATAGGAGATCAACGCTTGGGTGTTCATTGGGGCATACTGGGGTGTTTTGTTGGCCAATGGTGATGTCCCTTTGAACAGGTTGATGAAATTTTTGGTGGAATCCGGTGCCATGGCGATCCCATTGAGGCTCACCCTGTCGGAATTCGCGCTGAAATCCAAGGAAACCCACTCGGACAGTGGTTTTTTGGTTTTGTCTTCCTTGAATGGAAGCAGGGAAGGGTTTTCGTTCAAGTTCAGGAAAAATGTGGCCGACTTGTTGGGCGATGTGGTCCCGTAAAGTTTTTTCAGTGTAGGGTTGATGGGATTGGCATCCTTCGCACGGATCATGTTTTCCATGAGCAGGAGGGAGGAGGCCATCACAATCTCTTTGCCTTCGGACAGGCTATAGATTTCATTGGCGCCGAGGGTATATTTGGTAATGGAGGTGTTCTGGTAGGTCAAGGTCTCAACGGTCTTGTCCGTCACCTTTTCCAGGTCAAAGATCTCAGGATGGTTGGGGGCGACCAAGACAAAGTCATAATTGTCCTTGCCCACCTCGTACAATGCCAAAAGACAGGTCGCCTTGGTGGATACATATCCAAGATTGTCCAGTTTGCCCCAAAGCCCGTCATAAGTGGAAAGCCCCTTGATGTTTGCCAAAAAGGAGTTGTTTTTCAACTCGCTTTTGAAATTGGGGAGGTTTTGGATCTTGATGACCAATGTGGGGTCTGGGGGGAGGTGTTCCAAAAGTGAATCTTTGGTCTTGACCTCCTTTGTGCAGGAAAGGGCCAAAACGCTGAGCAAGCAGAACCAAATCTTAAATCTCATTGCCGAAGTTTCAAACAAAGTTAGGATTTTTAAATATCCAGTGTCAATTGTTCGGGGAGTAGTCTGAAGCTTTTTCGATGATAAGGGCTGATTCCGTATTGTTTTATGGCTTCCCGATGCTCTTTCGTGGGGTAGCCTTTGTTCTTTTTCCAGTTGTACATGGGGTATTCCTCATGGATCTTGGCCATGTATTCGTCCCTATGGGTCTTGGCAAGTATGGATGCCGCTGCAATGCTCATGTATTTTCCGTCACCCTTCACAATACATTCATGGTCTATGTTCGGGTAGGGTTTGAAACGGTTCCCGTCCACCAAGATAAAGGAAGGGACTTGGGTCATGGAATCCAGTGCCCGATGCATGGCCAAAAAGGAGGCGTTCAAAATGTTGATCTCATCGATTTCTTCCTGAAACACATGACATACGGAAAAAGATACTGCTTCGTGCTCCAGAATTTCCCTTAATATGTCACGCTTGTAATGGGATAACTGCTTGGAATCGTTGAGGATACTGTTCGAAAATCCTTCGGGGAGAATAATGGACGCGGCGGTCACTGGGCCGGCCAAACAACCCCTCCCGGCTTCGTCCGTTCCGGCTTCAAAAAAGTTTTTATAACAAGGTTTTAACATAGGTCTTGAAAAATTAACATATACATGCCTAAAATCGACAATTTCACAAAAAAAATGTTAATAAAATTCTTACATTATTGATATGTAGCGATATATATGAAAGGTTCATGTTAAAATTAATAAAAATATAAACAGAGTTTTGTTGATTGAAGGTGTTTGGACTTGTTAATTTTTTTGAATATTAACTTATTATATAGATTTTTGGCCGGACTAATTCAAAAAATGAAATAAATGAGAACTAAGTTAGCATGGATGCTGGCACCGTTTCTGGTGTTCTGCATGTCTTTCTCTTATGGACAAGAGAAAACAATTTCAGGTAACGTGACTGACCAAAGTGGTTTGCCACTTCCTGGTGTCTCCATTGTGGTTGTTGGGACCGCAAATGGGACACAGACGGATTTTGATGGCAACTACGTTATTTCGGCTGGTACGGGTCAAGTACTGCGATTCAGTTATGTTGGCCAAAAAACAGTTGAGAGAACTGTAGGTGCGTCATCATCAATTAATGTGCAGATGGAGGAAGATGCCCAGGCACTGGAAGAGGTTGTCGTAACAGCGGCATTGAATATTGAAAGGAAGCCTAGGGAACTTTCTTACTCAGTAGCTTCTGTTCAAGGGGATAATCTAACAAAAACTAGGGCTGTTAATGCAGCTACCGCTATTGTGGGTAAAGTTTCTGGTTTGCAGATTAATACAACCAACAACGGGGTTAATCCTAATACACGGGTTGTTTTAAGGGGTAATCGTTCTTTATTGGGTAACAACCAGGCGTTAATAGTTGTGGATGGTTATCCTTCTTCTAGGAATGCACTAGATCGAATCAATCCTAATGACATTGCAGATATCAGTGTTCTGAAAGGGGCAAATGCCGCAGCTTTGTATGGGTCGGATGCATCGAATGGTGTTATCATGATTACCACAAAGAGAGGTAAAGGAAAACTTTCTGTCACGTATAATACTTCTTATCAAGCCGAAACAGTGTCGTATATGCCTGAATTCCAAGATAAGTTTGGTGTTGGCGGGTTTCCTGATGGTACGCTCTATCCTTTGGAGAATGTAAACTGGGGGCCAGCGTATGACGGTAGAATGGTGGAGGCCAGTGAGTATTACGAAGATGAAAATGGGGATTACATTCCTGGAAGAGTTTGGATGGTGCCATTCAGCCCAATAAAAAACAATCATAAAAGTTTCTTCAATACAGGCTCGACCATTCGTCATGGTGTCACTTTGAGTGGTGGTGGAGATGAAGGGGACTTCTTGTTTTCCTTAGATCAAACTAACGTTGAAGGTATTGTTCCAAAAGACCAGTATAATAGAACCAATGTGCGTTTGTCGGCTAATAGAAAGTTTGAAAAGCTTGAGGTTGGGGGCAATTTTTCTTTCTTTCGTTCCCATGCTAATGTTGTGTCTGAAGAGGCAGGAAGACAAGGTCGACCATTGTATTGGAATATTATAAATACGCCATTGCATATTCCTATTACAGAAATGAAGAATTGGAGAGATGGAGAATATACTAGAAATGAAGTTTCTTATTATGCTTTCTATGAGAACCCATATTTTATAGTTGATACCCAGAGAGAGAAAACCGATGTAAATGAGTTTAACTATATAGGTCATCTCAAATATAACATCACCGATTGGGCAAGTTTGTTGTGGAGAGGTGGTTACACTAATACTACTGAGCGTTACAAACGTCAATTGGGTGGATTGTCTTATGCTTTTGAACTTCAACACCCTTACTCAAGAATGGATGAATATGGGTCTAGTGTTGTTGATCGAATAGAAAATACGACAAGGTTCAATAATGATTTCATTTTGAATATTGACAAGGATTTAAACAGTCATTTTAATTTGAACATGAACCTTGGTCAGAACGTTCGTATTTATGATCGTAAAAGAGTTGAGGTTTCTGGTGAGAATTTGATTATTCCTGATTTTTGGAACGTTTCCACTTTGACCGGAGCTTTGGATGGGGGAGAAGAATCGGAAGAATTCCGAAAAGTAGCGGTTTACGGCGATCTTACTTTAGGTTTCAATGATTATCTCTTTTTGAACTTTACTGCAAGAAATGACTGGTCTTCGACATTGCCCAAAAACAATCGTTCTTTTTTCTACCCTGGAGCAGGTCTTTCGTTTGTAGCTTCCGATGCTTTTCCTGGTTTGAAGAGCGATAGGGGTCTGGGATATTTGAAAGCGAATTTTAACATAACCAAGACGGGTAATGACCCTGGTGCATATGTGACAAACCCTTCTTTTTATACTCCAGATGGATTTCCATTTGGCGGTACGGCAGGACTGGCACAAGATGCAGATGACAGGGTTTCGGCCTCTAACTTAAAGCCTGAGTTTACCACGGCGATGGAAGTTGGCTTGGAAATGCAGTTCTTTCGGTCACGATTGACAAGTAGCATCACAGCATACCAAACAAATTCTACAGATCAAATTGTGCCTATAAACATTGCTTCTTCATCTGGAGCTCAAAGTATGTGGACCAATATTGGTGAGGTGCAGAACCAAGGTATTGAGGTTGATTTGTCAGGTAAAATATTCTCAACCCAAGACTTTTCATGGGATGTTGGTATAAATTATACTGCGATGAAATCAGAGGTGCTTTCGTTGACAGAGGGTGTGGATCGTGTGGACATTGGTGGATTTGCTGCTGCACAAATTGTAGCTGAAGTAGGACAACCTTACCCGATGATTAGGACCACAGCTTATGAGCGCGATGATTTGGGAAGGATAATTGTTGATGGTAACGGAGACCCTATTAGAAGCGCAGACATGAGAACAGTTGGAAAAACCACACCTGATTATATTGTTGGTCTTAACACTAATGTCAGGTTTAAGAACTTTAACTTCTATGCAGTGCTTGATTATAGGACAGGACATTATTTCTACAACAGTATTGTTGATGCTATGGAGTTTACAGGTTTGACTCAACATAGTGCTTCGTCGAATCGTCAACCTTTCATTTTCCCAAATTCATCATATTCTGATGGGAATGGAGGCTATGTTGCCAACGATGATCGTCCTACTTCTGGAGGAGGGAATGCATTCTGGGATGCATATAATGATGTCAAAGAAAATTATGTGACCGATGCTACCACCCTGAAAATAAGAGAGGTTTCTTTATCTTATAATTTTGGTAAAGAAATATTGGATAGAATTGGAATGGATGGACTCAGTTTGGGTGTATTTGGTAGAAATCTTTTCACATTCAGACCCAAGGACAATGTTTATACGGATCCTGAATTCAACTTTACAACAGGTAATGCGGTTGGTGTTGGTACCCAAGCGCAAACCGCACCTACAAGGCAATACGGTATAACGCTATCTGTTAATTTCTAAAAAAAAACTTATGAAAACTAAGAAAATACATGCGATATCATTTTTGATATTGGTTTTTGGAATTTTATTAGTGGGTTGTAGTGATAATTTTTATGACGTGAACGACAACCCCAATGACCCGTCAATTTCTACTCCAGGCCTTACATTGCCTGCTGCTCAGGAATATTTTGCTTCACTTAACGCAACAACTATGGCCTATATGGGTAATATGTTTGTTTATAACTGGTCCAAGCCATCCAACTGGTCTGCAAACCAAGATTATATGAGGTATAATATAACTACATCTTTTAATGCTACAATATTTGAAACTTCATATGTAGACATTCTTAAGAACCTTACCTATGTCGAAACTTATGAGGATCCAACGGGTGCTGTAGATTATTCTGCATATAAAGCAATCTCCGCTGTTTTAAAAGGATTTCAATATCAGTTGTTGGTAGATATTTATGGTGATATCCCTTACTCAGAAGCAAATCTGAGAGGGGACAATCCTACTCCGGCCTATGATGATGCAGAGACTATATATAAGGATGTGATTGATAAATTGACTGCAGCTGCTATTTTGGCTGGAAATTTACCCGAAAATGCTGAAAATCCTGGTGATAACGATATCATTTTTGGTGGTGATATGGATAAATGGGCTCAATTTGCAAATACAGTTAAATTAAGAATGCTTGTCCGCTTGAGCAATACCGGTCAATCTTCATATATTAATGAGGAAATTGCAAAAATTAATGCAAACGGGCATGGTTTTATTACTGAAGATGTGTCATCGAATCCTGGTTATAGTAATGATTTGGAGGCAAGACAGAGTCCCTTCTATGGATACTTTTTCAGAATCAACGGAAGTCAAGAAGACAGAAATGATTTTACCGTCGCATCTGATTACACTATAGCTTATTTGACAGATACGAACGATCCAAGGTTGGGATATTTGTATAACCCATCTGCCAATAATGATGAATTTAAGGGATCTGTTCAAGCTGTAGATTTACCTGGTACTGGATTCACTAGTAATGACCTATCCAAAGTGGGAACGGGGTTGCTCAAAGAGGCTGAGCAAGACCAGATAATTATGAGTCTTTCTGAGGCACTGTTGATTCAGGCCGAAGCGGTTGCAAATCCGGATA
Source organism: Flagellimonas amoyensis (assembly GCF_003058265.1). Taxonomy (GTDB): domain Bacteria; phylum Bacteroidota; class Bacteroidia; order Flavobacteriales; family Flavobacteriaceae; genus Flagellimonas; species Flagellimonas amoyensis. Next base: position 597,571 of record NZ_QBUK01000001.1, read on the forward strand.
TTAATCTAGCTGGAAATGCCCAGGCATTATATGAAGAAGCTATCGTGGCCCATTTTGAGTATCTCGGTGTGGAAGATGCTTCTACAGAAGCTGCAACATACTATGGCCAGAATATAGAAAATGTAGGTTGGGTAGCGTCGTCAGATAAGATTGAGGCAATCATAACACAAAAATGGATTGCATTGAATGGTATAGCTTCAATTGAATCATGGATTGATTTGACACGTACAGGTTTCCCAGAAGGGTTGCCAATTCCAGTTGATGCCCAAAATTTAGGCCGTACTAGACCAGTAAGACTACTTTATCCTCAATCTGAATTAAGTAGGAATGCTAATAATGTTCCATCACAATCGGCTAGTGATGCATTCAACAGTGCTCCTTTTTGGAAATAAAAGCTAAAAAAAAGAACGATGAAGAATCAATATATAAAGTATATAAAAAATGGATTGGTAATGAGCTTTTGCGCCCTTACCATGAGTTCATGTTTGTTGGATGATGAGAAAACAGATTTTGGCAAAGGAGCCAATTTAGTTGGATTTGCCAGTGGCTCCCTTACAGTAAGGGCCGAAGCAAATGGAGAGGAAGTCAGCTCCCAAATTCCTATTAGGGTTATTGGGCCAACGGTGAAGGATTTCAGGGACGATATCACTGTAACCGTGGAGGTTGATCCTAGCTCGACAGCAGTGGAAGGGGTAAATTTCCGTCTTGATGCCAATACAATAACATTGAGCCCTGATGGTAGTGATATGTATGAGGGAAATCTTCCTATAACTATTCTTACAGATGGAATAATGACACCTGTCGATGTTGCGCCTATCCTAAATCTTTCCATTACTCAGGTGTCCTCGGAGGGATATATTGTCATTAACGACAAAACTGAAAATGTTTCAGCGTCCATAGCATATACCTGTCCATTCAGTATTGCGGATTATGAAGGAACCTACATTGCCACAACTGATGAATTTGGGATATATATAGGACAGACACTTCCTTTTGAAGTTGTTGCCGGCCCTGGTGAAAATCAAATCACATTGGTGAACGTTGCCGCTCACCCTGAAGAGTATGACGTTGTTGTTGATGTAGATCCGAGTACAGGAGATTTAACTATAGCTAGACAGCCAGCTCTGAACTATACTAATTTTGGAGCAACGCCTTATGGGGAACTTAGCTGGGAAGGGTCTGGAACAAGTGCCCCTGGTCCTGGATATTGTGTTGGGGTTTTGGATATGACCAATGGTTATTTTGTAGCTGCTGGTACTTTTGGACAGTTTAGAACTGTTTTTGAAAAGCAATAAACCTTAAGTAGTATCCTTAATAAACTTAAGAAAGGCCATCCCGATTTCGGGATGGTTTTTTTATTATAAAATCATTAGAAGGTAGAAATTTATATTAATCATTATTTGAATGAGGTCAAACAAATTACGAATAAAGGCTGGCTGAAAAGTGATTGGCCCACAATGAATTTGGGTAGTAAATTTTTTTCACATTTCTTTAAAAACAAAACTTTTACCTTTGTTGGACCAATATCATGGAATGAGATTTCTGATTTTTGCCCTACTTTTTTTCTCGGGCCATATTATATCCGCACAACAAGACTCCCTCCCTCCCCAAAAAGAGGTGGATTCCCTTAAAATGGCTCCTGCTGATACATTGGGGTTGAAACCAAAGGAATCTGTAGGGATTGATTCTGTAAAAACGACAAAGCCCAAGATGAAAAGTGTTCCGTCGCAGACTTTGCAAAAAGACTCTGTTTCCATAAAGGATTATAGGCTCATTTCATACCAGCGGGATACCACGTCTTTGGATACCACACTGACCATTCGCAAGGAATACAAGTACAATTACCTCCGGAAAGACGATTTTGAACTCATGCCCTTTGCCAATATGGGGCAACAGTACAATGAGCTGGGCAAGGATTTCTCTACCGCTTCCTATTATCCGAGGATCGGGGCCGAGGCAAAGAACACAGGATATTTTGAAAAGGAAGATGTTACCTATTATAATGTTCCCACCCCAATGACAGAACTCATGTTCAAGACCACAATGGAACAGGGACAGTTTTTGGATGCATTGCTCACATTCAATCTATCTAGAAAGTTCAATGCGTCCGTAGCGTATACGGGATTCCGTTCCCTGGGAAAGTATAGGTATGAGCAGGCCCAGGATGGAAAATTTAGGATGACATTCAATTACGAGACCCAAAATGGAAGATATGGTCTTAGGGGGCATATTGCGGCGCAGGAGCTCGAAGATGAAGAGAGTGGGGGTCTATTGGATAGAAGCCAGTTTGAAGATGGTGAGGATGATTTTCAGGATAGGGCAAAAGTTGATCTGCGTTATACCAATGCAGAAAACCGTATACTGGGCAAGCGCTACTTTTTTGATCATAGGCTTAAACTGGTCAACCATAAAAAGGATTCTACGGATACAGACCCCACAACGTTGGCCCTGGGTCACGAATTTGCTTATGAGACCAAACTATACGATTTTGTCCAAACGACCGCGCATATTTCCCTTGGGGAAGATCCCTTCCAAGTGCCCATTGAGGATAGGGCAAGGTTAAAGACCATGTACAATAAGGGGAGTGTGGAGTTTTCGAACAAGACCTTGGGAAAATTGTCAGGGAACATTGCCCTCTACAATTATAATTATTACTTCAATAGCTTGCTGATCACCGAAGAGGAAACCATCCAGAACAAATTGGATGGGCAGGAAATATCGGTCGGTGGGGCCTACTCCAATAGGATAGGGCCTTTGTTTTTGAAAGGAAATATCAATTACACAGTTTCAGGAGAGCTCACGGGCAATAACTTTGATGGTGTGGCCCGTTACAGGATAAATGATGATTATGTCATTACAGGTGCTATAAATGTATCCTCGCGCATGCCCAATTTCAACTACCTGCTGTACCAAAGTGATTATAGGAACTTCAATTGGCAAAACAATGACACTTTTGAAAACATCCAGGCCAAGACCATCAAATTCAGTTTTGAAACAAAGAACTACGGACTTTTGGAAGGGCAGTACAGTACCTTGGACAATTACACCTATTTCGCTTCAACGGCTACGCAGGAGCAAATAGACAATGCCCAGGAAACAGCATTCGTGCGACCGTTTCAAGAATCAGGAACGGTGAACCACCTTAAATTGAAATACACCAAGGAGCTCAAATGGCGTAAGTGGGCACTCATGAACACGGTCATGTACCAGAATGTTGCTCAGGACAACCAAGTGTTGAACCTGCCCGAATTGGTGACAAGGAACACACTATATTTTTCCAGTGACGTGTTCAAAAAGGCGATGTTCTTACAGACAGGTGTCACCTTCAAATATTTTACCACCTATACTATGGATGCCTACAATCCATTGTTGGGTGAATTTTACATACAGAATAATGAAGAATTTGGAGGATATCCGTTATTGGATGTTTTTATAAATGCCAAAGTGAGGCAAACAAGGATTTATTTGAAGGCGGAACATTTGAATTCCATCTTTTCCGAGCCCAATTATTATTCTGCACCCAACTATCCCTATCGTGATTTTGTCATACGATTTGGGTTGGTCTGGAATTTCTTTTCATAAAAATTTTAGTGAGTTTGAAAATGTCAATGTTGAAAAACAAGCACTTACATTTTTATGAAATTTTATTTCAAAAAAATACGGTAAAACATTTTGCGGAGTCGAAATAACGTTCTTATATTTGCACCCGCTTAGCTGATAAGGCAGGGCGCTCCGGGAGGGGCCGAAAGGTTTGGACCGGGGGAAAAGAGAAGAAGTTCATATACATATTGCAATAGACAGCGTAAGAAAAGAATAGAACCATTTTGATGTCAAGGACTGGGAATTG
>NZ_QBUK01000010.1 GCF_003058265.1 Flagellimonas amoyensis
TGAGTCGATCTCGTGCACTTGATTTGCACTGCTCACTTTCATCCGCCGCAGGTGGTATACATTGACCGCCCTATCCAGAGGCAAAGGGCACTCCATTCACAATATACAAAGGGTCGTTGCCTGCACCGATACTGTTCCGTCCCCTGATCTGGATGTTGAACCCTGCCCCTGGAAGACCCGAGGTCTGGGTGATGTTCACCCCGGACATCCGTCCCTGAAGGGCAGCCAACGGATTGGAAACGGGCTGTTTTTCGATTTCAGAAGCTACCACCTTACTGATGTTCCCGGTGCGCTCCCTTTCGGTAACGGTATAGTAGCCCGCATTGAGCACCACTTCCCCCAATTGGGTCACGTCCTCTTCCAAAGATACTACAATTTCGTCCCTACCCGAAATGGGCACGGAGAGGGTCTTGAAGCCGACCATGGAAAAGATAAGCACATCGCCGGGTGATGCTTGAATGGTAAATGAACCGTCCAATTCGGATATGGTCCCGATATGCTTGGACTCCACCACAATGTTCACCCCGGCAAGGGGGTTCCCCGAAGTATCGGTCACGGTGCCGGAAATGGTGGACTGTGGTGGTTCCAAGCTATGGCCCGCCTGCATTTTGTGTGTAAAAAAGGGTACTAAAAGGATATATAGTAGCAGGAACCATGACGTCCTGCAAAAGCATTTTGGTGATTTCTTCATTATGTTGAGTTCGTTTGAGTAAAGCGTTAGTTTATATTCCACTGTCCAAAAAGTCAGCATAAAGCCAAAACTCCAAGAAGGACATCAAGGTTCGGACATAGGCCATCCCGTCCAAGTACCAAATGCAGTTGGAAATTGGGTTCCTTAATGAATAATGACTATGAAAATGTACTAGGGCCGGATTCCCCAAAAGTGTATGTGTGAGCTAAGGGACAATGGATATCGTAAACCGGAAAAATGGAGCGTATGTCCTAAAGCTATAGTCCTAGGGTTAGATTGGGTTTCTAGGCTTCTTCCTAAATAATAGATGAAATGTAGTTATTGGAACATTCCTTAAATAGTAAAGCATTATTTTAGTGTTTTAGTTGGTCGTTAAAGGTCAAAGAAAATCAGATTTCAATAACAAACCCCAATGTCCATTTGCTGTTAAAGGAAAAGAAGCTACTTTTATGGTCATTGTAATTAATGCTGAATGAATAAAACCGTCTTTAACCCGGCAAGCCCATAATTTCTGTGGGCATGGGGTTGGTATTGAAGGACAGTATTCAAAGGGTTTTTCTCCTTGGCCAACATGGTACAACGTCCTTGTTTTTGGTACTGGCAGTTTTTGGTGCTCATTCGAGGCGCATTTGATGTTTTTTAGAATAGATTGAAGGGGTGGGGATTGCACCTGTTTGTCATCACAAATAGCGATGCTAGCTACAAATGATTTGCTGCGGAGGTGCTTTAATGGATTTGCTTTACTCATTTTCATATACCCTAGTGCTTATGATGAACGAGTTTAAAAGCGAAAAGGCTGGTATTCCACATCCAACCTTTGTCCAGGCGCTAGCAAGCCTACAACACGGTTTTCAGTAGAACCCAGCCTAAAGAATTGTGCAAAGATACACAATAGCTTTAGACGTGGGTTTAACTCTACCGCCTCGTGTTGTGTCGAAATGCTAGCTTCGGACGCTGAGGCTCATTAAACTCACAATCTATTTGATAGATGTAATAATCAAGTTAAACAGCACGACAAGTGCTTAGTGATAACTATGCAAACATAAAGTGTTAGCTGGAACTAAGCAAATGTTTTTCAATATTTTTTTACGAATGGCAAAAAAGGTTGCTCCAAAGACAAAAATAGAATTGAAAATAGTGAAGCTTGTGAAGGCTAGAAGGAACAAATTAAATCGTAGCCAGTCAGATATTGGTGAATTATTCGGGGTCACACGTGGCTACATTGGTCAAATTGAAATGGAAAGTTCACCTAGCATGTATTCTTTTGATCAGTTGTACGAACTTGCGAAATACCTTGAATGTAGTATGAAGGATTTTATGCCTGATAATCCAATGTAGACAACTGGCATGAAGACTTAAATCAATATGTTAGGTCTTTAGAAAACCTGTCCTAAAGTAAAGATTGGGATATCTAGACCTATTATCTGATTATACCGTTTTGAACTGTGCTTTTTTCAATTTTATAAATGAATTGAGGCCTATCTTTTGCTGCTTGCTTCCAATAATGTGGTCTAGAATTAATTGAAGTCACTATTATACCCGCTCCAAAACCAAGGGGAAGCTTTACCATTAAAATCCTGCCTCCGGTTCAGAAAATCTTGGATTATTATAGTAAAAATTCATTGGGCACTAAATATGTCTTTCCAATTTTACTACATGACGTTCTTACGCCCAACCAGATAGAGAACCGCAAAGCCAAAGTGCTTAAAAAATATAACACGGACCTGAGAACCATAGCCGAATTGGCCAAAATTCAAAAATCTGTTACCAGTTATGTTGCTCGTCACAGTTTTGCCAATTGCCTTAAGCAAAAAGGAGTTGCAACAGATGTAATCAGCGAATCATTGGGCATCAGAATATGGCTATAACTCAAGCGTACTTGAAAGAACTAGATACATCTGTCGTTGATAAGGCGATAGAAGTTTTGTTATGAGATAATTCCAACATTCTCCCTATCTAACCCAATTCCATAGTCGAGCAAACATACCTTTTTTCTTCTTTTCACTATAATGGATTTGCATATCCTGAGCTTCTTCTTTTCTATGAATATTAACTTCTGATTGAGACCACTTTTTACACCAAATCACTTTGTTATTCTTTATCCAATAGTGCGATTTACAAGGAAAACTCCAGTTACCAATTGAAGGATCCAGAGTTACGGTCTCCCCATTGTATTCCATTTTCCAAGATGCAGGGGAGAGCGGGGTATTAACCTCGCTCCCACACCCACAACAACAGTTATGCAGCACTGTGCCATATTCCATCGAAATATAGAGCACCCCATCCTCCAACTTTTCAGGAATTTGCTCCAAAAACTTAAGCCTCACTGTCTTCATTCAATAAACTGTTTAGATTAATCGAATAGATTGCATTATGTTCCTTTTCTTGATCATGATACACCCCAAAAAGCTTTTTCCATTTGATGACGGCCAAACAGGCATTCAGGTTGTTCAGCTCAGCAATTTGAATGTTATCGTCATACGCCCCGTCCTCTTCTGGATCAACAAAGGAAACCCGGTTCAACTCTTGGACACTTTTCCGATAGTTAGGGGTACACGTCGTTAGCCTTAGCATTCCCGTGAGGGCACCATCAACCCTGTCCACTCCCATACCTACATCAATAAATGGGGTTTCCAATTCTATCAGCCGGCCAAAAATAATTCGCTTTGGTTCGCTCTTATCGATGCTGATGAACACAAAATCCATTTTGTCCAAAAGGTGTATATTGGTTTCATCCAGATAGAAATCATGGGGAATGATCCCTTTGTGCATCTTGGAATAAATCCCCGCATAGTAATGGACCTTCTTTTTGCATTCATTCAGTTCTTCCAAGGATGCTGCCCCTGGCGCCCTGAACGCATTATGCTGCAAAAAAGGCGCTCCATCGAACAGATGAATCTCTGCGACCAATGTCTTGGCCACTGAATCGAGAATATAAGACCCTGTGCCTCCCAAACCGATAATCGCCACCTTCAAGCCTGCCAGTTTTTTTGAAATGGAATCGACATGGGACCGACTCGCATTGGTGTCCCAATATTTCAAGACCCCATTCTCTTCCACATCTTCCATCACCTTAAAGGTTTGGGCCGTGACCGAAGGGTCCAAAGCCCTTGCCTCATTGGAAATGATGCGGATATATTGGGTCATCTTATGGTAATAATCCGAATACCCTCCCTGGGGTTTGTTCGAAAAGGAATGGTCCACCTGCACACCACCCAAAGTATTTCGGGCACTGCTATGTTTAATGGCCTGTATTTCTGAACCGTCCGCACGGCAAGGTTGTTCCCCTGCAAAATGGACCACATGGCTCCTGGGCTTAACGGCCCTCCCTCCTCCAATGGTGAGATCCGTGACCAAAATACCCCTTTGCACTCTTTTATCTCTGTTCACATAGGGAACATTGGTTATCACCAAATAACCCCCATGGATAGAAACTTCGTAACCTTCGTTACGAAGTTTCATCAGGTCCGGACTATGACTTATTAGTTGCAGTGACATTGAATATCATTCTTTGTTTCACTTTCACTTTTTGTCCCTTGACCAAGCTGCCCTCTTCGAATCCTTTGGGTCCCCGCTTATATATCACGGTATAGCAAACATTGGGGTCCGTTGAGATGCTTCCATAGGCCAACTTGATCACCTCTTCATAGCTTATGAAAGGCTTGTTCCATACCTTTTCCTTTGCATTTACAATAAGATGGTATTCGATGGACAATGGACATGTTTGGAATACGGATTTACGGCTCAGGCCTACTTTATGTTCCAGATCCTCCCGGTAACCAACTTCGACATCCCCATTCCGGATTTCCTTAAGGAAGAATTCCCGCTCATCCCTGTTGACCAGGGCCATGATTTCCAAGGGGGTCATAAAGCATTCCTCAACCTCATAGGTCTCACCATCAACAATGATGGGTATTTTCCTGTAAGGTTTGGCTCGGAAGCCTTCAATGCCGACTTCACGTAAATCAACCTCTTCTTCCAATTGAATGGGCTCAAAGCCCTTTTCGTTGATCTTTTGGAGCAGTTCATAATCCTCTACAGGCCCTAGGCCTGCAAGGCTTAAAATCTCACTTCCCTTGATGATCGAATTTTCCGTTTCAAAGGTGGAGTTGTTCAACTTAAAAATAAATTTTGCCATTTCTAACATTTTAATGAGTTATAAAGTCCCAAGGGCTTTAAAGCAGGTATGGGCCATTGCTGCTCAGGTAAAAAATTTAGTTCCCCTACTTGCGGCACATCATTAAAATGGCTAACATTGTAAACAGAACAAGGGAATCGCTCAAGGTGATGAGCCTTGAAATAGAAGACACCAATCTTATATCCCTTTTTGTACTCCAGTCTGTTGTTACCTCAACGGACTGGATTTTTTATTTTATCCTCTATCGTTATATATATTTAGATTCATATCTATTTGAATTCGATTAGGCAAATATAAAAATTTATCTGGTTAGACAACTAAAAAAAACTAATTTATTTATGTATAGTTTTACAAACAGTTTGTATAATTCAACTTTACGCTGTACCTTTGCAGTAATTAACCCAATCAAAATATGACGGATAACGATAAGGACCGGTTTTATACCAAAGTCGGCCAATTTATTAAGCACGCAAGGTCCAAGGCCGATTTGAGTCAGGCCGACCTCGCCATGAAAGCCAATATGAGCCGTGCTTCAATCGTTAATATTGAAAAAGGGAGGCAACATCCACCATTACATCTTTTATGGACGTTTTCCGAAATTTTGAATGTGAATGTGAGCAACCTTATTCCCGATTTTCAACCTGCCACCAATGAGGTGAATCCCATCTTTGAGAAATTCATTAAGAAGTCCAAGGCCAAAGGACATATTAAGGAAGACTCGATGGAGAATCTGAACTCATTTATCAGTCAGTCCAGTTGACAATTAAAAAATTACCGAGATGAAAAGCATTGAAGAAAAGGGGTCAAAACTTCTTGACAGTCTTGGTCTGAAGTATGCCCCCATCCCTATTAAAAAGATTGTTAGGGAACTAGATATCAGTTTACTTTCCTTTGACTTGGGCGATGATGTGTCCGGGGCATTGGTCATAGAGAATGGGAATGCCAGGATTGGCTATAATCCTTCAGAATCTGAAGTCAGGCAACGTTTTACCATTGCCCATGAACTTGGTCACTATATCCTCCATAGGGATGAAAGGAAGGATGGTCTTTTTGTTGACAATGTCAAGGTCATGTTCCGCCGCCAAAATTCCACGGATAAAGAGTACAGACAGGAACGGGAAGCAAATGCCTTTGCAGCTTCCATTTTGATGCCGGAAGATTTGATCCGAAAGGAATTTGAGCTCTTGATGGAAAGTGAAACCTTTTTTACCGACGAGAATATGGTACGGTCCCTGGCCAAAAAATTCAAGGTAAGCAACATAGCCATGACCTTCAGGTTGACCAATTTGGGATACCTTGGGAAGTAACATTTGGGAAACGATACCCATGGAACAGCGCGGGTGGACGATTTTTCTGTCAATTTTACCTTTCTGGACATTGGAAGAATCAAAAATATATTTATCTTAGATCAATCCGTATTCGTAACCAGTTAACAATCAATCGTATGGAAAGTGGAAAAGTACAAAAAGACCCGAGAGGTGGGACGGTAGTATCCATATTTGTGGAAGGTGCCGATTTCAAATCCACCAAATTAAAGGAAACAAAACATGTGAGTGGTCTTATTGAACATACGATCGAACAACAGAAGGAAGTACTCAGGCTCAATCAGATGAATCAGGAAGAGTTGAGAACTATTGTGCAACTCTAAAAAGGGGGCCCTTGGTTGTCAAGTCATTTTCCGAATCCGCCTTTGCTTCGGCCTTGAAGAATGACTATACCACTAAGGTTGTCATCCAAGAAAAAAACCAGTTTCTTTTTTTATACGAATACCTTTCTTCCCCAGCAATTGGTTCTAGAACAATGGTTATGGAGGAAAACTATATCAGTAAGGATTTTCTCGATGGCTATTCCACCTATTATTCCTATTGCTTTGAAAACTATCCCAAAGTCTGTAGAAGAATCCACTTCTTTCGCAATGAATTCGATGCAAAGGAACTTACCAAACAATTATTGAAGGATGATGATCCCGAATTTTGGGAAGGATACCTCGGATTCATTGTCGTCAAGCCCATTCCCATCACGGTTATAGGCCTTACCTTATTAAAAACCTATTCCGATCCTGAAGATTCCCGGTCCTTTTGGGGCACTAGGCAGTACCTAATCCATTTATTCGGAAAGCAGTTAAAGATTGAATCCTTGGCCTTCCAAGAACAGGACAGCGTCATTGCGGCCTGTGCCACCACCGCGATTTGGTCCATGCTGAACAAAGCTTCGTTGAATTTTCATACGAGCTTGAAATCCCCTAGCCAAATTACCCGCGACGCGGATAACATTTCCCCTGATGGCAGCCGTCTTTTCCCCAATAAAGGTCTGAGTATATTACAAATCTGTCAGGCTATTGTCAACTCAGGTTTGGTGTCCGAGATCAAACGGCCAAACATCCGCCATAGTAAAGAAATGGGGCAAGTGGTCTCGGGTGTTTATATTCGAAAAATACTAAATGCATATTCTTCCTTGGGTATTCCCATTATTCTCGTAATCAAAGTTCCCTTTGGCGAAAACTATGGAGCCCATGCCATAGCTGTCTCTGGCTTTAAATTTATAAAGCCTCAGATAACAGCGCCCAAGGATGAAATTACGTGGCATTCCGACAACATTGAAAAAATCTACGCCCACGATGATCAATGGGGCCCCTTTGCAAGGTTGACATTCCTAAATGATGGGGAATTGGAAAACCATTGGACAAAGAATGACCCAAAAAAACGTCCGACCCTTGTACAATATATCATAGTTCCCGTATTTCCTAAGGTAAGAATATCTTATGAAGACATCGAAGCCATCGTCTTGGGATTAGACCTAATTCTTCGGCTTTTCTTTACGAATAAAATAGTGGCAGATTTGGTTTGGGACATAAAAATCCTTTATTCCCAGGACCATAAAAATGGAATGAGGCAATATCCCCTATCGGAGCCTGCCAAAATCAATAGGTTGACCTTAAGCCTTCCCAAATACGTATGGGTCGCAAATTGTAGTGTGGCAGGACAAAAAATGATGGAATTCGTTTTTGATGCCACAGGGGTACAGAACGCCATGCTGGGCATCGATATAATCTGTTTTTTTTCCAGAAAGATTAGGCTTGACCTCCAAAGTTTCCTAAGGACCAACAAACAAATGCTCGAACCCCTTATCAAACATAAAGGCAGGGGCAACTACTACAAGTTTTTTATTGAATCCCTATAAGGTTTTCCATCAAATTGTAGCCTTCCCATAGTTGAATAAAATCGATGTGTTTGTTATAATGAATAGACTGAGAAGGAACACTCTCCAGCCCATAAGAATGTTCCATTTTTTATAGTTAATGGTTATGGATTAATTTTTAGATAATTCAGAGGAGGTGATCGAGAGCGAAGCACAATTGTACGAGAATTATGGTCTCGCTCGTTCGGTCTGCGGGATTGGATTGGTCACAGCGGCTTTTATGCTCGTTATCACCAACAACTTTACCAGCTTTGAAAATGGCCGTGAATATGCATGTTACGCAGGAATAGCTTCTTTTGTGGGTTAGCACAAAAAATTTATAATAATTAGGAGATTCCAAGAGCTTTGGCTATTGCTTTTCGTGTATCATCATAGTCCCATTCTTTAGTCTTTTGTGACCATTTGGAGTAACTGGATGCAAATGTGTTCTCGTTGATTTCGGAACCATCGAAGGTAAATCTTTTTTGAACCAATTTGGAAAGTGAGTCTCTAGATTCCTTTCCCAGTCCTTGAATGCCATCTTCAATAATGTAGTCCAAAAACGAAAAAAGAAATCTAAGATTCCCAGATTGCTTATTCTTTGGCACTTCCCTAATCACTATCCTTTGTTTGTAAGGCAAAAGCTTAGTCAAAAGCTCAAGGTTTTCTAAATCAGAGTCATCAAATCCAAAATATTCATTGTCTATTTTTTTAAATGATAGCTGTACAAATGAGAAACCTTCTACATCAGAATTGTCCATTTCCTTCGCTTTGAACCAGCCAATAACAAACACAAGAGCTATTAATAATAGCAGAAATTGAAAAATATAATACGCAGAAATCTGTATCCAAGTATATCTTTTTCCACTAATGAAAAAAAGAAGGGTTAGGGGTATAAAACTTATCATAATAATTAAAGCGGAAAGTCCATTAAGGGAAAGATGTCTGGCCTTTGTTTCCATTTTTCTGGACAACGTTCTTTGTCTGTGAATCCAGATAGCCAATATGTTGCCTAATTTTTCCATATTCCAAGATAGGTATAAATCAAGTTAGTCAGAAAGTTCAACCAAAAACTGTAAATTGTGAGAAGTAATTAATTTAAATGGTTTTGATTGCTTACAAAATATAGGTCCGTTTAACATAACTAGGCCATTTGAAACAATCATTTAGAAGACGGCCAAATTCATCTATATTATCCTTCTTTGGGATAATTTAAATGTATTTCATGCCCACATAAATTGGACATTCTATTGAGAATTAAATGGAGTTAACAGAATTATATAAACTTAGAAGAAACTTTTCAATAATTGGATTAACTGGCCGAACCGGCTCCGGTTGCTCCAAATTAGCTAACCTTTTAGCCAGTGATTTTAGCACTCTAAAAAAAGGAATTAGGGAATTATCTGAAATCAAAAATGACTTAGCAAAAAAAAAGCATAGCATATGTTATAATTATATGTCCTATAATCAAAATTGGCAGCCTTATGAAATAATAAAATATAAAGACATCCTCCTTTTTTATTTAATAAGCTACTATTCCCAGGACTATAGGGCTTTAAAGCAAATTATTGATAATTACTATCGTGAAAATAAGAAAGAAGACAACTCTAAAATAGCTACTAAAGTTGCAAAAGAAATAACTAAGCTATTAACCTCCTCAAAACTTGTTCAAGATATTGAAAGCTACAATGGTGATTTTTCTTTGATTAAGACGAAAGAACAATTGGAAAAGCTTTATAACGAATTCTTTGGGTCTGATTTTGAGCAATTAGCTAGTAATATATTTAAAATACTTGAAAAATATGGCTACTTCAGAAGGTCGCATTTACTTCACCACTTGAGTTGTAATATTAGACAAAGTGGTGATCCCTTAAACCCAAAGAATGTAAACGATATAAAATACATCTATACAATAGCCCAATTGACTAATAGATTGATTAAATCAAAAAAACAGAACAATGATAACAAAGGAAAGGTCACAAAAATCGTAATTGATTCGCTACGTAATTCTTTGGAAATAATGTTCTTCAAAGAAAGATACTCAGGTTTTTATATGCTGGCCACAAAAGACGGAAATAATAGACTGGAAAGTAGGATTCAAAATAGAATAAGAAAGAAAGGGTTGAACGAAGATGTTTCCTCGTTAATTCAAAATATCATTGATTTAGATTCAACAGAATATAAAACTAGTGATCATTCAAAAGGAGTTTTTTCTAGTCCTGATGTCTACAATTGTATTCAAAAAAGTGATATACATGTAATCAACAATAGATATGAGGATATCCAAGACTCAAACAAGGAAGAACCGTTTTTTACACGTGAAGAGCAACTACTAAAATTCATTTCATTAATACAGCAGCCTGGAATAATTACGCCCTCATCTAGTGAAAGATGCATGCAAGTAGCTTTTAATGCAAAATTAAACTCGGGATGTATTTCAAGACAGGTTGGAGCCGTAGTTTCTGATAAATACTATTCTATTAAGGCTGTTGGATGGAATGACGTTCCAAGCGGTCAAACTCCATGCAACCTTCGTTCAGCCAATGATTTTAGAACCAATAACCTTGATGAAGTGCATTACAGCAAATTTGAACGTGGTAAAGGAATAAATAAAGTAGATGTTGATTTTAAATATAAAAACAAAGAGCCCAAGTCTTTTCCTGGTGCAATAGCTGAATACTTTAAAAGCTCAGATACTTCAAGTGCTAACACACATCTCAATGGGAAAAATTGCTCCTTTTGTTTTAAAACGATACATAATCACTTTGAAGGGGAAAAAAATCAAGTTCACACAAAGTCTCTACACGCCGAAGAGAACGCCATGCTTCAAATCAGTAAATATGGTGGACAAGGATTAAAAAACGGAATTCTTTTTACAACTGCGAGCCCATGCGAACTTTGTTCAAAAAAAGCGACTCAATTAGGAGTAGATAAAGTTTATTACATTGATCCCTATCCTGGAATATCCGAACCCCAAATTCTTTCGTATAATAGAAATGAAAAATTAGAATTAATCCAGTTTAATGGGGTAATTGGTAAATCTTACACAAAATTGTACGAACCGTTTATGGCATATAAAGATGAGGTTACTATTATGCTTGAAAACACTCCCAATAAAAAAAGTGATTGGGAAAAGTCAATAGAAGGCATTGAGAACCCAGATTTGAAAGAAAAACTTTTGTCAGTTCTGAATGATAATAATGAGATTGACGAACAGAAATTAATTGAATTATTAAAATAACTGTTTTGAAATGTTGTACCTATGTTGTACCCGTATAAAAAAGAAAAACCTTTCAATTGCTTGAAAGGCTTATCTTTGTTGAAGTGGTCCCACCTGGGCTCGAACCAGGGACCACCTGATTATGAGTCAGGTGCTCTAACCAACTGAGCTATAGGACCCGCAATTTGCGGATGCAATATTAGTGTTTATTTTTCTACACCGCAAGGTTTTAACGCCCCTCCTTTGCTTTTATTTCTTGGCAAAGCTCCACCAGCACGCCGTTTGTGCCCTTTGGGTGCAGGAATGCCACCAGTTTGTTATCGGCTCCTTTTTTGGGGGTTTCGTTCAATAGCTGGAAGCCTTCCTCCTTCAGCCGGGCCAACTCCGAAACTATATCCTCCACTGCAAAGGCGATGTGGTGGATGCCCTCTCCCTTTTTTTCCAAAAACTTCGCGATCGGGCTGTCCGCGCTCGTGGCTTCCAACAATTCCACCTTGTTGGGTCCCGATTCAAAAAAAGAGGTCCTTACACCTTCCGAGGCCACCTCTTCCATTTTGTAGGGAGGCACTCCCAGCAGTTTGGCGAATAACTGGTTGGACGCTTCCAAATCCTTTACGGCAATGCCGATGTGTTCAATTTTATCCATGGACTTCGCTGATTTTGTGTTCTGCAATGCACGGTTTTTCCAAAATTACGGACTGTAATCCATTCAAAGTGCGCGGTTAGTCAGGATTTCCTTTATTTTTGCACCATGGAGGAAACACAACGGCAAAAGAAAATAGCGGGGATCATCCAAAAAGATCTGGCGGACATCCTGCAACGAGCGGCCACCGATGGTGGGCTCAAGGGAACTTTGATCTCTGTTTCCAAAGTATCCGTAACGGTGGATCTGTCATTGGCCAAGGTCTATGTGAGCATTTTCCCCAACAAGGACGCCAAAGAGTTGTTGGCCGGGATCAAGGCCAGCCAAGTGACCATTCGCCATGAACTGGCCCTTCGCACCAAAAACCAGTTGAGAAGGGTGCCCGAGCTTGTTTTTTATCTGGATGATTCCTTGGAATATATCGATAGAATTGAACAATCGCTCAAAGGGGAGGAAAACCCCATTGAGAACAGGGACCTGCTCGACAAACGAAAGAAATCCTGACCTTGAACTTCCCGTTTTATATCGCCAAGCGCTATCTACGGTCCAAAAGCAGTCAAAATGCGGTGAACATCATCAATTTTGTCACTTTTTTGGTCATCGTGATCGGGTCCGCGGCACTTTTCATCGTGCTATCGGCCTTCGCTGGGCTAAAAACGTTCAGTCTGTCCTTTTCCAACACTTTTGATCCCGACCTGAAGGCCCTGCCCACAACCGGGAAATATTTTTCCATGGTGCCGAGCGAGGAAGCTGCTTTGCAAGACGTTCCCAACTTGGCCAATTTTTCCAAGGAACTCGAGGAACGGGCCTATTTGACCTATCGGGAGAAAAGCACCATTGCCTATATAAAGGGAGTGGATGAACGATACCGGTCGGTGACGGGTGTGGACAGCACCCTGCAATTTGGCAATTGGGGCAATATGGAGTACAATGGGGTCATCGGCATTGGCATCTATAACCTACTGGGAGTGCCCATGAACAACCGAACACCCATGATGGTCCTGGTGCCAAAGCCCGGAAAGGGTTCTCTTGCACAGCAGGGCCTTGTCAACCCAAAACCCTATAACGAATTTCCCTTGGTGGTCAGCGGTGTGTATGCCGTGGAAGAGGGCCTGGACAAAAAATATGTGTTCGCCCAGCTACCCCTTATCCAGAAATTGCTGGAAAAGGACAGCACGATGGTTTCCGGTATCAACTTTAAATTGGACGACCTATCAAAAATTGATGAAGTGAAACGTTCCATTCAGGCCGTTTTGGGCGAAAAGGTCCTATTACTGACCCGGCAGGAACAGAACAGTACCCTCCACCGCATGCTGAAAACGGAAAACCTTGCCACTTATCTCATCTTCACCTTGGTGTTGATCATTGCGCTTTTCAATGTGGTAGGGGCCATCATCATGATGATCTTGGACAAACAGCAGAATTCCAAGACCTTGTTCAGTCTGGGCACTACCATCAAGGAATTACGGAGGATCTATTTCATCCAAGGACTTTTGGTGACTTCTTTGGGCGGGCTTATCGGGGTGTTGATCGGCACCTTGTTGATCGTTTCGCAATTGGCCTTCGGTTGGTTAAAAATAACGCCTTCCCTTGCCTATCCCGTGGAGTTCGATGCCATGAACCTATTGATCGTGATGGCCACCATTGTGGTTTTGGGCTTTATCTCGTCAAAAATTGCCAGCAGCCGGATTTCCAAAAAAATGATTGCTGCCTAGGCAAACTGAAAATCCCCAAATTTCTCGAGTACTTCGTCAAATGCAGCGAACACATCCACTGCATCGTCGCTGGTCACCATTTTCATACGGTGTTCCTTGAAGTGGGGTATGCCCTTAAAATAATTGGTGTAGTGCCTTCGCGTCTCGAACACGCCCAATTTTTCGCCTTTCCAGTCGATGGACATCTGTAGGTGCCTGCGCGCTGCATCCACACGTTCTTGCATGGATGGAGGTGCCATGTGCTCCCCTGTCCTGAAGAAATGTTTTACCTCCTTAAAAAACCAGGGATACCCGATACTGGCCCTACCGATCATGGCCCCGTCCAGACCAAAATCGTCACGCATCCTCACCGCGGCCTCGGGAGTGTCCACATCGCCATTTCCGAATACGGGGATTTGCATCCGTTGGTTGTTCTTCACCTCTGCAATGGGTTTCCAGTCCGCCTCGCCCTTGTACATCTGCACGCGGGTACGCCCATGGATGGAAATGGCCTTTATGCCCACATCCTGCAAACGTTCCGCTACCTCAACAATTTTTATGGAATCGGAATCCCAACCCAATCTCGTCTTGACGGTAACGGGAAGTTTGGTCCGCTTGACGATTTCCTCGGTCAGTTTTACCATAAGGGGAATATCCCGCAAAATCCCTGCTCCGGCATTTTTGCAGACCACTTTTTTTACGGGACAGCCAAAATTGATGTCGATGATATCGGGATTGGATTGCTCCACAATATCAACGGCTTGGAGCATGGAGTCCAGCTCCGCACCAAAAATCTGGATGCCCACCGGGCGTTCCTTTTCATAAATGTCCAGCTTGAGGACACTTTTGGCCGCATCCCTGATCAATCCTTCCGAAGAAATGAACTCGGTATATACCACATCGGCACCCTGTTCCTTGCAGAGTGCACGGAAAGGAGGGTCGCTCACATCTTCCATTGGGGCAAGAAGCAACGGAAAATCAGGCAGTTCTATGTTTCCTATTTTTGGCAAATCCTATTTTTTGGACTGCAAAAATACAAAATACCCCAGAATCAACACATTAGTCTTTGGATTGTAGCCTGTCCCGCTCCTTTTTGTCGATTCCGCGCTGGTTGTCCTCCAATCTGAAATTGCCAAAATTATAGGTGAACCCAAAGCGGATGAATTGTGTTTCCGGGCGTCTTCGGTAAAAATTGTCCTGATTGAGGTATTGCGAACGGTAGGTGGGCACATATTTTTCCAGAATGTCCTCCGCCGCCAAGGAGAGGGTGATCTTGTTGTTGAAAAGCGTCTTTCGCAGCCCCAAGGTCAAGTTGATCTGCTCATCGGAAACATAGGACCCGAACAAAAACTTGGATAGGTATGTGGCCGTGACCTCTCCCGTGAAGGTCCCATCCTTCGACAGGGTGAGATAGTTGGAGAGATAGCCATAAAACCCGTCCACTTTGTTGGTGTAGGGCACATTTCCGCTCTCCGCCGCCAAAAAGGTTTCCTCTTCGTGGAAAAAGGAAGTGTAGGCATATAGGAACCAGGCGGGCAAAATGGGCTTGCTCAGGGTAAAGTCCAGCCCATAGGACTTACTTTCCAATACATTCTGCTTCAACTCCACCAAGGTCTGATCGGTGTTGTCCTGAAAGACCAAATAGGAAATGGTCCTTCCATTGTCCCGATAATAGACATCGAAGAAATATTCGCTGTTGATGGTATAATTCAGGTTGAAATTATTGCTGAAACTTGGTACAAGTCCCGGGTTTCCCTCTTCATAGTCATTTTCATTGAAGAAGAACCGGAAGGGGTTGAGGTCATTGTACTTTGGTCTGTTCACATTTCTGCCGTAATCGAACGAAATACTATGGGTTTCCGATGGCGAATAGAGCACGTACAAAGATGGGAATGGCTCAAAAAAGTCCTGGGTATTGGTCTCACCCAATGTCTCAGAGGTTCCTTTGGCCTCGGTGAGCTCGCCCCTTAGCCCTAATTTCATGGACCATTTTTCCCAGTTTTTTACCAAGCTGAAATAGGCTGCATATACTTTCTCGTCATAGGTATAATGGTCGGATTGGGATGGGTCCACTGTATTGCTGGACCCATTGAAATTGAAAAAATCAGCGTTGCTCTCGGAGGCAATGGACGAAATTTTCGCCCCGGTCTCAAAGGAGGCATTGCCTATTGGGGTGGCATAATCCACCTGTCCCGTGAAAATATCAATGTCCTGTTCGGAATCGGAATCGAAACCAAAATCACGCAGAAAAGCCCCGCTTGCATCAAAATAATCGGAAGAAAGGTTTTGTAAGGCCTGTCCGTTGTAATGGGTGTAGTGTCCATTGACGCTTATTTTGCTTCCCTCCTTTTTCAGGCGGTGCACATAGGTAAGATCAAATGCGAAATTCGTTTTGTCCAGTACAGCGTTGTTCAATGTGGTAAATGTGGAGTCCACTTGCCCCAAGCCATTTCTCATGGTATTGGTCAGGCGTGTATCTTGGTCCTCGCCCAAATTGAACAGCACATTGGAGGTAATGCCCAGACTGTTCCTCTTATCAAAATCATAGTCCAGGATAAAATTCGCATTCTGTGATCGGGAGCTGTTGGTCCTTTCGTACTGTGTGTCCCACTGGGAAAACACCGAATTGGTATCATCCATAAAATGGATGCCTTTATCCGTTTTTCTAAGTTCCTTTTGTGGGTTGATGGTGTAATTGGCAAACAAATGGAGCTTGTCCGTTTTATAATAGTGACTTGTGCCGATGCTGTACTTTGAAAAAACAGCCTGCGTAACGCTTCCGTTGATGCTTCCCTTATATCCCGGAACAATGCTCTTCGAGGTCACAATGTTCAAAATGGGGCCTCCTCCGGCATCATAGCTTGCCGGTGGGTTGCCGATCACCTCAACCGATTTGATGTTCGTTCCCGATAGTCCCTGCAGCAGATCTTCTATCTCTTGTCCCGACAACTGGACCTTCCTGTCGTTCAGGTAAACGGTTGCACTCTGCCCCCTCACCAGCAGTCTGTCCTCGGCAACGATCACGCCCGGTGTGCTTTTGAGGATATCCCACGAACTTCCTTGCGAAATCACGGTGTTTTCAACCGAAAAGACCAGTCTGTCTGATAGTTTTTGTAGTTTTGGACGCTGTGCCGTCACCACAACCTCATCCAGTTCGTTACTTTCCAGAGGAATGATGAGCGCTCCAAGGGAAACGTCCTTGGCAATGTCCAATGCCCTTGGTTCAGAACCCCTCCCCACATAACTGGCTTGGAGCAGATAGAGATCGGGGGCCACTTCCTTCAATTCAAAAAAACCGTTGTCGTCCGCGGAAGTGCCTTTCACAAAAGTGGAGTCGGAAGCCTGCAATAACAGAATATTGGCGTAAGGGATCACCTGGTTCTGTTCGTCCACCACCTTTCCGGTAATCTTGAACGTCTGCCCATTGAGGCAGGTGCTGATCAAGGACACCGATAAAAGCACAAAGGTGAGGTTTTTCATTTATGGCTGGGGTTGGACCTCAAATCTAAGAAATTATTCTTGAGCGGTATAGCCTCTCTTTTTTCTTATTTGCAAAAAACCATCGGCAGGTATTTAAAACAATTATATTTGCAGTTGCTTATCAGCCTTTTTGGCGGGTTATTGTTGATATGGAGAAGATTAGGAATTTTTGCATCATTGCACATATAGATCATGGTAAAAGCACCTTGGCCGACCGTTTGTTGGACTTTACGGGCTCTGTCACCGAACGCGAAAAACAGGATCAGCTGTTGGACAGCATGGACCTGGAACGCGAACGCGGCATCACCATAAAGAGCCATGCCATACAAATGGAGTATGAGCACGAAGGGGAAACCTATATCCTTAACTTGATCGACACTCCCGGTCACGTGGATTTTTCATACGAAGTATCCCGATCCATTGCGGCCTGTGAAGGGGCCCTTTTGGTGGTGGATGCCGCACAGAGTATCCAGGCGCAGACCATTTCGAACCTTTATCTGGCCCTCGAAAATGACCTGGAGATCATTCCCGTGCTCAACAAAGTGGACCTACCCAGTGCCAATCCGGAAGAAGTGACGGACGATATTGTGGACCTTTTGGGATGTAGGGCAGAGGAGGTCATCCCCGCCAGTGCCAAAACAGGTATTGGCATCCAGGAGATCTTGACGGCCATTATTGAACGCATCCCTGCTCCTAAGGGCAGTGTTTCCGAACCGCTCCAAGCCTTGGTGTTCGATTCTGTCTACAACCCGTTCAGAGGGGTGGAAACCTATTTTAGGGTCATCAACGGAGAAATCAAAAAAGGCCAAAGGATCAAGTTTGTGGCCACTGGAAAGGCCTATGAGGCGGATGAGATCGGTACACTGAAATTAAAACAGGTGCCCAAGAACAAAATTTCGGCGGGGGACGTGGGTTATTTGATTACCGGGATCAAGGACGCGCGCGAAGTAAAGGTGGGGGATACCATCACCGATGCCGCCAATCCCACCAAAAATGCCATTGAAGGTTTCGAGGATGTAAAGCCTATGGTCTTTGCGGGTATTTATCCCGTGGATACCGAAGATTTTGAGGAACTCCGATCTTCCATGGAAAAACTGCAATTGAACGACGCCTCTTTGGTCTTCACTCCAGAAAGTAGTGCGGCCTTGGGCTTTGGCTTTCGATGCGGGTTTTTGGGAATGCTCCACATGGAGATCATCCAAGAGCGGTTGGAACGCGAATTTGACATGACCGTGATCACCACGGTGCCTAACGTGAGCTACCATGCCTTCAACACCAAGGACAGGGAGACCCCCATTATCGTAAACAACCCTTCGGACCTTCCCGACCCTTCCACTTTGGACCGTGTGGAAGAACCATATATCAAGGCCACCATTATCACAAAATCGGATTTTGTGGGTAACGTAATGTCCCTTTGTATTGAGAAACGTGGTCAGATCAAGAACCAGACCTATTTGACCCCAGAGCGGGTAGAGCTCATTTTTGATATGCCATTGGCCGAAATCGTATTTGATTTTTACGACCGGTTGAAGACCGTTTCAAAAGGCTACGCCTCGTTTGACTATACTCCGATCGGGATGCGGATATCCAAGTTGGTGCGTGTGGACATCCTTCTGAATGCCCAACCTGTGGATGCGCTTTCCGCACTTATCCATTTTGACAATGCGCACAATATCGGTAAAAAAATGTGCGAAAAGCTGAAGGAGCTCATCCCAAGGCAACAGTTCGATATCCCTATCCAAGCGGCCATTGGGGCCAAAATCATTTCAAGGGAGACCATAAAGGCCCTTCGAAAAGATGTGACCGCCAAATGTTATGGTGGGGACATTTCCCGTAAGCGAAAACTGTTGGAAAAGCAGAAAAAAGGGAAAAAACGTATGCGCCAAGTGGGTAATGTGGAGATTCCGCAGCAAGCCTTCATGGCCGTGCTCAAATTGAACGACTAGACTGCTTTTTGTTCGCTTTTAACTTATAGGCGCTGGCTTCTTGGACAACGGCCATAGGTCCTTTTCTTCCTTGGTAGTTCCCTTCTATTTGAACGGAAAGAAATAGGGGATCACAAAAGTGGCCGCAATCCAGATGATGATGTTCAATGGGGTGCCCACCCTCAAGAAATCATTGAACCTGTAATTCCCGGGCGCATAGACCATGGTGTTCGTAGGGTAACTCACCGGGGTCATGAAGGTCAAGGAACAGGCGAACATCACCGCCACCAAAAAAGGCCGTTCACTGACCCCCATGGCCGCGGCAAGACTGATCACTATCGGGGACATGAGCGCCGCTGTGGCCTTACTGGAGAGCACATTGGTGCTCAGGAAGGTGATGAGGTACAGAATGCTGAGCGTGATCTGGGCGTCATAGCTTCCCAAGGTCTGTTGTATGAATGCCGCTATTTTTTCAGCACCCCCAGTTTTTTCAAGGGCCGTTCCCATGGAAAGCACCCCGGCCATCATAAAGATCACCTTCCATTCCACGGCCTCGTAGGCTTCCTTTGGCTTCAAGGTGGAGGTCGCGACCAACAATAGGGCGCCCACCATGCTACTGATCAAAATGGAAGTCAAATTCAAGGAGGCTGCCAGCACCACGCCCACAGCGATGATGAGTGCGGGAATGGCCTTTTTGTAATCGGTTTTTCCCTGCTTGTGCTCAGAAAGGGCCACCACCAGGTTTTGTGAGACCAACACTTCCATATCGGCCTCTGAGCCCAATATCAACAGCATGTCCCCTTCCATCAGCTTCACATCGGGCAATTTCTCGTACAAAATCTCCCCGCGTTGCCGAATCGCAAGTACGGAGCAGTTGTATTGCCTTCTAAAATTGAGTGTGCGTAGCGAGCCTTCCGTCAGTCGTGATCCAAAAGGCACAATGACCTCATAGATGTGCTTTTCGGACCCAACATTCCCCATTTGTTTATTGCCTTTGATCCTGTAGCCTTTTAAATCCCGAATCCTGTTCAATGTCCTTGGGGGCATCATTACCTTTATCACATCGCCTTCCAATATGAATGTTTCGGGCCCAATGTTGTTCTTGAGCGAGCCTTCCCTCAGAATGGCCAAGACCTGAATGTTGAGGTCGTTGACCAATTTGGACTTGTACAACGGCTTCTTGATGTCCGGACAACCTTCCTCGACCAACAATTCCGTGATATATTTCTCAGCCTCCCTTGTGAGCTCGTCCTGTTCCTTTTTGGCCTTGGGCAATAATATTGGTGCCACAAAAAAGATGTAGGCAAACCCTATAGTGGCCAAGCACAGGGCCGCCAAGCTGAACTCGAACATGCCAAAACCTTCCAGTCCGTATTCTTCGGCATAACTACTTACCAGAATGTTGGTGGATGTCCCGATCAAGGTGCAGGTGCCCCCAAAAAGTGCGGAAAAGGAAATGGGGATGAGCAACATGCTTGGGGCAATCTTGGTCTCCCTGCATACCGTGAGGGCAATGGGCAAGAGCAGGGCCACAACGGCAGAATCGTTCACAAAGGCAGAGAACATACCGGCTATGAGGCAAAAAGTGATCAGAGCTATGCTATAGTGTATCTTGGCCAGTTTGATGATCCTTTGGCTCAGGCCTTCCAAGATTCCCGAATTGAACACCCCGGCACTGACCACGAACATGCACCCAAGGGTCAGGGTCGCCGGGTGGTTGAAGCCCGAAAAACCCTCTTTGGGGCTAAGTACACCTGCCACTATGAACAGGGCCATGATGATGATAGAGGTCGTGTCTATGGAAAAGTAATCCTTGATGAAGAGTACAATGCCTATACAGATGATGACAATGGTGATGATCAGGTCGGTGCCCATAGAAACGCTATATTATGGTTCCACTTTTTGAGGCCTTTGTTTTCACTTTGGGCAAAGGCAGTCCCGGGCAAATTTTTGGCGAATTTGGACTTTCCATGGGAAAACGTTAAGCAGTTTCAGTGGACTTGTTCTCTTTGGTCACTTCCAGTTCCTTCCCCAAATAGACCAACTTGTATCCTTCCTTTATGTCTGTAAAATCCAAGCTGTTGGATGAGATGATCTGCAGGTCACCATCGGGAGTTTTAAGGAAAATGGGCACTATGTCCCTATCGGCCTTGGTGATTTCGATCAACCCTTCATAATGTTCGCTGTCCTTTAGCTCAATTTCATGTACGATGGGATTTTTTCTGGCGGCCTCGGTCAAGGTGATATAATCATCCGTATGCGAAAAGAGCCCTTCCTTCGGGTTGCTTTCCGGGTCGTTCATCTCTTCGGAATTTACCAGTCTGAACGATCCGTTCTCCCCGAACTGGTCCTTGAAAGAGTCAATCGCGTATTGGTTGATGTCCGAGTTTCCTGTCAGTGCCATCAAATAGCCCACATCGCTCAATTCTATATAATCCGTGAGGTTGTCCGAATAAATATTGGAAACTATTGCCTCGAGGCCATGTTTTCGGGCTTTTTCCACATTGGTCCTGTTGTTGTCCACCAAGACCACGTGTCTTTTATTTTTTTGGAGATAGCCCCCGATCAATCTGGAGGGAAGTGATGCCCCAATGATGATGATGCCTTCCGATTTTTTCAAAAACACCCCGATGAGCTTTGCGAACAACCTTGCCGTAGTGGCGTTCAACAGCACCGTTCCCAACACGATCATGAACACCAAAGGGGTAATGTACTCCGCACCCGGCTCCCCATTGGCCAACAGCTTGGACCCAAAAAGGGAAGCGATACCGGCAGCAACGATACCCCGTGGGCCCACCCATCCTATAAAAAGCTTTTCATTGAGCTTGAGATTGGACCCCTGTGCGCTCAAAAAAACGCCCAACGGCCTGATCAAAAAAACGACCACCGCAAAGAGCGCAACGGTATTCCAATTGTAGATGAGCTCCAGATCCGAAATATCGATGTTCGCGGCCAATAGGATAAAAAGAATGGATATCAACAAAACGCTCAACGATTCCTTGAAATAGAGCAGTTCCTTTAAGTTGGGCAAATTCATGTTGCCCAGCACCATCCCCATGACCACAACGGCCAACAGTCCCGATTCGTGGGCAAAAATGTCCGATTCCACAAAAACAAGCAATACCGTGGACAAAGACACCACATTCAAAAGGTAGTGCGGGATAAAGTTCTTCTTGATGGCAAAACCAAGGGCGTGGGCAAAAGTGAACCCAAAAGTGGTCCCAAACAGAATGATCTTTCCAAACTCCACCAAAGCTGTGATGGTAAAGGCCTGTCCTCCCCCCACACTGATGAACTCGAACACCAATACGGCCACAAGGGCGCCGATGGGGTCGATAAGGATCCCTTCCCATTTCAGTATGGCCGATACATCCTTCTTCAAGGGGATGTTCCGCAAAATGGGTGTGATCACCGTTGGTCCCGTCACAATGATCAGTGCCGAAAACAAGAAGGAAATCTGCCACGAAAGCCCAAAAATGTAATATGCGGCCACTCCGGCGCCAAAAAAGGTGACCACCGAGCCAATGGTGATCAATTTGGTGATCACTGGTCCCACATTCGAAATCTCAGCGCGTTTCAGGGTAAGGCCTCCTTCAAAAAGAATGATGCTGATGGCCAAGGAAACAAAATAGTACAGTCCCTCTCCCGGAAAAAGCCCTTTCTCCCCGTTCCATATGGGCTCTATGAGTTTTGAGCCATCATCGGTGTACAACGTGGCGATCGGCCCCACCAACAATCCGATCAGTATCAAAGGTAAAATGGCCGGCAGTTTGAACCGCCAGGCCACCCATTGTGCAATAATGCCAAGAATTATGATTCCCGCAAGTTCCAGCATCGTTTAAGTTTTTTTGAAATTTACTGCTTTTCTTTTACATAACCGCCCGGCCCAACGGAACCCAAGGAATTTTAGCCCCCATTGGACCAATATGCCCTGAACCCTACTTCTTTGGGGCAGACCAAAAATGCCCTTAACCGCTATTTTGTTAAAATACGGCCAATAAAATTGTCTTTTTATGTCTTTTGGATGGTGCTTTTGTTATTTTGCATGCCATTTACTTTCTAAATGACGATTTATCCCATAGAGACCGGTAATTTCAAGTTGGATGGAGGGGCCATGTTCGGCGTGGTGCCCAAATCCATTTGGAACAGGACCAACCCCGCTGATGGCAATAACATGATCGATCTGGCGGCAAGATGTCTTTTGGTGGAAGATGGGGATAAGCTCATATTGATCGACAATGGGCTTGGGAACAAGCAATCGGAAAAATTCTTCAGTTATTATTCCCTTTGGGGAGACCATACGTTGGACCGTTCCTTGGAAAAAGCAGGGTTCCATCGGGATGACATCACCGACGTCTTCCTGACCCACCTCCACTTTGACCACTGTGGAGGCAGCATCCAATGGAACAAGGACAGGACAGGATACGAGCCAGCCTTCAAGAATGCCCGGTTCTGGACCAACAAAGACCACTGGGAATGGGCCACAAAGCCCAACGCCCGTGAAAAGGCTTCCTTTTTAAAAGAAAACCTGCTGCCCATGGAGGAAAGCGGCCAGCTCCATTTTATAGATCGGGGCGAAGCCCCTTTTTTGAAAAATTCCGAACTGGGCTTTGGGATCCACTTTGTGGATGGCCATACCGACAAGCAAATGCTTCCGCATATTTCCTACAAAGGAAAGACCGTGGTCTTCGTTGCGGACCTGATCCCCACCGTTGGCCATATTCCCCTTCCCTACGTGATGGGATACGATACAAGGCCCCTGCTTACGCTACAGGAAAAGGCCGATTTTTTGGACAATGCCGTGGAAAACGATTGGATATTGTTCTTTGAACATGACGCCCACAACCAGCTCTGCACCCTTCAACAAACCGAAAGAGGGGCAAGGCTGAACGAGTCGTTTTCCTTTGATGAATTATTTATAACACATTAGAGATTTACTTTTACAAACACATCTTATGAACTGCACATATCGCAAATTATCATTCATATCTGTATCCGCATCCGTTTTTTTGATGGGCTGCGGGGCCACTTCATTGGTGTCCACCCCTATTGAAAACATTGATACCGTACCCCTAAAAGTTGCTGAGCTTACCGAAGCGGAGAAAAAAAATTGGGGCCATGCAGACCTCATCTTGGACACCATTCCCGGAATGAGTGTGGACAAGGCCTATAACGAGATCATCAAGAACAAAAAGGGCAAGACCGTTGTGGTGGCCGTTCTGGACTCTGGAATGGATTTGGAACATGAGGACCTAAGGGACGTGCTCTGGACCAACAAGGATGAGATTCCCAACAATGGCAAGGACGATGATGGCAACGGCTACGTGGACGACATCCACGGATACAACTTTTTGGGCGGTGCCTACAACGAGCAGTTGGAATACGTGCGCATGCTGCGCTTGAACATCGGTGATGCATCGGATAGGGCCAAGGCAAGGTTGTTGTTGGACGAGGAATACCCACAGGCCCTGCAGAACAAGCAACAGTACGAGCAAATTTTCCAGGTGGTGAAAAATGCCGATGCTACGGTCAAGGAAGCATTGGGCAAGGACTCCTACACCAAGGAGGAACTGGTTGCCATTCAGCCAAAAACGGCCCAAATGGAGCAGAGCGTGGCAGTGCTCACGCAAATGTTCGCCTATGGCGAAAGCATCCCAAAGGTAATTGATGAGCTTACCGAGGGCATTGAGTATTTTACCGATCAGGTAAACTACAACCTCAACAAGGATTTCAACGGCCGGACGCCCGTTGGGGACGACCCCTACGACATTACAGATGTTCCGCACGGCAACGGCAACCCAAAAAACATGGTCAAGACCGAAAGCCATGGCACCCATGTGGCCGGGATCATCGCCGCATCCAGAAACAATGGCAAAGGAGCCAACGGTGTGGCCAACAATGTGGAGATCATGAGCATTAGGGCCGTTCCCAATGGGGACGAATATGACAAGGACATTGCCTTGGGCATCCGATATGCCGTGGACAATGGGGCGTCCATCATCAATTGCAGTTTTGGCAAATCCTTTTCTCCAGAATCCCAATGGGTATATGATGCCATCAAATATGCGGCCTCAAAGGATGTGCTCATTGTGCATGCCGCCGGAAACGACGGAGAGGACCTTGACGACCCTGAAAACCCGAACTACCCCAACGATCACAGATTTGGCAGCACCGAGTTCGTGGACAACGTGATCACCGTGGGTGCGCTCACCAGCAGCTATGGCTCTGAAATGGTGGCGACTTTTTCCAATTATGGCAAGCAAAATGTGGATGTTTTTGCCCCAGGCGATAAAATTTACTCCACCATGCCGAACAACGAATATGAGTTCCAGGGCGGAACGTCCATGGCTGCTCCCGCCGTATCCGGTGTGGCGGCGCTCATCCGGTCGCACTACCCCGACCTTTCGGCGCCCCAGATCAAAAACATCATCATGCAATCTGGTCTTTGGTCAAAGGCTTCCGTCATCGTGGCCGGAGACGAAACCAAGGCGACCACTTTTGACAAAATCTCCAAATCAGGAAAAATGGTCAATGCCTACAATGCCCTAATTTTGGCGGACAACATCTCCAAAGGTAAAATGACCCTCGAAAGTAACACCAAATAACTATGAAACGTTTACGCTTTTTCTTCTTTTCAGCCCTGGCCAGTGCCTCAATCGTGACCGCACAGCAAAGCGGCCAATGGCAACAACATGTGGATTACACCATGGATGTGGACATGGATGTGAAAACCTATCAATATACAGGAACACAAAAACTGGTCTATACCAACAATTCCCCAGACGAACTGGGCCGTGTATTCTATCATCTGTATTACAATGCCTTCCAGCCCGGAAGTGAGATGGACATCAGGCTACAGAACATTAAGGACCCGGACAAGAGAATGATGGAAAATGGCAAGAGC
Organism: Flagellimonas amoyensis; assembly: GCF_003058265.1. Taxonomy (GTDB): domain Bacteria; phylum Bacteroidota; class Bacteroidia; order Flavobacteriales; family Flavobacteriaceae; genus Flagellimonas; species Flagellimonas amoyensis. Next base: position 25,873 of record NZ_QBUK01000010.1, read on the forward strand.
AGGATTTCCACGCTTTCCGAAACTGAAATGGGCTATCTGCACGCAGTGACCCTTACCCAGGACGGACAACCGGTTTCTTTCAAGGAAGAAGGGACCATTCTTGTTGTGGACCTCGCCAAACCCATCCCATCTGGAGGAAAGACCACTTTGGAAATGACTTTTAAAGGTCAGGTTCCCCTTCAGATCAGACGTGCCGGAAGGAACAGCAGTGAGGGTGTGGCGCTTTCCATGAGCCAGTGGTATCCCAAGCTTTCGGAATACGATTTTGAAGGTTGGCACCCCAACCCATACATTGCCAGGGAGTTCCATGGGGTATGGGGCGATTTTGACGTAAAGATCACCTTGGACAAGGAATATACCGTGGGCGGAACGGGATACCTACAAAATTCCCAAGAGATCGGGCATGGTTATGAAGCCCCCGGCACCAAGGTAAAGACCAAGGGCAAGACCCTGACATGGCACTTCAAGGCCCCAAATGTGCACGATTTTATGTGGGCGGCCGACCCGGAATACATCCATGACATCCTTGAGATGGAAGACGGGCCCACCCTTCATTTTTACTATAAGAACAACCCGGAAATCATTGAAAACTGGAAAAAACTACAGCCAAAGACCGCTGAGGCGATGGCCTTTTTCAGTAAGAACATTGGAAAATATCCCTACGAGCAATATTCGGTGGTACATGGTGGTGATGGGGGAATGGAGTATGCCATGAGCACGTTGATCACTGGCGGACGCGAACTTGGAAGCCTTGTCGGGGTCATGGTGCACGAAATGGCGCATTCATGGTTCCAGCATGTACTGGCCACCAACGAATCCGAACACGAGTGGATGGACGAGGGCTTCACCTCCTTCATCAGCAGCCTTTGCATGAACGAGATCATGCAGCAGGAAAAGCAAAACCCCTTCGAGGGGTCGTACAGGGGCTACTATGCCTTGGTGAACTCCGGTCTGGAAATGCCCCAGAGCACCCATGCCGATCGCTACACCACCAATTTTGCCTATGGCATATCGGCCTATAGCAAAGGTTCTATTTTCCTTTCCCAATTGGGCTACATCATTGGACAGGACAAGCTGATGGAGACCATCAAAAAATATTATGACGATTTCAAGTTCAAGCACCCTGTGCCCAACGACATCAAAAGGACTGCGGAAAAGGTTTCCGGCATGGAACTGAACTGGTACCTGACCGATTGGACCCAAACGACCAACACCATCGATTATGGCATAAAAAGCGTTGAGGCCGATGGCGATAAGACCAAGATCTCTTTGGAGCGCATTGGGGAAATGCCCATGCCCTTGGACATTTTGGTGGTCGGGGAAGACGGCTCACAAGAAACCTATTACATTCCTTTGCGAATGATGTTCGGGGAAAAGGACAACCCTTATCCCGATCTTAAAAGAACGGTTTTGGACAATTGGCCCTGGGCATACCCTTCCTATGAATTCACATTGGACATGCCCCTGGAAAACGTGAAGGCCATCATGATAGACCCATCACAGCTGATGGCCGACGTGGATGGCGAGAACAACGTATATCAAGCGGGGCAATAAAGATCATTATCACGATAAGACAAAAAAAGGGCGGCCATTTGTGCCGCCTTTTTCATTGGTGCCGATCATTGTTCCAAGAGGGAACTTTAGCCCTCCCTTCTTTTCAATGATTCCAAATATATTTAAGTACTTTGTTGCGATGAATTGTCCAAAAGGCATTCCGTGAAAAACAATATGGTTCCAGACACTCCCAAACTGACCTTTGCAAAAAAAGAGCGCTTAAAGAGCAAAAAGCTTTTCGAGACCCTTTTTGCCGAAGGAAAGAGCCTGCGCGAACCCCCCTTGAAGCTCATCTACACCAAAACCCCTGCCGAGCAGGATGTCCCCGTCAAGGTCGCTGTGGTGGCCCCGAAGAAAAAGTTCAAGCGCGCCGTTGATCGTAACCGCATCAAGCGGTTGTTGCGGGAGGCCTACCGACTGAACAAGCCCCTTATTTTTAACAACATTGAAGGAAATTTTGCGTTCATATTTTTATACCTTGGTCATAAGATGCCCGATTATGAAGAGATTGAAAAGGCCATGAAACAACTGTTGGTGGCCTTTCTAAAAAAAGAATCCCATGAGAAGAATCCTTAAAAAAAAGCTTGTCGTTCCCTTTTTGGCGGTCGCTGTCCTGGTCGGGGCAAGTAGTTTCAGTTTCAAGAGCGATTTTTTCGAGATTGCCAAACAGATAGAAATCTTTACCACGCTCTTCAAGGAACTCAACATGAACTATGTGGACGAGACCAATCCGGCAGAACTCATGGATTCGGCCATCAAGAACATGTTGGACGAACTGGACCCCTATACCCGTTTTCTGAACGAACAGGACGTAGAGGCTTTTAGGATCAACAACTCGGGCGAATATTCGGGTATCGGTGCACTGATCCGTTCCTATGAAAGCAAACTTCTTATCGTGGAACCCTATAAAGGTTATGCTGCGGACAAGGCCGGCCTAAAGGCCGGGGATGAGATCATCAAGATCGGGGAGACCAAGGTCTCGGATTTTGACGACGATGCCGGGGAACTGCTAAAAGGGGCCAATAACACTGCTGTCGAAGTCACCTTTGTGCGGCAAGGGGAAACCAAGACCGCCACCATAACCCGTGAGGGCGTGGAGGTGGATGCTGTCCCTTTCTACGATATGATCGATGACAAAACAGGGTACATTGTCCTTTCCCGTTTCAATGCCAAAGCTTCCGGCCAGACCAAATCCGCGATGCAGGACCTAAAGGGACGTGGGGCCGAAAGATTGGTGCTGGACCTTAGGGGAAATCCCGGGGGCCTGCTCACCGAAGCCATCAACGTGACCAATCTATTTGTGGCAAAAGGGGAACTCATCGTCACCACAAAATCCAAAGTGAAAAAATTCAACCAAGAATATCGGACCCGAAACCAGCCTGAAGATATGGAAATCCCTTTGGTGGTCTTGGTGGATGGTAAAAGTGCCTCCGCCAGTGAAATTGTATCGGGGAGCCTACAGGACCTGGATAGGGCAGTGGTGATGGGTGCCCGCAGTTTTGGAAAAGGACTCGTACAGCGGCCGCTCAAACTGACCTATGGCACGCAGCTGAAGGTGACCATTTCCAGGTACTACACCCCATCGGGCCGTTGCATCCAGTCGCTGGACTACTGGAACAGGGACGAGGGTGGAAATGCCGTCCGCAACACCAACTTTAATGAATTTACCACCCGGAATGGCCGAAAGGTCTGGGACGGTGGCGGCGTTATGCCCGATGTGGACATCCAGTCGCTGAGGACCAACTCCCTCATCGATGCATTGCATACGAACAACATCATCTTTGATTTTGCCACGAACTACTACTACGACCATTCCTTTGCCGGGGTCGATGGATTTGCTTTTTCAGATGCGGATTATGCCGCCTTCAAAAAATATGTGATGGAACAGAACTTCACTTTCCAGACCAAGACCGAAGAATTGTTGGAACAGTCCATCAATGCGGACGACTCCCTTTTGGGGGCAGAGGTACAGGAAAAATACAAAGACCTGCTCTTGGCCGTGAACCGGGGCAAAATTTCCGCATTGGATACTTACAGGACCGAAATCCAGAAAAGTCTGGAAGACGAGATCATTACCCGATATTTCTACCGGGAAGGCCTCTACAAGCATTTTCTGCAAAAGGATGACGCCATACTGACCGCCCAAGGGCTTCTTGCCGATGGCTCGAAATACAAAAGCCTGTTGAATTAGGAAAACGGGGCTTCGTTTTTGACACAGGACAACCCAAAAAGCACTTCCGTCGGTTCATGGGCCATTTTATGGGTTCATCAGTGGTCTTTGTTTGCTACTTTGACCGAAAACTTGTCCATGTCCCATGCTAGGACAGTCAAAAAGGCGCATCATTAACCCAAAAAGAACTGATCGCCCTAAAATCCGGAAAAAACCACTTTTGGAGCTTCTGGTCCAAAAGGGCTTTGATGGACTCCACAATCATAGGGGTTATAAATACGTCCCTCATCATCCGTTTCCGTGTATTCCTCTTCTTGGTCCTGACCCCTGTCCTTCGCTTGATTTTCGGAAATGGAAATTTAGGAGGATTGTGCCGTAGTCGCTTCTTTTTCTTCCGTCAGGGTCTTCGGATCTTTTTGGGGACTATGGCACGATGGAAAGGCCAAAAATAAAATGGCAATTAGAACTGTGGTTTTCATGGTCGGTTATTGATTTGGGATTGTTTCCGTGAAAAGTAGCTCAATTTAGTCTATCGCAAAGCCACCAATTGACGGAGCCCCGTTTGGGTTTACGGAATGCCCATTTTGATCGACCGAAAGCCGGCATCCGTCAATTTTGCATTTTTATTTCATTCGGTTTTCATACATTTCCAAAACATATTTGATTCTTAATGCCAAAAATCAATCGGGACGATATACAGCTAATTGCCCAAAACAGCAATTGGTCCGAAGGTGGGGTCGCCAAGTTCCTGGAGGAGCATGTCTATTCCAACCAACCTTCGTGGCGCAAATTCCTGTCGTTGCTGCTTTTGGGGCTCGGCATTTCGTTCAGCACTGCGGGCATTGTTTTCTTTTTTGCCTACAATTGGGCCCAACTTCACCGTTTTGCCAAGCTTGGACTTATCGAGGGGCTTGTAGTATTGGTTTTTTTATGCCTTTTTCTGATAAAGGCCAGCCCTTTGGTCAAAAAAACAATACTTGTTGGTGCATCGGTTTTGGTGGGTGTTCTCTGGGCCGTTTTTGGACAAGTCTATCAAACCGGGGCCAATGCCTATGATTTTTTTCTTGTATGGACCCTTTCCATTGCGGTGTGGACCCTTATTTCCAATTTTTCCCCGCAGTGGGTGGTTTTTATTGCACTTATCAACATTACATTGGTTCTCTATTCAGAACAAGTGGCACATGACTGGGACGGGGCGTTGCTCTATTTGTTGCTTTTTGCCATCAACAGTTTGTTCCTTCTGGCCTTTCTGGTCCTACCCAGATTCAACCAAATAAAAGCCTATCCCTATTGGTTTACCTCCTTGTTGGCCTTGGCTGTGTTGGCCATTGGCACGGTGGGCGTTTCCGGCGGAATCTTCGATAAGGCCAACCCTTCATTTGTGTTGCTTTTGATTTCCACGATCATAGTGTTCGGGTCAGGGATAGGCTATGGCCTGAAAACAAAAAGCCTCTTTTATCTGTCCATCATTCCCTTTGGCCTGATCATCATTTGTTGTGCCCTCTTGCTGAACATTTCTGATGATGCGGGCATGCTCTTTGCCATCGGGGTGTTCATAATTGCAAGCATTACGCTATTGATCAAGACCTTATTGGGCCTTCAAAAGAAATGGAACGCATGAAACAGCTGGAAAAAATAATGGATGCCGTTCGGGCCACAGAAGGAAGCGGATTTCAGTACGATGAAGCCGCCATTCTTTCCGAATGTGGGGAAAAGAAAGGAAAAAACTCGAGCGTTGTCATTAAGATTCTTTCCGTTTTTGGTGGGTTGCTTGCCACTTTGGCCTTTGTGGTGTTCCTTTTTATCCTGGGCATTTATAGTTCTGAATGGGGAATGCTGCTATTGGGAATTGTCCTTGCGTCCGTAGCCGTTTTCATTGATAGAACATACAACAGCTTTATCCTGGATACGTTCAGTGTCTGTTTCTTTGTGCTTGGGGTCATTCTCTTTGCCTTGGGATTGGCTTTTTTGGAGGTCAACGAGAATCAGGTTGCCCTAATGGTCATCCTAATGGCACTGGGCAGTTTGGCCATCACCCAAAACTATGTCATTTCCTTTATTTCCATCATCACCATAGGTGCTGCCATGTTGTTTTTGATTATGTCGTACCACATCTCCAATGCCATCCATGGCTATCTGCTTTTTTATACGCTCCTTCTTTCCTATTGTTTTTTGAATGAGGCCAAACTGTTGACAAGCTCTCGAAAACTGGCACAACTGAACGGGCCTTTACGCATCGGGTTGGTTTTTTGTCTGCTTTTTGGACTTGTAGCGGTTGGAAAAAGTGGGCTTGCCCCGATATCTGGAAATTATCTCTGGATCTCTTCTGTGGCGTCCATTGGCCTCATACTATACTTGGCATGGCAGGTGTTGGCCAGGTTTGGCATTGCCGGCCAGAAGAAGGTCCTGATGTTCGTGCTGTGTGTTTTCACCCTATTGCCCACCTTGTTCGCCCCGGCCATTTCAGGAGCTTTGCTGATTGTGCTGCTCAGTTTTTGGGTCAATTACAAAACCGGATTTGCTATTGGGATCATTGCCTTGATCTACTTTGTGATCCAATATTATTATGATTTGTCCCTGACGCTGCTCACCAAATCCATCATACTGTTTTCGTCCGGCGTGGTGTTTCTGGTTTTTTACTTTTTTTTCACCCAAATGACCAAGACCGATGAAGAAGTATAGCTGGATCATCATACTGGCGAATTTGCTGCTCTTTTTGGGGTATTTCAACTATTCCGTGGTGCAAAAGGAAAACCTGTTGGAGGAGGGAACCCTCGTCTTTATGGAGCTGGCCCCTGTGGACCCCCGTTCGTTGATGCAAGGCGACTATATGGACCTTCGCTACAAATTGCCCAGCGAAATGGCCCTTGACAGCATTCCCAAGCGCGGCTATTGTGCCCTCGAACCCAATGCTTTTGGCGTTGTGCAGCATATCCGATTCTTGACCGAGGGGGAAAATGCGAAACCGAACGAGTTTTCCATCAAGTATACCAAAAAAAGTTGGTGGGGGATAAATATCGGGGCCGAATCCTATTTTTTTCAGGAAGGAGACGCAGAAAAATATGAGAATGCCAAGTATGGTGGACTCCGGATAGATGGTGAGGGAAACAGCCTCCTCGTCGGTTTGTATGATGATAATTTAAAAAAGTTGGAATAAATCCTATTTTTGGGCATGCAAGAACTCAAGGTCTGTGAACTTTTTGCCGGAGTGGGCGGTTTTCGTCTGGGATTGGAAAAAACAGGACACTACAAAGTAGTGTGGAGCAACCAATGGGAGCCCTCCACCAAAATGCAGCACGCATCGTTGGTCTATGAGGCCCGTTTTGGGGCTGCCAACCATACCAATGCCAATATTGAGTCCATCCCCTCCTCCTTGATTCCCGACCATGATATTCTGGTGGGCGGTTTTCCGTGCCAGGACTATTCCGTGGCCACCTCCTTGAAAAATTCCAAAGGACTTATCGGCAAAAAGGGTGTACTTTGGTGGTCCATTCACCGTATTCTTTCCGAAAAAAAGAACAAGCCCAAATACCTTTTTCTTGAAAATGTGGACCGATTGTTGAAATCGCCGTCCTCCCAGCGGGGCCGTGATTTTGCCGTGATGCTCAGCAGCCTTTCCCAATTGGGCTATGCCGTGGAATGGCGTGTGATTAATGCGGCCGAGTATGGAATGCCTCAGCGCCGAAGGCGCGTTTTTTTTCTGGCGTACCACAAATCGACCCCCATTTTCAAAACACTCCAAAAAACCAAGCCCAAAGATTGGATCATGGAAAAAGGGACCATTGCTTCCGCTTTTCCCGTCGGCAATACTACCCAAAAAGTCGTATCCTTTAGTTTGGATCCGGATTTGGTGAAGCTTTCCGAACAATTCAATGCCAAAAAAGGGCTTTCTCCTTTCCTGAACACCGGAATTTGTGTCAACGGAAAGGTTTCCACAGTAAAAACCACTCCTTCCTACGATGGCTTGCGGACGCTGCTCTCGGATATTTTGGAAAATGGCTCCGCCGGTCCAGAGCTCTATATTGAGCAGGAAGAATTGCACAAATGGGAGTATCTAAAAGGCTCCAAAAAAGAAACCCGCCAGACCAAAGGCGGTTTTGAATACCATTATAGCGAGGGAAGCATGGTGTTTCCCGATGCACTCGATCAACCTTCCAGAACTATCATAACCGGCGAGGGCGGTAAGTCCCCGTCCCGGTTCAAGCACGTGGTCCAGACCTCCAAGGGACTGCGAAGACTTTCCCCAGTAGAATTGGAACGGTTGAACATGTTTCCGGACAATCACACCCTCTTGGATGGAATCCCTGATGCCAAACGGGCATTTTTTATGGGAAATGCCTTGGTGGTGGGCATTGTGGAGCAGATAGGTTCTGCCCTGTTCCGGAACATATCCCAAATTGAAGAGTAATTTCAAAGCTGATCTTTCCAAAGAAAAACAACTCGCCGTCCTATTGGATTCCTACTATCAGAAACACTTGAAAAAGTATGCTCTTGAGCGGATTTCCGATTTTTATGCCTTGGTGACCAACATTTTTTCTGATGTGGACAAGGTGTTCACTTCGTGCAACATCACTTTTGTGAACCGTGAAAAACTCATCCTGCATTTGTCCACACTGGGTTTGACGAGGGAGTTCTTTCAACAATTGGTACAGGACAACAGGGATGTGAACGGAAAGTTCATTTTGGAAAAGTTATGCCCAAAAAAGGAGGGGCTTCTCTACTTTTCGACCCAAAACAAGGCAGAAAAACCAGTAAACTTAATCTTGAGACTGGCCTATTTGGAGCAAATCGGGGTGGCGAAACGGTTGGTCTGAATACACCCCTAAAGTCCCCTACCTACGGCAGGCAGGCCTCAAGGGGACAATTCTCACTTTTGGAAAGAGTTTGGATACTTAAAAATATAGAATCATTACTTTTTCAACATTCGCACATGTGGAATCCCGTCTTCCAAATAGTCATCGCCAAAGCGCTCAAAACCAAGCTCAGTGTAAAATTTGATAAGGTAGGATTGTGCCGAAATCTCAATAGCGGTGTCCGGAAAGCTTTCCTCTATTGTGGATAAAGAGGCTTCCATGATCATTTTTCCATAGCCATATTGCCGCTGATCTTTCGCCACCACTACCCTTCCTATGCTGGCATTTTTAAAATAATCCCCGGGCTTGAAAATTCGGGTATAGGCCACTACTTGACCTTCTTTGATTCCCAAAACATGAAGGGCTTTTTGGTCCTTGTTGTCCATGTCCTGGTACACACAGTCCTGTTCCACGACAAAAACCTCGCTGCGGAGGCGCAAAACCTGATACAGCTCCGTGTTGGTAAGTCCATCAAATGTGTTGACCTTTATTTCCATCAATCCTGCACGATTATGCTCTTGGAGTCGCACTTGTCAAATTCGGGCTGGATGTTCACGTGGTTGATGCCGTGTTTGTGGTAGACATGCTCTTCAATTTCTCCCAAAATAGCATCGAACTCGGACAGTTTGATGTCCTCTTTAAAATCGATATGGGCCTCCATGTGCACCTCATCTTCATTGAGTTGCCAAATGTGGACATGGTGTACGTTCTTCACGGGCTCTATGGTACAGATGGATTCCACAATATCCTGGATCACAATGGATTTTGGGGTGAAGAGCATCAAAACTTTTGTGGATTCCTTCAAGAGGTCGTACCCCATATATATCAAATAGATGCCAATGATCATCGTCAAGACGGCATCCACCCAATAGAGCTGGAACAAACTCATCAATATACCTCCTATCAAAACGGCCACGGAGGCCATCATATCCGTCAACAGGTGCAGGTAGGCAGACCTCATGTTCATATTTTCCTTGGAGTCCTTCTTCAGCAAAAGTACGCTGAACCCATTGGCCAAGATGCCCAATACGGAAAGCCAAATGACCAGATTGGACGCTATTTCCTGTGGATCAAAAAGACGCTCCACAGCTTCTTTCATCAAAAAAATGGCCACGACCACCAAGGTCGCAGCATTGACAAAGGCCGCCATGATCTCGGCGCGTTTGTAACCAAAGGTCTTGTGCTTGTTGGCCTGTTTTTTTCCCAATTTCTGGGCCACATAACTGATGATCAATGAAAGTACATCGCTGAAGTTGTGCAATGCATCCGACAGCAGGGCCAAGCTCCCAGAAATGAGTCCACCAACAACCTGCGCCAAAGTAATCAGGATGTTCAAAAATATGGAAATGAGCAGATTCCTCCCCTTCAGATCCGTGTGTGAATGTGAATGGCCATGACGATGGTGGTGGTGCCCCATGTTATCTACAGGGTATTTTTTCTATTCTCCTTTCGTGCCTTCCGCCTTCAAATTTGGTGTTCAAAAAGGTCTCTACCATATCCAAGGCCTGTGGAAGTGAAATGAACCTGGCGGGCAAACTCAAAATGTTGGCGTCGTTGTGTTCCCTGGCCAGCTGTACTATTTCTTTGTTCCAGCAGAGGGCGCCCCTAATGTTCTGGTGTTTGTTGATGGTCATTGTGGCCCCGTTGCCACTTCCGCAGATAACGATGCCCATATTCACTTTTCCTTGTTCCACGTCCGTTGCCACAGGATGCGTAAAATCTGGATAGTCCACGCTGTCCACACCGTCCGTTCCATAGTTGATGACCTCTATTCCCTTTGATTTGAGAAGGCCCACAATGGCCAATTTATAATCGGTTCCCGCGTGATCGTTTCCAATGGCTATTTTCATGATTTTTGTTTATTTGAGGCTACTATACAAAGGTACAATATCTTTTTGTTCGAAGATGTTCACAAAAATCACGAAATATTTCCATCTTGCTATAAAACAGTTCTTTATCATTTTGTGCTTTTTGTTGATCTTTTTGAGAAAACTAACGGTAAGTAAATTTTGATTTTCCAGAAAATAGTGTAATTGATCTATTTTCTTTTAGAACGGTCCAAATTCCATTAAAAATTAATCAACCGGTATGAAACAAAAATTGGGTGTAATTAACATTAAAATTACATTTACTTTTCAATAAATTGATGTTGAAAACGGTTATCAAAAACCGTGGATAAAAATTCTAATCCTTTGATTTTTAAAATTATTTTCTTCTCACAAATTGTGGATAAAATGATTTTGCTGTTCAAACCAAAAATTGCCCCATTAAATTATTACACATTTCAACAATCCATCATCATCATCATTTTTTAAAATTTCAAAAAAAGAAGAAAAGAATAATAATGGTTATTGTTGATAAAACAACTTGCCTTTACGATTACTTAACCCATTCCTTGTAGTTCAAGGATTATAATTTGTATTTTTCAAAAAAATAAGTCCATTAATGTCAAAGAAGAAGAAGAGAACCAGGAGTCAGAGGAAGAATGAGTTGACCAAGGGCATTTTTACCGTACTAGAAAAGGAACCATCCAAAAGCTTTAATTACAAGCAGATAGCCGCAAAGTTGGGCGTTACCGATACACAGGACCGTAACGAGCTCATCAAACGTTTGGGTCAGCTCAAGGCCAGTGACCGGATCGTGGAAGAAGAAAAGGGGAAGTATAAAAAGAAGCCCTCACTCTATACCTATTTTACGGGGAAGGTGGACCTTACCTCCAGTGGCAATGCCTATATTGTGGTGGACGAGCTGGAGGATGACATCTTTGTGCCCTACAACAGTTTGAACAAGGCACTGCATGGCGATACGGTTGAAGTTTTCCTAAAACCCAGGCGAAAGGGGAAAAAGCAGGAAGGGGAGATTTCCAAGGTTCTTGAGCGGAAAAAAACTTCCTATGTAGGGATTGTGGACAAGCAGAAGACCTTTGCCTTTGTAAGGCCATCCGATTCCAGAATGTATACGGACATCTTTATTCCCTTGGACAAACTCAAAAAAGCCAACGATGGGGACAAAGTGTTGGTGAACTTGGGCGATTGGCCCGCAGATGCCGATTCGCCTTATGGAGAAGTTGTGGAGGTCTTGGGAAAACCCGGCGAGCACAATACGGAGATACATTCCATTTTGGCCGAATATGGACTGCCCTATGAGTTTCCATATGAAGTGGAACAGTTTGCCAAAACATTGGATACCAGTATCAAAGAATCCGAGATAGCCAAAAGAAGGGATATGCGGGATGTGCTCACCTTCACCATAGATCCAAAGGATGCCAAGGATTTTGATGATGCACTTTCCTTTCAGAAATTGGAAAATGGCAATTATGAGATAGGGATCCACATTGCCGACGTTTCCCATTATGTGGAACCCGGCACCATTTTGGAAGAAGAAGCCTATGACAGGGCCACCTCTGTTTATTTGGTGGACAGAGTGGTTCCCATGTTGCCCGAAGTACTTTCCAATATGGCCTGTTCGCTGAGACCCAACGAAGAAAAATATACTTTCTCGGCCGTTTTTGAAATGGACAATAAGGCCCGACTGGTGAACCAATGGTTTGGACGGACGGCCATCAATTCCAACGAGCGTTTTGCGTATGAAGAAGCACAGCATATCATAGAAACGGGGGAGGATGCCATACCGGAAGCCATTTCCATCCGTGGAAAGGCCTATTCCGTTTCCAATGACATTGTGGAGGCCATCCTCACTTTTGACCGACTTGCAAAGATCATGCGGCAGGCCCGTATGAATGCAGGTGCGATTTCTTTTGATAAGATAGAGGTAAAGTTCAACTTGTCCGAGGACAACGTGCCCTTGGGAGTTTACTTCAAGGAAGCCAAGGATGCGAACAAGCTGATCGAGGAATTTATGCTGCTGGCGAATAGGAAGGTGGCTGAATATATAGGCAAACAGAAAAAGACTTTCGTGTACCGGGTGCACGACAAGCCCGATGAAGAGAAATTAATGGCCCTGAACGGCGTTATTTCACGTTTTGGACATAGTATTGACCTTAGGGATAGAAAGACCATCAACAAGTCCCTAAACCAGCTTCTGGAGGATGTAAAGGGAAAAAAGGAACAGAATTTGGTGGATACCTTGGCCATCCGTAGCATGAGCAAGGCCATTTATACCACGGAAAATATTGGGCACTATGGATTGGGTTTTGATTATTACACCCATTTCACCTCTCCCATCCGAAGATATCCCGATGTGATGGTGCACCGTTTGCTGCAGCATTATCTGGATGGGGAAAAGCAACCGAGTGCCTCCTTGTACGAAGAAAAATGCAAACATTCCTCCGATATGGAAATGCTGGCGGCCAACGCCGAGCGGGATTCCGTGAAATACATGCAGATCAAGTTCATGGAAGACCACAAGGACCAAGAGTTCCTCGGGGTGATTTCCGGAGTGACGGAATGGGGTATCTATGTGGAGATCATCGAGAACAAATGTGAAGGAATGGTGAGGATACGTGACATCAAGGACGATTATTATGTATTTGATGAACGCCAATATGCCATAGTAGGGGAAAGACGAAAACGGGTTTACCAACTTGGGGATGAGGTCTATGTGATGGTAAAGGATACCGATTTGGTAAAGCGGCACCTCGACTTTTCGTTGATCGGAAAAAAGGAGTGATGCTTTTTTTGGAATAAAATTTGTTATTCTTTTGGGAACCAAATTTTTATAACATGAAACCTATATTGATTTTATTACTGTCCCTTTCGCTCCAAGTACTGAGCGCACAAAAGGGGGACATTACCAAAAATCTTCAAAAGTTTACCGAGATCAAGGCTTTTGATGGCCTCTCCATCAGTTTGATCAAGGGAAAGGAAAACAAAGCCGTCATCTCTGGGGCCAATACGGACAAGGTGGCCATTGTGAACAACGATGGGGTCTTGAAGATACGCATGGAAATAGACAAGATTTTCAGTGGTTACAGGACCTATGTGGATGTTTATCACACAGAGGACCTGAAGGTGATCGATGTGAACGAGGATGCCCGCATATCATCCGATGAAACCTACGTACAGGACATATTGGAACTCAAGGCACAGGAAGGTGGCAAACTGGAAATCAACTGCCAGGTGGACCAATTGTTGATCAAAGCAGTATCCGGAGGAGAAATATTTGCTGCTGGATTTTCCAATACCCAAGACATTATCATCAATACCGGGGGATCCTACACAGGCAAGACCTTCAAGACCAAGTTTACCACCATTTCCGTGAATGCGGGGGGGAATGCGGAAATCTATGCAACGGATTATGTAAAGGCGAATGTAAAGGCTGGAGGGGAGATATTGGTCTATGGCGACCCGAAAAAAATGGACGAGAACACCCTGTTCGGTGGAAAAATAAAAAGAGTGGAATAGCATTTATGATTGAAGATATACAGGCAGCAATTCCTTTGGGACTATTATTGAGCTTCATGATTGGGCCTGTCTTTTTTGTGCTTTTGGAAACCAGTGCCACCAAGGGGTTCAGGGCAGGTGTGTGCTTTGATGTTGGGGTCGTTGTGGCAGACATTGTTTTTTTGGTCATTGCCTATTTCAGTAGTTTCCAGTTGTTGGAAAACCTGAGCAATGAACCCGGACTCTTTGTTTTTGGAGGGATGATCCTTTTGGTCTATGGGATTTACCTGTTTGCCAAAAAAGCGAAGAAGAAAACCACCGCAAGGCCATCCAAAGGAGGTTATGTTGCCCTTTTTATCAAAGGATTTTTATTGAACTTCATCAACATTGGTGTCCTGGCATTTTGGTTGGGCTTGATCATCGTAGTGGGACCAAGCTTGGAAAACGATCCTGAAAGAATGTTGGTGTTCTTCAGCACGGTGATTTTGGTCTATTTTGGCACCGATCTGATGAAGATCATACTGGCCAAACAGTTGAAGCGCTATCTCACCATAGAGCGCATTGTACTCATCACCAAAGGGCTGGGTATTGTTCTGATCATTTGTGGCATTGTACTCATCACCAAGGGATTCCTTCCCAAAGAACGCTTTAATCTCAAAGAAGAAATAGAAAGAATAAGCTAACTGAAAAATAAAAACCCAACACTTAGTGTTGGGTTTTTCAGAGGCATCGAGCGGATTCGAACCGCTGTACAAGCTTTTGCAGAGCTGTGCCTAGCCACTCGGCCACGATGCCATTTAGGTGTGCAAATGTACTATTTTTTTGGCTTTTTCAAATTATTGCTAAAATCTTTCGAACTCTAGGATAACGGACACGCTTTCCACATCGCCGCCAATGGGCGGATTTATCTTCGAAACTTCTACAATCACATGGTTCACTTCGTCTATTTCCAAGATAATGCGGTCAATAATGCGTTTTGCCACATGTTCCAAAAGATTGGAACGGATGGCCATTTCTTCCTTCACAATGTTGTTGAGATGGACATAGTCCACAGTTTCCACCAGCTTGTCCGATAGGGAAGGTTGCGAAAGATCGGCGGTTATTTCAAGGTCTACCCTATAATCGCTTCCTATGAGCATTTCTTCCTTCAGACACCCATGGTTGGAATGTATCCTGATGTTCTTTAGTTTGATTTTACCCACGATTTTTGATTAAGAAGTGCAAAAATAGGGCAAAAACCGCTAAATCAATACATACACCTACAGTTGCTTATCCCTTGGAAAAGATCCATGCCTACAGTGAGTACGTGTGTTCCTGAACTATATCCCAAGATTTCGTTGGTGATGATCTGATAGGAATATCCAAAATAGAAATTATTTTTCTTGAACCCGGCAATGGGAGCAATGTACAGGGGCTCGCCCAACTGATCGTTCAGGAATCGATAGGTAAGGCCAACATAATAGTAATCTTCAAAATCATGGAAGCGGAACTTGGCATTGAGGTCCGTTACCGAACGTCCATCACTTTCAAACCATTGGAAGAAAATGGAAGGCTCTATCTCCATTTTGCTGTTTTTGTTCTTCGAAATGCTGTAACCTGTGTAAGCGTAATAGTTCCTAAGGGTATTTGGCTCAAACGTAGGGTTGAAACTTTCAAGGTTTTTATTCAGGATGTTGGAGGCATTCAAGCTGAAAAAGAACTTGTTGTACCGATAGAGCACGCCCAAATCAAAATTATGATTGGTAGTGGCCTTGTCATCCGTGGGGAGCTGTCCGTTGTTTTCCCTAAAATTTTCAACATCTATCCTGAACTGGTTAAAGTTGTAGGAGATACCAAAGGAAAGGAAAATATCATCATACCTATCCAAAGTCAGGTGGTGGGCAAAGGAAACCCTGGCCCCTCTTTGTTTGGTCTCCCCATTACTGTCGTTATACAGGAGCATACCCAATCCGGATCGGTTGCCGATTCGGGCATCCGCGGCCAAGGTCTGCGTATCGGGAGCATCTTTGATGCCCACCCATTGGGTAAGTCCGTTCAAGCGGACCTTGATATGATCCCCGATGCCTGCATAGGTCGGGGACATGATGAAGGGATTGTCTGCAATATATTGCGAAAGCTGTGGTATGGTCAACTCTTGGCCCCGGGCGCATAGCGCCATCAATATCAGGAATGCAGTTGAATATACTTTTTTGAACATGAGGTCTGTTTGGGTTATAATTGTTATTGTCGATATAATGTAAAGTGACCCACAAATTCCCGATTATCCTGTTCACCTTTTAGACGAACGATATACCAGTAATCACCTGTTGGCAATGGTTTACCATCATAGTCTCCATCCCAACCTTGCGTGTTTCGGGTCATCTCTTCCACTACCCTACCATAACGATCATAAATTTTAATTAGTACGTCAGGGAACCCTTGAATGTTGTCAGGAATCCAGTTATCATTCATACCGTCGCCATCTGGGGTAAAGAAGTTGGGGAACTCAATGTCCATAAACTCCATATAGATTTCCGCAGTGGCCTCACAACCGTTCTGATCGATCACAGTTACGGTATACGTACCTGTTCTGTTGATATAGATGGTATTTTCGGTTCCATTGTTGATATCGTTGAAATAGAACGTATATTCCTCAACACCCCCTTCGGCTATCGCTGTGATCTGGTTGATGGTATTGTTCTCCAAAACCAGGGTGAGCGGTTCGTAGCCTTCGATAGTGAAATCATAGGTGGTCATACATCCATTCGCATGTGCAATGGTGACATAATGGTCGCCGGGCAACATGTTGGTAAAGTCAGCTGACAGTTGCATATCTGCGGGGTCCGTGGAATCCAAGGCATACATGACATCTGCAGAAACGGATGGATCCTCGAACACAATCTCCAAGAAATTATTAGGGATGTTGCCCACACACTCATACATCGGAGTCACCGTGGCCGCTAGGTTCATACCGGGCTCTATTTCCACGATCACATATGTATCACAACCTTGGGCATCCCTGATAAATACCGCATGGGTTCCGGCCGTTAAGTCTTGGAACAAGAAACGATCTTGTACAAAATCTGCATCGGCATTGGAGTTCAAGGCCGTTTCATAAGGGGCAACACCCCCTGAAACCTGAAGCTCGAAGGAACCATCGGCACTATTATAGCACACTTCGTGCATGATGTTGATGGCTTCTGCCTGAATGGGTTCGGGCTGCCCTATTTCAAATTGGAACGTGATGAAACATCCATTTACATCTTGGGCAATGACATCATAAATACCCGGGGCCAGATCGGTAAAGGTATTTTCGGTATCAAACTGGTTCAAGTTGGGTGAAATCGCATACAGGATTTCGCCAGTACCTCCAGAAACTTCCACGGTGATGGTACCATCTTCCATGCCCGAACAGGTCACATCGGTAGATTCTTCACGATCTACCTGCAACGGAGCGGGATCAACAATAGTGGTCACCGGTGATACCTCAACGCAATCTTCACTGGTCACCCTTACATAGTAATTTCCAGCAGCAAGTCCACTGAAGGTCCCGTTTGGCTGTGGTCCACCGACCAAATTGGACAATGCGGCATCGCTGAACAGTTCGTAACTGTAATTGCCCAGACCGCCCATGGCTCGTGCAACTATGGTGGCCGATGCTTCGCCCATACAGTTGATCATGGCCGCGGAATCATCAATGGTCAATGTAAGTTCTGGAACTGGATCTATGCTCACTTGGTTGGAAATAAGGGCCTCACAACCATTGGCATCAATGACATAGTACTGATATACGCCAACCCCAACAGGGAACGTATGGGTGTCCCCTCCATCCATATCGAAGAAAGTGATACCGTCCTCGCTGTATTTGTAAGGGGCAGTACCTCCAAATGCGGTCAATAGAATTTCTGCATCATCCATACAGGTCATTCCACTTACTTGCACCAAGGAAGCCATAACCTCTGTTGGTTCGTTGATGGTCACCCTTGGGGTTTCCACACCACAGTTCCATCCATCGGTGACGGTGATGCTGTAGGTTCCAGCGCCCAATCCGTTGAACGTATTGCTTCCCTGTTCACCAGAAGTGAATACAATGCTGGCACCAGGAGTGTCATCTTCGTAGATGTTCAATTGATACTGGTACACACCTTCACCACCGGAAACAGAGGATACCCAAACAGAACCGCTGTTGTCCCCGTAGCACATTAGGTCTATCGGAGCGACATCAATGGTAGCTGTTATTGGGTCTGGTTCCATCAGTGTCAATGAATTGTCCACAATCTCACAACCTTGGCTATCGATGATCCTTACTTCGTATGCACCTGCAGATAGGCCTGTGAAGACATAGCTATGTACATCGTTCATGGTGTAGGTTTGGGTTGTGGCATTGTTTGTCAAAATAATGTCATAAGGGGCATAGCCACCTGTTGGTGCAATGAGGATCTCTCCTTGGTCATTGGTACAGGTAACGCTGGCCACTTGTTGGGGAACAACCTCCAACTCTGCGCTCGGCGACATAATGGTGATGGTGTTGGAGTCTTCAACACACTCAGGGTAACCTGTTTCGGTGACACGCACAAAGTAGTTTCCTCCAACGAGGTCTACATGTGTTATGGACAATGGTCCACCAGCAGTGTTGCCACTTCCTGTTGTAATTGAAGTACCATCGGTCCTGAACACTTCATAATCGTAAGCACCATTGTAGCCTGTAACCGTGATTTCCAAGGTGCCGGCATCGTCAAAACAGACAGCTGGTGATGTGGCCACGGCCACGACATCAATGGTATCGTATGGTGCGATGACATAAGGAGCGGTATCCACATAACAACCTGTCGCATCGTCCGTGATCCTGAAGGTATAGGTTCCAGGATGGGTCAATAGGAAGCTTGCCGTGGTATTGCTCAAGATGGTAGGAGCCGATCCATACGGATTTCCTACGGGCAGCAATGTAAACGTATAGGTATTGGTTGGATCGCCATTATCTGCAACGGTCAACAACACTTCTTCTTCAGTGACACAACTGATGGCCGTGGTTTGGGAAACACTGGCCGTAAAGGTGTTGATGGGTTGTATCACAATGCTGTCAGCATATTCACAACCATTGGCATCCCTTACCGTATAGTTGATGGTCTGAACGGTACCGTTGTCCTCAACATCATAGGTGGCGATCGAGGAGAAACCATTGCCATCAAAACTATAGAAATAAGGTGCAGTACCACCGGTGGCCGTAACGGTTATGGTGGTCTCATCCACATTGTTGGCAGTACAGACAAAATCAGGAGCTGATGCAGAGGCCGTCAACACGGCAGGCTCTGTAACGGTTTCTGGTTTGGTGATCTCACAACCTCTATCAGAGACTACGCGTACTTCATATTGCCCTGCAGGCAGGTTTTCGAAAAGCGGATGGTCCTGAAGCGGTCTGCTTGGAGCACCGAACAAACCGATCAATTCATATCGATAGATTGGATTCACGTCGGTTGCAGGGTCAATGACAGCCGAAATACTTCCATCACTTCCTCCAAAACAGCTCACATGTTGAATGGTCGCATCCAACAAGATGGGATCCACAGGCGCATCCAACGCTTGGGTAACCGTGTAGGTACATGGGGTCGTAGTGGCCAAATCGGTGATTACGAACACATATTGCCCAGCCTCGGTCAGGTTGGTGAAAATACCATCGTTATTGGTCACCACGGTTCCCGAAATAGGGAAGGTAACACTGTATTCCAAATTGGCGGAACCCCCCGTAACGGTTACGGTGATATGTCCTCCCGGGTCGGGGGAACAATCGATGGGTTTCACTACAGTCGCAGTGGCACTCATGGCCGGGTTCAACACCACAGGCCCGACAGTGGCATCGCATCCCCACTGATCTAGGATTTCTACCTCGTAAGAACCGGCACCCAGATTGGAGAAAATGGTGCTCGTTTGTGGCGAACCTACATTGACCCCGTTTCTGACCAATTGATACATATAGTTGCTTCCTTGACCACCGGATACAGGATCGGTCGCAGGAATGCCCACCACTTCAATTTCGCCTTGAAGGTCGGTACAGTTCTCATTGTTGACCTGTAAAGCAGCCTGGATGGGCAGCGGATCGGCCAAGACCACATCGGGCAATTGCAAAGCACAACCGTATTGGTCAATGACCCAGACTTCATAGGTGCCAGCCACCAAGTTTTCAAACTTTCGGGTGGATACATAACTGGCTATACTGTTGGGTGCTGGGTTTGGTGTAGTGCTCACATAGTAAGCATATCCGCCCCATCCACCTTGTACATTAAAGATTTCGATGACGCCATCGTTTCCGGGATCACAGGTAATATCGGTTTCCAAAACATTGGCAGAAATGGCCGCCGAGGGCCCTGCAATGGTGAAGGTCTCCACATTGGTACATCCAGGGAAGGCATCTTGGGAAATTTCCACCAAGTAGCTTCCAGCTAGCAGGGCGATAGGAGCCGTAGGTCCGGTAGTTGCTGAGGTACCATTGGTCACGAAGCTATCATCTGCCGTGTTCACCGGTGTTCCGTTTGTATTGTAAATGGTCCAGTTGAACCCTCCAGCGTAGGTAGCATCCAAGAGTTCAAAGGTGACTTCTCCGCTTGCGGTTCCATAGCAGACCACATTGCTCACCACATCCACATCAATAGTGAAGGTGTTTGGGTCGGTGATCGTTTCGGATGTTGATACGGTACAACCCGTATCGATATGGCGTACCAAGAAATTGTGGGTACCGGCATCCAGACCGCCAAATACATTGGAGGATTGCCAAGAGGCACCATTGTCGATACTGTATTCAAAACGGGACGGATCCCCGGCCGTTGAGGTAACGGTAATGGTGATTTCGCCATCCATTCCTGGAGTACAGCTCAATGGGTTGGTGATCGCAGCCACAGCATCTGTGATCTCATCAAATGGAGCGACTATGACATCCATAAATCCTGAACAACTATTTTCGTCATAGACATACACCCGTATGTCCTTACCGTTCGTATCGGTTTCTATATAGACATTGTTCGGACCATTTTGTAGGACAGTGCCGCCTATATTGTCACGGAACTCATAACGTACATAGTTTCCACTACCACCGGTAATGAAACCGGTGTCCACGGTAACGGTGGCACTGTTCATATTGTTTCCGGCCACACAGGCAAAATCCAATACATTAACAACGGGAACTACGATAGCATCTGGCTCAGTGATGATTTGCGTTTCGATGTGGGTACAACCGTTTGCGGCAGTAACCTCTATGGTGTAGGTAATTCCTGCAGCAGAACCTTCAAGACCTGTAAAGTTCGCCGTGGTGTTCGTACTTGATGTAGGCAAAATGGGCAAACTCGCAGAACCACCGGAAGCGGCAATGATCTCAAAGGAATAAGGGCCTATGCCATTGTCCACCGCACTCACGGAAATGGTTCCATCATCGGCACCATTACAGGTAACATCCGTAACCGTTGATGTAAATGAGGGCTGAGGTGCATCCGGAACATCCACTGTAATTGTTTTGAAGCAATTTGGAGTGGTTGTGCCGATATCATAAACCATCACTACATAGCTACCAGCGGCCCCGGCCCCGGCCCATGTGAATTTATTGGATGCATCGAGCACCAAAGCGGTTCTTGTTTCGTCGTATGGGTCTGGACCATCGATTTCGTATTCGTAGTTTCCAGAGCCTGAAAGCACTTCGATTTCAAATTCTCCGTAAGCCGCAGTACCAGGTTCACAATCCAGGGCAACTGTTTGGATCACATTGAATTCGAGCGGAGGATAAATAGCAAAGGTTTCAGTGTCGATACAGCCATTCAAATCCCTTACGGACACGGTCTGGCCCGTTCCGGAACTAAGACCGGAAATGGTGTGTTGATTGCTTCCATTGAACGTAAAGTTCTGATATGCAGACCCATTCAAACTTATTTGGAATGGGGACATGGCCACAAAGGGGTTCTCCAATGTAATCAATACTTGGAACTGGCCTTCCTCGACACATTCATCAATTATGATTGCTGAAATTTCTGGGCTTGGGTCTAGAAGGACGGTTACAGGATCACTTTGTATACAATTGTTGGCATCTTTTACATAAACAATGTAATCTCCTGCCTCAACATTTGCAATTGTACTACTTGTCCAACCAGCAGATGCTGCTGTTGGCACTATACCTGAAGAGGCCAATATATATTGGAACTCATAGGGAGCCATTCCAAATTGAGCATTTGCTGTGATCACTCCGGCATTTGGATTACAATTGTCGTTGGTTGGTGAATCCGCCGTTACTTCAAGTAAGTCTGGAGATTGTTCTATTACAAAGAAATCAGAGGCCGAGACACATCCTGCATTTGGTCCATCCGCTTCTTCGTAAAGAATATAATATTCACCAGGACTCAATCCAGCGGCTGTATCGGTTTCAGGGCCACCGACTACACCTGAAATTGTACCTGTGATTCCTGTAGCTATATTTGTTGTGGCATAGAAAATTTCATAGTTCACATTACTTCCACCATATCCTGATACTGTAAAGACGACACTACCATCGGCAGATCCCGTACAGGTGATATCGGTAACAACATCAATTGTGGAGCCCAAAGTGGAAGATGTGGATACGGGAACAGTGGCCTCCTGTAGATACTCACATTCTGTATCATCATCATAAACGATAAACGTATAGGTAACCCCCGGCGTCAGACCAGTGAACAAATGAGAGTTATCTGGGGCAGGGGATACATCCTCAGGAAACCATGCGGGGTCTGATGCATTAAATGGTGGAGCGGGGTATATGGCAAAATAAAAAGTTCCTGTTCCCAGTGTTCCATTTAGTGCATCGGCCTCAACCAACATTTCACCACTACCAGGAGTACAACCGGCGGCTCCTTGTACAGTTATCAACACATCGGGCCCTGTTGTTATGGTTACCGTTGAGATATTCTGACAACCATTGGAATCGGTAACTACAAGAGTATAATCACCAAAATCCAACCCGGTAAATGTATGGTCATTGGTGCCTGTAGAAGTATCATAGGCCAAGCTTACGTTATAATCATTGTTGAATACCTCGTAGATATAAGTCGGTGTTCCTCCAGAAGCATCAACTGTAATAGTTCCTAGCTCTGTACCACTTGCTGCACAAGTTAGATTTGTATGTGTTGAGTTTGGAACTATCGCTGTAGGTTCAGAAATCACTACAGGGAATGGATCGGATTCACATCCCTTGCTATCGGTAACGGTCACCTCATACGAACCGGCAGGAAGTCCTGTGGTCTGTGAACCATAATCGGTAGCGGTAATGGTTTCAAAAACGTTGATGGTATAGGGAGGAACGCCCACAGAGGTGTCGATCACGACATCCAAAGCTCCGGTAATTTCTCCAAAACAAAGAATATCTGTCGGTGTAACACTGGTGATGACCGGAAGCGTAGCAGGCGTCACGATGATGGCGTTTGTCGTGGCTGTACACGCCGTTGGGGTTGTGGTATCCGTTACCCGGAACATATAGGTTCCATCGGTATCGGTGTTGAACACATTTCCGGTAAATCCAGTGGAGTTGTAAGTGGCTCCACCATCATTGGACCATTCATAGGTATAGGTTCCGGAACCTCCAGAGGCATTTATGGTAATTTCAGCATCATCCAAACAGGTCAAATCACTATTTAGGAAAGCAGATGCGGTCAAAGCAGGGTTTATGGTAACGGTTTCCACCACACCTGTACAACCATACCCGTCCCTCACATTGATGGTATAGCTTCCTGCGGCCAGGTTGCCAAAAGTATATGTTGTTGCATTTGTTGGCGTAGGGGTCATCCATGCGCCACCGTTCAGGCTGAACTGGTAGTTGCCGTTGCCATCGGTCACGTTCACGATGATGCTTCCATCGTTGTTGCCGGTATAACATGCTGTGGGAATCGTTTCAAAGTCAATATCGGCAGGAGGGGCTATGGTCAAGGTCGTTGTAACATCCTCACAAAGATTGATGTCCCTCACCCTTACGACATAGTCGCCGGCAGGAAGTCCAGAGAACACACCGGAAGATTGATAAGCAATGATCTCCACGCCTCCAGTGTCCTCCAATCGGTATTGATAGGCAGGGGTTCCACCGGTTGCGGTTGCGGTTATGACACCGCCACCGTTGCTACAGGTCAATTCTGTGGTCACTGATGCAGTAACATCGACAGCATTGGGCTGAGTCAATGTTTGGTTCAAGGTAACGGAACAAGCAGGATCTCGCAGATCAACCAAGACAATTTCATAATTACCCGCGGTAAGTCCTGAAATGGTAATTGGGCTGGTGGTTTGGGGTCCAGACACGGTCCCGCCGTTCACTTGATAGGTAAATCCAGTTCCCGGATCAAAGTTTTCAACTTCAAAAGTGATGGAACCATCTGCGGAACCAAAACAACTGATATCGGTGTGTGCGGTGATGACAGCATCGAAGACATGTCCTGGCTCAATGTTCACTGTGGTTTGAACGGTACAATCACTTCCATAGTTGACCTCAATGGTATGAAGACCAGGGGCAACGTCCGTAAACAGGTTGCCGGACTGCGGGGTTGACCCATCCAATGAATAGGTGTATCCCGGGTCGTTGGGCAGTACGGTAAGATCGGCCGTTCCATCACAATTGTAAACGAAAGAAGTTGATAATGTGGGCTCTACGGGAAGCGGGGGGATGATGACATTCGGCAAGGTGATGAAACAATCGATTTGATTGGCATCACGTACACGAATGCTATAGGTACCATCCATCAGGTCGGTGAAAACAGCTCCTCCTGTTGTTGATGGGGTCCAAGCCCCACCATTGATGCTGTATTGGTAATTTCCTGAACCACCGGAAGTTGAGGTAATACTTCCCACTGTGATTTCTCCCAGTTGGTTACAGGTATAATCTTGTGTAATGGCCGCCTCGGCAATGATTTCGTCGGGCTGGGCAATGGTAACCTGTGATGATACGACACAGTTGTTGGCATCCCTGATACTGATGTCATAGGTGCCGGCCGGTAGGTTCACAAAAGTGTTCAAAGGCTGATAGGTTGCCCCATTGTTTATGCTATAGACATAAGGCGCCTCGCCTCCCGTGGCCGTCAAAGAGATGCTTCCATCTGAACCGCCAAAACACGTTACGTCGGTGACATTGGGTGTAATGGTCAATGCGGGGTCTTGTACAATAGTGATCTCGTAAACGGCCTCACAAAATCCGGATGCGCCTCCATTGTCCCTTACATAGACGTCATAATTGCCCGCACCGGTAACGGTAACAGGGTTGGTGGTGGAGAAATCACCAGCTCCGGGAGTCACTCCATCAGCAACAACAGCATAGACATAGTTGCCGTCCCCACCAGCTGCAGAGATGGTAATGTCCGTGTCTGTGGCACAAGCGGTAATGTTGGGGGCAGAGGCCACCACACTGAGTTCTGGGTCAATGGTAATGGAAGCGGAATCTGTACAGTCGTTGCCATCCCTAACATTGATGGTATGGGAACCAGGTCCTAGACCAGTGAACACATTGCCAGACACAAAGGGACCTCCGTTCAGGCTGTATTCGTAATTTCCATCTCCGCCAGCAATCACATTGGCGGTCAGGGTCAATCCTGTGGCATCGTCATAACAGCTATCGTTGGGAACGATTTCCAATTCTGGGGCAATGGCCTCGATCAACGTGAAGCTGCCCGTGAACTCGCATCCATTGGCATCGGTCACGGTATAGTCGTAGTCTCCCGCAATATCCAAGTTGGGGAACAGGCCGTTGTTCTGTGCCGCAGGAAGAACATATCCCACTGGTCCAGCAGTAATTTCATAGGTATAGCTTCCCCATCCGCCCGAAGCCGTAATGCTCACCGAACCATCGGCGAGGCAGGTTGGTTGGGTCACTGTAGCGGGAGCTGTAATGGCAGAAGGTGGTGCCGCAATGGTAACAGAGGCCGTGTCGGTACAGTTGGTAAGGTTGTCGGTCACCGTAATGGTATATGTTCCCTCGGCCAAACCAGTGAATGGAATGGTTCCATTGGTCTGTGCCGTTCCGGAGAACGTATCAGGTCCTGTTACGGTATAGTTGTAATCGGTGTTGAAATTGCTTACGAGGTATCTGATCTCACCATCTTCTTCACCAATACAAGTAATGTTTTGGATGAGTTGTCCGCTCACTGAAATTTCAGAAACAGGGGCAATGGTATAGGTTTCCTCATAGACGCACCCCGTACTGTCCGTTACGCGGAACAAATAGGTGTCCGGGGCCAAACCTGTAAAGGTGGCATTGTTTCCGTTGTTCACCACGCTTCCTGCAGGGGCAATGATCTCATACACATAGTTTGGAGTTCCGCCCGTAACGCTCAACGTGACATCCGAAGTAAAAGATGGACAATTGGGGTCTGTGGACGTAAAGTCGATGTCCGTTGGGGGATCTAGCGGCGCTATGGTCACAGGATCCGTAACAAAGGTACATCCGTTGTCATCCCTTATGGTCACGGTGTAGGTTCCATCGGTCAGGTTGGAAAAGATTTCCTCGCCCAAGGTGGCACTGTCCGGAACAAAGGTCACTCCATCAATACTGTATTGATAGGGAGCGGTTCCTCCCTGAACATTGAATGCTCTAACAGCACCAAGTTGCAAACAGGTGTAGGGTTGGTACAGCTCAACTTCTGCGGAAAGGGCATTGGCCGGAGCCGAAATGGCCTGATATTCAAAATAGTCGCAGGACGCACTTCCTTTACGTTGGTTGATGACAATGACATAATCACCATTGGTCAGTCCAGGAAAGTTGCCTGAAGTGTTGGTGGCCAGTGCATCGGCAAGATTGTATTCCTCTTCATCAAAACCAGTGGCATCGAACAGGTAAAAAGTCAATTGATACCCATTGCTGTTGACCAAGTTAAAGGAAATGGAACCAGAGGATTCCCCGTTACAAAGTACATCAATCACTGTGGTCGGGTCAAAATCGGCCGCAGGCCTGAATTCGATGGTCACGGTGTTGGATATATCGAAACAGTTGTTCCTGTCCACCACCACAAAGGTGTAATCCCCGGGATCGTAGATGTCAAAGATTTGACTGGTCTGGAATTCGGATGGAGGGATATCGGTCACGGATGGATAGGATATCACTGTGTTTCCATCTTCATCCACATAGGACCAGATGGCATACAAATGCGGTGTTTTTCCGCCAGTGGAGGACATGAGAATATTTCCTTCTCTACAGGTAATGTGCTGGGATACCCGTGCCTCCAAATCCAGATCGGATTGATCATAAATGGTGACCTGCTCTGTGTAAACGCAACCATCATCCGTTGAAACGGCTACGTCGTACACTCCGGCAGCTAGGTTTTCAAAGGTATAGTTGTTGTCCGAAGATGGACCAAAATCGTCCACTTCAACACCTCCTCGAGAGATGCTGTAATAGTACTGTGGCTCTACATTGAGAATGGAGATGGCAATTTCGCCCAATCCATTACAATCTGTGTCCTCTGTGGTGACCTCCACTTGAAAGTCCCTTTCCAAGATCCCGATATTGTCCAAAACAAAGACACAACCATCGGTAACACCCTGCTGTCTCATTTCCACCCTGTAGGCACCGTTGTTGGCGATGTCAAAACTTGGGCTCGGGCCATAGGGTACCAATACGGTACCTGTGGATTGATCTACCAACTGGTACTCATAGTTCAAAGGCATATTGGTCACCGTAATGTTTCCTTCGGTGTCGCAAATGATATCCCTGGAAGTGTATTGTGGGTTGAGCGGGTTTTTGTAGATATTGAAATAGAACCTGCTGAAACAACCGTTTTGGTAATTGATGACCAATCGGTACTGTCCGGCATTGGAGGCCAGGAAGTCGTTCCCGGTATCCACGTTGTTCCAGGTACAGGTGGCATTTGTGTTGGCGCAACCATCAATTGCGGCACCACAGCTGGTTTCGTCCAATTGTTCCCAAACAATGCTCTGTGCATCGGGAATGTTCACTTGGATAAGTTCGGTGTCATTGAGCCCACAAAGGAAGATTTCAGGCAGCTCGCTACCATCATTGGGACAGATAAGGATGTCCCCGTTAATGGAATTTGACGTATCGTTGATCAATGCGGTAATAGGGTTGCTCTGGGTAGCCCCAAAGAGTTCCACTACGATGGTCTCCTCGAAATCCTTGCAGGGGTCGGCGACCTGTTTGTCAACAATATAGGTGCCCACTTCGGTCACCAACATGGTGCTCGGGTCGTTGTCCGAATCAGCATCGGTGATCACCAAATCTACACCCACATCTATTTGACCGTTACCGTTTACATCACGGTACCAGATATAATTGTCAAAATTGTCCCCGGCATCCAACAATACATTATCGCCACACAGTTGAACGGTTCGGCTAAAGTTACACGCACTGAGGTCGTCCAAAAGAAAGTTCGTGGCACCGGGCGATCCAAAGCCGCAACCATCAAAGTCATATACACTGGGGTCGTCCGTAATCGGTGCTGTGTTGATGGCTCCCCTATAGGTGGAATAGGCCAAGTTTTGGATGATGTCCGTACAGGCATCGATAAAATCAAAACAGTTTTCCGCTACCCGGACCCGCATGCGGATCACAGCCAAGGGATCTCCTTCTTCAACAAGATTGTTGGGAATGCTAAAAATCACCGTCCTTGTGGCAGGATCAAAAGTATAGGTGGCACCAGCAGGCATTACAATACTGCTTTCATCCAAGGTCACATTGATGGGGAGCACATCCCGAATGGTATAGTTTATGGCATCGTCATTGCCCACATTTTCAAAGGAGAGGACATAATCCAGATATTGTCCAAGATGAACGCCTTGCCCGGTAATGTCGTTTCCTGCTATGTCCTCTACCGTTTTGGCGAGGTTGATCTTTGGTTCAATGATCTCCACATCCATCGAGGTGAAGAAAATGTCGTATTTGTCTTGGGTAGATGAGGCCCTCAAAGTGGCACCGGTCTCCCCATTGGGGATAACGGTTTGGTTGGGGTTGGGTATGGTAAAGAGATCTACGTCCCATCCCAAAGTGTTGATACTGTTTGGATTACGGGCAGTTATAATGTTGCCCTCAATGGTGATGTTACTGTTGAAGAAGTTGTTGACCGGATTTGCTGTATTGGATAGGGACGTAAATGTACCATTGCTGTTGGCCCTTATGGCCAAGCGGTCTCCCTCGATCCTGTTGTCCCCTTCCAAGGTGGCCACTCCCAATTTGGCCCTTACAGGAAAAGGAGCGGGCAAAGTGGTAAAGCCACTGACAGGAATGTCAACGGTCTCCCCGGATTTGATACCGGCATACCCATCAAAAGTGGTGATGAATTTACCCGGAAGAGTTGGGTTTTCATAGACCACGATAAGCGTCCAACCCCCAGAAATACCACCGGTTATGGAGCTTCCTGAGCTGGCCCTTACATTCGCCACAAAATATTCCCCATCTGGATTGGGCAAAGCGGAGACGATATTGGTAACATCCTTATAGCACGCATAAGGGCTATAGTTTCCAAAATCCGAATCGTTATATCCATCGAACAAGATTTCATCGGCCGTCAAGTCCTGATAAGACCCACCGGGCACCCTAAATTTTACTTGGTTGAAATCGCTACGATTGGTCTCTCTGTAGACCGCAGACCAATACAGACCGGCATAGCGGATCCTGGAACAATTTGGATCGGGCACGGATAGCGTAGCACTACTTGAGCTAAAGGTGGATGCATCCCCATCAATATCAATATATTGCATGTTGAGGTCATCGTTATAGGACGAATTTGAGCCAGTGGAGTTGTATGGGTCTTCTGGATCTCTGTTGTTTGAGTCTCTGTTGACGATGTTGTTCGCGATAAAGGTGAGATCACCCTTCAACCTGTTTTCATATCGGACATCAAAGTCATTTTTAACCTGAGAGACACCGGAAAATGAGCATAGCAAGACACAGGTGACAAAGCACCATTTGAGTAGAAGTTTTACCATATGTTTGGTCTATACGGTTCGGTTAGGTTTAATTCTCAAGATCCACATCTTATCATCATACGAGGCGTTCAGCTTTGTATAATAAGAAGTAAGTGCATTGCCCCAGGTCTCGTGCTTTTTAAGGTACACGTATCTCAACTTGTCATTTGGGTTGATGAAATAACTGGCATTCAGCCCCTTGGCGTTCAGTTCTTTTACAAATTGCGTTGCGCTTGATGAACTTTCAAAGACATTGGCAATGATGTAAAAGCCCGAAGGGAGTCCGTCTATGGCGTCTGAACTGTATGAAATCCCAGAAGCTCCTTTGGACCCTTTGTTGGCCAAGTTTTTGTGTAGTACGCTGTTTCCATACTTGGAATTTTGTCCATTTTCTACGGCAGTATAGCCGCCGATGGTGGAATCTCCACCGTTGACATTCATGATCCAGGCATCGCCACTATAGGCTCCGTCCATTTTGTTACGATAGGCAGCAAGTGCGTCGTTCTTGTTCTCAAAATCGCCTATATAGACATAGTTGAGCCCATTCTTTGGGTTTTCAAAATAGTTGGCCTCAATGCCCTGGGCACGCAGTTCTTCAATGAATGCACTGACATTTTCAGAATCCCTGAACACATTGGCAATCAGGTAGTGGCCGCTTTGTACATTGGGGACACTGTGCGATTTGAAACGTGCCTTGTTGCCATTTCCGGCTACGGACCTATTGATATTATCCCGTTTTACCGGCGAATTTGCCACCACATCAGATTGTGGGTCGGCTTGCTTGTCGTTCAAACGGATGACCTTTTTGGCTGCCGTTGTATTGGTCAGGCCATGGTTGGAAAGGGGCTGTGCCTTTCTGGACACGATATCAGCGCTGTCCACATTGTTGAAATACAGCTGCTTGGCCTTTTCCTCAAGAGCCGGGTTTTGGCCATTGGTCTCCCGTTTTACCATTTTCATCACCGTCTCGAACCTTCTTTCCAGATCTTGTCTTCTATTGGTTTCGATGGAGTCTTGTCGCATCAACAGCTCATCAAGAATGGCATCGTTTTCTGCCAGTTTTTCCTTGAGCTGGGCAATTTCAAAATCCTTTTCGGTAAGGTTCAGGCTATCCTGTGGCACATTCTCGTTTTCCACAAGGGATTCGTTCTCTTTTTCCAACATGACACGGTCTTCGGTAAGGTTGGGAGTGAAGGAATAGGCCAAGGAAATCTCGTGGGTGACCCCAAAATTTTCAAATTCGTTGGAAAGTCCCTTTTCAACGGTATATCCGAGCGAAATGTTTTTGGTCAGGTTGAAACCAAGTCCTGCGGATGCTCCATAGAAGTCGTCATAACCCGCTTGTAACCAACCCAATTTCGGCAAATCGAGAATCAGGTTTCCTCCCAGCGTGAGATTGTTTTCTCCCACTTTTCGTACTCTGGCCAAGGGCATTAAACGTGCGCTTTCCATGATACCCCTACCGTTTTCAAACGGATGGGTATATTGTAGGTGTCCAGAATATGTTTTTTCGTTGAATTCAGTGACAGATTCACTGGTTTTCAGGTTATAATCGAACAGGTTTTCTGCAAAACCACCAATATCAAACCGACCAACTGAAAAGTTGAAACCGGGTTGAAAACTTACCAAAGAGCTACTTTCCAAGGTGTTCAAGAAAGGGTCATCCTCTATGGAGTTTGCCCTATCCTGGTTGAAGGCACTTTGATAGTAGCTTATGTTCGCCCCAAAGGTAAAGGAGGTCTTTAGTCCCAAACGTATGCCATAAGCGTAGTTGGCATGTACACCAAAGTTGTTGAAAAGCCCTTCACGGTTGGTGAACAGGCTCAGACCCACACCACTTCTATCGCTAACCCTACCACTATAGCTCAAGAAATAGACTTGATTGTTGTCATCAAAAGATACCGATTGGTTTCTGTGAAACAAATTGATATAGGACTTGTCTTCACGAACCGTCGAGAATGTTGGGTTTATCAAGAACCTGTTGAATTTCAACAAGTTCTGGGAAGGGACATTGTAGGGTACATAATAGTCCTCCTCCTGTCCGTGCATTCCGGAAAAGACAAGTAGCAAGATTGATGTAAGTAGTAGTAGAGGTTTTTTGGTGTGCATTTCTGCTTATTTAATAACAGTTATGGTTCCTTGTTTCAGGCTTTTACCGCCCCTGGTGATCTTGTAATAGAAGATCATGCTCTGTTTGTTGAACGAGGTGGTGGATTGTGGCCAGTTGTTTTCATAGCCGGCTTGGCTGAAAACCTGTTCTCCCCTTTCATTGAAAATCGTGACGAGAACATTTGGGTCCCGAGAATAGGTATTGGGCAGCACCCAAAGGTCGTTGATACCGTCCCCATTGGCAGTGATGACATTGGGTATGGCAAACATGTCCCTATAAGTGACTGTGATGACCCTGCTTACGGTGCAAGTTCCGAAGCTGGCGACCAAAAGGTATTCCCCTTCCATTTGGAAGCTATAAGAGTCTTGTGATGATATCAAATTGTTCCCTGCATCATACCATTCGTAAGAGTCTGCACCACTTGCGGTAAGGGTTTGGGTCTCTCCTTCTATGATGACTAGGTCTTTGGGTTTGTCCAGCACCAACAGCGATTCGTCAAAGGCACTAACGTTGACTTTGTTGGAAACCAACGGACAATCATATTCTTTTAGGATAAGCTCATAGGCACCTGTTCCACTTGCGGTCAAGCTTTCAGAGGATGTATCGATGACAACCCCATCTTTTTTCCATTCAAAGGATTTGCCAGAGAGGTCCATGGAACTGGTCAGGACAATGGCCTCACCACCTTCACAAAGCACGGTACCATTGGCACTTATCTGCAAGGTTTCATTCACCACGAGCGTAACGTCTTTCGCGTTGGACGTAGCGTTGAAGTCATCTATACTACCGGTCAGCAAGTAGGAGCCATTTGTTTCATGATCGGACAGCGTGATGGTCCTTGAAGTTTCACCATTCACAAGGTTTCCGTTCCATTTCCATTGGTAGGTAAAAGAGGATTGTAGGTCGGCTGTCACATCCGTTTTGGCACCGCTGTCACTAACCGCAAGGATAGCAGTAAGGGTAAGGGTGGCATCTGAGTTTACACATGACGTATAATTGCCCACAAAATCGATTTCAAATTCAAACGAATCAGGAGAAACCACAGTGGTTTTTGCAGAAGCAATTGGGGCAGCCGTACATGGTCCGCCATTTTGGGTCACCTCCACATAATATTCTCCTATCGCGTTGATATTCAAAGAACTGTTTGTAGCTCCAGAAATGGCCGAGCCATTTTTGTACCATTGATAGGTGGGAGAAGTCGCCGTTGTGTTCACGGATAGGGTTTTGGTCTGTGAAGGCAACAACACGATATTTTCTTGACTTGTCAAGGTCACATTATAAGATCCTGTAGCCGAAATTGTTACAGCCGCTGATTTTTCTTTACAAATGCCGGAACCACCTATTTCAACGGCATAAGCACCTTCAAAACCTGAAGCGCTTGTATTCACGGCATAGGTGCTTGCATTGACCGTAGGGCCGCTTATGATATTTCCATCCTTATACCAAGTATAGGTGTAGCCCCCTCCAGAGATATTGGCTTCAAGCGTATGGGTGTCACCAGGGCATACGGTCACATTGCTTGGGCCATTGAGGGCAATGCCAGCGCTGGTTCCAGTGCCTATGGTTATGGTATTGGAAAGCGTATTGGCGGAACCCGAACAGACAGAGCCGTAGTCCAGTTCCACATAGTACATACCAGGATCTGAAACCGTAATACTTTCGGTTTTTTCGGGCAATGGAGTACCGCTTCTATACCAATTGTAGCGATAGGTTCCTGCATTTGGGATGTTGTGTGGTTTTAGGGTCACAGAACCGCCACCGCAGATTTGGATCTCACCGCCAGAGGGGATGGATCCGCTGCCATTTTCACTGATCAACAACGGAGATTTGTAATCAATGAAGTACATGGAAAAAGCGTCCGATGCAGGGCTGGTCTTGGCGGGACTGGTACTTCTCACCCTGAACTTAAAGTTCTCGCCACGGGTATCCGAGGGCAAGGAGAACTTGAATTTAAAATCCAGGATAGTATTTTTGTCACTGACTCGTGCCAATTCCCTAGGTGATCCGAAGTAGCCATCCGAATCGGAAAGCTCCAAGATGAATTCGTTATTGGAACTCACCATGGGGGGCATCCACGTGAATTTTACGTAGTATTCATTATATCCGTCCGAGGCACAGGCGGCATCCCAAGGATCGTCACTACCAATGTTTGGGTTTGGTGCTGGCACGGGTTTGTTCAGCACCTGGGCTTGTACTGTGCTGGCACCAAATAGCATAAAAGCTATGGCCAGAACCAGTATGCTATACGTTGAACCATTTGTTTTCATCTCCGTTAGGGTTTAAGAGGTTATAGGCAATAATGCCCTAGTTAGTTTGTGCCCCTTAATGTAATTAGTCCATAAGGCTGCTTTTGGCTGCCTTAATCGTATAGTATTCTAATAACAAAGATGTTTTTATTTTCATCGAAAGGAAAGATATTGTTGTAGGCGGCTCCAAAAGTGTTGTGAAATGGCTTTCTTTGTATACTCTATAGCGCGAAGCATAGCCATGAAGAGCGGATTTGCTACATTTGCGCTTCAAAATTTTGATATGGCGGAAGAAGTTAAATCGCTGAATTTCATCGAACACATTATAGAGGAAGACCTAAGAAACGGGTATGTTCCGAACAGTCTTAGATTTCGTTTTCCTCCAGAGCCGAACGGGTACCTTCACTTGGGACACGCAAGTTCCATTTGCCTGAACTTTGGTTTGGGTCTACGGTACAATGCTCCCGTAAACCTTCGGTTCGACGACACCAATCCTGCAAAGGAAGAAAAGGAATATGTGGAGGCCATCAAGGAAGACGTTGCTTGGTTGGGCTATGAATGGGACACGGAATGTTATGCCTCGGATTATTTCCAACAATTGTACGATTGGGCCGTTGAGCTGATCAAGCAGGGAAAGGCCTATGTGGACAGCCAATCTTCTGGGGATATGGCTTCCCAAAAGGGAACGCCGACCGAACCCGGAACGAACAGCCCATTCAGGGGCCGATCCGTTGAGGAGAACCTCCAACTTTTTGAGGGCATGAAGAACGGTGATTTCAAGGAAGGGGAGCATGTGCTCCGGGCCAAGATAGATATGGCCTCTTCCAATATGCTGATGCGCGATCCGGTGATGTACCGGATTCTCCATAAGCCCCATCACAGAACCAATACCGATTGGTGTATTTATCCGATGTACGACTGGACCCATGGGGAGAGCGATTACATTGAACAAGTTTCTCATTCCTTGTGTACACTGGAATTTTTGCCTCACAGGGAACTGTATGATTGGTTTTTGGACCAATTGGTATCTAAAGATAAATTGCGCCCGAAGCAACGCGAGTTTGCCCGCAGGAACCTGAGCCATACCATCGTGAGCAAGCGTAAATTGCTCCAATTGGTTGAAAGTGGTGTTGTGGCAGGCTGGGACGACCCAAGGATGCCCACCATTTCAGGATTGCGTAGAAGAGGATATACCCCGGAGTCCATTCGGAATTTTGCGGACACCATTGGGATTGCGAAACGTGAAAATGTGGTGGATGTATCCCTTTTGGAATTTCATGTGCGTGAGCATTTGAACAAGATTGCCCCTAGGGTCATGGCAGTGCTCAATCCGCTCAAATTGGTCATTACCAACTATGAAGAGGGCAAAGAGGAATGGTTGGAGGCGGAGAACAATCCGGAAGATGAATCTGCTGGATATCGTCAAGTACCCTTTTCCAGAGAACTTTACATAGAACAGGATGACTTTAGGGAAGAGGGCAATCGTAAATTCTTCAGGTTAAAGTTGGATGGAGAGGTTAGGTTGAAGAACGGCTACATCATCAAGGCTGAAAGCTGCACCAAAGATGCCGACGGTAATGTGATAGAGGTGCAATGTACCTACGACCCTAATAGTAGAAGTGGTTCCGGGACGGAGGAAAGCTTGAGAAAAGTGAAAGGAACCTTGCATTGGGTTTCCATTCCGCATGCGGTAACCGCCGAGGTGAGATTGTACGACCGTCTTTTCACAGATCCAACACCAGGTGCACACAAGGACAAGGATTTTCTGGAATTCATCAACCCGGATTCTTTGGAGAAGGTTACTGGATATTTGGAACCTAGTTTGAAAGATGTACAGATTGGTGATCAATTCCAATTTCAGCGTATGGGTTATTTCAATGTGGACAAAGATTCCACTAAAGAGCATTTGGTCTTCAACAGGACGGTACCGTTGCGGGACACTTGGGCCAAATTGGATCAAAAAGACTAGCATTGCAAATAACTATTATAGCAACTCCTATAATAACATTTAACTATCAAAAATGGCCCGTTCTGGGCCTTTTTTATGCGGTTTCATTTTTGGTGGACCCATTTCCGTGAACAACTTCCCAAAACCCTTTTATTGGGCTTTATTTTCATTTTTTCACACAATTTTAGTTTCAGCGTCAATCTTTGCATGGATAGCATCAAGCTGGACTTTCATCTTGGCCTAATTTAGTGTCACAAGCATTTTGTACATCCTAGTGCAAATGGAAAAAATAATTTATTAACCCTAAAAATTTATATCATGTCAAATAATAGTGGAAATGTATTGATGGCCCTGTTGACAGGTGCCGTGGTTGGAGCTGGAGTTGGAATCCTATATGCACCCGACAAGGGAAAGAAGACCAGAAAAAAAATCAAGAACAGTGCCATTAGGGCCAAAGAGGATATCACGACCAGCATATCCAATGCCAAGGACGAGTTTACGAAATCGGCCGAAGCGAAGAAAATTGAATTCGAGGAAAAGTTGGAGGACACCTTGTCCAACATGAGCTACAAGGCAGACGACATCATTGTCGCCCTTGAGAAAAAGTTGGAAGATCTAAGGAAGAAGAACGCACAACTTCAAAAATAATCTATGTCTCTGTTCGATATCAAGGAACATATCGCCGAAGCTGAGGACAGTGCTCGATCGTATGTGGATAGCAGTATCCAATATTATCGATTGAAGAGCTTTAAGTCGATGATGCAAGGAATCACGGTCACCGCCAAGGTACTGTTGATAGGGACAATGGCGGCTATGGGTCTGTTATTGCTTTCCATTGCAGCTTCCTTCTGGATTGGGGATGTGTTGGAAAGCAATGCACAAGGTTTCCTTGTTGTAGGAGGTTTTTACATACTGATTGGTTTATTTATTTATTTGTTTAGAAGACGATTGGAGTCTCCTTTGTTGAGAAAGTTTTCTGAATTTTATTTTGATTGATGATGAAAGGAAAGAAGTACAGTTCGTTTGATGAAATAGAGCAGGACATGAAAATCCTGCAGCTACAGCGTGAGATTGATGAGGAGAAACTGAAGTATGCCTTTCAGAGCACCAAGGAAGAACTCTATCCCACCAATTTGTTGGGAGGGTTCAGCGGAATAGCAAAAAAACTGGCCCTATCTTTTGTGACCAGTAAGATTCTAAAGAGTTTTAAATAGTCCACCCTTATACTTTAAATGGAAAAGGCACCGATTTCGGTGCCTTTTTTGTTCTTGTCGAGAAATGATATTATTCCTCTTTCTTTTTGTTCTGCTGCTTTTTCATGGCCTCACCAATTTGGTTGCTGGCCGTAAACGAGGCCACCATGTTGTTGAGCATGTCGCTTCCCGCCTGAGGGGAGTTGGGCAACAGGATAAGGTTGGTGTTGGTCTCTTCGCCTATGGCCTGGAGCGTGTCGTAGTGTTGGGTCACTACAATCAGTGCTGAGGCTTCTTGGGAATTGATGCCCACTTTGTTCAGTACTTCCACAGATTCTTCCAGACCTCGGGCTATTTCACGACGCTGGTCCGCAATACCCTGTCCCTGAAGTCTTTTGCTCTCAGCTTCCGCCTTTGCTTTTTCTACGATAAGGATCCTTGCGGCATCTCCTTCAAACTGTGCGGCGATTTTTTCACGCTCCGAAGCATTGATTCGGTTCATGGCTGCTTTCACTTGGGCGTCCGGGTCAATATCGGTCACAAGGGTCTTGATGATGTCATACCCATAATCCAACATGGCATCCTGCAGTTCTGATTTTACGGCGATGGCAATGTCATCTTTTTTCACGAACACATCATCTAGTTTCATTTTGGGCACTTCAGCACGAACCACGTCAAATACGTAGGATGTGATTTGGTCGTGTGGATATTCCAATTTATAGAAAGCATCATATACTTTGTCTTTGATGACGACATATTGAACGGAAACCTTCAGTTTGACGAATACATCATCCTTGGTCTTGGTTTCCACGATCACGTCAAGCTGTTGGATTTTCAAGCTCAGGCGGCCAGCAATTCGGTCCACAAGCGGAATCTTCATTTGCAATCCTGAATTGCGGATGCTCTGGAAACGGCCAAATCGTTCAATGACCACAGCGGTCTGTTGTTTTACGATAAAGAAGAACTTGAACAGAACGATAAGCGCAAAAAATAATATCGGAATTAGGAAATAGTTGCCCATAGTGTTTAGATTTTATGTTAGGAATGAAAATTACAAAACTCTGACACATAATAAGTAGCCATCGATGAAGTTTTGTTACACATCCGTCAATTCTACAAAGTAGAAATGGCCTTTTTTATGCGATGGATGCTTTCTTCTTTGCCAATGAGTTCCATAATATCGAACAGGTGTGGCCCTTTCATTTCCCCGACAATGACCAATCGTAAGGGAGGCATCACTTTTCCAAAAGAAAGTTCTTTTTCGGAGATCCATTCCTTCACTTGGGCTTCTACAGTAGCCGTATCAAAGTTGTCAATGCCTTCCAAAATACCCACAACTGCTCCCATGATCTGTGTGGTGTCTTCTTTCCATTGTTTGCTCACCGCTTTTTCATCGTAGGAAGTCGGGGATTGAAAAAAGTAATTCCCCAATTCCCAAAGTTCGGAGACAAAACTTGCCCGTTCCTTGATAAGTGAAACTACTTTGGTGATATAGCCCGTGTTGAAAGTTTTTGCCTTTTTATCTAATTGTTTTTCAAGGACTTTTGAAAAAATTTCAGCCAGTTCTGCATCACTTTTCAATTGCATCCATTGCTGATTATACCACTTGTTCTTTTCTGGGTCAAAGCGGGCTCCTGACTTGTTCACACGCTCCAAACTGAAGCTTTGAACCAGTTCTTCCAAGGTAAAGATTTCCTGTTCTGTGCCTGGATTCCAACCCAACAACGCCAAAAAGTTGACCACTGCTTCTGGAAAAAAGCCAGCTTCCTTGTAGCCTTCGGATTCGTTCCACGATAATGGAAATACAGGAAATCCGCCCTTTTCCCCATCACGTTTGCTCAGTTTGCCTTTCCCAACTGGTTTCATGATGAGGGGCAAATGTGCAAACTGCGGAGCTTTCCATCCAAAAGCATCATAGAGCAGTTGGTGGAGCGCCAAAGAAGGCAACCATTCTTCTCCGCGGATCACGTGGGTGATCTTCATCAAATGGTCGTCCACAATATTGGCCAAGTGATACGTGGGCATGCCATCACTTTTGAAAAGTACCTTATCATCCAAAATGTTGGTGTCTATTTTTATCTCTCCCCGGATGATGTCGTTCAGCAACAATTGTTCATTCTCTGGCGATTTGAAACGAATGACATACTCATCCCCGGCATCCAGTTTTTGCTGCACCTCTTCTTTGGAGAGCGAAACGGAATTGACCAACTTCAATCGATTGTGCCAGTTATAGATGAAGGTCTTGCCCTTGGCCTCATGGTCCTTTCGGTGGTTGTCCAAACTTTCCGAAGAATCAAAGGCGTAATAAGCCTTTCCTTTTTCAATGAGATCCAAAGCATAAGCTTCGTACAGGTTTTTGCGTTCGCTCTGGCGATACGGACCGTATGCACCTTCTTTGCCGGGTCCTTCATCAAACGGAATGCCGTACCAATTCAGTGCTTTAATAATATAGTCCTCTGCACCTTCCACATAACGGTTCTGGTCCGTATCCTCAATGCGAAGCAGAAAATCACCGCCATTTTTTTTGGCAAAGAGATAGTTGAACAATGCGGTGCGCAGACCGCCGATATGCAATGGCCCGGTGGGGCTAGGGGCAAAACGAACCCTTACTTTCTCACTCATGCTATAGTAGTTGTGCTGCAAAGATACATTGTGATGGCCTATCTTGGAAGTAGATTGAGGTTGCCTTTCCTTTTGTTTTGGGGCCAATCCGTCCAATGTTTAACAAAAAATTTCTTCTCATTAATTCAGGATCAGGTAATTTGGTGGCAAATAACATCGATTTTGAATAGCTATCAGGACATATTGGCCAAGCTGGAAAGCTTTACCAAAAGGTTTTATACCAAGCAATTGATCAAAGGAATGCTCCTTTTTTTGAGTTTGGGACTGCTTTTTTGGATTGTCGTCATGTCTTTGGAATTCCTCTTGTGGCTGAACCAAGGGTGGCGATTGGCGCTGTTTTGGCTCTTCGTATTGGTTGAATTGTTCCTGCTTTACAGGTTCATCGCAGTTCCTTTGCTGTATTTGTTCAAGATACGGAAGGGTATCGGCAACAAGGAAGCCTCCCAATTGATTGGGAAGCATTTTTCCGAAGTGGATGACAAACTGTACAACCTCCTCGAGCTTTCGGACAACCCCAACAAATCTGATCTTTTGATGGCAAGTATTGAACAACGGTCTAAGAGTCTTGGCGCTGTTCCTTTCTCAGAAGCCATCAATTTTAAGGAAAGCTACCGCTACGCCAAATATATCGTCATTCCACTGGTCTTGCTCGGGTTCATCTGGGTGACGGGGAATATTGTTTCTTTTTTCAATTCGTACAATAGGGTGGTCAATTATGATCTGGCCTACGAGCGACCGGCGCCATTCGCTTTCAGAATATTGAATGACAAACTTGAAGTGTTGGACAGTGAACCTCTCACGGTCAAAGTAGGGATTGAAGGAGATGTCAGGCCTGAGCGCGTTTCTATGGTCATTGAAGGCAAAGAATTGTTGTTGAAGCAAGATGGGGGCATTTACACCTATACGTTTGAAGCCCCTGTTGCCGAAACCAGTTTTTACCTTACCGCTAACGGGTGGGACTCGCAAAGTTACACCATCAAAAGTTTTGCTACTCCTGCATTGACTGATTTTGAAATGCAATTGGATTTTCCGAAGTATCTTAATAGAACATCGGAAATCGTCACCGGAACAGGCAATGCTTCCATTCCCGAAGGAACAAAGGTGAGTTGGCAGATTGAAGGGTTGCATATTGGGCGAATTGATATGACCACGAAGGACACCGTTCAAGGGTTCATGAAGGAGGGAAACACTTTCACATTCAGCAATAGGTTATTTACTGATTTTGATTATGAGCTGAGTACTGCAAACGAACATGTCTCCAATTTTGAACGGTTGGGGTATTCTTTGGACATCGTCAAAGATGCCAGTGCGACGGTTAGGGTAGAGCAGGTTTTGGATTCGCTGAATCCCAATCAGTCATTTTATACCGGCCAAGCCGCTGACGATTATGGAATCCAATCGATACGCTTGGTGTGCTTTCCAAGTGACGATAATGAGAATATACAACGGATCACTCTAGAACGACCCGGCGGCAATGTGTATCAGTTTTATTACACCTTTCCATCTGGATTGAAGCTGGAGCCGGGCAGAAACTATA
This sequence comes from Flagellimonas amoyensis, assembly GCF_003058265.1. Taxonomy (GTDB): domain Bacteria; phylum Bacteroidota; class Bacteroidia; order Flavobacteriales; family Flavobacteriaceae; genus Flagellimonas; species Flagellimonas amoyensis. The sequence continues at coordinate 67,324 of NZ_QBUK01000010.1, forward strand.
AAATCTTTTTCGAAGTAGTTGATAATGATGGCATTAGAGGTGGTAAAGTCACCAAAAGCCAGACTTTTTCAACTACTTTTTTAGATGATAATCAACTGAAAAACAAAGAGTTGGAATTTCAGAATACTACGTTGTCCAAAATGGGCAATTCTTTGGAAAAGTTCAAGGAACAGGAGCAGGCATTGTCCAAAATCAACCAAAACCAGAAGGAAGAAAAGTCATTGCGGTTTGAGGACAAGAACCAGATCAAAGATTTTCTTCAAAAGCAACAGCAACAAGAAGAGTTGATGAAGAAGTTCAGCAATGAACTTAATGAGAGCATAGACAAGAACGAGAATAGTGAGATGAAGAAGATGCTGCAAGAACGATTGGAGCGTCAAGAGTTGGAAGCCAAAAAGAATGCTGCACTGCTGGACGAACTGAACAAATTGGCAGATAAGATCAATAAAGAAGAACTTCAACAACGTCTGGAAGAATTAGGAAAAAACCAAGGAAAGAATACGCGTAACCTGGAACAGATCTTAGAACTCACCAAGCGGTATTATGTTACTGAAAAAGTAGCACAGATTGCCAAGGAGCTGGATAAACTTTCGGAGAAGCAAAGCACCTTATCCGAACTGAAACTTGGACAGGATTTCTCCGACAAGGAACAGCAAAAATTGAATGAGGATTTCGATCAGCTTGAAAAGGAAATCAGGGAAGTAGAGAAAGACAATCAAGAACTCATAAAACCTGTAGGCATCAGCACCAGCAAAAAGGAGACTGAATCCATTAAGCAAGACCAAAAAGATGCGCTTGAGGAAATCAACAAACAACAAGGTCAAGAGCAATCTTCGCAACGGAATCAGCAATTGAATTCCCAGAACAATGCTTCCAAAAAGCAAAAATCCGCCGCTCAGAAAATGAAGGAAATGAGCAAAGCTCTGCAGCAAAGTGCTGGTGGAGGAGGTGGTTCAAGCGACGCTGAAGATGCTGAAATGTTGCGTCAGATTTTGGACAATCTAGTCACCTTTTCTTTCAAGCAGGAAAATCTTTTTGATAACCTTCAAAGTGCGGACGTGGACATTTCCCAGTTTTCCAAAACGGTAAAAGACCAACAGAGTTTGAGGCGATTGTTTGAACATGTGGACGACAGCTTGTTTGCACTATCCCTTCGAAGGGTTGAGTTGTCCGAGTTTGTCAATGAACAGATCACGGAGGTGTATTATAACATTGATAAGTCACTTGAAAGTATTGCCGAGAACCAAATCTATCAGGGGGCATCTTACCAACAGTATGTGGTGAATGCCACAAATGCTCTGGCCGATTTTTTGGCAAATATCTTGGACAACTTGCAGCAGAACATGAGCTCCGGTCAGGGAGGAAGTGGTGGACAAGATTTTCAATTGCCGGACATCATCAAGGGCCAACAAGGTATACAGGAAAAAATGAACGGACAAGGCCAACAGGGCGGCAAGCCCGAAGGAGGTGGAGATCAGAAAGGAGCTGAAGGCGAAGGTAAGGAAGATGGCCAAGGAAACAGTGATGGGGAGAATGGAAAGGAAGGAAGACAAGGGCAAGAGAATGGCAACGGCAATGGAGGGGCTAAAACAAATTCCCAAACCGATGAAATGGGCATGAGAGAGCTTTATGAGATTTACAAGGAACAACAGTTTCTTAGGGATAAACTTGAGGAACAACTGCAGGATTTGATCCGCAAGGAGGATCAGGACTTGGCCAAAAAGCTTTTGTTGCAGATGGAGGATTTTCAGAATGACCTTTTGGAGAATGGGATCACGGAACGAAACCGTACCAAGGCCAACAACATTCAGCACCAATTGATGAAGTTGGAAAATGCCTCCTTGGAGCAGGGGATGAAAGAACAACGCGAGAGTACTGGCAATAAAATGGATTTTACCAATCCCATTATCACGAAGTCTGAGCTGCTCAAAGATAACCAGAACGACATAGAGATATTAAATAGACAAGCACTACCTTTGCGCCAAAATTTCGAAAAGAAGGTAAAAGTGTATTTCAATAATGATCGAGTTCCATTTTAAATCAGACCTTATCCTTGAGGGCAAAACCAATTATTCCGATTGGATAACTAGAATTTTGGAATCTGAGTCATTTGTTGCCGGTCAGATTGATTATATTTTTTGCACGGATGACTATTTGTTGGAGCTCAACAAACAGTACTTGAACCACGACACGCTCACGGACATCATTACTTTTGATTACACGATGGCAAACACCATTTCGGGAGACGTGTTTATTTCAACCGAAAGGGTCAAAGAGAACGCCGAAACTTTTGGCGTGGAGTTCACCAATGAACTGCTGAGAGTGATGGCTCACGGGTTGCTTCATCTGATAGGATATGGTGACAAATCCGACGAAGAGAAAGCTGTGATGAGACAGAAAGAAGAAGAGAAAATCAAAATGTTCCACGTGGAACAATAGGTATGTTTGAAAAGGAATATGATGTAATTGTTGTTGGCGGTGGTCATGCTGGGGCAGAGGCAACAGCTGCTGCTGCCAACATGGGTTCTAAAACGCTTTTGGTCACCATGAACCTCCAGACCATTGGGCAGATGTCCTGTAATCCTGCTATGGGCGGAATTGCCAAAGGACAGATTGTCCGTGAGATTGATGCGCTTGGTGGGTATAGTGGAATCATTACTGATAAATCCGCCATCCAGTTCAAGATGCTCAACAAATCCAAGGGGCCCGCCATGTGGAGTCCTAGGGCCCAGAATGACCGTATGCGTTTTGCTGAAGAGTGGCGAATGGCGTTGGAGAACACACCCAATGCCGATTTTTATCAGGACATGGTCACGGGTCTTTTGGTTGAGAAGGACAAGGTAGTTGGTGTGAGAACATCCCTTGGAATAGAGATTAGATCCAAAGCAGTGGTGCTTACCAATGGTACTTTTTTGAATGGCCTTATTCATATTGGAGAGAAACAGTTTGGAGGAGGTAGAGCAGGGGAAAAGGCCGCAACAGGAATTACAGAACAACTAGTGGATTTTGGTTTTGATAGTGGCCGGATGAAGACAGGAACCCCTCCCAGGGTGGATGGTCGTTCTCTTGATTATGATAAAATGATGCCTCAGCCGGGAGACATTAAACCCGAGAAATTCTCCTATTTGGACACGCCCGTTTTGAAGGTTCAACGTGATTGTCACATGACCCACACCAGTGCTTTGGTACACGATCTTTTGCGCGAAGGATTTGATCGGTCTCCAATGTTCAACGGACGGATACAAAGTATTGGCCCCCGTTATTGTCCTTCCATTGAGGATAAGATCAACCGCTTTGCGGACAAGGATGCCCACCAGATTTTTGTAGAACCTGAAGGATGGAACACCGTTGAGGTGTATGTCAATGGATTCTCAACTTCGCTGCCAGAAGATGTTCAGTATAAAGCATTGAAATCTGTAAAAGGTTTCGAGAACGTGAAGTTTTTCAGACCGGGCTATGCTATAGAATACGATTACTTTCCGCCAACGCAATTGAAACATACGCTTGAGACGAAGCTGGTCAACAACCTCTATTTTGCTGGACAGATCAATGGAACAACAGGCTATGAAGAGGCTGCTTCACAAGGTCTTATGGCCGGCATTAATGCGCATTTAAAGATCAACGAAAAAGAACCTTTTATACTCAAAAGGGATGAAGCATATATTGGGGTTTTGGTAGATGATTTGATCACGAAAGGAACAGAAGAACCCTATCGCATGTTCACTTCCAGAGCAGAATACCGCACCTTATTGAGACAGGACAATGCCGATTTGAGGCTTACGCCCATGGGTTACGAAATAGGGTTGGCGAGAGAAGAACGCATGAAGCGGATGGAGGAGAAGCAAGAAAAGTCCAAATTGTTTGTTGACTTTTTCAAGAAGACCAGCTTCGATCCTGAAGAGATGAACCCCATTTTGGAAGAACTTGATTCTGCATCGGTGCGTCAATCCGATAAACTTTTCAAGGTGTTTTCAAGGCCAAAGGTGACCATGGACCACATGCTCCAACTGGATTCGGTTTCCGGCTTTGTGAGGGAACATGATTTGGACACTGAGGTGATGGAACAGGCCGAGATAGAAGTAAAGTATTCAGGGTATATTGAAAAGGAAAAGAGCAATGCGGACAAACTGCATCGATTGGAAAATGTTCGCATCCCGGACCATTTTGATTACTCCAAATTAAAATCACTTTCCTACGAGGCAAGGGAAAAGTTGGAGTCCATTCGTCCCGTGACCATTTCTCAGGCCTCCCGAATAAGCGGTGTTTCTCCGGCGGATATTAGTGTGCTTTTGGTCTTTTTGGGCAGATAGGACGATGCTTGTTCCACGTGGAACATCAAGTAAAATTTTTTTACGATACGGATTGATGACTTGACACTATTCATACTATTGGATTATATTCGACCACAGAACTAATTGTTTTCTGCAACGACCCTAATGAAGCTTTTCCTAAAAACTAAAGATTTTTCTGTTTCCAAAGAAGACTTTGAACTTCATTTGGATGAAGACTTGGATATGCTGGTTACAAGTCCACAGCCTGAGAATAGTGCAGCATATTATGAAAGTGAGGACTATATCTCCCATACAGACTCCAAAAAGTCGTTTACGGATAAACTTTACCAAGCTGTAAAGCAAAAAAACCTTCGGAATAAAATTCAACTCGTTGACAATCAAGAAATTAAATTGAAATCTTTGTTGGATATAGGTGCCGGAACAGGAGATTTTCTGGTTTTGGTCAAATCCAAGGGGTACGAAGTTGCAGGGGTGGAGCCCAACGAGGGCGCAAGACAGCTCGCCTTGCAAAAGGGTGTGGCCTTAGAACCGAAACTGGATCGGTTTTCCGGAACAAAATTCCAAACCATCACCCTTTGGCACGTACTGGAGCACCTTCCCAATCTTCAAGACCAGATAAATGACATCACCTCACTTTTGGAAGAAGAGGGAACATTGATCATCGCCGTTCCCAATTTCAGATCATTCGATGCAAAACATTACGGAACGTATTGGGCGGGTTATGATGTGCCTCGACACCTTTGGCATTTTTCAAAAACTTCCATCACCAAACTTTTTGATCCACACGGAATGGAAGTGGTATCCATCCGGCCCATGTGGTTCGATGCATTTTATGTGTCCATGCTGTCGGAAAAATATAAAGGGAATAAATTTTATTTGATCAGCTCATTTTTCGTCGGTTTATGGTCCAACCTCGCGGCCATGTTCAGCAAAGAGCATTCTTCCCTCATCTACATCCTCAAACGGAAGAAATAAGCATTTTTAGGCCCGCTGTTCCACGATTGGGCACAAAGCCCTGCAATGCCATTCCCTTTAAAAAAATCGGCCACAGAGCCCGTTTATGTGACCCAAAAACAATAATCATAGCCGATTTTGTATCATGTTTCCCATAAGTTTTCCCTATGACTGGGAAAAACAAATTTTTCAGTTCCTGGAAAGATGTTGAAAGCATTCCAAAAGCTTTTCTATTTTTGCGCATCATTTAAAACGTGAAAGATGAAAAAATTAGGAGTACTTGCCATTGCCTTGATCGCTATGGCGTGCCAACAGAACAAGATTGGTTTTGTGAACAGCGTGAAACTGATGGACGATTATCAGGAACGGATCGATCTTGAGGCCAGGTTCAAGACCAAGGCCGATGTGATGGGCAAGAAAAGGGACAGTATTTCCCAAGCCTTCCAGATGGAGCTTCAGGGTTTTCAGGTCAGGGCGGAGAAAATGTCGCAAAAGAACGCCCAGGAAGAATATGCCCAGTTGCAACAACGTGGACAGTTTGTGGGACAGCAATTGCAACAGGAAGAACAACAGTTGCAACAGACCAGCCAGACCCAAATGGATTCCTTGGTGAAAAAAGTGAAAAAGGAAATCCAGAAATATGGAAAGGAAAATGGCTACACCTATATCTTGGGCGGTGGTGACGGTGGAGCCGTACTTTATGGTGAGGATGCACAAGACCTTACGGCTGCCATCCTAAAGATTTTGAACGATAAATACGGAGAGTAAATTTTTTACAAGGAAGTTTTACCTCATAACCCAAAGACAAAAAAAGCCCATCTCTTGATGGGCTTTTTGTTTTTCAATTACGGTGTTTGGGTTCCCAAATCAACCGTAAGAAAGAGCTGATGCGCTCATTTTCCCTGTCAATGGGTATTCCTGCAACGATCCCCACCATCAAATTCTCCGCAATTCCAAGCCTCATTTGTGGGCGCATGGTCATGTCAAAATCATCTTTTTCAATCGTCTTGTTGAATTCAACACCGATAAAGTTCCTGGTCCCAGGAATCATGTAGTGGAAACTGGTGTTGATGTCATAAGCAGTGTGGAACGAACTGTCCTCGAAAACCTGCTCGAACATGGGCCCTGTATAGATCAGGGAGTGGAAATTGTTGCCCCAGCGTTTCGCAACAACAAAAAAGGGATTATACACATTTCCTGTGATGAGGGGCCTTCCAAAAGCCTTAAAGTCTGACAACTCAAATTCATTGATATACCCAAAAGCCATTGATGTGGCCATGGGCTCGTTGACAAAAAAGGACCATTGAAAGGCAACTTTGATGCTGTTCAACTTATTGGAAGGTATGGCCTCTTTAGGGGTACCGTTGACGGAGGAATAGAAGGTAAATGGTAATTCCACCTCAAGGCCAAGCCTGTCCATTGGGGCCCATTCGTACTCGATGAGGGCCTCGTAGGAGTCAAAACTTAGATTATCGGTGAGGCCAAGGCCTATGTTCCATTCTTTTTCCCCTTTTCTGGCACCAAGATCACGTATCAGGTCAATGTATAGGGGTTCTGCATGCAAAACTTTGTCGGGCTCTTTCTGGTCTTCGACCTCAACAAGGTATAAACTGTCTTTTTCTATGTTGCTGATTTGTGCAATCAAACAGGATGGTGCGGCCAAAAATAGGATTGGCAGCAATATTTTTTTGAACTTCATTGTATTCGATTTGTTTTTTAATAATGAAATGATGGCCCAGCGGTAGATTGAACCATTGGGGGGCCGTTCTTTGGAAAAACAAATCAAGCTTTGGGCGGAGGGATATCCAGTTGATGGAATCCGTTGGTCAAAAAGCGTTCAAAGTCTGGATGTCGCTTTTTTTTGGACCCGAAGATGGGTTGGGAACCACTTTTGTCAAAAGCAAAATATAGGGTGATTTTTTTACCTCCTTGATTGTTGTGTTCTTCAGCATCGTTGTCATCACATTCGGCAATAGCGTTCTCAAAGCCGAGAAGCTTTTCTACTACGAGCTCAACAATGCTTTCCTGGTCGTTGAAACAAAGGTCTTCAGGAAAATGACCGGGCAATTGATCGGGAGCATCCACGCTGATGTTCAAGAGGTATAAGGCCATGAACCCCCAAAAGAACCTACTGAACATGCTATTTCTGATGCGAATGATCACAATGCAAATGTAAATCGTTTTGTGCGCAGGACCATCAAGGGCAACAAAGCATTAACAAAAAGGGTCATCCCTGGATTAAAATAGACCAAGAATACAATCGCTCCAATTGCTTAAAACTTGTCAGGGGAAACCCTTGAAGCAGACCGTCCGGCGATAACACCAATGATAAGGATCTGTGAAGCATGGAACAGCATGAGCGGGAGCAAGATGATTCCCATGGGCATGGAGGCAGGGAACAAGATCTTGGAAAAGACCGTTCCATGGACCAAGGATTTTTTAGTGCCACAAAATTGAGCGGTTATTTTATCCTCGGTGCTGAAATGAAGTTTGTTCGCCACAAAACCAATGACATAATAGACTAGAAAAAATAGTCCCAGCACCCCAATATAGATCAATGCAAAATCCTTGAGATTTACAGAGCTGAAGACCTTATCTTCAAAGGAATGCACAAAACTCTTGTAGATGATCAGCAAAATGACCGATTTGTCGAAGAGGGTCAGATAAGAACCATAGCGGGCTGCATATTTGCCCAGATATCTGTTCAACAACAACCCCAAGACCAAGGGGAGCAAGATTTCGGTCAGGAGTTTTACATATACATCCAGCAGGTCAAAGTCACCTGCCTGTTGTTCCAAAAAAGCACCCATCCACAAAGGTGTGACCATAATCCCGATAAGCCCCGAGATGCTTGCATTGAAAATGGCAGCGGGGATATTCCCTTTGGCCAGGGAAACCATCACCACCGAAGAGGAAACCGTTGAGGGCAATGCCGCCATGAACAAAAAGGCCAACCAGATGTCGCTGCTTTCGCCAGAACCCAACAAGGGATGAAAGGCCAATACGATCAAAGGGAAAAGCAAAAAGACAGACAACTGTACCAGTACGTGCAGTCGCCAATTTTTTAATCCTGTCCTGATTTTCTCTGGACTGAGCTTGAGTCCATAGAAAAAGAAAATAAAGGATATGCCCACACTGGCTATGCTATCCAAGGGAACTTGGCTGTCCCTACTTCCAAATCCGGGAAAAAAATAGGCCAGCACCACCACCAAGATGATGGCCAGCACAAAACGATCCAATTTAATCTTGCCGATCTTTTTTATAAGCATAATGCAATACTCAAGGTAAAGCGACAAAGATCAACAGAAAAATGCTATCCCTGCATCAAATACACTAAAAATACGGTAGGAATCAAATAGACCACTATGGTCTGAGCCCCGGCATAGTCCTTGGCCACACGCTGTCCCAACAACAACAATAAAAGGGTAATGGCAGAAAGTACGGCCCCAAAAAATCCGATGGAACTGTTACCGTCTATCACAAACTGGATGACGCCCACTCCACAAAGGATGCCGGACAGCATTTCCAACACCAAGACGGTCCCCAAAAGCGCGGGCACACTCCCCTTAAAAATGGATTTGGAAAAATGGCCGATGAGCCAACCGAGGTTTCCCTTCCAATCCAGCATCTTGTCAATGCCACTCTGCAAAAAAGTAATGGTCAAAAAAAGCAACAACAGGATCTCTGTCGCATTTGAAATCAAATTATCCATGAATCAATATATTTAGGCGGCCTTGGCGTGCAAGAGACGCGTAAGTTTTATGGATAGGTCCGTAAAGATCAGCTTGGGGTTTCCGTTACGTTCCACGTGAAAAATAGCTGTTTCCAACTCCTTTACAATATCCAAAATATTGTTCTCGTGTACAAACGGGGCAAACTTGTTCAGGTCAAAACCCTCCACATGGATCTTGGTGTGTACCAGCTCCTTGGCGCCATAGTTCAGCAATAGGGCCTGCCGCATCAAGCTCAGGCAATAGTTCAGGAACTGTTTTTGGACCTCCCGACCCATTTTGGACACCTCATCGCTCCACAAAATGAGTTCTTGTATGGCCCCTTTGTTGCCTTTGGCCTTGAATGCGCTACGGACCCATTGGACAAACCATCGTTCAAAGACGAGGTCTTCGGAATCCTTGTTCATGAGGTCCAGTGCCTTGTTGAAATTGCCGTTGGCCTCTTGGGCCATGGCAAATGCCTCGGTCGGGTTCACCCCTTGCCGGATAAGCTCATCGGTGATCACCTGCTCGGCCAGTGGGGGGAAGTGCAGTATTTGGCAGCGCGACCGAATGGTGTTGATGATCTGTTCCTCCTCTTCTGCCAATAGGAGCAGCACTGTTTTCTGTGGAGGTTCCTCAATAAGTTTCAATAGTTTGTTGGCCGCGGAAACGTTCATCTTTTCGGCCATCCAGACGATGAGGATCTTATAACCACCCTCGTACGATTTCAGCGAAAGCTTTTTCACCACATCCTGGGCCTCGTCCACGCCGATCTGTCCCTGTTTTTTTTCGATGCCGATCAATCGGTACCAATCAAACAGGTTGCCATAGGGCTGTTCTTTTACAAACTGGCGCCATTCGTCCAAAAAATGGTCGCTCACCGCATGGGACTTCACCTTGTCCGAATTGGAAACGGGGAAGGCAAAATGCAGGTCGGGGTGGGTCAGTGACTGGCACTTGGTGTTGCAGGCCATGTTGCCGCCCTCGTTTTCGCCCCCGGCATTGCCACAGAGCAGATACTGGGCATAGGCAAGGGCCATGGGCAGGACACCGGAACCTTCCGGCCCCACAAAGAGCTGGGCGTGGGCCACCCGGCCTGTCTCGGCCGTGGTCACCAAATGGTTCTTGATATGTTCAAGCCCTAAAACGTTTTTGAAAAGCATGTCCCAAAGATACATTTTTTAGAAGGTTGAAAACAGGGATGTCACAAGTCAGGAGTCGGAAGATTCAAACCCAAAAACCTGAAACCCCAAACAATTCAATAACCCACGAACCCAATAATATAATATCAAACCCTGAAAAATATAACAAAAGCTTCCCGATCAAAAAGCAGGAAATCTTTACTTTTGGGACTCTCATAAAGACACACTACATGAAGACTATTGATGATTTTAATTTTGAAGGAAAAAAAGCATTGATCCGTGTTGATTTCAACGTGCCGCTGGACGGCAGTTTCAATGTCACGGATACTAGTAGGATAGAGGCCGCAAAGCCAACCATCGTAAAAATATTGGAAGATGGTGGTTCCGCAGTGCTCATGAGCCACTTGGGGCGCCCCAATGGCAAGGTGAACCCTGACATGTCCCTTTCCCATATTGCTGATACGGTTTCCGAAATCATCGGTGTCCAAGTGAAGTTCGCGAAGGACTGTGTGGGCAAAGTAGCTGAAGATGCGGTGGCAAACCTTCAAGATGGAGAGGTGCTCCTGTTGGAAAACCTTCGTTTCCACGATGAGGAAGAAGCTGGCGACGAGGCTTTTTCCAAAGCACTGTCCCAATTGGGCGACATCTATGTGAACGATGCTTTTGGTACCGCTCACCGTGCCCATGCCTCCACGACCATTGTGGCCAAATTTTTCCCGGACCATAAATGCTTCGGATACCTGTTGGCCAAAGAGATAAAGGCCATCGACAAGGTGATGGAGACAGGAGAAAAACCAGTGACCGCCATTTTGGGAGGATCCAAGGTGTCTTCCAAGATCACCATCATCGAAAATATTCTGGACAAGGTGGACAACCTCATCATTGGTGGGGGAATGACCTATACCTTCGTCAAGGCAAATGGCGGAAAGGTAGGGGACTCCATCTGTGAGGACGACAAAATGGACCTGGCCCTCAACATCTTGAAAAAGGCCGAAGCAAAAAATGTAAAAGTATACCTACCCGTTGATGTGTTGGCAGCAGATGCCTTTGACAACAATGCCAAAACCCAGTTTGTGGATGTCGACAAAATCCCTGATGGATGGCAAGGGTTGGACGCAGGGACCAAGACCTTGGATATCTTCAAACAGGTGATCCTAAACTCCAAGACCATTCTGTGGAACGGTCCAGTGGGTGTCTTTGAAATGGAAAGCTTTGCCAAAGGAACCATCGCCATTGGAAATTTCATAGACGAGGCCACCAAAAATGGGGCATTCTCCTTGGTAGGTGGTGGTGACTCCGTCGCGGCCGTGAAGCAATTCGGTTTTGAGGACAAGGTAAGTTATGTGTCCACAGGGGGCGGAGCAATGTTGGAAAGCCTTGAGGGCAGAACATTGCCAGGAATCGCTGCAATATTGGACTAAGTTTTTCGTTAGGGATTATTGGGGAGAACCCAAGCAAAATAGGTTTTTTGGTCCGGAATTTTATTTTTTCGGAAAAAAAGCCCATTTTCGTTTGTCCCAAGAAAATCAAACCCTGTCCAAATGAGCCAAAAATTGAAAATTGCTGTATGTGCAGCGTTGCTTTCCGCGACCCCATATCTGTTTGCCCAAGAGTCGGAATCCATACCATCGGTAGAACAGGACTCCATTGTGTTTCCTGATGAGGAAGTGCCAGCGGTCAAAATGTCCAACATCAAGATCGATGGGGAATTTGTTGCCCTGGAGCAGGATGGAGAGGAAAAGTTCCAATTGCAGGACCTTGAAGCGGCCAGAAGGTATGACAGCCTTTGGCTGAAAGAACTCCACAGCAGTGCGGACCTGTTCAGCGACATGCTCTTGGAGATACAGAATGGCCCCGGACAGGATTCCATTTTTGTGCTGGACCTCCCAACGGACACTTTGAAGGCCCGTTTGGCGAGAATGAACGAGAAGACCCCGTTCAATATCGTCTATAACCCCTCTTTGGAAAGCGTCATCAAATCCTTTTTGACCCGCAAAAGGGACCTGATGCAACGCATGATGACGGCAAGTCAATTCTACTTTCCGTTGTTTGAACAGGAACTGGACAACCAGAACATTCCGTTGGAGATCAAATACCTCGCCATCATAGAATCCGCCCTTAACCCTAGGGCGCAGTCCCGAGTGGGTGCCAAAGGGCTTTGGCAGTTTATGTACGGCACAGGAAAAATGTATGGGCTGGACGTGAGCAGTTATGTGGACGAGCGCCACGACCCCATTATGGCGACCAAGGCGGCCAGTAAGTACCTTGCCAAGCTCTATGATATTTTCAATGACTGGGATTTGGCACTTGCAGCCTACAATTCCGGGCCGGGCAATGTGAACAAGGCCATTAGAAGGTCTGGCGGTTATGAGAACTATTGGAACATTCGTCCGTTCCTTCCACGTGAAACGGCCGGCTATCTTCCTGCGTTCTTGGCCACCATGTACATTTTTGAATATGCCGAAGACCACGGCCTTCAATATAAGAAAGCCGATAGACCTTATTTTGAAACGGACACCGTTCATGTAAAAAACCTCATCACCTTCGATCAGATTTCCAAATTGGTGGACATCAGCACCGAGGAACTCGAAATGCTGAACCCTGCCTACAAATTGAATGTCATCCCAAAGGTAGAGGGCAAAAATTATGCCTTGCGATTGCCAACCACCAAGATCGGCAAGTTCGTGAGCAATGAAGAGCAGATCTATGCCTTTGTGAAAGAGGAACTGGAATCCCAAAAGGAAACCATGCCCGAGATGGTGACCGCGCAGGACCAGATCCGCTACAAAGTAAAAAGTGGGGATTATTTGGGTAAAATTGCCGAACGTTACGGTGTTGGGGTCAGTCAGATCAAAAGCTGGAACGGACTTCGCAGCAATAACCTCAGGATCGGTCAGCGATTGACCATCTTTCCCAGAAAGCCCTATGTGGCCAGTAACACCCCGCAACCTTCCTCCACAAGTGCGGCTGCCAGTGGCTCCAAAGTGCATACGGTACAGTCCGGGGACTCCCTTTGGACCATTTCAAAAAAATATCCGGGAGTTTCTGTTGAAAATTTACGAGAATGGAACGGTATTAGTGGCAATAACCTAAAACCAGGCACAAAACTTAAATTGTGCGATTGTTCTTCGTAAATTTAACACAAGATGAAAAAATCAGGGACACTATGCTTCGCCATGGCTTTATTGGCGTTGGGAGCTTGTAAGGATTCAGGCCCCAAGGAAAGATTCCTTCCCCCATCCACGGGAGGTGTAAACAGTTTGATGGTGGTCATGGACACCGAACTATGGAAGGGACCCGTAGGCGACAAGATCAGGGACGAGTTTGCTGCCCAAGTGTTGGGCCTGCCCCAAATAGAGCCCATATTCAGCATTACCCAAGTGCCCCCACAGGTCTTTAAAGGGACCACCACCTACTCCCGATCCGTACTCTACGTGGAACAGGACTCCACCTCTTTGGCACACATTAAGGACGATGCCTATTCTAAACCCCAAAAAGTAGCAGTGGTCACCGGAGCAACAGAAGAAATCATGATCCAAAACTTGGATTCGTTGGCGCCAAGGGCCATAAAAGCTTTCAGGGAAGTGGAGATTGCCGAGGCTCAAAGGCGTTTTGGCCGTTCCCTGAGCGAGGATAAGGCATTGGAAGAAGAGTTCGGTCTGCGTATGAAGGTCCCATCCCTCTACAAAGTGGGCAAGCGGGAAAAGAATTTCGTTTGGATGGACATACAGATCCCCAAAGGGACCATGAACATCATTGCCTATGAAATGCCATGGAACAGCTTCAAGAACGATTCCACTTTTGTGGAAGACATCGTAAAAATGCGGGACTCCATGGGGCAGCAATATGTCCCGGGCCCTAACGAAAACACGTACATGATCACGGAGAAGGCTTTTGCGCCCTACATTTTCCCCACGGAAATAGGAGGTAAGAAAGCCGTAGAGGTCAAGGGAATGTGGGAAATCCACGGATACCCGATGGCGGGTCCTTTCCTTACCTATATCATCAATGATGAGGAAAACCAACGGAAAATGGTCTTGGAAGGCTTCACCTTTGCCCCGTCCACGGAGAAGAGGGACTATATGTTTGAACTGGAGGCCATCTTAAGGACGGTTGACTTTGACCCCAAACCTGTTTCCAAGTAAAATAACAAATAAGATATGAAAGCAAAAAAGCCCGTACGCATAGCGTCGGGCTTTTCTGTTCTTTAAATGCTTAAGGTTGGTCAATCAAAGGCAAAGCCAGTAGCCATCCTGTAAACAAAGGCATAAAGCACGATGAAGAACATGGCGAAGCTAAACCAGGCAAATACCTTAAAGTATTTTTCTATAATGATGTGGCCCAAGTTGCGGAACCCTTCCAAATAAATTTCTTTAACGAGTAATAGTTTTTTCATAAGTCAGATTTAAGATTTAAAGACAAGGCAAAGTTTCAAATTCAACGACCCGGATGAAAAACAAAGGGATGAAATGCTCAAAAAGAAAGACCAAAGTGATCAGCATAGGGCGAGATCCTGCAAAGCACGCTTATTGATCGATATACTGCAAAATCGGATCGTGCCGTTTGGCGGAAGAAACATCCGATGAATGGTGCAAAAGGGAAAAAGAGTCTGAAAAATGGACGAAACCGGGTTTAGAAAACCCTTTATTGGGACACGATGATGAACTCGGACCGACGATTGAGTCGGTGCTTTTCAGGCGCACATCGTTGACCATCCGAGCAGTTGTTCAGCAAACGCTCTTCGCCATAACCCATGGCACTTTCAATCTGGGAAGAATCAACACCCTGTGAAATAAGGTAGTCCTTTGTGGAATTAGCCCGTTTCTCCGAAAGGTATTTGTTATAAGCGGCATCGCCTATGGCATCGGTATGGGCCTCAATTTTGATCACCAGATTTTTATGCGCTTTCAATACCGCGACCAATTTGTCCAGTTCTTGAGCGGCCCTTTGCTTGATGCCAAAACTATCAAAATCAAAATGGATGGCTTCGGGGTCCAGGGACACGATATTTTTTTCCGTATCAATGATATCGTTCGCGGCTTTGAGGGTGGGATTGACCACAATCCTTTCGTTGGCTTTTGTACTGGCGGCCCTACTGTCGTCAAAATAGCCCCGCTTAGCCGTTTTTATGGTGTACGGGGTGTTGGGCGACAGATTTGGGAAGATATAGCCTCCAACGGCATTACTGCTGTATTCTGCAAGCAATGTTCCTTCGCTGTCCAATAATTGTACGGTGGCATTTTCAAGTAGCTCACCGCTCTGTACATCCTTCACCTCACCGGAAATGGCGTTGAGGTTCTCTGTTTGCACAAAGGAATAGATGTCATCATCCCCCTTGCCCCCTTTTCGGTTGGATGCAAAATAGCCTTGTTGGCCAGCGGCATCGATGATATAGGAAAAATCGTCACGAATACTATTGATAGGTTCTCCCAAGTTGACGGCTACGCCAAAGATTCCATTGGAAACATCGGAGCGATACACGTCCAGTCCGCCAACCCCCATGGGCCTACTCGATGAAAAATAAAGGGCCCCTTCCGTAACAAAGGGAAACATCTCCTTGGCATCGGTGTTAACGGTCCGCCCCAAGTTTTCGGGTTCAGAGAAATTGCCATTTTCTAGAATCTCCACCACATAGATGTCCGTTTCTCCAAAACCACCGGGTCTATCGGAAACGAAATACATTTTTTTGCCATCAGGGCTTATGGCCGGGTGGCCTGTGGAATAATTTTCACTGTTGAGCGGAAGTTCCTCGGCCTCTGTCCATTCATTATCCACCCATTTGGAGCGGTAGATCTTGAGGTGGTTCACCCCTTCTTTTCCCCGTTTCAGTTTTTTGCCATAGTTGTTGCGGGTGAAATAAATGGTTTTCTGATCCGGAGCGAAAGCCACGGAAGCTTCATGGTATTTGGTGTTTATCTTCCGAGAAAACTTTTTGGTCCCGAAAAGCTCCCCTTCCTCATTTTTCTTTTGCGCCACATAAAGGTCCAGAAAGGGTTGGTTGGTCCAACGGTATCTTCTGGTGGTCAAAAAAGAGGTGTCCCTAGCCGAGGCAAAAACGAGCTCGGAGCTGTTATGGAACATGGGGGAAAAATCGGAATAGGGGGAATTTATGGACAGGTTCTTGATCTTGGTCAAAGAGGTACTTTTCCAGGTTTTAGGGTTGTTGGCGTTATTGTTTTGAGGCCTTCCGGTCCCTTTTAGGGTTTCGTTATATCGGAAGCGAACATCTTCAGGCATCTTTTCGGCATAACGACTGTACAGTTCATGGTACCATTTATAGGATTTCTCCAGATTCCCACTGAAGTAATGGGAATCCCCGGCCTTGGAAAGCAGTTCCATGCTATGTTCCGCATTGTGCTGCTCCAGTACGAGGTCGAATATTCTGGCCGCTTCCGCATACCACATTTTTGAATAGTAGTCATTGCCTTGGGCAATCAGCTTTTCCGTAATCCCTTTTTCAAGGAGAATGGGAGCCGCATCACGGTTGACTTCACGTTCCGATGGGCCAACACTGTTCTTCCGGGCTGGCAGTTGGGAACCGGCCACAGTAGGAGTGATATCCTTGGCATTATCCATGAGAGAGGTTTCCTGGGACATGGCCCCAAGGGAAATCAACAAAAGAAAAAGCAAGATATGTCTTTTCATTACCGCTCCAGCTGCACAAATGGCTTTGGTGCCATTTGGAGGTTAAGCAAGTGGGCTTAACATTTATTTCTGACCACTAAAGTAGAAGAAGAAGAGGGGGAGAGTAATTTTTTGTTGTGAACGAATGGATTTTTGGCGTGTAATCCAAAATAATGTGGTTCTTCATCGACAAGCCCCCAAATAATGAGGGCTTTATTGATGTAAAAACCCGATAAGTCAAGTATAAAATTAGGAGTTGGATTCTTTGCTTCCGCCTTCCAATTTTTCCTCTTCCTTGGAAGCATCCTTAAATTCCTTTATGCCACTTCCAAGACCTCTCATCAGTTCAGGAATCTTTTTGCCTCCGAAGAGCAAAAGAACCACAACAACAATGAGCACGATCTGCCATGGGCCGAGCATACCTAAAAACATAGTTTGAGCAATCATAATGCAAAACCTTTAAATGAAAGGTAAAATTACTAAAAAGAACTGGAAGAGCGCAGCGGATTAACGAAAATTAGTAATTCGCGACGGCTGTAGGAATTTGATACAAGGCTTTTTAAAAAGCTTAACACCTATATTAAAATCTAAGATTATCTTTGTTCTTATGGCAAAGGACAAAAAGAAAAGAAAGGAAATAAAGCGCAAGCTGCTGCACAAGTACCGCTTGGTGATCCTCAACGAGAGTACCTTTGAGGAAAAGATTTCGTTCAAGCTGAGCAGGCTCAACGTTTTTGTCACGGGAACCCTGTTCATTATCGTGCTAATAGGGCTCACCACCTTGATCATTGCCTTTACCCCGCTCAGGGAATACATTCCTGGGTATTCTTCCACCAAGTTGAAACGCCAAGCCACCGAGCTTACCTACAAAACGGACTCCTTGGTCACCGTCCTTAACTATACCAATCGGTATTTGGACAATGTCCGAATGGTTTTGCGAGGGGATATCGAGAACAACCAAATAAACCGCGACTCCCTTTTTGAACAATACAAACTGGACCCTTCCACAGTGGACCTTACTCCCATACGACAAGATCTGCTCCTTCGTGAAGAAGTGGAGTTGGAGGACAAGTACAACCTTTTTGAACGGAACATCGAGAATTTGGGTACACTGATGTTCTCACCGATCACCGGGACCATGTCACAGGGCTTTGACATCAAGACCAAACATTTTGCAGTGGACCTTGTGGCCCCAAAGGACACTCCGGTAAAATCCATAGCCGATGGTACGGTACTCTTTGCCGAATGGACCTCGGAAACAGGGTATGTCATCATCATTGAACACCAGGATGGTTTTACCTCGGTGTACAAGCACAACGGCTCCTTGACCAAATCGCAGGGAGACCTGGTCAAAGCAGGGGAGGTCATTGCATCCATCGGGAACACGGGAGAGCTCACCACGGGCCCCCACCTACATTTTGAACTTTGGAGAAAGGGAAAACCAGTAGATCCCCAGAACTATATCGACTTTGATTAAATGTCATTAAAAGCACTAGCCGCAAAGATTTTTGCCAGAAGAGTGGCCCGAAGGACCGCAAAATGGACCAACCAACCCGTGCAGGCCCAGCAAAAAGTTTTTTTTGACTTGATCGCTACGGCCAAACAGACCCAATTTGGGAAGGACCATGGTTTTGAGCACATCCGATCCCATAGTGATTTTGTGGAAAAAGTACCTGTCCGTGACTATGAAGAATTGAAAGAATATGTCCAGCAGATCATAAATGGACAGAACGATGTGTTATGGCCCGGCAAGCCCCTCTATTTTGGCAAGACCTCGGGCACCACTTCGGGGGCCAAGTACATCCCGATCACCAAGGAATCTATAAAGTATCAGGTGCAGGCCTCCAGAAATGCCATTTTGAGCTACATCCACGAGACGGGCAATGCAGATTTTGTGGACGGCAAGATGATCTTTCTTCAAGGCAGTCCGGAATTGGAGGAAAAAGGGGGTATCAAACTGGGGCGACTTTCGGGAATATCTGCCCATTACGTTCCCAATTATCTGCAAAAAAACCGATTGCCCAGTTGGGAGACCAATTGTATAGAGGATTGGGAAACGAAGGTGGACAAGATCGTGGAAGAGACCGAACAAGAGAACATGACGGTCATTGCCGGGATCCCTTCCTGGGTGCAGATGTATTTTGAAAAACTACACGCAAAGACCGGGCAAAAAGTGGGCGATCTGTTCAAAGAGTTCCAGTTGTTCATTTACGGAGGGGTCAACTATGAGCCCTACCGCGCCAAATTTGAAAACCTGATCGGAAGAAAAGTGGACAGCATAGAGCTGTTCCCGGCCAGTGAAGGGTTTTTTGCCTATCAGGATTCGCAAAAGGAAAAGGGTATGCTCTTACTATTGGATTCGGGGATTTTTTATGAGTTCATCAAGGCGGATGAATTTTTCTCCGAAGACTGCAAAAGACTCACCATTGCTGATGTTGAGCTCGATGTGGACTATGCCATGGTCATTTCCACCAACGCGGGACTTTGGGCCTACGACATCGGGGATACCGTTCGGTTTGTTTCCAAGGATCCTTACCGGATCATGGTTTCGGGAAGGATCAAACATTTTATTTCGGCCTTTGGTGAGCACGTCATTGCCAAAGAAGTGGAAGAAGCCTTGAAGTTGGCCGTGGAGCAGACCGATGCTTTGGTCAACGAGTTCACGGTTGCCCCTCAGACCAATCCGGAAAATGGTGAATTGCCCTATCACGAATGGTTTATCGAATTTGAAAGGGAACCTTCGGACATTTCCAAGTTTTCCAGCGTCATGGAGGAAAGTATGAAAAAACAGAACAGTTACTACTACGATTTGATCGCGGGAAACATTCTTCAACCCCTGGTAATCACGTTTATCCAGCCTGGTGGTTTTCAGGAATACATGAAGGCAGTGGGCAAATTGGGAGGCCAGAACAAGGTGCAGCGCCTCTCCAACGACCGCAAGGTGGCGGATGGATTACAGCCATTTAAAATGAGATAGTTAGGAATTGACTTACTATTAGGGGAATTCGTGTATTTTTGCCAAGAAGTAATGATGGCAACACAAGTAAAACAGACTACAAGGGCACAAGAGTCCACCAACGCCATAGAGCGCTTGTACATTACCATGCGCCATTTGCTCAACCGTGGTTTCTACAAACCTTCGGGAGTTTCCGGAAATGCACTGAGGACCGCCCTGCTCCTTTTACGACCAGAGATTTATGGCACTGTTGCCGAGGATAAGGCCGAACTGAACGGGTTGGTCTATGTATTGGAACGTTTGCCCGAGGGCATAGAGGAGTGCCGTTTTATCAACCTTACTTCGGATGAAGGTTTTTCCAAATCACATTTAAAGCCTATTGTTCCGCCCAAACGGAGAAGAAACTGCTACCGTATCGACAATGAGCAGATGAACATTGAGATAACCCGGGGCAGGAGCGATATTTATGACATTCTTACCCACCTTACCTTTTTGTTCATCGAATCCGGGAAAATATGCCGAAGGGTATTGGTTGAGGAGGGCAATGCGACCATACGGGACTGGGACAAGTTGACGGAGTTTGTGTTGAAGGAAGAAAAGGGGGACGACCAGCGAGAGGTCGCCATGATCCATGTGGCAAACATCTTGGGAAGGACCTTTGATGAGGTAGGCGATATCCAAGAAAAACTCAAGACCCCAGAAGATCCTGATCGTTTTTTGAATGTGGTCTATTGGTTGGGCAAACTGGCCATAGAAGAAGAGACCACGGGAAACAAGCGGACCATAACGTTCAGTCCGTTGTTGCGAGAACGATTGGGCCACCACATCCACGGGGAACGCTGGGCCGATAAGATAAAGCAGACCTTGAAGGACAACAATCTGCTCCACAGGCCGCTACACATCATCAGTGCGAACATGCACAGTGTGATGAACTCCCTTTTCGCAAAAAAGGCTTTGGCCAAGGAATTTGCGGATGCCGATTCCTTAAAGATCTATGAGGCCCTGAGTTCGGAAAAGAACAAAAACCTCAACAAGAAAGTGAAACATCTGGCCGAGAAAAACGGAATGGTTTTTTTGGATGATCAATCCGGGACCAATATCGACGTACAGATATTCGATACGGCCAAATTTGGGAAAGGAAGTTGCTGTTATGAACTGCCCCAAGGAATGCCTGAGGAAGAAAAACCCGTTATATTTGTGATGGACTACGCCTTCGGGGAACAGGCCTATGAAACCATAGACGAATTGTTGAAACCCCATGAAGAAGGTGCAGAAAAATATTTTTTGAACGTGGACTCGGTCTCCATTATGGGCAAGGCAGGCATTTTGGAAGGGGGCAAAGGGGATCTGATGATACCTTCGGCCCATATTTTTGAGGGTACTGCGGACAATTACCCGTTCAACAATGAGCTGAGTGCTGCTGATTTTGAAGGGCAGGGCCTTAAGGTGATGGAAGGGACCATGGTGACCGTTTTGGGGACGTCGTTGCAGAACAAGGACGTGCTCAGGTTCTTTTACGAATCCACTTGGAACGTGATAGGCTTGGAAATGGAAGGGGTGCACTACCAAAAAGCAGTGCAGTCGGCATCAAAGATCAGAAAGAGCATCAAAGAGGGGGTTAAGGTAAGGTATGCGTACTATGCCTCGGACAACCCTTTGGAAACAGGTAGTACCCTGGCCTCGGGAGGCTTGGGAACAACAGGGGTAAAACCCACATATTTGATCACGGACAGGATTTTAAAACAAATATTCAATTCATAGTATGGCGGACCAACCCACAAATCAGAACACATCGGACGAAATAGATTTGGGACAACTGTTTCAGATGATAGGCAGGGGCTTTCAGAAGTTCTTCAATTTTATTGGAAGCCTATTTAATGGCTTTTTCCATATAGTGATATTATCCCTTTTGTTTATCCAAAAAAACATAATCATCATTGGGAGTGCTGTTATACTTGGTGGAATAGGAGGTTATATCTTGGACAAAGTTCTCCCAGAAAAGTACATTTCCAAAATGGTGGTTGAGCCTAACTTTAATAGTGTACAACAGCTTTATAACAACATTGCCTTTTATAATGATTTGGCCGAGGCCCAAGACTCGGTTGCTTTGGCGACAGCCCTTAACATTACCGAACATGAAGCAGCAAGTATTAAAGAAGTCTTTGCTGATTCCTATTCCGACGAGAACCAAAAGATTAAATTGTTTGACGAGTTTGTTCGGGAGCTGGATACCACGACCATCAAAACCATAGACTTTGAAAATTATTTGAAAAATTTCAACTCATTGGATGCGAGGTTCCATCAAATTTCTCTTATTAGCATTGATAATAGAGTGGCCAAGAAAACCCAAACCGCTATCTTGGGTTCCATCTCTGTTAATGGATACTTTAAGCTTCAGAAAAGAATTAACGACGAAAATTTAATGTTACAAGACTCCATCTACAGGCAACAATTGGTAGAGATAGATTCGCTGCAGAACTTATATAGAACGGTGTTGGTAAAGGAGGCCGAAAAGCCCATGCAAGGTACCAGTATCAACATGGCGGACAATGGGCAATCCCAAAACAGGGAACTTGCATTGGTTCAGGAGAGGGACGTACTTAAAGAGAAATTGGTGAATTTGAACAAGGACAGGGCAAATAAATCCTCCATTATTAACGTAATCAGCGATTTTCCGACAAGGGGTGTGGAATTAAAAGGAGTTTGGAACAGTTATAAGTTTATACTTCCTTTGGTTTTATTGGGCCTAGTGATATTTGTATTGGCATTGCTGGAGCTTAATAAATATTTGAAAACCTATAATAAGAGTTAATAGGATATTATTTGAAATAAACCTCATTACTACTTATTTATTTGTCAATATTTACAAGTTTTAAAAACAAACCATGAAAAGGATATTGGTGACCGGTGCCACAGGTCAGTTAGGTCAAACTATAAAGGAATTATCTAAAAACATGACCAATATGCTTTTTGATTTTAAAAGCTCTGCAGATCTAGATATTACCGATACTGGCAAACTTGAAGAAACCTTTATAAAAGGAGGGTTTAATTACTGCATCAATTGTGCCGCATACACTAATGTAGAACAAGCCGAGAAATCGCCCGAGCTTGCATACAGGATAAATGCAGATGCCGTTAAAAACCTTGCTATAGTTTGTTTAAATTATAAAGTTGATTTGATTCACATATCCACGGATTATGTTTTTGATGGCACCAAGACATCACCTTACACAATCAACGATAAAACAAACCCCATCAATGAATATGGGAAGTCTAAATTACAAGGAGAGCAGAATATTAGTGAGGTTATGCCAAATCATTTTATACTTCGAACATCTTGGTTATATAGTAAAAAATTTGGGCATAATTTTTACCGTATCATTTTAAAAAAGGCCGGGGAAGGAGCCGAATTGAGAATTACTGACGAGCAAATTGGCTGTCCGACCAATACACAAACGTTGAGCAAGTTTATCATAGAAGACGTGATCCTGGGAGATAAAGAATACGGGACCTATCATGTAACTGATGGGAAGGCGATGACATGGTATGATTTTGCCAAACAAATTCTTTTAGAACATGGATTGGATAAAAATGCTAAGCTTGTTTTGGATAGGAATTATCGTACATTAGCCAAGAGGCCTAAAAATAGTGTGCTTAATTGATACAATTAAATGTTTAATCTCTATTTGAAACTTCATTTAAGTTAATGGGAAATTCTAGTATAAAGAAAATATTAATAACAGGCGGAGCGGGTTTTATTGGATCACATGTAGTTAGAAGGTTTGTCGAAAATTATAAGGAATATCAAATTTTTAATTTAGATGCACTTACCTACGCAGGTAATCTTGAAAACTTAAAGGATATTGAATATAATGACAACTACACTTTTATTAAAGGGGATATTACAGATGAAGGTTTCCTGACAAAGCTTTTCGTTGAAAAAAGATTCGACGGCGTTATTCATTTAGCTGCAGAATCTCATGTGGATAGGTCAATTTCCGACCCCTTGTCCTTTGTTAAGACCAATGTGATTGGAACGGTTAATTTATTGAATCAGTCCGTTAAATTGGCAAAAGAGAACCCAAGTTTTCGTTTTTATCATGTTAGCACAGACGAGGTTTACGGAGCATTGGGGGAAACAGGCTTTTTTACCGAAACAACCGCATATAGTCCCAACTCACCCTATTCAGCATCGAAAGCAAGCTCAGACCACTTTGTAAGAGCTTATGGTGAAACATATGGTTTACCCTTTGTGGTTTCAAATTGTTCCAACAATTATGGACCCAACCATTTCCCAGAGAAATTGATACCATTGTTCATCAACAACATCATAAATAATAAACCCTTGCCCGTTTACGGAGATGGTAACTATACCAGAGACTGGCTATATGTAAAAGACCATGCGAGGGCCATTGATTTAATATTTCACCAAGGAAAAAATGGGGAAACCTATAATATAGGTGGATTTAACGAATGGAAGAACATTGATCTGGTAAAGTTGTTGTGTGGCTTAATGGACAAAAAATTAGGAAGGAAAGAAAACTCTTCGCAGGAGTTGATCACATTTGTCAAAGACAGACCGGGGCATGACCTAAGATATGCGATCGATGCCAGCAAAATAAATAGGGAGTTGGGTTGGAAACCGTCTGTAACTTTTGAGGAGGGGCTTGAAATCACCATTGATTGGTATTTTGATAACCAGGATTGGTTGGACCATGTTACTTCGGGTGACTATAAAGACTACTACAAAAAGCAATATCAATAAAGTCAGAGAAATATGAAAGGAATCATTTTGGCGGGAGGTTCGGGAACTAGATTACATCCATTGACCCTATCCGTAAGCAAGCAATTGATGCCAATCTACGACAAGCCAATGATTTACTACCCATTGTCAACACTAATGTATTCTGGGATTAGGGAAATTTTAATCATTTCAACACCCAAAGACCTTCCTCTATTTAAGGAACTCTTGGGAGATGGTAAAAAGTATGGCTGTAGTTTCTCCTATACTATACAAGAAGCTCCAAATGGTTTGGCGGAAGCTTTTATAATTGGAGAAGAGTTCATCGGGGATGATAAAGTAGCGTTAATCCTTGGGGACAATATTTTTTATGGATCAGGGCTGTCAAAATTGTTGCAAGAGAACAACGACCCTGAAGGAGGTATCATTTATGCCTATCGAGTACATGATCCAGAGCGATATGGTGTTGTAGAATTTGATGATGACGGAAAGGCAATTAGCATTGAAGAAAAGCCCATAGAGCCAAAATCCAATTTTGCCGTTCCAGGAATTTATTTTTATGACAATGAAGTTGTTACAATTGCCAAAAACATAAAACCAAGCCCAAGAGGAGAACTGGAAATCACCGATGTAAATAAAGAATATTTAAAAAGAGGAACCCTTAACGTGAGTATATTGGATAGGGGTACAGCTTGGTTGGATACCGGAACATTCCAGTCATTAATGCAAGCATCACAATTTGTTGAGGTCATCGAAGAAAGACAAGGTTTAAAAATTGGCGCTATAGAGGCAGCAGCATTTGAAATGGGTTACATAAATAAACAGCAATTCAAGGCTTTGGCGGAGCCACTCATGAAAAGTGGCTACGGGAAAAATCTTTTGGGAATTTTGAACAAAGAGAGTTTATGAAGGTAACGGAAACCAAGCTCAAAGGCTGTTTTATATTAGAACCTAATATCTTCAATGACGAAAGAGGCTATTTTTTTGAAAGTTTCAATTCCAATATTTTTAACAAAGCCACTGGACAAAAAATCAACTTTGTTCAGGATAATCAATCCTACTCCTCCAAAGGTGTAATTCGCGCCATACACTATCAAATAGGGGAACATGCGCAGGCTAAATTGGTGCGTGTCCTTAATGGAAAGGTATTGGATGTTGCCGTTGACCTTAGGCAAGATTCTCCCACTTTCGGACAGCATGTTGCAGTAGAATTATCTGCCGAAAACAAAAAACAACTCTTTATTCCACGTGGATTTGGTCATGGATTTTCTGTGCTAAGTGAAACGGCCGAGTTCTTTTATAAATGTGATAATTTTTATAACAAAGATTCGGAGGGAGGAATTATCTATAATGACCCAAACTTAAATATTGATTGGCAAATACCTGTTGACAACATTAAAGTGTCCCATAAAGATTTGGAACTACCCATTTTGGCAAACGCTCGATTATAATGAAAGAAATCACAAAAATCGATAACATTAATTATTTGAACCAATGGACAATTGGGAATATGTGTACAGGTGGTATCAAATAAATGCCCTAATTGGGATGTACATCCTAAAACTTCAATTAACTAGCTTACATATAGAAAATAGCGAGATTGCGGTAAATTATAACACAATTTAAACAATGCTTTTTAACTCTTTAGATTTTGCTATATTTTTTCCTATAGTCTTTGTTTTATATTGGCTACTTTCCAGCAATTTAAGATGGAGAAACTTCCTTCTTCTTGCGTCTAGTTATGTTTTTTATGGATGGTGGGATTGGCGCTTTTTGTTTTTGATTGTCATAAGCTCTTTGGTTGATTTCATTATTGGCCAGCAAATCCATAAAACTGGGGAAAAGCGCAAAAAAAGAAACTATCTATGGATTAGTTTGTTTGTAAACCTGGGCTTCCTGATATATTTCAAATATGCCAATTTTTTTATCGAAACCTTTGTGGATTCGTTTAGGCTGTTTGGAAAGGAAATCGAGATAAGCACCCTCAATATTATATTGCCCGTGGGTATAAGCTTTTATACCTTTCAAACATTAAGCTATACCATAGATGTTTATAGGGGGCAGTTAAAGCCAACGAAGGATCCCTTGGCTTTTTTCACTTTTGTGGCATTTTTTCCGCAGCTGGTGGCAGGACCAATTGAGCGGGCCTCGCATTTATTGCCGCAATTTTACAAGACCTATAAATTTAATTATGACCAAGTAAAGTCTGGGTTGCTTTTAATGGCATTCGGCTTGTTCAAAAAAATGGTGATAGCGGACAGGGCTGCCTTGTACGTGAACGAGGTTTACAATAATCCAGGAGATTATGAGGGGATACAGACAATTATCGCCACGATACTATTTGCTTTCCAAATATATTGTGATTTTTCTGGCTATTCTGATATTGCAATAGGCGCTGCGAGGACCATGGGATTTGACCTGATGAAAAACTTCGACTCTCCCTATTTGTCCAAATCCATAACAGAATTTTGGAGGCGATGGCATATTTCACTTTCCACTTGGTTTAGGGATTATGTCTATATCCCCTTGGGAGGCAGCAGAAAAGGACAGTATAGAACGTACCTCAATCTGTTCATTGTTTTTGTGGTAAGTGGACTATGGCACGGGGCCGCAATAACATTTGTTTTGTGGGGAGTTATTCACGGAGCGGTAATTGTTTTGGAAAAGGCAACTAAAGGTTTAAGACACAAAGCCTACAACTTTCTTGGGCTGGGCAGCGGGACCTTTTCCAACAAGCTGTTCTTTACCCTAATAACATTTGCAATCGTAGATTTTGCATGGATATTTTTTAGGGCGAACACGTTTGCAGATTCCAGAACAATAATCAAGGGATTTTTTACAAATAACTTTTATGAATTATTTGGAGAAAAATTATACTTAATAGGATTAAAGGAGAATGAATTTCATGTGTTACTCTTAGCTATTTTAAGTTTATTGGTTGTAGAGAAAATGAACAAGACCACCAACTTAATTAAAATGATAGGAAATCAAGGTATCCTTTCAAGGTGGTTGATATATATGTTCATTTTTTTCATTATTATCACTTTTGGTATTTATGGTGCCAATGAGGTTTCTGAATTTATATATTTTCAATTTTAAAAATGGGGAATAAAAAAATACAGTTATATTTTAAAGCAATGCTCTTTTTGGTTTTGGCAAGTTTTTTTGTTTCAAAATTGGGTTTTGTTTTATCAAAAAGTAATTCTGGGGATTTCACTTGGAGAGGGTTCTATGCACAAAAAAAACAAAGTGTGGATTTACTTTTTTTTGGCAACTCCCACTTAGGGAATGGCCTTGATGGGGCACTATTGAACTCTAAGAACAAGATTAACGCTTATACTCTATATAGCTCTGGACAAACAATACCTCAAACATATTACAATATTAAAGAGGCATTAAAGTATCAAACTCCTGAGCTAATTGTAATAGAGACATTTTCAATAACAGGGGATTCTATTTATTTTCTAGGACCTGAGTCAATTGCAGAAAGTGAGCTGCCTTTAAGAATTAAACACCAAAGTTTTGACTCTAAAAAATTCAGCGTTCTTAAAATTGAAGAATTCAACGACTTATATACGCCAACTGATTTTTTTGACATCTGGTTTCCCTATATTAAAAACCACGCCAATTGGAATGATTTTGAAGAAATTAAATCTAATCTAAATGTCAAAGGGTTGGAGAATTATTTTGGAACATCCAATTCAATATGGCCTTTAAATAAAAGCATGGCGGCCAAATATAAAACGACTAATTTTAACATTGGTAATTTTAATATTGCAGAAAGGCAAAGGCGGTATTTAGATGAGATAGTGAAACTCGCAAAGAGAAACAACATTAAAATTCTTTTATTGACAATGCCATATTATAATGTCTTTCGTGATAAAATAGAGTACTCTTCAATTAATAAAGCAATATCAACCTATGCTACTTCAAGAGAAATTGATTTTTTAGATTTAAACCAAGTGTTTCCAGATTTGGAATATCATTATTTTTCAAAAGAAGATATTGGTCACAATCAACATTTAAATTATAAAGGAGCAATAAAAATCACAAATTATTTGTCCAAATATTTAAATGAAAATTATAGGATTAAATCCAGTACAAGCAATTTACAATCTTTACCCGAATACTTTTTATACAATGATTTACTAAAAAAAGATAGTATAGATGACGGGTCAAAACTTATAGGTTATATAGATAGAATAAACGGTTCTGTTTCTAAAACATATAGAATAAAGCAAGGAGAAACCCCTGTTATATTTGATGGTTGGATGCTTTTAGAAGATAAAAAAGCTGAAGACAACGAAATGTTCGTTGGATTAATCAAAAGCACGGATTTTATTTATGTTAGTAAAGAACAGCAATTTTCAAGAAAAATAAGAAAGGACGTATCAAAACATTTTGAAAAGGAAAAGCTTTATGATGGTTCTGGATATCAGATAAGGATAAACAGTTATCTTTTAGAAAAAGGGGCTTATAAAATATATCTGATAATTAGAAATCGAGAGGGAAATGTGGCTGTGAAATGGACAGGGAAAAGAATAGAAATAGAATAAATGCGCAATAGTAAATTAGACTGTTTTCAGAAATTATATCAAAAATGAAACAGGTGAAGTGGCAATTAAGAATACACATAAGACTATAGATGTGCGATAAATCAATTCAAATAGCTATAAACAAAAGACTTGAAATAGAATATTTTCATTTGCTTAAAAAGTTACAATGAACACCGAGCAAAAAAAAATAATTTCGGGTTTAAAGTGGTCCGGTGTTCAGCTTTTTGTGGATTCAGGCTTCCGTTTTTTGGTTCAACTTATTTTGGCCAAAATCCTTTTACCTGAACAATTTGGCCTACTGGCCATGTGCTCCATTTTTATAGCAGTGGCCAATGCCGCCTCGGAACTAGGTATGGGAGCTGCCCTCATCCAGAAAAAGGAAGATAGTGTGGCACAAAGTATGTATCCCACTGCCTTTATTTCAGGGATTATTTGGGGCTGTTTTTTGTATATTTTGATGAGTTTTTTGGTTGGTCCCGCGGCAGCCTGGTTTTATCATGAACCGTTTTTAAATTATCTCATTCCGGCACTTTCCATCTCAGTGATAATTACTCCCATGTCATTTATCCACCATGTTATTCTGGTAAGGAAAATGGATTTTAAATCTCTTGCCAAAATATTGAACACCTCCTCTGTTTTAGCGGGTGTCGCAGCGATCATTGCTGCACTCATGGGCGCGGGGGTGTGGTCGTTGGTTATACATCAAGTATTAAGCCCTTTATTGGCCTTGCTCTTTTATTTTTATATAGTAAGATGGACTCCAAAACTGAATTGGGACAGAGAGCATTTTAGAGCTATTTTTGGATTTGGAGCATACGCAACCGGGACAAGGGTATTTAGTACGTTCACCTACAATATTGATAATTTATTAATAGGGAAATTGTTGGGTTCTTCACCTCTTGGAGCATATTCTTTAGCGTTTAATTTAACTGAGACCTTAAGGCAAACCCTAAGCAAAATCATCAACAATGTAATGTTTCCTGTTTTTGGTAAAAACCAAGATAACAGTGAAAAACTAAAGAACTATTTCTTAAATATTATAAAGATTAATGCTATTTTGATTTACCCTGTAATGGGTTTTTTGCTTTTGTTTTCGCATGAAATTATATTTTTTATATTCGGCGACAAGTGGCAAGATGCGGTTGTCCCTATTCAGATATTGTCTGTGGCCATGATGATTCATTTAATGATTAATTCATTCGCTTCCTTATTAAGAGGCATTGGCAAACCAGAACTCGAAATGAAAATCATTATGACACTAACAATATTAGTTCTTATTCCAGGGCTCATACTAGGCATAAAGGTAGCAGGTTTAACTGGGGCGGCGTATGCTATTTTGGTTAACAAGTCTGGATTGGTCTTAACGGCATTAGTGGTTTTAAAAAAGGAAATTAATCTTAAGGTTTCTCAGGTTTTTAGCTCCGTATTAAAACCAGTTATGGCACTATCTATAAGTCTGGTATTGACCTACTTTATTAAGACTAATATGAATACAAGTGAAGGGATAATCCCTTTACTTCTATTAATGATAATCTATGGGTTGAGTTATGCCGGTATGATTTTTTATTTGGAGAAAAAAACGATGCAGCGCCTTTTAACATTAATTAAGAACAAGAATGACTAAACTCAAGGAATTATTGAAAAAATTAGACAAATCCTTGTTATGGTTTTGGTCTAAAAACACCTTTTTGAGTTCGTTTTATTATTTTTTTATTTCCGGAAAATTTAGACGGGAACATCACGCAGTTCTTGCTGGAAGGACACAGCATTCCAAGGAAATAAAGGAGGAAAAAGCGCATTTTTACACCTTGGTAAGAAACACGCACAGACTAGAAAAAGGATTGCTAATGAAACCAAGACGCGATGTTTTCGCTTTGGATTTTATTGAAGAAACAGTTTCCCATTTTTTGACTTTAAATAAAGTTTCCCACCTTTCTTCTGACCCTCAGATACAATGGTCCTATGATGTGTTAACTGAATATTTTCAAGTTACCACAGAACATCCAGTTATTGAAAATCAGCGTAAACGATTTTTAAGCTCAAGTAATACTTTGTTGGAAAGTACTTCTGGTCATGAAACCCTTACTCCATATGAAAGGAACGAAAAGAAAAAACCAAACATATCTTTTGAGGATTTTTTGGCCTTGACCCAGTATCGACGTTCGGTAAGGTGGTTCATGGATAAGCCCGTCCCCCATGATTTAATTGATAGGGCATTAATGGCAGCTCGGCAATCCCCTAGCGCGTGCAATCGCCAACCATTTGAATATAGAATTATAGATGAACCCACATTATTGAACGAGGTAACTAACTTGCCAATGGGGATAAAAGGGTATCAACACAATATCCCAATGATGATTGTGGTTGTTGGAAACCTCGATGCCTATTTTAACGAACGGGACAGGCATGTGGTGTACATAGATGCTTCTTTGGCAAACATGGCATTTATGTTGGCTTTAGAAACCTTGGGCCTCAGTTCTTGCCCAATCAACTGGCCTGATATTGAAAGCTTAGAAAGGAAAATGGAAAAAACCCTTCGTTTGAAAAAATTCCAACGACCCATTATGTGTATGGCAGTCGGATATCCTGATCCGAAGGGAAAAGTGGCATATTCTGAAAAAAGAGCAATTGAAAAATTTAGAAAGTACAACTAAATGAAGATACAGATAGACGGTATTGATACTAAAAACAAAGGGGCCGAACTAATGCTAGTGGCGGCACTGGAACAATTGGAAACAACCCATCCCAATAGTGAGGTTTGGTTAAATCACACAGGTGAATTTGATCCCAAACTACTTCCCGATTTCAAGTTGGATCTAAAAATACCCAAGATGCGATGGTTGAGTAAATGGCCAATAAAAATCTTTAGGCGGATGGGTCGGCCATTTCCTATTACGCAATTGACACAGTTTCATGTGCGTAAGGATATTGATCTTTTGCTAGACGCAGGAGGGTTTCAATTTTCGGACCAATGGAAACTTACTACGGAACAAGTAAAGGAAAAAGAAAAGTATTATAAAAAATTAAAGGAGAACAAAACAAGAGTAGTGCTCTTACCACAGGCATTTGGACCGTTCGAAACAACGTACGGAAAGCAAGTGGTTAAAATCCTTAGCCAATACACCGATTTGATTTATGCTAGAGATGAACAATCATATCAATGTCTTGTCAATGCCGGTGCAGAAGCACAAAAAATTAATATATCATGTGATTTTACCCTTCCGGTAAAGGGAATAATACCCGAGCGTTTCCAGTATCTTAAAGGAGCGGTTTGCCTTATTCCTAACCATAAAATGATTTCCCCTAAAAAAAACAACAAAGACAAATATATTGGGTTGCTAAAAAACATAATTGACATGTACGAAAGAAAAGGGCTCCCTGTTTTTATGCTAAACCATGAAGGGTTTCGCGATAAAAGTCTTTGTGACGAAGTTAATACAGTAAGCGAAACAAAAATTCCCGTTGTAGATGGTATTACCGCCAAAGAAGTAAAGGGCTTGATAGGAAATTCGCATACGGTAATTTCCTCCCGCTTTCACGGAGTTGTTAGTGCTTTAAGCCAAGGAGTTCCTTGTTTGGCAACCAGTTGGAGCCATAAATATGAAATGCTGTTTAAGGATTTTAGTCAGGAAGACAGAATTTTAACCGAAGAAGTAGATTGGGCTATAAATAGAGAAAGGATTATAAGCATAGAACAAAACCACAAAACAATAGCCGACAACATCAAAGCGGTTAAAGCCCCCTTGTTGTTAAAAACCCAAAAAATGTGGGAGATAGCCCTCGACCTTAAAAATTGAAAAGCGTTGGTCCGAACTTAAGTAAATGTCACAATCAAAGCGCAATAAGGCTATTTTTAGCATTATTGTTATGTTGTATTGTATTTGATTGTGCTTCATACTTTAAAAGTGCCTAACACAACCAAGTATTTTCTTTATGGTGTTTTTTTGTTTTATGTGTTGGAGCACCTACTTACAAAGGATATGAACCGTTTTCATTATTTTTAATGGCAATAAGCACGACCCCGATGTTTTTGTTAAAAACAAATTTGGGCTTTAAGGGGATGGCCGTGGCATCGCAAGGATCTGCCTTTATTTAAATAATAGAAGCAAAAAGGGTGTTATATTGATTGTTCTGCCATAGCATCAATAGGGATTCTTATGCTTTTTTCTATGATTGTATGTGAGGATATAAATATGGGTTCACACATAACCCTTTCTGTTTTTATTTTGATAGTAAGGAGAAAAGGCATAGGTTATAAAATAAGCAATGGTTAAAAAGGAAAAACAAATTCTAGTGAATTTAAGGAATTAGAAATGTTATGAAGAGTCTTCTCCTATTTTTATTCATTATTTTAATGGTTGCTGTTTATTTACTTGGGGGCTTTTTCCAATTTTTTCTTGGTATTCCAAGCACATTGTATTCAATGCTTGTTTTGGGACTACTTTACCTAATTGCTTCATTGACAATCCTTGCTAGGAATGGCAAGGTGCCCGGGTCAAATACAATATTAATTGGTTCCCTCTATGTCTTCTTGATAATTGTGAGTGGAACAATCAATAATACAGAGCTAAAAAAAATAATACTTTATTTTATTTTCCCCCTTGTTCCTTTAGGTGTTTTTCTTGCAGTGGACGGGCTTAATAAAGTAGGTATAAATATAAAGAAATTAAGCTCCTTTTTTTTTAAAATACTTATTATCATCCAATTACCTGTTATTTTGATTCAAAAATATGGCTATGATTTTTTGATAAAATTTAATAATTCAAATCAATTTATTGGTGATTATGATTTTATGTTTGGCAGTTTTTTTCTTAAAGCAGACCATTCACTTGGGTTTTTTCTGTTGACTTATTTTTTGGCAATAATATTTCAATACAGAAAAGGAGGTAGAAAGCAAATGCCTTGGTTTCTAATGGGATATATCTGTGTAACAATATTGTTGTTAGAATCTAATTTAACGAAACTCATGTTCTTCATCGTTCTCACCTATTATGGTGTTATCTGGGCGAATAAAAGAATTCGCTATTCGGGGGTAATTGCTATATTTTTAGTAGGGTATGTTATGTTGAATTTGGCACTATCTGTTCCAAAAATTCAAACCGAACTGTTTTTTTTGAAAAATAAATACACGGTAAGCGAATCCGTAAAAGCAGTCGAAAGGGGGTATGCGAAAAGACCGCAGATAGTTATATCATATTTTCAGGAACCACTTAAAATTATTGGTGAAGGACCATATGATTATTTTAATCTATTAACAGGGGAATTTAAAAAGGCAATGAACTTTTCCCAATTGATATGGACATATAATGATTTGGGCATTATAGGTATAATGGTAATTATATTATTGTTGTTCGCTATTATTAAATATCTTGGCTTGGATAGGGAATCTAGAATATTATTAACGTTTATATTACTTTTCTATCTATTTATGACAAATGTCTATTATGATATAGGGATGATGCTTTCTCTATTTATAATTGTGAATAGAAAAAATAATTGATTCAATAATACCGGGAATAGGAACATGATGTTCCTAATTTTTTATCTCTGCTTTTAAAACATCAAAATATTGGATAAAAAATCAAACAAATTAAAAACGTTTCATTTAATGATATTGACGCTAAGCTTAGTAAATATCATCCTGAATTCTTGTAGTGTTAAACAAAAAGAGCAAAATGACATTTTAGTTTCAAATGTGGCCTTTTCTGAGGGTTTTACTGTAAACGTCTTGGTCACTGCCAAAATGGATGATATTTTTGATATGTTTTATGCACTTGATTCACTTGATGAAAAGTTTACGGAATCAAATAAAATAAGAAAAGTTATAAAAGGCACCGGAGAACCGGAACTAATAAGTTTCTTGGTTGATCGGAAAAATGTTTTAAAATTCAGAATTGACTTAGGAAGAAACTTAGACCAAAAATCAATTGTAATAGACAGGATTGACATCCGTTGTGATGGTAAAAGCATTATTATTCCCGGCAACATATTGGAGCATTTTTTTACTGGGAACAAGTATTTGGAGTTTTCTGAAAATGGCAATACTATTTACATAGATCGCAAAGGCGGAACCAAGACACCGTTTATAACCTCATCCGCACTGTTAAACAAAAAAATGAAAATCGAATTTCAATGAAAATAGGCAATAACCTAGAGGAAAGTATTTTTTTGGTCGTGCCATTTCATGATTGGAGAAAAATACAAATGGAAGGCTTTAGGACCAGGGACTCTCATTTTATCGAAGAACTTGCGAAACTTCCTGGTCCAAAAATAATAGTGAACCGGCCAACCACCCACTTGGAAATTTACCTAAAGCGAAAACCAGGGTTGATAAAAGGGGAATTGCTTTCAAAAAAAGGAAAATTCTCGCTTTATAAACTTGATGAAGAGCTTTATTTGATAGACTACATATCAATTGATATTCTGGGACAGATTTTTAGAAAATTTGAATGGTTCATTGATAGGTATGGAGACAATAATTTTATTGAATTTATTAAACAATCGATAGAGTTTGTAGGCGCAAATGAAAATACCTGCAAAATCTTGAACCAAAATATCTTTGCCCCAAGGTTAATAGAAAAATTACAGGCCAATAAAAAGGTCTTCGATGCCTGGGACAACTTCATGAAATTTGATGTTTATTCAAATATTAGGGACCAGGTTCAAGGAGCGTACAGTTCATTAGCTGCATATTGCGACTTTTGGATAACCAACTCCACGGATAATGTGCAATATTTTATGGAGAGTTTCAATCCCCGAGGTCTACATTTGGTGAAAAACGGGGTCGATGTAAATAGATTTACCGCCAGGAATTTTGAGGAGCCATCCGATATTAAGAACATCCCACGTCCTATTGTAGGCTTTGGAGGCAAAATCACGCACTTATTGGATGTTGATTTAATAAATGCCACCATGGATAAAGCAAAGAACTCTTCCTTTGTATTTGTAGGTCAAATCCTGAGCAAGGAAATATTCGATTCCATAAATAAAGTCGACAATTTTTACTATTTGGGGGACAAACATTATGATGAATACCCAAATTATGTAAACAGTTTCGATATTTGTATGGTCCCTTATATTGTTGAGGACAGCAAAAAATCCGGAGCCAATACAATTAAAGTCTATGAATATTTGGCAACTGGTAAAAAAGTGGTTGGAACACCGTCTAATGGGCTTGAAGAATTGTCTGAACATGTTTATCTTGTAAATTCGCCCAATGAATTTGTCCAAGAGTTGGAAGATGAATCAAATAATAGGAAACCAATTGATTTAAATGAACATTCCTGGGCGCATAAAACAGAAACTTTATTGAATTTACTGGAACTTAATGGCCGCTAAAATTCTTTTGAATAGCTTAAAAAACAAGGAAAGTATCAATTTCTTATTGTTGGCCTTTGTAGTCTCAGCTATACCATTTAAAATAAATATTGGCAATTTCGCACTTATTCTTGCATTTGCATTCAATATTTTTTTTTTGAAACCAAGTAATTTGGTAAAGCTGAAACGGTATGTTTTTCTTTTTCCGGTTATATTTTTTTTTATTGTAGTGGTCTGGGCCTTTTTTGGAAAGGACTTTTATGAGGGTATTTCCAGGCTAGATCGGCATCTAATCCCGATATTGATCATATTAGTACTGGGCAACCAGAAACTCAAATCAATACAATACAATCGTTTGATTACACTCTTTGGTTGGGCCGTGGTAGTGGCTACAATTACATTGATGGTTAATTTTTTTGCTGGATTTTTACAAGGACAAACGATGGCCGAGCTAACATTTCATGAGTTTAGCTCCCTTTTTGATCAGCATCCAGTTTATTTTTCGCTTTACGCATCGCTTGCACTTTTTGGTTTTGTGGAACAAACACACAAACAAGGCATTACTTTATTTAGGGGACTTGGGATTATTGTTCTTTTGGCAGGGTTGTTACTGAGTGCCTCCAAAGCAATATTGGCAATGGATTTGGTAATTTTCACGATATATGTTGCCATGGTTAGAATTTCTCTGAAGAAAAGGGTTGTTCTTTTTTCAACAATAATTGTTGTTTTGTTTGTGGCAACAAGATTGGGGTTTCTTAAAGAGCGGTTTCATTCTGGATTGATGCTTTCGGAAAATATTGTCGTATTTGAACCAACTAATGATTTTGAAAAGAAAGTGCTATTTTCATATCAGGATAAGCTGGCCATTAGTGACTTGGACTTAAGATATTTAATGACCAAGATTAGTATTTATCATTTAATACAAGATGGTAAGTTGATATTTGGATATGGTCCTGCCCAGTCTCAAGATTATTTTGACTATTATTTATACACCTACAATTTAGGACCAAATTGGTATGCTGGGTTTAATGTCCATAATCAATTTATACACATACTTTTAAATTATGGTATACTAGTGCTAATATTATTTGCTGTATATCTGATGTTATGTTTTAGGATTGCCATTATTAATCATGATTATACCTTTCTGGCATTTTTACTACTTTGTACATTTGTATTCTTGTTTGAGGTTGTACTGATAAGAAATAAAGGAATTCTATTTTTCTATTTTTTTAACGTACTATTTTTAATTAAAAATAACAAAGTTTGAAACTTGGAATAATAGGAACAAGGGGCATACCCAACCACCATGGAGGCTTTGAGCAGTTCACAGAATATTTTTCAGTATATATGGCAAATGCGGGGCATGAAGTATATGTCTATAATTCTCATTTACACCCCTTTCAAGAAAAACAATATAAAGGAGTGAACCTCATACACAAAAGGGACATGGAGGACAAGATAGGAACAGCTGGCCAGTTTGTCTATGACCTAAATTGTATAATCGATGCTAAAAAAAGAGACTTTGATTTGATTTTACAACTTGGATATACAAGTAGTTCGGTTTGGGGCAGCCTCTTACCAAAAAAGACAACCATCGTCACAAATATGGACGGGTTGGAATGGAAAAGGTCTAAGTATAATGGATTGGTTCAAAAATTCTTGAAAAGGGCTGAAAAATGGGCCATAAATACAAGTGACTTTTTGGTTTCGGACTCAATCGGAATTCAGAGTTACATCAAAGAAACATATCAAAAGAACTCCGAATATATTGCCTACGGAGCTGAAATATTTGGTAAGCCGGACAAATCGGTACTTGATTCATATGGTTTGATGGAAGAAAATTATAACATGTTGATAGCCCGATTGGAGCCCGAGAACAATATTGAAACTATTCTCGACGGTGTAGTAAAGTCGAACGACAACATCCCATTTGTTGTTGTGGGCAAGTACAATAGTAATTACGGGGAAACACTAAGGGACAAATACAAAGACAATCTTTATATCAGGTTTTTTGGGGGCATTTATGATATTGAGCACCTTAATAATTTAAGGTTTTTTTCAAAGGTTTATTTTCATGGACATTCGGTTGGAGGTACAAACCCATCTTTACTGGAGGCCATGGCTTCACAGAGCTTAATAGCCGCACATGACAATATTTTCAACAAAAGCATTTTAGGAGACAATGCTTTTTATTTTAGAGATAAAAATGATGTTGCCGCTTTATTGTCTCTCACAAAAAGTGACCACGACCATATGATCAAGAACAACCTTGATAAAATTGAGATTGATTTTAAGTGGGACAAAATTAATGGACAATATGAAAAATACCTCTTGGAATGTCTCAGCAGTAACGCATAGATATGTTTTTTAAACAACATAGATATTCTAACTTAATAACGCCCATTTCATATGCAATTGATTTAGGCGTCCTAAATATTTTTCTTTATTTATTGCCTATTAATTTTCAGACTCCCCTACTTATTCATGTATACATTTCTCTTGCTTGGATTGTCATATCTGCAAAGAATGAATTTTATACCATATATCGGTTTTCCAAGGTAACTTACATTGTCAGGTTGATTTTCGTCCAGTTTGTTTTTTTCTTTTTGACCCTATATGCATTCATAGGGTTTTTTAAGCAGCCCGTCATAAGTAGATTGGCCCTGGGGGAATACTTCATTTTTGTCCTTGCCATAATTTCAACTGTAAAACTGCTGAGCTATTACTTGCTAATGGAATATCGTGAGAGGGTAAAAGGCAATTTGAGGAATGTTGTTATTGTTGGAAAGAATAAAAAAACTGACCAATTACGGAAGGTTTTCACTGAAAGAAGGGAATACGGCTATAATTTTATAAAACAGTTTTCACCCAAATCAGTGGGATTTCAAATACAGTATTGCTTCGATTACATTCATGAAAATAATATTGATGAAATCTATTGTTCGGTCTCTGAGCTGAAGAACGAGGAAATTGCCCAATTTGTCAATTTTGCGGACAACAACCTAAAGACTCTCAAGTTTATACCGGACAACAAAAACATCTTTTCCAAGAAGCTCAAGTTTGAATACTATGATTACATCCCGGTTCTTTCTTTGCGGGACATTCCTTTGGACGATTCCATAAACGCTTTTCTGAAAAGAAGCTTTGATATCGTCTTTTCACTGATTGTGATATTAGGGCTCCTGTCGTGGTTGACCCCTCTGTTGGCGCTTTTGATTACCTTGGAATCCAAAGGGCCGGTTTTCTTTAGACAGACGAGGAACGGAATAGACAATAGGGAGTTTTATTGTTACAAGTTCCGCTCCATGGCCCCTAACAATAATGCCGATGATATACAGGCCACAAAGAACGACATGCGAATCACCAAAATTGGAAAATTCATCAGAAAGACCAGTATTGATGAACTCCCCCAGTTTTACAATGTGTTGTTCGGCACTATGTCCGTAGTGGGGCCAAGGCCCCACATGGTAAAGCACACCAATGAGTATGCGACGAGTGTGGACAAGTACATGGTGCGTCATTTTGTGAAACCAGGAATCACAGGATTGGCACAAGTAAGAGGGTACAGAGGCGAGATAGAGACCGAAAACGACATCCAGAACCGTATCAAGTTTGATATTTTTTATATTGAAAACTGGTCCATGTTCCTAGATTTGAAGATTATTGTCCAGACCGTGCTCAATGCAATCAGAGGAGAAGCAAAAGCGTACTAAGTCATTATGAAAAAAACACTCATCACCGGAGCAGCAGGATTTTTGGGATCGCACCTTTGTGACCGCTTCATTGCCGAAGGCCACCATGTCATCGGGATGGACAACCTTATCACGGGCGACCTAAGGAACATAGAGCATCTGTTCCACTTGGACCGGTTCGATTTCTACCACCACGACGTCTCCAAGTTTGTGCACGTTCCCGGTAAAATGGATTATATTCTCCACTTTGCCTCACCCGCAAGTCCCATCGATTACTTAAAAATTCCCATTGAAACCCTTAAGGTAGGTTCTTTGGGTACGCTGAACCTTTTGGGGCTGGCAAGGGACCACAAGGCCCGTATCTTGGTGGCCTCCACCTCCGAGGTGTACGGAGACCCTTTGGTACACCCCCAGAACGAGGACTATTATGGCAACGTAAGCCCGATTGGACCCAGGGGAGTGTATGATGAGGCCAAACGCTTTATGGAATCCATCACCATGGCCTATCACCGGCACCATGGCCTGGATACCCGCATTGTCCGGATTTTCAACACCTACGGTTCCCGGATGCGGTTGAACGACGGACGTGTGGTGCCGGCCTTCATGGGTCAGGCCTTGCGAGGCGAAGATCTGACGGTTTTTGGAGACGGCTCCCAGACCCGTTCCTTTACCTATATCGATGACCAAGTCGAGGGAATTTACCGCTTGTTGATGAGCGATTATGTGGAACCCATCAACATTGGTAACCCGGATGAGACCACTATCTTGGAATTCGCCGAGGAGATCATCAAGCTTACGGGAACGGACCAGAAGATTGTCTTCAAACCCTTGCCGCAGGATGATCCCCTGCAACGGCAGCCCGACATCACACGGGCCAAGGAAATTTTGGGATGGGAACCCAAGGTACACCGCTCCGAAGGGCTCAAAAAAGTATATGATTACTTCAAATCCCTTCCACAGGACCAACTATGGGAGGCACACAGGGACTTTTTGCCTTAAAGGCAAATCAATCAAATCGGGGTCATTTCGAAATGAGGAATGCAGTGACGGTTCAGGAATCCCTGACTTATCCTTCTATTTTCCTGTATTTGTTTGAAGTGCCCACTGTTTCAGCAATACATTGGTGGAGATTAGTGAAATTCGTGTCAAAGGTGTACGCTGCTTTCCGAGATTCTTGGCCCCCACTATGGGAACACCCCTGAAGTCCCCTCAAGGGGACAATGGAATATTGCAATTTTGGGATGGGACGGATTGCAACAATTGATTCCCTGTTGTCTTTGGATTTTTATTTACGCCTGTGCCTCCATGACAATTCGTGTCAAATACTATCCCAATTAATTTTTGAATTTCTGCCTGAAAAACCACTTTCTCCCTCAATTCAATTTGAATTGGGTTATTTTTGCCAAAACATCGATTCATGAACATTCTGGTCCTGGGATCTGGCGGAAGAGAACACGCCTTGGCCCTTAAAATCTCACAAAGCCCCAAAACAGCAAAACTTTTTGTAGCCCCCGGTAACGCAGGTACAGCCGAAATCGCCACCAATGTTGAGGTGGGGGTGAACGATTTTGCAACTATAAAACAGCTGGTGCTCAAAGAGCAAATCGATTTGGTGGTAGTGGGACCGGAAGACCCCTTGGTGAATGGGGTGCACGATTTTTTCCTGAACGATTCCGAAATCAAGGATGTTCCCGTGATCGGACCCCAAAAAGCAGCTGCCGCCCTCGAGGGGAGCAAGGAGTTTGCCAAGGAGTTCATGATGCGGCACCAGATTCCCACGGCTGCCTATGAAAGTTTCACATCGGATTCAGTGGAAGCGGGCTATGCCTTTCTGGAAACACTGGAGCCTCCCTATGTGCTCAAAGCTGATGGATTGGCTGCCGGAAAAGGGGTATTGATCCTTCAGGATTTGGATGAGGCGAAGGCCGAATTGAAGTCGATGCTATTGGATTCCAAATTTGGTTCTGCCAGTGCCACAGTGGTGATCGAAGAGTTCTTGGATGGTATCGAATTGAGCTGTTTTGTATTGACGGACGGTTCCAACTATAAGATTTTGCCCACCGCGAAGGACTACAAACGAATCGGAGAGGGCGACACCGGCCTCAACACAGGCGGTATGGGAGCCATTTCCCCGGTTCCTTTTGCGGATTCCGCTTTTATAGACATGGTGGAGGCCAGAATCGTAAAACCGACGGTAGAGGGCCTTAAAAAGGATAATCTGCCCTATGTTGGGTTTATCTTCATCGGCTTGATCAAAGTGAAGGGAGAGCCTAAAGTGATCGAATACAACGTTCGGATGGGCGATCCTGAGACCGAAGTGGTGATCCCAAGGCTAAAGAGCGACTTGGTCGAGGTACTTTTGGCCATGGCCAACGGCTCATTGGACCAGATAGACCTACAGATCGATGAAAGGGCCGCCACAACGGTAATGGCGGTTTCTGGGGGATATCCAGAAGCCTACGAAAAAGGAAAACAGATCACCGGGACCGAAAACGTGGAAGGCTCCATTGTGTTCCATGCAGGCTCCAAGCTGTCCGATGGAAAAGTGGTCACCAACGGCGGACGCGTCATTGCGGTCACTTCCTTTGGAAAAGATTTTAAGGAAGCGTTGCAGAAATCCTATCAAAACATGGAAAAAATCCATTTTGATGGGATGTACTATCGAAAAGACCTAGGATTCGATCTATAGATAAGAGTGTGAGCTGATACTCTTATCCTCTTCGTTTTTGTCGTTAAAGATCTTCAACTGTTTCATCCAATAGACCATGGCCACAAAGCCGATGACGAAAAAAATCCAGTTGATGGTGTTGGCACCCCACCAGCTGTGTGTGAAACGGAAAAAATCCAAAGGGGCAAAAAGGTGGTTTACAAATAAGTCCTCAATACCGTAAAAAAACTTGCTCATCTTGGCTATATTTACGCTACAAAAGTAGCAAAAGAAAGGATGATTTCAAGCTTTTTCGGAAAAACAAAGCCCATAAACTATATTGTCCTTGCCATCTTTTTGTTTCTTTTTTACTTCACCAATGCGTTTTTGGGGCTGGGAGAACAAAAGATCAACGATGTAATTCCCTTTGAACTACTGGCCTTCGTAGTGCTGCTTCTGGGCATTTTCATCATCAACCAGATGGTGAGGACCGAGAAGATCACGGATTTCAACTCCTATACCATTCTGTTTTTTGTGCTTTTGGTGATCGCATTCGCGGAGAACCTCCAATTGAAGAATGCCATTTTCACCAACTTTTTCTTGTTGTTGGCCCTTTGGCGCCTGCTGTCCATCAAATCCACAAGAAATGTAAAGCACAAGATATTTGATGCCTCACTTTTGATAGTCGTGGCGAGCCTTTTTTACGATTGGGCCATCGTTTTCTTGCTTTTGGTCTTTGTGGTCATCAATTTGTATGACCGGAAAACCTTTAAGAATTGGCTGGTTCCCTTGCTGGGGGTGGCCACCATCTTTATCCTGACCTTTACGATTCTGAAGGTAAACGGCTCCTTGGATTTTTTTCAGGATCACTATCAGTTTTCGTTGGGCATTTTTAGGACAAGTTCCTTTTTTGAAGTACTGAACGTCAAGGCCCTGATCTATATCCTTTTTGCACTGGCGGTGGCCTTTGTGGTCTTCCTGAGGTTGCGGAACGTGGGAGGGGGCAAGCTGCTGCAGCTCCGGGTCATTTTTTTGGCCTTTGCCCTGGGCGTGGTGATAACGCTACTTACCCCAGCGGATGAATCGCCCGTGCTAATCACTTTTTTTCCGGCATCTGTTTTTATGGCCAATTATTTTGAGGCGATGAAAAAGCCCAAGCGTCGCGAGGTCGTACTCATCCTTTTCGCCGCAGTGTCCCTGTTGCTTTTTGTGCTCCAGATCAACGATTAATCCATAAAGCAATATCTTTGCCCAAAATGATGCATCATGTTCAGTGATTTTGCCTTTGGGATCTTCCAGAAAAGTATTGACACCTACCACATAAAGGACGACGTGTACCAGGAATTTACGAACCCTTATCCAAAGGATAAGATAGAACACCTACTGTACCGAAAAAACTGGATAGATACCGTACAGTGGCATTATGAGGACATCATCCGTGACCCGGAGATTGATCCTGTGGATGCATTGGACCTGAAACGCAAGATAGACGCAAGCAATCAGGACCGTACCGATCTCGTGGAATACATCGACGGTTATTTTTTGAATAAATACCAATCGGTACAAACCTTGAAAACAGCCAGCATCAATACCGAAAGCCCCGCCTGGGCCATTGATAGGCTTTCCATTTTGGCCCTGAAGATCTATCACATGGAGGAAGAGGTGAACCGTACCGATGCCTCACCGGAACATATCCAAAAATGTGCGGACAAACTGGCCGTGCTGTTGGAACAGAAAAAGGACCTTTCCGCCGCCATTGACCAATTGTTGGTCGATATTGAGACAGGGAACAAGTACATGAAGGTCTACAAGCAGATGAAAATGTACAACGACGAGGAACTCAACCCAGTGCTCCGTGGACAAAAAGGGTAACATCACCCGGATTTTGTTGATTCGCTTATCGGCCATGGGCGATGTGGCCATGACGGTCCCGATCATCAATGGACTGACCCAAAAATACCCGCACCTCCACATTACCGTGCTCACTAAAAAACCGTTCATGCCCATTTTTGGGAGTTTGGAACGGGTCAATGTGTTGGAAGCCGATGTAAAAAAACGCCATAAGGGCCTATTGGGACTCTGGCGCCTCTACCAAGAATTGAAACCGTTGCAGTTCGATGCCGTGGCCGACCTCCACAATGTATTACGAAGCCGGATACTGAAAAAGTACTTCGCTTTGGAAAGCATCCCTTTTATACAGATCGATAAGGGCAGAAGGGAGAAAAAGGCATTGACCCGGAGCTGGAACAAGGTTTTCCAACCGTTGAGGACCACACACGAACGCTATGCCGATGTCATGGCCCAATTGGGTTATCCCATCGACCTATCCGAAGCCAAACCCTTAGCACGTTTG
The DNA here is from genome assembly GCF_003058265.1 of Flagellimonas amoyensis. Lineage (GTDB taxonomy): Bacteria > Bacteroidota > Bacteroidia > Flavobacteriales > Flavobacteriaceae > Flagellimonas > Flagellimonas amoyensis. Next base: position 112,314 of record NZ_QBUK01000010.1, read on the forward strand.
CCACTTTCAGAAAAAGTATTGGGCTTGGTGGCACAGGACACCAAAAAGTGGGTAGGCGTTGCGCCATTTGCTGCCCATGAGGGCAAAATGTACCCTTTGTCGCTCATGAAAAAGGTCATCTCGGAACTCAACAATACCAATAGGTATAAAATTTTGTTGTTTGGGGGAGGGGCCCAAGAAGTCACTGCGTTGGAAAGCATGGCGGAGGCCCATGAAAACGCGCTCTGCATGGCGGGTAAGCTGACCCTTTCGGAGGAATTGGAATTGATATCCAATTTAGATGCGATGCTGTCCATGGACAGTGGCAATGCCCATTTGGCGGCCAATTATGGCATTCCAGTGGTGACGCTTTGGGGGGTCACACACCCTTTTGCGGGCTTCTATCCTTTTGCCCAACCCTTGGAAAATGCCCTATTGGCCAACAGGGAGACCTATCCGCTGATCCCCACTTCGGTGTATGGGAACAAAATGCCCAAAGGCTATGAGTCGGTCATGGAAACCATCCCTCCACAACGCATAGTGGACAAGCTATTGACGATTTTGGACGCTTAGGCCGCTACGTTGTGCGCGGCAATGGAGTTAAAGTATTGCTTCAACTGTTGGATGTACTGGTACCTCAACTGCTTGTTGGAACTGTCCATCAGCAGGGAGCGCATCCCCAAATAGGAAGCGATCACATAGGTTGCGACCCCTTCGCAGTCCACATGGCGGGCAATATAGCCGTCCAATTTCCCCTTTTTCAATAAGGACACCAAATTCACCTCCCAGACATTGAGGATTTCTTTGAGCTGCCCACTGATCTCTTCGTTCCGCTTGTTGAATTCGGTCAGAAAATCGTTCAGCATGAACCCATAGGCCATTTCGTTCTTCTTGCCGGGGTCCAAGGCGTTCTCTAAACTCTCGATGATGACTGGCAAAGGATTTTCGTTGGTATTAAGGGGTTCTATCAGCAAGGCATATACCTTTTGTACGATGAGGTTCTGTACAATGTTGATGAAATAGTCCTCTTTGGATTTGAAATGATGGTAAAAAGCACCCTTGGAGAGGGAGAGCTCGTTCAAAATATCGTCCAGACTGGTGTTGTAATAGCCTTTGGCGTGGAAGATCTCAAGGCCTTTTCCACAGAGGCGGTGCATCGTTTCTCTTCGTTTGAGGGTCATTTCCATAAGATTTGGGTTTGGACTGTTCGGTCTGTAGCAAAGATTTCACGGAAAGTGGCCAACCCAAAGAATTAAGGACGTAGCGGCACGAAAAATCGGTAAAATGTTGGAAGATCGACCAATTACTGCCCAACGCCAAAAACCAACCGACTTACAAGTCGGTTTAAGGAATGTTTTTTCAGGACAAAAGATGTACAAAACCACATTTACTGCAAAGGGAACCCATTCACCCTAACAGACGACAGGGCATGTAAAATTCTAAACGCTTCGTATATTGTTCGTTACATCAAATAGTGTAACTTCCCCTATCCGTTTTGGGTCGTAAAAACCCAAACCACATAAAAAAACAAACTATGAAAAGAACAAACTTGCTATTTACCGTGTTGATGGGCATATCCCTGTTTTCCTGTTCCGATGATCCATCAACGGGAAACCCAGGGGCCGAAGAGCCACGATTGAACATCACGTTTATCATGGATGTTGAAGCGGAACGTTTGGACAATCTGGGCAATCCAACATCCGTTCCCGAAGGAAATGCGGCCCAAAGCCCCGATTTTAACGTTTTGGGACTGCACTTCATTGGCTTATATACGGATCAATTTACACCTTATGATGATGGGGTCACCATCATTTCGACGGCAACCACGGGAAGCGGTGGGGCACAAGCCATTGATTTTAACAGTGAGGTGTTTTTTAACGAAGAGATCAATACCCTAAGTGTGCCTTTGAGCCATGTCACTGCAGGCACGTATGAATATTTTAGGGCTTCGGTCGGATATCAGAAGTACAAAATTGTATATAACCTGGAAGGCGCGGAGACCGAGATTCCCGATTGGCCGGACGGCGTGGACGACAATATTGATGTGGACGGTTTTGTGGCCTCCTTTTTAGGGTACAACACTTATATCGGGAGCTACGTTATCGAAGACCAGACTGTTTCGGTGAACGGGAACAGGGCACAAGGGTATTTTGGATTGGAGACCAAAGGAAACATTCAAGGGTTTGCCTTTATCCAATTGACCCAAGGAGATGCCATTCAAACTACGGTGCCCAACCCGATCAGCGACACCTCTCCGGTCCCTGAAGGTTCGTGTGTGGTCACCGGACAATTCCCCTCGGCTTTGGTGATACCGGCAAATGCAACCCAAGACATCAATATTGAAGTGGTCATATCCATCAACAACAGTTTTGAATGGGAAGATGGCAATGGTAACGGCAAATACGAACCGCTGTTGGGCGAAACTGTGGTGGACATGGGCACAAGGGGAGTTTTCCCTACCGTGGTGGATTGAGCTTAATATTGATTTGAAAATCAATAAAAACACCTTTCCGTTATTTTTTTCAAAATAAATTTGCGAAACTGAATGGTTGCACATAAATTAGCAACCGATTAGTTTCATATTTATAATAATCAAGATGAGGAGAGACATTTTTCAGGCGATTGCAGATCCCACAAGGCGCTCTATAATTACATTGATAGCGGTTCATGCCATGACGCCCAATGCCCTCGCGGAAAATTTCAATATCACCAGACAAGCGGTTTCCAAACACTTGCGCATTTTGTCCGAATGTGACCTGGTGAGGCAGGAACAGCAAGGCAGGGAAATTTATTACTCGCTTGAAATTGAGAAAATGAAGGAGGTGGATCTATGGCTGGAGCAGTTTAGAAAGATTTGGGAAGTCAAGTTCAATCAACTGGACAAAGTATTGTTAACCATGAAAAAAGATAAAAATGAGCAATAAATTGAAATTTGATTTTACCGTGGACAAGGCCGCAAAAACGGTTTATATCACAAGGGAGTTCGACGCAGGTCTGGATTTGGTCTGGGATGCCTTTACCAAGGCCGAATTGTTGGACCAATGGGTGGCACCAGCCCCGTTCAAGGCAAGGACAAAATACATGGATTTTGAAGTAGGAGGAAAAAGGTTTTATGCCATGGTAAGCCCAAAGGGGCATGAGGGTTGGATACTTCAAGAGTACAGGGCCATCACGCCAAAGACCAATTTCAAACTGTACAATGTCTTTGCGGACAAAGATGAAAACCCTGCTCCCACCGGCTCGGATTGGGATTATACCTTCAGTGAGCAAGACGGAATCACCACGGTAAGCATCACTATATATAATGAATCTCTGGAGCGAATGGAGAAAATGATCGAAATGGGCTTCATCGAAGGATATAAGGCAACCGTAAAGAATTTGGAGCAGCTATTGACTACGATGAAATAAAGAATACAGTGAAATCCAAGTGTTTCAATTACATGAAGGCTTTTGGAATAAGACCTCTTGGGGCAAACTAAGCCACCGTCCCTTGACAACTACTACCTGCCCCGGCCGTGCAGCCATAGCAGTGTTGGGAAATCACAATGTTTCGGTCGTTAAGGAGACCCTCATTGTAATCCTTGATGTGCTTCACCTTACTGGCGACCTTTAGGTCGAGCATCTGGTTGAAGTCACAATCGTACAGCCAACCGTCCCAACTCACGGAGATGGTATTGGTGCACATCACGTTTTCCACAGCAGCAGGGTTATAGGCCTCCACTAGGGCATACATATAGTCCTCATAATTGTCCGACGCGATCAGATAGTCCAAAAACCGGGAAATGGGCAGGTTGGTGATGGCAAACAGGTTGTGGAACTCAATCCCGAAATCGGCTTTCAGCGCTTTTTTGAAATCCCGTTCCATGGCCGATTGGTCCGAAGGCAAAAACGCCCCCGAAGGATTGTAGACCAGGTCCAAGCGCAGATTGCTGTCCGGCATTCCGTAGCCCACTTCGTTCAGTTTTTGCAATGCTTGGATGGATTTGTCAAAGACCCCATCGCCCCGTTGTTTATCGGTCTTGCCCTTCGTGTAGTGCGGCATGGAGGAAACCACGTGCACATTGTGCTTTTTGAAGAACTCGGGCAGGTCGTGGTATTTTTTGTTCGCCAAGATGATGGTCAGGTTGGAACGGACGATGAAATCCTTGATCCCCGCTTTGGAAGCCTCTTCCACAAACCACCTGAAGTCGGGGTTCATTTCGGGTGCGCCACCGGTGAGGTCCAAGGTGTGTGCCCCTGTATTTCGGATCACCTCCAAACAGAGCTCCATGGTGTCCCGGGTCATGATCTCCTTTCGGTCGGGGCCTGCATCCACATGGCAGTGCTCACAGACCTGGTTGCACATATACCCGACATTGATCTGCAAGATCTCCAATTTCCTTGGCTTTAGCGGAAACTGTCCCGTTTTGGCAATCTGGTCCTTGAAATAGGGGAGTTCCCCATCGGCAAAGAGACCCCCGTTGAGGATATCCATCTGCCTGTGGGTATCGGCCAGCTCATTATGGCGTGCCTTCAAGGATTTTTTTGCGGCGTTCTTTATGTCGGTCAATATGCTTTGTTCCATTTATCAAATTCTATGATTGTAGCAAAAGCTTTTGAAATTGGGTATGTTTTGCTTTTGTCTGAATTCTAACATCTAATCGCGCAGCGGTCCAGTATCTAACAGCAAAGCGGTCCAAATTACATGGAAAGTTTATTGTACTTGTTCATCATCATCACCCCATGTACCAAAGTGGCCCCACTTTCTATGGCGGCGCCGGCATGCACGGCCTCCATCATTTCTTCCTTGGTGATGCCCCGTTGCAATCCGTCCTTGGTATAGGCATCGATGCAATACGGGCATTTAACCACGTGGGCCACAGCGAGGGCGATCAAGGATTTTTCACGGGCACTCAAGGCGCCTTCCTCAAAGACCTTACCGTAATAATCAAAGAATTTTGTGCCGAGCTCCTCGCTCCATTCCGTAATGTTCCCAAATTTTCGCAGATCGGCGGGGTCGTAATATGAATTGGCCATGTTTTCCTTTTTTTTCGGTTATACTATTGTTGATGAACCTAAACTTACAACAATTATCACTATCGATTTTGGTCGAAACGCCACGGCCAGGATTACAATTTTGGCCACCCTAACCAGGATTTAACATTCAGACCGGCGGGTCGGTTTTGAAAATGAGGAAGTTAGGACAATGTAGATGAGGGGAAGAAATTTTCGACAACAGTGCCAAAAAGCGACCGCAAAGCCAAAAAACAGACTAGCTGGTCGGTAAATCGATTCAGAAAAAAGGAAAAGGATGGTAAATGCCATCCTTTCCACTCTAACCAAAAACCAAAAAAACTACTTTGCAGAAGGTAGCACAACGGTATCGATCACATGGATCACTCCATTGGATTGGTTCACATCGGCAATGGTCACCGATGCAACATTTCCTGCACTATCCTTTATTTTAATGGAGTTGCCATCCATCATGGCGGTAAGGGTATCTCCGTTTACGGTGGTAAGTTTGGCCATTCCCTTTCCTTTTTTGATCCATCGTTTCAACTCTTTGGAACCGTATTTCCCGGCCACTACGTGATAGGTGAGCACGCCTTGCAACATCGGCTTGTTCTCTGGTTCCAATAATGTTTCCACTGTTCCTTCAGGGAGTTTTGCAAACGCATCGTTGGTCGGGGCAAATACCGTGAAAGGTCCTTCGCCTTGCAGGGTTCCCACCAAATCCGCAGCTTTTACTGCAGCGACCAAGGTGGTATGGTCTTTGGAGTTCACGGCATTGGAAACAATGTCCTTATTGGGGTACATTGGGGCTCCACCTACCATTTTGGTCTGTGATATTCCAGTTGCGGATATCATAAAGGCAAGGAACGCGGACACAAGGGTGAATGTCTTTAAAGATTTCATATGATTTACATTTTTAGTTTATATCTACACCTACGGAGTTATGGATGGGGGGGTTTGGAAAATCGTAAAGATTGATGGTTTTTTAATCCAAATACCGCATTGGGATAACCCTCTCTGAAATGCAAAAGGTTAACTTTGTGGGTTATAAATTCCATAGACCAATAATGCTAGAAGGCAAATCCATAGGTTTGGTCCTCTCCGGAGGTGGGGTGCGCGGCATGGCGCATATCGGGCTCATCAAGGCCATGAGGGAGCACGGCATAGAGGCTGGAATGGTAGCTGGCACCAGTATCGGGGCCCTAGTGGGGGCACTCTACGCCAACGGCAATTCTGCCGAGAGCATGCTCAACTTCTTTCGGGAGACCCCTTTGTTCCAGTATAGTTTTTTTGCCATCAACAAACCCGGATTTATTGATACGGAACGCTATATCAATATTTTCAAGGTCTTTTTCCCGGAAGACGATTTTGAGAAGTTGAAAAAGCCCTTGTTCGTAGTGGCCACAGATCTGTTGAGTGGATATGAGAAGGTCTTTCACGAAGGGGAATTGATCAGACCCTTATTGGCCTCGGCGGCATTGCCACCTGTTTTTAGCCCGGTGGACATTGGGGGCATCCTCTATGCCGATGGGGGTATTATGAACAACTTTCCAAAGGAATATCTGGAGAATCGGATGGAGTTCATCATTGGGAGCAATGTGTCCATCACTGTGCCCTTGCAGAAGAAGGACCTGAAGAATTCTTTACAATTGGCAGGTAGGGTCACCAGTTTGATGATCCATGCATCGAACAAGGAAAAACTACACGAGTGCAACCTGTTCATTGAACCAGCGGAACTGGAAAAAATCGGGGTACTGGATAAAAAGGGAATCGAAAACGCCTATCGTATCGGCTATGAGCACGGAAGTAGGGCCATAGAGAAACTTTTGTCAGAAGCTCCCTAGTCGCCATGTTCTGTTATTCAGTTATTGGGTTATTCCGTTGTTGAAGTTTGATTCCAGAATGCTATCAATAGTAAAGTGCAATCCTGAAAATTGGTAAAATTCGTATTAGAAGCGTGTATGTTTTTCTACTTGATGTTTGGACTTGATACTTTCAACATCAGACATCGTCATAATCCACCTTTAAGGTGGGGGTCAGCGGATGTGCCTGACAGGTCAAGATAAATCCTTCGGCAATCTCACCATCCGTCAATATCTGGTTTTTGGCCATTTCAGCCTTCCCTTCCTTGACCCTTGCGATACAACTGCTACAGACCCCGCCCTGACAAGAGTAGGGGGCGTCTATATCTTCCTTGAGCACGGCATCCAACACCCGGTGTTTCCTATCCATCACAAAGGAGAAGGTCTCGTCGTCCAAGACGACTTCCACCTTGGTCATGCCTTCCAGTTCTTCGGCCAGGGTATCTTCGCTGTCATCGGCGGTGAAGAGTTCAAAATGGATCTTGTCCTCGGCAACGCCATTGCCTTTTAGGGTATCGGAGACCAAATGGATCATATCCTCAGGTCCGCAAAGGTAAAAGCCATCAAATTGGGTTTCCTTGAACTTGTTTTTCAGTACAAAATTGATGGTGGACTTCTCTATACGTCCAAATAGAGCATCGTCTTCGTGGGACCTGCTGTAGACATATTGAACAAAAAACCTATTGGTATATTTAATTTTAAGTTCCTGTATTTCTTTGAAATACATGGTTTCTTCGGGTGATTGGTTGCCAAAGACGAGCACAAACACACTTTCGGGGTCGCTCTCCAACACGGTCTGACCAATGCTCATGATGGGGGTTATCCCACTTCCTGCTGCAAAGGCTGCAATGTTTTTGGGGCCGTTAGGTTCAAAAAGGAACCTTCCATCGGGGAGCATCACTTCCAGGGTATCCCCGGCCTTCAATTTTTCATTGGCGAACACAGAGAATGTACCACCTGGCATTTTTTTGATGCCCACGGTCAAGGTTTGCGAAGAAGGTGGGGAAGAAATGGAATAGGCCCTGCGCAGTTCCTGTCCGTCCATGGTATGTTTGATGGTGATGTATTGCCCGGCCTTGAAGGCATAGGCACTTTTCAGGTGTTCTGGAATTTCGAAAGTAAGGGCCACCGCGTTTGGGGTCAACCGATCCACCGAGGCCAATTTTAAAGCATGAAAATCGCTCATCTACACAAAATTTGGTGCAAAATTAAGCATTCAACCTCTTTTTGACCTTAAATTTTAGAAAAAGGATGGGTTTTGTAACAAATCCAATAATTTAGATACTTACTTAAAAATGACTGACCATGTTCAAACACTTTTTGGGTCTCCAATGGAAATCCTTTTACCGCTCGGCAAGTTTTAAGACCGAGATCTGGTTCAAGATTTTGATGGCCCTCGGAGCCCTTTATTTTATCGCTGTCTTTTTGGGATTGGGCTTTGGGGCCTATTTTATGATCGACGAGGCCGGCTGGGGCAATCCGCTTCGGGTGGTGAACCGTTTTATGGTGTATTACCTCACCTTTGACCTTGTCTTTAGGTACATGCTCCAAAAAATGCCGGTGACCAACATCAAACCCCTGCTTTACCTCCCCTTCAAGAAAAGCCAGGTTGTGAACTTCTCTTTGGGAAAAACGGTGGTATCGTTCTTCAACTGGTCCCATGCGTTCTTTTTTATCCCGTTCAGCGTGGTGTTGCTCACCAAGAACTATCCGTTTGCCCAGGTCGTGGGGTGGCATTTGGCAATGATGGCGATCATTTATTGCAACAATTTCATCAACGTGATGGTTAACAACAAGGATGCAGTCTTTTACGTCTTTGCGGGATTGATGATATTGGCCGGTATTTCCCAATTCTATCAGTGGTTTGACATCACACTTTATGCACAGCCCATTTTTGATTATTTCTACGATATGCCATGGACGGCCATCATTCCCTGGGCCTTGCTGTTGGCCCTGTATTTTTTGGCCTTTGGCTATTTCAAAAAACACATGTACCTGGATGGGGGCCTTGCCAAAAAACATACCGAGGTCCGTACCGAAAACCTGGATTGGTTGAACCGATTCGGCAATCTGGGCACCTTTTTGAAGAACGACATCAAGCTCATCAAAAGGAACAAGCGGTCCAAGACGGCCGTACTCACCGGGTTCTTCTTTGTTTTTTACGGACTGCTCTTTTTCACAGGGGCCATTGAGGCCTATGACGGTCCTTTCTGGAAGATCTTCGCCGGCATTTTTGTCACGGGCGGGTTCCTGTTCAGCTTTGGCCAATATGTGCCCAGTTGGGACAGCAGCTATTACCCTTTGATGATGAGCCAGAACATCAAGTACAGGGAATACCTTTCGTCCAAATGGTACCTGATCATCATTGCCACGGTCATTTCCACGATCCTGGCCACATTTTATGTGTATTTTGGATGGGAGGCCTATGCTGCGGTTTTGGTGGGGGCCATTTACAATATCGGCATCAACAGTTATCTGGTGCTTTGGGGCGGGGCCTATGTGAAGACACCCATTGAGCTCACCTCCAACAAAAAGGCATTTGGGGACAAACAGGCCTTCAATGCCAAGACCCTCTTGCTGACCTTGCCCAAGCTTCTGCTCCCCATGGTCATCTATGCCATTGGCCATTTCCTGATTAGTCCCTTGGCGGGGTATCTCTTTGTCGCCGCTTTTGGATTGATGGGCTTCGTGTTCAAGGAGCGTGCGTTCAAAATGATAGAGGGCATCTATAAAAAGGAGAAATACAAGACATTGTTGGCATACAAACAGAAATAACCAATCACTATAAAGAAATCTCATGATCACAGTACATAATTTGACAAAGTCATATAACTCGAACACCGTTTTGAACATTGATCACATGGAAATCCCAAAAGGGCAGAGCTTTGGCCTGGTAGGGAACAATGGGGCGGGGAAGACCACGTTGTTCAGTCTATTGCTGGATTTGATCCAGCCCAGTTCGGGACATATCATCAACAATGAGGTTCAGGTGGACCAGAGCGAGGAATGGAAACCGTTCACTTCCGCCTTTATTGACGAATCTTTCTTGATTGGCTACCTGACCCCTGAGGAATATTTTTACTTCATCGGGGAACTTCGCGGACGGAACAAGGCGGATGTGGATGCCCTGTTGGCCAATTATGGGGATTTTTTCCACGGCGAGATCTTGGGCCAAAAGAAATATTTGCGGGACCTTTCCAAAGGAAACCAGAAAAAAGTGGGCATTGTGGCCAGTTTTATAGGCAACCCCGAAGTGGTGATCCTGGACGAACCCTTTGCCAATCTAGATCCCACCACGCAGATCCGGTTAAAAGGGATCATCAAGGACCTAGCGGCCAAAGAGGGGGTAACGGTACTCGTGTCCAGCCACGATTTGATCCATGTCACCGAGGTGTGCGAGCGCATCGTGGTGCTCAACAAGGGCGAGATCGTCAAGGACATCCACACCTCTACCGAGACCTTGAAGGAACTGGAAGCCTTCTTTGCGGGGTAAAACACAGTCGGGGAAATTCTTGTATTTTGTCGATGAGCCTTATAATAATCCCAACTTTTTTGAGTTAAGGTTATCACAAGACCATCGGTAATTTTGAATCTTCGTCACACACTTATCATTGCAACAGTTGCAGGGGGACTTATTTTTAGTGCCTGTTCCACACAAAAGGACAAGTTTGTCAACCGCAATTGGCATGCGCTGAACACCAAGTACAACACCTTGTACAATGGCAATATTGCTTTTGAAAAAGGTCGGGAGGAGCTCAACGCGAGTTACCGGGACGATTATTGGGAGATCCTTCCCGTGGAACGCCTGCAAGTCACCGATGAGATCAAACTGGATTCCGAGGACAACAACCCCAACTTCATCATTGCGGAGGAAAAGGCCACCAAGGCCATCCAAAAGCACAGCATGGACATCAAGGATGAGGAGCGGAACCCTCAAACGGACGAAGCTTTCCTTCTTTTGGGCAAATCCCGCTATTTTGACCAGCGGTACATCCCGGCCCTGGAAGCCTTCAATTATGTTTTGAGAAAATATGCCGAGAGCGACAAGCTCAACGAGGCCACCATTTGGCGCGAAAAGACCAACATGCGTCTGGACAATCCCGAAGTGGCCATCAAGAATTTGAAGCGACTTTTCAAGTATGAGGAACTGAATGACCAGGAATATGCCGATGCCAATGCCGTGCTGGCCCAATGCTATATCAACCTGAACGCTCCGGACACGGCCATCCAAAAACTGAAAATATCACAGGCCTATACCAAAAAGAACCCCGAAAAGGGGAGATACCTTTTCATCATTGGACAACTTTACGACCAATTGGGGTATCGGGACAGTGCCAACTATGCCTATGACAAGGTCATTGCCCTGAACAGGAAATCGCCAAGGGTCTATATGATCAATGCCCACCTCAAAAAAATACAGAACACGGAACTTACCGATGCCAATAGTGAGGAATTGTTGGAATACCTGACCGATTTGGAAGCGAACAGGGAAAACCGACCCTTTTTGGACAAGATCTACCGGGAGGTGGCCCAATATCATTTGGCGAACGGTTCCGATAGCTTGGCCTTGGCCTATTACAACAAATCGTTGCGCGCCACACAGGGCGAGCGCAAACTGAATGCCCTGAACTATCAAAGTTTGGCGGACTATTATTTTGATCAGGATGAGTACAAGGTTTCTGGGGCCTATTATGACAGTACCTTGACCAACTTGACCGAAAATACCAGACAACACCGTAACATCAAAAAGAAGCTGGACAACCTTGAGGACGTGATCAAGTATGAGGACATCGTACAGCATGCCGATAGCGTCATAACCCTCTATCAAATGCCCGAGGCCAAGCGAAAGACCTATTTTGAGGAACACATTGCCGAGCTGAAAAGGAAAGAGGAAGAGGTGAACAAAAAACAACAGGAACGCACCGAGGCCGGTTTTGCCACGTTTGCCAAGAGCAAAGGAGGGAAGCAGAACCAAGGCAAGTTCTATTTTTACAACATCACCAGTTTGGGGTATGGCAAAAATGACTTCAAGACCCGTTGGGGCGAGCGCACCTTGGAAGATGACTGGCGATGGAGCAACAAATCCAAGACCTTGGTTTCCGAGGCTACGGGACAAGAGATCGTGGAGAACGGAAAACCCCAGAACTTGACCGAGGACCAAAAGTTCTCCGTGGAGTTTTACCTGTCCCAAATCCCGACCGACATCAAAGTGATCGACAGCTTGAAGACCGAGCGTAATTTTGCCAATTACCAATTGGGATTGATCTACAAGGAAAAGTTCAGGGACAATCTGCTCGCAGCGGCCAAGTTGGAACGGGTATTGGCTTCAAATCCAGAGGAACGGTTGATTCTCCCATCCAAATACAACCTCTACAAAATCTATGAGGAATCAGGGAGTCCCTTGGCCCAGAACATGAAGCAGGACATCATCATCAACCATCCCGATACCCGCTATGCCGAGATCCTACTGAACCCACAGGCCGTTTTGGAGGGCAATACCGATAGCCCCGATGCCCGCTATGCCGCTTTGTACAAACTATATGAGGACCAAGAGTTCCTTCAGGTGATCACCCAGTCCGAAATCTATATTGGACAATTCACGGGAGACCCCATCGTGCCCAAGTTCGAAATGCTAAAGGCCAATGCCATTGGTCGTCTCCAAGGTTTTGAGCCCTTCAAGGATGCCTTGAACTATGTGGCGCTCACTTATCCCAACAATCCCGAAGGAAAAAAGGCGGAACAAATGGTGGAAGAGCAATTGCCCAAACTGGAGACGAAGGAGTTTTCACCCGAAACCGGATCAAAGGGAACAGGCAACTGGAAAGTGGTGTTCCCCTTCAAGATTAAGGACAATGAAAAGGCCCTGGCCCTGAAGAACCGTTTGGAGGAAGCGGTAAAGGAACTCAACTACAAAAATGTGGTTTCCAAGGACATCTATACGTTGGAGGATGAATTTGTGGTGGTGCATGGATTTAGGTCGAAGGACTTTGCCCTGGGCTTTGCGGAACTCATAAAAAACAATAAGGACTACCGCATTAAAGATGAGAATTTCGTAGTTTTATCGGACAACTATAAAATTATACAGGTCCATAAGAACCTGGCATCATACAAAGCACAATTTTAAACCCCAAAACCCAAGAACACAATGTTTTCTGACAACAAAAAACCAAGGCCTATGACTGAATTTGGCGGACAGCCCAACCGAATTGAAAAGAACACAAAGATCAAAGGCGACATTACTTCCGAGGCCGATTTCCGAATCGATGGCAAACTCGAAGGCAATGTAAAGACCTCAGGAAAAGTGGTCATCGGCAAGGATGGCTACATCAATGGAAAAGTGGAATGCGTGAATGCCGATATCGAAGGCAAGTTCAACGGCGAACTTTTGGTAAAGGACCTGCTTTCCCTGAAATCATCGGCTATTATAGAGGGCACGGTGAGCGTGGCCAAATTGTCCGTGGAGCCAGGAGCGACCTTCAATGCTTCCTGTGTAATGGGCAAAGGGGCGCCGGTGACCACCGCAGCACCCAAACTGGAGACCGCAAAGAGCAATGAGCCAGCAAAAGTCTCCTAAGGACAAACTAAAGAACAACATCAACACAGCAGCCCGTTTGTCTGGTTCGGCCATTCAAATGGGCGTTGTCATTTATTTGGCCGTAAAGGGAGGGCAATGGCTGGATGCCCATTTCGGTACCGAAAAGGTGTTCTTGCCCATCTGTACCCTTCTTGGTGTTGGCATTTCCATATATTTTGTCGTTCAGCAATTGAAGAAAATCAACAACAATTGAAAATCAAGTTCTTCCCCTCTGTTTTCCTAACGGTACTTTTTATTGGGATGGGACTGCTGCTTTGGGCACACACCACTGTGCTGGGAAATCTGGGGCACGAGCCATTCGGGAACCAGTTGGTGGCAAGCTACGTCATGAACACGATTATGGCTTCCCTTATTTTTTTTGCTATTTATATCTTCAGGGATAAATACAGGGATCTATTGGGCTTTTTCTTTCTGGGGGGCAGCTTGCTGAAGTTTGTGGTTTTCTTCATATTTCTTTATCCCGGATACAAACAAGATGGCGCTCTGGAGCGCATGGAGTTCCTAACTTTTTTCATTCCCTACCTATTTTCCCTTTTTCTGGAAACCTATTTTTTGGTGAAACTGCTTAATACTGTGAGATAAAGGTTCCATTTTGCACAAAAAATGCAATAAGAGAAATATTGTTGCAAAAGCTTTTTTCTTTTGAAGGAGCGATGTATTTTTGCACCAATTTTTCAGGACCCATATTTGCAGGTGTATGCGATATTCGTTTTTAAGTAAAAAGTTGGCAGCCGTAATGTTTTTCATTGCGGGAATTGTATCGGCTCAAAGCCATGAAGCAGAGGAAGTTGAAACCGGCGCCCATGATTTGAAGACCGAAATCAAGGAATACATTGATCATCACCTTCTGGATTCGTATGATTTCAACCTGTATTCCTATACTACCGACGAGGGCGAACACAAATACATCGGTTTCCCATTGCCCGTTATCCTTTGGGACAATGGTCTGAAGGTTTTCTCCTCTTCAAAACTGAAGCACGGCGAAGGAGTGGCCGAAGTGGATGGAAATTACTACACCCTTTACCACAATAAGATCTACAAAACGGATGCCGAGGGCACTATAGAATTTGAGGGCCATCACAACGACGAAACCCATGTTGAAGATGCATTCGGGGAAAACTTGGTTGTGGAAGATGCCCACCCCAGCAATGTAAAGCCATTGGATTTTTCCATTACCAAGAACGTTGTTTTCATTGCGCTTGTGGGGCTTTTGATGTTTTTGATGTTCCGTTCCGTTGCCAGCAACTACAAAAAGAGCAACTTGCCCAAGGGAGTTGGAAGGGTGTTGGAACCATTGGTGGTGTTTGTCCGTGATGAAATCGCAGTTCCCAATATTGGGCACAAATACAAAAAGTACATGAGCTATTTGCTCACCGTGTTCTTTTTTGTGTGGATCATCAACCTGTTGGGATTGACCCCACTGGGTGTAAACGTCACCAACAACATTGCGGTGACCTTTGCCCTTGCATTGATCACCTATTTCATCACCACATTTTCTGGAAACAAGAACTACTGGAAACACATCTTCTGGATGCCGGGAGTACCCGTTCCCATGAAAATCATATTGGCCCCTATCGAATTGTTGGGAACCTTCATCAAGCCATTTTCATTGATGATACGTCTGTATGCCAACATCACCGCGGGCCACGTAGTATTGATGAGTATTATTGGACTGATGTTCATTTTTAAGAACTGGATAGGAAGTCCATTGTCGTTTGCACTAGCTTTTGCCCTTTCCCTATTGGAATTGTTGGTGGCCGCATTGCAAGCCTATATCTTCACCATGCTGTCTGCCCTGTATTTTGGAATGGCAGTGGAAGAAGATCATCATTAAGTAAGAACGTTTAATATTTAAATACATATATCATGACAATTCCAAACATCGTAGGTGCTGGTTTGATCGTAATCGGAGCAGGATTGGGTATCGGTAGAATCGGTGGTCAGGCAATGGACGCCATTGCTCGTCAACCTGAAGCTTCTGGTAAGATCCAAACTGCCATGTTGATCGCAGCCGCTCTTATTGAAGGTATCGGTTTCGCCGCTCTTTTTGCTGCTTAATCACCGAAAGAAAAGTGAAGGCCATAGCGGTTGGCTGTGGCCCTTCATTTTAAAATGATATAGTTTAAAAAATTTAAAAAACACAGTAGAGATATATGGAAAAGTTAATGGAACAGTTTTCCTTGGGGTTGTTTTTCTGGCAATTGGTTCTTTTTATTGGACTGTTGTTGCTGTTGAAAAAATTCGCTTGGAAACCCATTTTGAATGCTGTTGAGAAAAGGGAAGAGGGGATTAAAGATGCCCTTGAAGCGGCTGAGGCAGCCAAAAAGGAAATGCAGAACGTGACCGCCGACAGCGAAAAACTGTTGAAAGAAGCCAGAGCTGAAAGGGATGCGCTTTTGAAGGAAGCCAGGGAGATCAAGGAAAGCATTATTTCCGAAGCCAAAGAACAGGCCAATGCCGAGGGTGACAAGATCATCAAGCAGGCACAGGCTGCCATCGAAAGTGAAAAGAAAGCCGCAGTTGCCGACATCAAGGCACAAGTGGCCAACCTTTCCTTGGAAATCGCCGAAAAAGTGATTAAAGAAGAACTGTCCAACAAAGACAAGCAACTCAAGTTGGTTGACGATATGTTGGGTGATATCAAATTGAACTAGTACCATGGACCAGAACAGGGCAGCCATACGTTACGCCAAGGCAACTTTGGATTTCGCAGTCGAGAAAAAAGCGGCAGATGCCGTTGAAAATGACTTGCGGGACATTGCGGCCGTGATATCCGAGAGCGGGGAGCTACAGCAAGTCTTGGAAAGCCCGGTAGTGAAATCCGAGGTCAAGAAGAATGCCTTGTTGGAAATCTTCAAAGGTTCCAATGAGATCACCAAAGGGTTGATCCAAACCTTGCTGGACAACAAAAGGATAGCAATGTTGCAGGAAGTGGCCCTGAAGTACATCATCCTTCATGAGAAAAAGAAAGGTGAGGAAGTGGCATACGTTACCACGGCTGTACCTTTGACGGCCGAACTGGAGAAAAAGATCCTTGCCGAGGTCACCAAGGCAACAGGCAACAAGGTCACCATCCAGAACAAGATCGACGAGGGCATCATAGGTGGTTTCGTGCTTCGGGTGGGCGACACCCAATTTGATGCCAGCATCGCCAACAAATTGAACGGTTTAAAAAGAGAATTTACAAATAGTCTATAAAAATGGCAGGAGTAAAAGCCGCTGAGGTTTCAGCAATTTTGAAAAAACAGTTATCAGGTTTCGAAGCTACGGCTTCCTTGAACGAAGTGGGTACCGTACTACAGGTAGGTGACGGTATTGCCCGTGTGTATGGACTTTCCAATGCCCAGTACGGGGAGTTGGTGGAGTTTGACGGCGGCATGCAGGGAATCGTTTTGAACCTGGAAGAGGACAACGTCGGTGTGGTATTGTTGGGCCCATCCAAAGAAATTGTGGAAGGAGCCACTGTAAAAAGAACAGAGCGTATTGCATCCATCAACGTTGGTGAAGGAATTGTTGGTCGTGTAATCGACACCTTGGGCAATCCAATCGACGGTAAGGGACCTATCTCCGGTGAAACCTACGAAATGCCTTTGGAGCGCAAGGCTCCTGGAGTTATTTTTAGACAACCTGTAAACGAACCTTTGCAGACCGGTATCAAGGCTATCGACGCCATGATTCCTGTGGGAAGGGGACAAAGGGAGTTGGTGATCGGTGACAAACAGACCGGAAAGACCACGGTTTGTATCGATACCATCCTGAACCAGAAAGAATTTTACGATGCAGGTAAACCCGTTTACTGTATCTATGTGGCCGTAGGTCAGAAAGCATCTACAGTGGCCGCTATAGCAAAAACCTTGGAGGACAAAGGTGCTTTGGCCTATACCACCATTGTTGCCGCCAACGCTTCAGATCCTGCGCCGATGCAGGTATATGCTCCTTTCGCTGGGGCAGCCATCGGGGAATATTTTAGGGACACGGGCCGTCCTGCTTTGATCATCTATGATGACCTTTCAAAGCAAGCGGTTGCCTACCGTGAAGTATCCCTGTTGTTGAGAAGGCCACCAGGACGTGAAGCATACCCTGGGGACGTTTTCTACCTACACTCCAGATTGTTGGAGCGTGCCGCAAAAGTGATTGCGGATGACGAGATCGCGAAGAACATGAACGACCTTCCCGAGTCCTTGAAGTCCATCGTAAAAGGAGGAGGTTCATTGACCGCCCTTCCCATCATCGAAACTCAAGCGGGTGACGTTTCTGCCTATATCCCAACCAACGTGATCTCCATCACCGATGGTCAGATTTTCTTGGAGCAGGATTTGTTCAACCAAGGGGTCCGTCCAGCGATCAACGTGGGTATCTCCGTATCCCGTGTGGGTGGTTCGGCACAGATCAAGTCCATGAAAAAAGTGGCAGGTACCTTGAAATTGGACCAAGCCCAGTTCCGTGAATTGGAAGCTTTCGCCAAGTTCGGTTCCGATTTGGACGCCGCTACCTTGAACGTGATCGAAAAAGGACGTAGGAACGTGGAAATCTTGAAACAAGGTCAAAACGATCCATTTACCGTGGAAGATCAGGTGGCCATTATCTTTGCAGGTTCCAAGAACTTGTTGCGCAATGTGCCTGTGGACAAGGTAAAAGAATTTGAAAAGGAATTTTTGGAGTTCTTGAACGCCAAGCACAGGAATGTATTGGATGACCTTAAAGCCGGTAAATTGACCGATGAGGTAACAGATACCTTGACTGCTGTTTGCAAAGATCTTTCTGATAAATATAAAGGTTAAGAGTTCAGAGTGATGGGTTATGAGCAAACTGGAAAACAGCCCAATTAGAATTAAAAGTTTCGAGTTTGCTTGCAAGATTGTCCATTACTGTGATGAATTGAAGAACAACAAGGATTTTGAGATAGCCTCTCAACTTCTGAGGAGCGGCACCAGCATAGGTGCCAATGTCAGGGAAGCACAAAGAGGGGTTAGCACAAAGGACTTTAAGAATAAGTTTGGGATAGCTTTGAAGGAAGCTGATGAAACCAAGTATTGGCTTGAGATTTTAGAAGCGACAGGCAGGGAAGTTCCCATAGATTTGATGGATAAGTGTGAAGAGTTGATGCGAATCATTGTGGCAATTGTCAAGAACTCTTAACTCATCACTCATAACCCATAATTGACATAAATATGGCGAATCTAAAGGAAATACGGAACAGGATATCATCCATCGGGTCAACGATGCAGATTACCAGTGCCATGAAAATGGTATCTGCTGCAAAATTGAAGAAGGCCCAGGATGCCATCACGGCCATGCGCCCATATTCGGACAAGCTTACCGAGCTTTTACAAAGCTTGAGTGCTAGCTTGGACGGTGATGGAGGAAGTCAATTTGCGGATAACAGACCCGTGAACAAGGTTTTGGTTGTGGCCATTACCTCCAACCGTGGACTCTGTGGTGCGTTCAATACCAACATCATCAAGCAGAGCAACAATTTGGTTTCCGAAAAATACGCAGGCAAGCAGGTCGATTTTGTGGCCATCGGGAAGAAAGGGAACGATATTCTCCGCAAGAAGAACGCCATATTGGCCAACCACAGTAGCATCTATGATAATCTGACCTTTGACCATGTGGCTGAAATTGCTGAGTTTTTGATGGACCAGTTCACCAAGGGCAATTATGACAAGATCGAGTTGGTCTATAACAAGTTCAAGAACGCTGCCACCCAGTTGGTGATGACAGAACAGTTCCTTCCCATTGTAAGTGTGGAAGGAGATGCATCCAAGGCGGCAGACTATATTTTTGAGCCATCCAAAGTGGAAATCGTAAAAGAACTGATTCCGAAATCGCTCAAAACACAATTGTACAAGGCCATCAGGGATTCCTTTGCCAGTGAGCACGGTGCCCGTATGACCGCCATGCACAAAGCGACCGATAACGCCAAGGACCTTAGGAACCAGTTGAAACTGACCTATAACAAGGCAAGACAGGCCGCCATCACCAACGAAATCCTCGAGATTGTGGGCGGTGCAGAGGCATTGAACAATTAATATATACTGTTCAAATAAAGTATATAAGGCCACCCCTCGGTGGCCTTTTTGTTTTTCTTGGCACCACGACTAACGGCTTTTGTGTAACTTGTGGCACCTAATCAAGGTTTTTAAAGAACACGCACCTATTGAACCCGCTAAAAAGGCTTTTTAAGCAGACGTTTATCTATGGCTTGGCCACTGTGATGCCGAGGGTCATTTCTTTCTTTCTGCTTCCCTTATACACCGCTGTTTTTGAAAATGCGGCGGGCTATGGGCAGTACACCAACATCTATGCGTGGATCGCCATTTTCAATGTTTTTCTGGCCTATGGTATGGAAACCGCTTTTTTCCGTTTTTATCACAAGAGTGATGACAAGGGCAAGGTCGTTTCCACTTCGTTGGTATCCCTATTGGGCACCTCTTTGTTGTTTTTGATTTTTTCACTGACCGTCAAGCAATGGCTGGCGGACATGACCAACATCAATGCGGATTATATTGAGTTCACCACCTATATATTGGTGTTGGACGCTTTGGTCATCGTTCCCTTTGCTTTGCTCAGGGCCAATGAAAAACCGATGCTCTATGCGGTACTGAAGACCGTCAACGTGGCCATAAACCTTGCGTTCAATGTGTTCTTTTTACTATGGTTGCCCAAGCTTGCCATGGAAGACCGAACGGGGCTTTTCACCTCGATTTATAGGACGGATTGGGAGATTCATTATGTTTTGATTTCCAATGTGATCGCGAGCGGCGTTACCTTGTTGATATTGTTGCCGAACTATTTTAGGGCCAAATATGTTTTTGATCTGCCGCTCTGGAAACAAATGATGAAATATGCTGGACCGGTAATGGTAGCCGGTATTGCCTTTACCATCAACGAGGTATTGGACAAGATTCTGTTGACCGAAATATTACCAGAGGGGATAGCGGAGTCCGAAGTGGGAAAATATGGGGCCTGTTACAAGTTGGCCCTCTTCATGACCTTGTTCGGGACCGCGTTCCGAATGGGTGTGGAACCTTTTTTCTTTAGCCATGCCAAGACCGAAAAACCACAGCGGACCTATGCCCAGATCACGAATTATTTTGTGGTGTTGGGGAGTATCATCCTTTTGGGGGTCATTGCATTTATAGATCCTTTGGGCAAACTGCTGTTGAACAACCCAGTATATTGGGAAGCCCTGGATGTGGTGCCGATTATTTTGTTGGGCAGTTTCTGTTTGGGCATTTACCATAACCTTTCCGTTTGGTACAAGGTGACCGACCAGACCAGGTTTGGGGCTTATATTTCATCTATTGGGGCACTCATTACCTTGGTCATCAACATCGGCTTTATCTCAAAATTTGGATATATGGCCTCGGCAATGGCCACTCTGGCCGCCTATGGCAGCATGATGTTGCTGTCCTATTATTTCGGGAAAAAATATTACCCAGTCCCCTACAATATGCGGAAAATCGTGTTCTATCTTTCGGTTTCCATTGTGTTTTCAGTACTTTCCTTCTATGTTTTTAATAGAAATTTAATAGGGGGCAGCATACTGTTTTTGCTATTTTTGGGGTTAGTGTATAAGATGGAAGGAGATCATTTAAAAAGCATTTTTTTAAAGCGTGGAGATTAAGATCATAAACAAGTCGGGGCATAAATTGCCTCATTACGAAACCTTGACGTCGGCTGGAATGGACCTTAGGGCCAATTTAGAGGCGCCTGTTGTCCTGAAACCCTTGGGACGTGCCATTGTGCCCACAGGGATTTTTATGGAACTTCCTGTAGGCTATGAGGCCCAGGTGAGACCCCGTAGCGGCCTTGCGGCAAAAAAAGGGGTGACCGTACTCAATGCACCCGGCACCATTGATGCCGATTACAGGGGAGAGGTAGGGGTGATCTTGGTCAATCTTTCCAATGAGGATTTTACCGTCGAAAATGGCGAACGTGTGGCCCAAATGGTCATTGCCAAACATGAAAGGGCAGAATGGCTCGAAGTGGAAACGCTTTCCGAAACGGATAGAGGCGCAGGAGGATTTGGGAGTACGGGTATTAAATAAATTCCTGCGTAGGCAGGAATCTCATGCGGACTGATACGAAGCGATTAGTTTAAACACCCATTAGAGCCATGAAACTTTGGAATGTTTATATAATGACCAACAAGGCAAACGAAGTGCTTTACATAGGTGTTACGAATAATCTTGACGAAAGAGTGAAAGAACATAAGATGAAAGTCTATCCAAGGTCTTTTACCGCCAAATACAATTGTGATAAATTGGTTTATTTTGAAGAGTTTATAGATGGTGGAGAGGCCGTGAAGCGTGAAAGGCAAATGAAAAAGTGGAAGAGAGACTGGAAAGTCAGTTTAATAGGGAGTTTTAACCCTAACTGGGTTGACATCAGTCTTAACTGGAAATTGAACTATAATAAGTTGCGATAAACCTTGCTACATCAAGGGGAGAGTAGAAAAAGTGTAACAACAAAAAATGAGACACCTGCCTTTGCAGGTGGTAAAGTATGAAAATAATCGTACCCATGGCGGGAAGAGGATCCCGTTTAAGACCGCACACCTTGACCGTCCCAAAACCGCTCATTCCAGTGGCAGGCAAACCCATTGTCCACCGATTGGTGAGCGATATTGTCAAAGTATTGGGCGAACCCATTGAGGAAGTGGCCTTCATTTTGGGAGATCCGGCCTTTTTTGGCGACGACGTGGTGGAAAGTCTCATGCAACTGGCCGAAGAATTGGGTGCCAAAGGCTCCATTTACCGACAGGACCAGCCATTGGGTACGGGCCATGCCATCATGAGTGCCAAGGAATCTCTCAGCGGACCTGCCGTGATCGCTTATGCGGACACCTTGATCCGTGCCGATTTTGACCTGGACAAGTCCGCGGACAGTGTGATATGGGTAAAACAAGTGGACCACCCTGAGGCCTATGGAGTGGTCAAGTTGAACACAGACCATCACATTGTGGAACTGGTGGAAAAGCCAAAGGAGTTCATTTCCGATCTTGCCGTGATCGGTATTTATTATTTTAAAGATGTGGGAGTCCTCAAAAATGAGCTACAACATGTCTTGGACAATGAAATCACCAACGGCGGGGAATACCAGATCAATGACGGGATCAAACGCATGATGGAAAAAGGCATGAAATTTGTTCCCGGTAAAGTGGACGAATGGATGGACTGTGGCAACAAGAACGTGACCGTGGAAACCAACCAACGCATGTTGGGCTTTTTGGAAAAGGAAGGTGAAAACATGATTGCCAGGTCGGTGAAGCAGGAAAATGCAAACATCATTGAACCCTGTTTCATCGGGGAGAATGTGGTGCTCAAAAACACAACGGTAGGGCCCTATGTGTCGGTCGGGGCCAATACCATATTGGAAAATGCCACTATAAAGAACAGCATCATCCAAAGCGACAGTAAAATTTACAATGCCAACCTGGACAATGCCATGATCGGCAACCATGTTGTTTTTAATGGTAATTTTGAATCCATTAGCATCGGGGATTATTCCGTTTTGGAATGATTTTGAAATAGATTTTAGTTTGATGGGGACTTAGGACGTCAATATGAAAAAGAAACTTCTTGTTTGGATGGTTTTGGGAGCATCTACACTGATGTCCTATTCGACCTATGCCCAAGAAGAAGAAAGTGCCGAGGTATATCTAGAAGAATATACCGATGAGTTTCAGGAAAATTTCTTCGAAGGGCTCAAACAAAAGGGCATCCAAAACTACGATCGGGCCATAGACCTGTTCCTCAAATGCAAACAATTGGAGCCGGCCAATAGCGTGGTGGACTATGAACTGGCCAAATCCTATTTGCTGGACAAGAAATACATCCAGGCCCAACAATATGCCATTGAGGCTCTCCTGTCCGAACCTACGGACTATTGGTATTTGGACAATCTACTCACCATTTTGGACAAGCAGGGCAGTCCATGGGCCTCCATCAAGCAACAGGTACCTTATCGGAACAACAAATTGAGGGAGAACATGGCGCTTTCCTTTTTCAAGATGAAAAAATATGAGGAGGCCCTTGCGGTGTTGAAGGAAGTCGATAATGGCCCGTTGACTTCTGAACTGACCCAGAAAATCAATGATTCCCTTCAAAAGAGCATTCCAAAACCGGCAACGACCATTGCGGAACGGCCCGTGGCGGACAAGAACGACGCCGTGACCATATTGCGCACCCAAATTGAGGAGCTGCTGTCACAGGGGGACTATAAGGGCATGCTCGCCGTTTCAAAAGAAGCTTTGGACAGCTATCCGCTGCAACCCTATTTTTATTTCGCCTACGGAACGGCCCTCAACAATACAGGGGACTCCAACAAGGCCATTGAGGTCTTGGAGAGTGGACTTGATTATCTTTTGGACGAAGGACCCTTGGAAAGTAACATTTTTAGGGAGCTTTCAAAAGCATACAACAAGATTGGCAACACACAAAAGGCCAACGAATATTTGAACAAGATCAATTCAGGATTATAATGCAACAGAAGAACATAGGCGTGAAAATGATGGGGGTGTTCCTTTTATTGCTCACACTTGGGGCATGTAGGAGTACCAAGACGGTCACCGGAGGGGAAGTGGATCCAAGTTTGTCGGTAAGGAACATCATCAACAACCACTATTTCAATCAGCCCAATTTTAAGACGCTGAGCGGTCGCATAAAAATCGATTACTCCAATGGGGATGAATCGCAAGGAGTGAACGTGACCCTGAGGATGGAGAAGGACAAGGTGATCTGGATCAGCGCGCCCCTTGGAGTGGTAAAGGCCCACATCACCCCCGAAAAAGTCTCTTTTTACAATAAATTACAGAACGAATATTTCGATGGCGATTTCAGCTATCTGAGCCAACTTTTGGGTACCGACCTGGATTTTGAAAAAGTACAGAACCTTTTGCTGGGCAATGCCGTTTTGGATCTGAGAAAGGACAAATACGACTCGGAAATCTATACGGGCGGTTACCAATTGAAGCCCAAAAAAGTCGGACAGCTTTTTAAGATCCTTTTCCAACTGGAGCCCAAAAACTTTAAAATTTCGACCCAGCAAATAGCACAACCCGATAAATCCAGACAGCTGCAAGCAAATTATACCTATCAGGATATTTCAGGCAATGCTTTACCGGAGGACATCAAGATATTGGCTGAGGATGAAGGGGAAGTGACTACTATTGATTTAAGTTTTCGTAACCTTGAGTTGAACAAACCCATGAATTTTCCATACAAAGTGCCCAATGGATTCGATAAAATTACATTGAAGTAATATGAAAGTTAAAACTTCATATTGTTTTTATTATCTGACACTTATGTTTTTTGTGTCGATGCCTTTATTTGCCCAGACCAGCGAGCAGAAGGCATTGGAGGCCAAACGGGAGCGGTTGCAACAAGAAATCAAGGAAATCAATAGGCTGCTCTTTGCCGAGCGCAAGGAAAAAGGTTCCATTTTGGATCAAATGGAGGCCTTGGACAATAAGATCAATGTCCGTCAAGAACTGATTAGGGTCACCAACCAGCAATCCAATTTGTTGAACCGGCAAATCAATGTAAACATCAGGAGCATCAGTAAGCTGAGGGAAGATCTGGATGCACTCAAAGGGGACTATGCAGAACTCATCCAGAAGACATACCAAAATAAATCCCAGAGTAACCGGGTGATGTTCCTTCTATCTGCGGAAAACTTCTACCAAGCCTTCAAACGGCTCCAATACATGCAGCAATATGCAAAGCATCGAAAAAAGCAAGGGGAGAACATTATCACCAAAACAGAAGAGTTGGCCAAGCTCAACCAAGACTTGGTAGTACAGCGTAAGGAAAAGGAACAGCTCTTGGCCGAAAACACAAGGGCGAAGAACGAACTTTCCAAAGAAGTGGAAACGCAGCGGAGCCTTTTAAGGAGCGTGAAACAAAATGAGGCAAAATATACCGCAGCCATAGCCGAAAAGCAAAAAGAGGCCCGCAGGATCGATCGAGAGATAGAACGATTGATCAAGAGTGCCATTGCAAGTTCCAACAAGAGTTCGGGCAAATCCACCACCAGCACCACTTTTGCCTTGACCCCAGAGGCCAAATTGGTGGCCGATAATTTCTCCTCCAACAAAGGAAGGCTCATCTGGCCAGTGGAAAAAGGCATCAAGAGCCAAGGATATGGGGTCTATGCGGACAAGCTCTACCCGGGCATCAAGCACCAGAACAACGGGGTGACCATAACCACGGACAAAGGGAGCAAGGCCAGGGCCATTTTTGAAGGGGAGGTGATCGCGATTATTTCAGTTCCCGGAGGAAGCAAAGGCGTGACCATCAAACACGGGAATTACATCAGCACCTACTATAACCTGTCCACCTTGTATGTGAAAAAAGGGGACAAAGTGGTCACCAAAGATCTCTTGGGAGACATAAATACCGACCGGTTTGACGGCACTACCAAATTGAAATTTTATCTATACAAAGATTCCAGTCGCCTCAACCCTGAGGATTGGATCTATCAATTATAAACCATGAAAAAGATTACCGATTTACAAGGCTCCTTTGAATTGCACAATGGGGTCCACATGCCCTATTTTGGACTGGGAGTGTACCAATCCAAAGATGGGAGCGAAGTCATCAATGCAGTGAGGGAGGCCTTGGACCACGGTTATAGACACATCGACACGGCCGCCATTTACCATAACGAAGAAGGTGTTGGCACGGGCATCAAGGAAAGCAATGTGGACCGCAAGGACGTTTTTCTGGTCAGTAAGGTCTGGAACACCGATCAGGGCTACGATTCCACGTTAAAGGCGTTCGATGCCAGCTTGAAACGCTTGGGGACCGATTACTTGGACCTTTATTTGATCCATTGGCCCAAAGGGGAGCTGTCCAAGGAAACCTGGAAGGCTTTGGAGCGCCTGTATAAAGAAAAACGCGTTCGGGCCATTGGCGTGAGCAATTTTTTGAAACACCAGTTGGAAGATTTGCTGACCTCGGTAGAGGTTGTGCCCATGGTCAACCAAATGGAGTTACATCCCTATTTGGTGCAGCAGGGCCTTATCGATTTTTGTAATGCGAAGGGCATCCAATACGAAGCATGGTCGCCATTGATGCAAGGAAATATCTTCGCCCTTGATATCATGAAAAAGATGGCTGCAAAATACAACAAGACCATAGCGCAGGTCGCATTGCGATGGGACCTTCAAAAAGGAGTGGTCACCATCCCAAAATCATCCAAAAAGGAACGGATCACCTCCAACGCCGATATTTTTGACTTTGAGCTGACCAATGAAGATATCCAAGCTTTGGATAAATTGGACCGGGGCAAACGTTTTGGTCCCAATCCCGATAATTTTGATTTTTAACCAGCACATAACAATTACTTAATCCAGAGCAATGCAGCCAAATTCATGGGAGTGTATCTTGTATGCATGAACAAGAATGGTTTTATTCTCCTATTTGCATTCATTGCGTGCTCATGTGAGTTGTCCTATGAAGATAACAGACGTCTGTCAATCATGGGTCAAGTCAAGGCTTTCGAAAATGAATCCTTACCAAATTTTCCTGTTGAGGCCTATGCCTCAGGAGAGTTTATAAAGTCAATTCTATTTCTACCGGGGTTAACCCCTACCCAAGAAGATGTTGATTTGATAGGTGCATCTAGTTCAACACCAGAAGGAAATTATGGGGTCACCACAATTTCTCCCGAAAATCAGGAATTTATTTATTTGATAATCAACGGAAAAGAAAACAGGGATTATGTCGATGACTGGCCAACATTGGCAGTGAAGGGAATAAATTCTTTGCCGTTGAATGGATCAAGGTACGAGATTCCCACAGTTGCGATTGGAAGGATAGAAGACGCTAGATTTGAGATCCACAGAACAACAAATACGCAGGATACTCTTGTATACCTTTTGCAGTATGACTCTTCAATCAAGGAAATCAATGTCGATCCAAGTTTTGTGGGAAATAAGAATTGGGAAATGGAAATTGGGGGCGAACTGATGCCTTTGGAAGTTGAAAATGTGGTATCACTAAAAATTCCAGAAGGAGATACCATTCGGTTTTATTATTCCTTGATCAATGATGGGATTCTTACGGAAGAGAACATCAAAATACCTTATAATTTGGAAACCAATGGGTACAGATTTGAGTTTTAAAAAGGGGATTCTATTGGTGTCGCTGTTCTTCAATTTGGTTTCCCTGAAAGCACAAATGGGGAAAAAAGAAATGGATGATAATGTATTGGTGGAATTCGGGATCAGTTATATGTTGCCAAAGGCATATGGGGACAATTTCCTTTCCCAGGGATATGATATCAGAAATGGCATAAATGTGGACGGCAGGATTTTAGTTGCACCTAAGTGGTTTGTTGGAGCTCAATGGAGCCAATTTAAAGGAGATGTTATTGATATGGAGAAAGTAGGGGCCATTGAGAAGAGTGGAATAACCCATATATATGCAGTAGCTACCTATACAATTCTAGGAAACGACAAACAAGTTTCAGTACGAACAGGTTTTGGGGCGGGATACGTACTATATAGGCACAAACAAAGCACTACAAAGTTTATGGATGATGGTTTTTCCGTTGCGGCAAACCTTGCCCTGTGTTATAGATTCAGCAATTCGCTGGGAGTATTTGTAAAACTGGAACACTATTGGGATTTTTTGAACATTGATACTGCGCCTGAACTGGAAACATTTTTCAGGAATGCCCAAATTTTTGCCCCTTCCATCGGGATCAAAGTATATACTTTTTAATCTTTCAAGAACAACGCCTTCAGTTCCGTGGCATCTGCGGGTTTCAGTTTGCCTGCCAACACCAAACTCAACTGTTTCCTTCTCAAGGCAGCGGCATAACGCTCTTTCTCCAAGTCGGTCTCTGGCTCCAAAGGAGGAACTTCCGTAGGTTTTCCGGTATCATCTACTGCCACAAAGGTATAAATGGCCTCATTGGCCTTGGTGCGTTCGCCGGTGAAGCGGTCCTCGATCCACACATCGATAAAGATTTCCATGGAAGTACTGAATGCCCTGGAAACCGCAGCCTCCACGGTCACTACACTGCCTAAGGGCACGGCCCTATTGAAGGCCACATGGTTCACCGAAGCGGTCACAGTGATCCTACGGCTATGTCGGCGAGCGGCAATACTGGCCGCCCTGTCCATACGGGCTAAGAGTTCCCCGCCAAAAAGATTGTTCAAGGGGTTGGTTTCACTGGGCAATACCAAATCGGTCATCACAGTGCGTGATTCACTTGGGGTTTTAACGCGCATACCTGTATATTTTGCGCAAAGATATTGAAGTGTGGAAAGGTTTTAAAGAAAGGAGGGTTATTTCTCCGAAAGCAACCAGGCATCCTTTGATTCCGTGGATTTTACCTGCTTTAAAAAATCAAGGGCCTGCTTGGGGTCCTCAAAGCTATCGTAGGCCACTTGGTGGAGCCCATATCGATTTTCGCCCAAATAGAAAGCGTTGTATCCCTTTTCCTTGAGCTCTTCCACTCTTTTTTCGGCATTTGCGGCCTCGCGGAAGGCACCAGCGATCACGTGGTGTTTGCCCAATTGCCTTTTGGTGACCTCAATGTTGATGGCAGGAAGTTCCAACGGGGCACTTTCAAAGAAAGTGGCCTCTTGGATCAGACGGGAAACCTCTTGCTGGGCATCCTGTTGTGCGGCAACCTCCTTTTGTTGGAAATCACCATAGGTGCGGTAGGAAGTGACTCCCAAAGAAACGGCCAACAATAGAATGGCGGCATATTTCAACCAAGGACGGAAGGGCGATGCTTCGCGTTTTTCCGGAGTGATGATGAACGGGATGCGCTCTTCGAGCTCCTCCACCTCTACCTTGAGCACTTCCCGCTGTATGGGCGTTGCCACAAATGTGGACAGGCCAAAGGATGAAGTCAGGAAATTGGTGGTGTTCTCCGGTTGGAACTGGATTCTACGCTCCTTGTTGTGCCAAAGTTTTCCAATGCCAAAAACCTCAATACTTTCTCCTTGTTCCAGTTTTGAGTTCCAGTTTTTGGCCACTTCTTCCACTTCTCCCAACATTTCCTCGTAACCCAGTTTTTTTTCCTTGGCAATGTAAGAGACCAATAGACCATCATTTTTGGAAAGTTGGGCATTAAAGGAAAGCGTTTTGGAAGGAGGGATCAAAGTGCTTGTGGAAGCATCGATCTTTGCGGAAGTGCTGTGCGTCAAAAAGGCCCCAAATCCAGGAACCACGACACAATTGTACTCGAACAATAATTTTTCTATGTAGGCATCAATCCGCATGGGGACAAATATTGTAAAAAAAGAAAGAGTACAAAACAGGCTGCCCCACTTTTTTTCAACATTTGAAAAACCGTATTTTGTGAACAACTTTGACGCCCAAATCAAATGACTGAACCTGAAATTATTGCGGCCCTACGGCTGCAGGCCATTCCCAATATCGGAGATGTGACGGCCAAAAAACTTATTGCACACTGCGGAAGTCCAACCGCAGTTTTTGAGGACAAACTGCACCACCTTCTAAAGATCGATGGTATTGGAAAGTTGACCCTCAAGGCCCTTCACGATTCCGAACACCTCAAAGAGGCCGAATCTGAATACAATTTTCTTTCCCAAGAACGTATCAAGGTGTCCTATTTTATGGAAGAGGATTATCCTGCCTACCTGAAACATTGTGTGGATGGCCCTATCCTGCTTTTTCAACGGGGGAACATGGATTTGGGGAAACAACGATTGATCAGCGTGGTGGGCACCAGGAATGTCACCAATTATGGAACCTCCTTTTGCGAAGCCTTTATTGAGGAGATTGCGCCGCTGGACCCCATAATCGTCAGTGGATTTGCCTATGGAGTGGACATTACGGTGCAGCGGGCAGCCATGGAAAAGGGATTGCAGACCATTGCCTGCCTTGCCCACGGCCTGAACCAGATCTATCCGAAGGCCCATAAGAAATACCAAAGGAGGATGGAGGAAAACGGGGGTTTTATGACCGAGTACTGGAGTACGAGCAATCCTGACCGGGAGAATTTTTTACGACGGAACCGTATCATTGCCGGAATGAGCGAGGCCACGATCGTGGTGGAATCCGCGGAAAAAGGGGGCAGTCTGGTCACGGCCGATCTGGCGAACGGTTACAACAGGGAGGTGTTTGCCCTCCCCGGAAGAAGCACGGACAAGCTGAGCAAGGGCTGCAACGACCTCATCAAGGGCCAAAAGGCCCACATGCTCACCTCCGCGGCCGATCTGATCTACCTTTTGGGGTGGGATATGGAGACTAAAAAGGGGGAAACCAGCGTGCAGAAACAGCTGTTCATCGAGCTGGATGCAACAGAACAGTCTATCTACTCCTATCTGCAGTTGAACGGAAAACAGGTACTGGACACCGTGGCTTTGGAGTGCAATCTGCCCATTTTCAAAACTTCGTCCACGCTTTTGGGCATGGAAATGAAGGGTGTGATCCGGCCATTGCCCGGGAAACTGTTCGAGGCGATCTAAAGAGGCTATTTCCATTTCTTGACAGCGAAATATGCTCGATTTTCAATAGAAGGATGAGATGCGGAAAAAAGACCTAAAACCTTGCCCTTTGGTCGTTCAAATCGGGACATTCATCCTGTTTTGCATGAAATATTTTTGGAACATACGGGCTTCCTGTTGCCATTCATCGAAGAGGGATACCACAGAACAGTCAATCTATTTTGGGCTGCAGTTGAACGGAAAAGAACCACAGCTTATCTTGGTTTTCGTGAATTGCGCGACCATTTTCAATAGCTGACCTATTTTTTTGCGCATGGAAATAATAGGGAAAATCCGACCAATGCCCCAAAATGACCTGAAAAGATTCAACATTTGGTGAAATGTTATGCTGAGCTTAGCGAAGCATTACAACAAAAGAAGGATTGAATGGGATAACATAAATTCAACTGATCGATGGAATGGGGTTGCGCTTGAACTTGGTTCCTGAACTTAAAACTTTTAGTACCCCAACTTCTCCCGTACCCTTGCCAAAACAGTATTCGCCACTTTTCGGGCCTTTTCGGCACCAATGGCCAGGGCTTCGTCCACTTCCTCGGTGTGGTTCATGTAGTACTCAAATTTTTCGCGGGGCTCTTCAAACTTTTGCAAGATAAGTTCGTACAGGGCCTGCTTGGCATGACCATAACCGTAATTTCCGGCCAAATAATTGGCACTCATCTCTTCCACTTGTTCTGGAGAGGCCAAGAGTTTGTAGAGGGCAAACACATTGTCTTTGCTAGGGTCCTTCGGTTCTTCCATGGGCGTGCTATCGGTCACAATGCCCATAATCTGCTTACGGAGCTGTTTGTCCGGCTGGAACAGGTTGATGAGGTTGCCACGGCTCTTGCTCATTTTTTCGCCATCGGTTCCAGGGACATACATGGTCTGCTCATGCACCCTGGCCTCGGGCATTACAAAGGTCTCACCCATCTGGGTATGGAAGCGTGAAGCCACATCGCGGGTCATTTCCAAGTGTTGGAGCTGGTCCTTGCCCACGGGAACAATATCGGCATCGTAGAGCAATATATCGGCGGCCATCAGCATAGGGTAGGTGAACAGCCCGGCGTTCACATCTTCCAAACGATCGGCCTTGTCCTTGAAGGAATGGGCCAGTGTCAACCTCTGATAGGGAAAAAAGCAGCTCAGGTACCAAGCCAGCTCGGCAGTTTGTGGTATGTCACTCTGCCTATAAAAAACGGTCTTTTCAATATCTAGTCCAAAGGCCAACCAAGCGGCGGCAATGGCATAGGTGTTGCTTCGCAATAGTGCTCCATCTTTTATCTGGGTGAGCGAGTGCATATCGGCAATGAAGAGAAAGGAGTCGTTTTTAGGGTCCTTTGCCATTTCGATGGCGGGTGCTATTGCCCCCAAAATATTTCCCAAGTGGGGCGTGCCTGTGCTTTGTATTCCTGTGAGGATTCGGGCCATAAAAGTATAAAGAGGACAAAGTTAACAGAATATTGAACTTAATCAACCCAGGAAGTCGCTAAGGTTTATAAACAAAGTTCGATTATTACGGTTGTTCCGCTGGGCTCCCCGTTATGGTCCGTCTTGTCAATGATTTGGTAGCCCTTTGCCTTTCCACCCAAGGCATTTAAGCGTAGGGAAGTAACTTCCATTCCCCTGGATTTTTTTTCACGAAATGAACTCTTGTCCAGATTCTCTGAAGCCTTTCTTCCAATCCCATTATCGTCCACAAGACATAAAAGGACATTGTTCTTCTTTTTAAAACTAATGGTCAATTTTCTTTCCCCATCAATTTTGGGCAACAACCCATGGATCAGAGAATTCTCGACAAAGGGCTGCAGAGTCATGTAGGGAATTTCAATAGAACTGGTATCAAGGCCTTCGTCTACATGGATTTCGTAGGAGAAACTGTTGTCAAAACGGAGAGACTCCAACTCCAAATAATCTTTCAGCATTGCTATTTCTGCATCAATGGTGGCGTTGGGTTGTATGGAGCTTTCCAAGATGTTTCGGGCCAAATGACTGAACCTGGACAGGTACTTCAAAGATGATTTGATATCATTTTTAATGATCAGGTTTTGTATGGAATTAAGGGCGTTGAAAATAAAATGGGGATTTATCTGCGCCCTAAGTGCCTTGTTCTTTTCATCTAGTGCTTTCTGTTGGAGCAGGGTGTTCTCCCTAAATTCCAGATGTACCTTATAATTGAGGCCAATGGTGAAGATGATGATTTCAAACGAACATCCAATTAACAAGTAATACCTACTATTGAGTAGCAACCCATCTTCAGGGTCAGCAAAATAGATGTGCAATACATAGGAGACTATAAAACTGAACGATGCGGCAATCACGAAATAGGCCAGAACATTTTTTGCATGGAACCCTAAATAGATCAGTCCTAAAATGGAAAGCCCCAAGATCATGTGAGTAAAACTTGAGATCATATAGTTCAGGCCGGCCATGTAATCCATAAAATAAAAGACAATGATCACCACTATGGGCAAAAAAATAGACCCCATTATCACATACATCAAAGAGTGAATCTTGGGATAGTCCTTTTTAGTACGGAGGTAGTAGATGAAAAACATACCGTAGGCAAAATTGGCCAGCAATAGGGATCCTTGGGAAAACCAGTGGTGCAACAAGCGGTTCCCACTAAAGATATGATCATACAAACTTAGGATGTCGCCAGAAACATATAAAAAAAGAAGTATAATGTAAATGGAGTAGAACAGGAACTCGAGCTTCCTTAGATAAAAGTAAAAACTTATGGTGGATAGCCAGATGATCAGGCATCCCCCAGCAAAGGCATAAAAGGGCCACAAGCTCTTCAGATCGTCAAGATCTAATTTCTTTACAGATGATGATGCCAGAAGGGTAAAGCTCCAATTTTGGAGTTTTTCAGAGAAAGTTATCCGTTTGGCCCTAATGTATAAGTATCTTTGGTCAATTAAACTATTTTGGTCGATAGGGGCTTCTGAATAGTAATTTGTAAGTGGTATTTCTGTTCCTTGAGTCTTATCATCAAAAAGGCCAATGGGTCGTTTCGAAACATGGTCCTTGTCCCAGAAATAAAGTTCTCCAAAGTCAAAGGAATTGAACTTTAGATAGAATACGGAATCCTTGTACAGAGGCGGAATTTTGTCCCTGAAATCCAACTGTAGCCAATAGGTTGATTTATGGTTGGCTTCTTCCGAGGATTTGGGGTACTTAAATGCCCTTCCTTTAAAAATTTGATCGAATGTCGTGGAATCGTTTTCGCTTTTGAACACCTTAAAAGGGATATGCGGTCCATTTTGGGCCATACCCTTAACCATTAGGAAAAGACCAATAATGAGCAATGATCTTCTTAAGACGTTGTTTTTCACGATAAACAGAAAGTGGTATTGTCAACACAATTTCCCAAATATTTTCGAGATACACATCAACTCAACGAAAAAGGTTTGGATATTGTGATTGCCCAGGAATTTAAAGTCCGAAAAACTTTACATTAGCGCATGCTTGATACAATCAAACATATGGGGCAGTTCCTTTATCGGGTATGGTTTTATCTGCTGGTGGCGGTTCCCATTTTCCTCTTCTTCCCCTTTTTGCTGATGGCGACCCTTTCGGAACGGACCTATCCGCAATTCTTTTGGTTGGCACGTAACCTTTGGGCCAGGCCCATTCTGTTCGGGATGGGATGTTTTCCCAAGATAACCAGGGAGCAGCAGATGGAAAGGGACAAAAGTTATATGTTGGTAGCCAACCATGCCAGCATGTTGGACATTATGCTGATGTTGCTCGTGAGCAGAAATCCCTTTGTGTTTGTGGGCAAGAAAGAACTGGTAAAAATCCCCATTTTCGGATTTTTCTATAAAAGGGTCTGTATTATGGTGGACAGGGAAGATATACGGAGCCGGACCGGGGTGTACCGTCGCGCGCAACGAAGGCTGGACCAAGGGCTGAGCATCTGCATATTTCCGGAAGGCGGAGTACCGGAGGAAGATGTTGTTCTGGATGAGTTCAAGGACGGGGCCTTCAAAATGGCCATAGCCCATAAGATTCCTGTAGTCCCCATGACATTCCACGACAATAAAAAACGGTTTCCCTTCACCCTGAACCATGGTGGGCCTGGGCAGATACGGGCAAGGGTACACCACTTTTTTGAAACCGGTATCCTGAGTGTGGAGGACACCTCTACACTAAGGGAAGAGGTGAGGGAGCTTATTTTGAACGAACTTGTCGGGTAAAGAAAAGTTATAAAAGTCGGGGAAGCTCTATGGTGATCAATCGTTTATGCTCCGAAAGGGTGTTAATGGAGTTCGTGATGTTATAGCCCTTCACCGTGTTCAACAGTTTGATCTGATCCTGCCATTGCAAAATACCTTCCCTATATCCCGATAGATTGTTGGCGGATTCCATGCTCTGTGAGTTGTGGACCACTTCCAATATGACCGATGCAGAGAACACCTTTAGCACTATCTCAAAATGCTGCCCCTTTTGTTGATGGGACATGACACTCTCAATAATGTTCTCAAAAAGGGTCTGGACCACAAGGGAGGGAATGGTGGCCTCCTCGGTTTTCTTCAGGTTTTCTTGGACATAGATGTCATAATCGAACAGGCCATCATAGCGGAGCTTTTGGAGGGTCAGATAAGCGTTCAACATCTCTATTTCGTCCTTCAAACTGACACTATCCTGCCCCAATTGCCCCAAATAGAACCGGATGAGCTTGCCGAACATGGACAGGTATTCCATGGCCAGTTTCTTTTTCTCGGAAGTGACAAAATATTGGATGGAATTCAGCGCATTGAACACAAAATGGGGATTGAGTTGGGAACTCAGCGTCCTGAACTTGAGCTCCACCATCTCTTCCTTAATCTGGATGAGTCGTTCCCGTTCTTCCGTGAGGGCCTTGCAGTCCCTGGCACTTTTGATTTTTATGGCGGATATGGAGGCGATCGCCGAAAGCATCTTAAGATGCCTGTCCGTAAAAAATCCCGGTTCGGGATGTTCACAATCGATGACGCCATACAGCACACCGTCACAGATGATAGGGACACAGATTTCCGAAAGCCGTGTTGTGCCATCCGTGATATATCTAGGGTCTTTTGAGGTGTCGTCCACAATCTCGGCCGTGGCGGTCTGGGCCACATGCCCGGAGATGCCCTGTCCTATCGGAATTTTTATGGGGACGCTTGCAATGTTTTGGGTTTTCTTGGGGCCATGTGTGGCCTTTGGCACCAAAATATCGTTGTTGTCCACAAGGTAGATCACACAATCTTCAAACCCCAATTTGGAGATACAGTTCTTGGCCATATCCCAAAGAATATTCTCTTCGCCTTCTTTTCCCAGAAGCGATTTTGAAAAATAAATGAGAACATCTTCAAACCGATCGTGTTCCACAATATGGAGGTTAGTATTTGGTAGTCAAAGTACTAAAAATTTGCGAACGGAGATAGTGGAAAAAAAAGTGCCCCGCAAAACAACGGGGCACTGAGTGATTGCTTAAAGGAGCAATCTTCCTAACCAACCTTTTGTTTCCTAAAACTTGAAACTGACGCCACTGTACACCCCGATGGAAAAGGGCTGGAACACGCCAGCAGTATTGGAAAAGGTGTTCAATTGGTATTTGAACACGGGTTCTATGTTGAATTGCACCTTTGGGGAAAAGTCATAATTGAGACCCATGCCCAGATTGGCACTGAAATTCACGGAATTTGCATTGTTCGCTTCGCCCACTTCGGTGACCAGATCCTGAGACTCCAACAATACGGAGTTGTCCACGAGGAAAAGGGAACTGACCCCTCCGATGAGGTCCACCCCAAATTTTTTGTCCACTAGGGCATAGTTGATTTCTACTGGGACTTCAATATACCCCAGTTGCTGTACCATTTTTCCGTCTAGGGCCGCCGTTGCGTTCAGCACCTCTTTGCCATCCGAAGCAATAGGGCTGCTATAGGATTTGTTAGCACTTTGGACCACAAGGCTCTCCGAAGTTTGGCGGTAATCAATGTTGGCGAACATCTCGTTCGAAGAAGACCGCAATGTTGAGGAAAACACAACATCATTGGTATCATAACCATAGTTCACTTTGTGTACCCCTGACCGGATCTTTACCTTTTTCCCCACTTCGTAGGCCACGGTAAGGCCGTAGCTCAGGTTGAAGTTGCCCGACTTGGAGTTGGACGAGAAATCGGAATGAATCGGTGATCCATTGCCCGACGCGCCAAAATAGACCGGGGCCACAGATGGGCCAACGGACCATTTTCCGGAATTGTCCTGTGCGGCGATGAGCTCTTCTTCCGCTTCCTGCTCTTTGATGGCATCAAAAATGGATTTTTTCCCGGATTCTTCCTTTGGCTGCTCTTGCTCCTCGTTCATGGCAATGGCCTGCTCTTCTTTTTTGGCCTGAATATCGGAACCTGTCTGTTTTTCCAAGGATTGGTTTTTGGCATTGTTGAGCGCGATGGCGTCCTTGTCATTGGATGTCTTGTCCGGCAGCACGTCTTGTTTGGAAACCTTGTCCTGATCGTTGCTGTTTCTTTTTTGGACGTTGTCCGCGACCGCCATGGTCTCCTTTTCGGTTGGGTTTTGGATGTTGGGAGTAGTTATCCGTTCATTGGGAGCTGTTTTTTTGTTGGTTTGGGCCACTTGACCTTCGGAACTGGTACGGAAGTCACCATTGCCTGAATTTTGACGATCTTGGACCTTGGAGGCGTCATTTTCCTCAGGAGAGTTCGCCAGACCTTCCGTTGCGGCAGTATTGCCCGGATCATTAAAATCTGTGGTGCCGGCTTTTTTGTCGGTCGAAACGGGATCCGTTCCTTTTTCCGTATCGGTAATGGTCTGCTCCACATCTTGTTTCACTTCGGTTCCGAAAGGGTCTATCACATATAATAGTATGACCAAAGCTGCGGCAACTCCCCCAAGCTGCCACCATATCGGGACCACTCTTTTCTTTTGCTTCTTGTCCAGGGATGCCTCTATGGACCTCCACACCTTTTCGTCCGGGGTCTCTTGATAATCCCGAAAGGTGTCCCTAAACAATTGCTCTACATTCTTTTTCCCCATTGTTAAGTTCTTTAAGCAATGTTTATTTTCTCTTTTTCTATTTTCTCCCTCAAAATGGTCTTGGCCCTCGCCAAGTTGGACTTTGAGGTTCCAGTGGATGTCCCCAACATCTCACTGATTTCCTTATGACTGTACCCGTCCAAAACATAAAGGTTGAACGTCAGTCTATATTTGTGCGGCAATTCCTGTATGTATCCCAAAAGGGTGGACAGGCTAATGTCCGCTTGATCGGTTTCCACCTCGGCCTCGTCCTCTATTTCTTCGGAAACAACGTTGAGATGGTTTTCCTTTCTGTATTTCTGCAGTACGGTGTTCACCGTTATCCGCTTGATCCAACCTTCAAAAGAACCTTGAAAGCTGTATTGGTCTATCTTGCTGAAAATGGTCATGAAACTATCGTGCAGATTGTCCTCGGCCTCGATTTTGTTCCGCGAGTACTTCAGGCACATACCGAAAAGTACACCCGAATATCTCTGGTATAGTTCGGACTGTGCCTGGCGTTTCCCTTTTTTACAATTATGTATCAGCTCTTCAAGATCCAAATGTTGGTCAATTTTGGATTGTTGCTACTCAGTTTTCGGGTTCCGGATCTACCGGGACCGTGTATTCCAAATAAATGGGTTCTTCGTTTTCGTCTTCACCGGCATAGAACCTGAAATGATATTCGCCGGTATATATCACATGGAACTGTAAGGTGGCCACAACCTCCGTTACTTCTTGGGTACAGGCCTCGTCCTCATCCACAAGAACGGAACCGATCACCACCACATCACGGTCCGTTTGGTCGGTCCTTGTCACATCAAATCCTTCAAAGAAGGTACAATTATTGGGCCTTTGGTAAGTAACCTCAATATCGTAGGTCTCCCCGAACTCAAAAAACTCGGGAACATCTGCCTCCACGGTATTTAGGGCGGCAAAATAAAAATTGGGGGAATCATCGTTCAGGTCGCAGGAACTGAACCATGAGCATGCCACTAAAACTAAAATGGGCACAAGCACTTTTTTCATACAAATCCTTTTTTTATTCCCTAGATGTACGATATACACAAGGGTTGCGTAGGATTTTCACAACCAAAAGTTAATTTGCCCGGATAAAGTGAGCAGGCTTATTTACTGACGGCAGCAATGGCCTCTTTTATTTTGCCTTCAAGCTCTTCTGAAAGTTCAGGATTGTCGATGAGGAGTGCTTTTACGGCATCGCGACCCTGTCCAAGCTTGGTGTCGCCATAGCTGAACCAGGAACCACTTTTCTTGATGATCTCATAGGCCACGCCCAAATCCAGGATCTCACCAATTTTGGAGATACCTTCCCCATACATGATGTCAAACTCGGCGGTCTTGAAAGGAGGGGCCACCTTGTTCTTCACCACTTTTACACGGGTCTTGTTCCCCTGTACTTCGCCGTCGGTGTCCTTTATCTGTGTGGAGCGCCGAATGTCCAAACGGACAGATGCATAGAACTTAAGGGCGTTTCCTCCCGTAGTGGTCTCGGGGTTTCCGAACATCACCCCTATTTTTTCCCGCAACTGGTTGATGAAGATCACGGTACACTTGGTCTTGCTGATGGTCGAGGTCAATTTTCGGAGTGCCTGTGACATCAAGCGGGCATGAAGACCCATTTTAGAGTCGCCCATTTCGCCCTCGATCTCACTTTTTGGAGTAAGTGCGGCAACGGAATCCACAATCACGATGTCGATGGCACCGGATCTGATGAGGTTTTCGGCAATCTCAAGAGCCTGTTCCCCATGGTCGGGCTGCGATATGATGAGGTTGTCAATGTCGACACCCAGTTTCTTGGCATAAAAACGGTCAAAGGCATGTTCCGCATCGATAAAGGCTGCGATACCCCCTGCCTTTTGCGCTTCGGCAATGGCATGAAGGGTAAGGGTCGTCTTACCGGAAGATTCCGGACCATAGATCTCGATGACCCGGCCCTTTGGGTAGCCGCCCACCCCAAGGGCAATGTCCAATCCCAACGATCCGGAAGAAATGACCTCCACATCTTCTACCACACTATCGCCCATTTTCATCACGGCACCTTTGCCATAGGTCTTGTCCAGTTTGTCCAAGGTCAGTTTAAGCGCTTTCAGTTTTGCTTCTTTCTCGTTGCTCATGGTTTTTAAATAATTAGGAAGGCTAAAATACCATTTCTTTCTTCATACGACAAAAGCCACGCAACCTTTTTGATTTTATCGAATCTAAGGAGTACTGACTCATAACAATAGGGCCTTGCGGGGCCCGAAATGCCAAGGAGGGAGAAAAATTACGCTTTGAAAAAGAAAGGAATACGTTTAAAAAAAGGACCCATTTATGGGTCCTTTTTCGTTCCTGCCCGGAAGAATCCCTATCTTTGTGGCCATTTTTATTGAAAACCATTCTTTAACTTAAATTATTGGTATAGCATGCAACTGTACAATACGTTAAGCGCAAAGGAAAGGGAACAGCTCATTGAAGAGGCCGGCAAGGATCGGCTCACCATCTCTTTCTACAAATACGCACACATCGGCAATCCGCACATTTTGAGGAACCACCTATTCATTGCTTGGAACGAAATGGACGTTCTGGGCCGGATTTACGTGGCCTACGAAGGGGTGAATGCCCAGCTCTCCGTTCCTGCGGATCATTTTGAAAAGTTCAAGACCCATTTGGACAGTATCTCATTTCTGGAAAACGTCCGTCTGAACATTGCCATAGAACAGGACAACAAATCCTTTTTGAAGCTGAAGGTGAAGGTCAGGAAAAAAATCGTTGCCGATGGACTGAACGACAGCACTTTTGATGTGACCAACAAAGGGGTCCATGTGGGGGCCGAACAATTCAATCAACTCATCGAGGACCCAAACACCGTGCTGGTGGATATGCGCAATCACTACGAAAGCGAAATAGGCCATTTCAAGAACGCCATTACCCCCGATGTGGATACGTTCCGGGATTCTTTGGACATCATTGAAAGGGACTTGGCCGAGCACAAGGAGGACAAAAAATTGGTAATGTACTGCACGGGAGGCATCCGCTGCGAAAAGGCCAGTGCCTACTACAAGCACAAAGGTTTCAAAAATGTGTTCCAGCTGGAAGGTGGGATCATTGAGTACACCCGTC
Organism: Flagellimonas amoyensis; assembly: GCF_003058265.1. Taxonomy (GTDB): domain Bacteria; phylum Bacteroidota; class Bacteroidia; order Flavobacteriales; family Flavobacteriaceae; genus Flagellimonas; species Flagellimonas amoyensis. The sequence continues at coordinate 153,343 of NZ_QBUK01000010.1, forward strand.
AGGTGAAGGCAAAAAATCTGGAGAACAAATTCTTGGGCAAAAACTTTGTTTTTGATCACCGACGCGGCGAACGCATTTCCGAGGACGTGATCTCCCACTGCCACCAATGTGGAAAACCCTGTGACACCCACGTCAACTGTGCCAATGAAGCCTGCCACCTACTTTTTTTACAGTGCGAGGAATGTGCAGCAGCCATGGACAATTGCTGTTCGGTGGATTGCAAGGAAGTGCACGCATTGCCCCGTGAAGAGCAAAAAAAACTGCGCAAGGGCAAGGGGGCCAGCAACAAGATTTTCAAAAAAGGACGCTCCCCGGTGTTGAAATACAAGAAGTAGCATTTCACCACTGCAACAAATTGTGCTATATTTACATTTGAGTAATTTTTTATGAACCCTATTGAGGTAGTTCTAAAAAAATAAGGACAGTTATAATGTCACATCGAGCGTTGATCCTGAGCGAGTTGAGGGAACAGTCGAAATGTGCATTGGGATTCAGTTCGTCTCGACCGCGATCGAGCCGACAACGATTTTTTTAAGGACCTCAATCAAGATACAAAATATGGCGTGTAGCAGTTGTTCAACCGGCAAGGATGGACAACCGCGTGGTTGCAAGAACAATGGAACTTGCGGCACTGATGGTTGTAACAAGCTAACGGTCTTTGACTGGCTTTCCAATATGTCGTTGCCCAACGGTCAAAAACCTTTTGATTGCGTTGAGGTACGTTTCAAGAACAGTAGAAAGGAATTTTTCAGGAACGAGGAAAACCTTCCCCTATCCATTGGCGATGTGGTGGCCACCCAGGCCAAATCCGGCCATGATGTGGGCGTGGTGACCCTTACCGGCGAACTGGTACGGGTACAGATGAAGCGAAAAAAAACCGCTCCTGACGACAAGACCCTTCCCAAGGTCTATAGAAAGGCCACCCAAAGGGACATCGACATTTGGCAAAAATGCCGCGACCGGGAAGAAGAGATCAAAAAACGCTCCCGCGAAATAGCCATAGCCCTCAAACTTGAAATGAAACTCAGCGATGTGGAATTTCAGGGAGATGGATCTAAGGCAACTTTTTACTACACGGCCGAGGATCGTGTCGATTTCAGGCAGCTCATCAAGGACATGGCCAAGGCCTTCCAGATCCGCATCGAGATGCGACAGATCGGCTACCGCCAAGAAGCCCAACGATTGGGAGGTATCGGTTCCTGTGGGCGCGAGCTTTGCTGTTCCACATGGCTACACGATTTTAGGTCGGTCAGTACAGCATCCGCAAGGTACCAACAACTGGCATTGAACCCCCAAAAACTGGCAGGACAGTGTGGAAAACTCAAATGCTGTCTCAACTATGAGTTGGATGTGTACTTGGAAGCCCTCAAGGATTTCCCTCCGCAGGACAGCAAATTGATGACCAAAAAAGGACTGGCCTTCTGCCAAAAGGCAGACATTTTCAAGGAAACACTGTGGTTTTCATACAAGGACGAACCAGCGAACTGGCATCCCCTGACCAAACAACAAGTATTGGAAATCTTGGAGCTGAACAAGAAAAACGAGAAAGCCCCAACCCTTGAGGAGTATGCAGAGGAGAATACGACCAGCGAGGAAAAAACGGCATACGAGAATGTGGTGGGAGAAGATAGCCTTACCCGTTTTGACAAGCCGAAGAGGAACAACAAGCGAAGGAACAAAAAACGCAGAAACAACAAATCCAAAGCAAAACCCAATGCGAAGTAGCACCTTGGTCCTCGTGATGGCCGTTCTTGTACTGGCCTCATGCAACGATGCACTCGTTTTTTCCGAGTACAGACCCATACAGGACGGGAAATGGGAAATGGATGATACCCTACAGTTTGAAGTTTCGGGGTTGGACAGTACACAGACCTACAATATGTTCATCAATGTCAGGAACGACAATACCTTTCCTTTCAGTAATCTTTTTTTGATCACCGAACTGGAGCATCCCGATGGCAACACCATGAAGGACACTTTGGAATACCGAATGGCGGAACCTTCTGGGGAATGGCTCGGCAAAGGAATGGGTGGTGTGAAGGAAAATAGACTTTGGTACCGAGAAAACGTCGTTTTTCCATGGGATGGCGTATATAAGGTGAATATTTCGCATGCTATGCGGAAAAACGGTGATGTTGAGGGTCTTACTGCTCTGGAAGGCATCACGGACATTGGTTTGGAAATAGAAAAAGCACCCAATAATTGATAATGGCAAAGACAAGTCAAAAGAAACAGCAAGGCTACTTTAAGTTTATAAAATGGTTTTGGATCCTCTTTGGGGCCGGCGTTCTCTCGGTCATATTGATTTTTTTATTGGCATCATGGGGGGCGTTTGGTGAAATGCCCACTTTTGAACGCTTGGAAAACCCAGAGACCAATTTGGCCACCGAGTTCCTTTCTTCGGATGGAGAGACCTTGGGCAAACTCTATTTGGACGATAACAGGACTCCGATTGCCTATGAAAACCTTCCAGAGAATTTGGTGAATGCCTTGGTCGCAACGGAGGATGCTAGATATTATGATCACTCTGGTATTGATGCCAGGGGAACATTGAGAGCCGTTGTGTTTTTAGGAAGCAAGGGAGGGGCCAGTACCATTTCCCAGCAGTTGGCCCGACAGCTATTTGTGGGGATTAGGGCCAAAAACTGGACCAAGTATACCCAAAAAATCAAGGAATGGGTCATTGCCACTCGTTTGGAGCGAAACTATACCAAGGAAGAGATCATAGCCATGTATCTCAACATTTATGATTTCAACTATAATGCGGATGGGATACGCTCTGCGGCGCGCATCTATTTTGGCAAAGAGCCCTCCGAACTGAAAACAGAGGAATCGGCCGTTTTGGTCGGCATGTTGAAAAACTCTTCCTATTACAACCCCATGCGAAGGGAACAGCTTGTTCGAGACCGAAGAAACACGGTTTTGGGGCAGATGGCCAAATATGGTTACATCACCGAAAAAGAAAGTGATTCCCTTCAGGCCTTGGAGATGAAGATCAACTTCAACCCAGAGTCCCACCGCGAAGGATTGGCCACCTATTTCAGGATGTACATGCAAAAGTTTTTGAATGTATGGGTGGACCAGAACCCCAAACCTGATGGCGAAAAGTGGAACATTTATCTGGATGGTCTTAAGGTGTACACCACCGTTGATTCCCGAATGCAGCGCAATGCTGAAGAGGCCGTGCAGGAACACATGAAAAACCTACAGGCCGAATTTTTCCACCAGAATACACCCGATAGGAACCCCACAGCTCCCTTTCTGGACTTGGAAACCTTCGAAATAGACAATATCATGGAGCGGGCCATGAAGACCTCACCCAGATGGCGGGCCATGAAACGAGAAGGCAAATCTGAAAATGAGATTCGGGCATCGTTCAAAGAAAAGACAGAAATGATGGTTTTCGATTGGAACAGCGATTCCTTTGAAAAGGATACCATTATGACGCCGATGGACTCCATTCGGTACTATAAGACCTTCCTGCGGACGGCCATGATGTCCATGGAACCACAAACAGGCCACGTGAAGGCATGGGTAGGGGGAATCGACTACAAACATTTCCAATATGACAACGTGTATCAAGGAGCAAGGCAGGCGGGATCCACCTTCAAGCCCTTTGTATATGCTGCTGCGATAGACCAGTTGCGATATTCGCCATGCTATACCTTGCCGGACAACCAGTATTGCATCGAACCCGGAAAACATGGAAATATTGATGCATGGTGCCCAAAAAACTCCGATGGCAAATACTCTGGAGAGAACATGACCCTGAAAAGTGCGTTGGCCAACTCCGTGAACACCATTACCGCTCAGCTTATTGATCGTGTGGGTCCAGGCTCAGTGGTTAATATAGCCAAGAATATGGGTATTCAAAAAGAAATACTCGAAGTGCCATCCATTGCCTTGGGAACAGTTGACCTTAGTGTATATGACATGGTAGGCGCATACGGGACCTTTGCCAACCAAGGGGTCTATGTGAAGCCCGTGATGGTGACCCGTATCGAGGACAAAAACGGGACCGTGCTCTACGAATATACCCCGGAGACCAAGGACGTGCTGAGCAAAGATGTGGCCTATGCCATGGTCAATTTGATGGAAGGCGTTACCCAATACGGATCAGGGGGCAGGTTGCGACATGCCTATGCAAAGAACCAGTCCATGTACAAGGAAATCATTACCGGATACCCCTATGAACTCAACAACCCCATAGCGGGAAAAACAGGAACTACCCAGAACCAAAGTGATGGTTGGTTCATGGGTATGGTGCCCAACTTGGTGACCGGAGTCTGGGTAGGTGGTGAAGAACGATCCATCCATTTCAGTCGCTTGGCCTACGGGCAAGGAGCTTCCATGGCACTGCCCATTTGGGCCCTCTATATGAAAAAGAACTATGCCAATGAAGAACTCGAAGTATCGAAGGATGCCTTTGAGGTGCCAGAGGAAATGTCCATCAATATAGATTGCAGTAAAGAATCACAGGACAATCAGGACGATTTGGATACCGATGATGACCTTGACGATCTTGATTTCTAAATAGGACAACTGTTCAAAAACTTTGCCCCAAGCAAATTGCAATTTGCTTGGGGCTTTTTTATTAATATCGTAATTTCAAGCAATCCAAAATTCGAATGGAATGATCAAGAAGACAGTTGCCCATGTGGAAGAAGCATTGCGCGGGGTTGCGGACGGTATGACCTTCATGCTGGGAGGATTTGGCCTTTGTGGCATCCCCGAAAATGCCATAGCCGAACTGGTCCGGTTGGGCACAAAGGACATCACCTGCATCTCCAACAATGCCGGGGTGGACGATTTTGGCCTGGGATTGCTCTTGCAAAAAAGACAGATCAAGAAAATGATATCCTCATACGTTGGGGAGAACGACGAGTTTGAACGACAGATGTTGAGTGGAGAACTGGAGGTGGAACTTACGCCCCAGGGGACCTTGGCCGAGAAATGCCGTGCTGCCCAGGCCGGGTTTCCAGCCTTTTATACACCTGCGGGCTTTGGCACCGAAGTGGCCGAAGGAAAGGAGACCCGGGAGTTTGATGGAAAAATGTATGTGTTGGAGCCCGCTTTTAAGGCCGATTTCTCGTTCGTGAAGGCCTGGAAGGGGGATGAGGCCGGCAATCTCATCTTTAAGGGCACAGCGCGCAACTTTAACCCCTGTATGTGCGGAGCGGCCACCATCACAGTAGCAGAAGTCGAGGAACTCCTTCCGGCAGGCAGTTTGGACCCCAATCAAATCCATATCCCGGGCATATTTGTACAGCGCATTTTCCAAGGAAAGAACTACGAGAAACGAATTGAACAACGAACGGTGAGACAGAGGGAGTAAACATATTTTTGAATTGAAGCCTCATGGTAATAGATAATGCATATCTGATTTTCAAGGCAGACTTTGGGAAAAGAAGTTGGATTGATAAGATAAAGTCCCACATCATGTTGGCGCCACCACCCTATCGATTTAAAGGCTCGGTTGCAATTAACGATGCAGCATTCACATTTAAAGGGTATGATGAGTTTTCAAATGAAATGGTAGAATTCAATATTGCAAAAGAAGATATCAATCAACTTTACCATGGATATGATGAAACGTTCAATACATTTCAAACAAGAGGTATGGGATTGACTTGGGCACCTATTCGAATACGGTTTGGCTCGTCAAACGTTGATAAAGAAGAAAACGATTTATACGTCGTTTGTGGGTTCAATGGAGCCTTTTCCAAAAATGAAGCCCTTTTTGAGCAATTAAAAATATGGTTGAGTTGATGGTAGAAGTATGTAAATCAATGAAAAAAAATTACAATGCTAAATAAGGAAGGAATAGCAAAACGAATCGCAAAAGAAGTCAAGGACGGCTATTATGTGAACTTGGGGATAGGTATTCCCACCTTGGTGGCCAATTTTGTAAGGGACGACATCAGTGTGGAGTTCCAGAGTGAGAACGGGGTATTGGGAATGGGCCCGTTTCCGTATGAGGGCGAAGAAGATGCCGATATCATCAATGCGGGAAAACAGACCATTACCACCCTTCCCGGGGCCTCCTTTTTTGATTCGGCCCTAAGCTTTGGGATGATCCGTGGCAAGCACGTGCACCTTACCATTTTGGGTGCGATGGAAGTGGCCGAGAACGGTGACATTGCCAATTGGAAGATTCCAGGTAAAATGGTGAAGGGCATGGGCGGTGCGATGGACCTTGTGGCCTCTGCCGAAAACATCATCGTCGCCATGATGCACACCAATAGGGAAGGGGAGTCCAAACTCCTAAAACGATGCACACTGCCTCTGACGGGTGTAGGCTGCGTAAAGAAAATCGTGACCAACCTGGCCGTGTTGGAAGTCGTTCCGGAAGGCTTCAAGCTATTGGAAAGGGCTCCTGGAATCTCCGTGGAGGAAATAGAAGCGGCCACCGAGGGCAATCTTATTGTGGAAGGAGAAATCCTCGAAATGAATATTTAGCAATTATGTTTGATTTTTTTACAACATATTAAAACCATTACACAACAATAGTTTTAAATTGCCGTTTATCGGATTTATATTTGGTTATATCGATTATTTGACCCAAATTAAACCATTAAAACCAAACAACCATGGCATTCAAAATTACCCACAGAGCAATGGACGAGAATGTCCAAGTCTACAGAAACGATTTTTTTACAGGATTCATGCTTTTGATCAAAAAGCTTTTTATGCTGTAGTTCAGTATCCCCCTGAAAAACTTGGAGCCGACATTTGTCCGGCTCTTTTTTTTTGCCCTAATTTTTGAAGGCTTCCAACGGCACTTTTCGCCTATACCTTTAGCAAACTGCCCAAAACCAGAGAGTCCCCTTCCACACGCAGTTTGTGGGCAATCGAGTTTTCAAAGGCCGCATGGATGAGCAGCGCAATGGCCTGGGCATTTGTCTTGGTCAAACTGTTGGTGCGATAGACTACATCGCGAATCGTGGAGAAGCTCACATTGCTGCGGATCGCAATATTGGCATAGTCGTTTTTGGTAACATTCCTGCGAAGGATTTCCGATAGCCGTTCACTGATCGGTTTTCCATAATCTTCTGGTGAAAAGATGTCATCGCTCTTGATGACAAAGCCTGCATTTTTGATTGAGCCCATTGTAAAGGTTTTGTAGTCCGTTAATAAATATGTTGGGGTCAGATCCTATTTTCTATATTTGGCTTGTAACCCAATTACAGAAAGCGGTGAAATTGCTGCAGCTATATCATATTGCGTAACAATATTGCACAATATAATAATTATATGTACACAATAAAGCAATTAAGGCGAAAAAAAGATATGAGCCAATCCCAATTGGCAGAAGAAATTGGCGTTAGCCTGCGTACCATACAGCTCTACGAAAGGAAAGATGCCAACATTCCCATAAAGAACCTCACCAAGATTGCTGAATTTTTTGATCTCACCATTGCCGAACTCTATCTCAACGAAGTGAACGACATGGGGGAGGCCTATACTAAAAAGCAACCTTTTACCAAACATGGCAGTGTGTTCTATCCATTGAGCCATGGAAAATATTTGGTCATGGCGCCCTTGGTACTTGTGGAATGGAACAAAAAATACATCGAGAACCTCAAGGAGGATAGCGTGAAGAATCCCTTCCAAGCAGGGTTTATTGTCGATTTTTTGAACGAAGGGCCCCATCGGGTCTTTGAGGTGTCCGGCGACTCCATGAACGGCCCCACTCTGGATGCCATCCCCAATAAGGCCTTTGTGCTCGCATTGGAAACCAAAAAGGAAACCTTGACCAAGAACGATGAAAACCTATGGAACCGGCCCTACATTTTGGTCTGTTCGGATAGGATCATCTGCAAGCAGCTCATGGGTTTCAACAGACAAACGAATGCGTTGCAGTGTCATAACCTGAATACATCCCCCGAATATCAGGATTTTGAGGTTTCCATGGACGATGTGCTCCAGGTGTTCCGGATCATGAAAAAGCAGATTTGACCCGCTCCAAGTGGGTGAGCACTTCTTCCAAACAACGGTCCAGGTCCTTTTTCACTTCGGTTTCCCAAAAGCGGAACACTTTATAGCCCTTTTCATCCAGGGCGTCGTTCACTTCCTCGTCCCGTTGGATGTTTCGCTCTATTTTTGCGATCCAAAATTCACGATTGGTCTTGATCTTATGCTTGCGTTCCTCCCAATTGTACCCGTGCCAGAATTCCCCATCGATAAAGATGACGGTCTTGTACTTTTTTAAGGCGATATCCGGCTTTCCTGTGAGTTTTTTATAATCGATACGGTACCGATAGCCAGCCTCCCACAACGCTTTCCGAAAAGCCAATTCGGGTTTGGTGTTCTTGCCGCGGATCTTGCCCATGATCTTGGAACGCTCCGGCGTGGTATAGAAGCCCGATTCTTCATTGAACCGAGGCACCTTGATACGTTCCTGTGAATATTTTTTGGGCATACCGTAAGATAACAAAAAACCCAAACTCCAGCTGGAATTTGGGTTTTGTATTTTGATATGGTGAACGCTTATCCCTTCAAAGAAGCGGATAGGTATTCGCGGTTCATACGGGCAATGTTGGTCAACGAAATGCCTTTGGGGCATTCCACTTCGCAAGCACCGGTATTGGTACAGTTTCCAAAGCCTTCGAGGTCCATTTGGCGCACCATGTTCTGCACACGCTCCACAGCTTCTACCTGGCCTTGTGGCAACAGGGCGAACTGGGAAACCTTGGCAGAGGTAAAGAGCATGGCACTGGCATTCTTGCAAGCGGCCACACAGGCACCACAACCGATACAGGTAGCGGCATCCATGGCTTCGTCCGCAGCATGCTTGTTTATCGGGATGGCATTTGCATCCACAGTGTTCCCAGAGGTGTTCACGGAAATATAACCGCCGGCCTGTTGGATGCGGTCAAAAGCACTTCGGTCCACGATCAAGTCCTTGATCACCGGGAATGCCTTTGCACGGAACGGTTCAATTACAATGGTGTCCCCATCGTTGAACTTGCGCATGTGCAACTGGCACGTGGTCACCAATCTATCGGGGCCGTGTGGTTCTCCATTAATCTGTAGCGAACAGGTTCCGCAGATACCTTCCCTACAATCATGGTCAAATTCAACGGGCTCCTCTCCTTTGGAAACGAGTTCTTCGTTCAGGATGTCTAGCATTTCCAAGAAAGACATGTCCCCTTCAACACCGTCAAGGGTATAATCCACTATTTTTCCTGCTGAGGATGCGTCTTTCTGACGCCATATTTTTAAATGTAGCTTCATTGCTTTGCTAGTTATTAAGTTAATCGGTTATTGGTGTAAACCTCAATTGAGTTTGGCATCCTTTAGATATTTGATATAACCGTTTAATATTTTTAATGTTCTATTGTGCAATTCTCTAAAACCATCAAGTTTTTCAACTGTGATATAGGCTTCGTCCATTGCTATGATGACATGATCCAGGGTTTCGTTCAATGAGCCTCTTGCCATACGGCAGAACTGTATATTCTCTTGATAATTGAACCTTCCAAATCCTTCCGCTATATTGTTTCCAACTGAACGGGATGAACGTTTGATTTGACTTATAAGTTCAAACTTTTCATGATTTGGCAATAAAGGGATAATCTCATCTTTGATATAGTTTCGAAGAATCCTGGATTCTTTCCAACAAGCCAATTCTTCGAAAGATTTGAAACTTCCCACTATGTTTTATCGATGTTCAATTACCAATAACTCAATAACCTAGTAACCCAATAATTATTTATAAGATCGTGTCTTCAGTTCAATATTTTCGTACACCAAATCCTCTTTGTGCAATTCGGCATCTTTAGGCTCGCCCTTGTACTCCCAAGCAGCCACATATTTAAAGTTCTCATCATCACGGAGCGCTTCGCCTTCCTCGGTCTGGTACTCTTCACGGAAATGTCCTCCACACGATTCCTTTCGGTGCAGGGCATCCTTGGCAAAAAGTTCGCCCAGTTCCAAGAAATCGGCAACCCTTCCTGCTTTTTCCAATTCTTGGTTTTTGCTCTCGATGGTTCCGGTGACCTTTACATTTTCCCAGAAATCCTTGCGCAGTTCCGCAATCTCCTTGATGGCTTCTTCCAATCCTTTGGCATTACGGGCCATACCACATTTGTTCCACATGATCTTGCCCAGTTTTTTGTGGTAATAGTCCACAGAGTGGATACCTGTACCTCCCATCAATTTTGCCATACGGTCCCGGACTTGTTTTTCAGCCTCTTCAAATTCCTTGGAATCGGTCGGTATTTTGCCGGTCCTAATGTCCTTGGACAGATAATCCCCAATGGTGTAGGGCAGTACAAAATAGCCATCGGCCAAGCCTTGCATCAGTGCTGAGGCTCCCAAACGGTTGGCCCCGTGATCGCTAAAGTTGGCCTCTCCGGCAGCATAGCAACCGGGGATGGTGGTCTGTAGGTTATAATCTACCCAAAGTCCGCCCATGGTGTAGTGCACCGCGGGATAGATTTTCATTGGGGTCTTATATGGATCTTCATCTACAATTTTCTCGTACATCTGGAAGAGGTTTCCGTATTTGGCCTCAACGACTTCCTCACCCAATTTGATTATGGTGGCCTCATCGGCATCCTTGATGCCCGAAGTCAGTGCCTTCTCTTTCCCGTACCGTTTGATTGCCGATGCGAAATCCAAGAATACCGCTTCACCGGTCTTGTTCACGCCAAATCCGGCATCACAACGTTCCTTGGCGGCCCTAGAGGCCACATCACGGGGCACTAGGTTACCAAAGGCAGGATATCTTCTTTCCAAATAATAATCACGGTCTTCCTCGGCAATCTGCGTGGGCTTTAATTTTCCTTCGCGGATGGCCACGGCATCTTCCATTTTCTTCGGCACCCAGATTCGTCCATCGTTACGGAGCGATTCGGACATCAAGGTCAATTTGGATTGATGCTCCCCAGAGACGGGAATACAGGTGGGGTGGATCTGGGTGTAGCAAGGATTGGCAAAAAAGGCCCCTTTGCGGTGTGCCCTCCATGCAGCCATTACATTGCTTCCCATGGCATTGGTGGAAAGGAAGAACACGTTTCCGTACCCTCCTGTGGCCAAAACCACGGCGTGGGCACTGTGCCGTTCAATTTTTCCGCTGACCAGGTCACGGGCAATGATTCCCCGGGCCTTGCCATCCACCAAAACCAAATCCATCATCTCATGACGGGTATAGGATTTGATCTTGCCACGGTTGATTTGTCGGTTCATAGCGGAGTAGGCCCCCAACAACAATTGCTGGCCTGTCTGTCCCTTGGCATAAAAAGTCCTGGAAACCAAAACCCCTCCAAAGGAGCGGTTGTCCAAAAGCCCTCCGTATTCGCGGGCAAAAGGGACTCCTTGTGCCACACATTGGTCAATGATGTTTCCGGATACCTCGGCCAAACGGTAGACGTTGGCCTCACGGGAGCGGTAATCCCCTCCTTTGATGGTATCGTAGAAAAGGCGATAGTTACTGTCGCCATCCCCTTGATAATTTTTCGCTGCGTTGATTCCTCCTTGGGCGGCAATGGAGTGCGCCCTACGAGGTGAATCTTGATAACAGAACGTCTTTACGTTATAGCCCAACTCGGCCAGGGTGGCTGCTGCGGCACCTCCCGCCAACCCTGTACCCACAACAATGACATCGATGTTCCTTTTGTTGGCGGGGTTTACCAGGTTGATATCGTTTTTATGTTTGGTCCATTTGTCGGCCAAAGGCCCAGATGGAACTTTTGAATCCAATATGCCCATACTTAATGTGTTATTGGGTTAAGGTGGTGATACAGGGCGATGAAAGCAAAGCCCAATGGAATGACCACCGAGAATATTTTAGTGAACGTCTTTACGGCCGGGGTGTACTTGTTGTTCCAACCCATGGTCTGGAAGGAAGAGGAGAACCCGTGCCATAAGTGAAGGGCCAACAGGAAGAAGGCCACTACGTAGATAATGGTCCTCCAAGCCGGGGCAAACTTCTCCACGGTTTCATGGTAGTAGCGCGTAGGGTCTTCGGGAGACACCTCGATGTACTTGTAGGCCATCTCATGTACCCAAAAATCATAGAAGTGGAGCGCCAAGAAGGCAAGGATCACCAATCCGGAATAGATCATGTTCCTGGATACCCAAGGGGCATTGGCACTGCCCTTGTACTTCACATAACTGCCGCCCCTTGCCTTTTTGTTCTTGATTTCCAAGGCAAAGCCCATGGCAAAGTGCACGATCACCCCAGCAATCAAAATGGGCTGTAGTACAAATTGGACCAAGGGGTTGTACCCCATAAAGTGCGACCAAGAATTGAAAGTGTCAGGGTCAATGACCGAGGTGATGTTAATGGTAAAATGTTGTGTAAGAAAAACAACCAAAAAAAGACCCGAAAGTGCCATTACCACTTTGCGGGCAATTGAAGATTTTATCAATCCACTCATTAGTGCTGGTTTTGAGACAAATTTACGGCACGATCGAGTTTTTAACAAGCAATAAACTGCACGAAACCTCTTATTTAGAAACGTTTTAAGGAAAGGACAGGTCCGTGAAAATCAAAAAAAGCCCCTAAGGGGCTTATACAATTAAGTTTTCAATAGTTAAATGTAGTAGAATCAGCTACTTATTTGGTCGCAAAGACCACCTGAAGGGTGTACACATATTCACCGACAGGACGGTCGTAGTAGATGGAGGTCTCTATTTGTTTTCCTGTAAACTGGTTGTCCTCCACAACTTCAATGGGTCCAAGTTGCTTCCCTAGGGCCAATGCTATGGCGGTGGCCTTGGCGGTGGCATCCTTTAGTGCCATTTCACTGATAGATCTTGCCTCATCGGGGTCGATTTCCAAAATGGCAATGGCGTTCAAGCGTTGTATGCCCAACGATTTTATTCCCAGAAAGGTCCTCATTCTTTCTGCTGAGGTCGTGGTGAACTCATACACGGCACCTTCCTTGTCATACCCCATGGTCTCAAAACCAAATTCGTAAGGGGTCTCTTTGATCTCGTTCCAAGCGAATCCATGTGATTCCAAGGCCTTTTTGTAGTTGGATTTTAACTGCTCCAGGTCTATGCCATCGGTGGCGTAGCTGGCAAATGCAGAACTTAGGGAAACAGTGGCCTTGTAGGTGGGGGATGGGTCTATATGGACGGCCTTTGCACTCACTTTGATGGTGGTGTTTTTCTCTTGGGCCATACCCATCAATGGCAAAAAGGCCAATAGGATGTATGCTATCGATTTCATGATCGTGGTGTTAAAAGAACCCCGGCCTGGAATGGTCGGGGTGGTGGGTTTTATTCTGGAATGTTGAAATGGGCCACGATCTCTTCGTAGCTCATTTGGGAATAGTCAGTAGCCATCTTACCTGCCGCAGGGATCCCACCGGGAATGATGACGTAACGGTAATCATCATAAAGGGGAATCTCAATATCCGAACCATCAATGGAAGCAATCCTAATGACAATATTTTGGTTCAAGTCATTGATTGAAAAATCATAATGTTGCATGCGTAGGCCATAAAGCGATTTGGGCAATGGATCGATAGTGGTATAGATAGAAGTATATCTGCCATATACCGCAATGAAACCATTTGCCTTCACTTCATCCGTTAGTGCTTCCACATTCGGGATGCTGAAGGAGGCATTGATGTCCGCAATAGGGGATTCAAAACCGGAAGGAATCCAATCCGAATAGATCACGTTGGCGGTTCCGGTTTCCCCCTGCTCGCCTTGCGGGCCTTCAGGTCCTTGCTCCCCTTGAATGCCCTGGGGGCCAATGGCACCGTCCTCCCCATCATCGCCAGAGCAGGCCAGGAAGATGGTTGCCAACAAGCCCAATAAGAAGATTTGACTTTTCATGTGTTTCAATTTTAAGTGTTGATAGTTGGGGGAACTTGGGCTATCTAGGATGTTATTCAGGAATACTGAACAATTCAATCACCTCTTCATAGCTCATTTTGGAAAGGTCCATGTCGGATGCCAATTTTCCAGAAGTGGAAACTCCACCTGGAATGAGCACATATCTGTATTGTTCCAAATAGGATCCATCCCCTACACTTTCGCCTTCTTCATTGGCATGGACCGTAATCCTGATATTGTCGCTTGTTGCCACAAAGAAGTAAGATTGCTGTCTGGCAGCACCAAATACAATGGGCAGCGGATAAACAATATTGCCATCCCCAGGAAGCTCTATTCTTCGGCCATATACCAGAATGGTTCCGAAGTTCAACATGTCTGGACCAATTTCAGGAGCTTCGATGTCAAAAGAAGCCGATGAGGCAACGATACTGTTCCCCAACTCGGTATCTACCCAATCGGAGTACATCACATTGGCGCTACCGGGTTCCCCTTGCTCTCCTTGGGCACCCTGATCACCTTGTGGGCCGGCGGGGCCTGCGGGACCTTGCGCTCCTTGTGGGCCGGTTGCACCATCCTCACCGTCTTCTGACGAACAGGAGGTGACCAATGCCATGGACAAAGCTATAATCAATACAGTTTTGATAGATAAAACATTTGTTTTCATGATTTTCAAAATTTTTTGGGTTTCATGAGGCCAAATCTAGGAGCTATCGTGCTATGGAAACTTTCAATTAGTACCATGGGCCCAATTGGATTCGTCGGCAACCCTTTTTTGTGTACGGAACACCATTTCTTCCTATTTTTAAGAAATTTCCCATCCATACGGTATAACTGTCGTACGTACACCTTTTTAGGTCAAGTATCACTAACGGGGGAAATGATCCTGCTTCTATTTTTAATTTGGGGCAAAGAACACCAGAGTTATGAGGGCAATCATAGTTGACGATGAGGTTGCGGCAATAAACAGCCTTTCGTGGGAATTGCGGAAATATCCCGATTTCATTTCCATCATTGAAACGTTCACTTCCCCAAAGGAGGCCATTTCGGGCATCAATTATTTGAAGCCGGACTGTGTCTTTCTGGATATAGAGATGCCGGAAATGAGCGGGTTCTCCCTATTGGACAAACTGGAATACCGAAATTTTGCCATTGTGATCACCACGGCCTACAACCAATATGCCATCCAGGCCATCAAGGAAAGTGCTGTGGATTATCTTCTCAAACCTGTGGACCAGGACGATATTTCAGGGGTCATAGAAAAGTTGAAGAAGCTGAACGGGTCGCAAAGTTTTCAGCATCAGTTCGAGCAGACTTTTGAGGCCCTATCACGAGCCAGCGCCCCCCAAGTGGTCCAGATTCCGGTAAGTGGCAAGATCTTGTTTTTGCGGGTGGCCGATATTGTGTATTGCGAATCGGACGGGAACTATTCCAAAGTCTTTTTGGAATCTGGCGAACAGGTCTTGGTCTCCAAGAAACTCAAAGAGTTGGAGGACCTTTTGCCCAGCCACATATTTTTCAGGATACACAATTCCTTTATCGTACACCTGCTCAAAGTGGACGAGTATATACGCACCGATGGGTATCTGGTGCTTTCCAACGACCGAAAGGTCCCGGTATCCAGAAACAAGAGAGAGGCTTTTCTCCATCGAATGTCACAATAAATATCAATTATGCTCAAAGGCCTGATGGACTTCTTAAAGGAAAGCAACCAAAATGGGTTTGGGTTCTTTGTGGTGTCCGTTCTTTTTTACCTCTTCGTGTTTTTCCTGATCCAGTTTTTTCAGCACAAAAAGCGGTTCTATCTTTTCTATGCCCTATATGCCCTGATCACTGGGCTTACCCTGATCAAATATGTGGATGGGGTCTTCTTCAGTGATTTTGTGAACTCATTGGCGGGCAAGACCTTTGTAAAATGGTTCCATTATCCTTCCCAATGGATGGCCTCCTTCCTGTTCACCCTCTTCATTTTGGAGATCATGGGCTTCAAAAAGGACCATCCGAGGTTTGTGAAATTTGTGTATTGGGGCTATTTGGGATTGGCCCCTTTTTATTTTTCGTTTTGGGTGATGTACTTGGTCAACCCCAGATCGTTCCTTATCGATTATTGTGAGGTATTTGTTTTGTTACCGTTGAACTTGATCGCCTTTGTTTGGGGATTTTGTCTCGTGCTCAAGCAGAACAGGATCATCAAGTGGTATATCCTATTGGGGATGTCCTCGCTTTTTGTTTCTTATTTGATTATTTCACTATACTCCATCAAGGCAAAGACCGCAAATACGGAAACCCTGTATATCTTTTATTTGGGTGTACTGTTCGAAAGTTTGTTGTTTGCACTGGCCATAGGGCTGGAACAAAAAATGGTCTATAAGGAAAAGGCCCATGTCCAGAAAAAGTACATTGACCAGCTCGAAGAAAACCATTCCATCAAGGAAAGCATCAACAGGGCCTTGTCGGACGAGTTGGTGCAGACAAAGGCGGAGATAGAGGGGTTGAGTTCCGAAGCGCAGAAGGAGCGGACGGAAAAATTGGCCATCAAAGTGGAGAACAAGTTTGCCCAACTGCGTTTGGATGCGCTTCGCAGTCAGATGAACCCCCATTTTATCTTCAATGCCCTGAACTCGATCAAATCGTACTTTATAGAGAACAACCAAGAAAAGGCCATCTATTATCTGGGAAGGTTCTC
This sequence comes from Flagellimonas amoyensis, assembly GCF_003058265.1. Classification (GTDB taxonomy): domain Bacteria; phylum Bacteroidota; class Bacteroidia; order Flavobacteriales; family Flavobacteriaceae; genus Flagellimonas; species Flagellimonas amoyensis. The sequence goes on from NZ_QBUK01000010.1 coordinate 169,823, forward strand.
CAAACTGATCCGGGGCATATTGGAGAGCTCCCGAAAGGACCTTATCACGCTCGAAGAGGAACTGGGCATCATCAAAATGTATGTGGAGATAGAGAGTGACCGTTTCAAGAACGGCATGGAATACACTTTTGAGTTGGAGGGTTCCATAGAGGCGCAGGAACTTCTGGTGCCCTCCCTGTTGTTGCAGCCTTTTGTCGAAAATGCCATTTGGCATGGGTTGTCCACCCGAAAGGGGAAAAAAAAGCTCGGCCTGAAGGTGGAACTGTTGGAACCTTCCAACGATTTGCAGATTACCATAGAGGACAATGGCATCGGAAGGCGGGCCTCACGGTTAAGGAACAGTCAAAACCCGTTGAAGAGCCAATCACTGGGACTCTCCATTGTGAACGACCGTCTGGACTTCTACTCCAAAAAATACGCCGGGGATTTCCATTTTTTGGTGGAGGACCTTGTGGATGCATCGGGGAAGGCATTGGGCACAAAAGTGGTCGTTACCCTGCCGCGATTGCTATTGGAAAATCACTAAAGCTGAAAGAAATTTTCAAAACGGCACCAAAATCCAAAAGATTTGTCCGAATTTGAACGGGCAAAACCTGAACACTACAATGGATATCGCCATCCTATCTGTGAGCCTTAATGTATATTCCACCAGAAGAATAGTTGTGGAAGCCCAAAAGGCGGGACACTATGTGGAGCTTATAGACCACACCAAGTGCTCGGTAAAATTGGGCCAGGGCATGCCCCAGATCTATTTTGGGGAGGACAACATCACCGAAGGTTTTGATGCCATCATCCCAAGGATCGGCACTACGGTCACCCGACATGGCGCTGCCATCGTGAAGCAGTTTGAAATGAACGGGGTCTTCAGCACGGCCCGATCCACAGGAATCATCAGGGCCAGGAACAAAGTGAGGACTTTACAGATCATGGCCAAAAAAGGAATCCCCATCCCAGAGACCGTTTTCTCCATCAACCCTGATAACGTAGAGGCACAGATGGACCTATTGGGAGGTGCGCCCGTGATCATCAAACTCCAAGAAGGCACCCAAGGCAAAGGGGTAATCTTGGCCGAGAGTAAAAAATCGGCAAAATCCATGATCGACACCCTGTACAATATGAATACGAGCATCCTGTTGCAACAGTACATTGAGGAGGCCAATGGGGAAGACCTTCGGGTGATTGTCGTGGGAAACAAGGTCGTGGCGAGCATGAAACGGACCAGTGGGTTGGATGATTTCCGGTCCAATGTGCACCGGGGGGCGGACACCGAAGCGGTCCAACTCACCCCCAAGGAAAAATCCATGGCCCTGGACGCAACCAAGCATCTGGGTCTGGGAATTGCCGGGGTGGACCTTATCCGGTCCAAAAAGGGACCCTTGTTGATAGAGGTCAACGCGTCACCAGGGCTGAAAGGGATCGAAGAGGCAACAGGGATCAATGTGGCCAAACAGATGATTCAATTTGTGGAAAGAGACGGGCAGAGGAAACGCTAACGCAAGCAAGGACTCATATTGTGGGCCAGACAACCACACAATTTACTTCAAATCGATAAAATAGAGTGTTCCGTTTAGGCGGATAGGCAATCATTTTTGCCGCGTATCTTGGCCAAGCTCCACGAAATGGCACTTTCAAGGTCCGTGAACTGTCGGATACTGTCCTTGAAGAACATTTTTTCCAAGATAATGCTGGCCAGGCCATTTTTGTTGTAGGCCACAATGGAATACAACTCCAGTTTGTGCCTGTTCTTGTAGAATTTTAGCCAATCCGTTGGCACCACGGAATAGTTGTTGATGCGGTTGGAGATATAGGCAATGGGTTTGTCCTCGCCCAAGATTTCGTATGCGGCACCAATGATTTTTTCGGCAATGGACCAATCAAAGGTTTCCCCTTCGTTCATTTCGGAAATGACCAATCCATCGAAGAAATAAAAAATACCGAACTCGTATTCCCTGATTTCCCGGATGTTCTTGAAAAAATCCAACTCTTTTACACTTTTCATGATTTGGGCATTTACTTTTGTTGATGAACAGGAACAAAGATAAAGAGGCCAAAAGGCTTCAAGGAGAGTGGTTTTATGGATGTGACCTTTTATTTGGCACAACCCTGCTTTCAATTGATAGTTGATAAATGAAAGGGCAGACCAATAGGATTTCACACCCCTATTCAGAGGCGCATTCCTACTAAATACACAGAAAAAGCATCGAAAAATGCACAATGAACGAAGGAAATACTGTTAAATCAGTTTTCCATGTTCTTCAGCTGAATGCCCAATGCTTTGGTGGACACCTGTACCTCAATGAGGGAAAGCACCAATGAGACTACCAGAAAGATCAAGCTTATGCCAAAGATGATGTTGGCCCAGACGTTCAGTTCCACATAGACCATGAACATGGTCACTGCGGCCAACAAAAAACTGATGATGGCCGTGGCCTGCATGTTCTTGATGATGCCCAATCGTTTCCGCAGCTGTTGGATCTGTTGCCGCAACGGATGGGCCGAGGTTTCCTCAAACTGTTTGTGCAGTTGTCGGATCAGGGCCGCGATGGCCAAATAGCGGGCGTTATAGGCCAGCATGGTAAGGGAAATGGCCGGGAAAAGGAGGGCAGGAATGCCAAGGGTGAGCTGCATGTTCTTGTTTTGAAATGGAAGGTAACAATTTGTCTTCGGTATCGCAATTACCTACATTTGAACAAATCAATTTATTCTGATGAAATATTTTCCCATAGACAGTAATCTTTTTGTGAAGAACCGTAAAAAATTCATGGCGCAGATGAAGCCAAATAGCATTGCGGTGTTCAATTCCAACGATATTTATCCCATCGGGGCGGACAGTACCCTGCCCTTTGAACAGTCCCGCGACATTTTCTATCTGAGCGGTGCCGATCAGGAGGAGACCATCCTGCTTCTCTTTCCTGATGCAATGGACGAAAAGAAAAGGCAAATCCTTTTTGTAAGGGAGACCAACGACCACATTGCCGTATGGGAAGGGGCCAAATTGACGAAGGAACAGGCCACTGAAGTGTCCGGCATAGAGACCATCTGTTGGCTCAAAGAGTTTGACAAGATCTTTTTTGACCTGATGACCGAGGCCGATACCATATATTTGAACACCAATGAACATTACCGCCAAGCGGTGGAGACCCAGACTCGGGAAGATCGGTTTATCGAAAAGTGCAAAAAACAGTTTCCGGCACACCAGTGGGCGAAAAGCAACCCCATTTTGCAACAGATTAGGGGAATCAAGGAACCCGAAGAAATAGCCTTGATGCAAACCGCCTGTGACATCACCGAAAAAGGATTCCGAAGGATCTTGGAGTTTGTGAAACCCGGTGTTTGGGAATACGAGATAGAGGCCGAATTTCTGCACGAGTTTGTCCGAAACCGCTCCAAGGGGTATGCCTATAGTCCCATCATTGCAGCAGGGAACAGTGCCAATGTGCTCCATTATCTGGAGAACAACCGCCAGGCCAAGGACGGCGACATGATCTTGATGGATCTGGCAGCCGAGTATGCCAATTATTCCAGTGACATGACCCGTACCATTCCCGCCAGCGGCAGGTTCACGGACCGACAAAAACAGGTGTACAGTGCCGTACTGCGCGTAAAGGACGAAGCCACCAAAATGCTGGTGCCCGGAATCATTTGGGCCGAATACCACAAAGAAGTCGGGAAGATCATGACCTCGGAGCTTATTGGACTTGGACTTTTGGACAAGGCCGATGTGCAAAACGAAAACCCCGATTGGCCCGCTTACAAAAAGTATTTTATGCACGGCACTAGTCACCATATCGGATTGAACACACACGATTACGGCGAACTGAAGACCCCCATGAAGGCCAACATGGTCTTTACCGTGGAACCGGGCATCTATATCCCCGAGGAGGGCATGGGCATCCGTTTGGAAGATGATGTGGTGATCCAAGAAAAGGGCGAACCCTTCAATTTGATGCGGAACATCCCCATTGAGATCGAGGAAATCGAAGACTTGATGAACAAATAAGAATCAGTGCTGTCATACTGAGCGAAGCGAAGTATCCAGGGATGCTTCACTTTGTTCAGCAGGACATCAGGAACATAACAGAATGGCATGAAACACCTTTTTTTATTGCTTCAGGTCGATATCGAAAAGAAAATGCAGGAAGCTCCCGACGGTTCCTATGAAATTGGGGTCGTTATCGGGAGCTATCTGCCCTTTGTGGTCTTGGCTGGTATTGCCTATGCCATTTATCACTACAACAAAAAGAAGCGGGGCTCGGACTGAACCTAACAGTGCCCCGACATCAATCATTCATCATCAATCAAAAAACAAATGAAAATTGTAGATCTCTCCAAGCCTATTCAATACAATAAGGCCGACCCTTGGTTTATGAAGGTCAAAATCAAGCATAAACCGCACCAAAGGGCAAAATGGCTTTTGAGGGCCATGGGCCTACCCTTTAAATTTTTCCCGAAGGGGTTCAAAGGGTGGGCGGATGACACCATAAAAAAAATGGGCGTTCATGCCACCACGCACATCGATGCGCCCTGGCACTATTCCCCGACCACCAACGGCAAAAAATCCAAGACCATAGATGAAATTCCGTTGGATTGGTGTTATGGCGAGGGCATCGTCATTGATATGAAACACAAACAGGATTTTGACCCGATCACCGTTGCTGACATCCAATCCTTTTTGGATGAAAAGGGGTTGGGCCTAAAACCCGAAATGATCGTTTTGATCAAAACGGGCAGGGACTTATTCAACGGCACCAAGGATTTTCATAAAAAGGGCACGGGGATGAGTGCCGCTGCCACGGAATGGCTCATTGACCAGGGGATCAAGGTAATGGGAATAGATTCATGGGGTTGGGACCTTCCGTTGCCCCATATGCTGAAAAAGGCCAAGGAAAGCGGGGATTCCGAATATTTTTGGGAAGCACATTTGGTGGGACAGCGAAAAGAATATTGCCATATGGAGCAGTTGGTAAACTTGGATGCCCTTCCGTTGACAGGCTTCAAAGTGGCCGCATTTCCCATGAAAATAGTGGGAGCTTCGGCAGCACCGGCCAGAGTGGTCGCCATTTTGGATTAAGTAATTATCAATCAACGGATTGACGGGATACTTGTAACCTGGCTTTAATTAAAGGCGTCCAACCTTTCAAATCAAAAAAACGGAAGGTAAAAATGAAAAACATCTTTTTCAGGGGGAAGCTATTTGTCATACTTTCAGGTTTAATCCTCGGAATTCAACCCATATTGACCGCCCAAGATTTGGAATCCCAAATAGACCGAGTTTTGGAGGCCAAATTTGAGAACAGTGGCACCGGAGCTGTTTTCTTGGCCACTAAAAACGGAAAGATAGTCTACAACAAGGCCTTTGGCCTATCCAATTTAGAGTTTCAGGTTCCTATGCAGACCGATAATGTTTTTGAGATTGGTTCCATGACCAAACAGTTTACGGCGGTTTCTATTTTAATGTTGATGGAGGAAGGAAAACTGCAACTGGAGGACGACATCACCAAATACATTCCAGAATATCCCACCCATGGTCACGGAATCACCATACATCACTTGTTGACACATACTTCCGGGATCAAAAGCTTCACCAGCGTGAAAGGGCTGAATGCTATTGCCCAAAATGAAATGGAGCCTATGCAGGTCATTGATTTTTTCAAGGACGAACCCATGGATTTTGCGCCGGGAGCGGAATTCAGATACAACAACTCCGGCTACGTCTTGTTGGGGTATATCATTGAAAAGGTATCGGGAATGAGCTACGAAGATTTTGTGGAACAACGCATTTTTAAAAAGTTGGGGATGTCGTCATCACGATATGCAAGTCATAGTGAAGTGGTGCCCAAAAGAGCATCGGGCTATCACAAAAAGGAAGATTATAGCAATGCCCGGCACATCAGTTTTTCCATCCCCTACGCATCGGGTGCGTTGATGTCCACAGTGGGAGATATGCTTGTTTGGGAAGAAGCCATCAAAAACCATGTGCTGCTCGGCAAGGAAACCACCCAAATGGCCTTCACCAATTATACCTTAAATAATGGTAAACCCATAAATTATGGTTACGGGTGGCACATTAAGGAATTCGGGAGCGTTTTGAGCTATGAACATGGAGGCTCCATTTTTGGGTTCAAGTCCATGGGAGTGTACCTGCCTAAAGAAGATGTTTACGTAATTGGTCTGAGCAACTGTGACTGCAATTCACCTACGGAGGTGACCCGGGAAATAGCGAAAATAATTCTGGACGCCAATACAGTAGATTGAGAACACCTCAAATCTTGGTACCTTTAGAGGTATGAAAATCTATATCATTGGAGCAGGAGCGGTTGGGAAAGCCCTGGCCGTTTGCCTACAACAGCAAGGCAAAGATGTGAAACTGGTTCGTGGCCATGTGGAAGATGGCGTTCCCCAAAAGCAGAAGATTGCCCTTCAGTTTAAGGATGGGACCCAAATTCAGGAAGATGTTCAGGTCAGCACTTTGAAGGATCACGATCTGTTGGACGGACTTGTGGTGCTCACCAACAAATCGTTTGGGAACAAGGCACTTTCCGAAAAATTGGTGACAAAGGCCAAAGATATGCCCATTGTGCTCTTGCAGAACGGTCTTGGGGTGGAGCAACCGTTTTTGGGAAAAGGGTTCTCCGAAGTTTACCGCTGTGTCCTTTTTGTAACCTGCCAACATTCGGATGAGAACACGATCAGTTATAAACCTGTAGCCGAATCGCCAATAGGGACCATCACCCAAAAGTCCTCGAATCTGAAAACGGTGGTGGACCTACTCGACACCCCTAATTTCAAGTTTGTTGGAGAGGCGGATATTCAACGAATCATTTGGAAGAAGGCCATTGCCAATTGTGTGTTCAACTCCATTTGTCCTCTGTTGGAAGTGGATAATGGCATTTTCCATCGGGATGAAGAGGTCATGTCCATGGCCAAAAGAGTGATTGTCGAATGTGCACTGATTGCCAATAAAAGAGGAATCGATTTGGGGATTTATGAGCTCGAAGATCAGGTTTTGAAAATTAGCCGAATGTCGGATGGACAATTTATTTCGACCCTTCAGGACATCAACCAAAAAAGAGAGACCGAGATAGACACCCTGAACTTTGAGATAGTCCGAATGGCACAGGCCTTGAATTTGTCGGAAAAGGTTCAGGAAACCAGACTGTTGGGCGAACTGGTCAAATTGAAATCGGAATTGGCCCGCTGTTGAAAACATTTGATTTTTGTTCCAAAATCCCCGAAATTCATTGTCCCATGGAAAAACAACAACAATTATACAGAACAGCTTTTGGGTTGGCCCTGTTCACCATTTTTTACAATGTGGCCGAAGGCATCATTTCCACCTATCTGGGGTTTGAAGATGAAAGTTTGGCCCTGTTCGGTTTCGGCACCGATAGTTTTATTGAGGTGATTTCGGGCTTGGGCATTGCGCACATGATCCTGCGCATCCGGAAAAATCCAGAGAGCAATCGGGATAATTTTGAACGTACCGCACTTCGCATCACCGGCACCGCTTTTTACTTGTTGGTAATGGGGCTTGTGGCAACCAGCCTCTACAATATCTGGATAGGACACCGGCCATTGACCACATTTTGGGGCGTTGTCATCTCTTTGATCTCCATTTTGATCATGTGGATCTTGGTTTGGTGGAAAAGAAAAGTGGGCAACCAACTCCATTCAGCCCCTATTTTGGCCGATGCCAATTGCACCTTGGTCTGTGTGTACATGTCCATCATCCTGTTGATCAGCAGCGGCATATACGAATTTTTCCGTGTTCCTTATATCGATAGTTTGGGAACACTGGGGTTGGCCTATTTTGCGTTTAAGGAGGGCAAGGAATGTTTTGAAAAGGCCAAAAGTGACAAGCATTGTTGTTGTGCGTAAAAAAATCTTCCAAGATCAACAAGGGAACATTTTAATGGATATATTGTAGTTGAATCTAAACAAACTGCAATGAACACGATTTTCAACTCAACGCATAAATGGATGGTGATGAGCACATTGCCCCTATTTTCATTTTTTATTTTTGGCAATGCCATGGCATCAACCTCAACAAAAACCCGACAGACCCAAGATACCTTTTTGGTGACCTTGGTCTCCCCGGAAAATGGATCCTATACGGTATCCCCGGAACTTCCAGCAGATGGAAAGGTGGCTTCGGGCACCGAACTGACCGTCACTGCCACACCATCCGAAGGCTATAGCTTGGATGCGGTCTATTATACCTTTAAAGGAGGCATGTGGGGAACTACCAGTGTGGAGACTTTTGTGCCGACCTTGAAAATTGTTGTGGATAAGGACATGTCCATCGGAGCCACTTTTGTGGAGAACAACCTAGTGGAAAACTTGAACGTGACCCACGATGTGGTGTATGCCCAACCGGGCGTAAAACCATTGAAATATGATGTGTATGCCCCTAAAGGGGCAAAGGACCTTCCGTGTGTGGTCATTATCCATGGCGGAGGGTGGTCTTCCAACAATGAGGACATCATGAGAGGGTTGGCCAGGGAACTCACCAAGGGAGACCAATATGTGGTCTTCAGCATGGATTACCGCTGGGTGAACAATTTGGATGGTGATGAATCGCCCAACTACATGCACAATTTGATCGAGGATGTTTTCGGGGGCATTGCCCACATTCAAGAGCATGCGAAGGCCTATGGGGGTGACCCAACCAAGATAGCCGTTACCGGCGACAGTGCAGGCGGGCACCTTTCCGCAGCCGCGGCAATACTTTCTCCGATGATAGGCGATAGAGGTTTTGAGGGGACAAATGGCATTTACGAATTTATGCCCTCCTACATGCCTCAAGGGAAAACGGTCGAGACCGTTAAAAATGAAATCACGGATGCCATTAAAGTGGCCGCACCCAGTTATGGACCATTTGACGCCAAGGATTTCAGCAACTTCATCCAACAGAAGGACCAAGGCTATCTGGGTGCCGTTTCCCCTTTTCAACATGTGCCCAATGTGGCGGATAGGGCCATTCCCCATTTTATTGTAAGGGGTTCGGAAGATGGTTTGATCAACGATGCACTGGTACAGCCCTACGTGGACCTTTTGAAGCAAAACGGACAAACGGTCGAATATCTGGTGGTGGAAGGTGCCGGACATGCTTTTTTTGATTGGAAGCCCGACGCACAGACCCGTGCCACTTTTGCCAAATATGGGGTGCCCTATGCCGCAGAAATGAAATCTTTCTTCGATTCCGTTTTCTACTAGGCGATTTTTGTTTTTTGCTGGATAACATTTGATAGGACCAGGGCCAGAAGTGCGGGCAACACCCATCCCAATTGATGTGCGCTAAAAGGAATCCATGAAATGTAAGGCGTGATGGCTTCTCCCAGACCAATACTCCCCAAAAAATCAGGGATGCTGAACAAAATGGTGGTCCAGACCACGGTCTTGAACACGGTCGGAGGGGTAAATCTGTCCGGAAGCACATTCAATATGATCAGGATGATGGTGATGGGGTAAATGAACATCAGCGAAGGTATGGCCACAGCAATGATATAGTCAACATTGAACTGGCCCATCAAAACACCGAAAATGCAAGATACCAATGCGGTGAATTTATAGGCAAGGTCGGAATTATTGAATCGGCCTTTGATGAAATCCGCGGTGCCTGTAATGATTCCCACCGCTGTTGTGAAACAAGCCAAGCTTACCAGAATACTCAACAATATACTGCCTGTGCCTCCCAAGATCTTTATGCTCAACTCACTTAAAAGTGATGTGCGAGAGATGTCCCCTTCAAATTGATCGCTGAACAGGGCACCGGTAAGAATAAGTCCTGCATAGACTGAAAATAACCCCATACCGGCCCAAAAACCGGCCTTTCGGATCAGTTTCCTTTTCTCTTCGAAAGATGCTTCTTTTTCTTTCAGGTTGATGGAAATGATGATTACGGCACCCACAACAATGGCAGCTATGGCATCAAAAGTTTGATACCCTTCCAAAACCCCATGGCTGAAGGGGGATTTCAATTCAGAAGAAACAAATTCAAAATCCATGGTAAACAGGGCCGTGGCAATCATCAATAGTAGAATGATAAGAATTCCTGGAGTTAACAGTTTGCCCAAAAGGTCCAATACTTTAGATCGATTGATCACAAACAGAAAAACCAAGAGGAAATAAATGAAGCTCGTAAGTAAGTAAGGAGTGTCCCAAAAAGGTTGAATGGCCATTTCATGCGTTACCGATGCTGTTCTTGGTGATGGTAGGGCAATGCAAATGAAATAGACCACATAGCAATACACCAAACTGAAAAGGGGAGATACCTTTTTGGCAAAATCGAACATGGTACCCTGCAATTTGGCATGTGCAAAAATGCCCAACAAAGGCACCACGACACCCGAAATACAGAACCCCAAGGCTACCAACAACCAGAGATTTCCGGCCTTGAAACCCAAAAGAGGGGGTAGGATGAGATTCCCGGCGCCAAAAAAGAGGGAAAAAAGAGCAAAAGAGGTAATCGTTAACGATTTTTTATTCATGGGGTGTTGATAAATTATTTTCAATGTGGTATATTTCGAAAACGTAATTCAGCGGAATTATCTGACTTTTTGTCGAATAGCGTGCATTTCATCGAAAAAAAGGATTTGTGCATTCGTTCGTAAAATAAAAAGTTATCAACATCCGTTGCTATAGAAAGTTCAACCAAAACAATCTGATATAACAAAAAACTACTATTAACCAATTTACGGCATTTTTCGATTCCCCAAATCGTATCCATGCTTACTTAAACAACGACCGGCCTATGAAAATTTCTACTTCTCACCACCATCATCACCAAGGCAACAAATTTTCCTCTTTCTTCTGCAACTTGTTCGGACACCATTATACGGTTTCCAAAAAGGTGACGGAACACATCAAGGAGTATAAATGTACCCATTGCCACAAAGAGGTAACCACGGATGTCAGCGGAAAGCTATCCGCTTTGACGCCCCAAATGCAAGAAATCAACAGTACATTGGAAGATATGTACCGAAAAAGAAGAAGTAGGGTAGTGCACCAAGTGGCCTAACCCTTTCTTTTTTTACAAAAAGCCCAAATCTTAATCCCGGAAACTCAAACGAGTACCTACTGCTATTGGTTGCGTGCCCCAAAGCCATGGAGTTGGAAATTCTTGATTTTCGGGGTTTTTTATTTTGTTTCGTTGAACGAGTTCCATCCTTGTGCCGTGATGGGAATTTTGGTCTCCGCCCGGGTAATCAGATGTATCCCTTCACTTTTCTCCGTCATATGCCCGATCACCGTTAGGTTCGGATTTCCCTTGATCTTGGGAAAATCGGCCTGGTCAATGGTGAAGAGGAGCTCATAGTCTTCCCCGCCGCCCAATGCGACCATGGTACTGTCCATTTTGAATTCCTCACAAGTGGCAATGGCCGATGGGTCCAAGGGAATCTTGTCCTCAAAAAGATTGCAACCCACATCCCCATGCTTACAGAGGTGGAGGATTTCAGAGGAAAGCCCGTCACTGATATCGATCATGGAAGTGGGCTTTACCTCCAGTTTTTTCAAAAGCGCCACCATGTCCTTACGTGCCTCTGGTTTCAACTGTCGTTCCACAAGATAGGAATAGGCTTCCAGGTCCGGTTGGCTGTTGGGGTTCACCTTGAAGACTTCCTTTTCACGTTCCAACACCTGAAGCCCCAGATAGGCGCCACCCAGATCGCCGGTGACCACCAAAAGATCGTTTGGTTTGCTTCCTTTTCGGTAAACGATCTCATCTTCATTTGCCGCTCCCATGGCCGTAACACTGATGATCATCCCTTTGTTGGACGATGTGGTGTCACCCCCAACCAAGTCCACATGGTACAGTTTGCAGGCCAGGGCCACTCCTTCGTAGAACTCTTCCAGGGCCTCAAGGGGGAATCTATTGGAAACGGCAATGGAAACCGTCACTTGGGTCGGCTGGGCATTCATGGCGCAGATATCGGAAAGGTTCACCATCACCGACTTGTATCCTAAATGCTTGAGGGGCACATAGCTGAGGTCAAAATGTACCCCTTCCACCAGCATATCGGTGGAAACGATCACTTTTTTGTCCTTGAAGTCCATTACCGCGGCGTCGTCACCAATGCCAACGAGGGACGATGGCTGTTTCAGTTCAAAATTTTGGGTCAAATGGTCAATGAGCCCAAACTCGCCGAGCTCTTCCAATGAGGTACGTTGTGGATTCTTGTCTTCTAGCATTTTGCAAAAGTAAACAGGATCGGTGGAACTTGGCAAGACGACACGGAGAAAGGTGAAAAACCCATGTAGCCGACCCTGCGCGAACGATAGGGCGCCCTGCATAGAAAACCCCTATGGAATCATTCGTTATTATAATGTTAGTATGTATGGTAAAACCCTACTTAAATAGTATATTTGTAGGCTATTTAGATTAAATTCAAGTAAGATGATTAAAGTATCGGAAACAGCAAAGCTGAAAGTGGTGTCGCTCATGGCCGAGGAAGGCTTTGATGCAACTACCGATTATGTCCGTGTGGGCGTGAAGAGTGGTGGCTGCAGCGGATTGTCTTACGAACTTAAGTTTGATAAGTCCGTAGAAGACACAGATAAGATTTTTGAAGATAATGCCGTGCGGATCATCGTGGACAAAAAGAGCTTTTTGTACTTGGTGGGCACCACACTGGAATATTCCGGAGGATTGAACGGAAAGGGGTTTGTCTTCAATAACCCTAATGCACAGCGCACTTGTGGGTGCGGTGAAAGTTTTTCATTGTAATTTTTGACATAAAGCCTTCAATTGGCTAACTTATAAGATATGGCTTATACAGAGGAAGAATTAAAAAAAGAACTGGAGACCAAAGAGTACGAGTACGGTTTCTATACGGATATTGAATCGGATACCCTGCCCAAAGGGTTGAACGAGGAGATTGTTATTGCCATTTCCAAAAAGAAGGAAGAGCCCGATTGGATGACGGAGTGGCGATTGGAAGCTTTTCGTGCTTGGCAGGAAATGGAGGAGCCCGAGTGGGCGAACGTGACCTATAAAAAACCTGATTTTCAAGGTATTTCTTATTACTCGGCGCCCAACAAGAAGCCAAAATACGATAGTTTGGACGAGGTAGACCCTGAATTGTTGGACACCTTCAAAAAGTTGGGTATTTCCATTGACGAGCAAAAGAAATTGGCAGGTGTTGCGGTGGACATCGTGATGGATTCCGTTTCCGTGGCCACCACCTTTAAAAAGACCTTGGCCGAAAAAGGCATCATATTTTGTTCCATTTCCGAAGCCATTAAAGAACACCCGGAGTTGGTGAAGAAATACATCGGAACCGTTGTCCCCAAAAAGGACAACTTTTATGCAGCCTTGAACTCGGCCGTTTTTTCTGATGGTTCTTTCTGCTACATTCCCAAAGGGGTCAGATGCCCCATGGAGCTTTCCACCTATTTCCGGATCAACCAAGCCGGAACAGGCCAATTCGAGAGAACTTTGGTGGTTGCCGATGAGGGCAGTTATGTAAGTTATTTGGAAGGATGTACCGCACCGTCACGTGACGAAAACCAATTGCATGCCGCTGTAGTGGAACTGATTGCATTGGACAATGCCGAAATCAAATACTCTACCGTACAGAACTGGTTCCCAGGGGATAAAGAAGGAAAAGGAGGCGTTTTCAATTTCGTGACCAAGCGCGGACTTTGCGAAAAGAACGCCAAGATTTCATGGACACAGGTAGAGACCGGTTCCGCTGTAACCTGGAAATACCCATCTTGCGTTTTGAAGGGGGACAATTCCATCGGCGAATTCTATTCCATTGCCGTGACCAACAATTTCCAGCAAGCCGATACCGGGACCAAGATGATCCACTTGGGTAAGAATACCAAGAGTACCATCATTTCCAAAGGAATTTCCGCAGGCCAGTCGCAAAACAGTTATCGTGGATTGGTTCAAGTGAGCAGTCGTGCCGAGAATGCAAGAAACTTTTCCCAGTGCGATTCCCTATTGATGGGCAATCGTTGTGGGGCCCATACCTTCCCCTACATTGAGGTGAAGAACAAATCGGCCCAGATAGAGCACGAAGCCACCACAAGTAAAATTGGCGAAGACCAGATTTTCTACTGTAACCAGCGGGGTATCGATACCGAAAAGGCCATTGCGCTCATCGTAAACGGTTTCAGTAAGGAAGTCTTGAACAAATTGCCCATGGAATTTGCCGTGGAGGCCCAAAAGCTATTGGAAATCAGTTTGGAAGGTTCGGTAGGATAGCTTCGGCCATGCTCAACTACCCAATGTGATTTGGTGATTGAGCGAAGTTGAAATCACAAATAATAAGACAGGATACAATTATACAAGATGTTAGAGATCAAGAATTTACACGCAAGCGTAGAAGATAAGGAAATCCTTAAGGGAATAGACCTAAAGGTAAATGCAGGAGAGGTACATGCCATTATGGGTCCCAATGGATCAGGAAAAAGCACCTTGGCCGAAGTGATCGCGGGCCAGGAAGAATTTGAAGTAGGCGAAGGCACCATCCTTTTGGATGGGGAGGACTTGGAAGAACTTTCTCCGGAAGAAAGGGCCCACAAAGGCGTTTTTCTGTCATTTCAATACCCGGTTGAAATCCCCGGGGTCTCGGTGACCAACTTTATGAAGACCGCCATCAACGAATCCAGAAAGGCACAGGGATTGGAGGAGATGCCTGCCAATGAGATGTTGAAAAAGATCCGTGAAAAGTCCGAACTCTTGGAAATCGACCGTAAATTCTTGTCCCGTTCCCTGAACGAAGGGTTCTCTGGAGGGGAGAAGAAACGGAACGAAATCTTCCAAATGGCCATGTTGGAACCTAAATTGGCCATTTTGGACGAGACCGATTCAGGATTGGATATTGATGCCCTACGCATCGTGGCCAACGGGGTGAACAAACTGCGCAGCAAGGACAATGCCATCATCGTGATCACCCACTACCAGCGATTGTTGGATTATATTGTTCCTGATTTTGTGCACGTATTGTACAATGGAAAAATTGTGAAATCCGGCACTAAGGAACTCGCCCTTGAGTTGGAAGAAAAAGGATATGACTGGTTGAAACAAGAAGCGGCCGTTTAAGAATGGAAAGCATGGATTTGAAAGAAAAATTAGTATCGTCTTTTTTGGCTTTTGAGGACAGTGTGGATCTAGATCATCCGGTACACGAAGTCCGTTCGGAGGCCATCAAGAACTTTGAGGCCAAAGGGTTTCCGTCCAAAAAGGAGGAAGCTTGGAAATATACATCGCTCAATAGCCTTCAAAAAATCGATTTCAGCATCTTTCCAAAGGAAGAGACCAATTTGGAATATAAGGATGTTAAGAAATATTTCCTTCACGAGATCGATACCTACAAAATTGTGTTTGTGGATGGGGTATACAGCTCCTATCTGTCGGAAACCACACATGATGGGGTAGACGTCTGTTTGATGAGTTCCGCGTTCAGTAAGCCCATGTTCCGTCAAGTGATCGAGGTCTATTTTAACAAGGCGGCATCGCAGGATGAGTCGTTGACTTCGTTGAACACGGCCTTCAGTAAGGAAGGGGCCTACATCTATATCCCAAAGAACAAAATGCCCAAAAAGCCCATCCAGATATTGCATTTGGCCACGGGCAATGAAGCTGCTTTGATGCTCCAACCACGGAACCTGATCGTGGCAGAGGACAATGCAGAGGTACAGATCATAGAGCGCCACCAAAGTTTGACGGACAATGAGGTGTTCACCAATTCCGTGACCGAGATTTTCGCGGGCAAGGATGCCATTGTGGACTACTACAAGGTTCAGAACGATGCCGCAACAGCTTCGTTGGTGGACAACACCTATATTTCCCAAAAGGACAGCAGTGTGGTTCGGGTGCATACGTTCTCTTTCGGAGGAAAGCTGATCCGCAACAACCTGAACTTCTTTCAAAACGGCGAACGTATCGATTCTACCTTGAAAGGCGTGACCATTTTGGGCGACAAGCAGCACGTGGACCATCATACCTTGGTGCACCACAGGCAGCCCAACTGTGAGAGCCATCAGGATTATAAAGGAATTTTTGGTGACCGCTCCACAGGCGTGTTCAACGGGAAGATCATTGTGGACAAAATTGCCCAAAAAACGGATGCCTTCCAGCAGAACAACAATATTTTGCTGAGCGATAAGGCGACCATCAACTCAAAGCCCCAATTGGAGATCTTTGCGGACGATGTAAAATGTTCCCACGGGTGCACCATCGGTCAATTGGACGACGAAGCCCTGTTCTACCTTAGGTCAAGGGGCATCCCGAAAAAGGAGGCCACGGCTTTGTTGATGTACGCTTTTGCCAACAATGTGCTGGAGAGTGTACGCATTCCCGAACTCAAGGCAAGGGTGAACAAGATCATTGCCAACAAACTGGGCGTACGGGTCGGATTTGACCTGTAAAGAACTAAAAACAAAGGCATACGATGTTGCAGACCGCTTTGGACATACAGACCATCCGCAAGGACTTTCCCATCCTCAACCGTGAGGTGAACGGACAGCCTTTGGTGTATTTGGACAATGCAGCCACTTCGCAGACCCCACAACAGGTGATTGATGTGATCGTGGACTACTATCATCGCTATAATGCCAACATCCACCGTGGGGTGCATACGCTTTCCCAGGAGGCAACGGATGCCTACGAGTTGGCCCGCCAAAAGATCCAGAAGCATTTCAATATTGGCAAGATCCACGAGGTGATCCTTACCTCAGGGACCACGCACGGGATCAATCTGGTGGCCACTGGTTTTACTTCCTTTCTAAAGAAAGGGGATGAGATAGTGGTGTCTGCCATGGAGCACCATTCCAATATTGTGCCTTGGCAAATGCTCTGTGAGCGTACCGGTGCAGTTCTCAAAGTCATCCCCATGAATCAGGAAGGGGAATTGATCATGGAGGAATACCATGTCCTATTGTCCAACAAGACCAAATTGGTGTTCTGCAACCATGTGTCCAATGCCCTGGGGACCATCAATCCTATTGAAGAGATCATAGATGCGGCCCACAAAGTGGGTGCAGCCGTTTTGATAGATGGGGCACAGGCTGCGGCACACATCAAACCCGACTTGCAGGCCCTTGACGTGGATTTCTATACCGTATCGGCGCATAAAATGTGTGGACCGACAGGAGTGGGAATGCTCTATGGAAAGGAAGAATGGCTGAATAAATTGCCGCCTTACCAAGGCGGAGGGGAAATGATCGCAGAAGTCTCTTTTGAAAAGACCACCTATGCCGATCTGCCCCATAAATTTGAAGCCGGAACACCCAACATTTGTGGTGGTATCGCTTTTGGTGCGGCTTTGGACTATATGGAAAACATCGGTTTTGGTGCCATTGCCCAATACGAGGATGAACTGATGCAATATGCCACACAGCAATTGCTCACCATAGAAGGATTGCGGATCTACGGGACAGCAAAACACAAGACTTCGGTGATTTCCTTCAATATTGAAGGTATCCATCCGTATGATATCGGCACCATTCTCGACAAACTGGGAATAGCGGTCAGGACGGGCCACCATTGTGCACAGCCCATCATGGATTTTTATAAGATTCCGGGAACGGTACGTGCCAGCTTCAGCTTTTACAATACCCAAGAAGAAGTGGACAAGCTGGTGGAAGGGGTAAAACGGGCCCAGAGGATGCTTCTCTGATCGTGAAGTTATCTTTATGATAAAGACTTGACGGACAAACCGCCGAGTTGTACTTTTGAACAAAACGGATACATGACCATACAAGAGATACAGGAAGAGATAGTCGACGAGTTTTCCATGTTTGATGACTGGATGCAACGGTACGAATACATGATAGAACTGGGCAAATCCCTTCCCTTGATAGATGGACAATATAAAACCGACGACAACCTCATTAAGGGGTGCCAGAGCAAGGTGTGGGTCCATGCTGAGCTGGACGGTGACAAACTGGTATTTACCGCAGACAGTGATGCCATCATCACCAAGGGCATCATTGCCATACTGATCCGGGCGTTCAGCAACCAAAAGCCACAGGACATCATAGATGCCGATACAGCATTTATAGATGAAATCGGGTTGAAGGAACATTTGTCCCCCACAAGGGCCAACGGTCTGGTCAGCATGATCAAGCAGATGAAACTGTATGCGGTGGCCTATCAAACACAGATAAATTAGACAAGATGAGCGAAGAAACCAATATAGATACCCAAGACTTGGGCGAAAAAATAGTAAGGGTCCTGAAGACCATTTATGACCCTGAGATTCCAGTGGACATCTATGAACTGGGGTTGATCTACGATGTCTTCGTAAACGAGGAATACGATGTCAAGATCTTGATGACACTCACCTCGCCGAACTGCCCTGTGGCCGAAAGTTTACCGGTTGAGGTAGAAGAGAAGGTCAAGTCCATAGATGAGCTCAAGGATGTGGAAGTGGAAATCACTTTTGATCCCCCATGGACGCAGGAATTGATGAGCGAAGAGGCCAAATTGGAACTCGGACTTCTGTAATTGTCCCCTTGAGGGGACTTCAGGGGTGTTATGATAGTTGTCCTCACTTTGGGGAAGGAGCACGGCGTATTTAAATAAGCTAAAGGAGATTCCCGCCTTCGCGGGAATGAAAAAGATGGAAGAAGAAATCATAAATAGGGTAGCCCAGAGTAAATTGGTCACTTTTGACCTGGAGGATTATTATCCAAAAGGGGAAAGAAAGACCCTGGACATCAAGGACTGGCTGTACGAGGGCATCATATTGCGGGAAAAGGAATTCAGGGACCATGTGGAGGCCCACGATTGGACCCTCTATCAAGACGCTTATGTTGCGTTGCATTGCTCCACCGATGCCATTGTTCCCGGATGGGCTTTTATGTTGGTTTCCTCCAAATTGGCGCCCTTTGCCAAAAAAGTGGTGGTTGGTAGTCCAGAAGATTTGGAAACTGCACTCTACCAGACCATTTTGGAGAATCTGGATGTTTCGGATTTTGTGGATAAGCCCGTCATCATAAAAGGATGCTCCCACAAACCCGTTCCTGCGAATGCCTATATCATGGCTATGACCAAAATTCAACAGGTGGCCAAAAGTGTGATGTATGGCGAGGCCTGTTCCTCCGTGCCGCTCTATAAGCGGAAGTAGCTATGTCCCTAAGGTGACTTTTCTTACTTTTGCGGTCTAAACAGAAAACTCCATACTATGAAAAAATCGCTTTTGACCGCTATGGCCTTCTTTGTCTTGGCATTGACCTTTGCGCAGACCGAAGAAGAACTGAAAGCCCAAATCGCCCCCAAAAAAGATTCCATTGCCGCCATCCAGTCCCGTGTGAACGCACTGCAAAAACAATTGGATGCCCTGCCCGGATGGAAAATAGGTGCCTTTGGTACCATCGGAGGAAGCCTTTCCCAGTTCAACAACTGGTTTGCCCAAGGCATTCCCAACAACTCATCGGGGAACATCGGCTTTACGGTAAATGCCTTTGCCAACCTTCAGGAAGAAAAGTTTTTTTGGAGAAATGCAGCCAATGTGAACCTCACTTGGGTAAAATTGGACGATAAGGACGACCCGACCGATGATGATAGCTTCAGACAGGCCACGGATGTCTTCAACATTTCATCCCTTTACGGAAGGAAACTGAGCGAGAAATTTGCCATTTCGGCTTTAGCAGAATACCGCACCACCATTTTGAGCAATTTTAACGATCCCGGTTATCTGGATTTTGGTGTCGGTGCCACTTGGACGCCCATATCCGACCTTGTCGTGGTGATCCATCCCCTCAACTACAACTTTGTGTTCAGCAGCGAGGACAACATCTTCGAATCGTCCATGGGTGCCAAGATCGTGGCCGATTATACCAAGCAATTGGGCGCCGTGAGCTTCAAGAGCAACCTTTCCATGTTCCAGAGCTATAAGAGCAGTGATCTGAGCAACTGGACATGGACCAATTCCTTCAGTTATTCCCTTTGGAAGATGATCGGGGTAGGATTTGATTTTGGATTGAGGAGCAACAAGCAAGAAACCCTCAACTATATCGTGAACAATGCCCCGACCCCTGACCCGGCCGCCACGTTCGATACAATTGATAATGAACTGCAAACGTATTGGACCTTGGGCTTGAGCTATAAGTTCTAAGCCTAATTACAGGTACTAAAAAGCCCTCTTTTAGAGGGCTTTTTTGTGGGGTGAAATATGATTTTTCAAGTTTTTAAGACCATGGTCTAAGTAGGTTAAGATCATATAGATCAAGGTTCGACACTAAATGACTTAAAAACAATGTGAAAGTAGTCCGCACATGGCTAACCCCTAAATTTTTGTTGTGAACTGTCCAAAAACTGTGGTGGAAAGGCGCTAGGGGAACATTTGACCGGAAAAGGGAGACACTTTGTCCCGAACGGTTTTAGTATTCGTCCAGTTGTTCGGGATAGAGGAAGTTGTTGTAGGGAAAACGGGTCACGTGGATTTCCCTGACTTCATCATATACCCGCTTCCTGAACTCGTCCAGATTTTCCTTGTTCAGTGCCGAAATAAAAAGGGCCCGGTCCCCAATTTTGTTGAACCAGGTGTTCTTCCATTCCTCCAGGGTGAAGTGGGCCGAAGTCCGTTCCGTTACCAAGTCGTCCTCATCAATGGTCTCGGCGGTGTACTGGTCTATTTTGTTGAAGACCATAATGGTCTCCTTGTCCATACTGTCTATTTCACCCAAAATTTGGTTCACCGAGTCAATGTGTTCCTCAAAATTGGGGTGCGAGATATCCACCACGTGCAACAACAGGTCGGCCTCCCGTACCTCGTCCAAGGTACTTTTGAAACTTTCCACCAACTGAGTGGGCAGTTTTCGGATAAAACCTACGGTATCGCTCAACAAAAAGGGAAGGTTGCCAATGACCACTTTGCGCACTGTAGTGTCCAGTGTGGCGAAAAGCTTGTTCTCCGCGAATACATCGCTCTTGCTGATGACGTTCATCAAGGTGGATTTGCCCACATTGGTATAGCCCACCAGTGCCACACGCACCAAGGCCCCTCGGTTGCCCCTTTGGGTTTCCATTTGGCGGTCTATCTTGGCCAGTTTCTTTTTGAGCAGGGCAATGCGGTCCCGCACGATCCGTCTATCCGTCTCGATTTCCGTTTCACCCGGACCACGCATCCCGATACCCCCACGCTGTCTTTCCAAGTGGGTCCAAAGACCTGTCAACCGAGGCAAAAGGTATTCGTATTGGGCCAGTTCCACCTGCGTTCGGGCATAACTGGTCTGTGCCCTTTGGGCAAATATATCGAGGATGAGCCCCGTCCGGTCCAAGATCTTGCACCGGAGTATCTTTTCAATGTTTTTCTGTTGTGCAGGCGTGAGTTCGTCATCGAAGATGACGGCACCTATTTCATTTTCATTGACATAGCGCTCCACCTCTTCCATTTTTCCGGCACCGATATAGGTCTTGGGGTTGGGCACTTCCACGCGTTGCACAAACCTTTTTTCGACCTCGCCTCCGGCCGTATAGGTCAAAAATTCGAGCTCGTCCAGATATTCCGTTACCTTGGATTCATCCTGTGCTTGGTTGATCACACCTACCAGCACGGCCTTCTCATAATCTATCGACTTCTTTTCTAGCATCAAATGGGATTAAAGTGCAAATCTACACAATGTTTTGGAAGCTGATTTTTGTACTTTGGGCTAATATTGATCCAATCCCAAAAAAGAATACTTCAAATTGTATAGTCCAGAGAACAAGTTTACCATCGCATTTTACAATCTTGAGAATTTTTTCGACACCAAGGATGATCCGCACAGTCTTGATGATGATTTTACGCCAGAGGGTTTTCGGAAGTGGAACGAATCCAAGTTTCGGAACAAGGCCCGTAAAATTGCAAGGGCCCTATCGGAAATAGGAAAAGAGGAAAGTAGCAGGCCTCCCGTGCTGATCGGCATTGCGGAAGTGGAGAACAATGCTGTGATCAAGTCCGTTTTGGAGCAAAAGGAACTCAAAGGAATTCCGTATGACTTTGTCCATTTTGACTCGCCCGATGAACGTGGCATTGACACGGCCTTGATCTATCAGCAGAAACATTTTAAGGTTTTGAATGCGGAGACGCTCCCGTTATTGGTGGACAATGTGAACGGAGTACGGGATTTTACCCGCGACATTCTCTATGTGCATGGAAAGCTGAACCAAGAAGAAGTGCATGTGTTCGTGAACCATTGGCCATCGCGTAGGGAAGGGGCGGAGATCACGAGCTATAAGAGGGTGAAGGCAGCGGAGACCATTCTTGCCAAAGTGGATTCCCTCGAAGGGGACGCCCCCAACTGTATCATCATGGGGGATTTCAATGACGATCCCAATGCCGAGAGCATCCAGACATTGATGGATACCGGACGATTCATCAACCCTATGAAAAAACTGCTCTCACCGGCATCAGGCAGTGCCAATTATAAAAGGACATGGAGCCTTTTTGATCAGATCCTTCTTTCCCATACCTTCTTGGATCATCTACCCAACAATCACAGCTTTGTCAAAGCAGCAATTTTCTCCCCAAGATTTCTGAAAGAATGGAAGGGAAAGTATAAGGGAAATCCGTTCAGGACCTTTGCCGGGGAGACGTATTTGGGAGGGTATAGCGATCATTTTCCCGTTTATGTGGTTTTAGAAGAGGCCCACGACAAATGAAGGAAAAGTAATACACATCAAAAAATCCGATTTTCACCACAGCTTTAAGAAAAGTGTAGGACATTTCATCGAAAAAAATGGTGCTTTGTCGATAATGTTGATAAATGTCAATACATTCGTAGTCCAAACCTTACCTAAACTTAACTATGTGCTACGGAACACCCACTAAAACTATAAGAGTAATCTCACTCTTTTTGGTTTCATTTTTGGGCATTCTCTCCTCTTTTGGTCAATCCCAAAAGGCCAAAGACCAAATTCGTGCTACATATAAGCAACAAAATATCACTTCCATCATAGCTGAATGGGAAGCTGAACATCAATCAAAGAAAACGATGATCGGTCAACTGATTGCTTCAAAGGCATACAGACAGACCGAAAAAGCAAACGATGGTTCCCAAATCGAGTTGAGGGACATCGGAACCGATGGCACTCCTCTTTTTTACACGACCCTGAACGACCCAGCTTCGCAAACTTCCCGAGCACACACCCTGTACAATGAAGGTCTTTTGAACCTTGGATTGAACGGTGGCGGAATGGAAGTAGGGGTTTGGGATTCCGGTGTGGCACTGACCACGCACCAAGAGTTCGATGCCAGGGCAAACAATGCCGATGGGTCCAGTGAAATAAGCCTACATGCGACATTGGTGACGGGCAACCTCATATCCTCCGGCGTGGAGCCCAATGCCAAGGGAGTTGCCTATGGTGCCAATGCCATGACCCACGATTGGACCAAGGACAAAATTGAGGTCGCGGAAGCGGCCGTGAATGGATTGCTGTTGAGCAACCATTCCTATGGCATACTTTCCAAAAGTGTCCCTGATTGGTACTTTGGCGCCTACATCAAGGTGACGCAAGATTGGGACAAGATCATGTACAATGCCCCCTATTACCTTATGGTAACGGCTGCTGGTAATGCCCAAAACTCCAACGACAATGCAAGTCCAAATTTTGGGAAGACAGCAGATGGTTTTGATCTGTTGCTAGGATTCACGACCACCAAAAATGGGTTAACGATTGCCGGGGCCAATACAGAAATTGGCAGCAAAGGAGAATTGGTCAAGGCCACCGTGGCAGGATACAGTAGTTTTGGACCAGTGGATGACGGTCGGGTGAAGCCGGATCTTGCCGGGGATGGGTCCAATATCCTTTCCACAAGTTCGTCCACGAACAGCAGCTATCAAGTATCTTCGGGTACATCCATGGCCGCTCCTGGTGTCACTGGATCCCTTTTGCTTTTGCAACAATACCACGAAGAACTTTTTGGCACTTATATGAAAGCGGCCACGCTGAAGGGTCTTGCACTCCATACGGCAGATGATGTGGATGCCAAAGGACCCGATTACAAAATGGGTTGGGGTGTCATCAATGCAAAAACGGCCGCTGAGGTACTACAGAACAAAGAATACACCACATTGGTGAACGAGGAGACCTTGGCCGATGGCGAAAGCTTTTCCATCACCGTATCGGCAAACGGGAACGAGCCCTTGATGGCTTCCATTTCTTGGACAGACCCCGAAAGCGAATATGTGAACAAGGGCGACTTGAACAGTACTATAGCTGCCTTGACAAACGATCTCGATATCAGGATCACCAAAAACAGCGAAACGTATTTGCCCTGGAAATTAAATCCCGCCAAAGCGAACGACGCCGCCACCAAAGGGGACAACAAAGTTGACCCCTACGAAAGGGTCGAGATTGGCAATGCTTCAGGCATATATACCATCACCATTACCCATAAAGGGGGGCTTAAGAACGGATTTCAGGATTTTTCACTTATCGTTTCCGGGGCCCAAATTTCCAAATGTTCCATAGAGCAGCCCACAGATTTCGCATTGGCGTCATCCACCGATGAAGGAGCAACCCTTTCTTGGGAGGAAGCAGAAGAGACCCTCTTCGAACTGCAGTATAAAAGTTTGGATGAAGATTCTTGGATGACCGAGTTGGTGTGGGAGAACCAGATTGAACTGAATGGATTGGAAAATGGCAAGGTCTATGAGGCCCGTGTCCGCTCCATTTGTGCCGAGAACGCCGTTTCCGAATTTTCGGAGACCATCACCTTTGAATTTCAGGGAGAAGGGACTCAGATGATGGAGTTGGTGCCATTGAGCTACCCCCAAGAGCTGAACATTTCCGTTTTCCCCAATCCTGCTGTGGACTATTTGACCGTGGAGGCAGAACTTTCCCCAGATGCGCAATACACCATTGTCACCACGTCCGGAAACACCATAAAAAATGGCAAGACGCAGGGTTCCATCAATGTGTCCTCCCTGTCTACCGGGCTGTATGTGCTAGTAGTGCAGGATTACTCTGGAATCAAGAGCACCAAATTCTACAAAAACTGATTGCTATGGAATCCTTTCAAATCAATCCCCATTTTAATGGGGAAACCCGAAAGTTGGAAAAGTTCCTGAAGTTGATCTTCCTTCCGATCATTCTTTTTTAGATTTTTCGCTTCCTTCCGTCACCCTGAATTTATTTCAGGGCCTCCTAAGCCTTAAAATTGTGCAATATGTGAGATGCTGAAACGAGTTCAGCATGACGATGATCCCGTCATACTTTTTTGATCTCATCGTCGGTTATGATTAGGGATTCAAATATGAATCGTGAAGGTCCAGTAAAATAGACTTTACCGATTTTTTGTAGTCAACCTTATTGGATATCCTATATTCCTTAAGCTTTTGGACTATGGAGTCGAGATATATAAATTTTCGATTATCTCTGTATTCGTGCAACAGTGCTTCGCTTCTGTTTGGATTCTTCAATTGTTCCAAGATTATGACTTCCCCGGCCCTGACAAAGTGTTCTATGACACAAGTTTTCCAGTTGGAGTAACCTTGAGGAGCCATATCCGCCTTAATAGGAAGAAACAACGCTTCTGTTTTTTTAAGTTCGGCATCATGTTGAAGTACTATCTGGTTCGCAAATGCATGCCCGAATTCATGGATGGCAAGGCTTTGAAAGCCTTCCTTTTTAAAAATATAATCCTTTTCTATGGGCCCAAGAATAAACCTTGCAGTGCTTCCATTCGCATTCGCTCCTCCCCAACCAGGACTTGACCAAATGGTTAGACTTGGTACAATATCATATTGAGTAAAAGAGGATTCGTAAAAGGATTCTATTTCCTTTATAATTGATGGAATTTCATTGAATTCGTGTATTTGAATCAAAGTAGAGTCACAGTAGGGTTTCAAATTGGCCCAAATCGTTTCAAAATGGGATTCCGAATAAAATGCATCGACTTTTTGGACCAGTGTTTGAATAAAGGTCAATTCCTCTTCGGTTTCAAAACCCAATTCAGTTGCTTGTTCTTCGGGTAATAGATAGTTTGGGGCAAGTGGGAATTCGGGTAAATTGTACATCAATGAAATGAAAACACCATAATCGATATCGGCTCCCATGCCGAAAATCTCTTCTAGTGACTTTTTAGTTCTATTTTCCGGATATTGATGGATGAGTTTTGAAATTGGATGATTGGGATCGTTATCCGATGGGTCCCCAAGTTCAATAATATACCCGAGGAATTCAATGTTTTTGTGGAAATGAATGTTCAGATTGTCTTCTTGTGCTTGACTTACAAGAACGATTAGGAATGCATAAATGGAAATTAGATACTTCATCATTAGTTTTTGGTCAAAGAAATACTATTCAATAGAGGTAATCGACCTATAACGTGTTTTGGGAAGTGTGAAAACGTGTTTTTGGACACATTTGGGTAAAAATCAGATCAGGTGATGTATTCCGAAGGGGATTTGCCCATATGATTTTTAAAGACTTGGTTGAAAGTTGACTTTGAACTGAATCCACATTCCAAGGCCAGGCCCAAAAGGGTCTTTGTTTTGTTTTCTCCAGACTTTACTTTTTCCAGAAATGCATCAATCCGGTAGGTGTTGATGAACTCTTTGTAATTTTTATGGTGGTATTGATTGATGAGGAAAGAAACATATCGGGCAGGAAGATTCAGTTCAAGTGCCAATTGTTTCAAGGGGATATTGGGATTTAGATAGGGTTTATGTTCCTGCATGGTCTTTTCCAACAGAACTAAATTATGTTGGTCATCATAATTTGGAAACTCACGGTTTCTGTCTTCCAGTGCCAATGGGGGGAAGGTTTGATTTTCAAGAAAATTTAAAAAGGCCAAACCAAGAAAAAGTATAATACAAGTGTATTCAATTATTTCATAATGCTTGAACCCTATAAATTCAAATAGTAGCCATGTAAGGCAAACGAAGGAAAGACTTGACATTAGCATTAGAAATCGAAATTGGGGCAGTATGCTGTTTTTTTGTGACGTGAAATCTTTTCCCAGATGCAACGCATAATATGCGACCCAAAACTGGCCAAGTACCCATATCGATCCAATGAGTGGCACGTATTCTGAAAACCAAACCCATATGGGGTAATTGATCAAAGAAATGGAAGCTGCCTTAGACCAAATATCCAAGGCATAAGCAATCAAAGCAGGCAGAAAAAGCCATAAATGCCAGGTTTGAAATTTGAAATTATCATCGGTTTGGTATTTGATAAATAACCAAATACTGGGTGGAATAAGCAGATAGTTCAATAGCATCCAATACGGAAATATATTGGGACTATTATTGATTCCTGATTGGGCACCCCATGAAAAAAGTAGTTCAATTGCAAGTATCAATACCACAATTCCGATGAAGAAATCACCTTTTTTCGATGTAAAAATCCTTGACAACAAGGCGAGGGCAATCAAAAACCCGATTAACGCGGAAAAGAGGAATAAATGCTGTTGAATTTCCAATGTTTATTACCTTTTGCTTTGAACTGTTCTACAACTCTAATACACAGTAAACCTTAAAATTAGCTAATTAATAAAGAGTTTGGCAGTCGAGCTCCATTCAAACTATCTCTTTTCAGGGGATAATTTTAACAATTTCCTCATCAGATAACAGTTCCTCATTCCGCATGCGCAGAAATATCTGGGCCGTAGTCACCACATCCAATTCGCAATAAGTGATGATTCGGTCCAGGCCATTTTCCTCGTAGAACACATCTTTCACCATGCTTCCGTCCATATCCTCTTTGGGGGAAGGGATGCCCAGCACATGGGCCAATAGTTTCAACGAGGTATAGTGCTTGTAGTCCCCAAATTTCCATAGCTCCAGCGTATCCAGATGAGGGACTTCCCATGGTTTTTTCCCAAAAAGGTCCAATTTGTAGGGCAGGTTGATGCCATTGATGACCATTCTACGGGCAATGTACGGAAAATCGAATTCCTTGCCATTGTGGGCACATAGTAGGTGCTTGGTCTGACTGAAATGGTCCTTCAAAAGCTGTTTGAACTGTTTTAAGATCTGGATCTCCTCCCCGTGAAAGGAAGTGACCCTAAAGCTCCTGGAATCCCCTTTGAAGGTAAAATACCCGACGGAAATACATAAGATCTTGCCAAATTCGGCCCAAATGCCGGCACGTTCATAAAAATCCTCCGCACTGATCTCCTCTTTTCGTTGGTACTGTGTTTTTTGTTCCCAGAGCACTTGTGAAGTCTCATCAAGGTCGGTGAAAAGCCGGCTTTGAGGTACGGTCTCAATATCCAAGAAGAGGATATGGTCCAGGTTAAGTTTGTAAAGCATGGTAAAAATTTAAAAAAGAGCTGTCTGCTTGGCAGGGCTCTCGTGTTCCAACAACCATTTTTTTCTATGCAGTCCACCTGCATAGCCAGTGAGGTCTCCGTTGGTTCCGATGACGCGGTGACAGGGCACCACGATCCAAAGTGGATTTTTGCCATTGGCCGAGGCTACTGCACGAATGGCTTTTACGTCTCCCAACTTTTTGGAAAGGTCCAAATAAGAAACGGTTTTTCCAAAAGGAATTTCAAGTAGGGCCTCCCACACTTTTTTTTGAAAATCGGTGCCCGAAGGGTTCAGTTTGAGGTCGAATTGCCGGCGGGAACCTTCAAAATATTCCTGGAGTTGATAGACGGCGTCTTCCAGAACGGCTGGAATTATCCCAATCGGTTTATTTTCATCCAAAATGGATATGGAAGCAAGTCCTTCTTCATCGCCTTGAAACTCTGCAATTCCCACAGGAGTTTGTAAATAAGCGATTTCCATCAGTCCACTTTATTTTTTCCTTCAATGATTCCCAAACGCTTGGCGCGGGTCTCCCAGTTCCTTCTGGCGAGTACTTGGAGGTCTTCCACATTGTCGCTTTCGTCCATGATCTCCAATCCGAGGAGGGTCTCTATCACATCTTCCATGGTCACCAGACCGCTCACGGAACCATATTCGTCCACAATTAGGGAAACGTGTTCCCTGTTCTCCACGAGCTTCTCAAAGAGCTCGGGAATGGGTTTGGATCGGATGGTCACCAAAATATCCCTTCGGATGGTAGAGAGGCTTTCATTGCCTTTTTTATTGATGATGGCCTCCAAGAGTTCATCTTTCAGGAAAAAGCCCGTGATATTGTCCATACGGTCCTTGTAGAGGGGAATCCTGGAGAAGCGCAAAGGCCGGTTCGCCTCAAAAAATTCTTTGATGGTCATGTCCTCCGAGGCAATTTTGAGTACGGTCCTCGGGGTCATCACATCCTTGGCCTTAATCTGTTCAAAACGGAGCAGGTTTTTGATGACCTTGGATTCCGATTCTTGAAAGACACCTTCTTCATGGGCAATCTCCGTCATCGCCGTAAAATCTTCTCGGCTCAGTACACTGCCATGGTGGCCCTTCCCGATAAGTTTGGTGAACAACTGTAGTACCCACAAAAGGCCGGTCCATTTCATGATGAACACCATGACGGTGAGGGATTTTGCCGTAAAGTTGGCCAATTGCTTCCAAAAAGTGGCCCCAATGGTCTTGGGAATGATCTCGGAGGTGACCAAGATCAAAATGGTCATGACGGTGGAAACAAGCCCCACCATAAGGTCTTCGGTAAACTGGAACCCCAAGATGGTGCGTTCGGTGGCTCCGTACATTTCAGCATAGGCCGCCTTGGCCTGCACTCCCACTAAAATGGCGCCCACCGTATGTGCAACGGTATTCAGGGTAAGGATGGCAATCAAGGGTTTGTCCACATCCTTTTTAAGGAACTCGAAAGTGGAGGCATACTCTTTCCCTTCCTGTTTTTTCACATTGATGAACGTTGGGGTGATGCTGAGCAGCACGGCCTCCAAAATGGAGCACAAAAAGGAAAAAAAGATTGAAATCAGGGCGTAAAAAATCAGTAGTCCCATGGATTGTTATAGCTTGAGTACCAAGATAGCGAATAGGAATCAATTTTCAGGCTGGATGGCCTCGGCTTTATAAAAAACATCCTGAAGTGCCTGCCTAATATCCAAACTATACAATTTTCGGTGGTCTCTATTGGGATATACGCGATTGGACAGAAAAATATAGGTCAATTTTTTAACGGGATCTGCCCAAACAAAAGTGCCCGTAAAACCGGAATGGCCGAAACTCTCCGGTGATACCAAAGGAGAAGGGTAGGCTTCTTCCAAAGGACGTGTGGCGTTGTCCAGCAGGGGCTTGTCAAAACCCAGTCCTCGGTAATTGTCATTTTCAGGATATTGGACCGTGGTGAATTCCTTTACAGTTGCCTCGGAAATGAGTTGCTGACCATTCGTGGCACCATAATGTTGATAGAACAGCATGATCTTGGCGAGGTCATCGGCCGTTCCGAAGAGCCCTGCATTGCCAGAAACACCTCCCATCAACGATGCATTTTCGTCATGGACCCATCCTTTTACCAAGGTTTTTCGAAATAGGGTATCGACCTCGGTGGGGACAATGGCGTTCGCATAGTGTTTGGTACTGGGCAAATAGCCTAAAGTGTGACAGGCCAAAGGCCCATAAAAATTATCTTGGAGGTAGGTCTGATAGTCCGCTCCGGTGATTTGTTCGATCAATCTGGGAAAGATGAGAAAAGTAAGCCCCGAGTACACGTATTTTTTCTCCTCGGAAACATCGGAGCGGTTGATGATGCGGTCCATTTTCCGCACGAAGCGATGGTTGATGTAAAGGGTATCATACACTTGCCCGATGAACTTTTTGTTGGGCGACTGCTGCACAAAACGGGATTTCAGCTTTCCCTTTCGCATTACTTTCTGAAGGAATACAATGTAGGGTTCCAATCCGGCCTGATGGGCCAATATTTGACGGAGGGTGAGGTCCTTTTTGTCCTTTTGTTTTCTCCAGGGTTTCCAATAGGTGCTGAATGGGACATCCAAGTTGAGTTTGCCCTCGTCCACCAACTTCATCAAGGCGGGCAACGGACCGGTAATCTTGGTCACCGAGGCCAGGTCATACAGGTCGTTGAGGGCCACGGGCTGGATGCTGTCATAGGTGTGAAACCCATATGCTTTGTGAAAAATGATGGTATCGTTTTTGGCCACTAGGACCTGGGCCCCGGGAAAGGCTTCGTTTTTGATACCCATTTCCATGATGGAATCGACCTTTTGGTCGATATAGGCCTCGTTGAACCCTAATGTTGAGGGTAGGGCATGGATAAGTTCATGTTGGGCAATACCCCAATGTAAACAAAGCACAAAAAACAGAAACGATACGATAATTTTCTTCATGGGCTATCCTAGTGAGCGAACAAAGTCTTTGGCAAAATAACTGGCAATGATGTTGGCCCCGGCCCTTTTGATGGCGGTCAATTGTTCCAACATAACGGCATCGTGGTCCAACCACCCTTTTTCGGCTGCGGCCTTTACCATGGCATATTCGCCTGAAACCTGATAAACGGCAACCGGAACATCCACTTCGTTACGGATTTCACGGACGATATCGAGATAGCACAGTCCGGGTTTTACCATGACGATATCGGCACCTTCATCGATGTCCAATTGGGTTTCCCGAATAGCTTCATACCGATTGGCATAATCCATTTGATAGGTTTTCTTGTCCTTGGGAACATTGGCCATATCCACAGGTGCGGAATCCAGCGCATCCCGGAACGGACCGTAAAAGGCACTGGCATATTTGGCGGAATAGGCCATGATTCCCGTATTGGTGAAACCTTCGTCTTCCAAAGCTTCGCGAATGGTAAGGATGCGTCCGTCCATCATATCGCTTGGAGCTACAAAGTCGGCCCCGGCTTGTGCATGGGACACACTCATTTCGGCCAATACTTCTGCCGTCTCGTCATTTAAGATCTGTCCTTCGGCCACGATACCATCATGACCGTAAGAGGAAAAAGGATCTAGGGCCACATCGGTCATCACCAACATTTGGGGACAGGCATTTTTGACGGTTTTTATGGCACGCTGCATCAATCCGTTGGGGTTGAGTGCCTCGGTGCCCTTATTGTCTTTCAGTTTGTCATCGACCTTTACAAAAAGCAGCACGGAACATAATCCCATGTTCCATAGTTCCTTCACTTCTTTTTCCAGTTGGTCCAAGCTGAGGCGAAAATAGTTGGGCATGGAGGGAATCTCTTCCCTAATACCTTTGCCTTCGGTCACAAAAAGGGGGACCAAAAAATCATCTGGGGTCACAATGGTCTCGCGAACCAATCTTCGAATGGAAGCTGAGGTACGGAGTCTTCGGGTGCGTATGAGTGGGTACATATCTTGGTTTTTTAATGTATGGGTCGTTGGAACAAAACTACGTATTAAACCCAATCTTTTGGGTTTTGCAGCACTTGGATCAATTTTTCCTCCTCACTTCCTTTTTCTGGGTGATGGTCATACCGCCATTGAACGTGGGGGGGCAGGCTCATCAAAATGCTTTCGATGCGACCATTGGTCCGTAGTCCAAAAAGGGTGCCCTTGTCGTGTACCAAATTGAACTCGACATAGCGTCCCCGGCGTATCTCTTGCCAGTCCCTATTCTCTTGTGAATATGGAAGTTCCATTCTTTTTGTAACAATTGGTATATAAGCCTCAAGGAAACTGTCACCGACTTCAGTGACAAACTTGTACCAGTCTTCCATGCCCATGGTTTCGGTTGCTTTGCAATAGTCAAAGAACAGACCGCCCACGCCCCTGGCCTCGTTACGATGTGCATTCCAGAAATAGTCGTCGCATTTCTTTTTGTAGGCGGGATAAAATTCGGGATGATGGGCATCACAGGCCTTTTTACAAGTTTGGTGAAAATGTTTGGCGTCTTCCTCGAACAAATAGTAGGGAGTAAGGTCCTGTCCGCCACCAAACCATTGGTCAACGATTTTTCCCTCCTTGTCATACATTTCAAAATAGCGCCAGTTGGCATGCACGGTCGGTACCATCGGATTCTTGGGGTGAAGGACCAAGCTGAGACCGCAGGCAAAGAAATCGGCATCCTCGACCCCGAAATAGGTTTGCATACTTTTGGGCAATTCCCCAAAAACCTTGGAAATGTTCACACCGCCTTTTTCAAAAACGGCACCATTTTCTATCACACGGGTCCTGCCACCACCACCTTCCGGACGCTCCCATAGATCTTCCTGGAACAAGGCCTTTCCATCCACTTCTTCTAGTTTGGAAGTAATGGTGTCCTGTAGTTTTTGAATGTAATCGTAAAATTTCTCCTTCATGATTCAATAATATGTACCAATTGGTCTTTTAAGGCTGATAAATGGGTAGTCTCTTCAATTTTAATAGATTCCAAGGTCATTTTTTGAAGAATGGAAATGATTTCCTTTTCTGATTTTTCGGAATTCCCTTCAAAAATGAACCGTCCCACCGCATTGTTGTGCAAATCCATCGCCTTGGCCAATGCTTTGTTCGGAAAAGCTTCTTCATGCCAATCGGTGACCTTTTTGGCCCAGTCAGTGGCCACGGCTTCTTTTTTGTTCCATTTCAGGCACCTTTTTGCAATCAAATAATTCCAAAGTGCGTGCCTGAAGGCATTGGCCGGACCATTTTTATGGTGCAGCTTACCATAATGCGCCGTGGAAATTTTGATACAGTCTTTAGTGGCCTTTATCGTCGGGACAATGAACAATGGTCTGCCCATCCCCAACAAAATACCTTTCAGTATATATTTGAAATTAACCCGTTTTACTATTGAAAATGGGTTCACTCCTGATATTCTTTTACGGCATCAACGAACGCCTTCGCGTTTTCCAATGGGATATTGGGTAAAATACCGTGGCCCAGGTTCACCACATATTTGTCCTTTCCAAACTCACGGATCATTTGATGTACCATGGTTTTGATCTTCTCGGGAGGGGACAGCAACCGGGCCGGGTCAAAATTACCTTGCAGGGTAATGTTGCCACCGGACAGATACCTTGCGTTTTTGGCAGAGCAGGTCCAATCCACGCCCACAGCGGAAGCTCCCGATATCGCCATCTCCTTGAGGGCAAACCAACATCCTTTTCCGAAAACAATGACTGGGGACTCATCCTTCAGCGCATCCACGATCTGTTGGATGTAGGGCCATGAAAATTCTTGGTAATCGGTGGGGGACAACATCCCTCCCCAGGAATCGAACACCTGCACGGCGTTCACTCCCGCTTTTACCTTCGCTTTTAGATAAGCGATGGTGGTATCGGTGATCTTTTGGAGGAGTTGATGCGCCAGTTCGGGTTGGGTGAAACAGAATCCACGGGCCTTGTCAAAGCTTTTGCTCCCTTGTCCTTCCACACAGTAGCACAAAATGGTCCACGGTGATCCTGCAAAGCCGATCAGCGGAATATCATCGTTCAATTTTTCCTTGGTCAAGGTTATGGTATCCATCACATAGCCCAACGTGTCCTGGATATTGGGAACAATGACCTTTTCGAGGTCATCCTTGGTGCGTATGGGATTGGGCAGGTAAGGTCCAAAATTGGGTTTCATCTGCACTTCGATGTCCATGGCCTGCGGAATCACCAAAATGTCGCTAAAGAGGATTGCAGCATCCATACCATATCTTCGGATGGGTTGCACGGTGATCTCTGAAGCCAATTCCGGGGTCTGGCATCTTGTGAAGAAGTCGTACTTTTTGCGGAGCTCCATGAACTCTGGCAAATAGCGACCGGCTTGACGCATCATCCATACAGGAGGCCTGTCCACGCTCTCACCTTTCAATGCCCTAAGGAACAAATCATTTTTGATCATATATTTTAATTTATCATTCCTGCGTAGGCAGGAATCTTTTTGACTCTGTATGGGAACTTCGACTACACTCAGTCCCCTTTAATTGATAATTCTTTTATGGCTTGGACCAACACGTTTTCCACGGTTGGTTTGTTGGCTATTACAATTTTTTCCGAATATTTTTTGGCTTCGGATGCTGTGGTTTCCCCAATGCAGAACAAGGTGCTGTTTTTCAGGGTATTTTCCAAAAGAAAGCTTTGGATGCCCCTTGGGCTAAAGAACAGGATCCCTTCAAAATCCGTAAAAAAGGCTTTTGAATTGAGGATGGAGCTATAAACGACAACTTCTTTATACCAAATGTTATTTTTAGAAAAGATATGTGGGAGATCATCCCTTCGTTGCTGCCCGCAAACAAACACGAAGGCTTCAGTTGAATGGTTTTCCACGATGAATTCACCTAAATCCGAAGCATATTCGGTCATTTGGACTACTTGCAGTCCATTGGATTCCAAAAGTGATTTGGTTTTTTCCCCAACACAGAAAACATTGAAAGATGAAAGGTCCAAACCTTTGGTTTGTTGGAGAAAGGCACTTACGGCATTCCTACTCGTAAAAATATAATTCTGATGGTCCAACGGTATTTTGGTGTCGAGGAATTCGATTTTCAGGGCATCATATTCCACCAGACCCAGGCCAGAATTCAGGAACAGTTCTTTTTGGGACGGGGTGAGTATTTTAGTGGAGAGCACTGTTTTCATTTCTGATTTCCTGCATCAATTTGTCCCCGCCGTTGGCCAAAACTTCCTTGGCGCATACTTCCCCAAAGCCTTTGGCTTCGGACAATTTCACCTCTTTTTTGATCTCGACCTTCTTTTTTCCATCCAAAGAAAATACAGCGCCCTCAAAAAATACCTTTTGGTCTTTAATCTGTGCCAACGCACCTATTGGGGCAGTACAGCCTCCTTCCAATGTCCGTAGAAAGTCGCGCTCTATTTTGGTGGCCAGTTCTGAATCGGGGTCGTTCAGCTTGGCAAGGGCCTCGCGTGAATATTTGTCGGTTTCCATGGCTACCACCAACATGGCTCCCTGTGCCGGCGCGGGTATCATCCAATCCAAATAAATGGCATCCTTGGGCAGCAATTTGATACGTTCAAGCCCGGCTTGGGCAAAAATGGCGCCTTGCCAATCGTTTTCAATGAGTTTGATCAAACGGGTATTCACATTTCCCCTTAAATCCACAACTTGATGGTTGGGAAACCGGTTCAGCCATTGGGCCTTTCGTCGTAGGCTTCCAGTGGCAATCGTAGCCGGAGCACTCGATTCCAAAAAAGAGGAGCCTTTGTGGACCAAAATATCGTGGGTGATGGCGCGCTCCAATACGGCAGCTTGTACAATGCCCTTGGGCAATTGGGTGGGCACATCTTTCATGGAATGCACGGCGATATCGATCTGCCCTTGCAACATGGCCACATCCAAAGCCTTGGTAAAAATTCCGGTCACGCCCAGTTCGTACAAGGGTTTGTCCAGCACTTGATCGCCCATGGATTTGGTGGGCACCAAAGTGGTGTCGTACCCCAATTTTTCAAGTTTTTCCTGTACAGTGGTCGCTTGCCACAGTGCCAGTTCGCTGTCGCGGGTGCCTATTCGTATGATCTTGCTCATTTCGAATCGAGTTCTAACTGGAACACCTTTTGAATAAGTTCAAGACTGTCCTCGGTATCTGCATCGGCGCTCTTCAAGTGGTTGGCGAACTGCTTGGTGATCTTTTGGATGATACGGTCGGAAATCATCTCGGCCTGATCTTGGTTGAAATCGGTCAATTTTTTGGAATGAAAATCGATTTCTTCGGC
This sequence comes from Flagellimonas amoyensis, assembly GCF_003058265.1. Classification (GTDB taxonomy): domain Bacteria; phylum Bacteroidota; class Bacteroidia; order Flavobacteriales; family Flavobacteriaceae; genus Flagellimonas; species Flagellimonas amoyensis. The sequence goes on from NZ_QBUK01000010.1 coordinate 206,244, forward strand.
CTTCATGGTCCTGAGTTTTTCCTTCAAAGCGTTGATGACCGGTGCAAACTTTCTTGTTTCCAGCCACTTGAGGAAGTCCTTTTTCACCTGTTCTATGATGGCCTCGGCCTTGGGAACATATGCCTTTCGTTTGGCCAGCGTATCGTCCGTGATCTGAGAGAGCTGGTCCAGGTGCACCAAAGAAACATTCTCCAGTTCCAGCACATCGTCCGAAACGTTCTTGGGAACCGAGAGGTCCAAGATCAACAATGGTTTTTTGGGATGAATCAAGGCTTTGGACACGGTGGGCAATTGGGCCCCGGTGGCCACGACCAGAATATCCGCTTTGCGGATTTCGGTCTGTAGGTCGCCATAGTCCTTGACCGTCAGTTGGAACTTTCCGGCAATGTCCTCCGCTTTCTCCCGGGTCCTATTGATCAAGGTGATGTGGGAGTTATTGGAATGCTTGATCAGGTTTTCACAAGTGTTCCTTCCGATCTTCCCTGTTCCGAACAAAAGAATGTTCTTTTCGGAAATGTTGGGAACGTTGTCCAAGATATATTTTACCGATGCAAAGGCCACCGATGTGGCACCGGAGGAGAGCTCGGTCTCGTTTTTGATGCGTTTGCTGGCTTGGATCACCGCATTGCACAGGCGCTCCAAAAACGGGTTGGCCATATCATACTTTCGGGCCCTGTAAAACCCTTGTTTGATCTGGCTGATAATTTCAAAATCGCCCAAAATCTGGCTGTCCAGACCCGTGCCCACTTTGAACATGTGTGAAATGGCATCATGGTTCTTGTACACGTAGGCCACTTCCTGGAATTCTTCCACGGTACCTTGCGTTTGGTCGCAAAGCAGTTTGATGAGTTGATAGGGGTGTTGTGCAAAACCGTACAGTTCGGTTCGGTTGCAGGTGGATATCGCCAGAAGGCCATCCACTCCCAATTCTTTCGCCTTCACCAAAATTTGGTCAATGGCAGGAACATCCAGACTGAACTTTCCTCTCACCTCTGCATCTGCCTTCTTGTAACTCAACCCGACGGCGTAGAAAGAATTATGTTTTGAAATATGGTAGTTCCTCATAAAGGATAAAATCGCAGCACAAAATTAACAGTGTTCATTCGTATAAAATAACGCTAGCGGAACTATAGAGGGATTGCGTCGATATCCAAGGTTTAAATTTTACATAAAATCTGCTGATGCATTGATTTTATTGGTAAATTTGATGAAACACGATTTAATTTAGAGCGATTCTAAATTAACGGATTTGAAAACAAACGCAAAGAATCCATATGAAAAATATCGCTGAAGGTTCCTATGATGAAATTTTGGTGGAAGATGGGATTTTTATCCTGAAAATCCAGAACGATACCAAAGAGCCCAAGGTCATCACAAGGGATATCGACAGTTCCTACATCCAATTCCATTTTTGTTTGAAGGGCCGGTCCCGGTTCAATTTTAACGAAGGCAATTATTATTTGGAGGTGAACGAGGAAAACTCCCTTTTGCTGTACAACACCCAAAAGGACCTTCCGTTGGATCTGGTGGTTTCGCCCAACTCGTGGCTGTTGTCCGTGGTGATGACGATCCGGAAATTCCATTCGTTGTTTTCCGATGAAGCGGATTACATCCCATTTTTGAGCGATGACAACAAGGAAAAGAAATACTATTCCCAAGAAATGGTGTCGCCGGCCATCGCCGTGGTCCTGAGCCAGTTGATGAACTACAACTTGCATCCTTCCATCAAAAAGCTGTATTTAAAAGGAAAGGTGTTCGAGTTGATTTCCCTTTATTTCAACAAAACCGAGGATGCCGACCTGGAGCAATGCCCTTATCTGGCCGATGAGGACAATGTTAGAAGGATTAAAATGGCCAAGGAAATCATCATATCGCGTATGGCGGAACCCCCAACGTTGCCAGAATTGTCCGAAGAAGTGGGGCTGGGACTTAAAAAATTGAAGGAGGGGTTCAAACAGATCTATGGCGATTCCGTTTATGGCTTTTTGTTCGATTATAAGATGGAGTATGCCCGCAAAATGTTGGAATCCGGCAAGCACAATGTGAACGATGTGGGACTCAAGGTCGGTTACAGTACGGCAAGCCATTTTATAGCCTCGTTCAAAAAGAAGTTCGGCACCACACCCAAAAAATATGTAACTTCAAACGTATAAAAAAGCAACATGAAACAAATTGCATCGCTCCTTTTTGGTCTGGTCTTAATGATCCAAGCGGCCGCCCAGGACAATCCTTCCACAGAAAGCCAGGAAGCCAAAATGCCAGAATTGGCCCTCGTTTTTACCAAAACAGCCGGTTTTAGACATCAATCCATAGAAAAGGGCGTACAGACCTTTCGTGAAATAGGGAGGAAAAACGGTTTTATCGCCCTGCAAACAGAAAGCGGTGAAGATTTTACCCCACAAAACCTGAAAAACTACAAGCTGATCGTTTTCTTGAACACGACCATGGATGTGCTGAACGATGCCCAACAAAAGGCCTTTGAATCCTACATCAAAAATGGGGGGAGTTATTTGGGAGTACATGGCGCCTCCGATACCGAATACGATTGGCCTTGGTATGGCAAATTGGTGGGGGGTTATTTTGTGAACCATCCAGAGCAACAAAAGGCCAAAATTGATGTGATTGACAAAACACATCCTTCCACGGTCCATTTACAAGATGTTTGGATGCATTTTGATGAATGGTACAATTTCAAGGACCTGAATCCCAATGTGCATGTGCTCCTAAAATTGGATGAATCCAGTTATAAAGGAGGCACCAATGGGGAAAATCACCCTATTGCCTGGTACCATGAATACGATGGGGGCAGGGTTTTTTATACAGGTTTGGGCCATACCGAAGCTTCCTATGATGAACCCGATTTTCGCCAACACCTTTTGGGTGCTATCGAGTGGTGTTTAAAGCGAAAGTAAGGTAGGCCTTGCCACAATGATCCCAATATTGTTTTTAATGTTCTTGAGGTAATCTGCCAAAGGCAGTTCGCTGATTTCCACTTCTCCGTTTTTGCTGGAGGCATGCAGTAGATGCAACCGACCATCAGGCTGATGGATAGCAATTCCGGTATGGGTCACATCCAGCCCTTTGATGGAAGTGGCCAGAGCTAAAATGTCCCCAGATTGGATCAGATGTTCCTTGCTTTGGATGTCTTCTTTGGGCAAATAGCACAAAGTTTCCCGGGCGAGATCTTGTTCCACTTGTTGCATGGCCTGAAAGTTCTCGTCACTGGCCAAAAAGGGGTACAGGTTTCGGTGTGTTCCCATAAAATCGATGGGTTTTTTCAGTTCCACACCGCCAATTTCCGCTGTGATATCCTTCACCAAACCTTTCTTCTGATTGTTTCGAATCCACTCCGTAAAATAGTGTAAACGTGAAGAGTATCCTTTCATTTTTCCGTTTCTATACCGAATGGTCTCTAGATTCTTGACAAAAGCGTCAAAATCCATTTCCCGATCTCTCAACATCAGGCTGAAGGCCATCACATTTTCCACAAAAGTGGTACAATCCAATCCGCTAAAGTTCACCACTAAGGTTTCGGTGTCGCCAATCTCCAATGTTTTTTCAACATAGGGAATGCCCAAAAAGGATTTTCCAACGACCATGATCGTATCGCCCAAACTGCTGGCTTGGGTCTTCTCCAAAGCAGCCATTTTCGAATCAAAAAGCGTTTTGTCCTTTGGGGAACAAGTGATTTGTTGGGCTAAGGCATTAGGTGAAAACACCCAAACGACGAGTAGACATAAAGCGATATGATATGTTCTAATGCTTAAACCTGAAATATTCATGGGGTTTATAATATGTTTTTAATTCTGGATCAATGAACTCGACCTGTATTAAGTCAGGGTAGGTGATAAAGTCCAAATGTAGGGATGTTGAGGTCAAATTCAGGTCTTCGATCCTCAAGTTCGGATAGGCTTCTTGTATTTCTTCGGGGATTTGACCGATTGTTCCTGAAAAATCTGGGGAAGAATATACGTTCCAAGTTGTTTGGACCAAATCCACAAAGGGTTCACCCTCCTTAATTTCCCACAAGACATCTTTCAATTGAAAATCCAGATTGGTTTCAAATTCATGATTGTAAATGGATTCGTTTAGGACAGTAATCCATTTGTTCTCTGGGATAACAATTTCATCGGGCTTATCACCAAATTTTGTGTAGGCGTATACAAACTCATCCGTATTATAACTTATAATGCTCAAATATTTCGAGTAAGAATTTAAGTATCCAAGTTTGAGCGGGGCAGGTGGATTATTATCTCCAAAAAAATAGGAAGTAAATTTTCCACCACTCAGACTGATTGGTTGGTCATCATCAAAAACAGCTGAAATTGATGATAGACTATAGGTTGAAGTTGTGCTGGGCAATTCAACTTCCAAATAACTGTCAAAAGATTTAAAGTCTGAATAATCTAAGGTTATTTCCTCCCCATCAGTAGGATTTTCAATGACATAGTATTTTAGATCATTGCTAGAATCATATATGGTATAGAAGAAGTCGGGGTTGTCATAGAGCTGAATATTTTCATGGGATTCGGTGCTGGTAAAACCTGGTAGGACAGGACCACTGGTTGCAACAAGAATCCCTTGTTTATCTGAAATCCATTGGTATTTTGGAGATACTACATTCACCACAGTAACATTGAAACTGCCTGTGGATGGGTTTCTCGGAACATGATTGTTTGCTCCAGGACTCAAGGTATATTTCCAGTGTGACCCTAAGGATATGTTCGGATACGATTTGATGGTATGCAACATCTGACCTTCAATAGAATTTGTGTAACTGAATAAAGTTATGGTGAAATTGTTTGGTTGTATTTCTCCTTCCATAACTTGAAAATCAAAAGTGTCATCGAATTCAAACTGCTTAAAGTCCAATAGGTTACCATTTTCATCGTGGATGATGATCCAATCATCTGTATCAGCGGTGCTATCTAAAACTTCAAAAGTAAAGTAAGTGACCATTTTTGGTTCTTCCTCTTGAGGATTTTCACCAGTCGGATCTTCATTGTCATCAATTATGGGGTCAGACGTCCCATCGCTGGAGCACGATGCAAAAAGAACAGTTAAAGCCAATAATAAAATTGCTGGATATTTCATGTGCATGGTTTAGTCCCACTAAAGATAAAAAACCAATCAGGTTACCCCCATTTTTTTTGATGAATGGTAATATAAAGTGTTGAAGAATGAAGGAGCTTAGTCATTTTGGTTGTCCAGCAACACCCTTGTTCGGGCGACGCTTTCCGGATAATTTTTCTGTAAATAAACAATCAAATGCTCACGCACATGCACGCGAAGGTCCCAAGCGGTGGGCGAGTCCTTGGCACTCATCAAAGCGCGAACCTCTACACAGGTAGGTTTGGATTCTGTCACTTGCAAGACATTCACCTTGCCATCCCAAAGATCGGTGTTTTCGAGTATGCGAGTGAGTTCTTCTCGAAGTTTATCAAAAGGAACGTCATAATCCACGAACAAAAACACAGTACCCAAGATATCGGCAGAAGTCTTGGTCCAATTCTGGAAGGGCTTATCGATAAAATAGGGCGTGGGCACGATCAATCTGCGCTTGTCCCAAATGGCCACCACCACATAGGTCAGGGTGATTTCCTCAATGCGGCCCCATTCGCCTTCCACAATCACCACATCATCCAATTTAATAGGCTGTGCAATGGCAATCTGGATGCCCGCCAATATGGTGCCGATGAATTTTTGGGCCGAAAAACCGATAATGATCCCAGCTACCCCGGCCGAAGCAAAGATGCTGATCCCCAATTCCCGTATCTCCTGAAAACTCATCAACGCGAAACCAACGGCCAGCAGAATGATGATGAAAATGAAGATCCGTTCCAAAATGGTGAATTGCGTATAGACCTTTCGTGCTTTCAGGTTGTCCGCGACTCCGACATCGTAATTGCGGATCACAATTTGTTTAACGATTTTCAGCAAAGCAATCATTGCCCAACTCATCGCAAAAATGAACAACAGTGTACTGGCCTTTCGGAACCAAAAACCGGCATCTTCCAGGCTCAAAAGCTCGCGGAGCGGTTTCATCCGAAGGAATACGGAGAGAAAAATCAAAAGCAAGGGGACGGCCAATTTTCGGAAAGACCCTGATGGCAACAAATATTTGGGACTTTTGCCCATTCTTTTGAGGGCTATGGAAACCATCCAATATAAGAGCACCAGAACGAGCAGGGCACTGCCCAAATAGATCAGGGATTCTTTGGAAACGGTATCAGAAAAAGACTCCATATCCACAAAAATAAGGAGAATTGTCCACAGGCGCTGTCCTTGAACAAAATCGAGATTCGTTATTCCATCATTAAAAACTATTTTGGAAGGCCAAGGCCCAAGTCCGAAGCGTGTTGTATTTTTGCTGCTCAAAATAGAAAGCCGTGCAAAAAGGAGTTTTATTGGTGAACTTGGGTTCGCCCGACAGCCCCACCGCAAAAGATGTGAAACCGTATTTGGATGAATTTTTGATGGACGAGCGTGTCATCGATGTGAACCCCGTTTTGCGGAACATCATCGTTCGTGGAATCATCTTGAACACACGCCCCAAGCGTTCCGCAGAAGCGTATTCCAAAATTTGGTGGGAAGAAGGTTCGCCCTTGATCGTGATTTCCCAACGGTTTATGGCCAAGGTGAAGGAAAAGGTTGACCTGCCTGTTGCCTTGGGCATGCGTTATGGCTCCATGTCCATCAAGGAAGGATTGCAGGAATTGAAGGAAAAAGGGGTGGATGAGGTATTTTTGGTGCCCTTGTATCCGCACTACGCCATGTCGTCCTACGAAACCGTGGTGGTTAAGGCCATGGAAGTGCAGGCCGAATTTTTCCCTGGGATGCAACTGACCACCCTGCCCGCATTTTACAGCAACCCCTATTACATCAAGATCTTATCTAAAAGTATCGCTGAAGGGTTGAAGGGTTTTGATTACGACCATATCCTGTTTTCGTATCACGGTATCCCGGAACGCCACATCAAGAAGTCGGACCCGACAAAATCACATTGTAAATTGGACGGCAAATGCTGCCAGACCAACTCGGTTGCCCATCATACCTGTTACAAGCACCAATGTTTGGACACCACCGAATTGGTAAAAAGAGAATTGGGACTCCCCGAGGAAAAGGTCAGTTCCTCTTTCCAATCCCGTTTGGGCAGTGATCCTTGGTTACAGCCCTTTACCGACAAGGAATTTGAAAGATTGCCCAAAGAAGGAATCAAGAAATTGGCGGTGATTACCCCGGCCTTTGTGAGCGACTGTTTGGAAACCTTGGAAGAAATAGCCATGGAAGGTAAGCACCAGTTCCAAGAAGCAGGGGGAGGGGATTACATCCACATTTCCTGTTTGAACGACCGTGACGATTGGGCCGAATTGATGGCCGAATGGATCAAGCAATGGGAGAAAAGCGGTGTCCTTCCCGAATACCACATTCAATAATACCGGAAAAAGAAAATTGCTTTATGAAAATTGAACACTTGGAGGAGCACTTAAAAGCGGTGCGCGACCAACTGAAAAACCATCCCCTATATGCCCAACTGGAATCGGTGGAGGATATCAAGACCTTCATGGAAAGCCATGTGTATGCCGTATGGGATTTTATGTCGTTGTTGAAAGCCTTGCAACAACATTTGACCTGTACCGCCCTGCCTTGGAAACCAGCTTCGGATGCTTCCGTGGCCCGATTCATCAACGAGATCGTGTTGGAAGAGGAAAGTGATTTCAACGAATTAGGCGTGGCCAAAAGCCATTTTGAAATGTACTTGGATGCCATGGAAGAAGTGGAGGCCGATACATCCAAAGTATTACAGGTAATCTCCACATTTACCGATTTGGAGCACATATCCCATCAAATTGAAAACACCAATCTGGACCAAGCGGAAAAAGATTTTTTGCAATTCACCTTTGAGGCCATAAATACCCAACAACCCCATATCATTGCTGCCGCCTTTACCTTCGGAAGGGAAGATTTGATCCCGGATATGTTTTTGGGCATCATTGAACAATCCGGAGAAAACGGTCCAAGCAAATACGCCAAACTTTCCTACTACTTGAAAAGACATATTGAGCTGGACGGTGACGAACACGGACCTTTGGCGGTCAAAATGATCAAGGCCCTTTGTGGTTCCGATGAGCAAAAATGGGAAGAGGTTTTCCACTTTAGCAAAAAAGCTTTGGAACGCAGAATTGGACTTTGGGACAGCATCGCCAAAAAACTCACCGAGAACAAAGATAATTTGGTGGATGCGTTGTAGATTTGAGCGAACGGTTAGTTCACTCTAGTCTTACATAACCAACAATCCTTGGCATGGCCAAAGTTACCTCTGACGAACTCGGGAAAGAGCCCATCGGAAAATTATTGATCAAACAGGCCGTTCCGGCATCCATCGGTATTTTGGTGATGTCGCTGAACGTGTTGGTCGATTCCATTTTTGTAGGCAATTGGATAGGTTCCATTGCCATTGCCGCCATCAATGTGGTGTTGCCCGTTTCCTTTTTTATTGCCGCATTGGGGATGGCCATCGGTATCGGTGGGTCAAGTATCATTTCCCGTGCTTTGGGCGCCAACAATCACGAAAAGGCCCTAAAAACCTTCGGCAACCAGATTACGCTTACCCTTTTGGTCACCGTGACCATGGTGGCCCTTGGGTTGTATTATGTGGACAGCTTGATTCCTACATTTGGAGGAAAGGGTTCCATTTTTGAGCCTGCAAAAATCTACTATACCATCATTTTGTACGGAGTGCCTTTTTTGGCCCTTTGTATGATGGGAAACACAGTGATCCGTGCCGAAGGGAAACCCAAGTTTGCCATGATCGCCATGATCATTCCATCCGTGGGCAACTTGTTGATGGATTATGTATTCATCTACATATTTGATTGGGGAATGGAAGGTGCCGCATGGGCCACTACGGTGGGCTACTTATTATGTTTTGGCTACATTCTTTACTTCTTTCTGTCCAAAAATTCGGAATTGAAAATAAGTCTATCCCATTTTGGGTTGGACCCGGCCATACTTCGTGAAATAAGTTCTTTGGGTTTTGTAACCTTGGCAAGACAAGCTGTTACCAGTATCACCTACCTGTTGATGAACAACATCTTGTACAATCTGGGCGGGGAACCCATGGTGGCGGTGTATGCCATTATCGGGCGTATGTTGATGTTTGCCCTATTTCCTGTTTTTGGGGTCACACAAGGCTTTTTACCCATTGCAGGGTACAATTATGGGGCAAGTTATTTTGCTCGTGTCAAGGAGTCCATCTATACGGCGATCAAGTATGCAGCATTGGTGGCCACCTTGGTTTTTGTGGTATTGATGATTTTTCCAGGAGAGTTTGCAGCCTTATTCTTGAGTAATCGACCAGGGTTGTCACCGGAAGAGCTGGCCACCAACCAATTTGTACTGGAACATACCCCTTTCGCTATGCGTTTGGTCTTCGCCGCCACGCCAATCATTGCCCTCCAGTTAATTGGGGCAGCCTATTTTCAAGCGGTGGGAAAAGCCATTCCGGCCTTATTGCTGACCTTGACCCGACAGGGATTCTTCTTTATACCGCTCATTCTTTTGCTTCCCGAGTTTTTTCAAGAAACCGGGGTGTGGCTCTCGTTTCCGATTGCCGATGTGTTAGCCACAGTGGTCACGGGCATTTATTTGGCCAAAGAAATAAAGAAGGATTTAGGGTAACGGAATTCTTTCACAAGAATGTGTAATTTGGTTGCCTAACTGAACAAACATGAAAAATGTATTTTTTGCCAGTCTGATGATTCTTTTTGCATTGGCCTGTAAAGAAAAACCTGAAGAAAAACCCATGTACACCCTTTTTGTTGGCACCTATACCGATGGCGATAGCGAAGGCATTTATACCTATACCTTCGATGCTGGAACCGGTGAGTTGACCCAAAAACAGTTGGCAGCCAAATTGACCAATCCTTCCTATTTGGCCCTTTCCAAAGATCATAAAAACCTGTATGCCGTTCAAGAAACGGCCGATTTTGATAGTTTGGGAGGCGGGGTTACCGCTTTTGCTTTGAAGGATGGGGTGTTGGAAATCCAGAACAGTATGGGTACCCAAGGGGCACATCCATGCCATGTTTCGCTTTCGGGGGATGGTCATTTGGCCGTGGCCAATTATACAGGCGGCAATGTGGCCGTTTTCAAATTGAACGCTGATGGTTCATTGGGGGATGCCCCACAAATTATCGATCACAAAGTATTGGACACCACCAAAACCGCCCATGCCCATATGGCCCAATTTACAGCCGATGGGTTGATGGTTACCGATTTGGGATTGGATGCCGTAAAAAGATACAAAGCGGAAAATGGAGAGTTTGTTCCAACTTCCCAACCAAGTCTACCCTTCGTTGATGGCGCAGGTCCTAGGCATTTCACCTTTGGTGAAGGTGGAAAGATGCTCTATGTCATCAACGAACTGAACAGTACTATTTCCGTTTTTGAAAAAGATGGAGAGGGCCAATATCAAGAAGCCCAATTGATTGAAACAACGGATTCCAATTATCAGGGAAACAATGCCTGTGCAGACCTTCATTTGTCTCCTGATGGCAAATTCCTGTACGGTTCCAACAGGGGAGAAAATACCATCGTATTCTTTTCCGTAAATCCTGAAAATGGGACATTGACCTTGGCAGGAAGGGAATCCGTTCACGGGGATTGGCCCCGTAATTTTTCCATGGATCCCACAGGGGAATTTTTGTTGGTTGCCAATCAAAAATCAAGCAACATTACCGTTTTTAAACGGAATGCGGAAAAGGGTACCCTTACCTATTTGAACGAAACTGCATTGCCCAATCCGGTATGTCTGGTGTTTGAGGATTAAGAAATTCAACAATTTGTCACATCGAGTGGAATCGCATGGCGATTTTGTATCGAGATGTGTGAGGTTCTCGACCTGCCTGCCGACAGGCAGGTACCATTTCCTTCTGAAATCATTCGAACTGACCTGGAGCTACTTTTTAGCCAGTAAAACAATCACTCCAATCACAATCAGACCCAACAGCACAGCAAAGAAAATCTTCCAAAAGCTATAAGGTCGCGTACCTGAAATGTTCCCGTTTTCCCCATTGATGAAAAAGTTGTACTCCTTGCCGTTGTAGCGATAGGCACTTACATAAACGGGTAACAAAATATGCTTAAAAGTTTCTTCGGACAGTTTCATGTCCATGGAAGTCACCCTTTGGGTATCGCCCCCAATGTCCTGCATGCACCATCGGTTAGCAATGTCACGGGCGACTTCCTTGGAATGCAGGTGGCCTTCATCCAAAGAAATGGTATATTTTTCAGTCACAAAACCGGATAGAAAACCACTGCTGAACGGTTGCAATTTTTTTAAATCCCAATAGGCAATCTTTCCCGGAATCCTTCCCGATTTTTGTTGCGAAGCTTTGATCAGGGTATCGTCCACAAAACCGGAAACTTGACCCGATGCAGGATACCAACGTGTCTTCCTGACTTGCTGGGTCACCATTTTTCCATTGGAATCGCGAACCCTTCGCGTTTCATAATAGTATTCCCCCCGTTGACCTATGTAGGAGGCATACAGTTGCGCATCAAAGGTCCAATAGGGGAGATAGAGCCCTTTGGTAAATTGGGGATCCAAAGCAGCCTTTTTCAGGTTGTTGGGGGCAAACCACAATTGTTTTACCCAGTTCTTGAAAATGCGAAACGACTGGTTTTTATCAATCTGAAATGGCAAAACGGCCCCTGGCAAGATCCAACTTTCCTTGTAGGCATCTTCTACAACCAAAGGTTGGCCACAGTATACACAATGGAGCGATTTATAGTTTTCCTCCACATGTTGGTCGGCCCCGCAATTTTTGCAATGCAGCATTGAGATTTCCTCACTATGCCGTTGCGACCCCATTTCCTTGAGATAGGGATATAGTTCGAGTTCTTCAAAGCCATTTTCGTTGACCGAAATGACTTCTTCATGCCCGCAGTACTCACAACTGACATGGGTAGTCCCGGGTTTGTATTTGAGCTCAGCGCCACAATTGGCACAGGCTTTTTTGAGTTCTGATTTTTTTACGGTCTCTTCCAATAGCCTTTTGTCATTCTGGTGAAATGATGGGTCCCTTTCAAGGAATGCTTGCTGGTGTCGTTCTGAGCGAAGCGAAGAATCTGTAGTTTGTAAGAGATACTTCGCTTCGCTCAGTATGACAGTAACAAATTATTGTCCTGGCAATGGTGGTGGGGTATTGCCTCCCAAGAACGATTTCAATTCTTCCACATCCTTCAAGGCGGTCCAAGCGGCCATGCCTTGTTTCCATACCAAGCTATCCCGATTGATGGTCCTGTTGGCAAAAAGGGATTGCAATTGCTCAAAGGTTGCAGGTCCTTGCTGAGCCCCGTTCACGGCATAATAGTAAAGCGTTTGCGCAGGCATTGGTGGAGGTATGGCCCCAGCAGCAGGTTGACCTGTGGCTTGTGGTGTCGCTTGTGTGGCACCACCCATCAGGTTCCCCATTTGTTGGGCAAGCACAAAGCCCATTCCCATTCCCATTCCGGCACCAGCAGTTCCGCCTTCGTTTTGGGCAGCGGCCTCGATGGCCTTCGCAGCCTTGAACTTGGCCAATTTGTCCAGATCCAGTTTGTCGATTCGGCTGTATTCGAAAATCTCTTTTTTGAGTTCTTCGGGCATCGAAACGTTCTCGATATAGAATTTCTCCAAGGAAATACCCACCGTTTGGAACTCCGGCGCCATCACTTCGCGACACGTATCGGAAAGCTCGGTGGTGTTGGCCGCGTATAATTCAATTGGAAGATTTGCCTTGCCCACCGTATCCGTAAATCGGGTGGCGATCAAGCTCTTCAGGTGTTCGTTGATCTCAAAATTGGTGAAGTTGCTATCGGTGCCCACAATATCCTTGATGAACTTGCCGGCATCGGACACTTTGTAGGCGTACGTACCAAATGCCCTGATTTCTACCAAACCAAAACGGTCGTCGCTCAGGGTGATAGGACTTTTCGTACCCCACTTTTCATCGGTGAACAAATGGGTGTTTACAAAGTAAACTTCAGCTTTGAAAGGAGAGTTAAAACCATATTTCCACCCTTTCAGCGTAGCCAAAATGGGCAGGTTTTGGGTGGTGAGGTCGTAGGTGCCCGGTGAGAACACATCGGCGAGTTGACCCTCGTTGATGAAAACGGCCGTCTGCCCTTCACGGACAATCAGTTTTGCACCGTTCTTGATCTCGTTCTGGTAGCGCTCAAACCGATACGCAATGGTGTCGTCGGTGTAGTCAAGCCACTCAATAATATCAATAAACTCGTTACTGAGTTTTTCTTTGATCTTTCCAAAAATATCCATGGTAGTGTTTTTAGTTTATTTGTCCTTCAATGTATTAAAAAAGTGGAATACTTGCGTTAGATAAGTATGAAATTGAGGGGAAATGTTACAGGTGACTTTTCAAAAAACTTATGGTGACTAACATTTGTCCCACATGTCGTTGGCTATGTTCAGCAGCATGAAAAAGTAGGCTGATCACCGTGGAGGGCAACTTTTTTCGCCCCACAAAACGTTCTTCGGTCAAGATGGATTCAGGAGTTGATTTGAAAACCTGTAATGCCTCGTTGACCTTATGTTCAAAATCAAAAATCAATTGTTGGGATGATGGTGCATTTTGTCCATTGCCTTCATTTCGCAAGAATTCAAATTGCTCTTCCGTCAGCGTCTTTCCTTCGGAATAGGTCAGCATACGGTCCAACACCCCGGTCATATGACGTAGATGAAAACCAACTGAGGCACGGCCAATGGGAGTTTCCCAAAGGCTGTCCTCTGGGAAATCTACCATATAGATCTTCACCTCCCGAACGGACTGCAGCAATGCATGTGCTGCAGGCTGCAAGAGCGGAGGTATATTAGGTATCGGACCACTTAGCCAATATTCTGGGGTGGTTGACATTTACATTCTGATTTAAAAATCCCGATAATCCCCTGACAGGTATTGGTTGGCCTTTTCTTCCTTGAACCGTGCCGCTTCCGCATCCCAGTGCAAGGTCTCCCCGGGAAAACGGCCCGCGATGGTGCCCAAAAGTATGGTCTCGGTCAACCGTGCCGCATAATCGAATGGCGCAGTGGTCTCTCCTTTGCCCAAGCAGGCATCCACGAACTGGTGGTAGTGCTTTGGCCCCTCGGTGTCATAGTTGCGGATGGGCTCCCCCATGTTATTGGCCGCCGATACCTTGGCGATCTCCTTGGAGATGTCCACATACTTGCCCTTCACGATTTTTTTGGGCAACTGCATGAAGTGGGGGAGCAACAACCTGCCTTTTTCCCCTATGAACATGGCGCCCTGTTCCGGAAGCTCATTTTCAGCGGCCACGCCTGCATCCAGTGAGATTTTGTCTTTTACGCTCTTATCATCCGATTTCTTGTCCTTTTTCATTTCCATTCCTGGTAACAAAAGGTCTTCGTGCATTTCAGGCGCACCGGGGCCATCATACCAGACCCATTTTAAGGTCTTGGTCGTGTAGGGTGTTTGAGGGAATTCGTAAGTCACGGTGTTTTGTTCTGGATATCCGAAACCGTTAGTTGGCCTACACTGTGTGGTTATGGTGGTCGGAACGTCCAGTTGCAGGGCATTGTAGGGGGTATCGAAGATATGGACCCCCATATCGCCCAGGGTGCCGCAACCGTAATC
>NZ_QBUK01000011.1 GCF_003058265.1 Flagellimonas amoyensis
TAGAAGCACACCCCCCGGTCGTTGTTGATCCGCTTGGTGAGCATCGACATCCGTGAGGGATATACGGGAACTCCCGATTTTTTCGCGCCCTTGATGTAGAACAGCTCGTGCAGCCTTGGCTTGGGCGGGGGAAGGAAGAATCCGTCAGGGTCGTTGCGAAGCCCCTCGTTGGTGCCGAACACACCGATCATCTTGTCCACCTTGTCATAGTACGGTTTTACATCATCATAGCTGATCGGCCAGTCGTCCCCATGGCCGTCTATACTTTTATGCTTGAAATCGTCGGGGCCGAAACGGAGCGATATCCGCCCCCAGTGGTTCGTGCGGCCGCCCAGCATGTGCGAGCGGAACCAGTCGAACTTCGTGCCGTCCTTGTGCGTGTATGGCTCACCCTCTATCTCCCAGCCACCGTAGGCGGCATCGAAGTCCCCGAAGGGACGTACCGTGCCCGCCCCACGCCTGGGCGACTCGTAGGGCCAGCGCAACTGTGTCTTCTGCTCCGGGTCCGCCGGGTCGAAGAACGGGCCCGCCTCCACCACGGCCACCTTCAGACCCGCGTCCGCGAGCACCTTGGTCGCCATGCCGCCGCCAGCGCCCGATCCGACAACGATCGCATCGTAGACCGTACTGTTCTCCTTTATCTGCATTGTTCCTTTTTTTAATGTATGTTAATGAGTACCACTGACCATGCACTGTGTGAGGTGCTTGGTCAGTGGACTGTTCAATAATGGTATAGGGAGTTTTCCCTACACCAATTGTTATGTGTTGTGATTAAATCAATACCCGTTATTGTCTGTTCCCAGACTTGGGTTTCTTTGCAGTTCGGGTCCGGGCAGTGGCAACAACATGTGTTTCTGCTCTATTGATTTGCCGCGTTCCGTGGTGTGGCCCACAGCACTTACGAACGATATGGATCCTGGTGCATCTGCCACAGGAAACTGGCCTGTTCGGACAATATCGAACCATGTTCTAAATTCGAACACCAATTCCCGGTGTCTTTCCTTCCATACTTCTTCCACAAAAGCTTCCGTGCCCAATGCAGAAAGACTGGTCTCTATATCGACCAAATCGGTTTCCCAATAAGCCCTGGAACGAACCTGTGCCAAATAGTTCACGGCATCTGTATTTACCCCGGAAGATCTTGCTATGGCTTCAGCCGCGATCAGCAATACATCGGCATAACCATAGACCGCAAAATCCTTTCCTGAGTTTGCAGTTTCGAAAATGGCCGTGTCATCATGCCATACAAATGGAGCTGGCTCAAAAGTCTGGCCTGTAGGCTCAAAAATGGTGTGGAAGTACTGTCTTTCCTGAGCCCTAAGGTCAAGAGTGGGGTCGTAAAGATCAAGAAATCCACCAGAGGGCAAATAACCTCCATTGGTGATGTCATAAAGTACTTCTGATGCAAGGGCCACGGGATATGAATATCGGGGATATACCGAGGTCCCTATTTCGGGGTCGTATTCCTTGATATAGATATGTTCGACAGCAGATGCATCTCCTTTTCTGATCTTGTTGTACGCGGAGTTTTCAAAATCGACCACTCCCGGGGATGATTCATCATGCTGTACCAGACCGTAGGTTCCATAGGCCCCGTTTATGATATCTTGGGCCAATGTAGCGGCATCTCCATACCTGTTCGCGTTCAATGGGTTTCCGCTCATGGTGAGGTACACATCGGCCAATAGCGTGGCCACTGCCCCAGCTGTGATCCGTTTGCCATTATCGACCATATTTGTCGTTGGCAATCCTCCTTGTGCCAAGGCTTCGGTCAGATCATCTTCGATGAGTGTATAGACCTCTGCGACGGAACTTCTTTCCAAATAAAGGTTTTCCAAGGATTCGTAGGGCTCTGTTGTGATAGGCACCGGACCGAACCATCTTACCAAATAGTAGTAGGAAAAGGCCCTGAAGAATTTCGCTTCCGCCAATAATTGGTTTTTCGCGGCATCGCTCAGCTCTGGGGTCTCTGGAATATATTTGATGGCGTTGTTCGCCCTGGATATCCCCAAATAAAGCTCTCTCCATCTGTCTTGAAGATACCCTCCGATATTATCCCCGTTCAGGGTCAACTCTTGGGTATTGCTCACGTGTAGTTCCTGGCCTGCATATTCATTGGTAAAGAAGCCTGACATGTAACCACCAAGCATCAGAGGGGTCCCACTATAGACACCTCCATCCGTCATGTTCGGTGACCCCGTTCTATACAAGGAGTTCACGGCACTGTAGGCATGGTCAGGTTCAGAAAAAAACTGGTCACTGTCGAGTTCGCTCAGAGGTTTCTCTTCCAAAAAGTCCGAACAGGAACCGAATAAAATTATTCCGATTAGAAATACGATATATTTAATTCTCATGATGTTTTCTTTTATGTATTAAAATTTGAGGCTGCAACCCAAGGTGAAGGTCCTAGGTTTGGGGTACTGGAAGAAAAAGATGTTCTGACCCCATTGATCCCCTCCCCACGACGTGGCTTCCGGGTCGTACCCTTGGAAGTCCTTGGAATGGATCACAAAGGCATTTTCCAAGCTGGCATATACCCTTAGGCGATCCATGCCCATCAAATCCAAAAACTGCTGGTTGAAATTATACCCCAAAGAGAAAAGGTTTCCTCTGATATAGGATCCATCGACCACCCATCTGCTATCCACTTGGCTGTTCTGCCCGGCATAGGCCTGGTTCCTGATTTCCTGTACCATTGTATTCTGGTTGCTCTCAGTCCATCCATCATAAAGAATGGTCGCCAATCCGTTGGCGATTCCCGAACGGTCTTCCGTTGAGTGATAGAATTGCTGCATGATTTCCACACCGGCCACAAATTGGATGTCCGCAGTGAAATCAAAGTTTTTATAACGGAAGGTGTTGATGAAACTACCTGTAACGTCCGGCAATCCTTTTCCAAGAATTTTCTTGTCCGCAGATCGTTTGGCCTCACCGGGTACCGCACCTACCAATGCCGCTTCGGCAGCTTCATCGGTGCCCCAGGTTCCCAAGCGCTCGTAACCCCAGAAAGAGCTGAGGGATTCCCCTACCCTAAGTATGGTCTGGCTACCTGATACCCAAAATGGCCCTGGTTCGATATCCTCATCGTTCTCACCCAAGCTTTCGATCTTGTTCTGGTTGTAGTTCATGTTGAAGGACGATTCCCAACCGAAATCCGCAGTGCGGATTATCTCGCCGGTAACCATCAATTCAATACCTTTATTGGAAACGGAACCTATGTTGTCCCTAACGGAAGTGAATCCCGAAGTATAGGGTACGGGCCTATCCAATAGAAGGTCCTTCGTCAACTTGTCATAATAGTCAAATTCCAGACTCAACCTATAGTCAAAGGCGGCCAAGTCGATACCAATATCGAATTGGCTTGTTTTTTCCCATTCCAGACCAGGATTGGCCAAACGGTTTACTGAGCTGGCGCTGACCCGGGTGCCGTTCAAAAGAACAGTTCCTGAGGAAACCGTTGCCAATGAGCTATAGGGGGTAATTTCGGTATTACCCGTAACACCATAGCTACCACGCAATTTAAGTCTGTTAATGGCCGAAACTCCTTCCATAAAACTTTCCTCACTGATGTTCCAACCTGCTCCAATGGAAGGGAAGAATCCATATTTATTGTCCTTTCCAAATCGTGAAGAACCGTCGATACGTCCGGTAAGGGTCAACAAATATTTGTCCTTATAGGTGTAACCGGCACGGACAAAGTAGGAATTCAATGCCCACTTTTCTGTTGAAGACTCAGGCGCACTTGGATTGCTGGCGGACCCTATGTTGTTGTAACGGAAAAAGTCATCGCTAAACCCTCTGGCAAAAATGTTGGAGGATTCGTAGTTGCGTTCCTGCCAGCTCAGACCCAACATGGTATTGATCCTGTGGTCCCCAAACTCCTTGTTATAGGTCAAGTAATTCTCCTGTTGCCAGTAGGTGCTTTTTTCATTGAAAATTCTTGCATACCCATCTGGTGCTGAAATGTTCACCAGATCCCTTGGGGAATATTCTTTCTTGTTCCTGATATTTTTGTCAAAGCCAAACTGTGTCCTAAAATCGAGTCCTGGCATAATGTTGAAACTTGCATAGAAGTTTCCGAATATCTGGTTCCTTTCCCAGAACCGCTCCTGTGTTTCAAGAACATGGACCGGGTTGGACATGGATTCCAAGTTGTATGCATCATCGATCATCTGGCTGTTGCTCCATGTTCCATCGGGAAATTTGACGGGAAAAATAGGGGGCATTTCTATCATCGTCCTTCTTGGCGATTGTCCTCCGCCACCTTCTTCAAATTCGGTGTCCTTTACATCGTTCACCAAAAGGTTCACCCCTAATTTCAACCAATCATTTGCAGTAACATCATAGGCAATCTTTCCACTGATCCTATCCAATTTGTTGTTCAACATGATCCCCTCAATGTGTGAATAGTTGAGGAACACACCAACCGAAGAGTTTTCATTACCCTGTTGGATGGACAATTGGTGGTTATTGGAATATGCGGTACGGGTCGCCTCGTCTTGCCAATCGGTATCATAAAGTGGGTTTCCTTCGGCATCGAAAAGGTTGGGATCGTTGGCCGTGAATATGGGAGCTGGATTTCCAGGACGGTATTTTGGTGTATTTTCCATACCTGTCCTCACTACTTCCAACCATTCCTCAGCATTGAGCAGGTCCATTTTCTTCCGGATGTGCCCTACGCTTAAAAAACCATCGTATCCAATGGTCACCTTACTTTCCTTGGTCCCACGCTTGGTGGTTATCAACACGACCCCATTGGCACCTCTGGCACCATAAATAGCGGAGGAAGAAGCATCTTTCAATACTTCCATACGCTCTATGTCGTTGGGATTGATGAACTGTATCTCATCCATGACCACACCATCCACCACATATAATGGATCTGTGGAAGAGTTGATGGTGCCCACACCACGGATCACGATCCTGGGGGAGCCTGTTGGTGATCCTGAGTTCAAAAACACGTTCACACCGGCAATCTTGCCCCGCATTCCCTGCAGTGCATTGCTCACCGGAGCCTTCAACAAGGTCTCGCTGTCCACCGCACCGACCGCACCGGTCAGGTCCGATTTCCTTTGTGTACCATACCCTACGACAACCACTTCGTCCAATGCTGCAACATTTTCCCTAAGCACTATATTGATGGACTCTTGGTCCGCCACTTCAATTTCCTGGGTGGTAAAACCGATATAGCTGAACATCAGTACATCACCGGAATCGGCCATGATGCTGTAATTTCCATCAAAATCAGTGGTGGTTCCCTTGGAAGTGCCCTTGACCAAAATGGACACTCCTGGGATAGGGGTTCCCGCATTATCCGTAACCTTACCACTGACGGTAAACTGTATGGAAGTCCTGATGAGTTCGTTGATCTTGTCCGGACTCAACGTAGTGGGCAGCCTGTCCACATGTTTATTGAGCAGACTTTCTATTTTCCTTTTTATTTCCGGGTTGTTCTTTGGAAATAAAATGATCTGGTCCCTGACAAAGCTAAAGTCGATGTCCGAACCTGAAAACAGTTCTTGCAGTACTTCGTCAACCGTTTTATTATCGACCTTGAGTGACTTCTTCGTGTATACATCCACGATACTGTTATTGTAGAAAAAGCTGAAGTCGCTCTTGCGCTCTATTTCGTTCAATATCCTTTTTAACCTTACATTATTTACTTCCAACGAAATATTTTGGGCATTTGCCTTTGATGCGAATAACTTAGCAAAAGTAAGTGCCACTAAGATTAAATAGATTTTCATTATCCTAACAATTGGAATCTTTGAAAAAAAATGTTCCTTTTTTTCCATAATTTTGATGAGTTTACGTTGTTTAATTACTATGTGATTAAATAATTTCCGAAAGGGGAGTGTTGCAGCACTTCCCTTTCTTTTTTTTGGTTAGTTCTCCATATACAATGTTATTTGGTTGTCTTTCATTTTATATAGTATGGGCGAGGATACCTCGAATAGGTCCATGATCTGCTCAATACTCAGGTTGTCAAATTCCCCTGTGTATTTATAATCCATTATTTCTTGGGATTCCACGGAAAAGGCGATCCTGTATTTCCTTTTCAGGTCCCCGATGACCTGTCGCATGGGGGTCTCATCATAGATGAGTTTACCTTCGCGCCAAGCCGTGAAATTTTCCGTCTGTACATTGTCCACAATCAGTTTGTCCTCATTTTTCACATAGGTGGCCCTTTGGGATGGGTTCAGCACCACTGTTTTCTTGTCCCTTTCTCCCACCACTTTTACCTTACCGGAGACCAATGTGGTTTCCACATTCAGGTCCTCAGGATATGACCTCACATTAAAAACTGTTCCCAGTACTTTGATTTTCATACCATTGTCCGTTGACACGACGAACGGTTTTTCTGGATTGTGTGCCACATCGAAAAATGCCTCCCCTTTCAGGCTCACTTCCCTAGACTCCCCAGTGAAGGTTTTGGGATACGAAAGTGTGGTGTTGGCGTTCAAGGTTATCTTGGTGCCGTCCGAAAGTTCAATCGTTCTATTTTCCCCTATCGAAGTAACAGTTTCCGCGGTGGCATAAACGGATGTCTCCACATTGCCCATTGGCCTCATCAGCACATAGGCCAAGGAAAACACAAGAGCGATAGCAGCAGCATATCCAGCATATTTGTACCAACCAGTTTGAATCCTATCTGGCCTTTGCATTTTGTCATCCCCACTTTTTCTCAACAACTTGGCGACATGCTTCGCCTTTAGGATGTGGTAACGTTGTTGTTGCTTGGGGTTCTTCAGCAACCATTTGATCACTTCCTGCTTTTTTTCCGCAGGAAGGCGGTCTTCCACCAATGCAATGATATCCTTCTTGTTCATCGTAATTTAAGAACACTATTTATTAGCAGGACGTAAAAAAGAAAAGTACCCCCTAGTCGGGTTTGTAATTTTATAGGAAAATAGATGGCAAGTAGTCCTTCAGGGTCAATCTAAACTGCGTTAATGCCCTGGTAATGTGGTTCTCCACTGTCTTTGGGGAAATCTGGAGTTCTTTTGAAATTTCTTGATGGCTAAGTCCTTCCATCCGGCTCTTCACGAATACCCTCTTGCATTTTTCAGGGAGCTGCCCTATGGCCATATTCACCAAATTCTCCAACTCTTCCGCCAAAATGGACGAGGCAACATCATCGGCCAAAGCGCCATGGTTCAACCAGAACTCTTGCTGCTCCATGGTCATTTCCTTTGAAAGTCGGTTCTTTCGGGTGCGGAGATAATCCAGACAGGCATTTCGTGTCATGCTGTAGACATAGCCCGTAAAATTGGAGTGGATCTTGAGGGTTTTCTTTTTCTCCCAAAGTTTCACCAAAACATCGTGTACAATTTCCTCTGCATCTTCCCGTGAAGGGATATAGCTATTGACGATCACAAAGAGTTTGGGCCGATAAAACCCGTACATCACATTGAAATCATCCTCATCACCATAATCCGATGCGGTCTTCATTTTGAGGTTATGTGAATAATCTGGGGTCATTTTTGAAAAATGCAAAGAATTGCTCACTGCAATTTACAAATTTCGAATTAAGAACAAATTTTTTATCGATAATTCCTTTTTTGCACCACAGAATGCACTGGGAACCAGTCCAAGAGACCTTTCGATGCCATGAAATAATTTCAGATACGCATTTATTGTCATATTATTGGGGTGGCTTTGCCACAATCTTTGTAGTGAGCCATCAACCCAACAAAACAATATACCATGAAAAGCAAGATTCTTTTTTTAATGGCCAACGTACTGCTGAGCGGTTTGGCGTTTGCACAAACCTCCAACGAAAAGCAGCACAACAACCCTATTTTTGATGGGTGGTATGCCGACCCCGAAGGAATCGTTTTCGGGGACACCTATTGGGTGTATCCCACTTTTTCCGATGACTACGACAAGCAGCTTCATTTTGATGCCTTTTCGTCCAAGGATCTTGTCCATTGGGAAAAGCATGAGCGGATTTTGGACACCACCAAGATCAAATGGTTGCGACAGGCCCTATGGGCTCCTTCCATCATTGAAAAGGATGAAAAATATTACCTGTTCTTCGGGGCCAATGATATTCAACGTCCCGGCCGGGACGGATATGACCCCAACAACGACATCAACCATTTTGGGGGAATAGGTGTGGCCGTGGCCGACAGCCCCGGTGGGCCTTTTGAGGACCTTTTGGGCAAGCCCCTTATTTCTGAATTCCACAACAATGCCCAACCCATTGATCAATTTGTTTTTGAGGATGATGGCACTTATTATTTTTTCTATGGGGGTTGGAGCCATTGCAACCTTGGAAGGCTCAACGCCGATTTTACCGGTTTCCTGCCTTGGGAAGATGGCAGCCTGTTCAAGGAAATCACGCCAGAAGGTTATGTGGAAGGTCCGTTCATGTTCAAACGCAATGGAATCTATTATTTTATGTGGTCCGAAGGTGGATGGACCAATGGAAGTTATAAAGTGGCCTATGCCATGGCGGACAAACCCACTGGACCCTACAAGCGTATCGGTACTATTCTGGAATCCAAGGAAGGGGACATTGCCACGGGTGCCGGACACCACTCCGTCATCCGTAAGCCGGGCACGGACGAATGGATCATTGTCTACCACAGAAGGCCCATCCCGAACCTTGATCGCGATCATCGGGTCACTTGCATGGACAAAATGGAGTTCAATGCGGACGGCACCATCAAACCTGTACTCATGACTTTCGAGGGAGTGGGCAACCCCTAATATCCCGATTACGAAATCAATTGTTGGCCAAGTATAGATATCCTTGGTACTCCAAATCGAGGTCATACAATTGGACCAGATAGAAATAGACCCCTGATGGCAGACCACTGCCCCGGTTGATCACCACATCTCCTTCGGTGGCATATCCATTGAATTCATTGATGTAGTTTTCTTTCTGAAAGACCAGCATACCATTGCGGTCATAGATACGCAACTGGTTGCGGGGCGATTGTTCGAGTTCATCGATTTTGAGAAAGTCATTGATGCCATCACCGTTGGGGGTCAACAAATAATTGGGAAGGTCCATCATCTGCTTGGGAACAATGACCGACCCGAAAGTGAGTGCTTCATAGTTATCGGGCACAAAAGAATCGGATTCGGCGACACCTTGGGAGAGGTCCCCCACAGCAGTCCCTCCCAAGCTTTCCCATTGACGGTTGGATTTGCTCCACCCAACAATCACGATTGCATCGACATTGTCCGTCAATAAGGAAATGGTACTTCGTTCGTTCCATGAAAGTTGTACCGAAGAAGGCACCGATCCTTCCAAACGCCAAAACTCCCTATTGCTGATGCGTTGCAAGGCTGCTTCTTTGGCATTGGTGGCCCAATGGGGATCTTCGTAAAAATAAGCACACCTTGAAAAGCTATTACTGTTTTCCGAATCCAAGATCAGGGGTCGCAATTGCTCCCTGTCCCCTACTGGAAAAATGAAGTTTTGGTGGTTTTTTACCGTAACGTATCCATCCACTTTGCCCAGATGGTAGGCACCGGTATAAAAGGCATCCTGTTCAAAGGTGAGGGCCACGGAAGCGTTCGTCCTTGGTGTCCCGATGTCGCCCAAAATGAAATTGGCATTGTTCTCCACTCCCATTCCAATAGCCAGTTGAACTCCACTGTTGGCCATTACCTCAATATCATGGAAAACCGGGGAAAAAGCACCTGAAACCGTAATCGTATTATCCCCATAGAAACCTACAAGTCCCCTGTTATTGTCCAAAATACCATCATTCAACAAGTTGACATAAAGTCCCAATCCTCCCGTATCGTGTATCCGTAGAGCGCCAATGCTACGCAGGCCATCCTGTGCCGTGGCTCCGAACACACTCCAAAAAGCAAGGAAAAGGGTTGTTTGTTTCATGGGTCAACGCAATTTGTTGATGACAAAACTAGACGTACCACTACTATACATACGAACAGTACCTGCGTTTGCTTCCCTGTAAGAGAGAATGGTGATCACATCATTGGCATTGAGCATCAAGATATCGTTCAAATGGACACTGGAATGGTCATTATTAAGGTCGAAACTGATATGTCCCGTTGCCCCGAAAGAACCAATGGGTGTACCATTTATGGCCATGCGAACATTGACATTGGTATCAAACTCATTGGTGTTCAATATACTATCATCAATACCTTCCAAAGTCATATTGACTCGAACGTCGTACCTTCCAGCTTCCTTAACAATCAATGTGTTTCCACTGACCTGATAGAGGTTGGTGCCATCATCCACATAATCATTGGAGCCAAAAATGGGCACCACGGTGGTGGTAACGTTCAAATTGGTAGTGATATCCGTATTGGTCCACCTGCCTCCATAATTGACCTTGGAAGTATGGAGCACCCCGTTGGAATCGGCCTTCAATAACTGGTCTGTGGTCGCTGCTCCACTCATGGACCGTATTCGGGCGGTACCGTTCACATCCAAGGATTGGGTCGGGGATGAAGTTCCCAGTCCCAGTCTATCATTTGTGCCATCCCAAAAAAAGGCGTTGTTGTCCTGTGTTGGAACACCATCGGGACCCGCAAAAAAAATAGACCCCGGAATACCCGTAAATGTCAGTTCTGCCCATGAGCTGCCGTTCCATACCTTTACGCGTTGGTGATCTGCATCGGAGGTATCGAACCAAATATCGTTTTGGACAGGGGACACTGGAGCCGTTGCTCCGCTACTCACCGTGGTATTCCGGATCAAGACCTTTGTCCCCTTGTTGTCAATGACCCTGACCTCTTGGGTATGGACAATGATTGGTACTGCCCAGATGAGCATCAAAACCATAATATGTCCAAAGTTCCAATGTTTGATCACGGTCAATGATTTGCGCCAAGAACCATCCATGGCCTTAAGAAATAGGTACTCTTGTACCCGCCATAGAGCGAATTGCCCCAGCATAAACAGTACTCTACCTCTTTTCTATCTAACGAATTGAACCTCAATGATATCTCCTGCATATACGGCCCAATCATTGGGAGCTGACCCACCTGGCACCAAGGTCACTGTGGAAGCCGCTACAGTATAGTCCACACTGGCCACCAATTTGGCTCCGTTCCTATAGACCCAAACCTGACTGAAGGAAGGCAAGGTGGGGCTACCTGTCAAGGCATAGGCTGTTTGCCCGGCAGTAGCGGTAAAGCTTTCATGGCCGCTCTGGATCAAACTGAGATCTGAAGTCAATAATTTTTTCACGGCCCCGGTCGCCTCGTCCCTTACCAAAATGGTATATCCCGTTCCCGTGCCATGGTCCGATTCGGTGGTTGCATCCGTGGAAGGCACTTCCGTAGTGATCAATTCAATGCCATCAAGACCGAATACGTTGCCATCCACATCAATAAAGGTATCATCGGTCAGTGTGCCTCCCAATTGCCAAGTGGTCGTGGTGACATTATTGGTCGTATTGGACAACAATGTGAGACCGTTCTGGGTCTGTAGGTATTTAATGGTCCCTCGGTTATCGATAACGCGCACCGCTCCTCCAGTGGTCGTGGTCCCGGGGTCAATGTCGGTCGCTTTGGCTACATCACCAGAGGTCTGCTGTGCACTGGCCACACCGAGGGAGAGCATTCCAACGGCAAAAAGGGCCTTCTTTAAAAGTGTTGATTGTTTTGTTGTTTTCATAGTTGTAGATTTAAAATGTGCTTTTTGTTGTTTCAATTAGGGTTTGTTAAAAAATCTGTACAATACGGACTTCATCGTTCTGAAAGCAGGTAGCATTGGCATCCAACTCGATGGTATTGCCGTTGACAATGGAGAAACCGATCTTGACGCCATTGCGGTATACATCGATTTTATCCGCATCGGTAATGACCATGGGTGTCACAAACTGGTTTTGTCCGTTGCTGGCCACCGTGATCGATTCTTGCCTTTGCACCAATGATGACTTGGGGGTGCTTCCCAAAACTCCTGTGGAGCCATCCACAGTGACCAACATATCCGAAGAATCGTCATCTACTGATAGCCCCGTAAGGGCAAGTGTATGGGTATTGTCCGTTTCTATAAGGGTTGGCTTGGTGAGCGTGCCGCCAAGTTCAATGTTGTTCGTTGAGGTTTCCGTGAGGCCATTGGTGGCCAGGACCCCATTTCCCTGTATGATCCATTGGGAGCCATCAAAGGTAAACAGGTCCCCTGTGGTCCTATCCACATACATATCGCCTGGATTGGCATTGGTTACGGCCATAGGAGAGCCATTTCCACTCTTGGGGTTGGAACTCATGGGCACAAAAGCCGTTCCGTTCCAAACGCTGACCATATCACTGTTTGCATCGATCCACATATCCCCTATCTGGTTACCGGCAGGGGCCATCACGGAGGTGGTCACAGTAATTCCCGCATTGCAGAGGTTTTCCCAGATCACTCCATCAAATACAAAAACACAATTGACATCCGTATTATAGACCAATGCACCATGCAAAGGGGTTATGGCGTTCATTTGGGTTTGGGTGACCCTGGTCAACACCAAAGTCTTGGATGTGCTTTCCAGTTCCAAGAGCGATGCCACATCTATGGTTTGGAGGTTATCACCAATCTTGACCTGTGCCGTGCCCATATGCAGACCCACACCCATCAGACCTATAAAAATGACATAAAATTTCATCCTCCAAAAACGTAAGTAACTGAAATACTGATATTAAAGTAGTATTAATTTCGAGCTGAGCGAGGTATTTGTTGTGAAAGGGATAAAAAATGTAGTCAAATACTTACAAAATGAGATGTGTATTCAAAATGTAGTACAGTTATAGTAAAAAATGATCAAAAAGAAAAAATACAACTCCAAGAGAAAACACCCTAAGTAAATGGAAGTCAATAAGATCCTTCTGAATTGTGAACATCTTCAAATGATGTAAAGATGACTTTATCAACTGGCCATACTACTTCCCTATTGGAGCTGACATCAAGCAATAAAAACCTCCTCTATTTAAATAAGATCAAAAATGAAGGACACATTCACTATAATGATGACTTAACGTAAGCTTCATCTGCATCAGAAAAGTCTTGTATTTATAAGGGGTATTCATGGATGTTGCTTACGGTTTTGAAAATCGATTTAGTATATCGTTTAAGTAAATATCACCACAGTATGATGTTATCGTACACATTATTTTTGTGTGTACGTACACATTTTATGACGAATTTCTTTGAAATTAAAAAATCATCTGCTACATTAGCAGGGATTAGTATTCATAAAAAAGGATATTATCACTCATAACTAACTGATTTTTAATTATTTAATCGCATTAAAACAAAAGTATCAAATTGACTTTTTCACCTGCCCTCTACTGGGAGATGATTAAAAAACTTTACTAACTAACTAATTGCATTCAAACATGGAAAAACTGACAATTCATTTGTGTCATGGATCACCAAGTCACACCACTTCGATTTTCCGAAAATTATTTTTGGTCTTGGTGTTGGCCAACCTGTTCTCCGCAAATGCCAATTTTGACGGATCTAAGGCAATACTTGCACAGAGCACGGTAACGGGAACCATCGTCGACGAAAACGACCAACCCTTGCCGGGTGCAACGGTCATGGTCAAGGGAACCAGCCAAGGCACCACTGCATCCTTTGATGGGGAATTTGAGATTACCCTCCCCAGCGGGAACAATACCTTAGTAATCTCTTATATTGGTTATCTATCCCAAGAAATCAATATTACCGATCAAACCTCTATTTCCATTAAACTATTACCGGACACTACAAGTCTTGATGAGGTAGTTGTGGTAGGTTATGGAACGCAAAAGAAAAAAGATGTGGTAGGGGCCATATCGTCGGTCAAGAGCGAGGAATTGGTGTTGTCATCCACTCCATCCGTGGGCCAAGCCCTTCAAGGCCGTGTATCAGGTCTACAGATTGTGCAAAACAGTGCACAACCAGGTGGAGGGCAGGATTTCAGGATACGGGGGGCTGCATCGATCAACGCCAGTAACCAACCGTTGATCGTGGTCGATGGCTTTCCCATCACCGACTTCCAACAACCAGGTTCAGGTAACCGATACGATGGTGGAACCCAAAGTATTCTAAACTCCTTCAACCCCAACGACATTGAATCCATTGATGTACTAAAGGATGCCAGTTCAACGGCCATTTATGGGGCCAGGGCTTCCAATGGGGTCATTTTGATCACTACAAAGAAAGGAAAAGTGGGTAAAATCAGTGTGGATTACTCCTCTTCTTATTCCTTCCAGGACTACATCAACAATTATGAAATCCTAGGTTTGCAGGAGTGGATGCAGCTCCGTAACGATGCCGCCTATGAAAACTGGGCGTTCCTTAACCGAGTGTATCCCTACAGCGATAGAACTCTGGAAGAAGCCATTGCCAATCCAGTGAATGGAGTGGCTTTCTCAAGATTTTATTCAGATGAACAGATCAGGAACGCAGGGCAGGGAACCGATTGGCTCGGACTTGTTACACGTGATGGTTCCATCCAGCAACACAACCTATCTGTTAGAGGTGGTAGTGAATCCACCCGTTACTTCCTGTCCGGAAACTTTTACAAACAGGACGGTGTGGTCAAGAACTCAGGATTTGAAAGATCTTCCCTAAGGATAAACATTGACCAGACACTGAACAAATACATCAATTTTGGATTGAATCTGACCACCAGCCGTATCAACAATCAAAACTCACAGCTGGGAGGCGATCAATACGAAAACTCGGGTATCATACGCGGTGCCATCCAACAAGGCCCACACATACAGGCCATTGATGAGTTCGGCAACTACCCCATTAACCCAGACAGTGCACTGGAACCCAACCCATTATCCTTGCTTACCATATCGGATGAAGGGGTAATCGATAGAACCTTGGGGAATTTCTATTTGGAAGCCAGACCCATACCAGGGTTGACCGCGCGCATGCAGGCCGGTTTTGATAAAGGAAATACCAGCAGGAATACCTACCTCCCCAGGACCACTTTATGGGGAGCACTTGAAAATGGCAGGGCCTCTGTAGCCGAACAGAAGAAGAACGATCAGCTATTGGATTTGACCCTGAACTATGTCACCACCATCGATGATGACCACAGCTTTAATTTCTTGGTAGGTTACTCTGCCCAAAAGTACCGTTCTGAAAGTACCTCAGCAGGAAACAGTGATTTCATATCCGATGCCTTTTTGTGGAACAACCTCAATTCTGGTGCTGGAACCAAGGTGGTAGGCTCCACCAAGGTCGAGAACAACTTTGTATCCTACTTTGCGAGGGTAAACTATGTTTACAAAGACAGGTACATACTCACTTCAACCGTTCGTAAGGATGGGGCCAGTGTTTTTGCCGAGAACAACAAATATGGGATATTCCCCTCCATTGCAGTTGGGTGGAACATTAGTGAAGAACCATTCATGGAAGGGCTGAATGATAAAATCTCCCAATTTAAATTACGCTTCGGCTATGGGGAAACAGGTAACGCCGATATTGGAGGTAATGCTTTTGCCGCCTATTATGCACAACCTGCCTATTTGGGGCCTGACGAATCGATTAACGTAGGGGTCTTTGCCTCCAGATTGGCCAATCCAGACCTTAAATGGGAAACGACCAAGGAAACCAACCTAGGTCTTGATTTTGGCTTCTTTAACCAGCGGGTCTATGGTTCTGTGGAGGTCTTCAAAAAGGAAATCTCCGATTTGCTCATGCAAAAACCGATCAATTCGTACAACGAGATCAATACGGTTTGGGCCAATGTGGGCAAAACGCAGAGCAAAGGTTTCGAATTGACCTTGAGCTCGGACATCATCCGATCGGAAAACCTGTTATGGAGAAGCACATTGACCTATTCCCAATACCGCGATAAGTGGAAGGAAAGGGCCGAAGACTTCAAACCTGCGGTCTATGAAAATGATACCGACCCCATTAGGGCCCGTTATACCTATTTGTCCGATGGGATCATGCAAGCTGATGAAGTCGTTGAGGCACAGCCAGACCTGTTTCCTGGCCAAATCAAGATCAAGGATGTGAACGGCTTTTCAAGAGACTCTCAAGGAAACCCAGAAGTGGATGAAAATGGTCGTTTTATCCGCACTGGAGCGCCTGATGGGAGGATTGATGAAGCAGATATCGTACTCATGGGCTCTACCGACCCTGACTTCATTGCGGGATTTGCCAGTACTGTACGCTACAAGAATCTTGAACTGAACTTCAACTTCAATGGCATGTTCGGAAGACAGATCGTGGACCAAACAGACTTCACCTACGGGGTCACCGCAGTAGGTGTGGCCGCCAATGGCAGAAATGCCCTGAGAAACGTACTGAATCGTTGGACACCGGAAAACCCTTCCACTACAAGGCCAGCTTCCCACTTCGGGTATACGCAGTACGGCTCGGGAGACTTTTTCCTGCAGGATGCATGGTTCATCAGGCTACAAAACGTGTCCCTGTCCTATAGCCTACCCAAAAAATGGTTTGGGGCCTTCATCTCCAATGCCGCCATTCGATTGGATGGGCAGAACCTCTTCGTGATCACGCCCTATGACGGTATCGATCCTGAAACGGATGCATACACCGCGGCATATCCGAACGTAAGATCGTACACACTTGGACTAGATTTAAAATTTTAAAAATATTGATATGAATCGTTTTAAAACATACCTATTCTTTGCAGTGGCACTGTTCATGTCAAGCTGCGATCCCGAATTGGAATCCATCAACTATGATGAAATTAACCCCAGCATATTCCCTTCATCCGAAGCGGATGTGGAAGCTTTGGTCATTGCCGCATACCACCCTTTGAGGGGTGCCTGGTCAGACGGTATCCACACCACATCAGAAAATGGCCTCATGTTCGTACTGGATGCCACTACGGAAATCCTTCAAGGGGCCTATGGCATACAACAAGAAGCTACTCTGCACAGGTATAATCCAACTACAGCAGGGGTCACCCGTTTCTATGACACTTTTTACAACAAGATAAGTGCGATGACCCTGAGCATTGATAGAATCGCCAATTCTGAAGTCAATGACAATATCAAGGAACTTGGAATAGCAGAAATCCGTTGTGCAAGGGGATTGCTGGCCTATGAACTGTTCGACCTTTATGGACCATTGGTGATTGCACCTTTGGAAGTTTTGAAAAACCCATTACAGGAAGAACCATTGGCACGTCTTTCCCATGATGCCACCGTTTCTTTTATAGAGCAAGATCTGTTGGCAGCCATTTCCGACCTTCCCTCCCCCGAAGAAGCTACTTATGGACGCTTCAGTCAAGGCTTGGCCCGTATGATCCTTATTCGCCTGTACCTGCACGAAAAAAGGTGGGGAGACGTAGTGGAACAGGCTAATGCCATTTTGGATATGGGCTATTACGAATTGGAAGACGACTACGTTGGTCTCTGGGATGTAGAAGCTCCTGTGGACAGCAAGGAAGTTATATGGGCCATTCCTGCCGATTATGCCGGAACCAGCGAAAATCAGTGGCAATTGATGGTCCTGCCCAGTAACTTTCCGGAGCGTGGAGGTTGGGGCACTATCCAAAGCTCTTGGAAATTTTATGACTCCTTTGAGCCCAATGATATTCGAAAGACCAACCTAATTGCAGAATATACCGGTACAGACGGTGTCACTTATAACCGTAGCAACCCAGGCAATTATATGCAGCTTGGCCCACTCCCCTTGAAAATAGCAGCAGATGCGGACCGAAGCACAGGACTCACCACTGTGGACATCATTCAATATCGCTTTGCCGATGTGCTTCTATCCAAGGCAGAGGCATTGGCCAATAGTGCAGGTGCCGGTACGCAAGAAGCCATTGACTTGGTCAATATTGTCCGCGAAAGGGCTCAGATTGATCCTTTGGAACTGGTGGATTATGCTGATATCGATAGTTTCAATACCATGATCCTATTGGAAAGATCCCATGAATATTGGTGCGAGAATGGACAGTACCGTTCAGATTTGATCCGACATGGAAAATATGTGGAATATGCGGATGACCTGAACGGTGTATCCAGTGAGAGTGCTCCCTACAAAGAGCTTTTCCCATTTTCCTTGGCGCGTATTTCTGAAGGTAAGGGGGCCTTTATCCAAAACCCAGGCTATAATTAATAGTGATATGGCCTTTGATTATGGGAATTAAAAAAACAAACATGGATTCAAGAAGAACATTTATAAAGAAATCGACCTTGGCCGGGATAGGACTCTCCATTGCCCCCAGTTTCACATATGGGCATTGGAGCTCCAATGAAAAGCTAAGGATAGGAATGATAGGCGTAGGACTCCGTGGCACAAACCATTTGAGCAATCTATTACTGAGAAAGGACGTCGAAATTACGGCCATTTGTGATGTTGATCCACTGCGGATAGATGTGGCCAAGAAAATGATTGCGGAAGCGGGATTTGCCAAACCACAGGTCTTTGGTAAGGACGAATACGATTACAGGAACCTCCTTGAACTGGAGAAAGTGGATGCCGTGGTCATTTCCACACCCTGGCTATGGCACACCCTTATGGCCAAGGATGCCATGGGTGCAGGCAAATATACCGGACTTGAAGTATCGGCAGCAAACACCCTTGAGGAGTGTTGGGACCTTGTAGAGGCCCATGAGCGCACCGGCACCCATTTGATGTTGCTCGAAAATGTGAATTACAGAAGGGATATACTAGCTGTGCTCCACATGGTAAAACAACAGGTTTTTGGGGAATTGGTGCATTTTAGATGTGGCTATCAACATGACTTGAGGGAGGTAAAGTTCAATAATGGAAAACAGCCGTATGGCGGAGGCGTTGAGTTTGGTGCAAAAGCAATATCCGAAGCCAAATGGCGCACCAACCATTCCCTAAAAAGAAATGCGGACGTGTATCCCACCCATGGGGTCGGCCCAATAGCAGCCATGTGCGATATCAATAGGGGAAACCGGTTTCTATCCATTAGCTCGAACGCCAGCAAAGGCATCGGACTTCACAATTATATCATAAAGCATGGTGGTGAAGACCATCCCAATGCCAAACTGAAATTTAAGCAAGGAGATGTGATCACATCGACCATAGAGACCGCAAACGGCGAAACCATCATCGTAACACACGATTGTAACCTGCCCCGCCCCTATTCCCTTGGTTTTAGGGTACAAGGTGCCCATGGCCTTTGGGAAGTTGATGGCAACCGTATCTACGTTGAGGGCCAATCGGAACCCCATACATGGGACAAGGCCGATGCTTGGTTGGAAAAATATGACCACCCCTTATGGAAAAAATACGGGGAATTTGCCGAAGGTTCAGGGCATGGCGGCATGGACTTTTTTGTCATCAATGCCTTTGTGGAGTCTGCCAAAAAGAACATCGCACCGCCGATAGATGCATACGATGCCGCAGCATGGAGTGCCATTACCCCATTGTCCGAAATTTCCATAGAAAACAATGGCGAGCCTCAGGATTTTCCCGATTTCACTCGTGGAAATTGGATCAAAAGAACCCCGTACGAATGGATGAAAGACGATTTTTAATGAAAACAGCACACATGATCAAAAGTATAGTTATCGGATTGCTTTTCCTTTCACTGAATTGGAACTGCCAAAGTGGTGGTGATGCCCCCGAAGATCCACCCGTTGAAACCGGTGTGAAGCAAATTGACTATCAAATTTCCCAGCAGGTCATTACAAACCCAGAGCGGGGATTTATGCACACTTGGACCGTTTTCTCCGAAGGAAATGAAGTGGACAGCAATGCCCTTCAAAATCTGAAGAGCCAAAACGTAAGCCTTATTTTGAGGCTGTACTATCTGGAACAGTTCAAGGACGGACCGCTCAGTGCTGCCCAATTGGACCTTATCCGTAACGACATGGGCCACTTTAGGGATGCCGGGGTGAAATGTGTAATTCGATTTGCATACACCAACGACCAAAACGGCACGGATGCCCCCTTGGATATCATGGAAGGTCACTTGGAACAATTGGGGCCAATTTTCTCGGACAATGCCGATGTAATTGCCTTTGTACAGGCTGGTTTTATCGGTGCTTGGGGAGAATGGTACTATTCATCCAACGGACTTGCCACCACCGAAAACAGAAAAGCCTTGGTAGAAAAGATGTTGGAAGTTTTTCCCGAAAGCATCAAGATCCAGGTCAGAACCCCATTGTACAAGCAGGAAATATTCGGCTATAATACCGCAATAGGGTCGGATATAGGGTATGGCACCACAGCAAGAGCCAGAGTAGGTTTCCACAATGACTGTTTCTTGGCCAGTACCACAGATTATGGCACTTATCAGGACATTGAAGCTGAAAAGGAATACATCAGCAAAGAGGCCCTTTATGTGCCTACAGGCGGGGAAACCTGTCCTCCTGTGGATATCCCCATGGCCGATTGTCAAACTGCCGAGACCGAGATGGAACTGCTGAAATGGACCTACCTGAACCTGGATTACTACGGCCCTGTTCTCGATGGATGGAGGAACGCCAATTGCTTTGAGGATTTTCAGCGAAGATTGGGGTATCGATTGGCCCTTAAGCAGGCCAAGCTCAAAGAAGAGGTCTCGGGGTCTTTTGATTTGAACCTCACTATGGACAACTTGGGCTTTGCTCCTGTCTACAGCGAAAAGAATGCCTCCTTGGTGTTCCAATCAAAAACCGATGGCTCCATCATTAAAAAAGCCTTGGGTCTCGATATCCGAAAGATAGTGCCCAATACAACTTTTGAACTTTTGGAGACCATAGACGTTTCAGATGTTCCCGCGGGGGACTACGACCTGCTTTTGGAGATTGCGGATTCCCATGAAACACTTCAAGGAAGGCCGGAGTACAATATCCGCCTTGCCAACAACAGTGTTTGGGAAACGGAAACAGGATACAACAAACTGAACCATACAGTTACCATTAAATAACCGACAACTAAAAAAGAATATTATGAAGAAATTTAAGTTTTTGGGAGCTTTTCTGATGCTTGCCTTAGCATTGGGCTGTTCAAATGACGACAGCAGCTCCGATAGCGGCAACGGGCCCACAGCCGACTTTTCATTTAGCAATGACGGCAGTACGTTCACCTTTACCAATCTTTCAGAGAATGCGACCAACTACCAGTGGGACTTTGGGGACCTGAAATTCTATTCCTATGAAAAGGACCCTGTTTACACCTATGCCATTGGAGGGGAAATCACCGTTTCCCTGACCGTTACCAATGAATCTGGCGCAAGCGATTTTGTCGCCAAGACCATATCTGCGCCCGAGATCATCATTATCAACATCGATATTGATGGTGAATTTGACGATTGGGAAGATGTGGAAGTCGTTGCGGAAAACACCTCTGGTGCCGGGTCAATCCAAAAAATGAAAATCTGGACCGGGGGCGAAAATGTAAACATCTATTTTGAAGGCAATACCAACATGCGTATGGAACTTGTGGACATGTTCTTCAATAGTGACGGTGATCCCTCAACAGGATTCCTAC
This sequence comes from Flagellimonas amoyensis, assembly GCF_003058265.1. Lineage (GTDB taxonomy): Bacteria > Bacteroidota > Bacteroidia > Flavobacteriales > Flavobacteriaceae > Flagellimonas > Flagellimonas amoyensis. The sequence goes on from NZ_QBUK01000011.1 coordinate 21,362, forward strand.
ATTCCACTTGGCCCGATAGCTCTGGGGCAGAATTCCTTTTTGAAGGCCCATTGGTCAGCAATGGTTGGGGATCTTTCTACCAGCATGCAGATCCAGCTGGTGGCTGGGCATGGAACGCATTGGCCGGATCTGCCGCCAATTTGAAGGCATCTGGGATCATCGCTGTTGATGACGAGACCAATGCCATAGAGTTCAGCATCCCCAAAACACAATTTGGGTCCCTAGGGGATTCCTTTGGGTTTGCCATTACGGAACTGACAGGTGGTTGGGCCTTGGTCGCCAATTTCCCTGAAGGCGGATCTTTTGTCACCATCGAACCATAAGACTTTTTATTTTGAGTTAGTTTTTGATAAATGCCCTAGTGAATTTGAACACTAGGGCATTACTTTTATGTGTACACGACAACCAAACCAAATAACAAAATGACGAAAACAGGAGATATTGCCCCCAAGAGATTATTATCCATAGACATACTCAGAGGCTTTGACATGCTGATGATCATCTTTGCGGACCATTTTTTTTACAATTTGAACGAGGGAGTCCAGTCAGGAGCCACACAGTTATTGGCCGAACAGTTTTCCCATCCCGACTGGTTCGGTTTTCATTTCTACGATATCATAATGCCCCTTTTCCTTTTTGTGGTAGGTGCCGTCATCCCTTTTTCCATGGACAAAAGAATACGGGAAGCCAATACCAAGGCAAGCCTTTATCCCCACATCATCAGGAGATTTATCATTCTATTCATTCTTGGCTGGATCGTTCAGGGCAACCTATTGCATTTTGACATTGACCAATTCAAGGTTTTCAGCAATACGCTACAGGCCATTGCCGTAGGGTATCTTTTCTCCTGTATGGCCTACATCCACCTTGGAAAAAAAGCCAGATATGTGCTGTTCTCACTATGTCTTGTCATCTACACCTTAGTATTGGAATTTGCCCATGTTCCAGGCATCGGTAGCAGTGAGTTGATGCCCAACAAAAATATTGCCCTATACATTGACCAACTCATATTTGGCCGTTTTGATGATGGCTACCAATACACTTGGCTTTTGACAGGTCTTGGATTCACGGCAACCACCCTATCAGGTCTTTTTGCCGGAGAGCTATTAAAATCAAGGCCCCAGAGCAACAGGACCACTTACATATTGACCTTGATCGGGATCATCGGGATTTTATTGGCCCTAGTTTTGGATCTTTGGCATCCTATTGTCAAAAAAATCTGGACCAGTTCCTTCGTACTGCTCTCCTCGGGAATCTGCTTCATCCTCTTGGCGCTTTTCTATTGGATCGTGGACATCAAAGGGTACATCAAATGGTCATTCCCTTTAAAAGTAATTGGAACGAACGCTATCACGGCCTATGTACTCTCGCATGTGATCCATTTTCCTACCATTGCAAAACAGTTGCTCTTTGGTCTGGAACAATATACAGGCCCACTTTATGAGGCATTGACCTCCTTGGGCGGTTTTCTAATGCTTTATCTGCTTCTCTGGTATATGTACAAAAACAAGACCTTCATAAAAATATGAAGGTCTTGTTTCTTTCATAGGGCCGGAATTCCCGAATGTCCGTTTGGACAATGATCTAAAAATGATACCTCACAAACGCTTCCATGGCGGCATAACTTGCCAAGCCAAGTTGCTGGTACTTTTTGGCTGTGTCCTTGTTTCGATCCTCGGCACGGACCCAGAATTCCCTTAAGTCCTCTCCTTGGAACATGACCCCATCTTTTTGGGTCTGGTGGTAAAATATGGCCTTACGCTTGCGAAGCACTTGCTCTGGACTCATGGGTACCGCCATTTCTATTTCGTGGATATCCCACTCATGCCATGCACCCCTGTACAACCACACCCAACAATCGGTCATAAACGGCTTCTCCCTCAAATCCTTCAGGGACTCAAAAAGAGCTTCCAGACAGACACGATGGGTACCGTGAGGATCTGCCAAATCACCCGCAGCATAGATCTGGTGGGGTTTTATTTCCTCTATGATATTGTTCATGATCTCAACATCCGCCTCTCCCAATGGATTTTTCTTGATGGTGCCCGTCTCATAGAAAGGCAAGTCCAAAAAGTGGACCTGACTATCCGGAATGCCAAGAAAACGTGTGGCCCCAAGACTTTCCGCCCTTCTGATATTCCCTTTTACCTTTCTGACCAGTTCTGAATCATAATCCTCACTTGTCTTCTCTTGGATATCCCTGATCATCTGGGAAAAAAGACCATCTTGATCCATGCTGTTCGCCACTTCCGCAACCTTGATGGCCTCGTGGTCCGCCACAGCAATGTTACCCGAAGTCTGGTAGGCAATATGGACCTCGTGTCCCTGAGCCACCAAACGATCAAAAGTACCTCCCATGGATATCACATCGTCATCTGGGTGTGGACTGAATATGATCACCCGCTTCCTGGCTGGTTCAGCCCGTTCAGGTCGATGGGTATCGTCCGCATTGGGTTTGCCCCCCGGCCATCCGGTAATGGTATGTTGCAGCCTATTGAACGTCTTTATATTGATGTCATATGAAGACTGTTCGGAACTGAGCAAATCGGACATACCCGATTCGTTGTAATCCTTGTCAGTTAGCTGGAGTACCGGTTTATCCTTCTTGGTACTGAGCCATACGACTGCTTTGTGGGTAAGGTCCTCGTTCCAGTCGCAAGTACGCACCAACCATGGCGTATCTATCCGGGTAAGTTGTGCAGCGGCTTCTTTGTCGAGCACAAAAGTGGTATTGCCATGCTCTTGCAGATAGGTGGCAGGTACTTCGGAACTTACCTCCCCTTCTATGGTCTCCCTGACCACTTCCGACTTGTTCTGTCCCCACGCCAAGAGTACAATGCGCTTGGCCTTTCGTATTGTGCCAATCCCCATGGTGATGGCCTTTCTGGGCACATTGTCCAACCCTTTGAAGGCCGGCGCGGCATCTACTCGGGTAATATGGTCCAAGGTGATGTCCCGAGTGGCAGAATTCAAGTGAGATCCAGGCTCATTGAAACCAATATGGCCCGTCCTACCAATTCCCAAAAGTTGAAAATCCAGTCCTCCTGCTTCCGCTATTTTTCCCTCATAAGCCTTGCAATATTCCTTCACCTCTTCCAATGGCACCATGCCGTCAGGTACATTTACATTTAAAGGGTCGATATCCACATGATCGAACAAATGTTGGTACATAAAGTAATGATAACTCTGTATGTTGTTTCTTTCCATCGGATGGTACTCATCCAAATTGAAGGTCACCACATTTTTAAAGCTAAGTCCCTCTTCCCTGTGCATGCGCACCAATTCTTCATAAACCTTGATGGGTGAAGAACCTGTGGCAAGGCCCAATACACACTTTTGTCCACTGGCTGCTCTTTGCCGAATCAGATCCGCTATCTCTTGGGCCACTAGTTGTGATCCTTGCCTGGAATCTTCAAATATGACGTTGTGGATTTTTTCAAAACGGGTCTCTTCAAACTGGCCCGCAGGTTGATACGTTATCGCCTTTGATCTTGTATGTGTTTCCATTTTGCGTTCTTATTATAATCTGTCCTTTATTTATTCCAAGTTTTCCTTTATACTTTTCCACAATAGGAGCAGTATTGTTCCTGTTGCCATGGCCAAAAGGGTCAGGAGTGTGGCCCAGAACCATCTGCCATAGATCCAATATCCAACGGCAAAAAGACTACTGTAAATCATGATAGATCCTACCAGCATAGCCAGAATACCACTTGGAACGCTCCATTTTTTGCCTGTCTCCAGTTCCACGCCATCAACATTGGCATCCTCCACAACCTTCTTCCATCCAGGTCCACCAGGCCGTATCTTTTCATAAAAATGATACAATACCCTGTTATTCTCCGGTGGTGTGATGTAGGTAGCCACCAGCCAAGCCAAAGTGGTCACCAAAACCACAACAATATATTCGGACCAATCCGGCATGATACCGGTATCCTTTGCGAAGAGATATGTGCCGATAGGAGTAAGTTTCAAGATCAAGGAAAGTGCCCCTGAGACGAACATGGCCGTAATCTCACTCCATGCATTGATGCGCCACCAAAACCATCTGAGGATAAAGATCAGCCCTGTACCCGCACCAAACACGAGCAGTATCTCAAAAAGTTGAAGTGCATTTTGCAACAAAAGGGCCAAGAGTGCGCTCAGCACCATCAGTCCTACCGTGGCCAATCGCCCTACGCGCACCAATTGCTTTTCTGACGCCTCAGGATTGATACGTTGTTTGTAAAAATCATATACAATGTATGAGGAACCCCAATTGAGTTGGGTGGATATTGTGGACATGTAAGCGGCCACCAAGGATGCCAGAACAAGCCCCAACAGTCCTGTCGGAAGTTTGGTAAGCATGGCCGAATAAGCCAAGTCGTGGCCCAGTTTATCATCGGAAACTATAGGAAATGCCCTTTGCAGGCTTTCTAGGTCGGGAAAGACCACCAATGAGGCCAAGGCCACTAAAATCCAGGGCCAAGGACGAACGGCATAGTGCATGATATTGAAAAAGAAGGTGGCCCCAATGGCATGTTTCTCATTCTTTGCCGAAAGCATACGCTGGGCGATATATCCCCCACCTCCGGGCTCGGCCCCAGGATACCATGAACTCCACCACTGCACGGCCAATGGGATGATCAGAAGTGGGATCAATGATCCCATATCGTTGACATCCGGCACTATTTCCAGCTTATCCTTGACTTCTTCGTGTGAAAACAGGGCATCCAACCCTCCCACTTCGGGAAGGTTCACGAGATAATATGCGGCCCCGACCGCCCCGGCCATGGCCACAAAGAACAGTACAAAATCGGTATAGACCACTCCCTTGAACCCTCCCACAGCACTGAAGGTCACGGTGATCAGTCCTGCTGAGACCACTGTTTGCCATGGTTCCAGACCTAACATGATACCTCCTATCTTAATGGCTGCCAAGGTAACGGCCGACATGGTGATGACATTGAAGATGACCCCAAGATAAATGGCCCTGAAGCCCCTCAAAAATCGAGCAGGTTTCCCTCCATACCTCAGTTCATAAAACTCAAGGTCAGTATTTACATTGGATCTTCTCCATAGTCCGGCATAGATGAAAACCGTCAAAAGTCCCGTCAAAAGAAATGCCCACCAGACCCAGTTCCCGGATACGCCATTGGTCCTTACGATATCTGTTACCAGATTTGGCGTATCGGTGGAAAAGGTGGTGGCGACCATGGACATGCCCAACAACCACCAGGGCATGGACCGTCCCGATAGAAAATATTCAGCGCTGCTCCTACCGGAACTCTTGGACACATAAAGACCTATGCCCAAGGTTATGGCGAAAAAACTAAAAATGATGATGTAATCCCAAAAGTCCAATGCTACCATAGAATCCTATTTTTTTAAATACTCTTGTTCATAATATGCAATGGTCTCTGCCAAAGCACTGTCCAAATCATACTTTGGAACATATCCCAAAGACCTGAATTTGGTCACATCCGATTGTGAATGCTTAACATCCCCTGCCCTTTCGGGTTTAAAAATGATCTGCGATTTTGAGCCTGTCAACGAAACAATTTTGGTGGCCAACTCCAAGATACTTGTACTGTGCCCCAAGGCAACATTGTAGACTTGGTCTCCCTTTTCCAATGCGAACAGATTGGCAGAAACCACGTCTTTGACATAAACAAAGTCCCTAGTCTGTTCCCCATCACCATAAATGGTCAAGGGTTCGTTCAAAAGTGCTTTCTGGATAAAGATGGGAACAGCCGCGGCATAAGTGGACTTGGGGTTTTGTCTGGGGCCAAAAACGTTGAAATAACGCAAAGAGGCCGTGGGGACATTCCATTGGTCGGCATACATCCGTAGATAAAACTCCCCATCCAACTTGGTCACCGCATAGGGCGTCATGGGTTCTGGAAGCATGTTCTCCACCTTTGGCAATGTAGGGTTGTTGCCATAAATGGCCGCCGAACTGGAAAGGATCACTTTGCACCCTGGGGTCTCTTTAGCAGCATCCAACACATTCAAAGTTCCTTGCACATTGATCTGCAGACATTCCTCCATCAACTGTAACGACTCCGGTACACTGACCAATGCCGCAAGGTGGAAGATTCCTTTGGCCTCCTTGGCCAAGGATGTTATCGCCTGCTGGTTACGAATGTCTTCTTCCACAAAATCAACATCCAAATGTGCAATGTTTTTTTGAAAACCTGTTCTCAGGCTATCTACCACCACAACCTTATGTCCCTGTGCGCACAGAGCTTCTGCTATGTGGCTCCCTATAAAACCAGCCCCTCCGGTAATGATGTATTTATCCATGCTTCAGGCTTTCTTCCCAATCCAAGATGGGATAGTGTTTTTCGAGGTAATTTTTCACATCGATGATGTCTTCTTTGGCCGTAAGGTCCGGAACATGTTCCGACATTGGGATGCCTATGGCTGTTTCCGGATACTCTCCCAACATGTTCAGAAGGGCCGTGGGCAGTTCTTTTTCATTCCGTTGTGGATGGACCGGACAGTTTTTCAAATATGGGGCCATTTTTACCCCATCAAAAGTAAAGGCGTTCATACTTACCCGTAACTTACCCATGGCATCCTTGTAGGCATCTATTTGGTCAGCTTCGGGTTTTTCCATAATATCCATCAGATATCCCTTTTCATTGAGCTTTACCAGTGCAAAACGGGAAATCCGTTCTTCCGGAAATTCCATGGCATCCCGATCATATGCGATAAAGGCATTGGGTTCTTCGGTATTTCGCAAAGCCTTGAATGCTTCCACCGAGTAGAGGTTATCGCTGTTGCAAACGGAATATCTTCTGGTGTTCAGTTCCGGGAACTGTTCTGTGGTTTGATAGAGGGCATCTGCCGTACCAAATGGCTTTACCCTGTCCTTTGGGACATATTGGGTAGCAAAGTAAATTTCCATTCCGTGGAACATTCCCCCGCTTTTACCGGAACCATAGAATTCCCTAAAAAGTTGTCCATTTTCTCCAATGACGATATAAATTTTGGTGTAGCCCGCCTTTTTCGCATTATAGAGCACATAATCCAGTAAGGGACGGCCTTGCTGCCCTACCCCTATCAATCCTTTGCTACGCTCGTTTGCCTGTTTGATATCCTCTGCGCTCAACCCTTCTTGTTGGGCAGCTTCCTTTTTCATCCTTGAGGATGCGCCACCGGCCAGAATCACTAAACTTGAAATTGGGTCCATTTTTATTTTTTTGATTTGATTATACTAGCTCCAGGGTCCACATTCACGGCATAGGCATCTTTGGCACCTGCCTTTTTCAAAGCGGCTATCACCTTTTCCTGTTCTTCCTCCCGGGCCAAGACCACAATACTTCCTCCCCTGCCCGAACCAACGATCTTGGCGCCAAGAGCTCCCGCATCCAAGGCTCCTTCCACCATCTCATCAATGAGCGGAAGGGTGATATGCAGGTAATCCCTGAGTACCATGTGGTGTTCGTTCATCAAACTTCCGATCTTTTCAAAATCCAATGTAGGTTTTCGGAATTCCAGCAACGCACGCTGTGTCACATCATGGTTCAAAACAGCTGCCTCGAAATAGATTTTTAGGTCCTCGGGGACAAGTTCCATATAGGTTGAAAAAGTTTCCCTTGAAGCTTGTTTTATATCAAACCCCGGTATGCTTTCCCCTACCTTGTTGATGGCCAATTGGGCCTTCTGCCGAAGCTCTCCCAATACACCGGTAGTTTCTTTGGGGATTCCCGATTCGGCCACAATAAGTCCGGGTAGTTTCTTGTGAAATACCTCATAGGAAAGATCTTCACCTGTTTCGAGGTAAATAATGTTTCCAAGGCCAATACTGTACTGATCCATTTTACCGCCGGGAAATCCATGATATTTGACTTCCGCTTCATATGCTATCCTTGAAATGAACTCATTGGTAATGGGCTCATCACACCCAAATGCTGTGACCAAGAACTGTATCCAGGACATAATAACGGCACTTGAACTTGAGGTACCCGCGTTGATGGCTATATTTCCCGAAAGGGTAATGTCATAACCTTGATCGGGCACACAGCCATGTGTTTCCAAAACCCGGAGTGCGGCCATAAAATAGTCACCCTTTTCGGCAGGTCTGCCAACTGACCGCAAATCTATGGTCCTCTGTTCGCCAATATCCGGTTTATCAATAAAAAGTACATTCCTTGTATTTTTCTTGGCCCATAGGCTAATATGCCTGTCAATTGCACAGGCGATAACGGGCAGTCCCAAGTAATCTTGGTGGTCTCCGAACAAACAGGTCCGACCTGGGGACTGGACAATGATATCATGCAGGTCCAAATCAGTATATAACAAATTGTTTATCACTTACTTATATTTTACAATCAACTTATTAAAGCTAAGGTTCAGCCTTGATTTTGGTGCAATATATAAAAAAATGTGTACGTACACACTAATTTAGTGTTATCGTTCACATGATTTAGTTTTTCATTTTAGATATATTTGTTGGAAATGAAGAGAAAAATCACAATTAAGGACATCGCCAAAGTGGCCAATGTTTCCATAGGCACTGTGGACAGGGTGATACACAATAGGGGTAAAGTTTCGGAAAAAGCCCTTCAAAAAGTCAATGATGCCCTCAAAGAACTGGATTATAAAGCCAACCCTTTGGCCCGCTCCCTAAAAAACAATGTGGTGTATACCATTTCCATACTCATCCCCGATCCGCAAAAGGATTCGTATTGGCTTCCTTGCCAACAGGGCATCATGGAAATAATAACAGAGTATGAAGCTTTCGATGTTGATATTTCCGTCCACTATTTTGATCCTTCCGAGCCTGAATCATTCTCGCAAATTGGTGCCAGACTGATCGGTAAATCTCCGGATGCCGTATTGTTTGTTCCTCTTTTTGAGCGGGAAAGTGATGTCCTCTTACAGAAGTTGAACAAAAAGGACATCCTATCCGCAACTTTCAACAGTTTGCCCAGAAACCATGTTGACCAACACGTGGGGCAGGACCTTTACTTGAGTGGGAGGGTCGGTGCCAAGCTCATAAGTGATTTTCTACATCCTTCGACATCAAAAATAGGTGTCGTCCATATTGATGAAGCTTTCAACAATGCCATACATATGCAGCAAAAAGAAGAAGGTTTCAAATCTTTTTACGAGACCTATGCCACCAAGTATGACATATTTACCAAAACCATCAATACGGATAATATCCATAGCACTCTATTGGATTTTATAGAGAGCCATGGTGTGAATGTCTTCTTTGTGACCACTTCAAAAACCTATGAAGTTGCCCGTACTCTTGAACTATTGAACAAAAATGGGATTGTAGTGGGTTATGACCTACTTCAGGAGAACATTAAATACCTGACCGAAGGTAAAATCCAATTCCTGATCCATCAAGCACCCCGAATGCAAGCTTCCTTGTCCCTTAAGAGTCTTGTGGAGAAATTATTGTTCAAAAAGGAGTATCCCAAAAAGCAATTTCTTCCCATTGAGATCATCAATTCTGAAAACGTCAAAAGTTATCTCTGACCAAAATAGGTCACGAATTTTCACCTTTTAAAGTCCAGCATCAGAAAAGGGCTATATCAAGATCAACCCAAGATTTCTTTGAAAAGGCTTTGGTCTGCCGCTACAATGGTATTGTTATACATGGCATCGAGGCCCATCTGTACGCAAAGGGCAGCCATAGCTCCTGTTTTGGCATTGGGGATAGGTAGCGTATTATCCACGATATTGTCCCTAAAATCGATCAATGCCTGTTTGCTGGGGTCTTCATGATCCAACAGAACAGGAATGCCCCTTCCCTCGTCCCAGTTCAAGGTGGCCCCTGAAACCCCATCGATCTCACCCATTTCCTTTTGGTAACTGCCCTCGGGGTAGAACCAAGCCTTCACATAGTCCAGTACATAAGCGCCCTTGTCGCCCAACACCTTTATTTTGTAATCGCCCATGGCATTGCTGGTCAAGCAAGTAAATGTGGCCCTCACGCCTTGCGGATAACTGTAGATCAGGTGGATGTTGTCATAGGTTTCCCTACCGTCCTTCCAGTAGTCTATACCGCCCATGCCCATCACTTTTTCGGGCATGGAGCCCAACACCCAATTGGCAAAATCCAACTGGTGCGAACAGAGTTCGGCCAAAAGGCCACCGGAAAACTCTTTATACATACGCCAATTGATCATCCGCTCCCATTTGGGGTCCGGAACGGACCTTCGCCAGTTTCCATTTCGGTTCCATTGGCATTCAAAGGCGGTTATTTTTCCTATTTTCCCTTTTTTGATCTCATCCACGATATGGGTATACAATCGGGAACTATGGTATTGGTGACCTGTCTGAAATATCCTGTCCGAGGTATCCGCTGCTTGGACCAATTCCTTAATGCCCCCATAGCCCTTGGCCATGGTCTTTTCGCCATACGCATGTTTGCCAGCCTTTAGCGCATCGACCACAATCTGGGAATGCGTACTGAACGGCGTGGCCACCAAAACGGCATCCACATCCTTGTCGTCCAACAATTTCCGATAGTCCGAATAGCCCTTTGCTTTTCCATCCACCTTTGCCAATCCAGAACTGAGTCTGAAAGGAATAATATCACTGCAGGCGACTACCCGCATGTTCGGGATTTGGTTGATAAAGGGAATCATTCCTCCGCCACGGTCCCCTGTGCCGATGACCCCTACATTGATGGTCTCGTTGGCATTCGGGGCTCCATATCCCAAAACGGTAGGGGCGTACAGGGCGGCCGATCCGGCCAAACTTCCTTTAACAATAAAATCACGTCGCTTCATGCTGTTTTAGAGTGTGGGTTCCCATCCATTTTCATACGCTCTTTTCCAACTTTCCATGGCTTTCTCACTGTTCAGCACCTTGCCTGTTTTGGAGTCTATGTTGAGGGTATGTCCTGCATCCTGAGCCATATTTCCCAAATGACAGAGCATGGTAGAAACACTGGCTTCATTGATGTCGGAATTCAAAGATATATCTTTTCGGATGGCATTGAAGAAATTGGCGACATGATCAATGTCCAAGCCTCCAATACCCTGGGTGTTCAACGTGGCACTGATAGAACCCTCTTTTTCTTCTTTGATCAGATTACCGGCCAGATCATATAGTTTGTAAAAATTACGATCCAACTCGATCACTCCCTTACTACCATAAATGGTAGCTCCCCTACCTGGTCTTTGGGGTTTCATGATGCCCCGGCTATGGGACGTCCAGGTGATGAATTTGTCATCGGCAAAGGTATAGGTGACCTGCTGGTTGTCCACAAATTCCCAGTCATCGTCATAGGTATATTTTCCGCCGAACGAAGTGACCGTTTCGGGCAGGTTCACCCCCAGTGCCCAGCGACAGATATCGATCTCGTGGGTCCCGTTGTTGTGGATTTCGCCAGTGCCCCAATTTCTGAACCAATGCCAGTTATAAGGGTGGATGTTGTCCCTGTAACCTTCGCGGGGTGCAGGGCCTTGCCAAAGTTCCCAATCCAGGGTCTGTGGCACAGCTATCGCCTTTCCTTTACCGATGGATTCCCTACTGTTCGAATAGTAGGCCTCTCCCTTGAACACCTCTCCGATCACTCCATTGCGTATATCATCGACAGCCATCTTGGACGTCTTGGCAGACCGTTGCTGGTTGCCCATCTGTACCTTTTTGCCATATTTATTCTGTGCAGCCACAAGAAGTTCATTTTCATGGGGATTGTGACTACATGGTTTTTCCACATACACATGTTTTCCTGCCTGAAGGGCCAAGATGGCCATGGGGGCATGCCAATGCTCGGGCGTGGCAATAAAAACCGCATCCACATCCTTGTCCTCCAACACCTTACGGAAGTCCTTTTCAACTTTGGGCACATAACCTATATGCTCTTTGCACCACGCATTGTGCGCTTCAATGATGTTGTCGTCCACATCGCAGTTGTACAGGATCTTTGCATTGGGATCTTGATGGATGGCCAATACATGGGCCTTGGCCCTGCTCCTAACACCGATCACGGCACAGTTGATATGGTCGTTGGCACCCAAAATTCGGGCATTGGCCCATGAAGGAAATGCCAATCCGCCCAAAGTGACGGCAGCGGTCCCTGTTGTTGTCTTTTTGATGAAATCGCGTCTTGTTCCCATATTACTGTTCGTTGTTGATGGATTTAATTTTGATGTTCTTGAAACTTACCCTGTCCCCATGATCTTGTAATAAAATTGGGCCTTGGGGAGCTTCGCCAAAATTGGGCCATACCACATACTTGCTTTCGGAGACCAATTTTTTGAAATCATCACTTCCCCGTTCGTATTCCAGGACTTTCATTCCGTTGAGCCAATGCTCCACATGGTTGTCCTTGGAAACGATATGGGCCGTGTTCCATTCCCCAATGGGGTTTGCAGGTTTGTTGGGGTCTGCCTTGATCAGATCATACAAAGAGGACAACGTACGGCTTCCTTCATGGTTGCCAAGTTTGGCATCGGGGTGTCTTTCGTCATCCAAAATCTGGTATTCCAGGCCAATGGACGATCCGGGGCCTTTGTTCAGATCGGTGTTCACATAATATTTGATACCGCTGTTGGCACCTTCGGTCAGTTTGAAATCGACCATAAGTTCAAAATCGGCATAAAGATCGATGGTGACAATGTCCCCTCCTGCTGCCGATTCCTCTCCACCCGAAGACAGAACGGTCAACACGCCATTCTCCATTTCCCAACCTTTATCCGGAAAACTGTCCAAACGGGCACCTCTCCAACCTTTTGAGGTCTTACCGTCCCAAAGGAGTTTCCAACCATTCTTTGCCTCATCAATGGTGAGCTGGTTTTTGGTCACAACGGGAGCCAAAGGCATTTCCTTAGTGTACTTGGAAAGGCTATCGGTCAAGATCTTGATGTTTCGCCAAGCAATCTCGGTACCTTCTTTCTGATCTTTACCAATGCTGTGCACTTGAAGGGCGATAAATCCACTTGGGGTCTTATCGTCTATCAAATGGGCTGCGGGCACCCCATTGATCCAAGTTTTAAGGGTATCCCCTATGGCTTCGATACGGTAATGGTTCCAATCGTTTTGCTTGAAAGCTTTCTGTGCCTCTGGATTGTTGTCCAAAGTGACGAGCCAACCCCTTCGGCCCTCATCGTAAATGCCTGCGCTCCAAGCTCTATCCGAAGGATCTATCTCAATTTGATAGCCATGCACCCTACCATTTTGGTAATGGGGAAAACTGTTGCTCCTGATCTGGATTCCCGAATTCATGGTGGAATCCACTTTATAGTCCAATTCCAAAATGAAGTCATCGTACATCTTGTCCGTGGTCAAAAAGGAATTGGGCGTGTCATGGACCGTAGTTCCAACGACCGCTGCTTCTTTTACCTCATAATGGGCGGTGCCGCCTTTTTGGGTCCAGCCCTCCAGCGCCGCTCCATCAAAAAGGTCCACCCACGGGGTATCATCCTTTGGGGATTCTTCACAGGCCCCTACCAAAAGAAGGCCCAGTGCCAAATACATTACTTTGTTCATTCTATGTGCCATTTTAAAAAAAATTAATTTCAAATCAGTTCAGTACTATTAAGAATATGTCGGCATGGATCGCTCCACACCCAGCATGAGTCCCCTCAACTCGGCCAAACCCCTAAGGCGGCCTATGGCCGAATATCCGGGATTGGTGTGCTTGTTGAGGTCATCCAGCATTTGATGTCCATGATCGGGTCGCATGGGTATCCAATGGTCCTTGCGGCCCACTTGTCTTCGTCTGTGTTGTTCTTTCAGGGCCCTTTGTACGATATCGAACATATCCACATCCCCTTCCAAGTGGTTGGCCTCGTGAAAATTACCGTTACCGTCCCGCTGTGTGCTCCGTAAGTGCAGAAAATGGATCCTTTCCGCAAATTGATCGAGCATGTCCCCCAAATCGTTATCGGCCCTGACCCCCAACGAACCTGTACAGAAAGTGAAGCCATTGTGCAAAGAGGGCACTTCCGAAAATAGGTGTTGGTAATCCGAAGCGGTACACATGATCCTGGGCAGGCCCAAGATTGAGAAGGGCGGGTCATCGGGGTGGATACACATCCGAACTCCACATTCTTCGGCCACGGGAATCACTTCCTTTAGGAAATGGATCAAATTGTTCCGCATCGCATCTGCATCAATATGGGCATAGGTGTCCAAAATGGATTGGAACTTTGCAAGCCCATCCCCTTGTTGTGGGTCCAGATAGCCTTCCGAAGATCCTGGCAATCCCGCTATGATGTTCTTGGTCAACGCTTGAATGGCCTCTTTGGACATTCCTTCAAAGTGCAGTCTTGCCGCGGTCACTTGTTCCTGTGTATAGCTTTCTTCCGCACGGGAGCGTTTCAAAATGAACAGGTCAAACGCAGCCAGGGCATTAAACTCAAAGGCCAGCGCCTTGGAGCCATCTGCCACTTCATAGGCCAAATCGGTCCGGGTCCAGTCCAAAACAGGCATGAAATTGTAGCACACCACTTCAACTCCGCATTGGGCCAAATGGGCCAGGCTCTTTTTGTAATTTTTGATATGGGCTTCAAAATGGCCCGACCGGGTCTTGATATTTTCGTGTACCGGAAGGGATTCCACCACGGACCACCTTAGTCCTTCGGCTTCGATAACGGCCTTACGCTCCGCAATCCTTTCCACGGGCCATATCTCGCCATTGGGGATATCGTGCAGGGCCGTGACTATTCCAGTGGCCCCTGCCATTTTGATGTCTTTCAATGATACGGGGTCTGACGGGCCGTACCAACGCCACGTCTGTTCCAGCCCCATATGGTTTTTATGTTCCTTATACACCGCTAAATGCATTAAATCCACCATCGATAGGTATGATGGTTCCTGTTACAAAACTGGCCGCATCGCTGATGAGCCAATGGACCGCACCGTGCAATTCGTCCGCCTTTCCAAATCGTTTCATGGGAGTGTTCGCGATAATGGTCTTGCCCCTATCGGTATAGCTCCCATCCTCTTTTAGCAAAAGGTTGCGGTTCTGGTTGCTGATAAAAAATCCGGGGGCAATGGCATTGACCCGCAATCCTTCCCCAAATTTCAAGGCCAGTTCGGTGGCCATCCATTTGGTAAAATTGTCGATGGCCGCTTTGGACACGGAATAGCCCACCACACGGGTCAATGCCCTAGTGGCCGCCATGGAGGATATGTTCAGGATGCATCCCCGGCCTTGGTCGGCCATTTGCTTTCCAAAAACCAGGGAAGGGACCACAGAACCATCCAAGTTCAGTTCGGAGACTTTTCTAAAATCGTCCATCTCCAAATCGAATATGTTCTGCCCCTCACCTATCACGGCTCCGGGCAAGTTCCCCCCTGCCGCATTGATCAGCACATCCAATTTTCCCCAAGTCCCGACAACCATATCCTTTACTTTTTCCAAGAAATCCCTGTCGAGGACATTTCCTGCAAAACCCATCACATCTGGGTATACCTTTTTTAGCTGCCCCACTTTGTCTTCCACCTTTGCCTCAGTTTGTCCCAAAAGAATGACTTTCGCGCCTTCCCCCAGCAGATATTCGGCCATACTTCCACCAAGAATACCTGTTCCGCCCGTGATCAGGATCACTCTTCCCGATATATTGAACAACTCATTTCCCATCTCGTCTAACAAATCAAAATCTTTGATAATTCTTTCTTCAAAAGTTATTTCTGTGTACCTTTGACACATTTGCTAAATTATGTGTTTTGTTCCACGAAAAAAAACAAATGGCCAATAAAAATAGTCACACACCTAAAATTCCTCAAAATTATCAAGTAAACACTGATTCGTTCGCTTGCCCCATAACCACGGATATCGCTGTTTTTGGGTATGTTGACAATCGCTTGAAGCTGCTATTGACCAAAAGAACTGTCGGCGACTTTACCGATCATTGGTTGCTGCCCGGAGGCGTTATGGAGGCGGATGAGACGCTTCAAGATTGCGCCAACAAGATCTTATTTGCCCTCACGGGGGTGAAGGACATCCATTTTGAGCAAGTGAAAGTATATTCGGCCTTGGACAGGCACCCCATCAAACGGGTCATCACGGTCTCGTTCTATGCCATGGTGAAGCCGGGGGACCATCCGCTTTCCCTAAAGGGAAATGTGGAACAGATTGAATGGTTCGATATTGATGACATCCCCAAAAATCTGGGGTTCGACCATGCCCAGATCATCCATGATGCCCATCAATTTTTAAAGAGCAACCTCAAGGATAGGCTTATAGTGGGCGAACTGCTGCCCAAGACCTTCACCCTGACCGAACTGCAAAAGCTCTATGAGGATATTTTGGGCCTTGAACTGGACAAGCGGAACTTTAGGAAGCGTATCTTCCAAATGGATATCCTTAAAAGCACTGGTAAAGTGAAAACTGGAGTAAAGGGTGGTCCTATGCTCTACGAACTGGAATAGTATTTTACTCCTATTTAATCCCGTTCAATTTCTTGATCAAGTCCACTTCATCCTGTCGATAGGGCGTTCCGTCCTTCCTGAAAATATCGTGGAACCACTCTACAGGCTCTTCACCACTCTCTATGGGCGTGTCCCATTGGTAAATGGTATTGGTCTTTCCCTTGACCAATCCCCAATTGATGGCCCCAATGTTTTCCTTTTTCAACATGGGCATGGTGTTGGAGAAACGGCTGTTTCGTGTACGTGCCATGTATTCGGTACAGATCATGGGTCTTCCATGGGTCCTTAACAGCTCTATGATCAGTTTATGGTCTTCAGGAGAGCCATAATGATGATAGGTGATGATATCGGAGTTGAGTGCCTGGAACGCATTCAGGTCCACCAATCCCCATGACCATATCCCTGCAGATAGGGGCTGTGATGGGTTTACTTCCCTCGCCCATTTGAATATGGCCTGCAACAAAGGCATGGAATCGTTCCCTTTTCCGGAGTTGCCCGGTTCGTTGTAGAGATCCCAAAGCAAAATCCTGTCATCGTTCTTGAAGGTCTCCAATACATCTTTCACATAGGTTTCCAAAAAAGGAAAATTGGCAGGTTCTTTGGAAGCGGGATCTCCCGGATCCTGCATCCACCCAGAATTGTGGGTGCCGGTTTTGGGCTCCGGTTGTTTTCCCACTTTGGGTTCCTTGCCCCAAACATCATCAAAGAACACGAACATGGTCTTTATGCCCCGCTTTGCTGAAATATCCAGATAGGTGTCCATCCGTTCCTTGAACCCTTTGGGGTCTTGTTTGTAGGCCAGACTGTGAAGGTACACCCGCATCACGTTCATGCCAACACCTTGGGCATAACCCAATTCCCTATCGATGGTAGCGGGATCAAAAGTATCGCCTTGCCACATTTCCAACTGGTTGATGGCATTGCTGGGGATAAAATCGGCCCCATTGAGCCATGGGTATTGCGCATACCATTTTTCGGCCTTTTCAATGGGCCATTTTTCATTTTGGGTGGATTGTGCCGATATGAGTGCGGATAGCATCAAAAAGACAATTGCAGTTGTTTTCTTTGTTCCCATTTCTTTCTTTTAGGTTGTTGAGATTTGATGATAGATCTGAAAAAATCATTTGAATATACAAAAATCCCTGACTTGGGTTTGGTTAGGCAATCTTGATCCTCAAATTGATTATTGATTTATTCCTATTTACGAAATCATTTACAATCAAACCTATTTACATGGAAATACCACCAAAGCGTATTGGAGTGAAATGAAAATTCGATAAAAAAACATTTTTTTATCGCAATACGATATATTATTATATATTTGCAGCAATAAACAAGATTTCAGAAAAATGAAAAAAACGGCATTGGTTTCCAAAGTCCTATATATGATCACAAGGGTCTTGGCCTGGTTGTATCTGATTACAGGTCTATATGGTGCTTTTAGTTGGATCAGCAAAACCAACATCCAAGTACAAGGCTACCAAACAATCATCAATTTCCCTTTCACGGACAGCTCATTTTTGATTTTGGACAGTAACACTCCTTATTTGCTGTTTGCATTTTTGCTGCCCGTTTTCTCCTATACCCTATTTTTTTGGCTGCTCTCCAAAGTGTTCAAGGTGTTCTTCCAAAACAGGTTGTTCACCTTGGGGAATATTGGCCACCTGAAACGATTTTACTTGGTCAACCTTTTTTTGCCAGCATTGCTGATTGCCCTCTCTTCGTTTTTCATCGAAATTGAAAATGAAATGTACCTGATAGCGGTTCTGCACCTGTTCCTTGGGATTTTCATTTTTATCATATCAGAGATCTTCAACCAAGGACTTACCTTGCAAAACGAACAGGACCTATATATTTAAAGTATGCCAATTATTATCAATATCGATGTGATGCTCGCCAAGCGAAAGATGAAAAGTATGGACTTGGCCGAAGCCATTGGCATTACACCTGCAAATTTGTCCGTGCTCAAAAACGGAAAGGCCAAGGGCGTAAGATTCGAAACCCTCGAAGCGATATGCAAAGCCCTAGATTGTAAACCTGGAGACATCATCGACTATGTAGAATAGCCTCTGCTTTAAATACAATACCATGAATACATTGAAAATTGACAATGTATCCCTTGCCTATAGCAACGGATACCAGGCACTTACTGCCATAAATTTAGAGATTGGGAACGGTATATTTGGGTTACTGGGACCCAACGGGGCTGGGAAATCCTCTCTCATGAAAACCATCGTTGGGCTACAACGACCAACAGAAGGAGAACTCCACTTCAACGAATCCAATATTGTCAAAAATCCACTTGACTTGCAAAAGTACCTAGGCTTTCTTCCACAATATTTTGGGGTCTATCCCAAGGTTTCTGCCTACAATTTGCTGGATCATTTGGCCCAATTAAAAGGTGTTCTCCACAAACAACAACGCCATGGGCAAATCATCAATCTTCTACAAAAGGTCAATCTGCTGGATGTCAAAAACAAGGAAGTCCACACTTTTTCCGGTGGTATGAAACAACGTTTTGGGGTGGCACAGGCATTGCTCGGGGATCCAAAGATCGTGATCGTTGATGAACCCACCGCGGGATTGGACCCAGAGGAGCGAAACCGTTTCAATACCTTATTGAGTGAGATCAGTGAGGACATTATCATTGTGCTGTCTACCCATTTGGTGGAAGATGTTCGGAATCTTTGCTCCACCATGGCCATCATCAAAAAAGGGAGGATCGTTTCCCAAGGCACTCCAAATGATTTCATTGCGCAATTGAATGAAAAGCTGTGGAGAAAACCCATCAAAAAATCCGAACTGCCACAAATCGAGGCTGCTCACAGGGTCATCAGCAAACAACTCATAGAGAAGGTTATGCACGTTACGGTGTATGCTGATGATTGCCCAAAAGGTTTCCACAGCATAATACCCAGTTTGGAGGATGTTTACTTTAATCATTTATAAAACACCAAGGCATGGGCACCATTTTTTTTAACGATATCCGTATGGCTTTGTGGCAAAAAGCCACATACGGCGCCATAATCGTCTATTTGGCCATTGGTTTTTGGGTGGGGTATAGGCTCAATATTTCTGTCGGAGACGATCTTGCGGTCAATGCTCCCTACGCTGTTGGGTTCATGATAGGGCTAATGAGCTTGACCATTATCTTAATGGCTACGGTATTGGCTTTTGCTGTCTTGTTCAAGGAATCTGATGCCAACTTTGGCTTGATTGTATTCTCTACCCCGGTCCAAAAACATGGCTTTGCCTTAATGCGCTTCTGTTCTTTCTTTGTATTGACATTGCTTGGTTTTTTCCTTTTGATAGTGGCCTATATAATCGGGCTCCATGTACAGTCGTCAAGCCAAATGAACGTTGGTTTTCACCTTTGGCATTATCTGTACCCCTTTGCCCTTTTTGGGATTACCAACACTCTATTGGTGTGTTGCATTTTGTTTTTCGTAGCGCAAAAGTTCCAAAACAAACTCTTGGTGGCCGTTACGGGACTGTTTCTATACATTGTGTACATGGTGTCCATGGTCTTCACCAATGCCCCTTTCATGGCACAATCCTTGCCACAATCACTGATGGCACAACATATTTCGGCGCTGGTGGACGTGTTCGGCCTTTCCGCATATTTTTTTGAAGCCAAGGATTTGACCGTAGATCAGCGGAACCTTGGAGTGGTTCCATTTTCCAATTTCTTGTTGATCAATAGATGGGGTATTGCCGTTCTTTCTTTTGGAGTGTTGTATTTGGGCGTTCGAGCATTTTCGTTTTTGCCCATTTATAAAAGCAAAGTGAAAAAGAAAACCATTCCATTGCGGTTGGAGCATGCCCATATCCCCTTTATTGCTGCGGACACATGGTTCCATCCAAATACCCAATGGCGGGCCATTGTATCCTTCATAAAAATTGACATGATTTATCTGTTCAAGAGTATTGCTTTGGTTGCCGTTTCGGTCCTGCTCTTATTTTATGTGGGCATGGAAATGTATGGTGATATTGATATGGGAATCCGGATGCCACAGCTATACGCCAGCTCAGGGCTTTTGGCCCAAACCATCAACTCCACTTTTTATTTTATCGGGGCATTGGTCATGGTATATTTCGTAAACGACATCTATTGGCGCAGCAATGCCTCTGGGTTTTCAATCATTCAGGACACGACCTATTATGCGAAGGAAAAATGGATGGGGCATGTGGGCAGCATCGTCATCTTGGTAGGTTACCTCACAGGATTGATGATCTTTGAGGCCTTGATCTTTCAGCTATTGTTCCATTATTCCGTAGTGGATTGGCAGGCCTATTTTGGTGTCGTGGTCTTCAACACCTTGCCCTTAATGTTATTATCGTTCCTCTTGCTTTTGATCAACAGCATCACCCAGAAGAAATCCCTTGCATTGGGCATTTCCATTTTGGTGTTCTTGATCTTTGCCACTCCAA
Source organism: Flagellimonas amoyensis (assembly GCF_003058265.1). GTDB lineage: Bacteria > Bacteroidota > Bacteroidia > Flavobacteriales > Flavobacteriaceae > Flagellimonas > Flagellimonas amoyensis. The sequence continues at coordinate 42,122 of NZ_QBUK01000011.1, forward strand.
TATCCAAAAGCCTTATTACTAACCCCGTACTGCGTTTTTTATCTGGGTACAGTGGGCCCTATAGCGACTTTTTGGGTTATGGTCCTTACTTGAGTTCATTCTTATGGCGATTGGTCTTTGGATTTGCCTTAATCATGGCACTCTTTTTTATCTATCGTTGGTTAAGGTCACAACAAAGAAAGACCATAAAACTGTTAGGGGTTTTGGCTTGTCTGCTCTTGGGAATCATAAGCAGCTCTCGCTTTCTGGATGGCTATAAAAAAAAGGGTGAGAATGATGAAATGACCGAAAGGGCCAGCTATGAAAAAACCTATAGAAATTATCAAAACAGTCCACAGCCGACCATATCCGATGTTACCGCCCACATAGACCTCTTTCCTGAAAGTCAGGCTTATCGTATCAAGGGAAGTTACGTGATCAAAAACAAACAAACACGGTCCATCGACTCCATTCTTTTAAACGTCCCGAAAGATTTTGAATTGGTCTCCCTTACCTATCAGCACAGAAACGAACAGCACAAAATAGGCACACACATCTCGGAGATCCATTTAAAAGAAGGGTTGTCGCCACAGGATTCAGCTAGGCTGGCATTTGAATTACGATACCAATGGAAGCCTATCAACGGTCATGAATCCTTTAATGCCATTCTCAGAAACGGTTCCTTTATGCGGATCAGTCGATTCTTTCCGATGTTCGGTTATGATGAGGGCAGGGAGATTTCAGATATTGAACTGCGCAAGACACAAGAGTTGGGAGAGGCAACCCCTTTGACTATATTGGAGGCCAAAAAAATCAAAGTGGATGATTTTATAGACCTTTCCCTACAAATTTCCACTCCCGAAGACCAGATTGCCATGGGCACGGGAGAGTTAAAAAGGCAATGGAAAAGTGAGGGGCGAAACTATTTCGAGTATCGAGCAGATGCCATACCGTTTCGATTTGCAGTAGCTTCGGCAGCATATGCTACGAAAGAAGTTGACCACAACGGTGTTGCCATAAGGGTGTTACATAACCCTGGGCATAATCAAAATGTAGACCATTTGATTGCCAATACCAAACTGGCGTTGGATTATTGCATCCAAAATTTTGGTCCTTATCCTTTTAGATCGGTCACCTTTGCAGAGGTCTCCGCTTTCACCAAAGGTTTTGCAGGGACAGCTTATCCAGCAGTCATCTATATGACCGAGAACATGACTTTCAATGCCAACATAAATACTGAGCAAAATCAAGATGTGGTCAATGAACTTGCCGGGCATGAAGTTGCCCATTTTTGGTGGGGCACCAACCAAATCGACCCTGATTATCGTGAAGGACATGCGATGCTAACTGAGAGTCTGGCGATGTATACTGAAATGATGCTCTACAAACAGATGTACGGCAAAGCCAAAATGATGGAACGAGTGTCCATACACCGGCAGATCTATGAAGCGGAGAAGGGGTTTCATGAAGAAAGTTCACTGCTAAAAGTCAGTACTGAAAATCTTCATATAGCCTACTCCAGAGGAGCTGTTGTCTTTGTGGAACTGAGCGAGCTGATTGGGGAGCAACAATTGAATTTGGCATTGAAGAAATTTCTGGAAAAACATGGTTACCCCAACGCCAAACCTATTTCAACAGATCTATTGCATGAGATCCTAGAGGTTTCCGATGAAGGGTATCATCGAAAAATCTTGAGCCTTTTCGAAGAAAAAACCATTCCCAATACCACATCCGATATACATGATGATAAGTGTAAAATAGGTTCTTCCCTCCATTTAGCATCCATCTAAGATGGAAGGTAATGACAGAAACTTCAATTTATACTCCCGGTGCGATTGGGTTATTGCCAAAAATCGGGAACAATTCTCATTCTGCACAAATATACAAATGGTCTTCCCCTGTTTCCACCATGTCTATCCCTCCTAGGCCCAAAGTGTTCACCGTGCCCCGAAAGGCATCGGCCATCATGGTCCGTACCGCCGAAGTGTTCATCAAATGTTTGGCCTGTGCTTCAACAGCGGCCATAATCTGCCGCTCAAAATAAACGGTAAGGCCGGGCATGAAGGCCTGGACGGGACCATTGACCGCAAAGTGTCCCTTTAATTTGGTCCCCATAGTCTCAAAAGCAATGGAATTGCCATGCACGATAGGCCGGAGTTCGATGATGAGTTCCCTGTTGCCCAACCAATTGATGTCAGGGGCACGGCTGTCTTCATATCGGTCTATACATCCGGGGCATCTGCCCTTGATCTCACTTCCGTCCCCCTCAAAGGAAATCTTCAGATAAAACCTTCTGGACTCTTCATCAAAGGAGGCCTCGGCCTTGGTGGAGCTCACATCGTTCATAAAATACAACCAGTCGTGCCCTGGTTTTTCAACCTTATATTCAGAAATCGACAGTCTCTGGGTACTCCCATTAAAACGGATATAAGAAGCCTCCCTGTCCAATTTTATGCTCAATGTATTGGCCACTCTACTGGTAAGAACACTATTTACACTTGCCGCAGCCAATGGCCTACATCCTGTGGTCTTGACAATCTCTGCCGTGGCCCGTTCGGTATTTGTCCTTACGGCTTGTACTGTCGGCTTGCTCTCCACCGGTTTATTGATCTTGGTGACTGTTGTCCTCTTTTTGGGCACCAATTGTGCCTGCCCCATCTGAGGGCTTAGACAGAGCATCACAATTAAAAGGCTGTACATTTTTTTCATGGTTTCGTGTTTTATTTTATTCATGTTTTTAGTCCCTCTACTGGAAGGGTATATATCAATTAGGCAGTATCAAAAGTTCTACCCTTCTGTTTTTTTGCCGGTTTTCATCGCTGTCATTGGGCGCTATGGGCTGGCCATCCCCGTGTCCCTTTATCTCCCATTTGAATTGGGTCGCAGTCGCCTTCATCAAGGTCTTTAGAAGCACTCCCACACTGTTGGCCCTTTGTTCCGACAACTTGTTATTGGCTTGGACACTGCCCACATTATCGGTATGGCCTTCCACGATAATGGTTCCTTTACCAATCTCAGCAATCTGTGGAATCAGTTCCTTGAGCAAGGCTTCTGCTTCTGGCCTGAGTTCATATTTACCAAATTCAAACAACACGGAACTGTCCAGGTTCAACCTTAGGGCACCCCCGATCGCTGCTACGGCATCCACATCTGCCCCGGGCACACCACTCGGTGTTGCCAAATCGGTAAGTCGGACATAGGTAAAGGTCTCGCCTGGTTTCACATAATCATGGATATCCACCATGGCGGTGCCCCCTTTGATTTTACCGACCTCCAACCAATTGCTCCCATCTTTGGACAGTTCAAGAATTGTGGGTTCGATGGCTCCTGACTCAAAAACATACAGGTCTGGGCCGTTGACATCGGTGATGGCATTATCGGTAAACTGCAATGTCAGCACACCTCTTAGGCCTATATTGCACATGAGGGGGTTCACTTGGCCCTTATCTTCTGGCAGATCAGGTTCGTGCAAGGCACCTTCTGGATACATCCCTCCCGTTCCGGCCACAAATTCCACGACTTCATCTGCAAAGGAACGTTCACCCAATGGGAGATAGATGAGTTGGTTACGGGTGTCCCTGTAGGTATTGCCCATTTCATCGGATTTTTCCGAATACCAGCTGGGATTGAGTTTAAAAAATGCTGCCCTGGCACTGGTGGATCCCTTCATGAACTTTTCCACGTTCTTTTGCTGTTTTTCCTTGCTCTTTTGAACCAGTGCTTTGAAATTGGGAGAAGCATTGGCATCCAATAGAGCTGCTTCCACTTCTTTGCCATAAACAGGGTCCGCAAGGCTCATGGCCTGCTTTTCATTCAAGATGGGAGGTTGTTTCCCGATACCCTGCAACAGATCAACCTCCTTAGGATCGATTCCATAATGATCCGCCAATTTTTGACGGGCCTCTTCAGGTTCCATTCGCTTCAGTTCTTGGTACAGTCCCTTTCCTGCGACGCTGTTGAGTATGTTTCCACTGGGATGTCCTTTTAGCTCTTCTTCAAAAAAGCTGTCCGTATAGGGGTTGTTGGGCTTGCCCTTTTTGGAATTTGGTGGGCTAACGATTTTTTGGATGACATCATTTATGGCCTTGAGGTCAGCCCCTTCTGTCTGTGATAGAATTATTGTGAATTTTGAAACATCTGTGGTTATCTTGGTATCAGAAATGACTATGGCCTCACCCATCTCCGGATATTGTTCCAACATGGCTTTCAATGCATCCATATCAGTTTTTGAAAGACTGCTTTTATCGACCGATACTTCCCTCCCCATCATCAAAGAGAAAATGGTGGCAGGATCTTTGGTCGAACCAGCAGGGGCGCGTTTTGAAAGCTCATCGACATCCACTCCGAACAGTTCGTTCAACTTGGTTGTGCCATCTTCATCTTCCAGGGCATCGGTATCATTTGGTGTCGTTTCCAAATCTGCACCAACTTTGCCCTCTTCCTTTCCCTTGCAAGAAAAGTTGAGCGTTAGCAAGACGACCACTATATAGATTGTTTGTTTCATCATTGTCCAATTCGTTTCATTTCTTTGCTACATCCATCGGAATTGTTGTCCCTGTATACATTGTCCTCGATGGTAATGCTCACTTTTTTCCAGGTTTCTTGCCCAGTGGTATTGCGCCATTTCACCAAACCTGTGTAGGTACCCAACTCTTTCTGGACTACCTTATACCCTATTTCATCTTGCGTAAACCGATACTTTTCCAGACCGCCCAACTGGGCATATCGACCTATGATCTCACCGCTTTTTTGTTTGGTAAAAGTCACCACGCGACCATCACAACCTTCCCATGAACCCACAATGTCCTTATCCATTGTAGTGACAGGAATGTTGGAAGATGTTGTTTTGCAGCTCTGCCAAAAGATGGTGACAAAGACCAAAAACAAAATCTGCATGAATGACCTTATATGTTCAATCTTTCCTTGCATACTTTTCCTTCATGAACTCAAAATACATGTAGCCAAATCGGTCATACCAATCCTCCACTCCATATTTGGCCTCACAGATATTGAGCTCCATCATGGCATCGGCAAGGTCTTGGAGCATTTCAGCATATTTATTGTCATAGGCCTTTTCGAGTTCCTCCACAGATTTTTCAATTTTGATACGCTCTGCCTGCCACGCCAATCCAGCCACACCATGCACACCCGAGGCATTGTCCCCAAAAGCAATGGCGGCATTGCTGAACTTTTTGGTGCACTTATAAATGGTCGCCAATCGGTCAAATAAGTAGCGTTTCTCATTGAACTTTTGTCTTGCTTCCAAAAAACAGCTGGCACATTCCTCATTTTCCCCTTCCACAATTCTTCCCCTATCATCAACCGTGATCTCCGAACAGATGGAAGGAATGGTAGGTGCCCCTGCTGGTGGGGCCGAGTTGATACAGTCGCTCAACCCAGTATAGGAGGTGTACAGGTTTTTGACCGTGCTCCAGGTAGATTGGATATTGGCAATGGTCTTGCCCAAGTTTTCAATCCCTTTTCTCACTCCAGCCCGCTCACTCTGCAGGATTTCCATCTCCTCTTTTAACATATCCTGATCGTGTTCGAATTTGGTTTTCCAATTTTCGAACTGTTCCATGGTCATTACATTTCCGCCCCAATGTTGTTGGGCATGACTCCCAATGGAAAACATCAGCATAAAACAAAGCAGCATGGTCGTGTCCTTCCCTTTTCTGCCCAGCAATTTTCCAGCCAGCAGACCTATGACCAAGAGGGCCACCCCGAGGGCAATGTACAAGAAGGTATTGCTTCCATTTCCTTCCTTGGACCCATCGGCAGCAACATCGCTTATGGCTGCTTTATCGCTAGATTTCATCTCATTTTCATTGATGGGCCGGAATGCGCTTCCCAGATATGCTTTCTTTTCAGGACTGGCCAGTACGGTAATATTGTACAGGGAGTTCTTGGGAGCATCTGTTTCTACCTTGATGCCGAACTTGCCCTCAGCTCGCAGCTTGAAGCGGACCATATTGTCCTCGGAAGATGCCGTACTCTTTTTGTTGTACTCATCGTTCCATATATCTTGGTTCAAACTAACCTCCAAAGGGCTACCGTCCATACTGGTGACCAACACGTCCACAAATTGGAACAGGGAGTGTCCCGTGACAAAGTGGTACATCACCGAATCCGTGACCCGGTTGAAATACACGATACCCTTCTCTCCTTCATGCCCCTTTCTAGTGTCCGCCATAAGCTTTAACTCCATGGGCTTTATACTTTTGTCCAAGGTATAGGGCTGTGCAAGTGCCTGTATTATTCCCACAAAAAGGAATCCAAACAACAATATGTTTTTCAATGGTCCCATGGTACTAACTCTTATATTTTTCAATCAAATAATCGATGGCCTGTATGCCCTTTTGTTCGAGGTATTCCCTTTGTTCCTTTGTATTCCTGAGTGTTTTATACTGGATTTTGATGCCATTGGCATAATTGGGATTGTACAGGAGAAAATATCCTTGGTTGGGGTGTTTCCAGATATAGTGGTCCCCCGAATTGCTTGTCCGTAGAAATTTCTGTTCATAGGTCCCGTTTTGCCAATTGGAGATTTCCGATTGCACATCCGCCAAGGACCTTTCAAACAAGGTCTGGCCAAAAACGGACTCGGTCCCATCATTGAGCGTAATGATGTAGCTGCATCCATACCCCTTTTCTCCGCTCGGCCCATTGGAAACCTCCTTTAAATTACAGGTAGGGATGCCGTATATTGCCGCAACTTCCTCTGGTGTTATCTTACATTCGGTACTGAAGGCATAAAGCCTTGTGTAGTCCCCTTTTTGCTCTAGGTCGAATTTGTTCCCTTTAGGAACCTCTTGGGTAGTGGTTTCCACCTCGCCTTCGGAGGTGTCATCTCTTTCCTTTTTACCTGATTGCCCACAACCCAAACACAGTAGTAGGCCAAAAACAATGATCAAAATTTTCTTGGATTTCATAATATTACAGTTGATTATTCTTCACTTTTGGTCAAGTTTACCACGGCACCGGTAAGGTCATCTTTTATGATTAGGTGATCTTGGCCGTGTTCCAGAATCGTCTGGGTAGTTCTCATCTTGGTCGTACCCATTTCATCTTCAGCAATGGCAGTTATCGTCATGATATCACCTTCCAACTCAAAGATGCCACCACTGTCTGTCAACAGGTTGCAATCGTTGTCATAGAAAAGGACATGATAATTGGTGCCTGAGTAGGTAATGCTCGACTTTTTTCCACATTCGTTCAGGCTCTCGAACCCGGGAACGCCTTCCAAAGATTCATAATACCATGTACCTTCAAGACTTTTGGTACTTGGAGTGTCCCCATTTTTGTCCACCACTTTTTTGGGCACCCCAAACACGGTCTCTATGACCTTGTCCGTTCCCTCCTCCGCTTTTTGCTCCGCTTTGCGTTCCACGGTGTTTTCCACTCCCCTTTCCGCCGCTTTTGTGGTCTTCTTGCCCAAACGCTTGAGAAATTGGGCTTCTGCCCCTTGTGTGGCAGCCATAAAAGCAATCCCTAGAAATAGAAGTACCAATCCTTTATTTTTCATATCAGATTATTTTTTATTGAAGTGTATCTTCTTTATCAACTTGTTCTTGTGCATGATGTTCAACTCATATCGACCTTTGTCCAGATACTTGATGTTCAGATATATTCTGGTATCTGGTAGATGGTCCGTATCCCCTTTATAGTGCAAGGGTTTGCCACTGCGTGCTTTCATCTATCCAAAGCTATAGGAGGACTTGGACAACCACTTGAAATTATGTAACAGATGGTATGTCAGTATGTAACATAGGCGGGAACCCCACTGAGAATGGGACCCTTTTGGGAAAGGACGAAAGAAATATCAGCTATTTTTCCGGAAGGCAGAGGGAGATTGCCCATAGACTTCCTTGAAGCATTTGGAGAAATAGGTCACTTCATTGAAACCGGAACTGTAGGCCACCTCGGCTATGGTAAGTTCAGGGTTCTTGAGAAGCTCTGCAGCCGCTTTCAACCGCTCATTGCGAACGAATTCCGTAGCAGAGACCCCAAGAAGGGATTTGAGCTTTCGGTGAAGCTGCATACGGCTCAAGTTCATCTGTGATGCAAAATCATCAGTGGAAAAATCGGGATTGGTGAGTTTATTTTCCATTACGGTTTCCAGACGTTGGATAAATCGCTCATCGGCCGTGTTCACGGCAATGTCCACTGGTCTCAAAATAAGTTCACGACTGTACCTTTCCTGCAACTTCTTGCGTTCCTGAAGGAGCTGTACCACCACTGTCCTCACAATTTCATGGTTAAAGGGTTTTGTAAGGTAGCCATCCGCTTGGGTCTGCAGTCCTTTCAGATGGGCCTCATCACCGGCTTTTGCGGTGAGCAAAACCACCGGTACGGAAGCCGTGACTTCATCCTCCTTCAATTGATGTACCAAGGCATACCCATCCATTTTGGGCATCATGACATCAGAGATAATGATATCCGGGATTTCCCTTTGGGCGAGTTCAAAGGCCTTTTCCCCATCTGCGGCTTCCAGTATGGTAAAGTCATTTTCAAAAATATCCCGCAAAACGGCACGTATGTCCGGGTGGTCATCGGCTATGAGAAGGATAGGCATTCCATCCTTTTCCACGTCATGAGCCTGCATTTTGGCAATGGGCACCGTAGCGACGCTTTCCTCAATGACCAATGCTTTTTTCAGCTCTTTTTTCAGGGGCATTTCCACCGAAATGACCACTCTTCCCTTGTCCAGATGGGCATGGACCGTGCCTTCACACAAAGTCACCAGGTCCTTGACCAAAGCCAATCCGATGCCAAATCCAACAGAAGTACCTTCCCTTTGGTAAAATCGCTCAAAAAAATTCTGTAGGTCCTTTTCCACTACTTGGCTGTTGAAGTTGCTTACCTCCAGTCCAAGTTTTTCATTGGTCACTTTTGATGCAAAAACCACTGGCCCACTTTCCCTATATTTAAAGGCATTGGAAAGAAGGTTCACCACAATCTTGCTTAGGATATCCCTGTCAAAATAGTTCAGTTCTTCCGAAGCTACGGTTTCAACCTTAAATGGGGTGCCTTCTTCTTTGGCCTGAAATACAAAAGGGTCCAGGAGAGCGTTCAGAAAAGTAGACACATTGCCCTTTTTCAGAATGATCCCTGCGTGACCTCCCTCAATTTTTGAAAGTTCCAAAAGTTGATCCACCAACTCCAACATACGGTCGGTGTTGGCATCAATAAGGTCCAATTGCCTCTCTGATGTTTTGCCAGTGCTGGCCCTAAGCTGCTGCAAAGGACTTTTGATAAGGGAAAGAGGTGTTCGGAACTCGTGGGATACATTTGCAAAGAACTGGGATTTAAGTGCGGCCAACTCCTTCATTTTGTGCGCAGTCCTCAACTTGTTCCTATAACCCAAGAACAATATCCCCGCCAAGGCCAGAAACAAAGCCAAGATTCCGGCGTACAGATATTGTTGGTTTTTTCGGCGTTGCTCCGATAGTTGGTTCTGGGCCGACAGCAAACTTATTTCCTGTTCCTTTTTATCGGTCTGGTATTTGGTTTCAAGTTCATAGAACTTCTCAGCTTCCATCCTATCGGTTAGGATGGCTTGGAGTGAATCTCTGACCCTGAACAATGAAACTGCCCCTTCCAAGTCCCCATTTTCCTGCAATGCTTTAAGATGGTTTTCCAAAACTGCAATTTGAATCGGGGTGAATTCTCTATGCCTGACCAGTCCATATGCCCTACTTGATTGTTCCAGTGCCATCGCTTTATTTCCCAATATAAGGTTGTTCACAGCCTTGGCTGAAAGTGTTTCGGCCAGGCCAAGACTATCTCCCAACTCCAAGTAGATTTTCTCGGCACTTTCCAAAAAAATGTTTGAGTGCCGCAAACTATCCTGTTTCTGATATCCTATTCCCAAGAACAGTGCACTGCTAGCCTGAAAATCTTTATCCTCTATTGCCAAGAAGTACGCATAAGTATCTTTTAAGTGCTTTGTACCTATTTGGGAACTGTCCATGGCGATTTCTGTGATACCCTTATTGAGCAGAAGGTTCATCACATTAAATGTGTCCTTCTTTTTTTGGGCCATTTCCAATCCTTCATCGATATATTGTAGTGAATTTCCATACTTTTTGAGTTCACGATAGCATTGGGCAATATTGTTATAGACCTTGAACCTGTATACATCCGCATGTGGATTATTGGGCTGTATATTTTTTTCCACATTGATGTAGTTCTCAATGGCCTTATTCAAAAATCCCCTTTCATAATCAATTATTGCCAATAGAAAATAGTTGTCCTCTATCCCTGTTTTATCATCATCATTCGTCACTTCATCTATAAGATCATTAAGGATGTTACTTGCCTTTTCATATTGTTTGTCACTCACATAATCCTGGGCCATCCATGCCTTGGATTTTCTGTGCAAGTATGTATCCCCTGCCTCCAAGGAAAAGGCAGCGGCTTTTTCATATTGGTCGATGGATTGTTCAATATTTCCCTCATAGGAATAATAGTGTCCATAATAATAATGACCAAGTGCAAGACATCTGGCACAATCTTCTCGGGTTCCCATTTCCAACACATATTCTATCTCCTTTTTTGCCTTCTGCCTATCCATGAACAGATAAATCTCCACCATCTCTATTTTTGTCTCTGCCTTCTCTTCTATTTGATCGGCTTCCTCAAATGCCCTGTTGAGCGAGTCCAGTTTGGACTCATGCTGAGCCAATAACGACAATGGCAGTAGATATAAAATGACCAAAATTGTTTTCATACGATACCTCTGATGAAGAGACAATGCTACGATATTATTCATTGGTATGCCTGTAGAACTGTAACATTTTAAAGTTACATAAATTCATTTAAGTCATTAGTAATAAGTCAAAAGCGTGGCAAAAAGAATACTAAACGGCTTAAAAAACCGCTGAACACCATGACTATCTCGGGACATTATAATTTACAGATCTAATGTTCTTTTTCTTTGAAGTTAAAAAATTAATGCATAATCTTGCTTAATCGATAAAGCAAATGGTTATTTTTACGAATACTATAAAATGACAAAGAAAAATACAATTGGGGTCGATTTTGGCACTGACTCGGTTCGGGTACAGTTCGTCAATGCATTTGATGGCAAGATATTGGCCACGGGAAGTGCCCGTTTCAAACGATGGGGCGATGGTCTTTTTTGCCAGCCCGGTCAATCCCAATTCCGCCAACACCCATTGGATCACATCGAAAGTTTTGAACTGGCCATGCAAGAAGCCCTTCAACAACTAGATCAAGATGATTTGTCCGCAGTGAATGGAATTTCGGTTGCCAGTACGGGCAGTACCCCTATTGCCGTGGACAGGGAGGGCACTCCCCTTTCCATGAAAAAAGGTTTTGCCAACAATCCCAACGCCATGTTCTTCCTTTGGAAGGACCACTCTGCCATTGGGGAAGCAGCAGAAATCAACCAAAAATGCCGGGAGGAAAATTCCGTGGACTATACCAAGTACATGGGAAGCGAATATTCCTCCGAATGGTTTTGGGCCAAGCTCATCTATGTCCTCAGAAACGATACGGACGTCAAAGATCAGTTGTTCTCTTGGGTAGAGCACTGCGATTGGTTCACGGCCCTACTCACGGGACAAACCGATCCTTTGGAACTGAAAAGAAGTAGGTGTGCTGCAGGGCACAAGGCCATGTGGCACGAAGACTGGGACGGTTTGCCCCCTGTGGATTTCTTTAAGAAGCTCGAACCAAGCCTGGGAGACATTCGCCAACGGATAGGCAAGTCCACTTTTACCTCGGATGCCATTGCCGGGACACTTTCACCAGAATGGGCACAGAAATTTGGATTGCCAGCCAACACCATTGTGGGAGTGGGGTCATTGGACGCCCATATCGGGGCCATTGGTGGAGAAATACAGGATGGTTGGCTCGTCAAGGTAATGGGCACCTCGACCTGCGATATGCTGGTGGCACCAAAAGAAACCGTAAATGGACCTGTAGAAGGTATCTGTGGACAAGTAAACGGATCCGTTCTGCCCAACAGGATCGGTTTTGAGGCAGGACAAGCTGCTTTTGGGGACATTTATGCTTGGTTCGGGGAAGTATTGGGTTGGCCGCTGCTCCATATCCTCGAAAAGGATAGAAACATCGATGGGCCCATAAAACAAACCATTATCGATAAGGTGACCAGTAATCTATTGCCCGAACTGGGCATGGCAGCAGAAAAACTTCCCCTATCCGAAACTGGTCCCATTGCATTGGATTGGATGAATGGTAGAAGGACTCCATTTTCCAACCAACTCCTAAAAGGTGGGTTCACCGGTCTTACCTTGGGCACCACAGCACCGGCCATGTTCCGTGCCCTTGTGGAAGCCACCGCTTTTGGGTCCAAAAAAATCATAGCGCATTTCAAAGAACAGAATATCCAGATAGAGGGTATCATTGCCATAGGCGGTGTGGCGCACAAATCCAATTTTGTGATGCAGGTGCTGGCAGATGTGCTTGACCAACCCATCAAGGTGGCCAAGGCCGAACAGCCTGTGGCCCTTGGGGCCGCGATGGCCGCCGCCGTAGCCTGTAAGCTTCACAACTCTTTTGAAGAAGCCCAAAAGACCATGGGATCTGGGTTCATGAAAGAGTTCCTTCCCATTCCCGAAAATGTCCAGAAATACCATCAGCTCTACCTACGCTACACTGATTTTGGAAGATTTGTGGAACACCAGGACCATTGAATTGTTTTCATTCCAAATAGCACATAAAAATTAAAAACATCGATATGACAAAAATTGACAACCTAATGAAAACCTTTCCCAAAGTCGGGATAAGGCCCGTGATCGATGCCCGTTTGGGCGGTATCAGGGAATCCTTGGAAAAGACCACCATGGACATGGCCGAAAGGGTATCGGAACTGATATCCGCCAAACTGAAATATCCAGATGGCAGTCCGGTCCAGTGCGTGATTTCCGATTCTACGATAGGTCGCGTGCCCGAAGCCCAGCTTTGCGAGGAAAAATTTGTAAAGGAAGGTGTAGGCCTTTCCATTACTGTAACGCCGTGTTGGTGCTATGGCACCGAAACCATTGACATGCACCCTACACGACCCAAGGCCATTTGGGGATTCAATGGTACAGAACGTCCAGGGGCAGTATATCTGGCAGCCGCCTTGGCAGGCCATGTCCAAAAAGGACTACCTGCTTTCAGCATCTACGGTGTGGATGTCCAGGACATCGACAGTACGGACATTCCCGAAGATGTTGAGGAACGGCTACTGCAGTTCACCCGTTCGGGTCTTGTGGTGGCACAGCTCAAAGGCAAGTCCTATTTGTCCATCGGTTCTGTGTCCATGGGCATTGCAGGTTCCATCGTCAATGAAGGCTTTTTCCAGGACTACTTGGGCATGCGCAACGAGTATGTGGACATGAGCGAGGTAAACCGAAGGTTAGAGCACAATATCTTTGATCAAGAGGAATTCCAAAAGGCCCTTGTTTGGGTCAAAGAGCACTGTGTGGAAGGCAAAAACCGCAATCCGGAACGCATCCATAAGACCAGACAGCGCATGGATGAGGAATGGGAAATCGTTGTAAAAATGACGATGATATGCAGGGACCTCATGATCGGAAATCCTGTTTTAAAGGATAATGGTTTTGGGGAAGAAGCGTTGGGCCACAATGCCATAGCAGCTGGCTTCCAAGGCCAACGGCAATGGAACGATTATATGCCGAACGGGGATTTCATGGAGGCCTTGCTGAATTCTTCCTTCGACTGGAACGGAATCCGAAAACCATTCATCATGGCCACCGAAAATGACTGCCTCAATGGGGTGTCCATGTTGTTCGGCTACCTGCTCACCAATCAGGCCCAAATGTTCTCCGATGTCAGGACCTATTGGAGTCCAGAATCTGTAAAAAGAGTGACCGGGCATACTTTGGAGGGAAGGGCGGCCAATGGCATCATCCATATGATCAACTCAGGCTCCTCCACCTTGGATGGTACAGGAAGGCAGACCAAGGATGGGAATCCCGTCATGAAACCCTTTTGGGAAATTTCCCAAGATGAAGTGGATGACTGTCTGGCCGCGACCGATTGGCCACCAGCGATGTACGAATACTTCCGAGGAGGGGGTTATTCCTCCCATTTTGTGACCAAGGGAGGTATGCCGGTCACCATATGCCGAATCAATATGGTCAAAGACCTAGGACCCGTGATGCAGATTGCCGAAGGGTGGACCGTGGAACTTCCGGAAGAGGTACACAATACCTTAGATCTTCGAACCGACCCTACATGGCCAACCACATGGTTCGTTCCCAAACTGAACGATAGCAAGCCCTTTAAAAATGTCTATTCCGTAATGGCAAATTGGGGAGCCAACCATTGTGCGTTCAGCTATGGACATTTTGGACATGATCTGATCACCCTTTGTTCCATGTTGCGGATCCCGGTGAACATGCACAATGTTGAGGAAGATCGGATTTTCAGACCCAAGGATTGGGCCTCATTTGGCATGCATGAGGAATCGGCGGACTATCGTGCCTGTAACAACTATGGCCCTTTGTATTAATAAAATTCTTGCATCAATACTAGGAAACCAATGATTGAGGTGATAAAAAAACAACGGGAAAATAATGGATTTGGCAATTTGAAGCAATCTTTTTTACCGAAACGCAAAATTTTATTTGTGTGTTACTAAATTATTTTCTACGTTTGTTTAAACGTTAAAGCAACCATGAAACCAAAGGTATCACTAAAAGATATTGCCAAAGAAGTAGGCGTATCCATCCCATTGGTTTCCTATGTATTGACCGGAAAAGGAAAGGAAAATAGGGTTTCGGAGGAAACGGCCCAAAAAATCCTAAAAGCGGCCAAAGCGTTGAACTATCAGCCAAATTTAAATGCCCGAAGTCTAAAAACCAACAAAACAAAGACCATTGGGGTCATTTTGGCAGATATTTCAAACCCCTTCTTTTCCAATTTGGCAAGAGTGATTGAAGACGAGGCTTTTCTACGGGACTATACAGTGATATTTGGCTCGTCGGATGAAAAAAAGGAAAAGTTTGACAAGGTGCTGGAATTTCTGTTGAGCAGACAAGTGGATGGGTTTATCATTGCCCCACCACAGGATTCCAAGCCTTCCATTTCAAACTTATTGAAACAAAAAACAAGTGTTGTGCTGATAGATAGATATTTTAAGGATATGGAAGCCAATTGCGTCATCATTGACAACGTTGCCGCTTCGGTATCAGCTACGGACCACTTGATCCAGAAAGGACACAAAAGAATCGCCACGGTGGCCTATAAATCCAAACTGGCCCACTTTGCGGACAGGTGTGATGGCTACTATCAGGCCCTTGAACAGGCCGGAGTGGCCCTGGACGAAAAGCTTGTGGTGAAAATAGATCGGGAATCCCCAAAAAAGGACATGAAAAAAGCCATCAACGAACTTTTCAGCAACGAACCGGTGGATGCCATCTATTTCCAAACCAATACCTTGGCCGAAGAGGGGCTTCGACAAATGCTGAGTATGGACAGGGACATCCTAAAAAAGGTGGATGTCATTGTCTTTGACCAAAACTCGACCTACCACTTTCTGGAAAATTTTATACCCTATATGAACCAACCGATCAAAAAAATGGGACAAACCGCACTGTCCTTGCTCATTGATGATATTGAGGGGAAGGGCAAGAAATACCAAAAAATACAACTTAAAACCAAACTTGAAACCGGCGTGGAGTCGGAACTTTAGAATGTAAATTTTTTCAACATATGCTTAAACGTTTAAATAAAAAAGGAATGTCATAACTACTTAACACCACCAAACATGCACACTAAAAATTTGAAACAACAAACTAAACCATCAATTCGCTTATTGATGTGCCTATTCCTTGTGGCATTGGCTTCCATGACCGAAGCCTGGTCACAAAAAACGGTGACAGGAACCGTTACCGAGGGAAACACCTCGGAAGTCCTTCCAGGGGTCAGTATTTTGGTAAAGGGAACCAATACCGGTACCATATCCGACTTTGATGGAAACTACAGTATCGAGGTCCCTTCGGACGATGCAACACTTATTTTCCGCTACATCGGATACCTGACCCAAGAGATTCCAGTCAACAATGAATCCGTTGTCAATGTCATCCTTGTCGAGGATGTCAGCAAATTGGACGAGGTCGTCGTTGTCGGTTATGGAACACAGAGCAAAAGGAACGTGACCGGTGCGATATCTTCCATAGATCTGGAAGAAGTCAATAAGGACCTCCCCAACGTGAACATCACCCAATCGTTGAACACGGTGGCCGGTGTCCAGTTCATTGGCGACGGACGACCAGGTCAGAGCGGTAGTATCCTGATCAGGGGCCAGAACTCCCTCAGCGGGGAGAACAATCCCTTGGTTGTACTGGACGGTATCATCTTCAATGGAAGTTTGAACGACATCAACCCACAGGACATCAAGACCATAGACATCCTTAAGGATGCCAGTTCCACGGCCATCTATGGTTCCCGGGCGGCCAACGGAGTCATTTTGGTGACCTCCAAAAAAGGAACCTCTGACAAGCCCTCTGTGAAGCTAAATGTTTTTACGGGCCTCTCAGAAGCTGCAAACCAAATCAAATTGCTGAGCCCAGAACGTTATTTGGAGCGTAGATTGGATTGGAGAAGCCAGACTGGCCAAGAAGCCAACCCTGCAAACATCGCCAACTATCTCTCTCCTGAAGAAGCGGAGAACTACCTCAACGGCAACACCACAAATCCATGGGATGTAGTCTCCCAACAAGGGGCCATACATTCCATAGACCTGAATGTATCCGGGCGTTCGGAAAGCCTCAATTATTACGTATCCTCGTCCTTTAGCAACAATAAAGGACTTGTCTACAATGATGAGGAGAACAGATTGACCTTCCGAACCAATTTGGATTTTCGTCTTACGGATTGGATGAAACTGGGTGTCAACGCCATTTATACCCGGCGTGACCTTTCGGGAGTTGAAGGTGGCCTAAGAAACGCTTACAGGTCAAGTCCTTTCGGCACCTTCTTTAATGAAGATGGTAGCCCTACCCGATTCCCAGTGGCTTCTGAACAAGCTGTTCAAAATCCTATCTGGCAAGCCTACTTTACGGACAATGAGGAAATATCCAACAACCTGTTCAGCAACTTCTACACGGAATTGAACACGGGTCTTTTTGGAGGTAACCTAAGCTATCGACTGAACTTTTCCCCCAATGTGAGATGGAGTCATAACTACAATTACATGCGACAAGACCCCAACTATACGGAAAACCTTACCAGTGCTTCCAAATTCAACCGGAACGATTATGACTGGCTTATGGAAAACATTGTCACCTATACCAAATCCATTGGTGAGGACCATGCCTTTGACCTTACCTTACTCTATAGCCGCAATCACACGGAATATGAGACCACCACTGCCTCGGCCGAACAATTGAGCATAGACGGACTGGGCTACGGCGACCTTTCGCTCGGTTCGGTGACCACTAACTCCTCTTTTGCCCAAAAGACAGAAGGGGTCTCCTATATGGGACGTTTGAACTATCGATTCAAGAACCGTTACCTGTTCACATTGACCACGAGAAGGGATGGTAACTCCGTGTTCGCAGAAAACAACAAATACACTTCGTTCCCCTCCGGAGCCTTTGCGTGGATCATCTCTGACGAACCCTTTTTTAAAGAAGATTCGGCCATCAATTTATTGAAACTGCGACTTTCTTATGGTGCGGTGGGTAACCAAGCCATTTCCCCCTACCAATCCTTGAGCTTGTCCGACACCGAAAGATATGTGTTCGGGGATGGCGGTAGCAGTAGCTTGGGTGTGGTCACCTCTTCATTGGGCAACAGTGACCTAAAATGGGAGACTACCTATACCACCAATGCTGCCTTGGACTTCAATATGTTCAATGGCCGTTTGGGTGGGACCGTGGAGTTTTACGACAGCAAGACCGAAGATCTGTTGGTCCGCAGGAGCATTCCTGTGACCGGTGGCTATTCAAGCATATTGACCAATATTGGAGAAACCAACAACAGGGGTATCGAAGTGTTGCTGAACTCTGTGAACGTAAAAACGGATAAATTTGAATGGAGCAGTAACCTTAACTTCTCCTTCAACAAGAACAAGATCGTAAAACTGTTTGGCACCGACCTGGACAATGATGGCAGGGAAGATGACAGTGTGGCCAATAGCTGGTTCATCGGTCAGCCCGTGAACTCTTTCTACGATTATGTGTTTGATGGTATCTACCAAGAAGGTGACACTGATATTCCAGAAGGATCGGAACCTGGCTTTGTAAGGGTCAAGGACCTCAACGGTGATGGAGAGATTACCCCTGATGACAGAACGGTGGTCGGTTCGGGAACAAACCCAAGATATATCCTGGGATTGAGGAACAATTTCAGGATGGGCAACTTCTCCATGTCTGTTTTTGTGAACTCCCTTTTGGGATGGGAAGCGCCTTTCAACCTCATCAATCCATTGGTGCCCGGCAGGAGCCTTAACCAGCTGGATGCTGGATGGTGGACCCCCGAGAACCGCTCGAACAACAGACCTGGGCTCAACTACAGCAACCCGTTGGACACCAGCTGGTACATGAGCCGTGACTTTGTACGGATCAGGGATGTATCGTTCGCCTACGATTTTGACCAAAAAACATTGGAAAAACTCAAACTGTCCAGTCTAAGGGTCTCCTTGAGCGCCAAAAACCTGTATACCTTCACCGATTGGTTGGGTTCAGACCCTGAAAACGGTCAGGGGTATGATGTTGAACAAGGTAGTGATGATATCTATCCGATGCCGAGAACCATATCATTGGGATTGAATGTTACCTTTTAAAAAATCAAGAAATAAATAAAGACATTATGTTGACTTTCAAAATATCTTCAGACTATAGAAAATTGATGCTCTTTGCATCGATGGCCATGATTTTTTGTCTCTCATCGTGCAATGAAGATGAGCTATTGGAGGAAAGGCCTTTGTCCTCCTTGAATGACGATGCCGTTCTGAGCAACAAGAACGGATTTGAAGCCTACCTGATCGGTTTGGTAAGAAATGCCCGTGAAGAATGTGTACAGGACGATAACACCTATTACATCACCAACTTTCCTGGGACAGATGTGGCCGAAGATGCGGGGGCGGAATATTTCACCTATCGGAACTGGGTGTCCTACTTGACCCCTGTGACGCCAGAAGTTGCCACCAACTGGAACTGGGCGTACACCAAGATGATCGCGCAGGCCAATATCATCATCAGCTATGCAAACGACCCCGAAAGAGCTGATATTTGGGATAGCGAGGCCGAAAGAAATGCCGTTGTTGCCGAGGCACGGTTCTTTAGGGCATATACCTACAATTTCTTGGCCAACCTCTATGGCGGTGTACCCATTGTGGAGACCGTGGAGACCTCTCCCAAGTTTGATTATGTTAGGGCAAGTAGACAAGAAGTCTATGAGTTTGCCAAGGAAGACTTGGAGTTTGCATCCCAATGGCTGCCCCCTACCGTACCTTCGACCAAAGAAGGAAGGATTGTCAAGGCTGCTGCGGACCATTTGCTCACAGAGGTCTATATCAGTCTGGGGGAATATCAAAATGCCATCACCAGTGCTTCCAATGTGATCGACTCCGACCTTTACCACCTGATGGAAAACCGTTTTGGAGTGAGCGCGGACCAACCCGGCGATGTCTATTCCGACCTTTTTGCCACTGGCAACTTCAACAGGAGCTCCGGGAACATGGAATCCATTTACGTATGGCAATTTGAACCCTTTGTTGAAGGTGGCGGCGGATCACAGGGAGGAAACAGGGCCATCAGGAACATGGCTCCCTTTTTGGTCAGGATATCCGACCCCAATGGCTTGGCCAATGTGCCAACAGATAGCCTCAACAGAGGTGTTGGAAGGGTAAGGGGAACCAACTATGCCATTTATGACATCTGGGACGATGCGAACGACATCAGAAACTCCAAGTTCAACTTTAGACGCGATTTCGTCTACAACAACCCAAACTCAGCATTTTTTGGACAGCCCACGCAGCCTCCAACAGTAGCTGAAGATTCATTGCGGAGCATGTATCCTTACCCCATGAAAATAGAGGGACTTCCTTGGCAGGGCATCAACAATTCCGGGCGCACCCAGGAAGATGTCTATGTATACCGATTGGCAGAAACCTATCTATTGCGTGCTGAGGCCTACTTTAGGAACGAACAACCCGACCTGGCAGCGGAAGATATCAATGCCCTAAGGGAAAGATCCAATGCGACACCCATTGCTGCTGGGGATGTCTCTATTGATTATATCTTGGATGAACGGGCAAGGGAGCTCATGTATGAAGGCAGAAGAAGAAAGACTCTGATCAGAATGGGACTTCTAGTGGAGCGCGTAAGACAATATGGCTTAAAGGAGGAATGGAGAAGTACCATTCAGGACTATCATAACCTGTGGCCCATTCCCCAGTCGGCCATCGATGCCAACTTTGGAGCTGAGTTATCACAAAATCCTGGTTATTAACCAATCTAAAAAGTGAAGTTGTTTAATACAAACTTTAAAATGAACAACAATATGACTGATAGATATATCAAGATTTTGCTGGGTATGATCTTTTTAGTACCAAATTTGATGGTAGCTCAGATGCAGGTCAATCAAAAGCCCAATATTGTTTTTATCATGGCTGATGACTTAGGTATTGGTGACATAGGTTGTTATGGACAAGAAATACTTGAAACTCCCCACATAGACAAGCTGGCCCAAGAGGGTATGCGATTCACCCAGGCTTATGCGGGATCATCCGTATGTGCACCTTCCCGCTCCTCCCTGATGACGGGTATGCACAATGGCCATAATCGGGTAAGGGACAATATTCCTCATGGGGTTTTCCTATTGCCAGATGATCTTACGGTTGCCGAAGTATTGAAACAAGCGGGTTACAAAACTGGAGGAATCGGGAAATGGGGCCTTGGAAATCCTGGTTCTTGGGGAGTGCCCAACTATCAAGGTTTTGATTACTACTACGGGCAACTCAATCAGGATCAGGCCCACTATTATTATCCCGATTACATGTGGGAAAATGATAAGATCGATCTACTGTTCGAAAATCGAGGTGAAAAGAAAGGAGCATATACACATAACATCTTTATGGATAAGGCAATCAATTTTATTGATGACAACAAGTCAAATCCATTTTTCCTGTACCTATCCTTAACGTTGCCACATTTTTCCGATTACGATGAACGAACAGCAGATTCCCATATTGTTCCTTCAAATGCAAAGTACGCTTCCAAAGATTGGCCCGAGGTGGAGAAAAACTATGCAACCATGGTCGATATGATTGATCAGAGCGTGGGACAGATCATGGAGAAATTGAAACAATTGGGTCTCGACAGCAATACCATTGTTTTTTTCACGAGCGACAATGGTCCAAATAGATCGACGCTCCATGACATTGATTTTTTCAATAGCAATGGAATATATAAAGGCGGCAAACGAGATATGTATGAAGGAGGCATTAGAATACCCATGGTCGTCAGATGGCCAGATAAAATCAAGGCTGGTACGGTTTCGGACCAAGTATGGGCTTTTTGGGATTTTTTGCCAACAGCCGCTGAAATGGCAGGTCTTCCTTTTGAAAGGGAGATTGACGGAGTATCAGTATTGCCCACATTGTTGGGAAAAGAACAATCGCCATTGCACAAATATCTATATTGGGATTATGGACATTCCCGGGAAATATTTATGCAAGCAGTAAGATGGAATAATTGGAAGGGGGTCCGAAATGGCCAAGGCACTGAACTGGAACTCTATGATTTGAATGTTGACCCCGGTGAAAAGAACGATTTGGCATCAAAAGAAAAGGATGTTCTATTAAAACTCGAGTCATTCATAAAAGAGGCATACGTTCCATCAAGTGATTATCCCATGAAAATGAAGGAGTAAAGAGATGGGACAAAAAATTTCCCACTCATTCGGGATTCATGCTTGTCTTTGATCCGAATTTCAAAACTTGCTCTTTTAAAACGGAATGACCAGAATTAAATGCACAATAACAATATGATAATTCAACTAAACAATGAAAAAAATCAAGAATAATTTAGGAGTCAGGATAAAGTCTCTAAGACTATTATCAATGGCACTATGCCTTGTCACTTTTGGCGCAGCACAAACGGACGGAAATCAAGTTCAGCACGGCGTGGTATTTTATGAAGACGGAAAATATGGCGGCTGGCCTGCCAACCACGGGATATGGACCTGGGACAACGAAATCCTGATCGGTTTTGTGGAAGCCTCCTACTATGCAGAAAACAGAGGGCTGCACACCTATGACATTTCAACATCCCGGAACAAATATGCCCGGAGCCTGGATGGTGGGGCCACCTGGAATATCTCCGATGCCTACAAAGCAGGACAGAAGGCCTGGGGCCATGACAATTACATTCCAGAGAAGGAAGCTGTCAAGCCCGTGCCCATGACCAAGCCCATAAAGGATTTTACCGACCCTGGGTTTATCCTGACGTTTCTTAGGCACAATAACGATGATGGCCCTTCCCATTTCTACTATTCCATGGATAAGGGCAAATCTTGGGAAGGTGCTTTTGAGTTCCCTGATCTGGGCATTTCCGGAATAGCCAACCGAACCGATTATATTGTGGATGGGAAACAGTCCATGACCTTGTTCGTGACCACGGCAAAATCCAACCGAAAAGAAGGAAGGGTCGCTTTGGCACGCACCACTGACGGCGGGCTCTCCTGGAACCTTGAATCATGGATCACACCTGAGCATGGTGGTTTCGACATTATGCCTTCCTCCCTTCGTCTTTCGGACACGGAATTGTTCACCACTATAAGAACCCGTACCGAAAATGGGGTGGATTACATATCCGCCTACCGCTCCACGGACAATGGGAAGACATGGAAAAGACTGAAAGACCCGACTCCTTATACCGGAAGAGGTGGTTCACCACCAGCATTGACCAAACTTAAGGACGGCAGGTTGGCCTTGGGCTATATCTTCCGAAGCGAATATGGTTCCAGAGTACACGTTAGGTTCAGCAAGGACAATGGGGAAACTTGGGGCGATGAGATCACACTGCGCTGTGGTGACGGGGCAAACCGGGATACGGGCTACCCTAGAATCACCCAGAATGCAGATGGAAAGATTGTGATGGTATATTACTGGAACAATGCCCTCACCAAAGAGGACAAACCATACCGGTACATTGCCTATACCATGTTCGACCCAGCACAATTCAATTAGATAACCAACCCATACAAAACCTAGAAGATGATCAAAAGAATATTACATGGCCTATTACCTATGATGGTCATTGTTTTTCTCTCTTGTAAGGACAAGACGAACAAAACAGACCAAAACAACGATTCCACCGAGGTGGCCAATGACATCACAGGCAACTTCCATTTGCCCCCGCTGGCACAACCTGGAGAAGGTGCTTATGTAAAGGGTGAACTCATTTATCCTTTGGACAACAAACCCACGCCTCAGTGCCACGCCTCCACTATTGTGGAGACACCGTCGGGTATGGTCAGTGCGTTTTTTGCAGGAACGCACGAAAGAAACCCTGATGTGGGCATCCGGGTATCCAGATTGGTGGATGGGAAATGGACCTGGCCTGAAGAGGTCGTCAATGGGGTCCAAAATGATACGTTGCGATATCCCACCTGGAACCCTGTACTCTTCCAACCCAAAGAAGGTCCGTTGATGCTGTTCTATAAAGTGGGGCCAAGTGCCCGTGAATGGTGGGGCATGCTGATGACCTCTACCGATGATGGCAAGACCTGGTCTGAGCCCACCAAATTGGGAACCGATGAAAAAGTGGGCCATTTATTGGGCCCTGTGAAAAACAAACCCATACAGTTGGAGGACGGTACCATAATCTGTCCCTCCAGTTCAGAGGTTGAAAACGATGATGATGAACTTTTCTGGAAGGTCCATTTTGAACTGACCAAGGATTTTGGAAAAACTTGGGAAGTGATTGGCCCTATCAATGATGGAATCGAATTTGACGCCATACAGCCCAGCATCCTGACCTATGCCGACGGAAAAATGCAGGTGCTCTGTAGGACCCGGGAAGATGTAGTTGCGGAAAGCTGGTCATCCGACCAAGGGAAAACATGGAGCAAAGTGACGGCCACCGAACTGCCCAACCCCAATTCGGGCACCGATGCGGTCACCCTTTCCGATGGGACGCAATTGTTGGTGTACAACCATACCACCAAAAAAGGAAAGGAACCCAACAACAGGAATATGCTGAACGTGGCCATTTCAAAAGATGGAAAACAATGGGAGCCTGTAATGACCTTGGAAGCGGAATCAGGAAATCCTGCGGGTTACTCCTACCCTGCCGTCATCCAAGCATCGGATGGCATGGTCCATATTACCTATACCTATTTGAGAGAAACCGTAAAACACGTGGTGATCGATCCACAAAAGCTGTAATTTTTCAACGCTGTTAGAAATGAGCAAACCAATGAACCAAAAGAACCCAAAGACCATCCACGGAATTATTCCCCCCATGCTGACCCCGCTTTTGTCCGATTGGACTTTGGACCATGAAGGAACAAGACGATTAGTGGACCACATGATAGATGGTGGTGTACATGGTATTTTTATCTTGGGTACGACCGGGGAATCCACCAGTCTCAGTTACCAGACCCGCAGGGAACTCATCGAGGAGACCACCAGTCATGTGAATGGAAGGGTCCCCATTCTGGTGGGCATAACGGACACTTCCATCGAGGAGAGTTTGAACCTGGTATCGCTCGCCCATGATTTTGGGGCAGATGCCGTGGTGGCCGCACCCCCCTTCTATTTCCAGTTGGGCCAAGAGGAACTCTATGAATTCTACTGGGACCTGGCCGACCGTTCCAAACTTCCCATCTTTCTGTATAACATGCCATCCATGACCAAGATATCCATGTCCATCGATACAGCGGAGCGTTTGTCCAAGCATGAAAACATCATTGGGCTGAAGGACAGTTCAGCGAACACCGTATATTTCCAGAAATTGAGATACACCATCAAGAAAGATGATTTTGCCCTATTTGTGGGTCCTGAGGAAATCATGGCCGAAACGGTCCTGATGGGTGGCAATGGAGGGGTGAACGGGGGTGCAAACCTCTTTCCAAAACTTTATGTGCACATGTACGAAGCAGCACTTGCACACGACTTTGACACTATCAAGGTATTGCAACGACAGATTCTCGAAATCTCTTCATTGCTCTATACCGTGGGTAGGTTCGATTCAAGCTATTTGAAGGGATTGAAAGGAGCTGCTTCATTGTTGGGCATTTGTGGGAACTATCTGGCACCTCCCCTAAAACCTTTCTTGGAAAAGGAAATGGAACAGATCAAAAACAATTTGGAACTCATCAATAAAAAATTGAACAAGATCCTATCCTAACATCAACGGAAATGGATTGACCAAACCAACCAAAATTCAATGAACACATTAGATATCATCGTTTTCTTTGTTTATATCGTGGGGATCGCGGTTTTTGGAGGTTCTTTCTTTAAAAAGACCAAGACCTCCTCTTCCTACACCGTAGGGAACAACGACATCCCAGGATGGGTGATCACGATGTCCATATTTGCGACCTTTGTGAGCAGTATCAGCTATCTGGCCCTGCCAGGCAATGCATACCAGTCCAATTGGAACGCCTTTGTGTTCAGTCTGTCCCTGCCCATAGCCTCCTATATCGCGGCACGGTTCTTTGTCCCCCTCTACCGGAAGGTGAACAGCCCATCGGCCTATACCTTCATGGAGCAACGGTATGGTCCTTGGGCCAGGGTATATGTTTCGTTCTGCTATTTGCTGACCCAGTTGATGCGGATAGGGACCATACTGTACCTACTGGCTCTGACCTTGAATGCCATTGCAGGATGGGACATTACCACCATCATCATACTCACGGGGCTGGTGGTGACCTTGTACTCCATGCTCGGGGGCATTTCTGCCGTGTTGTGGACGGATGCCATACAGGGAATTATCTTGATCGCGGGTGCAGTGGTATGTGTGGGTTACATCCTTTTCTCGATGCCCGAAGGACCTTCACAGGTCTTTCAAGTGGCCCTGGACAATGAAAAATTTGGATTGGGCAGTTTTAGCCTTGACCTTTCCCAGCCAACATTTTGGGTGGTCTTGGTCTACGGAATTTTTATCAACCTACAGAATTATGGTATAGACCAGAACTATGTGCAGCGGTATATGGCGTCCAAGTCGGACAAGGAAGCCCAACGTTCGGCCCTGATGGGAGGATTGTTGTATGTGCCCATATCCGCACTGTTCCTTTTTATAGGAACGGCGCTTTACGCCTATTACCAATCGGCCGCCACGTTGCCCGTTGAGCTACAGGGAGAAAACATGAGCGATCGGGTATTTCCTTATTTTATAGTGAATGTGCTTCCCGCCGGTGTAAGCGGCTTGCTCGTCGCCTCCATTTTTGCGGCCGGGATGAGTACCATCTCCACCAGTTTCAACAGTTCCGCCACGGTCTTTCTTACGGATTACTACAATAAGTTCGTAAAGAAACCGGTAACCGACAAACAGCGCATGCGTGTGCTTTATATTTCTTCCACTGTGATCAGTATTGTGGGAATTGCCATCGCCATCGCCATGATCAATGTGAAGAGTGCCCTTGATGCATGGTGGAAACTGGCTTCCATATTCAGTGGGGGTATGCTGGGACTTTTTCTGTTGGCCATCTTTTCGAGACATAAAAATTCCATTGGGGCGATTCTCGGTGTCATAGCCGGGCTGATCGTCATCCTCTGGTTGAGCCTTTCCAATATTTTTCTGGGACCAGAATCACTTGGGAATAGCTTCCATACCTATTTGACCATTGTCTTTGGCACCGTAGCCATTTTTCTTGTCGGCTTTTTGGTGTCATTGATCGGTAATAAGAAAATTAATGTGGACTGATTCGTCAAACAGCACAGGGACGTACACTGCAGTCAGGCATTAGTTGTTTTTGAGTTTAGTTTATAAAGAGGTTGCCCAAAAGGGCAGCCTCTTTTGTTGTTTGTTTGGCATTGATTTAACATCTGGAATGGTGATTAATTGATATATTTGCATGTATCAATATATGCTCTCCTTTTGAACCTAAAAAGCGTTGAAAAAATATCCAAGGCCCTGAGCGATGTCAACCGTCTCAAGATTTTAAAGGCCATCCAATCCAGTCAGGACAAATTGGAGTGCAGCACCATTGTTTCCTTTCTGAACCTTTCCCAACCCTCCATCAGCCATCATATCAAAAAATTGGTGGAAGCGGATTTGATAGAACCCCAAAAGGAGGGACGCTTTTATTACTATTCTCTGAACAAGGATGTATGGGAAAGCTATTTGAAGGCTTTGGAAAAACTATGATTTTTGATTTAGACAACATATAGACATATATAAATATATGAATGTAAAGAACATAGCCTATTCCATTTTGGAACTGGCCACCGTGAGTAAGGGAAGTAGTGTGGGAGATATATTTGCCAACACCGTGGTTTTGGCACAAAAGGCCGAAAAAGCCGGCTTTAAACGGATGTGGTTTGCAGAACATCACAACATGCCCGCCATAGCCAGTAGTGTCCCACCCCTACTGATGGCCCATGTGGCACAGGCCACTTCCACGCTAAGGGTAGGATCTGGCGGGGTGATGCTGCCCAACCACTCCCCCTTTATCGTAGCGGAACAGTTCGGGACCTTGGCTCACCTTTTCCCCAATCGCATCGATCTAGGGTTGGGAAGGGCCCCTGGTACCGACCCTGAAACCACACGTGCCATAAAGCCAGGGTTTATAGAGGCAACACATTCCTTCCCCGAAGATGTAGATCAAATCCAGACGTATTTTTCCAAGGAAAACAGGGCTGCCAAGGTAAGGGTCACGCTGGCCGAAGGCATGGATGTGCCTATCTTCATTTTAGGCTCCAGCACCAGTAGCGCGCATTTAGCGGCCCAGAAAGGGTTGCCCTATGCCTTTGCAAGCCATTTTTCCACCCTGCACTTTTACGATGCAATCCAGATCTACCGAAACAAATTTGAACCCTCCGCTACCTTACAGCACCCCTACGTCATGGCAGGAATCAATGTATTTGTGGCCGATACGGACCAAGAGGCCGAAAGATTGTACACCTCCAATTTAAGGTTGGTGATCAATATTCTATCGGGTACCAGTACACCTTATATAGAGGAGCCCACAGAAATGACCTCCGACCTGAAGGAGATCATGCAGCACCCGAGAATCCATCAAATGGCAAGGTATTCGTTCATCGGGAGCAAAGAAACCGTCAAAAAAC
Organism: Flagellimonas amoyensis; assembly: GCF_003058265.1. Classification (GTDB taxonomy): domain Bacteria; phylum Bacteroidota; class Bacteroidia; order Flavobacteriales; family Flavobacteriaceae; genus Flagellimonas; species Flagellimonas amoyensis. The sequence continues at coordinate 70,344 of NZ_QBUK01000011.1, forward strand.
AGATCCAGGACTTTTTGGAGGAGACCCAAGTGGACGAACTCATAAGTGTGACCACCATGTACAATGGTGCGGACAGGATCAAATCCGTCCAATTGTTCGGGGAAATCATGACCGAAATCAACGCAGGGGAATAAAGTTTCTTTTCTGACAGGATCAAATCGGTTTTGTTTGGTTCATTTTTCGACTAAAAATTCTTCATGAAACCGAATTGAAAGACCATCAATTTGGAAGAAGAAATCATTGCCTTTTTGGGATAAAGTCCATTTGTTCAAGCTGCTGAAAATCATCCAACTACTGCGATTTCCCCTACAAAACACCTCATAAAACCAGGGTTTTAAACCAGTGAACCCTTAAAAAAGCCAAGGTTTACAACAAATTCCGCCATGTCCACAACATAACATTTCGAGGTCCAATCCCCTACGATAGCTTTGAAAGCGCATTGTTACACCACACCAAACCCTATTTAAGAATGTCTTTTAAACCTCAAACCAAGACCTCCCAAATACTTCTTGCCTTTTTGTTGTTCACCGCTTTTGTGACCACAGCCCATGCACAGCTTTCTGTACCTTTTGAGCCCAGGCTACCCGGAGGGAACATGAGAGTGAAGGGGGATTTGGTCTATGTGGCCAACAACATTGTAAGTACCGGCGCTAACCCCAATGTTGCGTACAATGGCTCCGCCAGTAACCAAAATGTCACCATCAACTATATTGATATTGATGGTGATCCCGGCACGTTCAGTTCCAGTAGTGCTGAGCTGAATGCACCTTCGTGTTCGGCTGTTGTCTATGCCGGGCTTTATTGGGGTGGAATCTACAGGGACACCAATAGGAACGCCCCATACAAATCCGTAAAGTTCAAGATTCCCGGTAGCGCTTCGTATATCGATATTGGGCCAAGCAGTGACCCTCAGTTTGAATACGAACAGATCTATGATAAGGATGGTGACCGTGACGGGGATGGGTTTACCGACCCGGGCGTGGTGGACGTGGATTACCTCAGTGGACAGAACATGACATCCTACCTCAACTATGCCAACGTGACCCATCTGCTTTCCGGATTGGCCGATCCCAACGGGGAATATACCGTGGCAAACGTGGTGGCCTCCACTAACCAACAAAACGTGAGTGCGGGCTGGACCATGGTCGTTATTTACGAGAACCAAAACTCAACAAGCAAATATATTTCCACCTTTGATGGCTATGCGGCCATAGGAAGCACATACCCAAATGTCAACTTCCCTTTTAGTGGATTTAGGACATTGCCAGCTCCCCTACCCGTAAATGCGGTGATTGGGGCAAGTACCATAGATGGGGATAGGATTACCGGTCCCAGTATGAGGTTCCGTGCCTCGAATTTGGCCAGTTGGACCTATTTGAGCGACGCCATCAACCCAAGCAATAATGTTTTTAACAGTACCATCAGTAACCAAGGGAGTTGGGTCGATACAAGAACCCCAGCCAGCCATAACACCTTGGGATGGGACGCAGACATTTTGAAACTTCCCAATATAGGGAACTCCGTACTGCCCAACGACCATGATAGTGGCGAAATTTTGATAAGCACCTCCAGTGAAGGTGTTATTTTATTTTTGACCACTGTTGCCGTGGAGATCATCAACCCCGAGATTCTCGTGGAGAAAAAGGTGGAAGATTTGGCGGGCAATGATATCACCGGGGCAGGTGTGAATTTGGGACAATCTTTGGAGTACGTACTGCGGTTTTGGAACCGAGGAAATGACGATGCCGAAAACTTTACGATTCTCGACGTTCTCCCAGATAATGTTTCCTTGGAGAACGTCGACCTGACCGATGCACCGGGCACCACCATGACCGTAAACCCAACCAATTCGAGAGAAGTGACCTTTCATATACCCGATGCTTTGGTCACTCAAGGAAGTAATACCTATGAAATACGGATTCGAGTAGATGTTTCCGATGATTGCCACGATTTTGTGGCCGCATGTAGCTCGACCATACACAATACCGCTTTTTCTACCTACGATGGTGTGACAAGCGGACAGACCATTTCGGACGACCCCAGTGTTTCCAACGTGAACAGTTGCGGCTTTGTCACCGTTGGGGCCACCAACTTCCTTCTGGACGACCTTACCAATTGTAGTTTTGAAAGTGAGGTACAGATCTGTGGTGCCAGTGCGGAGATAACTGCTGGTGAAGGATATGATACTTACACTTGGTACAGGGACCTCAACGAAAATGGCCAATTGGATGCCTCCGATACAGTTTATAGCGACAGTGATCCTGACAACGATCCTACTACCATCACCGTACAGGAAACTGGGTTTTATCTTGTGGTAAAAGAGTCCGCTTCTTGCGGCACCAACATTGAGGTGACCGAAGTGACCCGATTTGGGAATACCCAGACCAACCCCATCATCAATTACTTCAATACCCTGAACGGTGATGTGGACCCCAACAACGATATCCAAGGTGAAATTGTCACCTGTGCCAATGATGGGTCGCCATTGCCCAAAATATTCCTTTGCGGTGCCAATGACACCCAAAACATCCTATTGAACATTACCGACGCCCAGAGCATATCCTGGGAAAGGCTCAATGAGGGTAGTTGTTCCGAGACCGGACCGGACTGTCCCAACAACCAAATGGGCTGTACATGGAGCCAAGTGGCCACTGGAAATGCCTTCACCGCAAATGCGGAGGGACGTTACCGATTGGTCCTCTCCTACTCCGGTGGTTGTAACAGTATTTTTTATTTTGATGTGTTTCAGAACAATCTGGACTTTGACTATGACAGTCAGGATATTTTCTGTTCCACCGATGGATTTATCCGCATACAGAACGTTGGTTCCGGGTATGGTTTCCAGTTGGTGGACGCCAACTCTGGTTCTGTTGTGGTTCCCTATGCTGCAAACAACGGCCCCAACTTTACCATTGGTACTTCCGGGACCTACCGTGTAGATTTCACCCAACTAGATCCCGTGACCGGAGATCCTTTGAATGGAAGCTGTGTTTTCAGTACCGAAGATATTGGGATAAGGGAACGGAACCTAACCTTGACCCTTTCCACGGTCCCTGTGACGTGCAACGGTCAGGGAAGTGTGCGGATACAGGCCGGCCAGGCCCGCGCCAATTACCATTACCGACTCTATTTTGATAACGGTGCCGGGGCCCCGGGCAGCCCTGCCGGAGAGGCATTGGCACAAAGCAGTAGCGACCATACCTTTACTGGCCTTACCGAAGGGGATTATGTAGTTGTGGTCACCACAGATGATGGATGCCAAGTAACGGAGACCTTCTCCATCATTGATATTCCCGATCCCGTGGTAAGTGCAACGACCACCAAACAGATTACCTGTACCGATGGGATCATTACATTGACCCCCTCGCAAGGGTTGCCGAGCTATTCTTATGCCATTTGGAAAAAGGATGGGTTTACACCATACAGCAGTATCACGGATATTCCGATCAATGAGTTCCAACGGGACACCATTGCTCCTGGAGTGTTCAATTTCCCATCAGGAGAAAACGGCACGTATCAATTTGTGATCGTGGACAGCAACAACTGTTCTTCACTTTCCAATGAAATCACGATAAATGATTTGGGAGGTCTTGCCTTAGCGGCCCCGACCATAGATTCTGAAATTACGTGTGAAGGGTCCAATACAGGACAGGTCACCATGAACGTATCGGGAGCACAGACACCCTATGCCTTCAGTATCGACAATTGGGCCACCCAACAGACGGACCCCACTTTTGTGAACCTGTCGCCGGGAACCTATACCATACAGGTCCGTAGTCAAGACGGCTGTGAGGATCAAACGACCTTTACCTTGAATGACCCAGAGACCTTCAAGGCCAATGCGGGCATCTCAAGTACCGGGACCTGTGACGTGAATGGAAATTCCGAAGCCCGGTTTACCAACGTGGAAGGTGGAACAGCACCCTATGAGTTCAGTTTTGATGGAGGAAGCACTTTCATCGCGGACAATCCCATGGACCCATCCGTGAGGACCAGTCTATTGCCTCCTGGCAACCACATCCTTATTGCCAGGGATTCCCGTGGATGTCAGGTCACATTGCCGATCACGATAGATCCACCACTACCCGTTCCAAACTTTGATGTGGACCTAGCCTATGATTGTGACGGGAATGGAGATGTGGTCGTTTCAGCAGATCAAACCATATACGATTACCACTATACCATCAATACGGCACCCAGTACCAGTTCCACGGACGGCACTTTTTCAGGTATTGCTCCCGGCACCTATACCATAACCGTGGAATATACGGAGAATGACCCACCTCTTCCAAGCGTTCTTTTGCACGAGGATTTTGGGAGCGGCCCCACTGTGAACAGTCCGTATGTCTTTGGATATACCTATGAGGATCAAGTGGGCAGCAATACCCAGATCAATGATTTTGAATATTCCATTACCAGTTATATCGTGTCCCCCTTTGGTGGATGGATAAGACCAACAGACCATACCACAATTTTAGATGCTGTCCCTGACCCCAATGGTAGATATTTGGTGATCAACGTGGGCACACCCACACCTACCCAGACCATTTACAGGAAGGCCATTAGGGATATCATACCCAATCAAGATATGCGGATTTCCTTTGCGGCCATCAACTTGCTCGGTAGTGGGGGACAACTAGACCCAGATATTTTTGTTCAAATGCGGGTACCGGGCACCGGCGCCGTTATTGGTGAAGTACAGACAGGCGATATACCCAAAGATGGGACTTGGCACGATGAATATGAATTCTTCATCAACCCTGGAATCCACGAAGAATTGGATTTTGTGCTCATCTCCAAGAAAAGTGGCAACAGTGGAAACGATGTGGCCATAGACGATATTCTGGTGGAACAGATCCCGCAAACGTGTCCACGGACCATGGACATCCCCGTGGTGATCGAATCCGGCAATGCCTTTGGCGCCAATGTTCTGGGACATACCAATATTAGCTGTAACGGAGCAAACGATGGTTCCATCACTTTTGAAGTGGAGAACTTTGATGCCACTATGGGCTTCGAATACTCGATAGATGGGGGAAGCAACTGGATCACATCCACAACATCACCGGTGACCACGGCAACAACATTGGCTTCCGGCACACAAAGTGTGATCGTTCGCAAAGCGGATGATACTGCTTGTTCCATCACCCTGAACCAAGATATCGATGAGCCAGCGGCTCTTTCCATAGACAGCACCACCATTCTTCAAAATCCGAGCTGTAACGACCCTTTGGGCTCCATTCAAGCTACCTTCACAGGGGGAACACCCACTTATGAATATGCTTTGGAGGACGATGCCAACAACAATCTGGTCCCCTTCCCCAATGCTACGGGCAATACCTTCAGTGGATTGGCGGCAGGAAATTATGTGATCGTCGCTCGGGACATCAACGGATGTGAAGCACGAAGTGGAACCATAACCTTGGATGCACCGGACATACTGGCCTATGACGTGGATTTCACCACTTGCTACGATGGCGGAAACAATGCGACCATCCAACTTACGGTGACCTCAGGAAACGGGGGATACCTCTTCCAGATTGATGGCGGTCCATGGCAGGCACCAAGTCCGGCCACTTCCGATACCTATACCTTTGCTGGACTTTCCAATGGCACCTATACGGTAAATGTAAGGGATGCTTTGGGATGCGCCGATGTGGCCACCCCAGTGACCATTACACCACAATTGGTGGTAAATGTTACGGCAACCGATGTGAGCAGTTGTGCCGATGGATCCATACAAGTGACCGCTACAGGAGGATCACCGAATTTGGAGTACGCTTTTGTACCGACAGGAGATGATCCTAGTGCTTTGTTCTCAACTACAGATACCTTTCCTGTAGCTGCAGGTGATGAAGGAGATTATGATGTATATGTAAGGGACAATTCGAACAATAGTCCATATTGTGAATATGTGGAGACGGTAACGATAAGTCCAGCAACACCATTGACCATGACAGCTTCTCCATCCGACCCCCAATGTCATGATGGAAATGGCAGTATGCTCATCAACATCACTTCTGGAATAAGCCCTTATACCATTCAAATTATCGATCTGGATAATGGAGGAGCTTCAAATCGTACCGATACCAATGTGTTGGTGACGAGCAGAACCTATTACAATCTTTCACCTGGAAATTACACCATCAATATAACTGATGCCACGGGTTGTACCATTACCGATACGCAGACGCTAAACAATCCTGATGAATTGACTGCGGACACCTTACCTATTTTGCCCTCTAATTGTGATCCAGACCCGAACCTCTATGGCTTTGAGTTTGATAATTATCCTTTGACACTTGATGGAACTCTTGAATTTAGTGGAGATGGAGGTTTGACGTGGCAGACGAGCGACACTTTTATGGGAGCAGCCTTTGCATCCGGAACAACGGTAAACCCATCCATTCGTACCGTTGATGGGTCAAACAATGTGATTTGTGAAAAAGATTTGCCCTCGTTCATTATGCCTTATCCTTTGGACGATCTGGACATTACCATTTCTGCCATAATAGTAGATTGTAATGAACTGCAGGTAACTGTACAAGGTGAGGAGGGTCTTGCCCCCTATGAATATGCCTATTCTGATGACCCGGCAAATTTTGACCCCACAACAGCCACATGGATTCCAGGTGAGAATATTGATAATGAAGGTTTTTCGGTTCCAGCAGGACATGGAAAATATACATGGACGGGACTGGTACCCGGACGAACCTATGTCTTCTATGTAAAGGATGACTCCGGCACAGATGGTTGTACAAGGCAAAGTACCGTTAATGTAAATAATATTGCCCCTCCCCCAGTGTCTATCACGAGCGAAGTAACACCTTCTTGTGGTGGTCTTGACAACGGACAAATCACGTATACCATCACAGAAGATACACCTGGACAATTGGGTGGGACATTTGATTGGGAACTTTTCGAAATTTCCAATACCACTGTGCCTGTTAGTTCAGGAACAATCAGTGGATTCACTTCAGGAGATTCCTTCACAGTACCTACAGCTCCATTGTCCGGTCTTGCACCTGGCACATATTATGTAGAAATCCAAGGTGCAGCTCCAAACAATTGTCTTGTCGGAAGTGAAAATGCAATTTTGGCAGAACTTGAACCACTCAATGGCACCTTAAATGTTCTACAGGATATCAGCTGCAATAATCCGGGACTGATTGAAGTACAAAACCCAACTGGCGGTGGTGGAATCTACACCTATACAGTCACAGGACCACTGCCATTTACAACCATAACTGCTACATCGGACAATCCTATTGAAATTCCTGCAAATTCGCCTGCCGGATCATACAGTGTGGAAATCAATGACCAATTTGGTGACTGCCCTGTAGATTTGGGCACCGTGTACTTGGATCTAGCACCAAATCCGGTTATAGACAGTATATCCGTGGACAATTGCTCGATGCCGGCCACGGTTACTGTGAATAGCGCATCACCCAACATTATGTACTCCATAGATGGTGGAACCACCTATGTAAATAATGGAGGTGTGTTCAACGGAATTGCCCCAGGCACATATACAGTTGCCATAATAGATAATAATGGCTGTTCTTCCACACAATCTGTAACGGTTCATCCATCCTTAAAGGCCAAAGTGCAACTGACAAAACTGCTCGACTGTTCTGGAAGCCCAGACGCTGAAATTACAATCAGTGATCTGGATGGTTCCGGAGACTATGATTATGAAATAGAAAATGGACTTGGAATAGTGGTAACTAGAACCAATCTGCCTAGTGTGCCATTTATATTCATGGCGACAACCGCAGAAAATTATACCATCACCATTTACGATAACAATACAGCCTCGCCTGTATGTTCCCGAGTTTTCAATATATCGGTTCCTAATCCGATTGAACCAAACTTTACAGCCACCCCAACAGATGTGAGCTGTAATGGTGGCACAGACGGAAGCATCTCCATGATACAGACCGACAATGGCATTACGCCTTTGTCCTACGAACTATTGGATGCGACCTTGAACCCTATAAATCCTGCCGATTACACCTACAATGCAACTTTGCGCAGGTTTGAAGGATTGGCACCTGGAGATTATATCGTCAGGGCGACCGGAACCAACAGTTGTCACTTTGACTCTGGTATAATCCCTATTGGGGAGCCCACAGCCATTGCCGTGACCATTCCTGCTGCGGATGTGGTTCAGTTTGGCTGTGCCGCTGGAAACAATCCGGACAATGCCTCCATCACCGTAAACTCTTCTTCCATTTCTGGAGGAACAGGCTCTTACGTTCGATATGAATTTGTAGATCCTTCGAATAATGTTGCACAGGATGGGAACAACAACCGATTGATCGTGTCCAACCGTTCGGGAGGAACCTATACCATCAACGTTTATGATAATTCGGGATGTATCGGCACCACCACGGTCATGATAAATCCTTTTGATGAACTTCTAAACACAACTATTTTAGTGGATGATGATATCTCTTGTGCCAATGGTGGTGAAACAGTCACCATCACAGCGATAGGGTCATTGACCGATTCATCAGCAGGACCACACGACTACAGTTTTGAGGAAGTGTCCACAGGAACCACCAATACTACTGGAACGTTCAGTGGATTACAAGTTGGCCTGCACTCGTTCAGAATTACCAATGTGGTGACAGGCTGTTCCATTGTCAGGACGCATTTAGTGGAGGAAATTCCACAATTTGGTATAGATATGATCGAAGATTATCCCGTAATCTGTGCCGGGGACTCCGCCCAATATCATTTTGAACTGACCGGCGGCTATTCCGGTGGGTTTACCTTTACAGTATACAACACCAATGGAACCCTTTCCAATACTAGTGATGATGTAGTGTTCGGTCCTGGCGGAAGTGGCACGGGTACCACAAGCGGTAACATCGACCTACCAAAAGGCAGCTATCGCATCGTGGTGACCCAATTGGATTTTCCGGAATGTACCAATGAGACCATGGTCACCGTTGGAGGAGCGGAAGCCACTTTGGATGCCTATATCACTGAGATAGGAAATGCCTCCTGTTCCAATGATCAGGGAAGACTTTCTGTGGCCCCTACAGGTGGAGTGGCACCTTATACCATTTCCATCCCTTCTTTGGGATTGTCCCAGACCGGAGTGTATAGTTATGTGTTTACCAATTTGGAAGATGGCACCTATGCCATTGAGGTGACCGATGCCGTGGGTTGTGACAACACCACATTGAGCGGAACCATTCAGACCGTAGATCCATTGATGGCGGATATAACTCCGGCCACGCAGACCTTGGATTGTATCGGGGATACGGACGGTAGTATCAGCGCGACATTGACCTCTGGAGGTGTGGCTACGGTGCTGTACAGCTTGAACCGTATTGAAAACGGAACCATCACCTCAACTTCGGTCACACAGACTTCGAATACCTTCAACAACTTGGGCGCAGGGACCTACTCCATCACCATTTTGGATGGGGGAGGCTGTACCTTCACCACTGGTGACGTGGTGATAGAAGACCCTGAGCCAGTGAGGGGAACCTTGGTGCTTTCACGTGCACTGACCTGTGACACGCCTGCCCAATTGACCCTTACCGTGACAGGAGGAACGCCGTTACCTGGAAATATATACCAATGGAGCACTTCCGAGGCAGGGCCCTATACCAACCTGGACGGTGATGACACCCATATTTTCGACGTGTCGCCCAGCACCACAGGTTATCAGTATTATATTATGGATGCCAATGGATGTGAACCTGTCCTTTCCAATGCCATCACCGTCCATGAAGTTGCTCCTTTGAGCGTGGAAATAGACCAAAGTGGAAGGTTCATTAATTGCAACGGGGACAGTACGGCATACATTTCCGCCAGGGCCACAGGTGGCTTGGGCAGCTATGTATATGGGCTTTACTACGATGCGGCGCTAAGCTCTTCTGCAGCTCCAACAAATACCAATGGCTTCTTCGGAGGACTACCACAAGGCACCTACTATGTTGGAGTGACCAGTGTGGATTGTGAATGGGTGTCCACCGCCATTGATGTCGTAGAGCCAGACCCTCTTATGATCACTTCGGACGCCACAAATGTAAGCTGTATGGGGGCTGATGACGGAACCATAACCCTCACTGTAACAGGAGGGACAGCCGACTACCAATACGCCATTTCACCCAACCTGAACCAGTTTGATGACAACGGAAGTTTCACGGACTTGGCCGCAGGGGATTACACGGTGATCGTACAGGATGCCAATGGTTGCTTTGAGGTACTTGAATTTACCTTGGCCGAACCACAGGCCTTGACAGCAACCGTGACCACCGAAGATGAAGTCTGTTTTGGTAGCGAGGACGGAGTAGTATATCTGGATGTCCAGGGAGGCACCGCCCCGTATAGCACCAGCTTGAATTCCAATGCAGATGCAGATTTTACCGAAGGCGTCATGAGCTATGGCAATCTACCAAGCGGCACACACGTGGCCTTTATCAGGGATGCCAACGGCTGTACCATCTACGAAGTGTTCACCATCGAATCGGGGGTCAACTTGGCGGGTACCGTGGATGTCGTCTATGAATGTGACGGCAATTTGCCCACCAACTATCTGGCCATCCAGATGGAGGATGCATCCGTAGTCCAAGAATTGATGTATGGCTTGGATTCCAGTGACCCGAACGATTTGGTCTTGGATCCAGACTTCAACAATTTGGCCCCTGGAGATCACACCTTGACCGTTGCACACTCCAATGGATGTATCCGTACGTTCGACTTTACTGTTGAAAATTACGAACCGCTTACCTTGGAACTGAGCAATGAAAACATCAATGAGATCTCGGCCGAGGCGCTGGGAGGCAATCCAAACTATACCTTCCAAATCAATGCGAACGATGCCATTACGTCCAGTGATCATACGTTCTTGATCACACGGACCGATACTTACAGCGTGACCGTGACCGATGAAAACGGATGTAGTGTGACCCAAGAGATCTACGTGGAGTTCATCGACATTGAAATCCCGAACTTCTTCACCCCTGATGGTGACGGGATGAACGATCGATGGAAACCAAAGAACATTGAAATCTTCCCGAACATCACCATTTCCATTTTTGACAGATATGGACGAAAACTGTACAGAATGGTCCATGATACCGAAGGATGGGACGGATATTATAACGATGCCAACCTTCCGATGGGAGATTATTGGTACATCATCAAACTCAATGGAGATATGGACACCAGGGAATTCATAGGTCATTTTACCCTATACAGATAACCCACTGAAATATCCAACCAAAAAAGGGCCGCATCAACACTGATGCGGCCCTTTTATTTTTTTGTCCATTGGGAATCCAACCAACTATTTCCCCGTAAAAATCTTAAAGGCCGATACGATAGATCACCGCACCACCGCCATCGGTCAGGGCATAAAGTGCCCCATCGGCCCCGTCCAATATATCCCGGAAACGATGGCCCTCACCTTCCATCAAGCGTTCCTCGCCTACCACCCTATCGTCTTCGATCACCAAACGCACAATGTGTTGCCCGCTCAAAGCGCCCAAAAATAAATTGTTGGTCCATTCAGGAATCGAGTTTCCCGAGTAAAAATCCATACCGCTTGGCGACACCACAGGATCCCAGTAGTAGATGGGCTGTTCCATACCATTTTGTTGTGTGATGCCCGAACCGATGGCCGAACCACTGTATTCCAACCCATAGGAAATGGTGGGCCAGCCGTAGTCGGCCCCTGCCTCAATCAGGTTGACCTCGTCGCCTCCTCTGGGTCCCAACTCGGATTCCCAAAGCTCCCCAGTGACCGGATGCACTGCCAATCCCTGGACATTTCGATGTCCGTAGGAGTAGATTTCGGGCAGGACACCGTCTTCGTCAATGAAGGGATTTCCACTTACGGGTGTACCATTTGTGGTTATTCGGAGTACCTTTCCCAAAGCGGCATCCAGTTCCTGTGCTTCCCCCCGGGTGACCGTACTTGACCTATCACCCGTACTGACGAACAAGTTTCCATCTCCATCCCAAGCCAACCGAGATCCATAATGGGCCGTACTTTCAAACTCGGGGATGGCGGTATAGATCACTTCGGCATCCTCAATGGTGTCCTCACTATCCGATAACCTTCCTTTGGCTACTGCAGTTGCCGTGCCTCCTGCCCCATTTTGTGAAAAAGACCAGTAAACCATTCTGTTTTCCTGAAAATTTGGGTCCACTGCAACGTCCAAAAGACCACCTTGTCCCGAACTGTTGACCGCTAGGATTCCAGTAATGGGTGCACCCACAGTTCCCGAAGTCGACACCATCCGCATGGTACCTGCCTTTTCTGTCACCAGAATACGGCCATCCGGCAAGTGGGCCATCCCCCAGGGGTTGGACAGTCCCGAGGCAAAAACAGTGACCGTATATGTGGTCTCCGTAGTAACGCCATTGATCCTGGTCTGTCCTTCAAATGCGGGGGAGTAATCTGTATTGGGATCATTGGTTTCCACCGGGTCCAGCTGATCTTCCGGTTCTCCTGGGTCGTCATCGTTAGGGTCTTCAGGTTCGTTGGGATTGGGGTCCTCTGCCTCTGGGACCGGGGCTCCATTGTCCGACCCACAAGAATATATCATGGTCACCAACGCAAGACAAAGGCCTATCAATACGATATGCTTCACTGAAAATTTCATAGACTGCTGTTTTCAGTAAGTTACCAAACACTTATTGACCACAGCAATCATTTAACTTTTTTTAATAGGAATCTGTCTCACTTTCACACCATAAGTATCAAAAAGAAAGTGAATACCCTTTTAAGGGAGGTTTGGACCGTTTTTGTAGGTTTTGCTCTGGATTAGCTACCTAAGGTGAATATGATGCCAAAAATTGGTTCATGTTTTTGTCAAATATTCCAATTTTTCTAAAACCTTTTGATGTACCCTACCTTGATGGTGTATTGATCATCCTTGGAATCTGAAGTGAACTCGATGCGACCATAGGTCAGTTCGGAATACACCACATTCGATTTTCCGAGAAGTTTCCGAAAACCTGCGGTAATGTTATTGGACCTGAGCCTTGAAGTGCTCTCGTAGAGTACATTGTTCGCGGAATTGTCCGGAGAAAACCCGGTACCTGCCCTGAGGAGCACATGATCATCGGGGCCACCAAAATAGTAACGTGCTTCCAAGGCATACGAATCGGCCACTCCATTATCCGATGGGGTGATATAGGCCCTGGCATTGAACCAATAATTTTTGTAGTATTTCCCCAATCCAAAGGTATAGATCCAGCTATCATCGGTGAATTGAAGGTACCTCAAGCCTGCATCCAACTCAAATGCGGCAGGGAGGTTGGCATAAAGCGAAAAACCAGCCCTGTATTCTGGAAACACGCCCTTATCGTTTGAAATTCCGGCATTCATGTAGGCGTAAAAGGTATTGGACAATCGGGGGTAGAAATCCAATTCAAATTGGCTGCTCCCCATCCCGAAGCGATTGCCATAGCTGAGCCTTCCGATCAGCGGACCAATATTCGTCTGGTGTTGGTAGTTTAGACTTGCAATATGCCATGGTTCATTGAACTGTTCCTTGAAATGGACAAAACTGTAGTCCACACCCACTTCATTGCGATAGGTTCCCGTCCCCATATTTTGGAGCAAGGACCGCACCACCGTGGATTTTGGATGGTGCTTTAAGGCATCGGTCAAGGTTGCACTGGCTCTTTGGTTCTCCTTCAACTCCATCAATATCTTGGCCTTAAGGACCCATAAACTCTCGGAATCCACATTCGTTTCAAGTCCCTTGTCCACTATTTCAAGGGCCTTCGAAGGCTTTTTGTCCCAAAATACCAAACTCCCGTAGGCCAACGCGGCATCGTCATAGGTGGGGTTGTCCCCAAAAGTGGTCTTCAGGATGGTCCTTGCTTTTTCGGTTTGCTGGTCCCATGTGTAGAGCCTGCCCAAAAAAATCTGGTAATCCACATTCTCCGGTGCTTTTTGGTTCGCCAATACCATCAGTTCAATGGCCTTTTTATAGGCCTTGTGATCAAACGCCTCTGCCCTGGCCCTTGAATACAGTTCTTCCGCTGGCTGATTTTCTTGGGACCATGCGCATAAATGCATGAACAGTAACCCATACAACCACAACTGTTTTTTCATGAGATGACCCATCTTCACAAAAAATAAACTTGTTCCATTCATCATACCGCTATTGTTTGACCACTACTTTATCACCGACCTTGCCCAATCCTGTCCTGCTCATGGTCCCCCAATTATTTTTTCCCCGCATCAGGTCAATATTTCCCTTCAGGGCGGACCAAAGAATAAAAGGATGGTAAAAAATGGGCTCCAGCAATGCGGTCAGGACCAGCTTGTAGGTGTATTTTGTCTTTTTATATTGTTGGAAGGAATATTCCTCGAAGAAAAGTGCCGTTACCGAATAGAGTACGGCAAAAGTGTAGGCCACCAGGGAAAACCCGAGTACAAAGATCCAGTTGACCTGCCCCAGGACCATCAACAGTATGAAGAAAAGTATACCAAGGAACTCAATGATAGGGGCCAACCACTCAAAAAACAACCAATATGGAGTGCTCAACATACCCAACACTCCATATTTCGGGTTGGCGATCATTCCCCTATGCATCCAAAGGGTTTCGGCGGTACCACGTGTCCATCTGTTGCGTTGCCTGTGCAAAATGGTCCAATTGGGAGGAACCTCCGTCCAGCAGAGCGGGTCCGGGATAAAGCCAACCGCGTAGTCCACTTTTTTTCTTCGCATGAGTCGCCTCATACGCACCAAGAGTTCCATATCCTCCCCCACCGTTTTGGTGTTGTACCCTCCTGCCTCTATCACGGTTTCCTTATCGAACATCCCAAAGGCACCGGATATCAACAGCAGACCATCAACCCGTGACCAGGCCATCCTTCCCATCAGAAAGGCCCTGAAATATTCGATGATCTGTGCCCGGACAATAAATTTCTCGGGCAACTTTACCTCGATGATCTTTCCGTCCTCAATGGTACACGAATTGGCAATCCTAATGATGCCCCCTGAGGCAATGACCTTTTTCTCATTGTTCAAAAAAGGTTTGATCAATTTCAGCAGGGCATCGCTTTCCAGCACACAATCCACATCGATGCAGCACACGATATCATGCTTGGAAACATTGATCCCCACATTGAGGGCGTCTGCCTTGCCACCGTTCTCCTTGTCCACCACTCGTAGGTTCTTGAAAGACTTGTAGGTGGAACGATATACTTTTCTGATGGGTTTGGAGGGCAAGATGTCCGCATAAACGGAATCGTCCTCCACCAAATGAAAGCTTTCTATCAGTTTCGTGATGGTACCGTCCTTACTGCCATCATTGATGACCACGATCTCGCAAGACGGATAGTTCACGGTGAGCAGCGACCTGACGTTTTCCACAATGTTGGCCTCTTCGTTATAAGCGGGCGCCAATATGGATATGGAGGGCAGGCTGGTGGACTGCAAAAGGGAAATCTCATCCCTTAAACCGTTGCTACGTTTATATTCCCTGATTTCCAAGAACGAGACCACCGCCGAAAAAATATATCCGGCGCACACAATGGCCCCATAGGCCAGGAACAGCCAGCTTATAATTTCTGTGATATGGTTCAGGGACACGGTTTCCATGGGATCAGGATTCTAGAGTGGGTTGCATCCTTTTTTCGGCCCTTAGGTACATGAGGTTGGTTTGCCATTCTTCCTTTATGGACAAAGCTGGCCTGAGTCCACGTAGCAATTCCAGGTCGCCATGGGTTTCCACTGTTTTGATGATTTCCTTTTTTACCAAGCGACTTTCGGTCAAAAACCTTGGGACCACCACATCCAACAATCCCTCAAAATGGAGTTTTCGGAGTGACTTGATGGCCTCGGCCCTGACCCGCTCATCCTGATGGTCCAGAAAAGGGACCAACCGTTCCATATGCTCATATTGATCAAACTGTTGGATCATACGAATGGAAAAGACCAATACGGTGTTCAACTGATGGTCCAGCCATTTGGAAAAATCGGGGACCGGTCCTTGGTACACAAACTTCAAACAATCTTCCAACTGGATCAATTCCCAAAGGGTGAGTTCTTTCTTTAGTTTGCCAAAGAATCCCAGCGGATTTTTATCGGCTGTTTTTATATAATAATAAATGGCCTGGGCACGAACCGTTTCATGCTTATCGTTCAGGTAAAGGGCCACCGTCTTGGCTTTTTTGACCTGTAGTTCGGACAACACATAAATGGCCTTTGCCTTGTCATACCACTTTCCATCGGTCAGTGAACTGATCGTGAATTCATCAAGACCCAGATCGTGGAACAGGTTTTTAAGGATTTCGGAGGATTCGCCTTTGAGGTTCTCGTTATAGACCAAAATTTCCCGGATGGCCACTTTTTTTTGCAATGGAGTGACCAGATGGGAAGCCTTGAAACGCTGCGTCTCCTTGGCCAGATCAAAAGTATCGTCAAATAGACCATTGTTCAGAAATGTATCTATTTGGTCCCAATAGTGTCGCTTGTTCCGTTCCCTTCTGTTCTTATATACCCGAAGAAAGACCAACGATAGTATGGTGATGGCCACCAGAAAAAAAAACAGGATGGCAAAGAATGCATTTACCTTCAAGGGCCAAGGCCAATCCTGTACTATGTTATCAATAAAAGACAATCAATAACTTTCTATGGTTCGTTTTACGCGCAAAGACAATTCATTGGGACTGAACGGTTTTGTGATAAAATCGTTGACACCCATCATGAAGGCATCCGTGATGACCTCTTCCTGGTTGGAGGTGGACAATACAATTATGGGCATATCGGGGATATGGTTCCGGATGTGTTCTATCAACTCGGTGCCGGTTATGAAGGGCAACATCAAATCCGTGATCACCAATCGGATGGACTTGTCCTCCTTTAGGATATCCAGGGCTTTTCTGCCATCTTCGGCCACAACCACATCATAGCCATCTTTTGTCAGTTTAAATTCCAGTGATTTTACTACCATTGGGTTGTCCTCAATGATCAAAATCTTCTTTTTCATAGTGTTTCAATTTGGGGAACTGTTTCTCTATCTCTTTGATTATCAATTTATACTCATTTTTTACCACTTGCGACAATTCAGGGATGTCGGCATCCTTGGCTTCATAGCAAATGGTTTGGCAAACGGATTTTCCCTTCTCATTCCCAAGCATGGCAAACGATGGCTTTACATTGTGTGCAATCTGCCGCACCTCCTCAAAATCCGACATCAAAATGGCCTTATCCAACTCATTCATCTTAACGGCCAGGGTATCCCGAAACAATTGGATGGTTTCTTCCAAAAAATCCTGGTCATTGTTGGACAGCTCGTTCAAATAATCCAGAGAGAACAACTTCTCCTCTACAGTATCGTTGGCATGGTGCAAGGACAATGAAAGTTGGTCCAATTTTGCCCCATCGATAGGGTGGTTCACCCTGGTATAGTTTTCGTAAGTGCCCTCTTCATGGCTCCCATTTCCCACAATGACCATGGGATATACCTTTTGCAGTTCATGGAATACATAATCCATCAGCTTGAAGGGATCCAAAGGAGCTATGTTCTCCTCCATCACTACCAGATTGTAAGAGGAAGCCTTTAACCGCTGAAGAGCGGAAAAGCTATCAGAACAATACTCCACATGACAATCATGGGTGATTTCATGGTTGGCAAATGTCTCCAAAAGTGCCTTATCCAGGCCAACGAACAAAACCTTATTTTGAGCGTCCATCGTTAAAGTCGGTTTACCTACTTTAAACAGCATTTGGAGCAATTAATTGTATGAAAGTCCTACAATTTGTACTATTTTTCTACAGCAGTAGTTTTTCCAATACGCCTTTCAGCGTTTCATACACCACGGGCTTAGTCACATAGTCGTCCATTCCCTGTTCCAGGCATTTTTCCCTTTCCCCTTTTATGCCCCTGGCCGTGAGTGCGACAATGGGCACATGGGCGTTTTCCTTCTCCAGTTCCCTGATCTTGCTGGTGGCATCGAATCCGCTCATAATGGGCATTTGAATGTCCATGAATATGACATCGAAACTGTTCTGCCGGAACTGTTCCACGGCTTCGGCACCATCATGCGCTTCCACGATCTTGGACTTGGGAACTATTTTTTGAAGCAATGTCCGAGCCAGAAAACGGTTGACCGGATTATCCTCTGCAACGAGTATTGTAGGTTCGGTCTGTTCCAGTTTTTTGTCTTCGGGTTCCTCTACCGTTCCGCTCACTTTGGTCCCATTTCCAATTGGGCTTCCCACCTTCAGCAAGGTGGACTGTAGATCTCTCAACATGATGGGTTTGGATAGGTTGAACCGCACCCCATATTTTTCACAGGCCATTTTTATGGATTCATCTTCAATGGAACTGTGCAATAGCATAATGGGAAGCTCGTCCATGGTCATCCCAAACTTTTCCCGAACGTGCTGTATCACTTCCACCCCATTGAGGTAGGGCATATTAAAATCCAGGACCATCAAATCAAACTTGGCACCCTTCTCCAATATTTCCAATGCTTCAATACCATGTACGGCCAATGTTGACTCTATCTGGGATAGTTTCAACATATCCCTTAGAATGACCCTGTTGTTCTCATTATCATCGACCACCAGTACGCTTTTTACCATCAATCGGGTCGGTTCCTCCGTCAGAATGGGGTCCTCTTCTGTCTCCAGTTCCACAGCAAAGGAAAAGGTACTCCCCTGCTGGAGCTTACTTTCCACTTCCAATCCGCTTCCCATAAAATTGAGCAAACGGTTGCTGATGGTCAACCCCAGTCCTGTACCCCCAAATTTTCGGGTCGTGGAGGCATCTTCCTGATCAAAGGCCTTGAATATTTTGTCCAGATTGTGTTCGGCAATACCAATACCCGTATCCCTAATGGAGAAGAGAAATTTCTTCTTTTTTCCTTCTTGAAATTGTTCAGGTGCATATCGGACCTTGAGTTCCACTTCCCCCTCCTTGGTGAACTTAACGGCATTCCCCAACAAATTGGTGAGGATCTGCCTCAATCGGACCGGATCGGTATACACATAGCGATCTATCTCCGGGGATACATCCAATAGGATTTCCAGCCCCTTGGCATGCGCTTGGTGCTTTACGATATCCATGGTTTGGTCACAGATTTCGAGCAGATCTACCTTTTCAATGCTCAGTTCCAGTTTTCCTGCTTCGATCTTGGAGAAATCAAGAACATCGTTTATGATGTCCAGGAGATGGTTTGCCGAATTATAGACGGTGTGCATGTATTCCCGTTGGCTATCGGAGAGTTCCGTCCTCATCAATAGGTCCGTAAATCCGATGACCCCGTTCAAAGGCGTTCGTATTTCGTGGCTCATGTTGGCCAAAAATTCCGATTTTGACCTACTTGCTGCCTCAGCCTTCTGTTTCTCTTTGATCAAGGAGGACTCGATCTTCTTCATTCTGGTAATGTCCTGGAATATCCCATAGACTTTGCCATCGGTCTTGGCCCCTTTGGTACGACCAATGATCCTCACCCATTTTTCGTTGGATAGTGCCGTGGTCAACTTCAATTCCATATCAAAAGGCTGCGATTTCTTCAAGGAATCGTTGATGGCCTTCCATAGCCTGTCGGAGTCTTCTTTTTGATAGAAGGACAGCATGCCTTCCATACTGGGTTCGCGATCTTCGGGGACCTCATAAATGGCTTTTGTGATTGTGCTACAGGCCATGACATCGCGTTTGATATCGTATTCCCAACTTCCGATCTTTGCAATTTCGTTGGAGCGATCCAGCATATCCTGTAAGCGAAGGCGCTCCATGATATTTTCTTTGAACTGGGTAATGTTGGCCGTGAACATGAGCAGGCCGCCCACTTGGTCTGCATGTTTGTACCAGGGTTTCACCTCCCAGGTTATCCATTGCCTAGACCCGTCCGCTCTGTCAAATACGGCTTCATCACAGATATTGACCCCACCATTGAGGCATTCTTGGTGGATTTTTTTCCAATCGTCGCCAATTTCAGGAAAGACCTCATAATGAGATTTACCGATAACGCTATCCGTGATATGGTAGTCTTCGAGCCATTTTTTGGATGCTGCCATGTACACCATATTGGTATCGAACATGGCAATGGCCGTGGGTGCCTCGTCAATGAACAACTTGTTCTGTTCAGTGCTTGCCTCAAGGGCCAATTGGTAATTTTTCTGTTCGGTGATGTCCCAATTGGTACCCAACATGCGCACCACTTCCCCTTCGTCATTCAAATGCACGGAACCTTTACCGCGAATATATCGGATGGAACCATTTGGCCATACAATCCTAAAATCACCTTCAAAGGGGATTTTATGGGCTACGGAAGCCTGCAACAGTTCTACCACCCAGCCTATATCGTCCTGGTGGACATATTTGGTCCATAGGGAAAACTTGATGCTTTCCTGTTCCTTGTTCAGTCCATAGATGCTGTACATGGTATCGTCCCAGACTATGGAACCATCCTTCACATCATAGTCCCATATCCCGATAATGGAAGCGTCCAAGGCAGCCAATACCTTTTCATTGGCCGTTTTAAAGTTTTTCTCGGCATCTATCCTTCGGGAAATGTCCCTAAAGGCCACAATGGTGTTATGTCCTTTTTGGGTCGCGATGGAATTGAGTGTCATTTCCACTGGCACCTTTTTACCATTGGCCCTAAGGAAATCTGTTTCTATAATCGAAGTGATATTGGCATCCGGTCTCTCCTTTTCCAGGTCCAACTCCAAGTCCATTTCCAAGTCCCATTCATCATAGGGATGTGCTTCTTTGAACTCGATGATATGCTTTTCGTGTATTTCAACAAAATCCCCAGAAATGAGGTCATTGATATTTTTGCCCCTTAAGTATTGCGTCTGGTAACCAAAAACCTTGCTCATCAATATGTTGGACAACAATATTTTCCCGGATGCATCGATGATGACAATGGGGTCTGGGGTGGCATTCAAATAGGTACTTGTGGCAAGGAGTTCCCGTTCCGCCATTCTTCTGTCCTGCTCCAAGGTGTTGATGGAGGGAACAACTATCGCCAGGATCAACAGGATGGCCGAAATGAAGCCGACCGCCAATATGGCCATGGAAAACCCTGAGCTAAAATAGCCTCCTTTGGAAATTTGGAACACAACAAAGGCCATTAGAAATGAGATGATCGACAACTGAAAAAACAGTCTCCTCATCAAGTGGTTCCCAATATTCCTGCCTATAAAAAGTTCCATGATCCCGTACTTTGGGATCATCAGTGAAATGGCGGTACTGGCCAATAGAAACCCAATGGCCGTATGGATGGCCATGGAGGATATGAACGTGAATTTCTCTTCGGTAGGGATCTGAAAGAAAAAAGCGGTCATGGCCAAAAACGCAAAAAAGGCAACCGATTGGGACATGTATGCCGCCAATCTCAACAATTTGGGCTTGCCCAACATAATCAGTATCAAGGCGATGCTCAACAATGAGAACGATAGCGAAGTGGCCAATGACATCCTACCGGGGTTGAGACTTCCGGAAAGAATACTCAAATGATCCTGGACAAAAAATTGGTCCAACCCAAAATTGACCCCCAAAATATCCTGGCTAAATGTGACCAAACCAATCACCAACAAAATACCATTGACCACATGGGCCACCGCGAGGTTATAGTGCTTTACTATGAGTATTATGGTGGCTCCCAAAAGGATAAAACAAAAAGCCGTGTTGAACTTCATGGTCGGCAGGCCTGCCACCACTTGGGTCAACGACTCTATTCGCAGCATCCAACCCAATATGGCCAAAATGGACACCACATTGATGAAAGCAGCTATGATTAGTATGGTTCTTTTGAGCATCTGGGGATTTTATATATGTAACGTTTTACCTACAAATTATTATTTAGAATCCCTAAAACAAAACAAATAAGATATATTAACAATTTTGTTTCTCCGATGGCCAATACTTAAGTATTGCTATTTTCCCGTTCCTTGGGTTTGATGATCATTCTAAAATACTGATCTCGATAGATGTAGTAGCCTATCCAGTTGAAAAATGCCCGTATCCTGTTCTTGAAGTTGACCAATCCCATAATATGCACAAAAATCCAGATGAGCCATGCCAAAAACCCCTTGATGGAACTCTTTTGGCCCGGAAAGTCCAGTACGGCCTTATTTCTTCCGATAATGGCCAAAGACCCTTTGTCCATATACGTGAATGGAGTCCACTTTCCTCCTTTCCCTTCCAAGTTCTTGGCCAAATTCTTGGCCTGCTGCAAAGCTGGCTGTGCCAATTGGGGATGTCCTTGTGGGAAGCCCGCATCACCAGAAACCAATGCACAGTCCCCTAGGGCATAGATATTATCGTAACCTTCCACCAAGTTATAGGCGTTGGTCTTCAACCGACTGCCCTTTCCGAAACTATCCTTGTGAAACCCATCAAAGGTCTTGGCGGAAACCCCTGCGGCCCAAATCAGGTTTTTGGTCTGGATTTCCGTGCCATCCGATAAATAGACTTTTTCATTATCAAAGTCCTTAACAAAGGTGCTGAGCTTGATCTTCACCCCGTATTGTCTGAGCTTTTTGAAGGTATATTGCTGCGACTTTGGCGACATGGCCGCCAGTACGGCATCTTGGCCATCGATCAAATAAATCCCACCAAGGTCTTCTTGGCTCAATTCCGGGTAGTCTTTCTTCAAAATGGAAGTGCTCATCTCTGCCAGAATCCCGGACAGTTCTACACCCGTAGGGCCTGCACCGGCAATGACAAAGGTCAGCAAGCGCCTGCGGTCTTCCCCATTGGTCAAACGGGTGGCTCGGTCCAATCTTGTTAGAATGGTGTTGCGCAACGAAAGGGCATCACTGATGGTCTTCATGGGTAGGCTGTACTTCTCGACATTTTTATTGCCAAAGAAATTGCTTTCCGCCCCAGTGGCCATCACCAAGATATCATACGGAAGTTCCCCGTTGTTCAAGACAATCTTGTTTTCCGAAGGCACCACTTTCTCCAAACTTCCTAACCTGAACCGGACGCTGGGGCTTTTTCTGAGTATCCGCCTGAACGGATAGCTGATGGCGGACGGTTCCATAAAACCAGTGGACACCTGATAGATCAATGGCGGAAAAAAATTATAGTTGTTCACATCCACCAACGTGACCTCATATTTTCTGGAGTCCCCCAGTCCCTTGATCAGTTCAAGTCCGGCGAACCCTCCTCCCACAACAACTACTTTCTGCTTATTTTCCATCAAAAAATCTTTACTTCAAAAATACGGGTATAATATCCCTTTATGCTTAAACTGGTTTAATAAATTAAATAGCATCAGTAACATCAAAGGAGCGCCACCATGGAACAAGGAGATTAATCCATATCTTAGATGCAAATCAGTATTCAGAGACACCAAACCTCCATTTACCAATAAATCAAAAGGTTAAGCAATGAAAAAAACGAAACAGCTACGTAACAGGTGTTGGATAGATATTGATGGAAAAAAATTCTTTGGACCAGGGAGGGTACAACTTTTGGCCCTGATCGAAAAAAACGGGTCTATTGCAAAAGCCGCCAAGGAAATGGGCATGTCCTACAAAAAAGCGTGGGCCATGATCGATGATCTCAACGAACGTGGACAACAACCCTATGTTACGCTGCACAAAGGCGGAACCACTGGTGGAGGTGCTGAACTGACCGTAAACGGCAAAAAGGTCCTTACTGCTTTCGAAACGCTCATTCATCATGTGGAGGCCACCATTGAGGAACACCAAGCCGAACTTCTCAAATTGATATGATCGGATTGATTTTTTGGCCAATGAGCCAATTTTAGATTTTCACGCCAAACCCATGCAGCAGTATGAGGCGTAGGCCCACGTAAAGAACCAAAATACTGGTAAGCACGCCCAAAAATTTCAAATTGAACTTCTTGTTGGACAGGTAAGAGCCCAGCCCCCCTCCTCCCACAACTGCCACGACAAGCTGCAGCATCAATTCATTGTTCAGTTTAAAAGTGCCTGCCATATTAAGACCTATAAGTCCTGAAATGGAGTTCACCAAAATGAAAACGGAAGCCAAGGAGGCCACAATTCTTGGATTGGCCCATTTCAATAGGTTAAGTACCGGGGAAAGGAAAATTCCTCCACCAATACCCGATACACCGGAAAGAAGGCCAATGCTTCCTCCCAGAACAAGCTTCTTCGAATTGGAAAATTCCTTGGATTCCAAGGTCTTCTTCAAGAATCGGAGCAGCATGAAAATACCGGCCAATATCAGGGCACTACCCAAGACCAAAAAAAATGCCTTTTGGGACAATCGCACTTGGGCCCCCAGATAGGCGAAGGGAATGCTCATCACCAAAAAAGGCCAGAACAACCTCATATCAAAGACCCTATTTCGAATGAACACCAAGGTTCCTATGGTCACCACACAGATATTCAAGATAAGGGCCGTGGAACGTATCTCGTAAAAATCGGTCAGGAAAAGGCTCAAAATGGCCAAGTAACTGGAGCCGCCCCCAAAACCTACCGAGCTATAGAACAAGGCAATCAAAAAGAAAACTAAAGGTAAATATTCCACATTCATCTATCAAGAAATCAATTTACATTCCACCATATCCCCTTCTTTTAATTTTATCCCATCATCCACAAAAGCCAGGGCATTCCCAATGGCCATGGATTGGATCATGGAAGATCCCTGTCCGTCCAATATCTCCACCTTTCCATTGAATACATGGGCCTTGAGGAAGGAGGGACGTCCAAAATTGTTCGTATAGGCATGGCTTATGGGAAATTGGTACGTGGGCAAACCTACCTTTCCATACCCTGAAAACTTTTGTAGTAGAGGTAGCACGTACATATAAAAACAGGTGAGGGACGAAGCCGGATTGCCTGGCAGTGCAAAAACAAATTGGTTTGCCCTTCGTCCAAAATACAATGGTTTTCCAGGCTTTTGGAGTACCCGATAAAACAATTCGTCCACTCCGTTCGCCTCCAAGGCCGGCCGGACAAAATCGTAGTCACCTACCGATATCCCACCAGAAACTATCAGGACATCGCAGGATTCCAAGGCATTATTAATGCCCTTTTTGGTTGCCTCAAGATCGTCCTTGATCTTCATTTTATGCTGATGCCTGAACCCAAATTGTTGCAACACTCCTGCAATGGCAAAGCTGTTGGATTCGTAGATCTGCCCTTCTGTCTTGGGTTGTCCAGGGGGCACCAGTTCATTGCCGGTGGTGATGATGTTCACCCGAGGCTTTGAAAATACTTCCAAATGCTCCAATCCGAGGCTTCCCATCAAGGATAGAGAGGGTGGGGCCAAAACATGTCCTTTCCCGAATACCAATTGCCCTTCGGAGAGCTGTCCGCCTCTTTTTCGGATATTTTGTCCTATTCTGGGCATTCCGTCCAAGAAAAGTGTACCAGATTCCACCGAAGTTTTCTCCTGCATCATCACTGCGGAAGTATTTTGGGGCACTTTGGCACCCGTAAAAATACGAACGGCCTCCCCATCATTCAACCGTATTTCTTTGGATTCCCCTGCTGCTACCTCACCTACCAGTTTATATTCTTGGTAAAGTCCACACAGGGCATAACCGTCCATAGCGGAATTGTCAAACTCGGGTACATGAAAAGGGGACAACATATCTTTTGACAGGGCATATCCAAGAGATTCCCCCAAGGGCAGGGTTTGGCTTTTTACATTGATTTTTTGGTCATCAATGATGCGGAGTGCTTCTGAAATCGGTACCATTAGCCCCCTATTGAAATCATTGAACGGTTTTGCTCATAGTGCGTTGCGTCCATTTTTACTTCCATACCGTCCCGGGAATGCTTTTTGGATTTTATGGCGTCCAAAATGATGTTTTCCATTTTTTCTCCCTTGCGCAATGGGGTCAACAGATCGGTCTCTGATGTGGCGAACAGGCAATTTTTCATTTTCCCATCTGCCGTGAGGCGAATGCGGTTGCACTCATCACAAAATGGATTGGTAATCGTGCTTATAATCCCAAAACTGCCCTTGTGCCCCTTCACTTTATAGTTTGTGGAAGTGCTGTGCTTTGGGTTTTGAAGTTCCTCTATTTCACCAAATGCATTGCCAATGGTCTGTAGGATTTCCTCTTTACCAACCCCCTTGCTCCAATCCCACTTGTTCCCTTTGAAGGGCATAAACTCGATAAACTTTACAGCCAAGTTTCGATGCTTTGTCAAAGCGATAAAATCATTGATCTCGTTGTCGTTCACCCCTTTGATCAAGACCACATTGAGTTTGATTTGCATATCCATTTCAAGCGCCATTTCGAGGTTCTCCATAATCCGCTCGTAATAGTCCCGCTTGGTGATGAAGATAGATTTGGCCTTATCTAAAGTGTCCAGACTAAAATTGATCTTGCGCAATCCTATCTTTTGGAAAAGTTCCAGGTACTTGTCAAGCACAATACCGTTGGTGGTCAATTTAAGGGTCACGCCCAGTTTGGCCAGCTCCTCGACCAAAAAGCCGAAATTTTTCCGAACCAAAGGTTCTCCACCCGTCAATCGGACCGTATCCACGCCCAGATTTCGAAATGTTCTGGTCATCTCGATGATTTCCTCCAGGGTCATGATGCTCGGTTTTTCCATCAACTCGATGCCTTCTTCGGGCATGCAGTAAAAACACCGAAGGTTGCACCGATCCGTCAATGAAATGCGGAGATAGGTGTGCGGCCTACCAAAATTGTCCAGTATTTGTGGTTTTTTGTCAATCATGTCTTTTTCCTTCTATCACTTTAAATGCGTGCAGCACGTGTGGGAAAATCGCATCCATGGACTCCGCCGCTCCCTTGGTGGAACCTGGCAATGCCAAAATCAATTTGCCATTTCTTATTCCCGCAATGGATCGCGAGAACATCGCATACGGCATCCGATCTTGCCCGTAGCTTCTCATTTGTTCTTCTACTCCTTTTAGTTTGATGTCCAGCAAGGGCTCCAAGGTCTGTGGGGTGACATCCCGTGGCCCAACACCAGTACCTCCCGTAAAAATCAACAGGTCTGCGGAAGTGTTTTCTACCTTTTTGATGATTTCCTCAGCTTCATCAGGAATGATGCTTTTTTGTGATTCCACTCCCAAATCCTTCAATTTCTTGATGATGGCCTCCCCTGCCCTCTCTTCTCCTTTTCCTTTGGAAATGGTATCGGAACAAACAACAACATCAGCGGTCAGTCCTTCCGAATTGATTTTATAAGAGGATTTTCCTCCTTTTTTGGATTTGAGACGAATGGTGCCGATTTCCACGTTTTTATCAATCGGCTTTAGCATATCGTACATGGTGAGCGCCACAACGCTGGCACCGTGCATCGCCTCTACCTCTACCCCTGTTTTGTAAATGGTCTTCACGGTCATCGAAATGATGATGTCCAGACCATTGATTTCATAATCGATTCCTGTATATTCAATGGGCAACGGATGGCAATCGGGCAACAGGTCAGGTGTTTTTTTCACGCCCAACAATCCCGCTGCCTTCGCCATTTCAAATACATTCCCTTTGGGAACCTTGTTGTTTTGAATGGCATCGATAGTAGCTTGAGTGCTCGTTTTTACGATGGCTTCCGCAGTTGCTTCCCGAAGGGTCGTTACCTTATGTGTGATGTCTACCATTACTTGTTCACTTTCCATTGATGGGTTTCGTCCTCAAAAATTTCTTTGCCGAACACGGGCACTTTTGCCTTGATCTCTTCCACAAAAAAGTTGGTGGCGGCTATCGCGATTTTTCGATGTGCCGATGAAGTGAACACGAAGAGACAGAGCTCGCCTACGTTTACCTTGCCCAGACTATGGTAAATATGGGCACAGGTAATGTCGAACTTGGCAAAAGCTGCTTCGCGTATTTCATGGAATACCGTCTCCGCCATCTCTTCATAAGCTGTGTAGTCGATAGCGGTCACCTTTTTTCCATCTACTTCATCTGCCCTGATCTGTCCCAAAAAAATACTATGTGCACCAATGTCCGTCTTACTTTGGTGATTGGCCACCGATTGGGCTATTTTTTCGGGAGGGATCGCCCCTTGCACAAATACTTTTTTCGGTTTTTTCTTATCCATCGATGATAGTTTCTATACCGCCTTCCACATTTTTCAAATTATGGAAACCAAATTCATTTTTAAGGATTTCGATTGCGTTCTTGCTTCGCTTTCCAGACTGGCAGAACACAAAAACTTCCTGATTGTCAGGGATTTCCCGGTATCGTGATGTGAGATCGCCCAAGGGAATGCTCAACACTTTTTTTCCTTTTGGTTTGGGCTGTTCAAATGCCTCGCGCACATCGAGATACCATTGCTCCTTGTCCTTCAAGTCGCAATCGATATCAACAGGGGCAATCCCCCCTTTGCGTATTTTTTCAATTTCTTCGGGACGCTTGTTCAGTTTGATGGTCTGTTCGCTGGACAGCATCATGTTGATGAGTTTTAGCTTACCTGAAAGCAACTCGCCTGCACCCAAGATAATCTTGATAACTTCCGCAGCTTGAAGGGTCCCCAAGATGCCCGGCAACACGCCCAAAACCCCTGTAGTCTCACAACTGATGTTCTGTCGGGTACTTTTGGGAAACACGCAGCGGTAGGTGGGTCCATCTTTGTAATTAAAGACCGACAATTGCCCTTCATTTTTATAAATGGAGGCAAAAACCCAAGGTTTGTCAGCCAATAGGCAAGCATCGTTAATGAGGTACTTGGTTTCAAAATTATCGGTCCCGTCCAGGACAATATCGTATTGCTTGACGGTATTCTCCGCATTTTCAACAGTCAACGGTTTTTCATATACCTCAAACTGTACCTCACTGTTCTGTTTTTCCAATCGTTCCTTGGCCACAAGTGCCTTGGGTCTCCCCACGTCCGATTCTTTGAATAGTACTTGCCTGTGCAGGTTGGAGACATCGACCCTGTCATGGTCCATCAGGCCAATCTTGCCCACACCCGCACCAACCAAATACATCGCGGCAGGGCAGCCCAATCCTCCAACACCAACGATCAGTACTTTGGCATTCCGAAATTCTTCCTGGCCTTTCTGGCCAACTTCCGTGAGTTTTATTTGTCTGTCGTACCTGCTCATCCTCCTGCGAATGGTGGCAACAAGGCCACTTCATCACCATCTTTTAGGGTTATTTGATCATCTAAATTTTGGTTCACGGCAATTTGGACGGAATCCTTATCCGTAATGGACAGTCCGTTCAGACAGTGTTCCTTTAGCTCCCGTGCAGTGAGCTCTCCATTCAGCTCCATGACCTCTTCAAACTTATTTGCTGCCTCGGCCACCAAACCAAAATATTTTATGGTCACTGTCATACTTCCATTTGTTTTAGTTGCCGTATGTCTTCTTCCGTATCCACATCAAATCCTCCTCTTTTGAAGTTCTCCGTACAAAAATCAAATCCTTCCAAATGCATCAGTTTCTTGGCACCTTCGTCTCCTTTCAAATTCAACAAGAGCGAGAACGCTGTTTTGCCAAAAATGGCCGGCACCCCACTATTGTTGCCATACCGGGAATAGGTGGCTTGGGGGTTTTGTGTCAATTGTGTGTGTATCAGTTGATGTAAATTTTCCAATTCCAAAAAGGGCTGATCGGACACTAAAAACAACACATGATCTAATTCATTTTCTATTGCCAAGGCGGATTCCAGACCTATTTTTATACTGGATGCCATTCCTTGTTCCCACCCTTCATTGATCACCACGTTATATCCTTCAGTATCAATTTTTTCTTGAATATCCTTCAAATTTGCGCCCAGCACCAATATATTGGTTCGGAACCCCAACAAATTGGTGTTGTCCATGGTGTGTCCCAAAAGTGTTTTCCCTTTAAATTCCACTAGCTGTTTAGGTCGCCCCAAGCGAGTGGATCCTCCTGCCGCCAAAATCACGACCGCTATGTTTTCTACTGGACTCAAATGGATATTTTTTGGAATTGATTTTCAGCAATATCATGAATGGGCTCCGCTTTTTGTTTTAAAGGTCGGCCCCCTGTATGGGTCAACACACTTTGGATTTCGGCCAAAATGGACAATCCGATTTCCGCTGGGGTTTCCGCGCCGATCTCCAACCCAACGGGTGCATGGATCTTGGCCAAGTCCTCTTTCGAGACTTGAATGCCATCTTCCGCCAACTCGTTGAGCATGCGATCATATTTTTTTGATGGCCCCAGAATCCCAATGTAAGGTATTTTGGGTTTCTCCAGCAATAGCTTCAGTACACTAAGGTCATAGTTATAGTTGTGGCTCATGAGCACAAAACAGCTTTGCTGATCTATGTTGATGTTCTTCAACGTTTCTTCCGGCTTGGTGACAATGACTTGGCACGAGCCTACAAAACGTTCTTTATTGGCATGGGTTGGGCGACCATCGGTCACCGTTACTTTCCACCCCAAAAGTTCGGCCTGCTGTGCAAGAATTTGGGCATCATTGCCTGCTCCCACCAAAACGAGGTTCACAGGAGGTCGATGAATCTGGATAAACGCATAATACGGTTTACTCCCTAGTGCTATTTCCACAAAGCAAGATGTATTTTGTTTGATGGCCTCTTCACTTTTTGACAGCAATGCCCTGTGCAGGTCATCATTGATTTTCTCACTGAGAGATCCATTCCCTGCATCTGTTACCAATACTGTCCCCAATTGTTCCTGTTGTTTATCCAAGTCAAAAACAACGGAGATGGCCAATGGGTCCGCTCTTCCAACCACTTTCTGCAAAAGTTCGCAGGGATTATTTTCATCAGCATAATCCATCGGCTCAAAAAGTACCTGGATGATTCCGTTGCAGCCCAACTGTGCCCCGATTACTGCATCATCTTCATCGCTGGTATCATACGTGACCAGTTTGTTTTCTTCCCGATCTAAGGCATAAAGTGCCTTTCTGAGTGCATCCCCTTCCAAGCACCCTCCACTGATGGCCCCTGTGATATTTCCATACTCGTCCACCAACATCCGTGCTCCGGCCCTTCGATAGGATGACCCTTCGACGTGCACCACTGTGGCCAAAACACATCGGACATCTTGTGACCTCAACTCCGAATAGCGTATTAGTATGACATCCAGCTCCCTCATAACACCACTGTTTTTAGTTGGCCAACGACGGTCTTGATCTTAAAAACTGCCTTTTGAATGTCATCCAGGGTGGTGCTTCGTCCGGTGCTGATGCGTAAACTTGCCAAAGCATCGACATCTTCCATCCCCATGGCTTTCAATACATGTGATGGGTTCACTTGGTTGGAGGTGCAAGCGGAACCGCGTGATAAGGCCAAGGTATTCAAATGACGGAGCAATTTTGTCCCATCAACGCCTGCAAACGACACATTTGTGGTATTGGGCAGCCTTTCTTGACCGTGACAATTTATGGTGACCCCTTCCAAGTCCAACAATCCCTCTTCCAATCGGTTTCTCAAATCCAACTGGTTTTGATGGTATTCTTCAAGGTGGGCACTTGCTATTTTACATGCAGCACCAAATCCTACTATCCCAGGAACGTTTAGGGTCCCAGGTCTCACCCCTTTCTCATGGTTCCCTCCAAAAAGATGCTTGGCAATCGTTGTATGGTTGTCCTTGTTCATGTATAGGACGCCTACACCTTTGGGTCCATAAATTTTGTGTGATGAAAAAATGGCCATGTCGATTCCCAGCTCTTTGAGGTCCACGGGGATTTTACCGACGGCCTGTGTGATATCTGACATCAGTGCCACATGCTTTGCATGCACCAGTTTTGATATGTTCTTGATAGGATGGACCAATCCGGTTTCGTTGTTTGCCATCATAATGCACACCAACAGAGTTGATGGCAATATCACTTTTTCCAATTCCTCCAAATCAATGTTTCCCTGTTTGTCCACTCCTAGATACGTGACCACAAAACCCTGTCGCTCCAAGGCTTCCATGGTTTCCAATGTGGCCTTGTGTTCCGTACCGCAGGTAACGATATGGTTTCCCTTGCTTTTGTTCGACATACAAAAACCAAACAAAGCTAGGTTTATCGCCTCCGTCGCTCCCGAGGTAAATGTAAGCTCAATGGGCCTACAATTGACCAACCGTGCAACTTGCCCGCGTGCATTTTCAACCGCATCGTCTGCAGCCCATCCAAACGAATGGTCACTGCTTGCATTTCCAAAACTCTCCGTAAAAAAAGGGATCATGGCCTTGACCACATCAGGCTCAACTGGTGTGGTTGCATTAAAATCCAAGTAAATTTTATCACTCAAAACCATAGGAATTGCGTTATGTACGTACGCACATAACGCAATTTACTAATATTGTGGATTCTGTGCATACATTTTTCAAACCGTTTGCCGAAGGCCAAGCCATTTACTCCGGAATTGAAAAATGGCCTGAACGTATCGCCATGTTCGACATCCAATCAGAATTCATCGCCTTTCAACAAGGGGCTTATCAGTCCCACAAAACTGGCAGAAGAAAATAAATAAAAAGGGCCATGACGATTATTGATAAAACATTCATGAAAAAGCCACATCTTACCATATCCGGAATCCTTAGGTATCCTGACCCAAAAACCACTGCATTCGGAGGAGTGGCCACGGGCAACATGAATGCACAGGATGCGGCAGAGGTACAAGCCACCATCAATACGAAGGGGTCTATCCCCAAGGTAAGGGCCAAAGGTGCCAAAACCGGAAGCATCATGGCCGTTGTGGCGAGATTTGATGTGACCTCTGTCAAGAAATTGATACAAGTGATGACCAACAATAACAAACCTAACAGTGGTAATCCATCAAAAAAGGCCATTTGTGCACCAATATAACTTGCTAGACCTGTATCTTCGAAACCCTTTGCAATGGCCATCCCTCCCCCAAAAAGTAGAATAATGCCCCATGGAATCTGCACAGCTTCTTCCCAACGCAGTATGGAGCCTTTTTCTTTTCCTGCAGGCAATGCAAAAAGCACCACTGCCGAAGCTATGGCTATGATGGTATCGTCCATGGCCGGAATGAAATACTGAAGTAAAAAGGAACGGGAGATCCAACAAAATGCAGTGAGGACAAATACCCCAAGAACCATCCTTTCTTGCCTACCCATTGGCCCAAGTTCCTGTAGAAGTCTGTTAATTTCCTCTTTACCTCCTGGAAACCTTCCCTGCCTCAAGGGATAGGCTACCCTGGTAAGGTAAAGCCAGGCCAAGACAAGTAATATTGTAGCAACGGGAAACCCAAATTTCATCCATTGCCAAAAACTTACATCCACGCCATATGTTTTTTGGACAAATCCGGCAAAAACAAGATTCGGGGGCGTACCTATCAATGTAGCTATACCACCAATGGAAGCAGCATAGGCAATGGCCAGCATCAGCATCTTACCAAATATCTGGTTCTCGTCCTGTTGGGTGGTGGGGTTGTCCTTTAATTGACTGATAATGGATACTGCCATGGGCATGACCATCACAGTGGTAGCCGTATTGGAGATCCACATGGAAAGAAAAGCCGTTGCGACCATGAACCCAAGGACAATGGTATACATGTTGGTCCCTATGAGCTTTATGATATTCAAGGCAATCCGCCTATGAAGGTTCCATCTTTCAATTGCAACCGCCAACATGAACCCTCCCATATAGAGAAAAACATACTTATGTCCATAACTGGCGGTGGTTTCCCCTAGGCTTATCGTATCCAACAAAGGAAACAGAATAATGGGCAACAGTGCCGTAGCGGCAATGGGCAATACTTCCAAGACCCACCAAACACCTATCCAAACCGTTGCGGCAAGCAGATCCTTTCCTTGTTCGGAAAGGCCATCGCTCTCAAAAAACAAATGGATCAGGACAAAAAGTAATGGACCAAGGACAAAGCCCAAACGTTTGTAGTGCATTATAGTACGAGTTGTTTAGTTAAATGTGCAACATAAAAAAGGGAGCCTTCCAACCTATGATCGGGGTTCCCTTTTTAGATTTTTTGTTTTTAATCGATAGGCTCCTCGTCCAACCAATACAACAAATAAGGAATGTTATAGGCATGTGTCCAACCAAATACCCGTAGTCCCTGATTGGTCTGCCAGTTGGTAAAGCGACCCTTACTTTCTGGGAGGTTTGAAATCTTCACCAAATCGTCACTATATGCAACCGCATTTTTGTAATCTTCCGGTTTTTGGGGCAATTCCCCTATTTTAAGGACTTCTGCCCTAGCCAGTGCCTCATTGAGGTATACTTTTTCACCACTGTACTCGTAACCGATCAACAAGGGGTATATGGTTGCCAGATAGGATTCCATTTCGTGGTTCAGTGGAGGTACATCCCTTACCCATCTTGCATGATTGATCAGGGCTTTCTTCACTTTTTCATCGCCAGTGATCTGCTGGTACTTATACAGCCCTTGGGCCACATAGGTCTGGCTATATCCATACCTGTCCAATAGCAGGTTGCCCCCTTGCCTTTCTTGCAGTTCCAGCATGGTATTTACCCTTTCATCCAACTCATCCTTATACTTGTTGAGCTTGGTTGCATCATAAAGTTCAACAAGGTTAAGCACTGAAAGGTAAAGTCTTCTTCCTCTTAGGTCGTGGTCTCCCCAAATACGATTGATATAGGTATCTCCGGTCATTTTGGCCACTTCAAGGGCCCTATGGTCTGCAGCAAGATAGTAGTCCGCTATCCATCCCTGGATCCAAACGTGTGCACTTAAAAGTGCATTCCAGTGCTCATTGGCATGTCTTCTTCCGATACCTAAATATGGTGTGGACTCTGGCTCATCTTCATAGTTCCAAAAATCGATGGCATCATTTATTTCACCATAATAGGTGCGCTTACGCGGCCAATGGATATTGTCCACATCCATGGTATGTCTACTCATGGCCTGTGCCAAATTGAAGAACTTGGGGTCTCCCGTCCGCATAAAATTGGTCCAGAGCATAAAATCGGTCGTTGGCTCATTATTGGTCCACATGACCCATCTACCATTGAAAAAATAGGTCTTGCCGTCCCCATAATTGAATATGCCATACCATGGTTCGTTCTCTTGGTTATAGGCCCACCATTGGTATTTGTATTGCAATGCATTTTCAAATTCTGGGTGCTTTTCAGAGAAAGGTGCCATATTTCCATACACCTTGGAACCGGTGTACCATTCTGGGGAAGCATGTGCCACGGGTGAATCCAATACATAGTCCATTTTCTCCCCTACTTCTTCAGGGGAATCGTTCTCATGGAAATAGTAGATGAATTCCGTGGTTTTGGTAATGCCCTGGGCAAAATTGCCGAGCATTTCACCATCACTCTCCGTGTTAGCCCGGGCAAAGCTTTTCGGGCCATTTTCCTTGGGCCATATGCTTCCCGTCAATGTGGACGTCGAAGCGTCCAACTCTATCCCTTTGGGATATTCCTTCAAAAAGTTCTTTATCCCGACACCGATTCCTCTTTTCCCATCGGAAACATTTATCCATCCCTTTGCTTTTTGGGTTTGGGCCACGTTGGCTCCTGTTTTGGTCACGGTTGCCTCAAAATTTGGTTGGGGCTCGTTCCCTTTTTGACCATCTTCTTTTTTGAAACCACTTAAATAAAGGCTTCTCATGCTTGGACTTTCTTGAGCTTCGGGACCCTTCTGTAGCAATTGGACGGCATCACTACCATTCATCGCAACTTTTTCTATAACGGTCTTGGCGTTCCCATCCTTCCAATCCCCATCGTACATAGGCATGGAAACACTCACATTGGCATCCAAATGGTATTTGAGTTGCAGACCTACCCCTGCAATCTGGTCATTGGGCTGTGTCCATCCCGGATCATCAGCTGTTTGTTCGGACAAGATTTTTTTGTTCTGCGTTGCTATGTTCGCATGCTGACCTTCCTGAAGTTTATGTTTGTCCGGAATACCGGTATAGGTCATGGTATGAAGCACTTTAATGTAGCTTTTGCCAGCATAGGTGTGCAACCAAATGGAGAAGGGGGAGATGTTGTTGTCTGCCCTATTGTAGGTATACGTCCCTTCCACCCTAAAAATGGAATGCATAGGTCCAGAGCCTTTTTCTCTAAAGACCTCATTGATGACAGCTTTGGATGCATCTATGCCCGCATCGTCCAAAATATCAAAGAAAGACCCCCGGTTTTCCCCTTTGGAAGATCCTATCAATTCGTTTTCGGTAAACTTCCCATCTTGATCAGAATCCAGATATACCTCATCCAAAAAACCGTTTCCTCTCTTGTGGATGGAAAAAGACAGCGGTCCCGTGTTCACATCTATTCCCCCTTGCGGCCTCATGTTATTGGTGGATATGATTTTTTCCTTTGGAAGCATGGGCACAACACCATCCCCATATTCCAGCACATAATCGGATCCTTCTTCGGAAAAAAAGAATACCCATACCCATTTGATGCTTTCGTCTATGGGTCCCCAATTGGTAACCTCTGTGGTCTGGCACGGAATCTCCATACCTTCGGCAGTCAATAAACGTAGGTTGTCCGCAGAGTAGAGTTCCCCTTTTGGGAAAGGGATCCCCAAGGTTATGGGCGCACCTTTTTTATTGTTCTCTATGGTAATACTTAACTGTTTGCCTGGTTCTGGTTTCGCACAGGACTTTAGCAAGAAACATGCGAGCAGTACTGTTATGATTATTCTCATTATATATTAGGTTATTCGGTTTACAGACATAGTGCAGCTGCACCCAAAATGGGTGAATCCACCAAATCTGATGTTTCAATTTTAAAATGTTCCAGTTGTTTTTGATAGGCAAATGATTCCAGAGCATCCATTACGGCATCCTTGAAAAAGGGATACGCATTGCTGATGGACCCTCCAAGAATGATCATCTCGGGCGCAAACAGATAGAGAATGGCCTTTATGGCCTCTCCCAAATGCTTTCCATATTCCTTGAATGCCTGCAGGGACAAGGAATCTCCTTCCAATGCACTGTTGAAAAGTGCTTTGGCAGATTTCCCGTATGTGTCTTCAAAGAAAAAACTACCCGTAAAATGCTCCATAATGCCATTTTTATAGGGAAGCATGCCTATTTCCCCTGCTCCGCACAAAACACCATTGTACAGCTTGTTGTCTATTAAAATACCCATGCCTAGTCCTGTACCTAGGGAAAGTGCTACACAGTTGGTATGTTGTTGTGCTTTTCCAAAGTATTTTTCTCCCAGTGCAAAACAATTGGCATCGTTGTTTATGAATACGGGGACCTTATATTTTTGATATACCAAATCCTTCAAGGCCACCTTGGTCCACGCAGGAATGTTCTGCACATCGTATACTATACCTGACCCTGGGTCCACCACTGCCGGGACTCCAATTCCTATGGCTTCCACCGTATCGGTCATGGTTTCATTGATGGTTTCAAACAGTTTGTAAAGCGTTGCTTCCACTGAATCGTTCCGATCTACTTCCACCAAATGGCTTTTCATCACTTTACCGTTGACCACTCTCCCTGCCTTCATGTTGGTACCTCCAATATCAACCCCTATCAATTCCTTTTGCATGGGACTAACTTTCCTTTTTAAGGCTAATGGTCTTGTTGTTGACCAATGGTTTTGCCCAAAAGCCTATGGTAAATATGAATGCAAGTGGAATCAGCAAGAAGAACATTCCAGACTTCAAGGACGTCATCTCCCCTAGCCCTCCTACAATGAATGGGATGACCGCTCCCCCAGCAATCCCGGTGCAAAGAATCCCCGAAAGTGAACCGTGGTATTCCTTGACCGAATTGAGGGCCAATGAAAAAATGATGGAATACATGACCGAGATACAAAACCCGACCATGGGAAACCCGACCAGGGCCATTTGGGAAGAACCTGTCAAGGCCAACACCAAAAACACCATGGTTATGGCGGTTGCAAAAATCAACAGTTTACGGCTGTCCATAAATTTCAAGAGCACCAACCCCAATAGACACCCTACCGTCAACATGGCCCAAAAATAGGACACGGTATCCGCTCCCACGGTCTGTGGGTCCAATCCATGATATTGGGATAGAAACTGGGAAATCCAATTACCCACTCCTTGCTCGGTGCCCACATAACAAAAGATGCCCAAGAAATATAATATGGTCCATTTGTTTTTCAACAGATCCCAATAGGAACTGCCATCTCCAGCCTTTTCATCCTCAGTTTTTTCAAACTTGGGATATCTTGTCATGAAAACATAGATGAACAGCAATACCGATATGGCCGCAAAAACGATATACAATGATACCCATGGTAAGTTTTCAGGTACCCACGAACGCAATGTTTCTGCTATGGCATCCCCTTGTGTTCCTTCCCTATCCACCAAATATTTATACAAGTAAGGGCTCAAAAATGAAGCTGCCCCGAACACCAACTGCGCCAGTACCGAATTGAACGCAAAGTGTTCCTCACCTCCTGCAACCCTTAACATGGGGTTGATGATTACTTGCAAAACGGCCATACAACATCCCAAAGTGAACAATGTTATACTGAACATGCCATATTGGGGGATAAGGGCAAAACCCAGGGAAGCAAGCGCCATGACCAAGAACGATACGGAGAGTAAGGTCCTTTCACTATACTTTTCGGAGAGGAATCCTGCCGGAATGGACATGATCCCGTATGCAATAAAGAAAGTGAAGGGCAATAAGCCTGTTAAAGTGAGGCTTAGGTCAAAACTGTCCTTTACGTCTACTATTATGGAATTGAGTATGTTGGTGATGAATGATATTACAAAGAACACCAGCATTACCAACCCAATAATAGGATAGTATCTCTTGGTCGTGGGCTTGCTATTCTCCATTGGTGGTCAGTTGGTTATTTATTTGGAATCTCTTCCCGGGTCTGGTTTTTTGGTTTTGGATCTATTTGCTTCCCAACATGGGGAACAATTGCTTGATTTCTTCTTCGGTAGGTTGCTTGCCGTACTCACATATCTCGAAGAACTCAACTTGTTGTACTTTGGACATGTCCCTGCCCGGATACCATTTCTTGGCCGCTTCCAAGGTGCTTGCATCCGGTTTTCTGTTCATCCATCTGTTCTTCAACCATGCCAGGCGTTCTTCTTTTCCCGTAGGGATGGTAGACAAATCTGTACCGTTGGTCCAGGGCAACCACTCGAACATTTGAGAATCGTGAGCCGCCAATCCGGCCACTTTGGTATCGATGACCTCATCAACGATCACTGCAATATCCTTTTGGAATGGATAAGGCTTCTGAAAATGATCGCTCATGTAAAGGAAAACTGGGTTTTTCTTCAAAGGCGGAGTGTCGGGCGCCACATTGGGAACTATGTTCATATAAGCTGCATCCTGCACTACGGACCCTGCATTTCTGTGGTCTGGGTGATAATCATTTGGCCTTAGGCCCAAAACAATATCAGCATCCCAACCACGTATACGACGGATCACTTCCAATCTAACATTCAAAGTAGGAAACAATTCCCCATCATGGTTGTCCAACACTTCATATTCGGCTATGCCCAAGGCTTTTGCCGCGTCCTTGGCCTCTTGTCTACGCTTCTTGGCCAATGGTCCGCCCCCCATGCTCTGGTGACCTGCATCTCCATTGGTCAAAGCAAGGAACTTTACATTGTGCCCCATCTTGGCAAAAAGGGCTGCCGTACCTCCAAACTTGGAGTCACAATCATCGGGGTGCGCCCCGATGGCTATGATATTCAATAGTTTTTTTTCTTGTGCTTGCATTACCACGAACGCAAGGCACAGGCATAATGCCATCGTAAATTTTCTCATTGTCTTTTGTGTGTATTTGGTTTATTATTTTATTGCAATCAAATTCCAGGTCACCTATCCAGGCAACTTTTTTTATAGAAAAATCTGCATTTTCAATAGAGTCAGTCATCCATAGAACCATAAGTAGGCAATCCATGGTTTGGGGCGATCAATCAAACTAACTCAACATATAGAAAACGCTAATTTTCAATATTTTAAAACCCTAATTCTGATCAAAACTTGGATTGATGTCCATCTCACGCTGGGGAATAAAGAAATATTCACGGGTTCCTGTAATGATCGGTTCCGCTACAATAACCCTAGCGATGGCATTAAATCGTCTCAAGTCGGCCCATCTGTGATTTTCAAAAGCAAGCTCCACCCTTCGTTCTTGAAGCAGTTTCTCCTCAAATGTGCCCGGGGTGGCCGCATCTATTTCCCCCAAATCGGCCCTATCCCTTACTTCATTGATCAAATCATAACTTTCATCAGTTTCACCAAGGGCCTCGGCCAACATCAGCAGCACATCGGCATACCTGAAGACCACAAAGTTGATATCCGAATCATTCTCTATGGCAATATCCGCTTGGTACTTTTTAATGTATAGCGCCTCTACCACCTCGGCATCCAGGTTGATAAATGAATCTCCCATGGAAGCATCATATCTGGCATCGCCAACTTCATAGGCTTCTTGCATGGAAACGGTTGGCCTGTTCCTTCCATAACCTGCCCCTGCCTGCAAAGCGGAACTTGGGGAAAAGTCGTTCGTGAACAGACTTCCTTGGCCTATTCCCCCACTCATGAACTGCACCTCAAAGATGGACTCTTCATTGTTCTCATTGTCAACACCCCACAGGTCTGCATATTCAGGAACCAAATCATATCCATAACTAGATATGATCCTACGCAAAACCGTCTCTGCTTCTGAATTGTTGCCCAACGTAAGTTGCACCTTGGCCAATAATGTGGCCGCTGCTCCTTTTGTGGCTTTTCCAACACTACTGGAAGGATATGAAATGGGAAGATAGCCTTCCGCCGTTTCCAAATCGGTGACCAATTGTTCCAAAACCATAGTTTCCGGAACCTGGACCAGTTCATCACCGGCCACATAGGGCTCCAACTGCAATGGCACATTTCCAAAGGCAATGGCCAAATGGTAATACATCAGGGAACGGATAAAAAGAGCTTCTCCTGCTATCCTGTTTCCTATAGCCGCATCCATTTCCACTGTTGGGATACGTTCCAAGATCACATTGCAATTTGCAATTACCTTATAGGATTCGCTCCAAGCCGTTGACACCTGTTCATTCAGAGCATCCTCTGTGAATGCATTGATTTCGGTGTACTGTCTTGCCAAACCTGTTGCATCGGGGCCTTGATCGGTGTTATCACTCCGCATCTCGAACATGGTCCAATAGCCACGTCCGTAGATGCCTGTACTCTGCAATCCCCTATAACTGGCATTGATGGCCACCTCAAAATCGGCTGCAGATTTATAGAAATCGGCCTCATTTCGGTTGGAGATCGGTGCGAGATCGGTAAAATCTTCGCTACACCCGGCAAACACTACCGTGCATAGCATTATATATAGAATTCGTTTCATTTTTTCCGTTTTTAGGTTAGAACTTTAGGTTTACTCCCATTGTAAAGGACTTGGTCAATGGAAAAGCGCCATAATCTTCTCCCGGAGTCAAACTATTGGTTGTAATGCTACTAACCTCAGGGTTATAGCCCAAATAGTCCGTAATGGTAAACAAGTTGGTACCGGTGATATAGAAACGTAGTTTTTGGATCTTGCTACCGAACAGGTTGTCGGTTGGCAAGGTATATCCGAGCGTTACATTTCGTAAACGGACATAGGATCCATCCTCAACTTGGAAAGATGATGGTCTTTGATTGTTTCCGTGGTTACCACTTCCCCTGTCCGCTCTTGGAACCCACCCATTTCCTGGGTCGGAGGCCGATCGCCAACGATCATTGAAC
Organism: Flagellimonas amoyensis; assembly: GCF_003058265.1. Lineage (GTDB taxonomy): Bacteria > Bacteroidota > Bacteroidia > Flavobacteriales > Flavobacteriaceae > Flagellimonas > Flagellimonas amoyensis. The sequence continues at coordinate 111,849 of NZ_QBUK01000011.1, forward strand.
ACCGCATAGGAGTTAAAGTTGGCCTCTCCGTTCAACAGGTGTCTTCCGGTAAGGTTGAGTATCTCATTGCCTTCGACTCCTTGGATCAAGAAACTGAAATCAACTCCTTTAAAGCTAAACTTGTTGTTGATACCCCAAGTGAAATCCGGGAAATAGCTGCCGGTAACCGTTCTATCATCAGGGGTGATCTGTCCATCACCGTCGATATCTTTGAATTTAAAATCCCCAGGACCTGGATTCGGGGCCTGTGTATCGAAAGGTGCATTGTCAATTTCCTCTTGGGTCTGGTAAATACCCTCCACAACATAACCATAGTAGCTACCAATAGGGTCACCTACCCTTGTTACGTGGCGAATACCTGCACTACCCGTGGAATAAATGGGTTCATTGCCTTCATTCAACGCCAACACCTCATTTTTGTTGGTAGAGAAGTTGATATCGGTATCCCAGCTAAAATCACCTACAAAGTTTTTGGTACTCAGGGCAATCTCAAAACCTTTGTTCTGGACCTTTCCAAGATTTCTCAATGTAGTCTCAAAGCCAGATACGGAGGAAATGGCCACGTTCAACAATAGATCCCTTGTAGTGGTATCATAGTAATCTGCCAATAAGAATATCCTGTTGTTGAAAAGTCCCAATTCCATCCCCACATCCACTTGTTCGGATTTCTCCCATGTCAAATTTGGGTTTGGGATAGTGGATTGGACAATTCCGTTCACCTCGTTGCCTGCCAAGTTATAGTTCTGGGGAGACAATAGCCCCACGGCACCATAATTTGGTATTTCAAAGTTCCCTGTCTGCCCCCAACTCATTCTGAGCTTCAGCTCTGATATGGTTTCAGAAGATGCCAAGAAAGACTCCTCGTTCAACCTCCACCCTACGGAGAACGAAGGGAAGTATCCAGTTTGGTTGTTCTTGCCAAAACGGGAAGATTTATCGGAACGGATGGTTCCTGTAAAGAGGTACTTGTCCTTAAAACTATAGTTGACCCTGAACAGCGAAGAGAGCAAGGACCATTGTTCCTTCACCGATGTTCCGGCATATACCTGTCCACCACTGATGGTGGTCACCAAATCATCAGGATAGTTGTTGGCAACAACCCTTTCCAATCTTACATTGTCTTTTTGGGCCGTATATCCCAAAACGGCATCCACATAGTGGTCCCCTATTTCCTTTTTCCAGCTCAATGTGTTCTCCCACAACCAATTGGTCTCTGTCGATGTAGAGGCCTGACCATATGGATTTCCTACAGTGGAATTCCGTAGCAATAATGTATTGGCCCTATAAAAATCCTGGTTGAACAAATTGATGTACACACCTCCCAAGGTTTTAAAACTTAGGTCGGGCAAGATATCATAGGTCAGCCCTAGGGTTCCTCTGTTCTGAAATTGGAATATCTGATCCTCCACTCCCTCAATGATCGCCAAGGGGTTACTTGCAGTAGTGGTTCCACCTGCCAAATGGGATTGGTTGTCCAATTGATTGATGGTACCGTCCGCATTGTATGGTTTTACCACGGGGGAATGCACTATGGCCGAGTATACAATTCCTGGAGGGGTCGCAAAGTATGGTGAATTGGCCGGAACCCTTTGGTTTTCGGTTACTGTAGGGGCCAATCGAAGATCTAGATTCAATTTCTCGGTCAATTGGGAATTCAGGTTCATCAGCACAGAATACCTTTCAAATTTTGATTTTTCTATGATTCCGTTTTGGGAAAAATATCCTGCGGAGGTATAGAAACTTGTTTTGTTCCTTATCGGGGAAGCATATGAGAAATTATAGCTCTGTACCACTCCTGTCTTGAAAATCAAATCTTGCCAATCTGTATCGGTACCATCCCAATTCACATAAGAAGCGGGCATTTCATAGTTGGTATTTCCTCGTTCACCTGGTCCAATGGGATCATCGGCCGAAGCTCCTGGAAAATCCACCAAATAGTTATTGTTCCTGGCATCCCTTGTATAATCTATAAGTTCTGCGGAATTCATCAAATCTATCTTATTGGCAACCGATTGGATACTCACATAAGAATCGAAAGAGAATACACCTTCTTCGGTACTGGACCCTTTTTTGGTCGTGATGAGCAATACCCCGTTGCCCCCTCTGGACCCATAGATAGCAGCCGCACTGGCATCTTTAAGCACCTGCATGGATTCAATATCATTGGGGTTAAGGGTTCCCAGTGGATTGATGGTCGGTGGTTGGAACGCCTGTGACTGGTTGGACAATGAGCCCAATTGACTGGATGATGTAAGGTTTCTGGAAATTGGTATTCCATCCACAACGAACAATGGGTCGTTGCCAGCGGAAATGGAACCTGAACCCCTGATCCTAATATTGGGGGCAGCTCCGGGCTCACCGGAGACTTCCTGTACCTGTACCCCAGCGACTTGACCGATCAACGCGCCTTCCGGCGTAATTGTTGGGATACTTACAATCGCTTCTGGTTGAATGGAAACTACGGACCCTGTTACTTTTGTTTTGGCCAGGGTACCATACCCAACAACCACCACTTCTTCCAAAGCGGCTGCATCGGGTTCCATTCCAACAGTGATGGAGGTTAGGCCAACAACACTGACCTCCTTCGGCTTGTAGCCAATATAGGTTACCTGTATAACGGTTGTCCCAGAGGGCAATGACAGTTCAAATTTTCCATCAAAATCTGTAGTTGTTCCCACCGTCGTCCCTTTGGCAATGATGCTTGCTCCAGGCAAAGGCACCCCATTTTCGTCCACAACTGTCCCTGAAAGCATGGATTGGGGGTCTTGTACCTCTATCTTTTTTTGGGGAATCAATGAAGGAAGGGTGGGCTCGCCAATTTTTTTGATGACAATTTGCCTAGCAACCACTTCATAACTCAATCCTGAGCCCTTGAGAAGTTGTTTCATAAAATCCTCAATGCATAAATTCTTATGGAAAATGGTCACCTTTCGGTTAAGGTCGACCTCCGAGGCTTCATAAAAAAATTTGTATCCTGTGGATTTTGTAATGGTTTCAAAGATGTCGCCAACTTGCCGGTTTTCAAAGCTCATGGTGATGACATCGTCTTGTGCACAATTGGTAGCATTGCCAAAACTGAAAAAAAGCAGCAAGGACAAACAACACAATACATTCTTACTGAGCTTTTTGGCCCAGGCACATATGGTTTGGTTTTTTTTCATGATTAAATTAGTCTAGTCAGTTAGTATTCTTTTTTGGTTTTTTTAAAGTGTTTCACATCATAGGCACTACTGTTTTTTGGGTTCTGTTATTGTTATCGTGTTTCCTTCTTTGGAATAGCTAAAATGGGTATGGGCCTGTATGGTCCTCAGGATACGGTCCAGGTCCTCCTCATCGAACATCCCGGTGAACCTACGTTCTCCGAGCCTTTCGTGTTTGTTGACAATCTTTATATTGAACTGTCTTTGAAGTCTTTTGATGATTTCCGACATTTCTTCGTTCTCGAAGGACAGTACACCTTGCGTCCAAGAAATGTATGGGGTCACGTCCACATCCTCAATGACGAATAGCCCCCCACTGCCTTCCCTGCTCGATGCCCTTTGGGATGGTTTGAGCATCTGTACATCCCCAGATATGGTCTGATCTGTACCACCAATCCCGACCGAGCCTTCCACAAGCACAACTTCTGATATGCTGTCCTCATCATAGGCCGAAATATTGAACACGGTACCAAAAACCTGGGTGTACATATTTTTGGTGCCTACGATGAAGGGTTGGTCTGGATTTTTGGCCACTTCAAAAAATGCCTCCCCTTCCAACTGTACCTCTCTTTTGTCCACTCCAACAAATGAGGATGGGTATATAAGTGTGGACCCTGAATTGAGTCGTACCACCGAACCATCTTGCAACGTCAGGGAAAGACTTTTTCCAAAAGGCACCCTAAGCACATTTTTCTTGGCATTGGGCCTTGCATTGGTTTCGTTGTTCTGGGACAATACCCCTTTTACCAACGAAACCACAGTTTTGCCTGTTTTGCTCTTTACGGTGGCATCACTGTCCGGGTCAAAACTTATGATTTCCCCATTGTCCAATTGAAGGGTTATCTGGTCGGAATCCAATTTGGGTTCCAAAACCGATGTTGAATTTTTGGAAAGAATAAAATACGCTGATGAGGCAACGAGTAAAATGATAGCGGCCGCATATTTATACACGTGTTTGCCCAGATGGAAGACACGGACCTTTTTGCTTTCTTTTTCTTTGATGGTTTCCAAGAATTGTTTGAAAGCCTCTTCTGTTTCCCATGAACGGTTTTGATAGTTGATAAGAAAGTCGGCTTGAACCAATTTTTTAAAGACCTCTTGGTTGTTCCCTTTCTTTACCCATTCATATAAAATGGTCATTTCCTCAGGGGTAGCCTCTTGGTTGATGTACTTGGTAATAATCCTCCTGATATCGAGTCTGGTCATTGGATATGTAATTATCTCTTTACTAAACAGACGCGGGTTTTTAAAAAAACCCTTACTCTATCATAAAATTTTAACATTTAAAATATGGAAACATCCCGTTCTTCCTTAAAAAGGATAGAAGAAATACAATTGAAAATCGTGGGTATTGGCCTAGAAAAATAGGGAAAGTTGTGCCTTTAGTCGTTTTAGGGCCTTGGCCATGTGCACCTCAACCGTTTTTATGGAGATATGGAGTTTTTCGGAAATTTCCTTGTATTTGAGCCCCTCTTTTTTGCTGAGCATAAATACGATTTTGCATTGCTCCGGTAAGTTTTCTATTTCAGCCTCTACTTTTTTGAGCCGTTCCTCAAAAAGGGAAGCATCGGTCTCCATCATTCCAAGATAGGCTTCTTGTTTTAGGCTCTCCAATAGCTGAAACTCTTTTTTCTCTTTTCTTTTACTGTCCAAAAAAAGGTTGTAGGCTATCTTGAACAGATATTTTTTGAGGCTGTTCTCTTTGATATTGAGCTTGTCGCGATTGGTCCATAACTTTATGAATGCCTGTTGCGCAATATCCTCCGACACCTCCAAATCCCCCGTAATGGCAGCAATGTAATTACAAAGCTCCCGATGGTATTGCTTGAACAAATGGCCATAGGCTTCCTCTGAGCCTTTTTTTAGCTGCTCAACGAGGTAATTTTCGTTATGATAGCTCTTTGGGTCCATTTTGTTTTTTTAAACATTGTCCAGCATTGATCTGGACAAGTACATATCATCTTAAATTCTGCGGTCTATCACATGTCTGGCTTCTTCCACTTGAACAGTATCCATGGTAAGATGCCTCCATCTGTACCTGCTGGAAAATTCATGGGTTTTCCCTTCTACCACATCTGCGGCCATGGGTCCCAGTAGCGGTGCCATCTTCAATCCGTGTCCACTTCCCCCCGAACTCACGGAAAGTCCTTTTACGGTTGGGTGGTTATCTATCCAGAAATGCCCATCCAATGTGTCCGTATACAAACACCTACGGGTATACACCAATGGGGCATTTGCCAATTCAGGAAAAGACTCCCTTACAAAAAATCTCATCTCTTTTACTTCTATATCTGTAACTTGCCTGTCCCCCATTTCGGGATCTATTGTATTGCCATTGGAATGCTTTGCAATCTTGACAATTCCCTGTTCCTCCAAATAAGGAAACCCATACCATCCTGTATTGGAGATGTCCGCCGTAAACACCGGAAAGCGATCTCCTCTGAACTTTTTTGCGTCATGGGGCCTCAACCAAAAAACCGGGTGGCCTGTAGCCTTCATGTAAGGTTGAAGTTCTGGCAACAATAACGGGGTATGTGCCCCGGCTGCTACCACTACATGGTCGGCTCCAAATTTTTCGTTCCCCGATGTCTTCACCCCTTTCACAGAATTATTCACAATATCAAACCCATTCACCATCTGCCCTTCATGAATGTGCACCCCAAGTTCCTTGGCATAGCCAATCAAGGTCGTTAAGGCCAGCGTTGCATTTGCGTAACCTCCCACTTGGTTATAGATGGCCTCCGAATAGGTTTCCGCATTTATGGCAGGAAATCTTGTTTTGATATCCGAGGCCGATAAATACTCCACATCGTATCCGTTGTCCAACAATTCCCCATAGCTGTACTTTTCAAATCGCTGATCGCCGCTTTCCATGCTTTTTTTACAGAGCATCAAAAAGCCCACTTCGTGATACAGCTTCACTCCAAAGAAATTGTTCCACTCCCGCCATAGTCCAATGGACCTTTCGGCCATCCTAAAATATTCCCTGTCCGATCCGTATTCCATACGCACCGCTTTGGTAACATCTGTTGAAGCTGCCATGTGGTGCGGTACTGAATCTGGGTTCAACAAACCCACTTTATACTTCCGTCTGGCCAGTTCCACAGCTGCGGTAACACCAAATATTCCTCCTCCCACAACAAGGACATCGTACGCTTTCATGCTTCTCTTCTTTTGACTTGAACAATTTCAACCCATAGTCATCACAACTTAGAAACGTGGGCATATTCCCTAATGTTTACATGTTTTGCAACTATCCTTTTATCAATGACAATTAGGTCCCCGAATGAATAAATATTCAACAAATTATAAAAAAAACTTTAATTGGCATCACTAAGATTGTTTTTTACAATAAAGCATTATTAATATTGCTTTTTAATTTTCATTATCAATTCATTTGACTAACTTGCTAATTATGAGCATACAACAAATCAAGGATATCTGTATTTCGAAGCTTTCCCGAAAAAGAAAATTGGTCATCCAATATGCATTGGATTTTCCAGATAAGGTTGTCCTGATGCGTATGGAGGAATTTGCCCATCATTTGGGAGTCAACCCAGCTACAGTGGTCAAGGCCTGTAAAGCGGTTGGCCTTAATGGATTTTTTGAACTGAAGGAACTCTTGAAACAAGAAGTCCAGCTGACAAGGGTGGATTCAGTCTTTACGGGAATGATCCGAGAAGTGAAGTCCCAGGACAATCCCCAAAAAGTGGCCCAAGATGCCATTTTGGGGGACATCATGATGCTTCAAAAAACGTATGAGGCCATGGATTTTGAGGTCATGGAAAAAATTGCACGTGCCATTATCAGCTCCAATCACACTTACATTGTTGGGCTGGCACACATTGGCCTGGTCGCCAAGTATATGGAGCGAATCTGTAGGTCTGCGGTACCCCAGATACATGCCAGTACCGAATACCATGGCGAACTTTTCCTGAACATGGATCATTTTAGCGACAAAGATGTCGTGGTGGGGATTTGCTTGGATAAATGTCAGAACCAGACCATAGAAGCCCTAAAATTTGCCAAGCAAAGAAACGCAACGACCGTAGCAATAGTGGACAGTAACCTCTCCCCTTTGTTGGAATATAGCGACCTTTTCATTCTGATCAATAGTTCCCATAGCTATTACTTTGGCGCAATGGTTGGGGCATATAGCGTGGTGAATGCCATTTTTTATAGTATGGCCAATATTCTCAAAGAAGAGACTGTTGCGCGTTTCAAGTTTTTTAGGGATATGTCCGAAAAGCAGAACATCTATAAAATCTAAAAATCGATGTATGTGTGGTTGTCCTGTGAAAGTCAATATCGCGCTCCAATGTATCCAACAGTCAAGGCTAATGAGTAATTACCTTGGGAATAACTGGAGAGTGCTACTAATTTTATTTTTGCTGGTTTTTCCAAACATTACTGCTTTTTTAAGTACTGTTCGTCAGACACCTTTTCCATCCAAGTGACGACCTCTCCGTTGACTTCTTCCTGAATGGCAATATGGCTCATGGCCTTTTGGGCAGATGCCCCATGCCAATGCTTTTCATTGGGTTCAAAATATACGATGTCGCCTGGGCGGATCTCTTCTATGGGACCGCCTTCTTTCTGGATCCACCCCAAGCCAGATTGGACGATCAAGGTCTGGCCCGCTGGGTGTGTGTGCCAAGCGGTCCGGGCGCCGGGAGCAAAGGTTACCAAGGCTGCCGCTCCTTTGGTGACGTTTTTGACATTTTGGTACAAAGGGTCAACGATCACATCTCCAGTGAACCATTCATCGGGTCCCTTCATGGATGGGACATCCCCATTTCTAAAAATTTTCATGTTTCTAATTTTATATATTGAACACTTCTTTTTGTTTCACTGCCATCAAGAATACACGGGAAACTTGCTGGCTTCTCCATAATCCTTGATTTTTTCCAGGCCTTTAAGGATTTCCATATCGGCATCGGTAATGGCAAAATCCAGGTCGGCATTGTTCTTCATATGGGCCGGGTTGGCTGTTTTTGGCAATGGCAGCAAGCCAAGTTGAAGATCGAACCTGATGCCCAACTGCGGTATGGATACCCCATATTTGTCCGCCATTTGGGCGACCTCATCATTTTTGAACAGCTCGCCATGTCCAATGGGCGAATAGGCCTCCACTAGGATATCGTTCGTTTTGCAGAACGCGATCAATTCTTCGGGAACATTGGTGATATGGGCCAAAATCTGATTGACCATGGGTTTTACCGAACCGTTTTCCAGAATGTTCTTCACATCCTGTATCTCAAAATTGGAAAGTCCGATGGCCTTGATCTTTCCGGCCTTATAGGCTTCTTCCAACGCTTTCCAAGCTTGAAGGTTTCCTTCAAAAAAGCGATTTTCCCCTTGGTATTGTTGCCATGGTTTTGGGCTATGGATGATCATCAGGTCAACATAGTCCAGCCCCATGGTCTTTAAGGAACCGTCAATGGATGCCACGGCTTCATCATACGATTTCACCTCGGCTGCCAGTTTGGTGGTGATGAACAGTTCTTCCCTGTCCAATCCACATTCCCTGATCCCTTTGCCCACACCTTCTTCATTTTGGTAGGCCTGGGCAGTATCGATGTGGCGATATCCGAGCTGAACAGCATCTTTTATGGCCTCTACCACGGCTACGTTGTCTATGAACCAAGTGCCTAGTCCCAACTTGGGGATTTCCACGTTGTTGTTCAGTGTATAGTTCTCTTCTAAAATCATAGTTCTATTTTTATTTGACAAATAGGGCATTGAACAATTATTCTTATTGTGCCCAATAAATATTCGGTTGGCTTACTAGTTGCCGTTGTACTGTTCATCAGTCACGGCTTCCATCCATTCCACCACACCTTTCTCGGTATTGGGAACGATATACAACTGTTGCATTCCCTTGTCGGGACTAGCCCCATGCCAGTGTTTCGTATTGGGCGGACATTTGACCACGCTTCCTTTTTTAAGGATTTCCTTGGGCTGCCCCTCTATCTGGTGAAAACCTTCACCATCCGTAATAATCAAAATTTGACCGGCGGGATGGATATGCCAATTGCTCCTGGCCCCTGGCTCAAAATATACATTCCCCACCAATGTGGTATACGTGGAATCCATCATCACCAAACCGTAATTATAGGCATTGCCTGTAAAAGTCTTGGGCGACCCCTTTTGTCCCTGCGGAAAAATAGCATCCACTTCTTTGGCATGCTCCACTGCCACCACCTCTTGGCGCCCATCAGTTTCCTGCTTTGGCTGCTTACAACTCAGGGCTACTATAAAAATGGCCGGTAATAGGATCGGAACTACTTTTTTCATTTTTTCGCTTTTTTTTGGATTATGTGCTATAAAGTTGATGTTTGAAGTCCTACGAAGCCCAATGGCCCCTAAGGCTTTAAGTTCGATGGAAAAGGTGGTGCAAACTTCTTTAACACCCGATTAACAATCTTTACTTCAACAAGTTACAAAATCTTAAACGGACACAAATATGAAAATCAAAGCAAAGGTTAAGAGATTCAAACCTTATGAAAACTGTGGTCCTTTACATGATACCATGGACTGAATCGGGAAAAATCTATTCCACGACAACCTCAAACGTAACAGGCTTCTTACCAGCTTCCCGGAGTTTTTCAATACCGTTGCCATCAATCCTTCCGAGGCTTATCAATCCTGAGGAATAGCCAAAGTCCTTATAGAAAATGGCCACATCCCCCCATGGAGCATAATAGGTAATATCGCCCTTACTTGGGTCGTACCCTCCCGGAGCCCCATCTTTGGTCAACTTCCGTTCTGGGTAAAAGATTTTTTCATTGCTGGCATAATCTTCCAATTCCGTAGTAATGGGAAGCATGGAGATAAAGTCCCTGGCTGTTGGATTGTCATACAAAGTGGCGGTAATCTCCGTATCCCCAAATGAAATTTTGAGTTTCATATCCATGATCATTGTCTGTTCTGTTGATGACTTTCCTCCCTTGTCCGAAAACAAGTAAACTATTGCGAATACTCCCAATAATACAACAAAAAAAATCTTCATCATATTGGTTTTTAGGAATTTAATTCAACTATCAGAGAAAAAATGTCATGGCCAATTTTTTATTGGCCATGACTCCATCATCAATCATCAATCCTTTACAGCGCAGCTGCAAAGAAACTTTTCAACTTGTCAAAAGGGATGACATTCACATTATCATAGAGGTCGGTGTGTACCTTTCCAGGTATGATCATCAATTCCTTGGGTTCACTTGCCGCCTTGTAGGCATCCTCGCTGAAATAACGGGAATGTGCATTTTCCCCGGCGATCAACAATACTGGTCTTGGGGAAATTTCCTTGATATAGGTCATGATCGGCATGTTCATCAAGGAAATGGGTGTTGTGATTGTCCAAGAACTGTTTGAATTGATGGACCTTGGGTGAAAGCCCCTGTCCGTTTTGTAATAGTCAAAATACCCTTTCACGAATTCGGGCTCATTGCCTTCGATTTTCTCGGGCAGTCCCAATCCTGACAATGCGGAATTCCCACTTTCGGCATCTTTCCAACGCTGTTGGCCCATCTGCTCTAACATTTGTGTGCGCTGTTCCGGTGTGGTGGAATCAAAATAGCCCTTGGCATTCACCCTCGACATATCGTACATACTTGTAGTGGCGACTGCTTTTACCCTTTTGTCCACTGCCGTTGCATTGAGTGCGAAACCTCCAAATCCACAGATGCCGATGATACCCAATTTGTCCCTGTCAACATTTTTCTGAAGTCCCAGAAAATCAATGGCCGCACTGAAATCTTCCGTGTTGATGTCCGGAGATGCCACGTGTCTTGGTTCACCTCCACTTTCCCCTGTATAGGATGGGTCAAAGGCCAATACCACGAACCCACGCTGAGCCATTTGGTTGGCGTACAGCCCAGAAGCTTGCTCTTTGACCGCCCCGAAGGGACCACTGATGGCCAAAGCGGGTAATTGTTCATTTCCATTGCTCTTGGGGACATATAGGTCCCCTGCAAGGGTGATTCCGTAACGATTTTTGAATGTTACGGCCTGTCTTGATACCTGATCGCTGAGATAAAAAGTATATTCATCTGCTGTTCTATTCATTTTACTTGATTTTTGATTTGAATTTGATTGGCTGAAAAGTGTGCTCTGCACAAGCAATCCCACCATTAAAAAAGATACTATACGTTTCATTCCTTGTCTGCTGTATTAAATTGATTTCACCTTTTTGGCAGGTATGCCCGCCACGACCGTCCGATCTGAAACATCTTTGGAAACCACGGCACCAGCGGCCACTACCGAATGTTCTCCAATAGTGACACCGGGCAGTAGGGTTGCACCACCTCCGATCCAGGCCCCTTTCTTGATATGGATGGGCTTTGCCATCAATGTTTTTCTGGAATCGACCTCGACAGGATGTGTTTCGGACAAGAGGTTCACCCTGGGACCGATCAGTACATCATCTTCTATGGTAATGCCCCCCAAATCCAACATCTGGCAATTCTGGTTGATGAAAATGTTCTTTCCCAACTTTACATTCAGCCCATGATTGGAACTGAGCGGGGTGTACAACGTGGTACTGGGGTCTACCTCATAGCCGACCAAATTGCTCAAATGCCTACGGATATCCACAACGGTCTTTGAGGAGTTCATCTCCACCAAAATGGCCATGGCCCTTTCCGAGGTTTCAGTCAGCTTGAAAAATTCGGGATCGCTATAAGGGATTTCCTCGCCCTCGATCAAGCGCTGAAAGATGTCCTTTGTCGTATGTTCCACTGTTTTGTTGTCCATTTTCTTTGTTTTCAAAAGAATATGGTACAAAGGTATGGCGGCAGGAAGCCCTAGTGATAACGATAATCAGATCAAAGATTAAGAAAATCAAATATGTTAAGCCCGCACAGCCTTTGGGGTGGTCCCTGTGAGCCTTTTGAAGTAGTTGTTGAAGTAGGTGGGGTAATCAAAGCCAAGGGCATAGGCAATCTCGCTTACGTTCCAATTGGTATGTTGCAGAAGGGCCTTTGCCTCGGTGACAATCCGCTCAGAAATATGTGTGGAAGTGGATTTTCCGGTCACTTCCTTGATGGACTTGTTGAGATGGTTCACATGCACCGAAAGATTGTCCGCATAGTCCTGTGGAGTCCTTAATTGCAATGGAGTTTCTGCGGTCTCGATGGGAAACTGTCGCTCCAAAAGTTCCAGGAACACGTTGGTCAACCTTGAGGCCGCACTCTGGTGCTGCGCATAGTTTTCCGAGGGCTGCATCTTAAGGGCTTCATGCAGGATCAAGTGGATATAGTTCCTGATCAAGTCGTCTTTAAAAGAATAGTCTGTCCGTTGCTCCTCGATCATTTTATCAAAGATAGCGTTGAGAAAAAGACGTTGATCTTCACTGATCTGGAGTACCGGGGTCCCGCCCAAACTGAACAGCGGCGATTTCAAAATACTGTCCGATCGTTGTGATAAGTTGAGGAATTCCTCTGAAAACAAACAGGTATAGCCAACATAGGTGGTTGAAATGGTTTCCCAGGAATACGGAATATGGGGGTTGCCAAAAAACAGAATAGTGCCCTCCTGTTCAAAACTCCTGTTGGAATAATTGATGATACTTTTCCCCGTGGTCAAACAGATCTTGTAAAAATCCTTTCGGCTATAAATCTTGGTAGCACTACTATCCTCTTCAATCTTGAACACATTGAAGCCTTTTAACCTCAACTCATTATTAAAAGGGGATACAGATCTTTCAGTTTTTGTTCTCATGACACAAAGTTAAGAAAATCAAACAAAATCAATTGTAGCCCAATTATTTCAGAAATCCCATTTCATTACCTATTCGCCCTGAGTATGATGCGCCATTTTTAAGGTCGATTCCCTGACCACAAGACTCGTTTTTATGGTCTTGGTCTGAAAGGCCAGGGATTGCCCCTTTTGCTCGATCCTATCGATCAATCGGTTCGCAGCGGTTTCCCCAATGAACTTTCCATGCTGACTGACCATGGTGGCCGGGGGACTTACGAATTTGGAGAGTTCCCCATTGGTGAAACCAATTATGGCAATATCTTGCGGAATCCGAAATCCCTTGGATTGCACAATATCCATTACTTTGACCGTGGTTATCTCATCAAAGACCAATATGGCATCGATTTTTTTGAAGTCCAAAGAAAGGGACAACGAAAGCCCCAGGTCATCGTTATGGCCAATGGGCACCAACAATTTTCCATCGAAGGGTATTCCTTTTTCCTGTAATGCTCTTTTATACCCATCCACCCGTAATCTGCCAATGAGCGAATTGGCTATGGGATTCACTATGGCCACTGTGCTACAGCCTGTTTCCAGAAAATACATAGTTGCCTTGTAACCTGCCTCAAAGTCGTCCACTACAACTTTGTCGCACTCCATGAGCTCCGTGATCCTGTCGAACATGACCAAAGGAATCTGCTTGTCGCCCAACTCTTGGAAATGCGCTACATGGTCCGATTGTTCCATCTCACCGGCAACCGTGGAAATGATTACTCCATCCACCGAACCAGAACACAGAAAATCCAGTACCTTGGCTTCCTTTTCCAATGATTCGTTGGTACTACAGGTAATGATGCTATAACCTCTTTGGTCGGCAACTTGTTCAATACCAAACAGTACTTGGACAAAAAAATAGTTCAGGATATTCGGGATGACCACTCCTAAGGTCTTGGTGTTCTTCTTCAATAGGTTGATGGCCATTCTATTGGGCTTGTAGTGGTTCTCCCTGGCATACTTCTTTATGCTTTCCCTTAACCCCTCACTGATTTCATGGCTATCATTGATGGCCTTGGAAACTGTGGAAACGGACACTTTGAAATGGGCCGCAATGGATTTGATGGTCATCTTGGACATTGTTGGGAAATAAAGAATTATGAACAAAAAATAAGGAATTTTTACGTGCCAAAAGAAAGCAGTCCAAAAATTGCCCTTTTTCAGATACGCACAAATTCCTTATTTCCCTACTGGCCAAAAGAAGTTTATCTATTTCCCATGACCATGTCCACGATACAGATACCCTTCAAAGGGCTACCCGATTAAACGAACCTGTTCAGGATGTTTTCGAACAGCTCTTGCTTTCCGCTGATCTGTTCTGGCTCGCCCGCATTGAAGGCATACTCATAAAGATTGTTCAGTCCTAGTTTGCCCGACACAAAGTCCGCCCCTTTGCCTTGATCAAATGATGCGTAGCGTTTGCCCAACAATTGCTCATACTTGGAGTTCTCCAGAACGGCATTGGCGGCCAAGAGTGCCTTTGCAAACGTATCCGCACCACCGATATGGGCCAAGAAAATGTCTTCCAGATCCGTACTGTTCCGTCTGGTCTTGGCATCAAAGTTGACACCTCCCCCTTGAAGCCCTCCTGACTTGAGAAGGACCAACATGGCCTCGGTGACCTCCAATACATTGTTGGGAAACTGATCCGTGTCCCATCCATTTTGATAATCTCCCCTATTGGCATCTATACTTCCCAACATGCCCGCATTGGCAGCCACCTGAAGTTCATGTTGGAAGGTATGTTGGGCCAATGTGGCGTGGTTTACCTCAATGTTCAGTTTAAAGTCCTTTTCGAGGCCATACTCGCGAATGGAGTTGATGGATGTGGCCGCATCGAAGTCATACTGGTGCTTGGTCGGCTCCATGGGCTTGGGTTCAATGAAGAACGTCCCCTTGAAACCTTCCTTTCTGGCATAGTCCTTCGCCATGTTCAAAAACCGGCCAATGTTGTCCTGCTCCAGTTTCATGTTGGTGTTCAATAGGGACATATAGCCTTCCCGGCCACCCCAGAACACATAGTTTTCACCTCCTAGGGAGATGGTGGCATCCAGGGCCATTTTTACCTGTGCACCTGCATGGGCGACCACGTCAAAATTTGGATTGGAGGCGGCCCCATTCATATATCTTGGGTTGGAAAAACAATTGGCCGTGCCCCAAAGCAGTTTCACCCCAGAAGCCTTTTGTTTTTCCTGAAGGTAATCCACAATGGCGGACAACCGCTTTTCCGATTCGGCGAGACTATCCCCTTCATCCACAAGATCAAAATCATGGAAGCAATAGTAATCGAACCCTATTTTGGTGATAAACTCAAAGGCTGCATCGGCTTTCTCTTGCGCCGCCTTTATGGGATCTTTGTCCACAGACCATGGAAACTGCTTCGTACCCGGCCCGAATGGATCTCCACCCGTTCCACAAAGGGTATGCCAGTAGGCCATTGCGAACTTGAAATGTTCCCTCATAGTCTTACCGGCCACTTTTTGATCTGGATTGTAGAATTTGAAGGCCAAAGGATTATCTGATTCCTTTCCTTCGAACTTGATCTCTCCTATCCCCTTGAAATATTCCTTGTTGCCTAAATGTGCCATTATCTTTTTGTTTTTATGATGATTTCCAATTCTTTTTTCCAATTTTCATACGCTTCCTTATAAGGGGCCCGGTCCTTACAGGGCATATAGGTCATGACATGGTCATTGTCCATGAACGAGGTGAACTTACCGTAACCCTGTTCCCCGATCACACAGGCCCTGGCTGCGCCTATGGCCCCAGTGGTATTGTATATTTCGATCTCTTCCTCTATCAAAGTCGCAATGGTACTGGAAAAGATCTCGGACCTGAAGAGATTGTCATTCCCAGCTCTGATTACCTTGGGTTTGACCCCATCGGATTTCATGATTTCCATACCGTACACAAAGGAAAATGCTATCCCTTCCAGTGCTGCCCTACAGAGATGTGCCTTGGAATGTCTGTTCAGGTTAAGGTTGACGATCCTAGTGCCGATGTCCATGTTCTTGAGCATCCGCTCGGCTCCATTGCCAAAGGGTATCACACAGACCCCTTCCGAACCGATCTCTACCTCGGAGGCCAAAGTGTTCATTTCATCATAGGACGAAACGGACAGGTTGTTCAACAACCATCTATATTGTATACCCGCCCCATTGATGCACAACAGTTTGCCTATCCTGGTCTGGTTGTCCTCATGGTAATTGACATGGGCAAAATTGTTCACCCTTGAACTCTCCCTCACCGAAAGATTGTCCGTAACTGCATAGACCACACCGGAAGTTCCCCCTGTAGCCGCCAACTCTCCCGGCTCGAACACATTCAGGGATAGGGCATTGTTGGGTTGGTCACCTGCACGGTAAAGGATGGGAGTGCCTTCCAAAAGACCTGATTCCAGTGCTCCTTTTGGGGATACTTTAGACTGCACACCAAAGGTGTCCACAATATCCGGCACCATCGATCTAGGGATTCCAAAATGGGACAGAATCTCTTCCGATATGTCCTTCTTTTCAAAATCCCAAAAAATTCCTTCCGAGAGGCCTGAAACGGTTGTAGTGGCCCTTCCGCTGAGCTTATAGGCCACATAGTCGCCCGGGAGCATAAACTTATAGATTTTATCAAAGAGTTCGGGCTCATTGGTCTTTACCCAGCTTAATTTGGATGCCGTAAAATTTCCCGGGGCATTCAGTAAATGGGCGTCACAGTTCTCCATGCCTATTTTTTCATAGGCCGCATCCCCAATAGCTACAGCGCGGCTATCGCACCAGATGATGGAATTTCTTAATGCATTCCCCTCCCCATCAACAATCACGAGTCCGTGCATTTGATAGGCAATACCCAATCCCAGGATGTCCTCCTTGGCAACGGAATGGTCCTTGATGACCCTTTTGATCCCTTTGCAGACCAAGTCCCACCAAACTTCCGGTTGCTGTTCCGCCCATCCCATTTTGGGAGCATGCATGGACATTTCCCCATCTGGTTCTTGGATCACACTGATTCTTTTTCCTGTGTCCTTTTCCACTAGGGCTATTTTTATGGAAGAGCTGCCTAAATCTATACCTAAATAATACATGGAAGTAATTTGTTCCGGGATAATCAAATGTAAAAAAGAATGTCCCAAAGCCGTGAAGGGAAGATATCCTACTTGGTTTCACACACCCACAACTTTGAGGAGAACACCAATTTACATCATTGCAATTGACTAATACACAATATTTTGGTATTAAAAATAAGAATGTGTTAAATATCCGAAATGGTTTTCGTAAATAATTGGACAGAGAGGTGTTTATATCATATGGCATGCCCTATTTAAATCCAACACTGTTCTTGATATTCTGGATAATAACATTTTGCGGACCATACAGTAATTGTCATGCCTTGTATATGTATTCATAATCTTTCCTTACATCTCATCAAGATGGATATTCTACAAACAAATCTTAAGGGAGAATTACCAAAATATTCAACCTTCATATGTTTTTTAAACATCTTAATTTTAAATACCTAAAAATAAATAATCGGTAATAATAAACTTAATTTCCTACAGATTTCATACAGAATTAAAGTTTAGGTTTGATTGATCAACCATAGAAACTAAACAAACGAAAAACTAAAAATGAAAAATGAAAAGATTGTCTTTGGGCCAAAGGTTTTATTTTTTTTCGTGCTTTTGTTCTCTTGTTTTGTACAGAACCTAAAAGCACAGGAAAGAGCAGTTGTCAAAGGTACTATTACAGATTCCGAACTAAAGACTCCATTGCCAGGTGCCAATGTGGTCATTGTGGGCACCACAAATGGTACTACCGCAAATTTTGATGGACAATATTCACTTTTCGTAACCGAGGGCAGTTATGAATTGGAAGTGAGCTATCTAGGAAACGAGACCAAAAAAATAAATGTGGAAGTCTCCGCAGGAGAGGTAAAGATACTTAACATTGAGTTGGTTCCCCAGGCCACTGCCCTGGATGATGTGGTTGTCACCGGTGCTCTTGAAGGGCAACAGAAAGCCTTGAACCAACAAAAATCTGCGGATAACCTGAAAAGTATCGTATCGGCCGACCAAATGGGAAAATTCCCTGATCAAAACTCGGCAGAATCCCTACAAAGGGTTTCCGGTGTCAACCTACAAAGGGATGAAGGTGACGGTCGATTTGTCCTGGTCCGGGGTTTGGCACCACAATTCACCAATATCAGTATCAATGGGGAACAGATACCATCCCCTGAGGGCGAATCACGATTTGTGGCATTGGATGCCATACCTTCAAACCAGTTGGCATCCTTGGAGGTCAGTAAATCCATTACCCCTGATATGGATGGTGATGCCATTGGTGGATCTGTGAACCTCAATACACCGACGGCCACAAAAAGGCAGTTGAGCATCAACGGATCTGCTGCCCTTGAATACAATGGCGCATCCGAAAAAACACTGGGCCAGGGAAGTATCAACATCAGTAAACGATCCAACGATGGAAAGTTTGGGTTCATTGCCAATGGAAGCTATGCGGGAAGTAAAAAGGCCAATGACAGGTATGAATTTGATGGATGGGGAGACCAAGGTTCCAATGATATTGAACTCCTTGAAATAGCTGATTATCAAATTGAAAGAAACCGATTTGGCGCAAGCACGACACTGGACTACAGGGGGGACCATTCAAATTTCTATATCAGGGGACTATTCAGCGAGCTTAGGGAGCACGAGGTTCGCAGAAGGGCCACATTCGAAACAGTGGAAGAGGGCGGGGAAACGGAATACACCTATACCAAGGAACTCAAAGATCGTCCGGAAAACCAGGGTGTCCTCAGCTTGAACTTTGGGGGAAACACCATTACGCCTTCGCTGATATTCGATTATGAGATTTCTTATTCAAAAGCTTGGCAGGACACTCCTCGCAACGACCAGGCCATATTTGAAAGTGATGGCGCCCCTTTTGTGTTCAATGTAACTGACCGCTTAAACCCAAAGCTCATTACCTTGGATGGCAATGGTCCCGAAGCCAACCCAATGACAGACCTTGGTCTATTGGAATTCAAAGAATATGAAAAGGAAAGCACTCTGGCCGAGGACGAGAACATCACTTTTAAAGCAAACTTGGCGCTTCCCTTCAAAATTTCGGACAATACCGGGGAATTTAAATTTGGTGGGAAGTTAAGATTGAAAGACAAACAGTTTACAGTTCGCAATTTTGAACTGTTGGAATATGAGGGCGATGAAAGCCTTACCCTGGACACCAACAATTTTGCTGACGATTTTAATGCCATCGGGTTCATGGATGGAAGTTTCAACACCCATTTGGGCCATTACATTTCCCTGAACAGTCTTGACAATTACATCAATGCCAACCAAGGGGATTTTGCATCGGATGCGGACAAGGCCACAGAGGAGAAAACCTCCCAAGAATATTTTGCCTCAGAGGATGTGTATGCTGCCTATGTTATGGGAAAGATCAATTTTAAAAAACTCATGGTCCTCGGCGGGTTCCGCTACGAGGCCACCAAGTTCGCCTATGACTCAGGTATTTTTGATGAAGAGCAAGGCGAGGCAATCGATGTAAGCGGGGACAACGATTATGGTTTTCTATTGCCTATGTTGCATTTAAAATACAATTTCAGTGAAAACACCATCCTTCGCGGATCGGCAACCAAAAGTTACTCAAGGCCCAACTTTTTGGCATTGGCCCAAGGGGCCGTTTTCAATTCAGCGGACTTGGAAGCCGAAATTTTCAATCCCGACCTTGTACCAGTAGAAGCCATCAACCTTGATATTTTTGGGGAACATTATTTTGGGACAGTCGGTTTATTGAGCGCAGGTATTTTTTATAAAAAACTGGACAACTTTATCTACCAACAGACCACCGATCGTGAATATAGGGGAATCCCCAACGTGGAAGTGACCCAATCCGTGAACGGGGATACTGCCGATCTAATCGGTTTTGAAGTGGGCTATCAACAGAAACTGGACTTTTTACCCGGCTTCTTGAGCGGTTTTGTACTGTATGCCAACTATTCTTTCACGGAATCCAAGGCAGAGGTCCAAAATTTTTCAGAGGATGACGAAATTACGGAAATAGATCTGCCCGGTCAGGCAAAGCATGTGGGCAATGCAGCGGTCGGTTATAATAGAGGGGGATTCGATGCAAGACTTTCCCTCAATTACAATGGGGCCTTTACAAGTGAATTTGATGGCAGTGATGCCGTACGCATCGATGACAGGGTGCAATTGGACTTTACGATGAGCCAATCCTTTGCCAAGCGAAAACTGACCGCCTATCTGGAATTGATCAACATCAATGATGAAAACCAAATTGAACTCTACAATACCATAGCCACCCCAAGGGAACGGCAACGATATGGCAGTTGGGGACGTTTGGGGCTACGTTTTAATTTTTGATGCATTTTGGCTGAGTGCATCTTGGAGATTGTCGGGAACAAACCGATGGTCTCCTTTTTTTTGCCCAGTCAAGTCCAGATCCCTTCCGCTTTACCTGTAAGTGGTGTTAGAACCATAAAATTCAATACATTTAAGATAGATTGAAGAAAGTCCGATGAGCCTTTTGCATTGGGTACGTTCCAAAACCAGAACATATGAAAATTTTGATCATTGAAGATGAAAAGGAACTTTTGGAAGACCTCTTTGAGTTTTTTAAGAAGGATTTTCGCTGCGAGACGGCTTCATCCGTGGCCATAGCCCAGGAAAAAATCTACATGCATGATTATGATGCCATTATTTTGGACGTGGGCCTACCCGATGGATCTGGTCTTGAGGTCTTGGAATATCTACGAACATTGGACACCCGTGTTGGAGTCCTGATACTTAGTGCCTACGATGCCATTGAAGACAAAGTGAGTGGCCTGGAAATGGGAGCCGACGATTATTTGGCAAAACCTTTTGACTATAACGAGCTAAATGCCAGGATCAAGTCTATCATCAGGCGCAAACACTTTAAGGGGAACAACATCCTGACTTTCGATGAAATCACTGTGGATACGGTCTCACAAGAGGTCAGGATCGACAAAAAAATAGTGGAACTTACCCAAAAGGAGTATCAACTCTTACTGTTTTTCATTAGCAATGAAAACCGGGTGATCACCAAAGAGTCCATAGTCGAACACTTATGGGGTGACGACACCGACATCTATGATTCCTATGATTTCATTTACAGCCATATCAAAAACTTAAGAAAAAAGATTGTCTCCGCAGCGCGAAAAGACTATTTGAAAACGGTTTATGGAATGGGCTATAAATTTCAGATAGAGTGAGATTACTGGTCAAGACAACCCTATACTACATACTCTTGTCCCTTCTATTTTTCGTTGTGGCTGGCTTTATCATTGTATTCGACTTCGATAATATCATAGGTCAGGAAACCGATAAATATTTGATCAATAGGGAAGAGATTGCAACTACCCAATTAGTGAACGATGTCAATCTGGAATCGTTGAACAATTATGAACAGAGCATCAAGAAAACAGATTTCAACGGGAATCTGGACCAACTGAAATTTAAGGATACCTTGAGATATGACATCATTGACGATGCCTTCCATGCATATAGGATGCTGTATGTCACTCGCAGGATCGGCAACCAATATTATGAGATAAGGGTATTCCGTTCTTTGATACAGCCCAATATCCTTATCAAAGAGGTCCTGATTTCCCTATTTATAGTATTTCTCGGGTTATTGGCCTTTCTGATCTTGAGCAACCTTCTCATCTCCGCCAGAGTTTGGAGACCATTCAAGGAAACCTTGACGGCATTGGAGGGCTATGAACTGGGGAGTAACCAACCCGTGGACCTTCATGGCTCCACCACACAGGAGTTCAACCAATTGAACAAAATCATTTTGGGTATGATCGAGAAAATTCGTTTCGATTATTTGAATTTAAAGGAATTTACCGAAAATGTGGCCCATGAAATCCAAACACCCCTGAGCATTATACGTAGAAGAAGTGAAAAACTTTTACAAAGTGATGGCTTGATCAAAGAGGAGATTGTGGAACTGACTTCAATATACAACAACTGTATCCGTCTTTCCAAAGTGAACCGGGGGCTGACCTTGCTTACAAAGATCGGCTCCGGAGCCTATAAAAAGGAAAAACAGGTGAGCATTACGGACATCTTGAGATCACAGGTACAACATTTCGATGAAATGATTTCCTTGAGGAACATTTCGCTTTCCACCGACCTCTCCCATGAAATCCGCTCCGATATCAATCCCGAATTGGGTCTTATACTGATATCCAATATCATCAGGAATGCCATCAACCATAATTATGACGGGGGAAGCATTCACATTGCCACTTTTGACCAAGGAATCGCCTTTGAAAATACGGGAAGTAATGAGCCCGTTGACAATGATCTTTTCAAAAGGTTCAAAAAAACAGACGGAAACACTTTGGGACTTGGACTTGCCTTGATCACCAAGATCTGTGGGATCTATGATATAGAAATCACCTATGGGTTCATTGGTGGCAAACATAGGTTCAAACTGCATTTTTAAAACAGGATTACTACAGAATTCAACCCTATTTTTATTCCAATGAAAAGATTCATCTTCATCTCAATAATTCTTATCTGTGGCTGCAAGGAAAAAAAAGTCCCTATGGATGTCCAAAGGAACTTTTTGGAATTGGAACCCAATGCCCTACATCCTGTTTGGACCAATGAGGGGGACATCTTTCAGGTGGACTATACCTTGGATTCCAGGCACACCTCTTCTTATTTTGATACTAAGGGCAACTGGTTGGAGACGGAAACGGAGATCTCTGTGGATGAACTTACCCATGAGGTACTCCAAACCCTAAATACCAAAATGGGAGAATATATGATGATCGATATTGAACGGGTCAGCACCAAAAACGGAGAGGTCCTTTTTGAGGTAGATCTCAAAAAAGATGATAAAACCTACGATATCCTATTCGATCCCAACGGAAAAATATTAAGAAAAAAAATATAAAAAATGAAGTGTACCAAAATGAAAGCACCTATGATCTTGTTATTGTCCTCCATTTTCCTATACAGTTGTGGAGGGCAGAACAATACTCAAAAGATAAAGCCCAGGGCGGTTACTGAAAAAGCAACGCATGACACGGACGACCCGGCCATATGGGTCAATGAAGAAAATCCCAGTGCAAGCTTGATCATAGGGACCGACAAGGACGAAGATGGCGCACTATACGTCTATGACCTGAATGGAAAGATCATTGAAAGCAAAACCGTCAAAGGGCTGAAACGGCCCAACAATGTGGATATAGAGGAATTCGAAATGGAGGGCGAGGAATTCTCCATTGCGGTCACCACGGAAAGAATGACCAACAAGATCAGGATATTCAGGGTTCCCGAAATGACCCCAATGGACAATGGTGGCATCCCTGTATTTGAAGGCGAGGAGTTGAGAGCCCCCATGGGAATTGCCCTGTATAAAAACCCAAATGATGAAATATTTGCCTTTGTGGGACGAAAATCCGGTCCCACGGACAATTATATCTGGCAATACAGATTGGAAGGTGACGGTCTTGGCAATATAACAGCCAAAAAAGTGCGGGAGTTTGGAAAATATAGCGGCCAGAAGGAAATAGAGGCCATTGCCGTTGATGATGAGCTAGGATACGTATACTATTCCGATGAAGGAGTCGGTGTACGGAAATATCATGCCGACAAGGATGCAGGAAATGAGGAATTGGCCCTATTTGCCACATCGGGATTTGGCCGTGACCATGAGGGAATAAGTATTTATGCAACGGACGTGGGGAGTGGGTATATCATCGTATCGGACCAGCAAGAGAACAGCTTCCACCTATTTTCCCGGGAAGGATCCAAAAAGGGCCCACATGACCATCAATTGGTAAAGACCGTCCACTTATCCACTTCCCAAAGCGATGGATCTGAAGTCACCAATGCAAGTTTGGGGAACCTCTACCCCAAAGGTCTTTTTGTAGCGATGTCGGACGACAGGACCTTTCAATTCTACGCCTGGGAAGATATTGCCGGGGACGATCTGATCATTGCCCCTGATGGATTGCCCCAACATTCCAATAATGCTATCCATCCCAAATACATTACTGAAAAAGTGATACATGACACCGATGACCCGGCCATTTGGATCAATAAGGAAGACCCTTCAAAAAGCCTGATCGTGGGCACGGACAAAGAAGATGGAGGTGGTTTATATGTCTTTGATATCCATGGGAAAATAATACAGGAGAAATGTGTTTTGGGCCTACAAAGACCCAACAATGTGGATATTGCCTATGATTTTGACCTAAACGGCAAAAAGGTGGACATTGCCGTGACCACGGAAAGGACCAAAAACCAATTGAGGATATACACCCTGCCCGACATGGAACCCATAGATGGAGGGGGGCTTCCTGTCTTTTTGGACAGGGAGGACAGAGACCCTATGGGCATAGCGCTCTACACCCACCCCGTATCCAAGGAAATCCATGCCATTGTAGGGCCAAAAACTGGGCCATCGACCGGATACCTAAGACAGTATAGGCTCGAAAGTATGCCCAATGGGACAGTATCCCTTTCCAAAATACGGGATTTTGGCAACTACAGTGGGGTAAAGGAGATCGAAGCCATAGCAGTGGACAATGAACTAGGTTATGTCTATTACTCGGATGAAGACTTTGGTGTCCGAAAATACCATGCCGATCCAGAAATGGGCGATGACGAACTTGCCTTGTTCGGAATGGAGGATTTTGGAAGGGATATTGAAGGGATCAGTATCTATAAACATGATGACGGGACAGGCTATATCCTTATTTCCGATCAACAACGCAATACTTTCAACATCTATCGCAGAGAGGGTGGTGAAAATTCCAAACACCATCATCCTCTTTTAAAATCTGTTGAACTTTTGACCCTTGAAAGCGATGGTTCCGATGTCACATCAGTGCCTCTAGGTGACGAATTCCCCAAAGGGATCTTTGTCGCCATGTCCACCGACAAGACCTTCCACATCTATGATTGGCGGGATGTGTTCGGAAGCAAATAAAACACACTAAATTTCAAACAAGCATGTATTTAATTCCAAAACGGATAATCCCTCTACTGCTATTGGGATTCTCGATCAATGTATTTTCACAGACAGGCCAACAAACAAAGCCCAAGCTTATTGTTGGTATCATAGTCGATCAGATGAGGGCCGAGTATCTGAACAGGTACCAAGAAAAATTCACCGAAAGTGGATTCAAAAGATTGATGGTAGAAGGTTTCGATTGCAAAAACACCCACTATAATTACATTCCAACCAAAACGGCTCCGGGCCATGCATCCGTATATACCGGGACCACACCCAAGTTTCATGGCATCATTGGGAACAGTTGGTACCATAAGGACCTTAGAAAAGAGGAGAACTGCGTATTTGATGGTACGGCAAGTACGGTAGGATCTACATCATCGGAAGGCGAACGATCTCCCCATAAAATGCTCGCGACCACTATAACGGACGAGCTACAACTGGCCAGCCAGGGCAGATCAAAAGTAATAGGGATTTCGATCAAGGACAGGGCCGCCATTCTACCTGCCGGCCACATGTCCGACGCCTCCTATTGGTATGACGATACCAGCGGGAAATTCATCAGTAGTACCTATTATATGGAAGAACTTCCAAAATGGGTACAAGACTTCAACCGGTCCGATAAGGTAGCCACCTTCATGAACCAGGGCTGGAACACCATTTTACCGATTGATCGATACAAGGAGAGCACACCCGACCAACAGCCCTTTGAAACGCTCTTCCCTAACAAGGACAGTGCCGAGTTTCCCTATGACTTTTCCAAATTGTCAAGGAATGAAAAATATGAACTGTTCCCCGAAACGCCTTATGGGAACACCATTGTTGCCGAAATGGCCATTCAAGCCATTGACCATGAAAACTTGGGACAAGGTGTCGAAACAGATTTTTTGGCCATCAGTTTTTCAAGCACCGATAAAATTGGGCATGCTTTTGGTCCCTACTCCATTGAATTGGAAGATACTTACCTACGATTGGACAAAGACCTTGGAAACCTTTTAGATCATTTGGACCGTAAGTTGGGAAAGGAAAACTATACCCTTTTCCTTACTGCGGACCATGCGGTTGCGGATGTCGGACATTTTTTGAGTCAAAAACGCATTCCCACTGGATACTACCACCCCGAAAAGATTCGGGAACAGTTAGAGAACAAACTGTATGGAACATTCAATCTATCCGGCCTCATTGAGGATTTTTCAGCGGATCAGTTCTTTCTGAACATGGAATTGATCGAAAGCGAAAACCTTGATTATGATAAGATACTCCAAGTGTGCAAATCGGAACTGATGAAAATACCCGGAGTATTTGAAGTCATGCTCAGGCCAGACCTAGAGCGTTTTGAATATACCGATACGGAAAAGGGTATGGTCCAGAAGGGATACCACCTCAAAAGATCTGGCGATGTGGTCGTTCTGTTCAACACAACATGGATCGAATACAAAAAATATGGGACCGGACATGGCACTGGCTATAGTTATGATACCCACGTACCTTTGTTATGGTTTGGGGCCAATGTCCCCAAGGGTGGGACAACCCGGAAGAAAAATATCACGGACATTGCACCCACCCTGGCAATCATGTTGGGCCTCAAGTTCCCGAATGCCGCAACTGGACAACCCATTTTTGAACTGTTTGAAGATTGATGGTCGGACCCTGGCATTATAACCATCAAAACTTTGGCACATATCATCATCAACTGAAATGGAAAAATATATTCCAAAATGCCACTAAAATTTGACTTTCTGATAACATAGATTAAAGTATATGTGAAAAGCAAAGGCCAAAATTTATATAAACACAATGGCCCTTTGAATCAACAAAGGGCCATTGTTTGGGATAAGATAAAAAGGTTGCCATTATAGGCTTTCTATTTCCCTTTTTAATTCATCCTTTGCCTTACCGGTCTTTTCTTGTAGCTTACCCAACATCTCCTCAAACTTCCCTTCGGAGTATGCAAGGTCATTATCCGTAAGCTCACCATATTTTTGTTTGAACTTACCTTTCACCTGTTTCCATTTTCCTTCCAATCGATCGCTGTTCATAACTTTTACTTTTAAATGATTATAGCTCTAAGATAGAATCGTTCAGCGAGGTCCATTGACCTGAAAAATTTAAATCTTAACCCTAAAGCACAGCACTGTAACATTTTAAGAGACCAACTCATTGATAACTGTTTACAGGCAAGAAAAATGGCAATCGGGGCAATGGTCAAGCCTATATTTCATGAAATTTGATGGTATCTGAAAATTTTTTCATTGAACCTAAAACCGATATCATGCCAAACCCGAGTATAAAAGACGAAGAAAAGTATGAGGCCCTTCGGGAGAAAGGGTATAGCAAAGAAAAATCTGCACGAATAGCCAACACCCCGGATGCCGGAAAGAAAGGGGGCAAAGCACGGCCCTATGAGGAGTGGACAAAGGAGCAACTTTACGACAAGGCCAAAACGGTGGGAATCGAAAACCGTTCAAAGATGAACAAGGCTGAACTGATCTATGCCCTTCGAAACAATTGATAAGAACTATGTAGCGCTTTTCTACCTTCAAACTAAAAGTATCATGACCCATATCCATCCCACATGAAAACAATAGACCCCAGCTTGATCCGACAGATTTTTGTACTCCTTTTGATTGTATTGATCGGTGGACTGATTGTATTGGAAATGATACCTTACCTCTCGGGGGTGCTTGGCACAATCACCATGTATGTGATTTTGACGAAACCTATGAAATGGTTGGTGGGCAAAGGATGGAATCAAAGACTGGCGGTAGTTCTGCTGATGTTTGCCTCCTTTATCATGATCTTGATGCCCGTGAGCGGGGCAATCCTGATGCTGGGGAACAAGATTGGCAACGCGGTGAAAAACTCCAAAAAGGTGGTCTCCGCCCTGAAGGGACAAGTACAGGAACTGGAATCCTATGTGGGATTTAAGTTCATTCCCGATATAGATGCGTCTGGCACTTCCGATTGGTTATCGGAGAGCCTACAGGGCCTTGCCGGGGGTACCTTCAATACACTCATTGCCATCTCCATCATGTATTTTTTGTTGTATTATATGATGACCAATCGTACAAAACTCCAAGATTCCCTCTTCAAATATGTTCCCATGAGCAATGAAAACTTGAAGCTCATTGGCAATGAGGTGACCGACATTGTTAGGGCCAATGCACTGGGTATACCTTTGGTAGCCTTGGCGCAGGGTACCGTCGCATTGATCGGCTTTTTGATTTTTGGGGTCGAAAGTCCACTTTTTTGGGCGGTCATCGTCACCATAGGGTCCATGATTCCCTTCGTGGGAAATTTTTTGGGAACCATTCCCGTGTTCATACTCGCCCTCTCCAATGGGGATACATTCCAGGCTTGGGGCGTACTTTTGTATGGCATCGTTGTGGTGGGGTCCACCGACAATCTGATCCGCCTCTATGTGCTGAAAAAATTGGACAATGTGCACCCACTGATCACCCTGATCGGGGTCATTGTGGGCATTCCGCTGTTTGGGTTCATAGGTTTGATATTTGGCCCATTGCTGGTGAACCTATTTCTCGTAGTTCTCTACATCTACAGAAGGGAATATGGCAAAAAAGACGAAGAACAACTGTAATCGATTCTATTATATTGAACCTATTTATCACCACCGGGTATTTTGACTTCATTAAAACTTGCCATAATTTGGTGAACCGATCTTAAAAAGAAAGGTGTCAGAATATGTCCGGTACAACAAATGAAAAAATCATCGCGGCCAAAGCTGCCCTAAAATTGGTAGAACAAGGAATGGTCGTTGGACTTGGTTC
The DNA here is from genome assembly GCF_003058265.1 of Flagellimonas amoyensis. Classification (GTDB taxonomy): domain Bacteria; phylum Bacteroidota; class Bacteroidia; order Flavobacteriales; family Flavobacteriaceae; genus Flagellimonas; species Flagellimonas amoyensis. The sequence continues at coordinate 140,613 of NZ_QBUK01000011.1, forward strand.
AGGTTCCACATCGGCCATTATGATTGAACTGTTGGGAAAAGCTTGCAGAGAAGGCCTAAGCATCAAAGGTGTTGCTTCTTCCGGCATCTCAGAGAAATTGGCAATCAAAGAAGGTATTCCTGTTGTATCTCTCGATATGGCTCCCATAATCGACATCAATATTGACGGTGCCGATGAGTTTGACGCAAAACTACAACTGATAAAAGGAGGTGGTGGTGCGCTGTTGCGTGAAAAAATAATCGCCCACTTTGCATCCAAGATGCAAAAAACGGGCATAGTATACCACCTTCGGCGGATTAAACTGAGCCACCCGCGGCGGACCAAAGTGAGCATAGTG
>NZ_QBUK01000012.1 GCF_003058265.1 Flagellimonas amoyensis
GGAAGTTAAGCCCGTCAGCGCCGATGGTACTGCCACACCAGGTGGGAGAGTAGGTCGCCGCCTTCCTCAAGCCCCTTCACAATACGTGAAGGGGCTTTTTTGTTTGTATATATCATCTCTCCTTGCATAACCCTCCATCATACACCATCTGAATAAGCATTCGTACTGATGATTGAGTTTTGTATTGCTTACAAGCTGTTCATTACCCAAAATGTATGATTTTCACTTCGGCTCCATCTTTAGCGAATTCCAAGGTTTATTACCTAGTTGACATTAAAACTATCCCTTTTTTGTTCAATATTAATTTTTGAATATATTTTTTTGTATAAATGTTGTAATTGAAAAAAATCTTTATATTTGTGTAATCGATTGCATTAATTATTACACAGATATGACCTATTCCGAATTGCGCTATGCGCATCACCCAGAAGATGTTAAGAAATATAATACCGAAGAATTAAGGAACCACTTCTTGATAGAAGGGCTGTTCCAGGACGATTCGGTAAGGCTTACCTATTCAATGTACGACAGATTTATCGTGGGAGGAGTGAAGCCTGTAAAGAAGGCGGTACAGTTGGAAACCATTGACGATCTTAAAGCTGAATTTTTCTTGCAGCGAAGAGAACTTGGAATAGTCAATGTAGGTGGTGCTGGAGTAGTGGAAGTGGATGGCAAGACCTATGAGCTGGAAAGAAAGGAGGCATTATATGTTGGCAGTGGCAACAAAGAGGTCATTTTCAAGTCTTCAAGTGCCGATAGTCCGGCATTGTTTTATATCAACTCTGCACCTGCACACAAAAGTTATCCTGTGAAGAAGGTGAGCCGCAAGGATGCGGAGATCATTAATTTGGGCGAAGAGAAATTTGCGAACAAGCGTATTCTCAATAAATTGATCGTGAACAGTATTGTGCCCACATGTCAATTGCAGATGGGGCTCACTGAACTTGTGGAGGGCAATGTATGGAATACCATGCCGTCCCACGTACACGCCCGCCGTATGGAGGCCTACTTCTATTTTGATCTCGAAGCCGGGCAGACCATAAGCCATTTTATGGGGCAACCACAGGAAACCCGTCATATATTCCTCAAAAACCACGATGCTGTACTGTCGCCGGAATGGTCCATTCATTCTGGTTCGGGGACATCCAATTATTCCTTTATTTGGGGAATGGCAGGCGAAAACCTCGACTATGGAGACATGGATGGTGTATCCCCAAGCGATTTGAGATAACACCCAACCAGAAAAACAGCGAAAAATGGATTTATTTAGTTTAAAAGGCAAGGTGGCTTTGGTCACAGGAGGCACCCATGGATTGGGAATGGCCATGGCCGAAGGATTGGCGCAGGCTGGAGCGGAACTGGTAATAACAGGGACCACGCCCGAAAAAATGGACAATGCCCTAAAGCATTATCAAGATAAAGGGTTCAAGGCAACGGGATATCTATTTGATGTAACCGATGAAATTGAATCGGAAAAATTTGTAGGCAAGATCATTGTCAAACACGGCAAAATCGATATTCTTGTAAACAACGCGGGCATCATCAAGAGGGAAGCTGCTGTTTCCATGCAAATCTCTGACTTTAGAAGGGTCATTGATGTAGATTTGGTGGGACCCTTCATCATGTCGCAATTGGTGGTCAAGGATATGATCCAGAGGAAAGAAGGAAAGATCATCAACATTTGTTCCATGATGAGCGAGCTGGGAAGAAACAGTGTCAGTGCCTATGCAGCGGCCAAGGGAGGACTGAAGATGCTTACACGGAACTTGGCAACGGAATGGGCGCCTCACAATATACAGGTGAACGGGATAGGTCCAGGATATTTTGCAACCTCGCAAACCGCACCGATCAGAGTGGATGGGAATCCATTTAATGATTTTATCATACAACGAACACCGGCCGGACGTTGGGGCGACCCCGAGGATTTGGCCGGAACAGCGGTATTTTTGGCTTCCAAGGCCAGTGATTTTGTAAATGGACAGGTCATTTATGTGGACGGAGGAATTCTGGCCACTATAGGAAAGCCTGCAAACGAATGATTGAAACACAATAGACGGAAATGTCAAAAAATACATTTATTACAGATACTTTTTTGTTGGGAAACAAGTATGCTGAACAACTTTACTTCGATTATGCGGAAAAGCAGCCCATCATCGATTACCACAACCACTTGATTCCCAAGAGTATTTCCGAGAACGAAGTGTTTGGGAACATTTCCCAAGTGTGGATTGCGGGTGACCATTACAAATGGAGGGCCATGCGGACCATGGGGGTCGATGAAAAATACATCACAGGGAATGCCTCCGATGAAGAAAAGTTCCATGCCTGGGCCAAAACAGTTCCCCATACCTTGAGGAACCCTTTGTACCATTGGACCCATTTGGAGTTGAAAAGATATTTTGGCATCGACCAATACCTCAATGAAGGGTCATCGAGGGAAATATATGCGGAAACTGCTGCCAAGTTGCAACAACCGACGCATGCCACCAGGGGACTTTTGGAAATGATGCAAGTGGAAACACTTTGCACCACAGAAGACCCGATAGATACTTTGGAACATCACAAAGCCTTGGCAAAGGACAATTGGAAAGTAACGGTGAGCACAGCTTTCCGTCCCGATAAGAGCATTTTGATTGAATCCGCTGAGTATCTGCACTATCTTCAGATGCTTTCCGGAGCATCGGGTATCAATATCGGGTCCTATCAAGACCTTTGTGATGCCTTGCAGAAGCGAATGGAGTACTTCCATGAAAATGGATGCAGACTGTGCGACCATGGCCTCAATCGAATGTATTATACTGAATTTACCGATGCGGAAGTATCGGCCCTTTTCTCCAAACGATTGAACGGGGAAGTATTGACCCCGATAGAAGAGGAAAAGTTCAAGACGGCGCTTTTGTTGTTCCTTTCGGAAAACTACCACCGCTTGGGCTGGGTCCAACAATTCCATTTGGGAGCCTTGCGGAACAACAATGCCAGAATGTTGGGCATATTGGGAATGGACACAGGTTGGGACTCCGTGGGAGACTTTCCACAGGCCCAGACATTGTCTGCCTATCTGAACCATTTGGACAGTTCGGACAAATTGACAAAAACCATCATATACAACCTGAACCCTTCCTACAATGAAGTGTTCGCAACCATGATTGGAAACTTTAACGACGGATCCGTTAAAGGAAAAGTGCAATGGGGTTCCAGTTGGTGGTTCTTGGACCAAAAAGATGGGATCACCAAGCAATTGGACACCCTTTCCAATATGGGAGTGCTAAGTTGTTTTATCGGTATGCTGACAGATTCCCGTAGTTTCTTATCTTTCCCAAGGCACGAGTATTTCCGTAGGATCCTGTGCAATCTGTTGGGACAGGAAATAGCTTCCGGAGAATTGCCCAACGACATGGATCTGGTGGGAAATATGGTGGCCAACATCAGTTATGGAAATGCTAAAGACTATTTTAACTTTTTAAAAAATAAGAATATATGAAAAGAGTGGTAACGTTCGGGGAGATCATGCTCCGCCTATCGCCAGAGGGTTTTTTACGCTTCTCGCAGGCCAACAGTTTTGAAGTGGTCTATGGGGGCGGGGAGTCCAATGTGGCGGTCTCCTTGGCCAATTATGGGGTTCCTGTGGACTTTGTGACCCGCCTTCCGAAGAACGACATCGGGGAATGCGCATTGATGGAGATGCGCAAGCGCGGTGTGGGCACGGACAAGATCATCTATGGTGGGGACCGTTTGGGCATCTACTTTTTGGAGACCGGGGCAGTGAGCCGCGGCAGTAAAGTGGTTTATGACCGGGCACACTCCGCCATGGCAGAGATCGGTCCGGGCATGGTGGACTGGGACAAGGTGTTCGAAGGGGCCGGATGGTTCCACTGGACGGGGATCACCCCCGCGATATCACAGGGAGCGGCAGATGCCTGTCTGGAAGCCGTGAAAGTGGCCAGCGGGAAGGGTCTTACCATCTCGACGGACCTGAACTATCGGGCCAAGCTCTGGAAGTACTGCAACGATGCGAAGCGAGAAGAGATCATGTCGGAGCTCACCTCGTACTGCGATGTGGTACTGGGCAATGAGGAAGATGCGGAGAAACACTTCGGCATCAAGCCGGAGGGACTGGACATCACCACCCAAGGGGAACATGTGGAGGCAGCGGCGTTCCTGTCGGTCTGCAAGCAGATGATGGAGAAGTTTCCCAAGGCAAAGAAGGTGATCACCACCCTAAGGGGATCCATAAGTGCCTCGCACAACAGTTGGGCGGGCGTACTGTACGATGGCAAGAAGATGTACGAGACCCGCCAGTACCAGATCACGGACATCGTGGACCGTGTGGGCGGAGGGGACAGCTTCATGGGCGGCCTCATCTATGGATTGATGAAATATGAAGGGGACGACCAAAAGGCACTTGACTTTGCAGTGGCGGCCTCCTGCCTGAAACATACCATCAAAGGGGATGCGAACCTGGTGACGGTGGAAGAAGTCGAAAAATTGATGGGCGGCGATGCCTCAGGAAGGGTGGCCCGATAATAGCTAAAAGAAAAGAACCAATGGCACATTATACAAGAACACAAGTGGCACAGGGAATGAGGGAAACGGGACTCGTCCCGTTGTTCTTCCACCGCGATATCGAATTGGGGAAAAAGGTGCTCAAGGCCTGTTACGAGGGAGGGGCACGGTTGATGGAGTTCACGGCCCGTGGGGACTTTGCCCACGAGGTATTCGGAGAGCTCAACAAATATGCCCTGAAAGAACTTCCCGGAATGATGATGGGTGTGGGCAGCGTCACCGATGCGGCCTCGGCTTCACTATATATGGCATTGGGGGCAAACTTCGTGGTGACCCCGGTGCTCAGGGAGGACATCGCCATCGCGTGCAACCGCAGGAAAGTACTGTGGTCGCCCGGCTGCGGGAGCCTTACCGAGATTGCCAGGGCAGAGGAACTGGGCTGTGAGATCGTAAAACTCTTCCCCGGGGGGACCTATGGTCCCAACTTTGTCAAGGACATCAAGGGACCACAACCTTGGACGGAGGTCATGCCCACTGGAGGCGTGTCGCCGACCGAAGAAAGCTTGGGCGAATGGTTTGCGGCAGGGGTGACCTGTGTGGGCATGGGCTCCAAGCTCATCTCGAAGGAAATTCTGGCCAATGGGGACTTTGCAGCCTTGGAGGCCGCAGTGAAGCAGAGTCTGGACATCATCAAGAAGCTTAAGGGATAACTATGAAAGTAGGATACAGATGGTTTTTGGGATTGGTCCTGTTGATCGTGATCTCAGCTTGCGATACGGCCAATGAGACCAGGGTAATCAAATTGGCCCATGGTCTGGATGTAAACCATTCTGTGCACAAGGCCATGCTCAAAATGGGCGAGGACTTGGAAAAATTGTCCGGCGGAAAGATGAGCATCAAGATATACCCCAACCAACAATTGGGGTCCGAAAGGGAAAGCTTGGAGCTTTTGCAGATCGGCAGTTTGGACATGACCAAGGTTTCCGTGGGCGTCATGGAAAATTTCGCCCCGGAGATGAAGGTCTTTGGCATTCCTTTTCTCTTCAGGGACAAACAACATTCCTTTTCGGTGCTGGATGGCCCTATCGGCAAACAATTGCTCGATGAGGGCGAAAAATTCTGGTTGAAGGGCCTTTGCTATTATGATGCCGGAAGTAGAAGTTTTTATACCAAGGACAAACAAGTGACCACACCTGACGACCTGAAGGGATTGAAGATCAGGGTCATGGAAAGTGCCACGGCCATGGACATGGTGCGCGGCCTGGGAGGTGCACCCACACCCATTTCTTGGGGCGAACTCTACACCTCATTGCAGCAGGGCGTGGTGGACGGCGCGGAGAACAATCCTCCCAGCTTCTACCTGTCCAGGCATTATGAGGTCTGCAAATTCTACACCATCAACGAGCATACCATGTTGCCCGATGTTTTGGTGGTCAGTACCCATTTGTGGGGCAAGCTTTCCGAGCAGGAACAACAATGGTTGCAAAAAGCTGCCGACAATTCCGTGGCATATCAGAGGGAATTATGGGCCATTTCTGAAAAGGAAGCCCTTGAAGAAGTGGAAAAGGCCGGGGTTGAAGTGATCTATCCGGATAAGGCCCCTTTTCAGGAGGCGGTCCAAGAGATATACGATCAATACAAGGATGATAAGGTGATGAGCAACCTCATAGAACAAATCCAACAAACCAACTAATTATGGGCTTCAGGAAGCAAGTGGACAAAATTTTGGGCTGGATCTTGGTGGTCATCATGGCCGTCATGGTCATCAATGTACTGTGGCAGGTGTTCAGTAGGTACATCACGGGCAACCCAAGTTCCTTTACGGACGAGCTGGCCCGATATTTAATGATATGGGTAGGTGTTCTGGGCGCGGCCTATGTTTCGGGAAGGAACATGCACGTGGCCATTGACGTACTTCCCATGAAAGCCGGTAAAAAGACACAGTTGTTGCTCTTCCGAATGGTGAACGTGCTGATCATCCTGTTCGCTTTTTTTGCATTGGTCGTGGGCGGGATACGGTTGGTGTACATCAGCTATATCCTGGAACAGCATTCCCCCGCACTCAATGTTCCCTTGGCCTTTATATATACGGTACTGCCCTTGAGCGGTCTATTGATCATCTACTATAAAACTACGGACCTCATTTATAAAAAATAGACATGGATTATATACCTATCTTGGTTTTGGTTGTCAGCTTTGTATGCCTATTGGCCATAGGGACCCCTGTGGCTTGGAGCATCTCCATTTCATCTTTGTTGACCATGTTGGTGAGCATACCTGCTTTGCCGGCAATGACCACAGTGTCACAACGGATGGCGACCGGACTGGATAGTTTTGCGCTGCTGGCCATTCCCTTTTTTGTGCTTTCGGGGCAACTGATGAACAAAGGGGGCATAGCCCACAGGCTCATCGCATTTGCCAAGACCTTGGTGGGATCGCTACCGGGAGGTCTGGCCTTGATCAATATCATATCCGCCATGTTGATGGGGGCCATTGCAGGTTCCGCCATGGCATCCGCTTCCGCCATGGGAAGCATACTCGGTCCTGAAATGGAAAAAGAAGGCTATTCCAAGGAATTTGGGGTGGCGGTGAACATCACATCGGCCACAACAGGATTGGTGATACCGCCCAGTAACGTGCTGATTGTGTATTCCCTCGCCAGTGGTGGGGTTTCCATTGCCGCGCTCTTTTTGGCCGGATACATTCCAGGGATGCTGACAGGACTCTTTTTAATGATTGTCGCCTATTTCTGGGCCAAGAAAAAAGGGTTCAACGTCGGGAAAAGAAGTTCAATGAAAGAAGTGCTGGTCACTTTCTGGAAAGCCTTCCCAAGTTTGATGCTCTTGGTCGTGGTCATGGGAGGAATCGTGATGGGCGTCTTTACCGCCACCGAAGCCTCCGCGATCGCAGTGCTCTATACCTTGGTCCTTGGATTTGCCTATAAGGAGATCACGTGGAAAAATCTGCCCAATATCCTTTTGGAGTCCTCTGCGACCACAGCCATTGTAATGTTGCTCATCGGTGCTTCCATGAGTATGTCTTGGGTGATGTCCTTTGAGAACATTCCGCAGGGTATCAGTGATGTGTTGTTGGGTTTGAGTGATAATCCAATTATAATCTTATTGATAATCAACCTGTTGTTGTTGTTTGTGGGTATTTTTATGGATATGACACCCGCAGTGCTCATATTCACTCCCATCTTCTTGCCAATCGTGACCGAACTGGGGATGGACCCCATACAGTTCGGCATCGTGATGGTGCTCAACCTTTGCATAGGCCTCTGCACGCCACCTGTGGGCTCAGTGCTCTTCGTGGGCGTTGGTATTGCCAATACGACCATAGAAAAAGTCATTAAACCTCTACTGCCATTGTTCATTGCCATGATCGTGGCGCTGTTCCTCATCACCTATTTCCCAGGCCTTAGCCTGTGGTTGCCAAGGGTTTTTGGGGTATAACCTATAATTGAAAAAGAAAATACATGAATAATTTAAATAGAACCACGGTAAATGTCGGGGCCAAACTTCCCATTAAGATAGTACAGTTTGGTGAAGGCAACTTTTTAAGGGCCTTTGTGGACTATGTTGTGGATAGGCTCAATACCGAAGCTGATTTTAATGGAGGTGTGGTTGTGGTCCAACCTCTGAACGGAGGATTGATTCCTACCATCAATGCACAGGAAGGACTATACACCCTTTTTATGAGGGGGATCAAAAAAGGAGAGCTCATTGATGAAAAAAGAGTCATTTCCAGTGTACAAAAAGGCATAAACCCCTATTCGGATTATCAAGAGTTTTTGGCGTTGGCAGAAGAGGAAAGTTTGGAATTTTTGATTTCCAACACCACGGAATCAGGGATTGCCTACAATCCTGAAGACAAAGGGTATGCTTCATGCCCCAGCAGCTTTCCCGGAAAGGTCACCGCATTGTTGCACAAGCGGTATGTACACTTTAATGGAGCAGAAGACAAAGGACTTACGGTAATTCCCTGTGAGTTGATCAACCATAATGCGGATACGCTCAAGGAAATGGTTCTCCAGTATGCCAAGGATTGGGATTTGGGCCAAGAATTTATAGCTTGGATAGAAAACCATAACCATTTCCATAATACCTTGGTGGATAGGATCGTGCCTGGTTATCCCAAGGACGATCTGGCCTCCTATGAGGACCGATTGGAATACAAGGACAAACTGATCGTAGCTGCTGAAATATTCCTGTTATGGGTCATTGAAGGGGACGATAGACTTTTGGAGAAAATCCCTTTCCATAAAATTGATGAGAATGTGTTGGTGGTAAAGGACATGCAGCCCTACCGTACCCGAAAAGTAAGGATACTGAACGGCGCACACACAGCAGTGGTGCCATTGTCCATCATGTATGGCAACACCACGGTGAAGGAAACCATGGACGATGCAGTGACCAGTGCGTTTTTGAGACAAGCGGTTTTTGAGGAAATCAATCAAATTTTACCCTTGCCACAGGCCGAAGTGGATGATTTTGCGGAGGAAGTCTTTGATCGTTTCAGGAACCCCTTCATCAAACACCTATTGTCAAGTATCGCATTGAATTCGATTTCCAAGTTCAAGGTAAGGGTATTGCCCAGTCTGTTGGATTATCAAGATAAATTTGGCAAGTTGCCGTTGCACTTGACCTTTTCGTTCGCCTGCCTGATCCGTTTTTACAAAGGGGACTGGAAAGGAACGACACTCCCGGTTCAAGATGATGCCCAAGTGGTGGACTTCTTCAAGACCTTGTGGGGCACCAACGATTATGCAGCCATTTCAGAAAGGACACTTTCACACTTGGCTTTTTGGGATGAAGATTTGACCCTAGTCCCAGGATTGTCCCAACATGTGGCAAAGGCACTGGAATGCATAGATGCCTTCGGAATAGCCGAAGGATTGAACAAATTTTCAGAAGACAGCAAAGTAGTCGGGTAACCGTCAAAATGCCAAAAAAGCTATGAACTTATGAAGACTTTGATCAAAATACATCCAGCGGACAACATCGCCATTGCATTGGTGGATTTTTCTGCTGGCTCGGAAGTGGTTTTTGAAGAAAGGCCCATTACATTTTTGGAAAAAACAAAGGCAAAGCACAAGATTGCACTGGACGACCTCAGTGTGGGCGATGCCGTTTATATGTATGGCGTTCTCGTTGGAAAAGCGGTAAAGCCCATCAAAAAAGGCGGATTGCTGACCACTGATAATGTAAAGCACCAAAGCCATGTGACCACGGGAAAAACCGAGACCACATCATGGACCTCTCCAGATATATCCGCTTGGAAGGACCGTACCTTTATGGGATACCACCGCCCAGACGGACAGGTGGGGACCGCCAATGTATGGTTGTTCTTTCCTTTGGTTTTCTGTGAGAATAGGAATATTGAGGTGTTGAAAGAGGTTTTCGAAAAGGAATTGGCCTATCACAGGCCGACCAAGCACCAGTTGATGCTTCGGAACCTATTGAAGCCGACTTCGGGTTCGGACCCAGCGGAAGAAGAGGAACAGGAAGGTTTTTTCAACAATATTGAAGTAAAGTTCATTACCCATCAAGGGGGCTGTGGCGGTATCCGCCAAGATTCGCAATTGCTGGCCAAGCTGTTGGCGGGTTATGTGAACAACCCCAACGTGGCCGGCGCCACTGTCTTGAGCCTTGGGTGCCAAAACCTACAGATAGATTTTTTCAAAAAGGCATTGGAGGCCATCAACCCCGATTTTCAAAAACCAGTGCTCATTTATGAGCAACAAAAGATGGGAACGGTGGAAGAAATGCTTTCCACCATCATCAAGGATTCTTTTGAGGCCATAAAAAAAGCCGATCAAATCCAAAGACAGCCTGCGCCGTTGTCCAAGATCAAATTGGGATTGGAATGTGGTGGGTCCGATGGTTTTTCTGGAATATCCGCAAACCCGGCCTTGGGATATGCATCGGACATTTTATCGGCGGTGGGAGGTTCACCCATTCTTTCCGAATTCCCCGAATTGTGCGGTGTGGAGCAGGAGCTGGTAAACCGCTGTGTGGACGACGCGGATGCGTCCCGTTTTCTGGAACTGATGCGGGACTATGAGAAATCGGTAGTGGATGCAGGTTCAGGTTTCGATATGAACCCATCGCCCGGAAATATCAAGGACGGCCTAATCACGGACGCCATGAAATCTGCCGGGGCCGCCAAAAAAGGAGGTACCTCACCTGTGACCTCAGTGTTGGATTATGGGGAATATGTGACCAAACCAGGGCTTAACCTACTCTGCACGCCTGGGAACGATGTGGAGAGCACCACTGCCATGGCAGGTTCAGGGGCCAATATGATCGTGTTCACCACTGGATTGGGCACCCCTACCGGAAATCCAATCACTCCAGTGATCAAAGTATCCTCGAACAGTGAACTGGCCGCCAAGATGTCCGACATCATTGATGTGGATGCAGGGCCTGTGATCAAAGGAGAAAAGACCATTGAGGAAATGGGGGAGGAAATGTTGGAATACATTATCAAAGTGGCCTCTGGGGAAATAAAATCCAAGGCCATGTTACTCAACCAGAACGATTTTATTCCGTGGAAACGGGGAGTGTCCCTTTAAGACTCTTTGCTTTATTGGACGATTTCCTGATGACAAGTTCGGGGGCTAGGACCACCCTTTTCTCCACAGAAAGTACATGTTGCTTGTTGTTGATCTGCTCTAAGAACACCTGAGCGGCAATTTCGCCCATGGTGACAGGGGTTTGGTCGATGGAAGACATTGGAAGTTCCATGTATTTGGTAAAAGGTTCGTTACTGAAACCGATCACACCTACCTCTTCGGGAATCTTCACGTTAAGTTTGCGTAGTTCTTGGATAGCGCCCAACGCAGCATAGTCACTGGATGAGAAAATGGCATCGGGCCTGTTCTTCTTGGCCCAAAGTTTGGCCACAGCCTCGGCACCGGCCTCAATTCTACTATTTGTATGTATGATAAGGTTTTTGTTGATGGGTATGTTATAATCCTCCAGGGCCTTCAAAAAACCATTGTGCCTGTTTCTATAGATCTCGAGGTTCAAATCACCACAAAAATGCGCCACCCTATTTGCTCCTTGTTGGATAAGGTGCTCCGTGGCCATATAGCCTCCCCTGAAATCGTCAATGGTGACCGAGCTTACACCGGGTATATCCTTTTTACGGTCAAAGAAGATCAACGGGGTGTTGTTTTCTAGGATTTTCTCAATATGTACAGTGTCGTGGGTGGTCTTTGAAACCGACATGAAGATACCGTCTACCTGGGTGTTCAACAGCGCAGTGATATGATTGGCCTCGTTTATGGCATCTTCATGGGATTGGCATATGATCACATTGTAGCCATGTGGCGTAAGTTGTTTCTCAATGCCATCGATCACAGCAGAAAAGAAATTCCGGTTGATATAGGGCACAATGACCCCAATGCTGTTCGTTTTCCCACTTTTAAGGGCCAAGGCCAACCTGTTTTGCTTATAGTTGAGCTCTTGGGCCGTTTTCATGACAAGTTCCCTTGTCTTCTCACTTATTTTGGGATTGTTGTTCAAAGCCCGAGACACCGTAGCCGCGCTAATGTTCAACTTTTTTGAAATGTCGTAAATGGTAACCTTTTCATTCTTTGCCATAACGCGGTGGTTTTCCAGACAAATTTATGTAATCGATTGAAAATATTTCTAAAATATAACAAATTCCCAATACATGTAGGCTTTTTTAGGGTATTGGCCGAGAAATAGTTGATAATATAGGGTTTTTTATGTGTGAAAGCAGTAATAATAGGTTCCTTTATTTACTAAATCTCTAAATTTCTCACTTAAATTTTTGCAATTTCAGAATTAATATATAATTTGGTGCAATCGATTACAAAAAGTTACAACTAACAAACATTGAATGCCTTCTGGAAGGCGACCTGTGCAGAAAATTAACTCAAAAACAACTTTATGAAAAAAACATTCTTTTTAAGGAAGAAAGTACTCTTGGTGCTGATGGGGCATCTTTTGGCTTTTTTGCCCATGCTGGGCTTCAATGCCAAGAGCGACACCCATGCAGTACTGGGCAAAATGCTGTTTCCCGCTACACAGCAATATGTGGTAAAGGGAACGGTGAGCGATGCCAATGGAATGCCTTTGGCTGGAGTTGCCGTTGTGGAAAAGGGTACCACCAATGGAGTTGCCACCGATTTTGATGGTAATTATGAAATTTCCGTTGCGGGGGAGCAAAGCGTATTGGAGTTCGTTTATTTGGGCTTTGCCACCGAAACACGCACGGTGGGGAACAATTCCACCATGAATATTACACTGACGGAATCCACATCCGAATTGGACGAAGTGGTGGTTATTGGTTATGGTACTGCCCGTAAGTCGGATTTGACAGGTTCGGTGGTGACCGTTTCGGGGACCGATCTTAAAAATGTGCCCGTTGCCACCGCGGCCGAGGCCATGACCGGGCGTTTGGCCGGGGTTCAGATCGTATCCACCGAAGGTTCGCCCGATGCAGAAGTCAACATCCGTGTGCGAGGAGGTGGTTCCATTACACAGGACAGCTCCCCATTGTTGATCGTGGATGGTTTCCCGGTGAACAGCATCAATGACATTTCTCCATCGGATATTGAGAACATCACTGTGTTGAAAGATGCATCTTCGACAGCTATTTATGGTTCGCGTGGTGCCAATGGGGTAGTCATTATCACCACCAAAAGCGGAAGGGACGGAAAAGTTGCCGTATCCATCAACTCGTTTTACGGGATGAAACAGATCGCCAATACTATCGATGTATTGGACCCTGCTGATTTTGTGGCCTGGCAATACGAATATGCAATGCTCCGCAATGCTGAGGACCTATCCTCCTACGAGAATATTTTTGGAGGTTATTCGGACATCGACCAGTACAATGGGTTGGAAGGCAATAACTGGCAAAAGCAGATTTATGGACGGACCGGAGAGATCCACAGCCAAGATTTTGGTGTAAGGGGAGGGACGGAAAAGTTCAATTACAATTTCAACTATGCCCGTTTTGATGAAAAGGCGATCCAAGTCGGGTCTGAATTCATTCGTAACAACTTGGCGTTGAAACTGAACAACAAGGTGAATGATAAAATTGACCTATCCTTTACCATACGTTATTCCGATACCGAGATTGAAGGAGGAGGGGCCAACGAACAAAATGAATCATCCTCAGCAGATGCCAGACTCAGACATTCGGTGGGATACACACCCATTCCTTTGGCTGGAATCACTACTACTGACACCGAGGAGTATTCATCCACTGCACTGATAGACCCCTTTGTAGCCACGGCGGATAACGATCGTTTGCAAAAAAGACAGAACTACAACATGTTGGGCAGTTTTGGTTGGAAAATTTTTGATAATGTAAAATTTAAGGCCGATTTGGGTCTGGACAATTACAGCTATTTGGATTACCGGTTCTATGGTCGCCAGACCTACTATGCGAACAATGCCCCCGCGGCAGAGAACCAAGGCTTGCCGGCCATCATCATGAGTGATCGGAAGGACAATAGGTTCCGTACGGCAAATACCCTTGACATCGATTTGGGAAAATACCTCAATGATGATCATAGGCTGAAGGTTTTATTGGGGCAAGAGTATATCCTTTATGAGCGCAACCAAGTGACCCAAGTGGTGCACGGACTTCCCCGCTTTTTTGATTTTGACCAGGCCAGAAAGTTGACCACGCAGGGAACTCCCCAATCTGTGGATAATTTTTACAGCCCAGATGAAAAACTATTGTCCTTTTTTGGACGTGTGAACTATGACCTATTCGATAAGTATTTGTTCACGGCTACCTTTAGGGCGGATGGTTCCAGTAAATTCTTGGGGGACAACCGCTGGGGCTATTTCCCTTCTGCGGCAGTAGCTTGGAAAGTTTCAGAAGAAGGATTTTTGAAGGACACCGATTGGTTGGATGCCCTTAAACTCCGTGTAAGTTATGGACAGGCTGGAAATGAAAACATTCCCGTTGGGCAGACCGTACAAAACTTCGTGTCCAACAACTCCACTTGGATCAACGGGGTGGACAGTTTTTGGGCAGCTTCCACCATATTGGCGAACCCCGAACTAAAGTGGGAGACCACCATCACAAGAAACATCGGTCTGGATTTTGGACTCTTTAACAATCGCCTGAGCGGGTCGTTCGAAGTATATAGGAACAATACAGAGGACTTGTTGATGAGGTTCCCAGTGCCCGGTACGGGTTATGATTACCAATACCGCAACATGGGAGAGACCCAGAACCAAGGTATAGAGGCCAGCTTGAACATAGCGGTCATCGAAAAAGAGGATTATGGGTTGAACCTTTCGCTCAATTTTAGCAAGAACGACAACAAAGTGACCTCATTGGGTATCATGGAAGCCTTTAGTGAGCGTACCAATTGGGCTTCTTCCGACATCCATAACGAATTTTTGATCATGGAAGGGGAACCCATCGGGATTATGCAAGGTTACCTGCACGATGGTCGTTACGAAGTGTCCGATTTTGATTTTGTGGACGGAGGCTATGTGCTTAGGGAAGGAGTGGCCGATGCCTCTGCAGTATTGGGAAACACACCGATGCCCGGTAGCATGAAGTTCAAGGACATTGACGGTGATGGGTTGGTCACTGATGCGGACATGGATATCATTGGCAGGGCTCTGCCAAAACATACAGGGGGATTTGTGCTCAATGGTTATGCCTATGGGTTTGACCTTACAGCTGCCTTCAACTATAGCTATGGAAATGATGTGTACAATGCCAATAAGATTGAATACACCACCGCCAACAGGAACAGTCAGTACCGTAACCTAGGTTCGGAAATGGCCTTGGGAAACAGATGGACCAATATTGATCCAGCAACAGGGACAGTGGTAACAGACCCTTCCCAGTTGGAAGCGTTGAATGCCAGTACCACGATGTGGTCACCCTACATGAACAACTATGTGTTCAGTGACTGGGCAGTGGAAGACGGCTCTTTTTTAAGATTGAACACCCTCACGTTGGGATACTCATTGCCAGATGATGTGGTCAAGAAGATTGGATTTACTAGGTTCCGTATCTATACAACAGGTTACAATGTTGCGCTTTGGACCAAATATTCAGGACTTGACCCAGAAGTATCCACAAGAAGGAGAACACCACTGACACCCGGTGTGGATTTTTCACCATACCCAAGAAGCCGTCAGTTCGTACTCGGTGTAAACCTTAACTTTTAATCAAAAAAATCAAAGAAATGAAAAGAATATTCTATTTGATGGGTGTTGTGGTTATGGGAATGCTGGCTTCTTGTGAAGTTGATGCACCGGCACAGTCCACCCTCGATGAATCCGTTATATTTTCCACACCCGGACTTACCATGGGTGCAGTGGATGGTATCAAGATACCTTTTGGACAGACCAACTCCTATCGCGGCCGTTTTATTCCTTGGTACGGAATGAACACTGATGTGGAGTGGCATAACAATGGGCACAATTATACAACAAGTGACCAATATGATTTGATCAACTACGACGCAAAACCGGGCAATTCCCAAATGAATACGGAGAACAATGCTTGGGCGCAGATGTATGCCAGTATTGAACGGGCAAACATCGTCATCCGTGGCATCCGTGAATATGGAGATCCCATGCCGGGAACCGAGATGGGACAACATTTGGGGGAAGCCCTTACATTGAGGGCCATAGTCTATGCAGATTTGACCAAGGCGTGGGGAGATGTTCCTGCTCGTTTTGAGCCCATATCCTCAGAAACTCTTTACATCCCAAAATCCAGTAGGGATGTCATATATAAGCAGCTTTTGATGGACCTTGAGGAAGCGGCAGAATTGGTGGCATGGCCCAACCAATCGTCCCTTACATCAAGTGTGGAGCGGGTGAACAAGGCTTTTGTAAAAGGACTTCGCGCAAAAATAGCCCTGATAGCCGGTGGATATCAGCAATATCCTGATGGAATCCGTTTGAGCAATGATCCCGAATTATCCAGAAACGCCATGTACACCATTGCATTGCAGGAATGCAGGGATGTTATACAAAGTGGTACGGCCCGTCTGGAGACCACCTTTGAAGATTTTTGGAGAAAAGTATGCCAAGAGAATGTTTCCGCCGGAGGTGAATCCCTTTGGGAGTTGCCCTTTGCATCTGGTAGGGGTCGTGTGGCCTTTACATTTGGGGTGCGACACAGAAGTGTGGATCAGCATACCGGACAAGCCAGGGGAGGTACCATTGGTCCAGTTCCCAGTTTGTTCTACGATTACTCCGAAGCTGACCAACGAAGGGATGTGACTTGTGTTCCTTATGAATATGCACAAGCCAATACTGACGGTTTTGCCCAACAGCAACTCCTTAGTTTGGACCTGTGGAACTTTGGAAAGTACCGTTACGAATGGATGACCCGTTATGTGACGTCTTCCAATGATGATGGGTTGAACTGGGTCTACATGCGTTATGCCGAAGTGTTGCTCATGGCTGCTGAAGCCGCCAATGAACTGAATGGCCCCGGTGCTGCGGTGCCTTATTTGCGTGAACTGCGCGAGCGTGCCTTCGACCCTGCAGACCATGCCCAGGAAGTGGACGCATATCTGTCTGCGGCCCAAGCCAGCGAAGCAACAATGTTCAATGCCATCGTGGAAGAGCACAAATTGGAATTTGCGGGAGAAATGGTCCGTAAGCAGGCCCTCATCCGTTGGAATATGTTGGGTGACAAGCTTGATGAAACCAAAACGGAACTGAACGATTTGGTCTCCAGGGCAGGTGACTATGCCAATGTACCCTCAACTTTGTATTGGAGGATCAACGAAGCGGACAACGAATCCTTGGAAATCTTTGGTTTGAACAGGGGTGAAGAAGGTGCACCGGGACCTGAGTATAGTGCCCAGGCCTGGGATGTTTTCAATGCGGATAAGATCGATGCGCTCTACAAACCGGGCGTAGATCCAGATGCACGCCAATTCTGGCCCATCTGGCAGGTGTTCATAGATGGTAGCAACGGACAATTGGTTAACGATTATGGCTATTAATGGTCATCCACAAAACATCAGAAAAATGAAAACATTCAGATATATAAGAACAATATTCGCCATGGCCCTTTTGGCGGTCCTATCCGTGGGCTGTAACTCCAAGGAAGGGGAAGTCATAGAGGAACTCGATGTGAACCGGGTGTTCGCACCAACGGACCTCACGGCAAGGATACGTAACATGACCACTATAGAATTGAGCTGGTATGTGCGACAGGATACAGATAGCTATATTGTGGAATTTGCGGAAGGTGCCGGATTCGATAATATCATCCGTACGGTGGAAGTAGCGCCCGAAGACCTTCCGATCCAGGAGCAGTTTGATGGGGAGACCCTTTATTCCGCTCGGGTGAAAGGGATAGCAGAAGGCAAGCAGGATTCCAAATGGGTATCGGTATCCATTCAAACAGATCCTGAACAGATATTCTTGCCCAGTGAGGATGGTGATATCCAAGCAACAGCAGCCACATTAAGGTGGCCAGAAGGAAGTGCCGTAACCCATCTGTTGATCAATCCAGGAAATGTGGAACGTCCCATAACCCCAGAGGAAGCCTCAGTGGGTATGGCAACGATCTCAGGATTGACAGGGGAGACGGAATATACCGTGGTGCTCTATAACAATGGTACCGTGCGTGGAACATCGATTTTCACAACACTCATCGACATAGGTGACGCCACTCTGGTGCAGCCAGAAGAAGATTTGAGCGTAGTCATTGCAAATGCGGTTGACGGTGATGTACTGGTATTGGCCCCTGGCGTTTACGAAGCTTTTGTGGGTAATATCGTCATTGACAAATCCATAACCATACAGGGTCTTTATCCCTATGACAAGCCAGTCTTAAGTGTATCCTTCAGCATGGCTCCAGGATTGCAAGACCTTCAGTTGGTGGATTTAGAGCTTGTAGGAACTGTAGACCTATTCACCCTAGTGACAATGGAGATTGCTGGGAATTACAATTCAGTACAGATAAGAGGTTGTAACATCCATGATTTTGGTCGCCAATTGATCTATGGCAGCACCGCAGGTGCCATTTTGGGCAATTTCATCGTGGATAACACCATTGCATCCAACGCAACATTGGGGGGAGGGGATTTTATTGACTTTAGGAGTGGTGATGTGCACAATGTTGAAGTGACCAACAGTACATTCATAGATGCTCCAAATGGTCGGGACTTTATCCGAATGGATGGAGCTGGAGACACCAACGGAATAGGTGTCACGGCAACAGTGCTTATCGATCATTGTACGTTTGTAGGGGTTTCCAATACCGAAGACAGGATTGTGTACATTCGTTTTGATGACAACGATATTACGGTGACCAACAATCTTTTTGCAGAAACGAACGCTTATTATTCCAATCAAGCTTCTACTGATGATGATATAACATTTGCCAACAATAACTATTTTAATGCACCCAGTTTTTATGATTCAACACGAGATCGTTATGATACATCAGCGAACTTTACCACTTTGGACCCTGGCTTTGTCGATGCGGCAAATGGGGATTATACCGTAACCAACCAAGCATTGATCGATGAAGGAATTGGAGACCCACGCTGGCTCCAATAGTGTAGGACATAGTTTGTTTTAATGATATAGGGCGGGTAAGGCCATGATTCGAGCCCGCCCTATTGTTTTTGTTTGGGCAATGGCCCATAAATTTTATGAATGATTGAAAATAGGAACATAGGAATAGGGCCGAACGGCCCAATGTCCTTTTTTATGGCCGCCATTTTTATGATGTGTGTGCCTTTTTGGGGTTTATCACAATCCGAGGGCGAAGCCTTGGCCTTTCCATCTGCAGAGGGTTTTGGTAGACACGCTTCGGGAGGACGTGGTGGAGAGGTGTACATTGTGACCAATTTGAACGATTCAGGAGAGGGTAGCCTCAGAAAAGGGATTGTAAAGCATGGTCCGCGCACCATTGTGTTTGCCATATCGGGTACCATCTATCTGGAATCTTCATTGGATATCAACCGGGGAGACCTTACCATTGCCGGGCAAACGGCACCAGGCGGAGGCATCACATTGGCCGGTTATCCGGTTTCCATCAAGGCGGACAATGTCATCATCCGTTACATGAGGTTTCGAATGGGGGATAGCAACAATCAAGAGGCTGACGCCATTGGTGGAAGGGATATCAAGAATGTCATTTTGGACCATTGCACCATGAGCTGGGCAACGGATGAGGTAGCTTCTTTTTATAGAAACCATAATTTTACGATGCAATGGTGTATCGTGTCAGAAGCTTTGAACCGTTCCGTACACCAGAAAGGGGATCATGGCTATGGAGGCATTTGGGGAGGAGCCCAGGTTTCTTTCCATCATAACCTTATCGCTTCCAACAATAGCAGGAATCCAAGGTTCAGTGGTTCGTCGACCACGGTCAATTTGCCCGATGAGTTTGTCGATTTCCGAAACAATGTCATTTACAATTGGGGAGGCAACAGCATTTATGGAGGAGAGAAGGGCACTTATAATGTGGTGAACAATTATTTCAAATCTGGTCCGGCTACGTCAAAGTCAACCAAAGACAGGATTGTAAATCCTTCAGAGCCCTACGGTAAGTTTTATGTGGATGGCAACCATATGGAAGGATTTCCCAAGATTTCAAAGGACAACTGGAGTGGTGGCGTGCAGTGTGATGATCCGAAATCCACCAAGCTTGAAAAAGCCATTCCCGTAAATGGGAATATTAGGACACAATCTGCCCAAGAGGCTTATCTTTCCGTGTTGAGATCGGCTGGGGCCAGCCTCCAACGTGATGCCGTGGATCAACGGATTGTTAGCGATGTGCGAAGCGGAACCACATCGGTAGGAAACGGAATCATAGATTCCCAAGAGCAGGTGGGCGGATGGCCAGAGCTTAAATCCGGCGAAGCCCCTAAGGATGCTGACCAAGATGGCATGCCCGATGCTTGGGAAAGGGCAAAGGGACTGGATCTGGCTAAGGACGATTCCATGGGCTTCAATTTGGGTAAAGAGTACACCAATCTGGAGGTGTATATCAATAGTTTGGTGGAGGAGCAACAATACACCTCGTTGATGAATGGGGAACGCTACCATTTTGTAGTGGCCCAAGATGGTACTGGGGACTATGGTTCGGTTCAAGAGGCCATTGACGCCGTTCCTGATTTTCGGAAAGCCGAAACACGGATTTTTATAAGGAATGGGGTCTATCGTGAAAAATTGACCCTGCCCTCGACCAAGACCAATGTCACATTTGTGGGGGAATCGTCCACAGGCACTATTTTGACTTATAATGATTCTGCCCGCACGCTCAACAGTTTTGGCGAAGAAGTCGGGACCACGGGGTCTTCATCCTTTTTTGTGTTCGGTGCCGGTTTCAGGGCCAAGAACATCACCTTTCAGAACGATGCGGGAGATGGAAGAGTCGTGGGTCAGGCCGTTGCGGTGCGCGTATCGGCGGACAGGGCAATCTTCGAAGGCTGTAGGTTTCTCGGGTATCAGGACACCCTCTATGTGCAAGGAGATGGTACACGCCAATTCTACAAAAACTGTTATATTGAAGGGACAGTGGACTTTATCTTTGGTTGGGCAACTGCCGTTTTTGAGGACTGCGAGATCTTTGCCAAAGACCAAGGCTACCTCACCGCAGCATCCACGGAGAAAGATAGAAGCCACGGATTGGTCTTTATCAACTGTCGCTTGACCGGGAGTGCAGCGGCGAACACCTTTTTTTTGGGAAGACCTTGGCGGGACCATGCCCAAACGGTGTTCATCAATTGCTATATGGACAAGCATATCAAGCCCGAAGGATGGCATAACTGGAACAAGCCCCAAGCGGAGCAGACCACTTTTTATGCAGAGTATGGCTCCACGGGACCTGGAGCGAACAATAAATCGCGCGTAGGATGGGCCAAGCAGTTGACCAAGCAGGAGGCCGAGAACTATACAACGGAAGCTATTTTGAAGGGGACCGATGATTGGAACCCAAAAATTTAAATATGGATAACCGATTATTTCAAAAAAAGATGAGACACATTTTAACACTATCAGGAATCGTTCTATTGGGGCTTACGGCCTGCAAACAAGAAAAAAAGGAGGCTGAAAAGGAACCAGAAGTTGTGGAAGTGGCCGTGGCCGCTCCCTATGCTGAAATTTCCATCAAAGAAGGAGGAACTTGGGAAGATGGTCCAAGAGACCATAAAGAATACATAGGCGGTACCTTCAAAAATGTGGAAAAGATGACCGTCCCCGAAGAGCATACCGACCATTCCTGGTACATTCGGTATGAAGGACCGGGGTGGGAGAACAAAAATGTGGGCTACCGTCTTTATTTGGATTGGCGAAACGCTATCGATATCTATGGTAAAAAAGTGGATTCCTTGGTGTTGCCTTATGTGGGTCAAGATGGTTTTGACGACTACCACGAAATGAGCTACTGGGGACAGGACATCCTCAAAGCAGGAAAATCCATGGGAATTGGAGGTTACGGACGGTTCGTAAATGATTCCATAGTGCATTTTCAGAAAGTAGGCACCACTGCATCCTCGGTGGCCAATGCAGAAGGTGTGGCCACCGTGACCATTGACTACACAGGCTGGGAAGCGGCGGATATCACCACAGATTTGAAAGCATTATTGTCAATCTATCCAGAGGATAGGTTCACCAAAGTAGAATTGAAACCTTCCACTGAATTTTCTGGGCTCTCTACAGGAATTGTGAAGTTTGACCACATACCCGTCAAGTCTAAGACCAGCACAGATGGCAAGTGGGGCTATATCGCCACCTATGGAAACCAGACCTTGGTGAACGATACCGATCTATTGGGAATGGCCGTATTTTATAAAATGGACGAATTGGAACAACAGCTAGAAGGTTCTGACGACCATTTGGTGGTTTTCAAACCAACGACCAACGGGGTCACTTACTATTTCTTGGCTGCTTGGGAGCAAGAATTGGATGGGATCACCAACGAAGCCGATTTTTTCAAGGATTTGGATGCCAAGTTGCAGCAGTTGGACCAAAAAGGAACCTTGGAATAATGAGACAACTGTTCGGAACAATCGGAGTACTCTTCTTGTTGATGGCACCCTTGAGCTGTAAGGAAAGCCCAAAAAAAGAAGAATCCTCCGAAGAGATGACATTGACCGTGCCCGAGAACCTGAAATGGTCGGAACGGATGATGTTGTCCGAAATGGAACGAAATCCAGAGGCATGGACACTCGATTTTGTGGACAAGCACAAGTGGGAATACACACACGGGCTCATGCTTTTGGCCTGTCAGCGGGTAAAAGCCGAATATCCCGATCCTAAATACGATGCATACATCAAGGATTGGTACGACCTGATGATCGATGACAGTGCCCATGTGAAGACCTACAAGATGGACGTTTACAATATTGACCGCGTAAAACCGGGCAGTGCCCTTTTTGGCCTATATGATGAAACAAAGGATGAAAGATACCTCAAGGTCATTCATCAGTTGAGGGAACAACTCAAGGGACAGCCCCGCAATTCCAAAGGAGGCTTTTGGCATAAAAAAGTCTATCCCTATCAAATGTGGCTGGATGGACTTTACATGGGCGAACCTTTCTATGCGCAGTACACCCAACGATTTGATGAAGGGGAAACGGCCCAAAAGGCATATGATGATATTGTATTGCAGTTCGACCTGATCCAACAAAACTCCAAAGACCCGGATACAGGTCTCCTGTACCATGGTTGGGACGAGAGCAAAGAGCAGGCATGGGCGGACAAAGAGACCGGATTGTCGCCCCATTTTTGGGGACGTGCCATGGGATGGTACGGAATGGCTCTGGTGGATGTACTGGATTTTTTCCCCAAGGAGCATCCGGGACACCAAAGGCTGGTCAATTACTTGAACCAATATGCGGAAGCGATCGATAAGGTCAAGGATCCCAAGACGGGACTGTGGTACCAAGTACTCGATAAAGGAGGAGAAGAAGGAAACTATTTGGAGGCCTCCGCTTCGGCAATGTTTGTCTATACCTTGGCGAAGGGGGCCAATCAAGGCCATCTGCCCAAAAAATACAAGACCGTGGCCAACGAAAGTTTTGATGCCATGGTCAAGGAGTTCGGTACAAAGGACGACAAGGGTATCGTAAGTCTCAACCAAATTTGCGGGGTTGCCGGATTGGGTGGAAATCCATACCGTGACGGTTCGTACGAGTATTATGTGAACGAACTCATTCGTCCCAACGACCCCAAAGGGGTAGGGCCTTTTATCATGGCGGCCTTGGAGTTGGATAAATAGACCATCACAATTGTGGTGCAAAGAACAGTTGATCTTGCAATGAAGAAAAAAGCGTTACAAGTAGTCCCATTGCTGACCCTCCTTTGGGTAACATGGGGTTTTTCCCAGGTTTGGGTTTCCGATCAAGGAGATGGAACCTACCAAAACCCGATTTTATATGCGGATTATTCCGATCCGGATGTGATCCGGGTAGGGAACGATTACTACATGACCGCTTCCAGCTTCACGGCAGTACCGGGACTGCCCGTTCTGCATTCCAAGGATTTGGTGAACTGGAAACTGATCAACCACGCCGTTCAGGAAATCGTTCCTGCAGATGTGTTCAATGTACCGCAACACGGCAATGGGATATGGGCGCCGAGCCTTCGTCACCACAACAATGAATTTTATATCTATTGGGGCGACCCCGATTTTGGGATCTACATGGTAAAGACCAAGGACCCTTATGGCGAATGGGAGCCACCCGTTCTGGTCATGGAAGGAAAAGGGCTTATCGACCCCAGTCCTATTTGGGACGAAGATGGAAATGCCTATCTGGTCCATGCCTATGCAGGGAGCCGTGCAGCGGTGAAGAGCATTTTGGCCATCAACAAGATGAACCCCGAAGGGACAAAGGTACTCGATAAAGGGACCGTGGTCTTTGACGGTCATGATGCCCATCCAACAGTGGAAGGCCCAAAATTCTATAAAAGGAATGGCTACTACTACATTTTTGCACCGGCAGGCGGAGTGGCCACAGGTTGGCAATTGATCTTGCGTTCGAAGGACATCTATGGTCCCTATGAAGAAAAGATTGTATTGGAACAAGGGTCTACCCAAGTTAATGGCCCGCATCAAGGAGGGTGGGTGGACACTGCCGATGGCACCGATTGGTTTATCCATTTTCAAGATGTGGATGCCTACGGGCGTATCGTACACCTTCAACCTGTAGATTGGAAAAATGATTGGCCCTTTATGGGCAAGGACTTGGATGGAAATGGCATCGGGGAACCTGTCCAGGCATTTAAAAAACCGGTTGCTGGCCATCCGATCATCGCTCCGGCGGAGTCCGATGAATTCAATTCAGACCATATAGGATTGCAATGGCAATGGCAGGCAAACCCACAGGTCACTTGGTATTCCTTGATCAAGGACAGAGGGTTTTTGCGTTTGTTCACCGTAAAGAAGAAAGAAGCGGACAACAACCTCTGGAACATGCCGGCATTGTTGTTGCAAAAGTTTCCTGCACCCAGTTTTAAGGCAACGACCAAGATCAAATTGGTACCAGAAGAAGCAGAAGTTGGTAAAAGTGCAGGATTGATGCTATTCGGTCTGGATTACGCCACCCTCACGCTCACCCACGATGCAGAGGGGTATGTCTTAAAGCAGACCCAGTCCATCCAGGCCAAAAAGAACCTTCCCGAAGAAACCAACGAGGAAACTCGTGTAAAGACCAACGAAGTGTATCTTCAGGTCGAGGTCACGGGACCCGATGCGATGTGTCAGTTCAGTTATAGCACAAATGGAAAAAAATACACCAAAATAGGAAAGCCCTTCAAGGCGCAGCCCGGGCAATGGGTAGGTGCTAAGGTGGGGGTTTTCAGTGTCAGTGAGGCAGCCACCAAATATGGTGGCTATGTTGATGTGGATTATTTTAGGATTACAGAATAAAAAGAGCATGAAAGGAATTTTAGCAGTTTTGTCTGTGTTGTTGTTTTGGGCAAGTCAACCCCAAGAGAAGGTAACGACACTGTATTTGATCGGTGATTCTACCATGGCCGATTACACGGGCGATTATGATCCGGGAAAAGACTATATGAAGACCCGTTATCCAGTAGCGGGTTGGGGCCAGGGATTCCAATCCTTTTTTGTCAAGGACAGTTTGGATGCCGTGAGATCTTTGTTCCAGTCCGATTCGGTCCGTGTGGAAGATAGGGCCAGGGGAGGCAGGAGCACCCGTACTTTTTTTCAGGAAGGCCGTTGGCGTTCGGTCTATGAGGCGCTCCGGCCCGGTGATTTGGTGATCATGCAATTTGGGCACAACGATGCTGCTGAGAACAAGACCGAACGTTTTGTGGACATTGAGGGCTATAAGGAATTTCTCCGGTTGTTCGTGACACAGACACTGCAGAAGAATGCCAGACCCATCATATTGACCCCAGTGGCCAGAAATTACCCTTGGAAAGAAGGTAAACTGGAAAATGTGCACGGTGAATATCCCCAAGCGGCCAAAGAAGTTGCAGCGGAAATGGACGTTACGCTGATCGACCTGAACCAATTGTCCATGGACTTTTTCTCTTCAAAGGGAAAAGATTATGTGTCCGAAACCTATTTTATGAACTTGCCCGCTGGGGTCTATGAAGCCTATCCCGATGGGCAGGAGGACAATACCCACTTTCAGCCCGAAGGGGCAAAGGCGGTGGCGCAACTGGTATTTGATGCCCTAAAGCAATTGAAGTGATCAAATTATTGCCCACACATATCACGATGCTCTGTTTACTGCTCGGTGGAGTTGTATCGGCCCAAGTGGAAAGGCCCAATGCCACTCCCTATACCATAGCCGCCACCTACCAGAAATTGCTCAAAAACTACCCGGACATTGTTCCTGTGGAGCCATTGCAATCCGACAAGATTGTATATGAAGAGGATCTTACCTATCATCAAGTGGATGGAGTGTCCCTAAAGGCGGATATCTATTATCCCAAGGATATTGCCCATAAAACACCAGCTGTGATTTTGGTGCATGGAGGCGGATGGATCTCGGGCAGTAAGGAAAACCAACGCGTTATGGCACAGCATTTGGCCGAAAACGGTTTTGTGGCCATGGCAGTGAACTATCGTTTGGCCGATGTGGCCAAATATCCGGCCGCCATAGCGGATTTGAATGCAGCGGTAACATATCTGTGCACATCCAAATATCCTTTGGATACCGAAAAAATAGCCATTCTGGGTGCCTCTGCAGGTGCACAGTTGGCCTCCTTGGTCGGGATGAAGAACAAGCACATCAAGGCCATTGTGAATGTGGATGGGATAGTCTCCTTTGTCCACCCCGAAGCGGAAGAAGGTACTTATGCAGGATACTGGTTGGGTGGCATGAAGGCAGATAATCTGGAAGTGTGGGAAGATGCTTCTCCCTTGGAGTTCATCGCCCCGGACTCACCGCCCATACTGTTCATCAACAGTGCACAGCCCCGATTTCATGCAGGTCGGGACGATTTGATCAAAAAATATTCGGAATGGGGCATTTACAGTGAAGTACTTACCTTCCCCAATTCCCCCCATTCCTTTTGGTTGGTCCACCCATGGTTTGAACCGACCGTGGACCATACCGTGCAATTTTTACAAAAAGTGTTCAAATGATGAGGTTCAAGGTATTTCTTTTATGTTCTCTTTTGGGATGTATTCTTCAGGCCCAGGAACCTTATCGAAAAATTGTGGTGGCGCAGGATGGGAGTGGCGATTTCACCCAGATCCAAGAGGCCATCAATTCCACTCGCGACCTTGGCCCTTCCTATGTACAGTTTTTTATCAAGGAAGGGATTTATGAAGAATATATTGAGATTCCTTCCTGGAAGCATCAGTTGACCTTTATTGGGGAAAGCAGGGACGGGACCATCATCCGTGGGAACAATTATTCAGGGAAAATGACCAAGGATGACGGTAAACTATCCACCTTTACGTCACATACCGTTCTTGTGGAAGGGGACGACATCCATTTCAAAAACCTGACCATACAGAACACTTGGTGCGACAAGGGACAGGCTGTGGCACTGCATGTAGAGGGTGATCGGTTCATTGCCGAGGATTGTACTATTTTGGGTTGCCAGGACACAGTTTATACGGCAAACGAAGGCAGTCGACAGTACTATGACAACTGCCTCATTGCAGGGACCACCGATTTCATTTTTGGGGAGGCAACGGCCGTTTTCAAGGATTGTGAGATCCGTAGCCTAAAGGATTCCTATATTACGGCGGCAGCCACACCAAAGGGTCAAACCTATGGTTATGTGTTCCTCAATGCCCGATTGACTGCGGAGGAAGGCGTATCCAAAGTATATCTCGGACGTCCGTGGAGGCCTTATGCCCGAACCGTTTTCATCGATTCTGACCTAGGACCTCACATACTGCCCGAAGGATGGCACCATTGGCCCGGGGATCAGATGTTCCCGGATAAGGAAAAAACGACCTATTATGCCGAATCCAATAGCAAGGGGCCAGGGGCCGGCCCTAAAACAAGGGTGGACTGGTCGCACCAACTAAACGCCGATGAGGTGAAAAAATATACCTTGGAAAACATATTCAATGGCTGGGTTCCGGCCGAGATAAAACTATACAACTGAGATGAAATTGAAGAAAGATCTATTTTTTGATGGAGCCTCCGACTGGGAGGATTTGGGCGGAGGGGTTTCCCGACAGTTTGTAGGGTACAATTCCCAGCAGATGATGGTAAAGGTCAAGTTTGAAAAAGGGGCCATCGGTGCCATGCACCATCATTTTCATTCCCAGGTCACCTATGTGGCCGGTGGGCAGTTTGAAGTCACTGTGGATGGCCAAACCAAAGTATTGAAAGACGGTGATGGTTTTTTTGCCCAGCCCAATATCGAGCATGGGGTAAAATGTCTCGAAGCGGGCCTATTGATTGATGTATTTACACCTCTCAGGGAGGATTTTTTGAAATGATATAAAGCAATAAACTGAACAATTTACAGCACATGAAAAAGATTGGATTTCAACTGATGACTTTAGGGATGGTCGCACTATCATTTGTGGCCTGCGGTGAAAAAGAAGGTAAGACCATCGCCGAGCAACCCAAGGAAGAAACAGCCGATATGTATGAAGGGGTGGAGTTTGATATGCCAAGGGTCAAAGAGACCTCCTTTCCGGATTATCAGGTGTCCATTGCAGATTTTGGCGCAGTGGGTGATGGCATCCAGAGCAATACAAGCGCATTTGCCGATGCTATAGAAGAGGTATCCAAGAAAGGAGGCGGAAAGGTAGTGGTGCCAAGGGGAATGTGGCTTACGGGTCCCATACAGTTCAAGAGCAACATCAACCTGCACTTGGAAGATGGGGCATTGCTGCTTTTCAGTAAGAATTTTGACGAATACCCCTTGGTGGAGACCAGCTTTGAGGGGTTGAACACCGTTCGTTGTATGTCGCCCATCTACGCGATCGGGGTGGAGAATATCGCCATTACAGGAAACGGGACCATTGATGGCAGTGGGGATGCATGGCGTTATGTGAAAAAGGGAAAGATGACCTCCAGCCAATGGAAGAGCCTTGTCAAATCTGGAGGCGTACTTAACGAAACCGAAGACATTTGGTTTCCCTCTGAATCCTCCCTCTCCGGATTTATAGCCACGGACAACTTTAACGTGCCCCAGTCCAATGACAGACAGGTTTTGGAGGGAATGAAGGATTTCCTTCGTCCCGTAATGGTGAGTATTGTCAAGAGCAAGCGTATTTTGTTGGATGGCCCAACGTTCCAAAATTCACCTGCTTGGAACATCCATCCGCTCATGAGCGAAGATGTCATCATCCGTAACCTTAACGTAAGAAACCCATGGTACTCCCAAAATGGGGACGGCCTAGACCTGGAATCCTGTAAAAATGTACTCATCTACAACAACACCTTTGATGTGGGGGACGATGCCATCTGTTTCAAATCGGGTAAGAACAAGGACGGGCGGGACCGGGGCATGCCCACGGAAAATGTGATCGTGAGGAACAATATTGTCTATCACGGTCACGGAGGCTTTGTGGTGGGCAGCGAAATGTCGGGCGGGGTAAGGAACGTCCATGTTTCCAACTGCACATTTATCGGCACCGATATTGGACTTCGCTTCAAAAGTACCCGAGGAAGGGGAGGCGTTGTGGAGAACATCCATATTTCCAACATCGATATGATCAACATCCCTACGGACGCCATCAATTTCAACCTGTTCTATGAGGGCAATTCCCCTATTTTGGAGGAAGATCAAAGTGCGGAGGATGAGGCACGTGATGAGGCCTTGGTGCCTGTCACCGAAGAAACGCCATCCTTTAAAAACATCCACATGAAGAACATTCGGGTGGTAGCTTCGGGTGTTGCGGCCAATTTCCAGGGATTACCCGAGATGAACCTTCAAAATGTTACCTTGGAAAATGCCTTTTTGGAGGCAGAGAAAGGCATTGTTGCCGTGGACACGGACGGTCTGATTTTAAAAGACGTCAAGGTTGTTCCGACCAAGGGAAGTGCCCTTACGCTATACAACAGCAAAAATGTGGAGGTAAATGCATTCTCCCACGAAATGAAGGAGGGCAGTCCTGTCCGGATTTTGGGCCCATTGACGGGGAAGGTAAAATTGGAAAAGAAGTTGCAAGCCCAGGCCGAACTGGGTAAAGGAGTTCCAGAGGGAGCTGTATCCTTTGAATAAAAAAGCATGAGGAAATTATTAGTATTGATCCCTTTGCTGTTGGCATTTTCGATGCCGCAGCATACACCTACCATTCATTTGGCAGGGGATTCCACCATGGCGAACAAGCCCTATACACCCAACAACCCCGAGAAAGGTTGGGGGCAAGTGTTGCCCTTATATGTGGAAGGTATCCAAGTGAAGAACTATGCCATCAATGGACGGGCCACCAAAGACTTCAGGGCAGAAGGGCATTGGGACAGATTGCTCAGCGAGGTACAACCCGGGGATTATGTCATCATCCAGTTTGGGCACAATGATGAATCCCCCAGCAAGGGAGAACTGCGTTATTCCACACCAGAGCAGTACAGGGCCAACTTGAAACAGTTTGTCCTCGATGTGCGGAAGGAACGGGCAACCCCCATTTTGGCCACATCCATCACCCGGAGGAAATTTGAGAACGGTGTGTTGGTCCATACCCACGGGGTCTATCCCGACAAAGTGCGCGAAGTAGTAAAGGAAATGGAAGTCCCTCTGCTTGAAATGGAGGAGCGCACCCGCGAATTGGTCTCCACTTTTGGGGAGGAACGTTCCAAGCAATTGTTTTTGCACTATCTCCCGGGCGAATACGCTATTTTTCCGGTGGGGGAGGCGGACGATACACACCTTTCACCAACAGGAGCCTTTGCCGTGTGTGATTTGGCGGTGGACGAACTGAAGAAGGCCGTGCCGGAGCTCGTGGCGTATTTCAAGCCCTAATGTCTAAAATAGCAAAGAACATTTTGCAAAAGCGTCCCTGTGGGCTACTTTTGGCATCTCCATTTGTTTGATAAAAAAGCGTTGTGGTTGCCAAAACGGACCCTGTTTTAGTGGAAGAAAAGTGGAACGCCTATTCCCATGCGTTCGGGATTGTCCTGGCCTTGGTGGGCAGTGTGTTCCTTTTCAAAAAAGAACTGGGTCAAACGCCCTATCTGAAAGGCAGTCTCATTGCCTATTCCCTGTCGCTCGTATTGTTGTTTGTGGCCTCTACCGTGTACCATGCCGTGGAAGACCCCAAACTCAAAAAAAAGCTTCGGATCTTGGACCATATCAGCATTTATTACCTGATTGCCGGGACCTATACCCCAGTGTGTCTTACGGTGCTGCTGCCATCAAAGGGATGGTTGTTGTTCTATCTGGTTTGGGGCATTGCCCTGTTCGGAACGGTGTTGAAAATATTTTTCACGGGAAAGTTTGAAGTATTTTCCTTGGTACTTTATGGGGTAATGGGGTGGTTGATTGTCATTGACCTTCCTTATTTGATGGGGCATATGTCTTCCACAGGTTTGCTCTACCTTGGATTTGGAGGGGCCTTTTATACCATAGGCATTTTATTTTATGCGGTGAAAAGGATTCCCTTTAACCATTTGATATGGCACTTTTTTGTGTTGGGTGGCGCCGTGAGCCATTGGTTTTTGATATATGGGATTATTGGGTATTTGGTTTGATAAAAACCGAAGCTACACAAAATAAGCAATCCCTATTCCCAGAATGATGACCAAGAGTTTCCTTAGGTTGAAAGCGTGTCCTTGCGCACTTTCAAAAAGGATGATGGTGGAAATATGAAAAAATACCCCAATGGCCAAGGAGGTCAGCAAATGGCCGTGGCTCTCCATCCATTCCGATTGTGCCGAAACAAAGCTGCCCAAAGGGGTCATCAGCGAAAAGGCGGCCATGAACAACAGGATGGTGCCCAACTTCATTTTGGAATTTAGCAGAAAAATACTGAGGACTATGGCAATTGGGACCTTGTGGATGATAATGCCATAGAGAATGGAATTGTTGCCATGGATGGGAACACCTTCTACCAAGGCGTGGATGGACAAACTCAGAAATAGGAGCAAGGGAAACCTATTTTCCTTCAAATCGATGTGCAAGTGTCCATGTTCCGCTCCCTTGGAAAAGAATTCCAAAAAAATCTGCAACAAGATGCCCCCCAAAATATAAAGTGCTATGGTTTTGGGATCATGGCCTTCATACACTTCCGGGAGCAGTTCAAAAAAAGTGAGCGCCAACAAAAAGGCACCGCTGAATGCCAACAAAAGCTTGATGCGGGCCGTATCAGAAGGCTTGGTGAACCGTACAAATGCGAATCCTGCCCAAACGGCAACGATGGGGGCCAAATAAATGAAGATAGAAGGAAAATCCATATCTAGGCTTGAAGGGGCAAAAATAGCCTATTTTTACGGAAAGATTTTAAGATAGGATGGCAGGAAATTTTAAGATGATGGCCAAGACCCTTTATGGCTTTGAGCCACTTTTGGCCAAAGAACTACGGAACTTGGGGGCTGGTAGGGTAGAGGAAGGTGTCAGGAACGTAACATTTGAAGGGGACACCGGGTTCATGTACAAGGCCAATCTTTGCCTTCGGACGGCATTGAAAGTGTACAAGCCCATAAGCACGTTCAGGGTCTTCAACGAAAAGGACCTCTACAAAAAAATTTACGAACTGGATTGGCCCCAATTTTTTGGTGCTGATAAAACCTTTGCCATAGATACTACCATGAGTTCGGAAGTGTTCAATAATTCCATGTTCGTCTCCCTCAAGGGCAAGGATGCCATTGTGGACAAATTCAGGGAAGTGGAAAGACAGCGTCCCAATGTGGATTCACAGGATCCCGATGTGCGTATCAATATCCACATCCATGAAAATACCTGTACGGTCTCATTGGACAGTTCTGGAAATTCATTGCACCAGAGGGGGTATCGCATTTTGACCAATATTGCGCCCATCAATGAGGTATTGGCCGCCGGACTGCTCTTGGCAAGTGCTTGGGACGGACACACCGATTTTTTGGACCCCATGTGCGGTAGCGGTACCTTTTTGATCGAAGCGGCCATGATTGCCTGCAACATCCCGGCCAACATCAATCGGGAAGCATATGCCTTTATGCATTGGAAGGATTACGATGCAGAACTGCATGAAAAAATTGTGGAAGCCAGTTTGAAGAAGATCCGGGAGTTCCATCATAAGATAATTGGATACGACAAGGCCCCTTCAGCGGTGCGAAAGGCACAGGAAAATGTGGAGAATGCCAATCTTGCGGAATACATCACCATAGATCGGAAGGATTTTTTCAGGACGGAGAAACCGGTGGAAGGCAAGTTGCATATGGTGTTCAATCCTCCCTATGGGGAGCGTTTGCCCATTGAGGTGGACGAATTCTATGCCAAGATAGGAGATACCCTGAAACAGGAGTATCCAGGCACGGATGCATGGATGATCACCTCCAACCTTGAAGCTTTGAAGCATGTCGGTTTACGTCCATCACGGAAAATAAAGGCGTACAACGGAAAACTGGAGGCACGCTTGGTCAAGTACGAAATTTATGAAGGGAGCAAGAAGGCAAAGTACCAGGACTAGATCAACAATTTTGTGATTGTTGCAACAACAACAACGAAAAAATTTGCTTAAGTGGAATAAATGTTTAGCTTTGGCATGTGTTTAGAACACAAACTAACTAACTCAATCTAATTATCGGGAAAAGGACTTGAAAATTCAGGTCCTTTTTTTGTTGGGATCAACGAAGTTGGAATTGCTTATTTGTCCGACCAAATGGCCAGTTCATTATGGGATGGGTCGGTAAAATGGAACCTTCTGCCGCCGGGAAACGGGAATATGTCCTTTACGATGACACCCCCTGCGTTGACCACCTTTTCCCGTATGCCTTCCAGGTCCTCATGGTAGAGTACGATCAAAGCTCCGTTCACTGCCTGTTCCTCGGTTCTTTCAAAACCACCTTCGAGCCCACTATCCGAAAAGGCAACATAATCGGGACCATAGTCCGTGAACGACCAACCAAAGGTAGGGCCATAAAAAGCCTTTATTTCTTGAAGGTCATTTGCCTTGAACTCCACATAATTGATATGGCTATTCTCCATGGTTACTGTTCGGGTTCTTCCTTTTTCTTTTTTGATTTTTTATATAGAGGGATGAAGTAGGAAATGCTATAGTTGTAGCTCACCCCAAAATTACTCCCATCTGTCACCTTGTTGAAGCCTGGGATCCAGAGGTTCGGGAAGCGCTCATCTTCCTTATTGGAAACCAAGAATCCCAAACGGGCACTCATGCCAATATAAATATTGGCGAAAAGTTCGGCCTTGATGCCCATGACGAACTCCAACCACGAAGCGTTCAGACCACTGAATTCCTCATTGGGTTGGATGCCCGGCAAAAAGTCGGGATTGTATAGATGATTGCTGTTGAAAATGGTGTAATCGTTCAGGGTCTGGCTAAAACTTGCAGCGGCAAACCTTCCCCCGATGGTAATGGAATTGTTCATCCCGAACCAATTTTGGTAGGTGTTCACTTCTGCCCCCACTTTAATGTAGCTTCCCGAAGTCTTGAAATTGTAAAGCAGGGTACTGTTCAGGCTTTCTCCCTGTGTTTTGGTCTCGTTCCCGATCTCAGCGGCCAAATAGAGTTTTTGGGTCAATCGGTAGTCCCCGACCAATTCCAGGCCTGTATAGTCCTCATCGGCAAAGGACAACACCAGTTTGCTCAAATCCACACCCACCCGAAGGCCATATTCATCCTTATACTCCACCGTATCCTTGGGTTGAAGGTCTATAGGTTCACTCTGCCCCAACATACAAATGGGGAGCAGTACCATGGAAACGAAAAGACTAATGAAATATCTTGACATGGATGTTGTTGGAGTTTTCAATGGTTTGTTGGACAACAGAAATGTCCTGTATCCAATTGGTTGCACTTTCAGGGAGCGTAATGCTGATACCATCGTAATTGATCACGAACCCGCATGCCCGGGAAGCAAAATCTTCCCTTGTGGTATACGAAATGGTCAGGGAATCAATGTTTCCTGTTTCCGCATCGGTCTCATCATCATCGGCAGAATCGTTGATAAAGGCAAATGAGGTGCTGGTCACATCGTTCCGGAGTGGAATCCCTATCGAGTCCAAATCGGCCCGGTCAGTAAAGGTGTTGAGGGTGCTGTCCAAGATCACTTCTTTGATACGGAGCGATGGCACGTCCTTCGCGACAGTGGTATCTTCTATGTCAAAAAAACCAATGACCAGAAGCGGTGTGTCCCCGTTGACACAGATGTCATCTTTTTCGCAGGAAGAAAAATAGATGAGCAATGATAGGATAAGCAGGATGGGGATTATTCTCTTCATTCCAAATAGTAGCGGATTTTAATTCAACAATTACACCCGTTTTTCCAAAAGTACAACATTTTCCACGTGATGGGTCTGTGGGAACATATCCACAGGCTGCACCTTGGTCACTTTGTAGGTGTCCTTCATCAAAGCCAAGTCCCTTGCCTGGGTGGCACTGTTACAGCTCACATAGACGATTTTGGGCGGTGCCACCTGGAGCAATTGCTCCACCACCTGTTTGTGCATACCATCCCTTGGAGGGTCGGTAATGATTACATCGGGGCTGCCATGTTGGGCGATAAAATCATCATTGAACACATTTTTCATATCGCCCACAAAGAATTCCACGTTCGAAATGCCGTTTAGGACCGCATTGGCCTTGGCATCTTCAATGGCTTCGGGAACGGATTCCACACCCACCACTTTTTTGGCCTTTTTGGAGACAAATTGGGCAATGGTCCCTGTGCCAGTATACAAATCGTACACCAGTTCATCACCAGTGAGCCCGGCAAAATCCCTGGTCACGTTGTAGAGCACATGGGCCTGTTCCGAATTGGTCTGGTAAAATGATTTGGCATTTATCTTGAACCGTAACCCCTCCATTTCCTCAAAAATATGGTCGCGACCAGAAAAACAGACCACTTCTTGGTCGTAGATCGTGTCGTTCTGTTTGGGGTTGATCACATATTGCAACGAAGTGATTTCCGGGAATTTTTCCATCAAATGGTTCAGCAACTGTTCCCTTTCCTGTTTTTGGTCCTCAAAGAATTGGAGGAGTGCCATGATTTCCCCGGTGGATGTCGTCCGTATCATGAGCGTTCGTAGTAATCCCTTTTGGTTTCTGGGGTCAAAAAAGGCCAGTCCGTTTTCGACGGCAAATTTTTTCACCTCCAGTCGGATGGCATTGGAAGGGTCTTGTTGAAGGTGACACTTTTTGATGTCCAATATCTTGTCCCACATGCCGGGAATATGGAAACCCAAGGCGTTCCTATCTTCAAAATCCCTCTCCGAGACAATTTCCTTTTGGGTGAGCCATCTACTATTGGAAAAAGAAAATTCCATCTTGTTCCTGTAGAAATATTCCTTTTCGGAACCTAGAATGGCACTCACCTTTGGAAGTTCCAGGTTTCCTATGCGTTTGAGGTTGTTCTCCACCTCCCGTTGCTTGAAATACAGTTGGTACCCATAGCCCATATGTTGCCATTTGCACCCACCGCAGGTCCCAAAATGTTGGCATTCTGGGGTTGTTCGTTTATCGGAAAGCTTATGGAAATGGGTGGCCACCCCTTCAAAATAGGCGCTTTTCTTTTTGGTGGTCATCACATCCACTACATCGCCCGGAACGGCATTGGATAGAAAGATGATCCTGCCATCCGGTGCTTTCCCCACCGATTTTCCTTTGGCGCCGGCATCGATGACTTCTACCTGTTCAAACGTCTGTCGTTTATTCTTTCGTCGCATGCGGCAAAAGTAACCTCTTTTTGGCATTTGTCATGGTGGAGCATCTTAAATCGACCCTAAAACTTTGCCCACATCTTCCCCTTTATCTTTGGGCAATAATTTGTAATTTGCGGCCACTCCAAGGGATGATTTCTCTCCCACGCTGCTTTTTCGGGACTCCGAAAGAATAAAGGTACAGTAGGAATGGTTGTTTTATCAATTTAATCATTATTGAAATGATTGTTTTAGAGCATTTGACTTCGCAGCAAGCGATCGATTTGGAAAACAAGCACGGAGCCCACAATTACCACCCGCTGCCCGTGGTCTTGAGCAGGGGGGAAGGTGTGCATGTCTGGGATGTGGAAGGGAAAAGGTATTATGATTTTCTGTCGGCCTATTCGGCGGTGAACCAAGGGCATTGCCACCCGAAGATCATCAGCGCCATGATGGACCAAGCCAAGACCCTGACCCTGACCTCGAGGGCTTTTTACAATGACATGTTGGGCAAATATGAACAGTATGCCACCTCAGTTTTTGGGTTTGACAAACTGTTGCCCATGAACACGGGGGCGGAAGCCGTGGAAACGGCCCTCAAGATCTGCCGTAGATGGGCCTACCAAAAGAAAGGGATTCCCGAAGACCGGGCCCAGATCGTGGTATGCGAGAACAATTTCCATGGTAGGACCACCACCATCATCTCTTTTTCCAATGATCCTGTGGCCCGAACAGACTATGGGCCTTATACGGAAGGTTTCATCAAGATTGCTTACGATAACTTGACGGCCTTGGAAAAAGCGTTGGAAGCCAATCCGCATATAGCCGGATTTTTGGTGGAACCGATACAGGGTGAAGCAGGTGTTTATGTACCTTCCGAAGGCTATCTGAAAAAGGCCAAGGCCCTTTGTGAAAAATACAACGTGCTTTTTATTGCTGATGAGGTGCAGACCGGGATTGCCCGGACAGGAAAAATGTTGGCCGTGGACCATGAAGGGGTAAAACCGGACATTTTGATCTTGGGCAAGGCCCTTTCAGGGGGAGTCTATCCTGTTTCTGCGGTCTTGGCCAATGATGGGGTCATGGAGGTCATCACTCCGGGTAGCCATGGAAGTACTTTTGGGGGCAACCCCATTGCAGCCGCTGTGGCCATGGCGGCTTTGGAAGTGGTCAAGGAAGAGGGACTGGCCCAAAATGCACAGGAATTGGGGGAATTGTTCCGGGAAGAATTGAACAAGTTCATCCCCACATGCGATTTGGTGGAAAAAGTTCGTGGCAAGGGATTGCTGAACGCCATCGTAATCAATGATAGTGAGGACAGTTCCACAGCTTGGGACATCTGCATGGCCCTGAAGGAAAACGGACTTTTGGCCAAACCGACCCATGGGAACATCATCCGGTTCGCCCCACCTTTGGTGATGAACCGCGAACAATTGATGGATTGTGTTTCCATCATCATCAAGACACTTCAGGATTTCTCCAAGTAGCCGTCATATGTAACTTAAAAATAAAAAGGGAGCAGTGATTCACTGCTCCCTTTTATATTGGTTCGATAAGAAGAGTTCCTATAAGAACTTGTATCCCATCCCGATGGTCAAATAATTTCCCCTGACCTTTACATCTTCGCTACCGGTGTAGGAGTTGTTGATCTGGAAGGAGTATCTGGCCTCAATGAAGAAATCTTCATTAATGTCATAGCCGATTCCGCCTGCAATGTCAAACTCAACACTGCTAAAGTCCTCTGGGGTATCTTCCAAGGAAAAGACCAGTTGTGGACCAACTTGAAAATTGAATTTTTCCGAGATGGCAAATTTGCCCAAAATTGGAAGCAAAAGGCCATTGCTCCCATCAATGCTTGCAAAGAGAAGTTCTGGTTGGACACTAAAACTCTCAGAGACCATAAAGTCAGCTACACCCCCGACGTAAAAACCAGATTCTGAGGCGGATATGCTAATGCCTTCGGCTTTAACGCTTCCCCTTGCATTCAGATACCCTGCGGTCGCCCCAAATCTTACATCTTGGGCTTGGGCTGAAAATGCCAATGCAATTACAGCAACGGTTGCTAATACAATTCTTTTCATGTTTAGATAAGGTTTATGTTTTATGGTGCCAAATATAGAAATACACCCAAATGCAGATTCTTTTTTGTTGTGAAGCGTTCTAATCTTGTGGAATGACTGTAGTATATTTTTTTGATGATCAAAGAAGTAATTTCATTTGGAAATGCGTCACAAAACCGCGGCCTCCAGCAGTTCCAGACCCATTTCATCGGCATTGAAAGCTCCTTGGATACCCACGGGAAGTGTAAAGTTGTTGGGAACGTGCCCAAAACTCATCCCATAGGCAGCGGGAATGCCCAAAGGTGCAATCCTGTCCATGATGACTTCTTTTAGGGTAAAATTGGTGTCGTTTTTTTCACGGTCACATCCTTTGCAGACCCCGATCATGATTCCTT
The DNA here is from genome assembly GCF_003058265.1 of Flagellimonas amoyensis. Lineage (GTDB taxonomy): Bacteria > Bacteroidota > Bacteroidia > Flavobacteriales > Flavobacteriaceae > Flagellimonas > Flagellimonas amoyensis. The sequence continues at coordinate 39,148 of NZ_QBUK01000012.1, forward strand.
TTGCTTTGGAAAATGTAGGGCCTTCAATGAGTTGGGTCAGCATACGGTCTATCCGGTACGGAGCTTCTTCCACATCTTCCAGGAACACCAGTTTGTCCGTGAAATCAATTTCGTGGGGGGTGCCTATCAGTGCATTGACCAAGGTAAGGCTTCCACCTGCAAGTTCGCCTTGACAGCTTCCTGGGGTGATGACATACCTTTCATATTCTGGATTCTCCAGAAACTCTTGATCTTTCAGCTTTACGTTTTTGATGGGTTGGACATCCTTTCCCTTCATCAGGATTTTTTTAAAATACTTTTGACTGTATGAATCATCCAGTGTGCTGCCCACGGGGCCGTGAAAACAGATCAGTCCGGTCTCACTGTAAATGGCCTGTATCAAAGCCGTAATGTCACTGAACCCGATGAGTGCCTTCGGGTTGTTCCGAATGGTATTGTAATCCAAACGGTCCAGGATTCGGGTGCAGCCATATCCTCCACGGGCACACAATATGCCATCCACTTCAGTGTTGGCAAACATCTGGTTCACATCCATGGCCCGTTCTTCGTCCGTATTGCTGAAATAGCCATGATTGCCAATGATACGCTGCGTATGGAAGGTTTTGAACCCCATTTTCTCCAAGGTTTGCAATGCCCTTTGTAAGACTTCGGGTTTGATGGCATAGCCAGGGGCCACCAAGCCAATGGTGTCGCCTTTTTTTAGTTTTTTGGGTTTGATGATGGGATGTGCGATGGATTGTGGTTCATTTCCCCATCCGGTCTGTGGCAAAAGGGTAGTGGCCCCAAGAACGGTCACCGATTTTAAAAAGTTTCTTCGTTTGGACATTGGGCAAGGATTGCATTATACATTACCAATGGCAAAAAGCCAAAGTAAATATATGCACAAAAAAATTAGCCCGCGGATTTGGACCTAGTCGCTGTTCCGCTCGTCGCGGCGCAATTGCCGTTGTATTTTGCGTATGGCCGATTCTATGGATTTTTCGGGTTCGATGATATTGTACTCGCCCCAAAAATCAGCATCGGTGAAACCTATGGCCTCATCGCCCATAATAATGGATTTCTTGATGCGTTCCCGGTTCTTGGGAAGCTCACCGCTCATATTTCTCTCCCAATCGGTTATGGCCATTTCTGCGGTCATGCTGTACACGGAATTGAACCATTTATCGGCCCAATTTACCTTGAACTCCATCGTAACACTACTATATCCATAATACCATCTCCCCTCTTTTTCCCGATAATCCACCCTATAGGCAACTTCGGTAGGCCAAACGTCCACTTTTGCAGGTTTTCTTCGGACGAAGAGTTGAGCGGCCATGTCCTTGTCGGTAATGTTCAAGGAAAAGATGGCACTGGTCAGGGTTCTTTTTTCCACATCGATGTAAAGCTCCCCTTGATACAAAGGTTCCAGGATATTTTCGTGTTGGGCAAATTTGATGACATAGATCAAGGCATCATTGACCCTGATGGACCTGTCAAATGAAAATTTATAGTTGGAAATGGATTCATTGGAGAAGAGGTATTCGGGATATTTCATCACATCCACGTACAAGGTGTTGTACGGTCCGCCCTGAAGTTTGAGTGCCACGGTATCCAATTTGCTGTAGTCCGTGCTCTTTCTTGCCTTGTAGAGTTCCACGGCGTCGTCCCTGTTGGAACTGTAGGATGTTTTATAGATGTTCACCACCGCTTCTGCCAAGGATACGTTCCTTCTTCTCCGCTTAATGGTTTCCCTGTAAAAAGCGGTCATGAGGGTCGGGTCACCGAAATAATTTTCATCTCTTTTGGCCATGGTTTCACGTACCAATGCCATGGCGTCCCGTGGAGCATTGATATTGATCTCCGATAATTGGGTAACGGATACCGCAAGGGAAATTTTGTTGTTTTCGGGCTTCAGTTCGGATAGGGGCACACTTTCGGTACGGTAGCCCAAAAAGGATACGATCACATTTGAACTGGTGCTGTTTTTGGGTACTTTCAGGAGGAAGTTTCCTTCGGTATTGGTAATGGTGCTAATATTGGTGCCCTCCACGGTGAGCGTGGCAAAAACCAAAGGTTTGTTTGTGGACTCGTCCACCACTTCACCACTATATTGGTCAAAATCAACGGCACCTTCTTGGAATGCAAGGGCCTTGGTGGTGCCAACAAATGTCAGGACCAGCATTGCGAAAAACAATGTTGACGCGGTTTTCCACGAGCGTGGAAATGGTTTGTTCAGTTGCATACCCAAAATTTTTACGTGAAAGTGCTATTAAAGATACAAAATTTTGGAATCCGTAGTATCTTCTGATATCTTAAATAACATGGACTAAACATTTTATAATCAACTGTCTATGGTTCTAGTTGACCATGAATAGGGCATTGGCAAAAAAGAGCTTCCCATTCTCCCAAAACCCTCTGAACAATGGGTTGTCCACCATATAGATGACTTGGCCCCTGCCGAATTGCTCCGAACCATAGATCAAGGATTTCGAGATTTTCTTTAGAGCCTTACTGCCTGCAAAACCCGAAAATGGTCTCGTACTGTCCTCCATATAAACGGCATTGCCCCCATCCAGATACTCGTAACTGGCACTGCCGAGTTTCAAGGTGAAATAATCCGTTCCGTAGCCGTAGGCCAGTGGGTGGGTATTGTCCACCTTGGTCTTGAAGACCGCCCCGGTAATGGCATCTTTTATCTGTTCCCTTTCGGCATCCTCATAGGGGAGTGGGATATGGGTCTGTTCCGTCTCTTTTTCCTTTTCCTTTGTTTTGATGCCAAACCCTTTTTCCCCGTCCAAGGCACTGATGGCACCGCCCATGGCTATGATCTTGCCTCCTTTTCGCACCCAGTCCTTCAGTTCGGAGAGTTGGTCCTCATTAAAATAGTTGCCATAACGGCCATCGGGTAAAATCAGAATGTTGTACTTGCCCAAGTCGACCCTTTTGGCGTATTCATCATCGATAACGGTCAAGGGATAATGCAGCTGTTGCTCAAAAAAGTGCCATATCTCGCCAAAGCGAAGTGTTGAGGTAGGGCCTCCCGAAAGCACAGCGATCTTGGGCTGGGTGATCATCTGTACGTAAGATGAGCCAAAATCCTTTCCGGAATCCACAAAACCAGTGCTGGTGGACACGATTTCTTTTTGATGGGTGGCAGCAATGGTTTGCAGTTTTCGGACAAAATTGGGGTCGTGGGCATTGTCACCTTTGGTGATGATCAAAGTACCGCGTTCAAAAGATTTGCCTTCAATGGAAAAGGGATGGTCCGTTTTCCTGACCCGGATGCCCTCTTTGAGGAGTTCGGCCAAAAATTTGGCATCTTTTAAACTGTTCCAGTCCGTAAGATGGGCATAGCTGTCGGGATTGATGATAGATTTAGATGTCACATCCCCGTTGTTCTGGGGTGCTACCAAGGAAGTGGAGGCAATGGCTTCCAATCCATAGGCGTAGGGCAGTGACCACGCGGTGATGTCATAGGTCAACGAGTCGGTAAGTTTTGCATTGGGCTCGAAAAGTACCTGGACCAAGGTGCCCTTGGGCTGATTGGTGGAGACTACCATCCCGTTTTTGTCAACGGACATGCTTCCATTGTTTCCGGAACCATAGGCATGGCCTTTGTAAGAACCAGTGGAAAGGTCCCCGAACTGTATTTCATGTTTTTCCAAAAGGGATTTCAAGGCATCCAGTTTGTCCTTGTTGCCCTTGAGCACGTAGCTTTTGTACTTGAAGTTTTGGTTTTGGTAGAATTTCTTGAATTCTTCGTTGAGTTTTTTGGCATTCTGGGAAGAAACCTCTACAGTGGAAAGTCCAGTGGTGAAATGATGCGCGATCCTGTCCTCCAGGGTGAGGGTGTCCCCGATCCCGGTGATTATTCCAAGGCCGGCCCTTCCACTTCCCCCTTGTTCGTAGGTCATCCCGATGGAGCCGTTATAAATGGGAAAAGTGTCCCCATAGCTGGGATAGAAAAGATCAAAGACCTCTTTGGTAAAATAGAACCATCCATTGGCATCAAAATATTTGGCGTGGTTTTTCCCCAGGGTAATCTGAAAATCACGTTGGAAATCTGTGATGACCTCATGATAGGGTTCGGCAGCGGGTGCAAAATAGTAGGGATTGTCCACTCCCTGTTCATGGAAGTCCACATGCACATGGGGCAACCAGTCATTGAATTTTTTGATGCGCTGTTGGCTTTCCACTTGGGTAAGCCAGGCCCAATCGCGATTGAGGTCGAACATATAATGGTTGCTGCGTCCGTTCCACCACCCTTCGTTGTGTTCTTTACTGTTGGGGTCCACCTGATGGGGTGTATTCTTGTATTGATTGTACCAATTGCTGTAACGGTCACGGCCATCCGGGTTAACACAGGGATCCATGATGACGACGGTATTTTCCAAATAGGAGCCCTTGGATGTCAAAAGTTCATAAATGGTTTTCATCGAGGCCTCGGTACTCACACTTTCGTTTCCATGCACGTTATAGCTGAGCCACACAATGGCCTTTTCGGAACTTCCGCTTCCTTGGGTACTTTTTAAATGTTCTTGGCGTATGGTTTCCAGATTGCCAATATTGTCAGGGGAAGACACATAGGCCAGCAATAGGGGCCTACGTTCATTGGTTTGCCCATAAACGGTGAGTTTTACCCGATCTGGGGCCGCTTCGGCCAAATATTCATAATAATCCACCACTTCGTGATGGCGGGTAAATTCCGTTCCAAGTTCATATCCCAAAAATTCAGAGGGAGATTTCAATTGTTGGGAGTGGATGGAAAGGGCAAAGAGGAAGGCTGCCAAAAATAAAAATCGGGTCATGCGTGGTCAATTAGTTCAAACCAAATCTAACAATAAATTCAGCTAGAGTTACAATTTTCAAAGGTCACATGGTCAAAAAAGTAATTAACGTATTTTTAGGATTAGTAAAAAAGAAGAGAATTATCTTTGACCACCTCATTCAGTTTTAATGGAAGTAGATTGTGTACCCTTTAAGGAAACAGGTTATTTTTCAAAGCTCATTTGCGATTACCTGGACCAACGGGAGGAACTAAAACCATTTTTTAACCGATTTCCCTTGCCGGAGAACTTTGAAGGGCAGATCAAGGAAAAACAGGAAAACTATCCAGATGCCCACAGGGCAATTTTGGTGGCCTCTTTGAAGGAGCAATACATTGGGTTTGAGGTAACGGAAGCCACTTTGGACAACATTTCTTCCTTGGGGAGCACCCATACGTTTACTGTGGTCACAGGGCATCAATTGAACCTTTTCACTGGTCCCTTATATTTTTTGTACAAGATCGTTTCGGCCATCAACTTGGCGAAGCAATTGAAGGAGAGGCATCTGAACCATCATTTTGTGCCGGTCTACTGGATGGCCACCGAGGACCATGATTTTGAAGAGATCAATTATTTCAACCTGCACGGAAAAAAGATACTGTGGAACAGAAAAGCGTCCGGCGCGGTGGGAAGATTGTCCACAGAGGGCCTGGAGGTCCTTTTTGATACACTGACCGCCGAATTGGGGCAGACCACCAAAGCGGAAGAATTGAAAAATCTTTTCCGAAAGGCCTACTTGGAGCATGACAATCTTGCCGAGGCCACCCGTTTTTTGGCCAATGAACTGTTTGGCGACCAAGGATTGGTGATTGTGGACGGGGATGATGCTGCACTGAAGAAATTGCTGGTGCCGTTTGCGGAGAAGGATATTTTTGAACATAAGCCCTTCCATAAGGTAATGGAGACCATTGACGCGCTTGCCCAGATATCTTCGGACTATACCATACAAGTGAATCCTAGGGAAATCAATTATTTTTATCTGAAGGATGGCCTTAGGGAACGGATCGTGGAAAAGAAGGGGGATTTTTATGTGGTGGACACCCCTATCAAATTTACGCCAGATGAGCTCCGGGAAGAATTGGAGCTGCACCCAGAGCGGTTTTCACCCAATGTGATCGCCCGGCCTTTGTACCAAGAAGTGATCCTGCCCAATCTCTGTTATATTGGCGGGGGAGGTGAGTTGGCCTATTGGTTGGAACTCAAACCCTATTTTGAGGATATGGGAATTACCTTTCCCATGCTCTTGCTCCGAAATTCAGCTTTGCTGGTCACGGAGAAGCAGTACAAAAAAGTACAAAAACTCGGTGTAAAGGTTTCCAACCTTTTCCTGAAACAACATTCGCTGATCAACAAAAAGATTCGAGAGATTTCCAATATCGATATTGATTTTACTCCCCAGAAAAAACTTTTGGAAGAACAGTTCCGGTTGATGTACGAATTGGCGGAGCAGACCGACAAGAGTTTTATGGGTGCTGTTAAGGCCCAGGAAGTCAAGCAAAAGAAAGGGTTGGATGCCTTGGAAAAACGCCTGTTGCTGGCCCAGAAAAGAAAACTGAAGGACCATGTGGTCCGGCTGACCGACCTTCAGAATGAGCTGTTTCCCAACAGGTCCCTTCAGGAAAGACAGCTCAATTTTTCCGAGATGTACCTCGAAATGGGGGACTCCCTGATCCCAACTTTATTGGATGCATTGGATCCTTTCCGGGACGGATTCCTCATCTTGAAATCCTGATCAAGGACGAAAAATCGATTTTTTTAAAAAAAAAGTAAAAAAACAGGTAGGGTATTTTTCCCTATGGTTGTTTTGTTATTGAAAGTTGCTATGAAAAAGTAAAGATTTATGAGTTGGTTAACTCATATGTTTAGGTTGGTTTTGATTTTATTGAAAAGCCCCGGAGTGGTTCCCGGGGCTTTTTGCTTTTATATCCATTTTTAAAAAGAAATCAGAAAAAATCGGAAAAGAAGGACCTGACCTCAAAATAGGTGGCTTCCTTCATGGTATTGAACCGCAGCTCGGCATGGCCCACTCGTTCCTTGGGTCCAATCCCTACACTGTGGAACCCACCGGCAATCGCAGCATCAATGCCTTTTTCGGCATCCTCGAAAACCACACAGTTGCTGGGTTGTAGTTTCAATTTTTCGGAAGCATACAAAAAGATATCCGGAGCGGGTTTGCTCTTGGCCACACTGTTTCCATCCCCGATCACATCAAAATAGTGCATGGCATTGAGCTGTTGGAGTACCTTGATCGCATTTTTGCTGGCACTTCCCAAAGCGACCAGAAACCCTTCTTGTCGTAAATGGGTGAGCAGTTCCCTGGCACCGGGAAGGTAATCCTCGGGGGTCATGCTCTCCAAACTATCAACATAGAGGTCATTTTTTTTGGTGGCAAGCTCAACCACGGCATCATCGGTCAGGATAACATGGTTATGGTCCATGATGACCTTGATGGAATCCATTCGGGAAATGCCCCTGAGTTTTTCATTGAGTTCGCGGTCAAAGTGCCAGCCCATTCCATCGGAAAGTTTTTTCCAGGCTTCGTAATGCAGCTCGGCAGTATCAGTGATCACTCCGTCCAAATCAAAGATGAATCCCTTGATCATGTTTTGTTGGTATTAGGAAACGCAAATAAATGACGAAAACTGTTAAGAAAAAAACTACATAAGGTTATGTTCTTCCAAAGGGTGTTATTGGAAATGGCACACCACTGGAATCCATGGGGATAGGCGGCCTTTTGAAAAAGTGTCATAAATATCCTTTAAAACATACTTTTTCAACTAAAGCAAATTGCTATTTTTGCCCATGCATAACAACGTACTCATCTTGGATTTCGGTTCCCAGTACACCCAGTTGATCGCCAGACGCGTTAGGGAACTGAACATATACTCGGAAATAAAACCATACAACAAGCTGCCCGAAGACCTTTCGGAATATAAGGCCGTGATCCTTTCGGGATCGCCTTCCTCCGTCAGATCGGAAACCGCTCCGCATCCAGATCTTTCTGGGATAAAGGGGAAAATGCCATTGTTGGGCATTTGCTACGGGGCACAATACCTGTCCCACTTCCATGGGGGCAATGTGGCACCATCCGCGACAAGGGAATACGGTAGGGCCAATCTTTCCTTCGTGAAAAATGACGAGGAATTTTTAAAAGGTCTGGATCAAGGAAGCCAGGTTTGGATGAGTCACAGTGATACCATCAAGGAACTTCCCGAAGGCGGTATCCGTTTGGCCAGTACACACGATGTGGAAAATGCAGCCTTCAAAATTGATGGCGAAACAACATACGGTATTCAGTTCCACCCCGAGGTCTATCACAGCACCGATGGGAAAAGAATATTGGAAAACTTTTTGGTGAACATAGCCGGCCTAAAACAGGACTGGACCCCCGATGCCTTTGTGGAGACCACGGTAGAGGAACTAAAGGCGGAAATCGGGGACGATAAAGTGATCCTTGGGTTGTCCGGAGGCGTGGACTCCAGCGTAGCGGCCATGTTGCTGCACAAAGCCATAGGGGATCATTTGCACTGTATTTTTGTGAACAATGGCCTTTTGCGCAAGAATGAGTTTGAAAATGTGCTGGACCAATACAAGCACATGGGACTCAATGTGAAGGGAGTGGATGCTTCGGCACGTTTTTTGGACGCTCTGAAGGGAGAATCCGATCCCGAGGGAAAAAGAAAGATCATTGGCAGGGTCTTCATCGAAGTTTTTGATGATGAGGCCCATAAAGTGGAAAATGCAAAATGGTTGGCACAGGGCACCATTTATCCAGATAGGATCGAATCCGTTTCGGCAAGTGGTGGTCCTTCCGCAGTGATCAAGAGCCATCACAATGTAGGTGGATTGCCCGATTATATGAAATTGAAGATCGTGGAGCCCTTGAAAATGTTGTTCAAGGATGAGGTGAGAAGGGTAGGGGCCAGCATGGGCATGTCCGAATCCATTTTGGGGCGTCACCCATTTCCCGGGCCGGGATTGGGCATTCGGATCTTGGGCGACATCACCCCGGAAAAAGTGGCCATTTTGCAAGAAGTGGATGCCATTTTTATTGAAGGTTTGAAAAAATGGGGACTTTATGACAAGGTTTGGCAGGCCGGAGCCATGCTTTTGCCCGTAGATAGTGTCGGGGTCATGGGAGATGAGCGTACCTATGAAAAATGTGTCGCGCTCAGGGCCGTTGAAAGTACCGATGGAATGACGGCAGATTGGGTGAATTTACCCTATGAATTCCTTCAAAAGACCTCTAACGATATAATAAACAAGGTCAAGGGCGTTAATAGAGTAGTGTATGACATCAGCTCAAAACCACCTGCAACTATAGAATGGGAATGAAAAAAAACATCTTACAACTGGTCATTGCGGTCATCTTTTTGGCGGCAATCCCGGTTTCCGCACAGAATTATGCCACACATGCCGTAAAAGAGGGGGAAACGCTACAGAGCATTTCCCAGAAGTACAGGGTTACGCCATACTCCATTTTACAGGCCAATAAAGAAATCAAAAGCGCTGCCGATGTCAAGGTCAACACCATGTTGATCATTCCGTTGAACGGGGCCGTGAAGGTGGAGGAAAAAAAACCTGCCGAGGAAGAACTTCAGGAAGAAAAACCCATTGGCTACACACGACACAGGGTAAAAAGAAAGGAGACCATGTTCGGGCTTACCCAAAAGTACAAGGTCACCGAGGATCAGATCAAGCGCTATAACCGACAGCTCTATTCCGAGCAGTTGAAAAAAGGTATGGTACTCCAGATTCCCAAGTTTTCCAAGAAAGCCATCGATGATGAAAGAGATCTCGATTTTGAGACCTATACCGTTCAGCCCAAAGAGACCCGATGGAGCATTGCCCATAAATATGGCATTACCGTTGACAGTCTCTTGCTCCTGAACCCTGATCTGGACAATACCACCAATTATTTGGCAGCGGGACAGAAACTCAAACTTCCCCGCCCCAAAGGGGATAGCCTCAAGGAACAGCAAGTAGACCTGTTCACTTCTTACACCGTTCCCCCAAAAATGACCTTATATAGTTTGGGAAGGGAGTATGGCATTCCTTCGGATTCCATTGTCAAATTGAATCCAGAGATCATGAAACAAGGTGGTCTCAAGGATGGGATGGTCATCCGTTTGCCCAAGAAAAAGGCCACATCCGGGGCGGTGAATACCGAAAACTTCATCTTTTACGAAGTAAAGCCCAAGCAGAATATTTTCAGGATCACCCAAAACCTGAACATTTCCAGGGAGGAACTGTTCCGCCTGAACCCCGACCTTGAAAATGGACTCAAGGCAGGAATGGTGCTCAAACTCCCCAAGGAAAAGGCCGCAGGCCTAGAGGTGAAAAACGCCTTGGTACTGGACAAGATCAATCTGATAGACAGTATAGATGTCATGAACAGGCCCAAACTGGTCTTTATGCTGCCCTTCAGGCTAGATCGCGTAAATGTGAACGACAGGGAAAAGGCCGAGAGCATGATCAAGAACCGAAGGGACCTTGCCCTTAGCCTTGGATTCTATTCAGGGGCTTTGGTAGCCTTGGATTCCATCAAGAAACTGGGTGTTTCCGTCGATGTGAAAACGTACGATACCGAACTGAGCCAAGCCAAGGTGAAGGAAATCCTGTTCAGGGAAAACCTGAACGGAGTGAACGCCATCATTGGCCCAGTGGCCTCAGAGGCTTTGAACGAGGTTGCCGTGCAAGCGGCCAGCAAGAACATTCCCGTGATTGCCCCTATCGCTTCGGAAAGCAAGTTGAGCCATGGCAACGTTTTCTTCTCCGTACCGCGCGATGCCGTATTGCGGGATAAAATGCTGTCCTACATGAAAAAAATACACAAAGGAGAGAATGTGATCATTGTAGCGGATTCCACCCATCAGGTGGCACACGACTCCATTCTCTCCAAATTCCCGGCGGCGCAGATTGCAAAGATCATAGACAACAAATCACTCCATTTGGACCGATTTCTTGTAAAACTTTCGGATACCAAGGAAAATTGGGTGTTCCTCGAAACCGAGCAGCCCAACATGGTGGCCAGCGTAACTTCTATATTGAACTCGGCGAACACGGAGAAGACAAAAGTACGCATGTTCACCACCAGTTACAACGGTGCGTTTGAGGACGATGCAGTTTCCATGACCCATTTGTCCAATTTGCAGTTCACCTATCCGTCCTTTTACAGGGAAGCGGGCAACGACACTTTTGTTGCGGCCTATGAAAAGCGTTATAATGGATTGAAGCCCGATCGCTATGCGGTGCGTGGTTTTGATGTTACTTTCGACATTTTGTTGAAATTGGCCCATAAGAACAACCTTTTTGAAACTTCCAAGATCATTGGGCTAACGGAGTACACCGGAAACAGCTTTGATTATTTGAACGATTGGACCTCAGGCTACTTCAACCGAGCCTGTTATATTATGAAGTACGAAGACCTACAGATCAAAGAAGTGAATCTCGATGACATCAAAAGTAACCTATAACGGAGACCTTCGGACCACTTGTGTCCATGTCAGGTCAGGAAGCGAATACATCACCGATGCACCTGTGGACAACAATGGAAAGGGAGAGGCCTTTTCCCCTACGGACACTGTGGCGACCGGATTGGCCAATTGTATGATGACCATGATGGGCATCAAGGCCAGGGACTTGGGTGTGGATTTGGCAGGTTCCACTGCCGAGGTGACCAAACACATGGCCGCCAACCCAAGACGGATATCCAAAATTGAGGTGAAACTGGAACTTCCCGCCGATGTGTCCGAAAAGAACAGAAAAATTCTGGTACACACCGCGAACACTTGCCCTGTGCACTATAGCCTACATCCAGACATTGAAAGAGTAATCGATTTTCATTGGGTAAGATAGTTTTCATAGGATGCCTGCTTTTTCTCGGTTTTTTGGGATCTGCACAAGAAATTGAGGAGGGTGTCCCTTGGAATGAAAACTTTAGGCTCACCTGGGACGATTTTAAGGGGAAAGTTCCCCCGGCCGCCGTTCCCGCTGCCACTACGGCCAGTGGCATCAGCTATTCCTATTCCGCCAACCTGTTGCACCACGAAGTAAAACTGGATTTTGAGGTAACTGCCCATTTTTATCCGAACGAATCTTGGTATAGGCCGACACTCTGCAACGACAATACTTTGGCCCACGAACAGCTCCATTTTGACATTTCGGAACTCTTCGCCCGTAAAATGCGCGGTAGGCTGAAACGCACCTCATTTTCTGATGATGTAAAGGCCGAAGTGCGAAAAATCTATAAGGATATCCTCAAGGAACTTCAGGATTTTCAGGATCAGTACGACTGGGAGACCAACTTTTCCAGAAACCGGGAAAAACAGTTGGAGTGGAACCAAAAGATTACCGAAGCCCTCGAAGCAGTGCAGTAAAAGGCGTAGGTAGGTGTATTGATTCAAATCCCATCAATTCCAAAAAATGAACAAAATCGATATGTTTGTATAGCTTTGATAGGTTCAATCTACCTCTAAAGGCAACCTAAAATACACAAACATGAAAAAAACAGTACAGTTTTGCTTCTTGATGTTTACGGTTTTCTTGCTCCGGGCACAGGAAGAACAATTGCCCTTACGCGGTTTGGCCATCGCGGCCCCCGATAAGGACAATGTGGGCCGGTTCGTGAAATTCATCAATGAAGAACTGGCTCCGCGAAAGATCAATACACTGGTACTGCGGGTCGATTACAATTTTCAATACACCTCACATCCAGAACTGGTTACAGGAAACCCGCTCACGCAAAAGGATGTGGATGCCATTGTGGCCGCTTGTCAACAGCACGGAATCCAGATTGTTCCCCAGATCAATTTATTGGGACACCAATCCTGGGCCGATAAGATCGGAAAATTATTGGAGGTCTATCCAGAATTTGATGAGACCCCAGAGGTGAAAATCCCAGAGGAGTACAAATGGCCCAATGCGGACGGGCTGTACTGTAAAAGCTATTGTCCGCTCCATCCCGAGGTGCACAAAGTGGTCTTTGATCTTGTGGATGAGATCACAACGGCCTTTAAGGCCGATGCCTTTCATGCGGGCATGGACGAGGTGTTCTATATCGGGATGCCCAACTGCCCCAGATGCAACGGTAGGGACAAGGCGGAACTCTTTGCAGGGGAGGTCACCAAGATCAGGAACCACTTGGCCAAGACCAATAAACGGCTCTGGATCTGGGGCGATCGTTTGATCGATGGCAAGACCACCGGAATGGGCATGTGGGAGGCCAGCATGAACAATACCCACCGTGCCATAGACCTTATCCCCAAGGATGTGATGATCTGCGATTGGCATTATGAACGACCCGACCCAACAGCCATCCATTTTGCCATGAACGGGTTTGATGTGGCCACCTGCTCTTGGCGAAAGCCCGAAGTGGCCTTGGAACAGCAAGAAATGCTGAGAACACTCCGAAAGGATGCCACCGCCGACATGAAACCCCGCTACAGGGGAATGCTGCATACCTCATGGACCAGTTTTTCCAATTTTCTGAAAATGTTCCAAGAGGAGAACCCGGAGGAAGAAAACGATGCCACGACCTTTAAGGCGCTGTTCATAAAATAACGAAGGCAATGAAGGCGTAGGGGAGGAAGTTTAAAATCTTTCTGGCAAAATAGCTCGGCGCATTAAATACTTTAATTGTATTTTAGGGGCACTTCAGTACAATCGATGTTATCAAAAAAGTCAAAATACGCCATCAAGGCCTTGGTGCATATCGCATCTAAATTGGAGGAACAACCGGTATCGGTCAGAAGTATTGCCACAGAGGAGAACATCCCTCTCAAATTTCTGGAATCCATATTGGCCGAACTTAAGAATGCACGTATTCTGCGAAGTACCAAGGGCAAATACGGGGGCTATTCGCTGAACAAGTCCCCCGATGAGATCCATATGGCCGAGGTGATGCGGCTCTTTGATGGGGCCATCGCTCTTTTACCCTGTGTATCGGAGAATTTCTACGAGCGCTGCGAGGAATGTGTGGATGAACTTACCTGCGGCATCAGACAGGTCGCCATGGAAATCCGAAAGCATACCGTGGCCCAACTACATACGGCTACCCTGACCAACATACTTCAAAGGGAAGAAAGGCTAAGGGAAAACAAGTAATTTTTTTTATAATTTTAAATCCTATTAATTTGGTAGGAAATATATGTTTTATATTTTTGTTTTTAAATCATACTAATCCTATAGAATATAAATGTTATGAAAAACAAAATTTATCTTTTGGTCTATTTTCCGTTTTTGTGGACCACTTTGGTCAATGCCCAGCAAGAGTTACGAGGTACGGTTTATGATGCTTCCACTTCGGAACCTTTGGTAGGGGCCACCCTAGTGGTGCAAAATACCCAAAACGGAACCGTTACCGATTTCGAGGGCAGTTTTAGGTTGGAGCATACGGAGAATTACCCTATTACCATTGAAGTCTCCTATTTGGGCTACGAGACCAAGGAATTTAGATTGGCCGCTCCCCAAGTTTTGGAGATTTACCTGACTCCCTCCAGCACTTCCCTGAACGAGATCATCGTCACTTCGAGAAGAAGAAGTGAGGCCGTACAAGAAATTCCCATACCCATTGCGGTAATTGGGGCGAGGGAAATAGACAATTCAGTCTCCTTCAACGTGAACCGGGTGAAGGAACTTGTACCGTCGGTACAATTGTATTCGTCCAACCCCCGAAATACCACATTGAACATCAGGGGGATGGGTTCCACCTTTGGGCTGACCAACGATGGTATCGATCCCGGTGCCGGATTTTATGTGGATGGGGTCTATTACGCCCGACCTGCTGCAACCACCCTGGATTTTATCGATACCAAGCAGATAGAGGTGCTCCGGGGGCCACAAGGGACCCTTTTTGGGAAAAACACCACGGCCGGTACCTTCAACATTACCACAAGAAGGCCCACATTTACCAATACCCTCAATTTTGAGCAATCTTTTGGTAATTATGGCTTCATACAGACCAAAGGTTCCCTTTCCGGGCCTTTGGTGGGCAACAAATTGGCGGCCCGTCTGTCCTTTAGTGGCACGCATCGGGATGGGACCATCTACAACCAACGTACCGAAAAATATACCAATACCCTGAACAACCAAGGTTTACGGGGACAGTTGTTCTACCTGCCCAGTGAAGGCATCAGTATTTTGTTGTCGGCCGATTATACCAGACAACGTCCCGATGGGTATGCACAGGTGTATGCGGGTACGGCACCGACCTTAAGGGCCGATTTCAGGCAGTTTGAGAACATCATAGCCGATTTGGGGTACGACCTGCCCAGCCGAAACCCTTTCGACCGTGTCATTGACCATGATACCCCTTGGAATTCGGACCAGGATTTTGGAGGTGTGTCGCTGAACGCTGACATTGCGTTGGGAAAGGGCACACTGACCTCCACCACGGCATGGAGAAGTTGGAAATGGGCGCCGTCCAACGATAGGGACTTTACGGGCCTCTCGGCCATTTCACGCTCTCAGGCCCCGTCCATCCATCATCAATATTCACAGGAGTTCCGCTATGCAGGGGAGTTTTCTGAACGATTGGACGGAACCCTTGGTCTGTTTGCCTTTTACCAAAAATTGGATGCGATAGGGGCACACATTCTTGAGGCGGGATCTGACCAGTGGCGGTTTGTCCAGAACAACCAAGATCCCCTTTGGGAGACCCCGGGACTATTGGATGGGCTCACCCAAGAGACCAGGCCCAGTTTCCGCAATTTCAGTGGTGCCCTTTTTGGACAGTTGGACTGGAGTTTTGCAGACAAATGGTCCCTACTGCCCGGTTTTCGCATCAATTATGACCAAAAGGAGGTAGATTTTGAAAATACGGTGACGGGTGGACTCCAGACAGATGACCCTGCGCTCATCGCTCTGCAGAACAGGGTCTTCACTCCCATGTCCTTCCAGACGGATATCGATGATTGGAACCTGTCGGGCCAATTGACCCTGAGCCATATCCTACATGAAAATTTTAGGGTGTACGGAACCTACTCTTTGGGATTCAAGCCAGTGGGACTTAACCTTGGTGGGATTCCCACGGAGGATGGGGTGCCCCTTTTGGAACTGGCCGTGGTGAAACCGGAAAAAGTGGACCATTTTGAACTCGGGCTCAAATCAGAACCTTTCAAGAATGCCATATTCAACCTCACCGCTTTCCGGACGGACATCAAGGATTACCAGACCAATGTACAGTCGGCCCAGCTGGGGGTCACCCGGGGTTACTTGGCCAATGCGGAAAAGGTCAGGGTGCAGGGACTTGAACTGGAAGTGTTCTATGATCTTCCCCAATATTTTAGGTTCAACGCGGGAGTGTCCTATACCGATGGCACCTATGTGTCCTTCACAAATGCACCGGTGCCTTTGGAAGAAACCGGAGGGGAGGACTATAAGGACATTTCGGGAGAAGTACTTCCCGGGATATCCAAGTGGACGGTCACCACGGGTACCGAGATCCATGGCGGGGGCAATCTGTTTGGGGAAAAAGGGGAATTTTTTCTCGGGGCCGATCTCTATGCCCGATCATCGTTCTCCTCGAGTCCCTCGGCGTCCCGCTATCTGAACATTGACGGTTATACGCTGGTGAACGGTAGGCTGGGTTTTAGGGGCAACAAAAGTTTCTCTGTCTTTATCTGGGCCAAGAACCTGTTCAACAAGGATTATTTTGAGCAATTGTTGCCAGCAGGGGGCAATGCAGGACATTATGCGGGCGTGCTTGGTGACCCCGCCACCTATGGGATCACTACACAATTCAAACTATTCTGAACATTTATTTTGAAGCATGCAAACACTATCGAGCTTGATTGAAATCGAATCCTTTTGGGGAGTCATGGCCATTCCCCTGTTCCTATCCATGTTTTTGGCCGTGAACATGGGCGGTAGCGGTACGGCCCCGGCATTTTCCGCTGCTTATGGGGCGGGAGTGATCAGAAGGACCATGATTCCGGCCCTCTTTGGCATCATGGTGCTTATCGGTGCCTTGTTGGCGGGCAAGGAAGTCTCCCTTACCTTGGGGAACGGGCTGTTGGAACAGTCCCTGTTCACCCCAATGGTCACCTCCATTATATTGCTCTGTATCGGATTGTCCCTTTTCCTGGCCAATCTGCTGGGCGTGCCCCAATCCACGAGCCAGTCCACCGTGTTGGCCATAGCAGGGGCGGCCACGGCACTGGACGGCCTGAACACCCAAAAACTGTTCCTTGAGATTTTACCCACATGGTTCATTTTGCCCTTGGTGTCGTTCCTGATCATGTTGGCCCTGTCCAAATGGGTGTTTCCCTATTTAAAGGATCGGTTCTTTACGGACAGTTACGACCATTTGAAGGAACACAAGGGGTTGAAGGCGCTTTTGGTGGCCGCATCGCTGTACGTGGCTTTTTCCATTGGGGCGAACAATGTGGCCAATGCCGCCGCCCCCATAGCATCTTTGGCGGTGAACCAGATGGGGGAGACGGACCTGTCCCGGGTCATTTTGTATTCCATGCTGTTGACGGCACCTTGTTTTGCCATTGGGAGTTCGTTGTTCGGACACAAGGTGACGAAGAAGAACGGAAAGGACATTGTGGATGTCAACCCTTTTTATGCCTGTGTGATATCGATCTTGGTGGCCAGCCTCTTGCTAATGGCCTCCATGACCAAGGGCATTCCCACATCCCTGGTACAGTTGAACGGTACAGCCTTTATTGCGCTGGGCATCACCAAGAACGGATTTAGGGAAACATTTTCGAACCGAACGGTAAAACGGTTCTTCACCGTGTGGGCAGTTGCACCAATTTTTGCCTTTGGTCTGGCCTTTTTGCTGATCAAGCAGTTGGTCTGACCCAACTTTAAAGATCACCCCGTGACCGAGAGGCTAGGTTAAGCTCTGCAAAAGCTTTCACAGTGGTTCGAATCCACTCGGGGTGCCAAAAATCAATCAAATCTTTGGAGTCTTTGTGGTGTACGATATATAGGGCCGGACATCTGAAGATTATTTGTGAAATTGGTCTTCTGTAATATCGAAAAGATGACCGAATTTTCTAGGGAATGGCAAGAAGAACTATCTGAATTGATTTTAGATGTCTATGGTACACCAGAGTCCTTGGCCAATTGGTTGGATTTGGCCGTGGAGATGTTGTTCTATGTGGAAGAAGATACTTTTTCTAGAGTAGAGTTGCAGGAAGTGGCTACGGCGATTAGGGGAGTGGTGAGGGTTTTGCGGAGTGAGGTATAGATTAAGACAATCCTTAATTCAGTTACCAGATTGATTAACACTTAAAACTACTTCATTTTCAAATTTAATATCCAAATAGTCTGGATCAATGTTGAATAGCCCTGGTTTGATTCCAAGTTCATAGGATAAATGATTTTCATTACTAATGGAATATTCACTTCCTAAAATTTGTATCACATCTGATTTAGTTTTTCCAATCAGCATTTTGCTATCAATTATATCTTCAGCCATCCGGTATCGTTCCTCAACATTTGAATCCCATTCAATTTTATCAAAGTCATTTGAAGTGTAGTATGAAGCTGAAAAAACCCAAATTATTATTAAGGCAACATAAACAAAAGGGCTTAGAAGTAAAGCAGAGACAATCGCAATCTGCCTACTGTTTCTTTCATGACCAATTTTAAACTTTCTAATTATCCAACTGCATACAAAGTAGCTAGGAATCGCTAGAATTAAAATTATTATGGGTACTTCTGGACTCATATTAACGTATTCTGTTGACTCACTATTTTTTTAAAGCAAGTTGTGGTTACACATCACACCTCAAAAAAGCATCCTTTAGCGCGCCGACCTTGTCTTCCCAGGTCACAATGAACTCTTGGGCCACATATCCTTTAAATCCTGTTGCATGTATTGCTTTGATGATGGCGGGGTAGTACAGCTCTTGGGTTTCATCAATCTCGTGACGACCGGGAACCCCGGCGGTGTGGTAGTGTCCAAAATAAGGGTGGTAGTTCTGTATGCTGCGGATGATGTCCCCCTCCTGGATCTGCATGTGGTAAATGTCGAACAACAATTTAAAGTTGTCGCTGCCCAAATGTTTGCAGAGTTCCACCCCCCATAGGCTACTATCGCACATATAGTCGGGGTGGTTCACCTGGTTGAAAAGCTCCATCTGGAGTACCACGCCATGTTTTTCGGCCAAGGGGATGATCTGGGAAAGCCCGTCCACACAATTTTGAAGACCTACATAATCGTTCATCCCATTGCGGTTACCGCTAAAGCAGATGAGGTTGGTATAGCCCGCCTCTGCAACCTTCGGGATTATTTCCGTGTAGTTTTTGATGAGTTGCTCGTGGTATTTCGGGTTGTTCCAACCTTCGGTAAGGCTGATTTCCGCGCCATTGCACATGGAGCAATGGATGTCGTATTTCTTTAGTAACGGCCAATCCTTCGGACCAATAAGGTCGATGGCCTTGATGCCCAGTTCGTTCAATATCTTTAGAAAATCCTCCAAAGGAAGATGGCCAAAGCACCACTGGCAGACACTGTGGTTGATGTTGTTCTTCAATTTGAACTCTTTGGGTTGCCCTGTTTCGGGAACCATGGCAGTAGCGGAGGCCAATCCAGCGGAGCCAATGGCCGCGGTGGTTATAAAGTTTCTTCGTCTCATTTTGTGCATTTCTTATTCGAAAGATAGTACATTAGCCCTACAAATGGAAATACGGCCCGATACAAAACAGCTTTTGGAACTGGCGCATTATAAGATGCCCTACGGCAAGTACAAAGGACGTTATCTGGTGGACCTGCCCTTACCTTACCTTGTTTGGTTCAGCCAGAAAGGCTTTCCCGAAGGGAAGTTGGGCAACTACCTCCAGACCATGCTCACCATCAAGGACAACAACCTGGAACCCATCATCAGAAAGCTGCAAAAAGAATTTCCCAAGGAATCCACCTGATTTCTGCGCTGCAATTCGTACCTTTACGCCCCGTAATAGAAGCTGCAATATGTCACAGACCAAGTACATTTTCGTTACGGGAGGCGTTACTTCATCCTTGGGAAAAGGAATCATCGCCGCATCCTTGGCCAAACTCCTACAGGCCAGGGGATACCGGACCACCATACAGAAATTAGATCCCTACATCAATGTTGACCCGGGAACGCTGAACCCCTATGAGCATGGCGAATGTTATGTGACCGATGACGGGGCGGAGACCGACCTCGATTTGGGGCATTACGAGCGTTTTTTGAACGTCCGTACTTCCCAGGCGAACAATGTGACCACGGGAAGGATCTACCAAAGTGTCATTGAAAAGGAACGTAGGGGCGAATTTTTGGGCAAAACGGTCCAGGTGGTGCCCCACATCACCAACGAGATCAAGGAACGCATCCAGATTTTGGGCAAGAGTGGTGATTATGACATCATCATCACCGAAATAGGGGGTACCGTGGGCGATATTGAGTCCTTACCTTATATTGAAGCTGTTCGACAACTGCTCTGGGAATTGGGCGAGCACAACGGAATTGTGGTGCACCTTACCCTAGTGCCCTTTTTGTCGGCCGCGGGCGAGCTGAAGACCAAGCCCACGCAGCACTCTGTAAAAACCTTGATGGAGAGCGGGATAAAGGCCGATATTTTGGTCTGCCGTACAGAACACGAAATTTCTGAGGACATCAAGGAGAAATTGGCCCTGTTCTGCAATGTGAAAAAAGAGGCCGTGATCCAATCCATCGATGCATCCACCATTTATGATGTGCCCTTGATGATGCAGGAAGAAGGCTTGGATGCCGTTACGCTTGAAAAATTGAACCTTCCCAACAACACAGAACCCAATCTGGACCAATGGAAGGAATTTTTGAAACGGCACAAGAACCCAAAAAATAAGGTGACCATAGGTCTGATCGGAAAATATGTGGAACTACAGGATTCCTATAAATCCATATTGGAGGCCTTTATACATGCCGGCGCCGCCAATGAGGTGGAAGTCGAGGTAAGGTCCATCCACTCCGAGCACCTATCGGCCAAGAACATCAATGAAAAACTGAAAGGGCTGGACGGTATACTGGTTGCACCTGGTTTTGGCGAGCGCGGCATCGAAGGTAAGGTAAAAGCGGTACAGTATGCCCGTGAGAACAATGTGCCATTTCTGGGTATCTGTCTGGGTATGCAAATGGCTGTCATCGAGTTTGCCAGAAATATTTTAGGCTTGAAAGGTGCCAATTCCACCGAAATGGACAAAGGCACTCCGTATCCCGTCATCAGTTTGATGGAAGAACAGAAATCCATCACCGATATGGGAGGGACCATGCGTTTGGGAGCCTGGGACTGCCACTTGAAAGCGGACAGTCTGGTCGAGAAGGTATATGGCAGTGCTGACATTGCGGAACGTCACCGCCATCGGTATGAATTCAACAATGCCTACAAGCAACAAATGGAGGAAGCTGGCTTGGTGGCCTCTGGACTTAACCCTAAAACAGGGCTCGTGGAAGTGGTGGAAATCCCTTCACACCCATGGTTCATTGGGGTGCAGTACCATCCGGAGTACAAGAGTACCGTGGCCAACCCGCATCCCCTTTTCGTTGGTTTTGTAAAGGCCGTACTGGTCCAGAAGCAAAAACAAAAGAATGCCAGTTTGGCATAAAATGCGGTTTTGGACATATATTTGCCACCTGAAATAGCAATAATAGAGTTCTACTAAATATTTTTCATGGAAGAGAAGAAGCTGGATGTCAAGTCCATTATTGGATTTGTACTGATTTTTGGGATACTCATTTTTATGTTTTACCAAAATCAGCCCACCCCAGAAGAGTTGGAGGCCCAAAAAGCGGAGCAGGCACGTGTGGAAGCTGCGGCCAAACAGGCAGAAGAGGCGAAAAACGATTCGGCCCCCATCAAACAGGCACAGGCCATTGACCTTGCCGATTCCACTGCTGTGGCCAACTACAAAAGTGCTGTAGGGGCATTTGGCTTTACCCAGGCATCCGAAGGAACCACCACGTTGGAGAACGAGGTGCTCTACCTGGAAGTATCCAATAAAGGAGGACAGATCGTGGAGGCCCGGATGAAGAATTTTGTCACCTTTGATTCGGTTCCCGTGTATTTGGTGAAGGAGGGCAACGCCAATTTTGCCCTGAACTTTTCCACTTCGGACAACCGAGTGCTCAATACCGGCGACCTTTTCTTTGAACCCACACTTTCCAAAAATGGGGACAACCAAGTCCTTTCCATGAAGGCCAAAGTGGCCGATAACCAATTTTTGGAGTATCGCTACGAAATGAAACCTGATGAATACCTTTTGGGTTTCACGGTCCGATCTCAAGGCCTGAACGGAGTCATCAACAGTGGTAAACCGATTACCCTTGAATGGGACATGAAGGGCATTCGCCATAACAAGAGTGTGCAGTATGAAAACCGCTATACCCGATTGACCTATAACCATGATGATGGCAACATCAGCAAATTGTCGGAGAGCAGTGATCTGGACGAAGAAACCGAGGAGGATGTAAAATGGCTTTCGTACCGACAGCATTTTTGGAGCTCCATTTTGGCGTCGGACAATCATTTTGAAACGGCTCAGTTGAGCTCCAAGAACTTGGTCGAGGACGAGAGCAAGGAAACCCGCTTCACCAAGGAATACAGCACCAAGGCCCCATTGCAACTGCAAGGAGGCGAACTGTCACAGAACATGCACTGGTACTACGGTCCCACCGACGTGAAGGTGTTGGACGATTATAAGGAATTGGGCCTTGCGGATTCCATTCCGTTTGGTTGGGGAATTTTCGGATGGATAAACCGATATGTATTCACCCCTTTCTATGGAATGCTGAGCTCTTTCCTTCCTTTTGGAATCGCCATTATCGTCATGACCATCATCGTGCGGTTGGTATTGTCACCCGTCACCTATAAATCCTACCTCTCACAGGCCAAGATGAAGGTCCTCAAGCCTGAGATCACCGAAATCAACGAGAAATACAAGGACAATGCCATGAAAAAGCAACAGGAGACCATGAAGCTCTACAACAAGGCTGGGGTGAGCCCCATGAGCGGTTGTGTACCGGCATTGTTGCAGTTGCCCATTTTCTACGCACTTTTCATGTTCTTCCCCACATCCTTCGCCTTGCGACAGAAACCCTTTTTGTGGGCGGAAGACCTGTCTTCTTATGATGTCATCTTCAATTTGCCGTTCACCATCCCATTTTATGGGGACCACGTGAGCTTGTTCCCGATATTGGCATCCATTGCCATTTTCTTTTATATGATGATGACCACAGGACAGAGCATGCAGATGCAGCAACAGCCCGGCATGCCCAACATGAAGTTCATCATGTACCTATCGCCCATCATGATGTTGTTCTTCTTCAACAACTACGCCAGTGGATTGAGTCTCTATTACTTCATTTCCAACTTGATCACCATTTTCATCATGTTGGCGATCAAGAACTACATCTTGGACGAGGACAAGATCCATGCACAGATCCAAGAGAACAAGAAGAAGCCCAAAAAGGAGAACAGGTTCCAGCGCAAGATGCGTGAGATGATGGAACAGGCCGAGGAGCAGAAGAAAACGGGCAAGCGATAAGACTTTTCAAAAGGCAGTAGCCGATTTTCAAGGCTGCCTATCCAAAGGATAGTATTCTGTACAAAACAAAAAAACTCCCTCAAGAATTTCTTGGGGGAGTTTTCCATATTTCGGTTTAGTTTGGAAAGATTTGGGACTTCAAAGATGCGGCATAATCAATCGGAAAAAAATTAATAGTTGTCAAACCATTGGTTTTTGTAGTAAAAATTTCCCCTTTTGATGTGTTATCGATGAACTGCAATTTTTAAGGACAAAGGCCCCTTGAAAATGGTTTCCAAAAGGCCTTTGCGCTGATATAGAAACGGCTAAAATCTTAGTTTGTCGTGTCTGGAATCAATACGGTGTCCAGCACATGGATCACCCCATTGATGGCCTGCACGTCAACTGCATCGATACCTATTCCGGTATTCCCTGCGCCATCGGTCACATCGGCAATGTTATCCCCTGTTCCGGGCAAGTTGATGGTAATGGCATCCCCTTCCAAAGTAGTGGCCATGATGCCATCGGATAGGTCTCCAGACCTCACATTGGCCCCTGCAACCACATGATGCTGCAAAATTGGGATCAAATCGACTTCGGCGGGTATGGCGGCCAAGGCTTCAAATGCAGCATTGGTAGGGGCAAATACC
The DNA here is from genome assembly GCF_003058265.1 of Flagellimonas amoyensis. Classification (GTDB taxonomy): domain Bacteria; phylum Bacteroidota; class Bacteroidia; order Flavobacteriales; family Flavobacteriaceae; genus Flagellimonas; species Flagellimonas amoyensis. The sequence continues at coordinate 63,084 of NZ_QBUK01000012.1, forward strand.
GTAAAGGGATCGCTGCCTGCACCCCCTTGGGCTGAAAGCACGCTCACAAAGTCCACACTTGGGGTCAATTCGGTCAAAGCCTGTACCAAGGTGGAGAAATTGGGGTCGGCCACGGCAAAGGTGACCACCGTTGGCAAATCGATCACAGCATCCACTGCATGGATAACACCATTCGTAGCAACAATATCGGCCAAGACCACATTGCTCGTACCGTTCAAGGTTACGCCATCATCGGTATTGATGTAAAGGCTCAGGTTTTCATCGGTGTCGAATTCAGCAGCAGTGCTCACATACGAATTGGTCAATCCCGAAGAGAATGCTGCAGCGCCGACCACGACATGGTTGGACAGAATGGCATTCAAATCATTTGAATTTGGATTGGTGAAGGCATCGAAGGCATCATTCAAAGGGGCAAACACAGTGAAATCCTCTTCCTCATTGGAAAGCAGATCGGTGAACGTAGTGTTTCCACCATTGGTCAAAGCTGCGACCAAAGAGGTCAGATTAGGATTGGTCACGGCATGGTCCACAATATCGGGCAAGCCGATCACGGCATCCACCACATGCACAATACCGTTCAGTGCTTTGACGTCGGCCATCACCACTGTGGATACCCCATTGAATGTAACGTCACCCGAAGTATCGAAGAACAAACTCATATTTTGATCGCCAGCACCAACCGCCAGCGTACTGGTATAGCCAGAACCCAAACCAACTAGGTCATCGGAGGTCACTTCACCACTGATCACATGGTTGAGCAGCACATTGGTCAATACATCCACCGGAATGTCACCCAATTGGGCACCATCCAAAAATGTCTCAAATGCTTCATCAGTAGGGGCGAGAACGGTGAACGGTCCTTCTCCCCTCAATACAGTAGGAAGGTCTCCGTTGGCCGCTACAAGGGCAGCTACCAAATTTTCAAGGTTCTCATTGCCCAAAGCCAGGTCGGTGATGGGAACCAGCAAAACGTCCGCCAATGCATCCAGAGCATCTTGGGGAAGCAAAACTTTGTCAATAATGTGGACAACCCCATTGGAAGCTTCAATATCGGCGGTCGTTACCTGAGCTGCCTGTGCAGTGGCATCGCTGATGAACACCCCACCTTGGGTGGAAACCTCCAAGGTAGAGCCTTGTAGTGTGGTGATGGTCTGACCATCGCTCAAATCGGAGGACATCACGGCAGCATCCGCAACTACATGATAGGTCAGTACCACAGCGAGCAGATCTTGTAATTGTTGCGTGTTGAAGTCATCGAGTGAATCAAAGCCATCCAATTGGGCCAAGAGATCTGCAAAGGCATCATTGGTTGGGGCAAAAACGGTGAAGGGGCCTTCTCCGCTCAATGCGGCCACAAGGTCGTTGTTGGCACTTTCATCGGCTTTTTGAAGAGCGCTGACCAAACTGCTCAACTGTGGGGTAGCTTGGGCCGCAGCAACAATGGTCACATCGGTTTCCGGCGGATCGGTGGGTCCGTTGTCATCGTCCGAACAGGATGTGAAAATCAAGAACAATGATAGTAATGTAAAACGGGATAGTTTGTCTAATGTTTTCATAATCTTGTTGTTGTATAAGTGTTTAATGTTTTAAAGATATAGTTAAACAAAACAAAATTCATTTTGTTTAAGAAAAATTGTAAAAAGTTTAACATTTTTAATTTTTGTTCCTTTTGAAAAGTTTACCCTAGAAATCCGACTGATATCGGATATCGTTTTAATGCGTGTTATTTTTTATTTTTGTAGCCTTAATAAGTTGAAATGAAAAAGGTTGTTGTAGGACTTTCGGGAGGAGTGGATTCCAGCGTTGCGGCATATCTCCTAAAAGAGCAGGGGTATGAGGTAATTGGCCTTTTCATGAAGAACTGGCATGATGATTCCGTAACCATTTCAGAGGAATGTCCATGGTTGGAGGACAGCAATGATGCCCTCATCGTGGCCGAAAAATTGGGCATTCCGTTCCAAACCGTCGATTTGAGCGCGGAATACAAGGAGCGTATCGTGGATTATATGTTCAACGAATACGAAAGAGGACGAACACCCAATCCGGATGTGCTCTGCAACCGCGAGATCAAGTTTGATGTCTTTTTAAAAATTGCCTTGCAATTGGGTGCCGACTACGTGGCCACAGGTCATTATTGTAGAAAAGGGACCATCCTGAATGCAAATGGCAGCGAAACCTATCAGTTGTTGGCGGGCAAGGACCCCAATAAGGATCAATCCTATTTTTTATGCCAATTGTCCCAAGAGCAACTCTCCAAGACGTTGTTCCCGATCGGGGAATTGCTAAAACCTGAGGTTCGAAAGATTGCCGCAGAGAACAATCTCATCACCGCTGATAAAAAGGACTCCCAAGGACTCTGTTTTGTGGGCAAAGTACACCTGCCCGACTTTTTGCAGCAAAAATTGAAGCCGAAAAAAGGGATCATTGTGGAAGTGCCCAGCACTGCTTCCCAATTTGCGGTGGCTGTTCCCGAATTTCACAATGAAAGGGAGAAATTGGCCTTTCAGGCGGAAAAACCCATTTTTTCCATGGAAGATGGCAAAGTCGTGGGAGAACATCAAGGCGCCCATTATTTTACCATTGGGCAACGCAAGGGGCTGAATGTTGGGGGCACCAAGGAACCCTTGTTCGTCATTGAAACCGATGTGGACAAGAACATCATCTATACCGGACAGGGCAAGTTCCATCCCGGTCTTTACAGGAACACACTTTTTGTGAAAGAGGACGAGCTGCACTGGGTGCGCCCCGATTTGGCCTTGAAGGAGGATCAGACCATGGAAGTGATGGCACGTATCCGTTACCGTCAGCCATTGCAAAAAGCCACTCTCTACAAAGTAGGGAATGGTCTGTATGTGGATTTCCAAGAAAAGCAATCCGCTATTACCGAAGGACAGTTTGTGGCCTGGTATGTGGAGGATGAGTTGGTGGGATCTGGCGTGATTTCATAGTTTTTTCAAAACCGGCCATTTTATTTCGATTTCCTGAATATTTACCCTTATTTTGAGGGTAACAGTATTTGGTAAAATCCCATGCAAAACAGAATCACCCAACTTTTCGGAATACAGTATCCCATCATCCAAGCAGGAATGGTCTGGGCCAGCGGATGGCGGTTGGCCTCGGCGGTCTCCAATGCCGGCGGATTGGGGCTGTTGGGTGCGGGAAGTATGTACCCAGAGGTATTGGAGGAACATATCATCAAGTGCAAAAAAGCGACCGAAAAACCTTTTGGGGTGAACGTTCCCATGCTGTACCCCGATATTGAAAAGTTGATGGAGATCATTGTCTCCCATGGGGTGAAAATCGTGTTCACTTCCGCAGGGAACCCTAAGACCTGGACAGGTTTTCTCAAAGAGAAAGGGATCACCGTGGTGCATGTGGTGAGCAGTGTCAAGTTTGCCCTGAAAGCCCAAGAAGCTGGGGTGGACGCCATTGTGGCCGAAGGTTTTGAAGCGGGCGGACATAACGGAAGGGACGAGACCACCACGATGGTACTGATTCCCTCCGTGAAGGAAAAAATCACTGTTCCGCTCATTGCGGCAGGTGGCATTGCGACCGGAAGGGCCATGCTGGCCGCTATGGTGCTCGGCGCGGATGGGGTGCAGGTGGGAAGCCGGTTTGTGGCCAGTCCGGAAGCCTCTTCGCACGAGGCATTCAAAAAAAGAGTGGTTGAGGCACAGGAGGGGGATACCCAACTGACCTTGAAGGAGCTTGCACCCGTGCGACTGCTGAAGAACAAATTCTACCAAGATGTGCAGGAGGCCTATGCCAAGGGTGCATCCGTCGAGGACCTGAAAACATTGTTGGGAAGGGCCAGGGCCAAGCGGGGTATGTTCGAGGGGGACATGGAAGAAGGGGAGTTGGAAATTGGCCAAGTTTCCGGATTGATCCATGCCATGAAGCCTGCAGCCGAAATTGTGACCGATTTGATGGCCGAATTCCAGAAGGCCAAGTTGGAAGTGAATGGCTATTAAACTGTTCGGGTAGAAGCTTTCCCCACTTTTTCATACATTTACCCCAGAGCAATGAGAACACTTATCCCCACACTAGTTTTTTTGGTGCTCGTTTCCTATTGCCATGGGCAAGTGGAGCGGGACAAAGCACTCCATTTTTTGGGCGGCAACCTATTTGGTCTGGCCGGAGCAGGAATCGCTAAACAGGCCTCTGAGGGCAACCGTATCTGGACCTTTGTGGGCTCGGTGGCAGGAAGTACGCTCATAGGCTTGGCCAAGGAAGCGGTCGATGCGGGACAGCGCGAGAACGGTTGGGACAACGACGATTTGGCCGCTACGGTATTGGGTGGTGTCACCGTAGGGGTCACCATTGATCTGTTTTCCAAAAAGGACGACAAAAAAAGACTGCGAGGCCGCTATTCCCAACGAGATCTGAAAAAGCAACAACCCTTTTCCTATCCAACATCTGAATTGGTGGTATCGGATGGTAACCTTCCCAGTTTGAATACCTTGGGACTTTCCAATCAGCAGTTTTATATTGAGTAAGGTTGCTATGATATTTTTGTCACTTCGAGCGCAGTCGAGAAGTGTTTTGGGTTCGATCAAGGTCTCGACTGCGCTCGACCTGACATTTGATGGCCCGCCTAAAAGATGTACTTAAATTAATCCCCTCGCCTTGATTTCCAGGTATTTGTTGATGGTGTTGACGGTCAGGTCCTCTGGTTTGGTCAAGATGGTCTGGATGCCGTGTTTTCGGAGTTCGTTCACAATGAGTTTTTTCTCATAAATGAACTTTTCTGCAATGGTCTGCTCAAAAATTTGATGCACCGTTTCCGCTTTTTTATGGGCAAATTCATTCAGCTCGGTATTTTCAAAGAAAATCACCACCAACAAATGTTGTTTGGCCATGGCCACTAAGTAGGGGAGCTGTCTGTGCAGCGCATCCATGGTCTCAAAATTGGTATAGAGCAGCAAAAGACTACGTTGGTTCAAGTTTCGTTTTACGTCCACATACAAACGACTGAAATCACTTTCGATAAAATTCGTCTCCAGGTTGTAGAGTGTTTCCAAGATGAGGTTCATCTGGGAGCTCCGCCGCTCCGCGACCACCCTGTTCTCGATTTTGTCGCTAAAGGAGAACATGCCGGCCTTGTCCTGTTTTTTTAGGGCAATGTTACTGATCACCAGGGTGGCGTTGATGGCATAATCCAAGAGACTGAGCCCATTGAAGGGCATTTTCATCACCCGTCCCTTATCGATCACGGAATATATGGGCTGTGATTTTTCATCCTGATATTGGTTCACCATCAATTGCCCCCGCTTGGCCGTGGCTTTCCAGTTGATGTTCCGGATATCGTCGCCCAGCACATAATCTTTTATCTGCTCAAATTCCATGGTGTGTCCAATACGCCTGATTTTCTTCAGGCCATATTCGTGCAAACGGTTGGTGAAGGCCAGCAGATCATATTTTTGGAGTTGGAGGAACGAGGGGTAAACGGGAACTTCCTGGGATTGGCCCACGGCATGTTTCCTGGCCAAGAAACCTATGGGTGAAACCGAAAAAATGTTCAGACTTCCAAAGGAATACACCCCACGTTCGGTGGGCCGTAGTTGATAGTGGAACATTTTTTCCCCACCACTGGGCAGCTTGGTCTCCAACAGAAAATCCCTTTTCTGGAACTGGAAAGGAATCTCATCGATGACCTTGATTTTTACAGGGAACAAGTATCCGTTCATCAATCGTAGTTGGATCGGGTTTTCGTCCCCATTGGAGAGTTTGTCGGACAAAATTCGGTGTCCTTCTACCTTTCCCTTGGAAGCAAAGAGCAAAATGATATCAACGATCAGCAATAGGACCAAAACGAAGAAAAGCAACTTCAGCGCCCCGTAGAGGTTGGGGACCATATACGAGATCACAAATCCCACGATGAGCGTCGTGAGGATTATGAAAAATCGTTTTTGCAGGTATATGGGTCTGAAGAGCCTTTTCACTTTTTATCTTGGGATTTCGATGCCGTCCACGATTTGTTTCACCACCTGGTGGGCGGTCAATCCTTCCATTTCCCTTTCCGGGGTAAGTAAAATACGGTGTCCCAAAACGGGGATGGCCACTTTTTTGATGTCATCGGGCGTGATGAAATCCCTGCCGTTGATCGCGGCGAGCGCTTTTGAAGCATCCATGATGGCAATCGATGCCCTCGGGGATGCCCCTAAGTACAGATTGGCATTGCTGCGGGTGTTGTCCACTATGGAGGCAATGTACTTGAGCAGGTTTTTCTCCACAACAATTTCCTTGATGGTATCCTGGTACTCCGCAATCTGCTTTGCAGAGAGTAGGGCGGTGACAAGGTCTTCCTCCACTTTGGCTTTTTGTTCATGCTTGCTCTCCAAGATTTGGATTTCCTCTTCCAGTGAGGGGTAGCTCACATTGATCTTGAAAAGGAAACGGTCCAATTGGGCCTCGGGCAATCGATAGGTGCCTTCCTGCTCAATGGGGTTTTGGGTGGCAAACACCAAAAATGGGGGTTCCATGGCATATTCCACACCGTCCATCGTGATCTGTCTCTCGGCCATGGCCTCAAAAAGGGCGGCCTGGGTCTTGGCAGGGGCCCGATTGATCTCATCGATGAGGATGATGTTGGAGAACAAAGGTCCCTTCTTAAACTCAAATTCAGAAGTTTTGATGTTGAAGATGGAAGTCCCCAAAATATCGCTCGGCATTAGGTCCGGGGTAAACTGGATGCGACTGAAATCCACGCTCATGGTCTTGGCCAGTAATTTGGCCGTGACGGTCTTCGCCACCCCGGGAACGCCTTCGATGAGCGAATGCCCATTGGCCAAAATGGAAATAATGAGCAGTTCTATCATATCCTGCTGCCCAATGATCACTTTGCCCAGTTCGGACTTTATGTTGGAAACAGCTTCCTGTAATCGGGTGAGATCCACACGGGAATTGAACTGTAGTGCGTCGTCTTTTGGTTCTTGTTCTTCCATAAGTTACTGCTTAAATGCGGTTATTTTTTTATTGAGTGCTATGCTTTCCTGCTCCGTATGGGCATTTTTATTTTTCAGTTTCAAGATATATTCGATCAAAACCTTGGTCTCTTGAATGTCCTTGCCGGCTTTGGCCGCCAATAGCTGTATCGTCTTTTCGTTGATTTGTGCCGTTTCGATATGGTACTGGCTGCGGATGTAGGCCAAAAAGTAGTTTATTTTTTTGTTGATCAGATCTGTATAGTCTTTATTTTGATGGTACAACGATCCAACGGCCTGTGCAAACTCCACCGAGGAATTTTTTAGGGGTTCGATGACGGGAATGATCCGCTGTTCCCGCTTGCCCTTAAAGATGACAAAGAGTAGGATGCCCAAAACGGCCAAATAGTAGGCCCATTTCAAGGAAACTTGGTTGAGCACAAAGCGCATGGGGGAATCGATGAACACCCGACCGGATTTTTTGTAATTGTCCCAAAAAAGCACATCGGCATCCTGGAGATAGGAAAAGGTATGGGCCACGTAGTCCGAATTGCCCTTGAGCATATAATAATTGGAATAGGCCTGGGGTGTAGAGGAAATGATGAAATGGCCCTTTCCAAAACGCGTCTTGATCAAATTGGGTTTGGTCACTTCTTCGTCGGGCTCCCCGTCCAGATAGTTTTCAGTGGTGTAGGAGATATGCCCCAAAATGGTGGTCTTGGTGGAATCCACACTGGTAAAATAAGAGTTGAACACTCCTCGGGACAGTTTAAACTCCTCCTTTTCGAATTTTTCGTGGGTCAGGTCCAAAATGGTCGTGCCCTCTTTCAAGGAATAGTCGGCCCCAAAATCGATGTTCAAGGTATCCATCAGTTCCCAGCCAAAACCAGTGGCGGCAATGAAAACGGTATTTCCTCGGTCCACATAGTCCAAGATCTGATTGGTTTCCTGGTGGTCGAGGTCAATATATTCATTGATGAACATATAGTTGGACGTTAGGGTGGAATCCCGGTCGATCAAGATGTCATAGACACTTTTATCCACTGTTTCAATTGAACTATTGGGAAAAATGGAAGGAAGTTCGTTGTAGAGCACAAAACACCCGAACGGGATCTTGTCCACCGAAGTGTACGATGGCCGCCAGTTGATGGGCCTTGGACGCACAATTTCCGTAATGATGATCCCGACAACAACGAGGGCAAATACCGCAATGACTATTTTCGATTTTCGGTCCATGCTATCTCGGGATTGAATTTTCTACGGCCTTGAAGCGCAAGTCCGTTTTGGCATAGCCAGATGCATCGATGGGCTGCTCCCCGTACCAGATGTTCTCGTACAGGTATGAGGCTTTTTTGAACTCCAGTTGCAATTGGGTATGGGCAATTTCCCGTTCATAGTCCACATTGGTCTTGTCAAAATGCCAATCGATGATGTTCTTTTGGGAAAGCAGTTTCAGGATCTTTAGGAATTGGTAGCGAACGGCAAGCCGGTAATCCCCGTTTTTGAGGGCCTCTTCCATCAACGAATCCAAGTCGATGTTCTCAATGTGTTGTTCGGAAAGGTCCAGGTCGATGATGGACCGTGCTTTTTGGGTAAAAATGGAACTGAACTTTTCGTTCACGAACATCCGCACCAACAAATAAATGACCAACACACCCATGAGGGCATAAATGATGTACTCCAGGATCAAAAGGGTTTTGGGCGAAATGTCAAACCCAAAAGTACTGCTGATGGCATTCAGGAACCATCGGACAAAGCGGCTGAGCAAATTGGCAGACTCCCCTGTTTTTACATCATAGTCAAAATCCTCCCCAGTGTATTTTTTACCAAGGTCTTCCCCAATTTGGCGTTCTGTGAGCACCGAGCTGCTGTCTAGTGGCAGGGCAATGGAATCCCTTTGCGCAAGACCCAAGTTTGCCCACAATAAAAGGATTAGGATGTAGCTCTGTTTGATCACTGATCGGTCTGTCCTATTTGATCTATTTTACTTCTGGTGTTGATATTGTATGTTTTTTCGTGTAGGGCATAAAAGAGGATGCCGTTCACGAACTGGGAGAGGCACTGGGCATATACCATCAAGATGAGCAACACACACAGTCCAAGGGTATATATGACGGTCGAAATGACCGAGCCGCCCACATCCACATTGTTTTCCACCACATGGAAGGTGTAGATCCCAATGATTATGGAGGGTACAATAAGGATGATGAAGAACAACAGGCCATTGAGCAAGCCGAGGATGAAATTGACCCCCACCGATCTCCAAAAATTGTTGATGACCAAGTTCCAGCCCTCCCCAAAACCTTCGATTACGCCCTTGGATTGGCTCATCATGCTAAAAAAGGAAACCCCGATCCAAGCGGTCATGCCAAATTGGATGATATATTGTGCAAACATGCCCAACAATGGAATGAACGCCAAAACAAGTGCCACAATGAAGAACAGGATATAAATGGGGATCAGCAAAAGAATGAACAAGAACGTATTGCCAAAATTGCCCTTTGTGTGCTCCCAAACCTCCCTTTTGTCAAATCCTTGACCCTTATGTTCGTCATATTTGACCAAGTAGGAGGAACTCAGGCTAAAGTTGAAGCCCGCCACCAAAATGAATATGATGAAAAAAATGACCGCCCCGGCGATAATGTAGGTCCAATAAGTGTCTTCGTTACTTTCTCCCGAACCCATACCGTAGATATTGGAACCTTCCGAGATCATTCCCACAAACCCGGATACCATCAAGTAGCTCGTAATCAAAAGACCGACCAAGAAAATACCATTGTAGCTCAGGAATACATTGGTGAACTTTTTGATGTTCTGTTTTAAAAATTCAAAATAAACGGAGAGGATATCGCCAAAGTCGCGGTTGATCCTAAGCTCGATGTATTTGTCCTTCATGCAGTTTTCGGTTTAGTAAGATGGGGTATATGATGTAATAAAAAACAATCAGCAACAATGACCCTCCAATAATGGTGAAGGCCAGCCAATCGGGCATATTGGCATACCGGGTGATGAACCCTTCGATAAAGCCCGCAATGATGAAAAACGGAATGGTGCTCACCACCACTTTCAACCCGTCCTTGGCCCCTTTCATGAAGGAGACCCTCCTGGAAAAAGTCTTGGGAAACAAGATGCTGTTGCCCATGATCAATCCGGCACAGCCCGCCACGATGATCACGGAAATCTCTATGGTGCCGTGCAGCCAAATCTGGCGGTTCGCTTCAAAAAATACCCCTTTGGTATAGAAAAAAGTAATGAACGCCCCCAACATCACCCCATTGCTGAAGAGAATATAGGCCGTACCAATGCTGGTGATCACTCCAAAGGCGAAGGCCAAAAAGCCCACGCGGATATTGTTGATGGTGATGCCCAAAAAGGTGCCTATCTCGCTTCCGCTTTTATAAATGGCCGTAGGTTCCCCATTGGCAATATTGTTCAGGGTCTCGTTCACATAGGCATCGCCCAAGATCAACCGTACAAAGGAAGTATCGTTCAATGCGGAAATGGCGCCAATGGCCGTGGCCGTGATAAAGATCAAGAAAGTGATCCACAGAGTTTTGTGGTATTGCCTGAAAAAAAGCGGGAACTCATGCGCCCAGAACTCAATGATCCGGTTGCCCGATTCTTTTTTGTTCTTGTATATTTTTTGGTGTGCCTGTGAAGCAAGGGAGTTCAGGTACAATAAAGTCTTGCTTTCCGCGTAATAGGTCTGTGCGTAGGCAAGGTCATTGGTGAGTTGGATGTACCCGTCCACAAGCGCATCCGGATCTGTATGTGAACCTGATGCGACCGCTTTTTCAAAAGCGATCCATTTTTCCTTATTTTGCTTCACAAAAGCAGCTTCGCGCATAAATGGAATTTATTTTTCCCAAGTTTAAAAATACGTTTATATGGGCAACCTCCAAATCAATACAACGCAAAATGTCAACTTAGATTATAAGATTGTGGGCCTTGGGGAGCGAATCGTTGCTTTTCTCATCGATGGACTCATTTTGTACATGTATGCCTATTTGGTAAGCCTCATCAGCAATGCCATCGGTTTCATTTATGAAGATACTTGGACACAACGTGGGCTGGCGTCGCTGATTTTTTTGCCGGCCATGTTCTATTCCCTTTTGATGCACAGCCTTTTTAACGGGCAGACGGTGGGCAAGATGTTGATGAAGATGCGGGTGGTCCGCTTGGATGGCACCCCGGTGCATTGGAGCAATCTCTTGGTCCGATGGATGTTGCGCCTCGTGGACATTTGGATTTTCTTGGGGTCCATTGGCATTTTGAGCATCCTGTTCTCGGAAAAAAGGCAACGGGTAGGGGATGCGGCCGCAGGCACTGTGGTGATCAGTACGAAACGAAAGACCAAGGTATCCCATACCATTTTGGAAGAAGTGGAGGAGGCCTACCAGCCCCAGTTCACCAATGTGACCTTGCTCACGGACAAGGATGTCCGGTTGATCAAGGAAACCTATCACATTGCCAAAAAAAGTGGGGATTTCAAGACCCTGACCGCACTCCGCATCAAAGTGGACAGCATTTTGAAGACCAATTCCAACCTGTATGATGTGCAGTATATTGACACGGTGCTGAAAGATTACAACTACTACACCCAAAAAATGTAGCCATGCTCTACCAGACCATTGATATTTTGGGAACCGTGGCCTTTACCATTTCCGGGGTCTTGGTGGCCATGGAAAAACGGTTGGACCTCTTTGGGGTGCTCATCATCGCCTTTGTCACGGCCATTGGGGGCGGGACCTTGCGGGACCTGCTCATAGGGAACACGCCAGTGGTCTGGATGCGGGACCTTACCTATGTGGTCACCATTTTCATAGCCGTGGTCTTCGCCATTATTTTTGTGAAGCAGTTGAAGTATTTGAGGAAATCCCTTTTTCTGTTCGATACCATTGGGATTGGCCTGTATACCATGATCGGGGTAGAAAAAGGCTTGGAAGCCGACCTTTTGCCCATCATGTGCATTTTTCTGGGTACCATGACGGCCTGTTTTGGGGGCGTCATCCGGGATATGTTGTGCAATGAGATCCCGATCATTTTTAGAAGAAAGGAAATCTATGCCACCACCTGCATCGTGGGAGGGGCCAGTTACTTTCTCTTTGTTGAACTTCCCATCAAGGAAGGCTATGCCTACATTGCGGCCATCGTGGTGGTGATCACCCTAAGGTTGTTGGCCGTAAAATATGATATCCGTTTGCCCAGCGTCTATGAAAAAGAGCCTTGACCACCATGTCTTCGGCGGTGGTTAATGATTGCTTAGTATGATTAACCCTTGATTAATCTTTTTTTTCCTTTGGTTAGCCTTCCCGTGCCAAGGATAGCACTACTTTGGTCTTTAGTTTTGTAATCTTCATTAAAATAAGGGCCGCCCCAGTAGTGTCGGCCTTTTTACCAAACCAATCGAGACCAATTTATGAAAACACCAAAAATCGTTTTATTGACCCTTTTTCTCTCCGCCTCCTTTCTTGGCATGGATAGCATCAATGCCCAGGGATGTGTCGCAATCCGACATTTTTCATCCTGTGTGGGGAATACGTTGGAGAGCAACCTGTTGGGGCCAGGAGATATCCAGATAGGGAGCAACTATCGCTATTTTAAGTCTTTTAGGCATTTCAGGGGAACGCATGAAGAGCCGGATAGGGTTTCCAACGAAACGGAGGTGATCAATCATTCCCACTCCTGGGATTTTTTCCTGACCTATGGAATCACTGACCGACTGTATACCAGCATTACCATCCCAACAGTGATCAACACTCGTTCCTCACTATATGAACACGGCAGGGACGAGCGGAACACCACCTACTCCAGAGGACTTGCCGATTTCAGGGTAGGGGTAGGCTACTGGCTGTTCGACCTGGAAAAACATCAAAATGGAAACCTTGCGTTGGGATTGGGCATGAAACTGCCCACCGGAAGTTTCAATGCTTCGGATATCTTCTACAATGTAGGCCCCGAAGGAGGTCCGGAGACCAGACCTGTTGACCAGAGCATCCAACCGGGCGATGGTGGTTTTGGGGTTACCCTGGATTTTCAATTTTACCAGAAGATTGCCGAAAAACTGTTTGCTTATGGTGGTGGATTCTATTTGATCAACCCAAGGGAGACCAACGGAACTCGGACGTTTCGGGAAACCTTGAGCCCTCTTCTGGAAAATGAGGCCATCATGGCCGTTCCCGATCAGTTTTCGGTGCGTGCCGGGGCCAGTTATGCCATCAGTAATACCATCTCTACTTCGTTGGGTGCCAGATATGAAGGGGTTCCCGTAAAAGACCTTATTGGGGGGAACGATGGTTTCAGAAGGCCAGGCAATGTACTTTCCATAGACCCGGGCATCGCCTTCATGAAGAACAACTTTTCCCTGAACCTCAATGTTCCTTTTGCCGTAAGAAGGGAACGTCCCCAAAGTGTTACCGACCTCGAAACCCAGGAACTTACGGGCGAACCTAGGGCAGGGGATGCCGCCTTTGCCGATTATTTGATCAACGTAGGGGTTTCCTATCGCTTTTCAAACAAAAAGGTAAAAGTAGCCCCTGAATTGATGGGCGAATTTAAGAGCTGATCTTATCGGACAACGTAGAATATTTTTAGGTTCCCTTTGGGAACAGTCACAAAACAGCACTAAATCTTAAAAAAAAATGTACAGGAACGGTAAAGGGCCGTTGGTCCTTTGGGGCTTTATGCTCTTTTTTTTGACAGGGGCATTGGCCCAGGCACAGGACAGAATCATCGGGAAAATAGTGGATGCGGACAATGGTCAGCCCTTATTGGGTGCCCAACTCCTGTTGGTACCCAGCAATAAGGGAACCGTTACGGATGACTTTGGGAGGTTTTCCATCCTGAAGAATGCAGGGGACCATGCCCTTACCGTAAAATATTTGGGGTATGAGGAAAAGCAGGTTTCGCTTTCTGCTTCGGATGTGGATATGGGGATCATAGGACTCACCCGCTCCAATACCACCTTGGATGAGGTGGTTGTAAGTGCCTCGGCCAAAAATTTCAAGAGTGAATTTGTGGGGAGCAATTATCGAATCAATCCCGTGGCTTTAAAAAACATGAACCCATTGAACACCGAAGAGGTGCTGCGTACCGTTCCCGGTGTGAACATTGTGGGGGATATGGGCCTGTCCAACCGTCCCAATATCAGTATACGGGGCTCTTGGGGTAGAAGGTCCAAAAAAGTGCTGCTCATGGAAGATGGTACGCCTTCGGCACCCGCACCCTACATCGCTCCTGGCGCGTACTACAACCCGGTGAGTGACCGAATCACTTCCGTTGAGGTGTACAAAGGGGCCGATCTCTTAAAGTATGGGCCCAATAATATGTACGGTGCGGTGAACTATATCACCGCATTGCCCCCGCAAAAACCAACACTGCGACTGAAATTGACAGGCGGACAACGTAATTATACCTCGGGACTTTTTTCCTACGGGGGTACTTGGAAAAATATTGGCGGCTTGGTGGAAGGGGTGTACAAGAAGTTTGATGGCTTTATCGACAATTCCTCCGTAGAGATCTTGAACCTGAATGCGAAGATTTTTGCCCAGTTGTCCGAAGACCAGTCGCTTTATTTCAAAGTAAGTGGGCAGTTCGAGGACAATCAGGCCTCACTGAGTTCCCAGACACCCTTCACTTTTGAAGCCGACCCAACCCAAAATCCTTTGGATGCCGATCAGTTCACCATGAGGCGGTATGGGGTCGATATCATCCATAAATGGCTGCCGAATGAAGATTTGAGCTTTACCACAAAGGTATATGCTTCCGATTTTGAAAGGGATTGGTGGCGACAGGTGACCGCAAAGGTGAGGGCATCCGAAGTCCAGGACTATGTAGGAGATGAGATTTTTGCGGACCGGTACCGATATCTGCAAGGCCGGTCGTTTGATGACGAGGATTATGTGATTGTGGGCAGGATCTTGAACGGCCGTGAAAGCACTACGGACAGCAGGTGGATCTATAGGGTCTCGGGCATCAAGGAAACCATAAAGGCCAAATGGGAGGCTTTCAATGCCCCCAGTGAATTTGAAGCAGGCATCAACCTGCACAGGGAAACTTTCAAGGATGTGCTTTTGGAGGCGGATAGCTCCCGGTGGGCGAGGAGTGGAAGGACCACCACGGATCTGTGGTACCGACTTTGGTCCGCGAACGGTTATGTTCGTAACGAATTCCATTTGGGCGATTTGGGCGTTGTCCCTATCCTGCGATTTGAGCATGTGGACATGTACCGTCAGAATTTGCTGGTCCTGGCACAAGACCCAGATCTTCAGGGCACTTCCGAAGGAAGGGAACCTAGTGTGTACAATCAATTTTTACCGGGAATCACCTTGGATTATCCTTTAGGGTCAGGTGAATTGTACGGTAGCGTTTATCAGGGAATGATCGCCCCTTCCAAAGTATTCGGGTTCTTGGTGGAGCAGGATGGCGTGGTGACCAATCCCTTGGCCGGACAAAGTATCAATATGGAACCGGAGTTGAGCTGGAACAAGGAACTGGGTTGGAGGGGAAGCCTATGGGCCGATCGTGTCCAAGGACAATTGACCTATTTCCATAATGCCAGCCGAAACTTTTATGCCGGGGGGCGCAATGAGGTCTTTAACGAACTGGGCAAGATCAATGTACAGGGAGTGGAAATGGCCCTCGATGTGGAATTGTTCAATGGAAATGGACATCAGCTTCATTTCTTGGCAAATGCCACCTATATGGACTCCAAGGTGATGGAAGGAAAATTGGAGGATAAGGACCTGTTTTCCCAAGTGGTCCATGGCACGGACACGCAAAACGAATACATCGAAAAGGTGAATGCCAATCGCAATGCCTATGAGGTGTATGTGGATACCGGAAGTGGGGAAACTTTGCTCACCGATACCACCATCGACGCTGCTGATTTTCCAAACATCACCAAAAGTGTGATCACCTTTGGGGATGATGGGCTTTCAGATGCCGAAGCACCCTATACCCCAAAAGTGAACTTGAGCCTGGGGCTGAACTACGATTGGAAGGGACTTTCAAGTGGGTTCAACGTGCACCACGTGGGAAAACAGTTCACGGAGGTCCACAATTTTGTGAGCGAATCGGCTGATGGGGCCATAGGGCAATTGCCCTCCTTTACCACCATCGACGCTTTTGTGAACTATGATTTTACCATTGGAAACTCGGTCGAGGCGACAGTATTTGTCAACGGAAAGAACATCACTGACGAAGTGTACAGGGCATCCCGCCTGAACAGGGCCACCTCCGGGGTTTTTGCCGGAGGTTTCCGCCAGATCATTTTTGGGATCAACCTGAAAATGTAAGGTCGACCGTTTATTTCGTTCCGAATACCTCTTCAAAAAAGTGCGTCATGCGCTGCCAAGATCGGTCACTGGCCAAGGCATTGTATTCCATGCCTTGGTCGGGGGATTTGGCATTGGGATTGGTAAAGGCATGGCCCGTATGGCCAAAGACGTCCATTTCCCAAACCGCATTCCGTTCAGTGAGCTCATAGCCCAGGGCAACAATGTCCTTAGGGAAGGCAAAGGGATCTTCCCAACCGTGGAGTACCAGTATCTTGGCCTTGATGTCCTCTTCTTGCTCCAATCCTGGTGGGTCAAAAATGCCATGGAAACAAACCGAAGCTTGGATGTCCACCCCCGAACGTGCCAGATCAAGAGCACATTTTCCACCGAAGCAAAAACCGATGATGCCCACTTTTGCTGAGTCTGCCAACTCATGTTCCTTTACTTTTTCCAGAGCCAAAAGCAATCGGTCCAACAGCTCTTGTCGGTCTGCCAAGGCCTCGTTCATCAATTCTTCGGCCTGATCGGCATCTTTTGCCCGTTTTCCCTTGCCAAACACATCTATGGCAAAGGCCAGATAGCCCATTTTGGCCAGTTCGGTTGCCTTGTCCTCTTCGAATTTGGACTGTCCCATCCAGGTGTGGGAAACCATCACCACAGGGCGTTTGCCCTTGAAATCGGTGTCATGGGCAATGACCCCCTCATAGGTCTGTCCATTGCCGGAGTACGTAAATTTGTCTGTTTTGATCATAATGAGTTAGTTGTTCCTTGTTCAACCTAAATTAGGGTATTTTTTGATTGGTTTACAACACTTCCGCCTTCAGGATATAAACACTTTTCCACGGCCAATCACCGTCGCCCACGGAAACCTTGTTGATGGCATCCACCACGTCCATGCCTTCGATGACGCGGCCAAAAGGTGTATAGGAACCATCCAGGTGATAGGAACCGGGATTGGTCACCACAATGAAGAATTCATAGGGGGAGGCCAGTTTGTGCGGATTGTCCGTTTCACTACTGGGCATGGAGATGGTTCCCCTGTGGTGTTTGTGGCCTTTTTTTGTATCGGGCGGAAGCAGATACCTCCCTATATCGGCCCGTTTTTTTGCGGTCCTTCGGTCATCGGAATTGCCCCCTTGAATGATAAAGTCCTTTACGACCCTATGGAACTGGGTGCTGTCAAAATAGTTCTTTCGGGCCAGATAGATAAAATTGGCCTTGTGGTAGGGCACATCGTCGTACAGCTCAAGGGTGAAACTGCCCATGTTCGTGGTGAGCCTTACCTTGTTCTTTTTGAGTTCTTTCTGATAATTGAAAAAGAAGTCAATGGCATTCTCCTCTGTCAGTACAAAAGCCTGTTCTTCTTCGGGTTCTTCCGGGGAGGGGTCGATTTCGGTTTTGGGGAGGGTATCCGTCTTTACGATTTTTTCCTCAACTTTGTCCGTGTTCTTTTTTGGGGATTCTCCGCAGGAGATGCTAAAAATGAGCAATAATGTCGTAAAAGCCGATGGTCTCAACAGCATGAAATTTGATGAATTTAGTCAACTAGCCTTAAAAATAAAAAATCTCCCACTTCCTGGGGAGACATCACATCATAAAATGTCGCCCGAATTACGGATTCAGTGGTTGAAGGCACATAAAATTGAGGATTTCCAACCAAAGCGAGCTGGGGTAATGGCCCTTTTCTATCCCGATGCAGGAAACGAGACCCGCTTGTTGCTGATCTTGCGAAAGGTGTATGAGGGCATCCATTCCAACCAGATCGGTTTTCCAGGCGGTAAAGAGGAGCAGGAAGACAAGGATTTGTTACAAACGGCCCTTCGGGAAACCCACGAAGAAGTTGGGGTGCCCCCGCAGGCCATAGAGGTGATCAAAGAGCTCAGCGAGGTCTATATACCGCCCAGTAATTTTTTGGTGAGCCCCTTCATGGGCATCTATTCCAACCCCCGACCTTTTGTGAAGGAGGAGAGCGAAGTGGAACAGCTTGTGGAGGTTTTTCTAAGGGATTTTTTGGATGATTCCAATCATATTGAAGAAATATTGAGTACTTCCTATGCCACGGATATCAACGTACCTGCTTATAGATTAAATGGTTACACGGTTTGGGGCGCCACGGCCATGATGCTCAGTGAGATCAAGGAGCTTTTGCTGAAAGCGCTTTAACGGCTATTTTGTAAATTTGTGTTCAATTTATTGATTCATGGGTCTGTTCAAGCGTAATCCTTTCGGCCATATCTTATTTTTAAAACGTTGGTTGATCCGTATAGCGGGGATGATGACCCATTCGCGTTACAAGAGGTTCAACACCCTCGAAATTGAAGGGTCACAGATCATTCGGGACCTTCCTGAGACCAACGTCCTTTTCGTGAGCAACCACCAGACCTATTTTGCGGACGTGGTGGCCATGTTCCATGTATTCAACGCAAGTCTTAAAGGGCGGGACGACAATATCAAGAACCTGGCCTACCTCTGGAACCCCAAACTGAACATTTATTATGTGGCGGCCAAGGAAACCATGAAGAAGAGCTTGCTCACCAAGATATTGGCCTATGCAGGTTCCATTAGTATTGAAAGAACGTGGAGGGCCGATGGACAGGATGTGAACCGGCAGGTGAAGTTCAGCGATATCAGCAACATTGCGAAGGCCCTTGACGATGGTTGGGTAATCACCTTTCCACAAGGGACCACTACACCATGGAAGCCCCTGCGCAAGGGCACGGCACACATCATCAAGCGATACAAACCGGTGGTGGTCCCTGTGGTGATCGATGGTTTTAGGCGTTCTTTCGACAAAAAGGGGCTCCGTGTGAAAAAGAAGGGCATCCTACAATCCATGCAGATCAAACAGCCCTTGGATATTGACTACGAGAATGAATCCATTGATGCCATATTGGAAAAGTTGGAGTATGCCATCGAGCAACACCCTTCTTTCCTCAAGGTGATCCCCAAAGAAGAACTCTTGGCCTACGAAGCCGAAAACGAGAAGAGGCGCTACAGCTACAGGGGAGACTAGACCTCCAGTTTCTTCAGTTCGTTGTAGTTTTCCCGAAGTCTTTTCAGCAGGATTCCATAG
Organism: Flagellimonas amoyensis; assembly: GCF_003058265.1. Lineage (GTDB taxonomy): Bacteria > Bacteroidota > Bacteroidia > Flavobacteriales > Flavobacteriaceae > Flagellimonas > Flagellimonas amoyensis. Next base: position 82,358 of record NZ_QBUK01000012.1, read on the forward strand.
AGCAATTTGTAGAACAGCCATATCAGAAGCAGTACAACAGCGGTAAAGACTACTGAAATAGTGATCACCATCGCCCAAAAGGATAAACTGTTGCCATCTTCCGAAGCGGCCTGTACTATTTTTTGTCCCTCAGGTGAATACAGCAGCACACCGTACATATTGATAATGAGGTAGGTGGTGAAAATGATAAGGTTGAACCAGACATATTGGGTCACCGTTCTTTTTACTTTGAGGATGGTCTTCATCAATTTTCTGGAAGAATCGGTAAAGGAGATTTTTCTGTAATTGATATAGAACTTGTAGATAAAGTAGAGTATGATACCATAGTTGACGATGTTGAGCACCATGATCACTTTGTGGATGTGCAGGGCCTTCAGCTCTTCCATGGTTTCGGAATCACTGAAGATGATATTGATCGCCGCCCAAAATACCAGTTCGATAAGACTGATATAAAATATCCATTTGACTATGGAGGACGATTTTTTCCAGGTCATCCCATAGATTTGGTCATAGGACAGTTTGGGAAGGTCGGCTTCCCTTTTTTGCCAGTCTTTTTTCAAGAGCTCCAGTTCATCCACCATGATCTACGGATTTAGTATGGTTCTTAATTTATTTTTCACCCTGTTCATTTTTACCCTTGCATTTACCTCAGTGATACCCAGTGTTTCGGCTATTTCCGAATAATCCTTGTCTTCCAGATAAAGAAAGACCAATGCCTTGTCAATATCGCCCAACTGTTTCACCGCATCGTACATCAGTTTCAATTGCTTTTCCTCGGTGTCATCGTACTCGTTGGTCTTTATCTTATGTACGACAGAATCATAGTCTTGGGTCTGAACCCTTTTCTTGGATTTTCGGTACAATGTAATGGCAGTGTTCAATGCGACCCGGTACATCCATGTGCTGAACTTGGCATCTCCGCGAAACTTCGGATAGGCCTTCCACAGTTGGATCGTGATCTCTTGAAAGAGATCGTTGTGCGAATCCTTGTCGTTGGTATATAGGCTACATACCTTATGAACAATGTTCTGATTGTTCTCAAGTTCCGTCACAAAACGATGTTCCAGTTCTTTGTTCACTAAGGTTGGTAAGTTTGCCTTATTGGTATATGAAAAGTAGTTTTTGTTACGATCTATCCCGAAAAATCCATTTCAGGTATTCCAAAGCAGGGAATCCATTGCCCTCTGTGGAGCAGGATAGTTCCTTGTTTTGGAGTTTTGGATCAGGGGCCAAAGATATTAAAAAACAGGCCCAAAATGATAGGCCCTGTTTTTGGAATACTTACATTTGCTGGCATGTCAAGCATGAATATCCCACAATCCAGTTTTCCAAGGGTCATCATTATCGGTGGGGGCTTTGGAGGCATAGCGTTGGCTAAAAAATTGAGCAAAAAGGAGGCCCAGGTGGTCTTGTTGGACAAGCACAACTACCACAACTTCCAACCTTTGCTCTATCAAGTATCCACTGGTGGGCTTGAGCCCGATTCCATAGCCTATCCTATCCGAAAAGTCTTGCAGGGGTATCCCAATTTCTATTTTAGGCTGGCCAATGTGTTGGAAATAGATACCCAAGCTAAAAAGGTGTTGACCAACATTGGGGACATCCGCTACGATTATCTGGTGGTGGCCACGGGTTCCGAGACCAATTATTTTGGGAACAAGGGCATCCAGAACATGGGCATGGCCATGAAGACCATTCCCCAATCCTTGAACTTGAGAAGCTTGATCCTTGAAAATTTTGAGCAGGCCCTTTTAACGGACGACCTTCACGAACGGGATGCGCTGATGAATTTTGTGATCGTGGGAGGAGGACCTACAGGGGTGGAGCTGGCCGGTGCGTTGGCCGAAATCAAAAAAGGGATCCTTCCCAAAGATTATCCCGATCTGGACACCCGAAGGGCACAGATCAATCTAGTGCAGAGCGGAGACAGGTTGCTTCCCGCCATGAGCGAGGTGGCCTCACGAAAGGCCGAGCGCTTTCTGGAAGGTCTTGGGGTGAATGTGTGGAAAAATATCAGGGTGGCCGATTATGATGGAAAATGCGTCACCACAAACACCGATACCGTTTTTGAAACGGCTACATTGGTATGGGCGGCAGGAGTACAGGCCGTGGGTATAAAAGGTCTGGATGCCAAAGAAATCCTCGCTAGGGGCAATCGGTTGAAGGTGAACCATTTTCACCAAGTCGAAGGATTTGAGGAAATTTTTGCCATTGGCGATGTCGCCCAAATGCAGTCCGAAGACTTTCCCGAAGGACACCCCATGATGGCGCAGCCCGCTATTCAGCAAGGACGCAGTCTCGGGGAAAACATGGTGAGGCTTATTGATGGAAAACCCATGAAACCTTTCGTGTACAAGGACAAGGGCAGTATGGCCACTGTAGGGAGGAACAAGGCCGTGGTGGACCTGCCGAGGTTCAAGTTCCAAGGTGTGTTCGCTTGGTTTGTGTGGATGTTCGTCCACCTCTACTTCTTGATCGGATTCAGGAACAGGGTCGTGGTCTTCATCAATTGGGTCTACAACTACATTCGTTTTGACAGGGAGGCGCGATTGATCATCCGTCCCTTCAAGAAACAGAACCAGGCGGAGCGGAGCAAACTGATGCAGGATTGATATAAGTACATTGTTGTCTTCCAAGGGTTAAACTTTGTTTAATATCCATTGTTCCCATCATTTGATATAGTAAATTAAGGGTCAAACTACTGACCGTGTCCTTTTTTAAAAATACAGTCCTTGCTTTCCTTCTTTTGGGCCAAATGGCGCATAGTCAGGCAATCCCTAATTCCACTCCGGTGGAAAAGCCCATTTACATTGAAGGCTTCAATTACCCCAAATTTGATGACCTTTCCCACTACGCTTGGTCCAGACTTAACTTCAGAATGATTGACGGTACTGAATTGGGACTTGGTGCGGAGCATTATAGGAGATATGATGCAGATCGGTTCAAGATGGCCCTACGGGTAAAGCAACAGATATCCGAAAAAGCCCATTTTTTCGGAGGATATCAAAAAGAATGGGATCTCTACAACAAAGGAACAGGGCGTCCAAATCCCATGCCCAGACAGGAATATTTCTTCGGGATGGAGCATGAAGCTCGGCCCAATATGTTCCTTGAGGCACAAATGGTCCGCCCAATTGGTGTAGATCCCGGTTTTTACAACATTGGTCTTGAAGGGGTCGGCAGCCACATTCGACTTGGTACAAAGATGAAATTCTGAAGATAAATCTATTTCCGCGGATGGAACTCGTTCAGGACCTTGGTCAAATGCACCCGGTTGACGTGCATGTAGACCTCCGTGGTGGTGATGCTTTCGTGTCCCAGCATTTGCTGTATGGCCCTGAGGTCGGCCCCGTTCTCCAATAGATGAGTGGCAAAGGAATGCCGGAATGTATGTGGACTGATGCTTTTTTTCAGACCGATCTTTTCAGCCAATTGCTTGATCACCGTAAAGATCATGGCCCTGGTCAATTGTTTTCCCCTTCGGTTGAGAAAAACCACATCCTCATGCTCTTTTTGGATGGGGAGGTGCACCCGAATGTCATCGTGGTACAGTTGGATGTATTTGATGTTCAGGTCACTTATGGGTACAAAACGCTGCTTATTTCCCTTTCCCGTGACCTTGATGAACCCTTCGTCAAAATACAGATCGGACAGTTTTAGGTTCACCAGCTCGGAAACCCTTAACCCACACCCATAAAGAGTTTCCAAAATGGCCCGGTTGCGTTCGCCTTCGGGTTTGGAAAGATCGATGGCAGAAATAAGGTCATTGATTTCATCCACGGAAAGGGTGTCGGGCAGTTTTCGCCCAATTTTTGGGGTCTCTATCAAGTCCATCGGGTTGTCGGCCCGGTAATCCTCAAAAATCAAGTAATTGAAGAACCCTTTCAGTCCAGAAATGATACGTGCCTGCGACCGTGGGTTGAGATTTTTGGCCACATCATACACAAACTGTTGGACCATCTCCCTAGAAATCTTGATTGGGCTTTCGGTTATTTCGTGGGCATCAAGATAACCCACCAGTTTTTGAAGGTCCAGGACATAGTTGGTGATCGAATTCTTCGAAAGACCCCTTTCAATCTTCAAATAATTTTGATAATCCGTTATTGCCTGATGCCACTTCATGGACTAAAGATAGGTACAAAAATGTTCAACTATGGTTCCTTTTGGCATATCGGTCAACTCAAAAGGCACATTGGTCAAGTGGGACCAAATTGATTAAAATGTTTCAATATTTTCGGGATGATTTTCTGAGGGACCTTTTTTTTAGATCGACCTCAACTGTTTTTATTAAGATTTTTAGTACAAATGTGCACTATAACCGGGAAGAATGCGTTTTGTTCTTGACAAAATTTTAACATATGAGGAAAAAGACATTTGTATTGGTGATCATTGCTTTGGTTGCCATAAGTTTCACATCCACGGCCCAAAGGGTCGACAGGACAAGTTTTAAAGGAGGCGTTCATGCGGGTCTTCCCGTAGGTGATGCATCGGATTTTTCAAGTTTTAGCCTTGGCGTGGACCTTGGTTACCATTGGGGCGTGTCCGAACTGATTGATGCCGGTATTGTCACGGGTTTCATCAATGCATTTGGCAGCGAAGTCGAATATACCGAAGGACCGATCACAGTATCCGGTAATTTTGGTGACATACAGTTCGTACCCGTGGCCGGTGCCTTACGTTTGTACCCAAGCTATGATTTTAAATTGGGCGCAGATGTAGGATATGCCGTGGGGATCAATGAAGGCAATGATGGAGGACTTTATTTGCGTCCTATGATGGGCTACAACATCACCGGTAACACGGAACTCAATGTTTCCTACATCAATGTCAGCAACGATGGAAATTTTTCCATGGTCGCCTTGGGAATCCTGTTTTTGTTCTAGCAATAAAAAACAACTGTTCATAGCCCCATGACCGAGCAGTTGAAACCATGAATATTAACCGATTTAACACGAAAAAGAATGAAAAAATTACTTTTTGCTTTAGCGATTGCGGTCCTAGGTTCAACGGCCCTAAAGGCACAGACCAACTACAAGGCGGCCTTGGGTCTGGGTATCGATCTTTATGACGAGGCCACTTTTTTTGGTGCAACGGGGAAGTATTTCTTCTCTGACAACCATGTAGGCCAGGCCGATCTTGGTTTTGAGGACAATGCCACCATTGCCACCTTTCTGTATTCCTTCCACAAGGAGTTTGTGGGGGCGAAGGGATTGCGCTGGTATGCCGGAGTGGGGCCCAGCATTCTCTTTTTAAAGTACACGGACAATATTTTTGCCCTACGCCCGCATTTGGGTATCGACTTTAAAGTGGACGGTGTGCCCTTTGTAATCAATTTTGATTGGCGACCCGCCGTGGTCCTCAGCGAAGTGGGGGAAAACGAAGTGGCCGCATTTGGTTTTGGCCTCCAGTTTGCCATAAATTGATGAAAGGCATTCCAAAACAATATCAAGCAGGTGAAAACCTGCTTTTTTTGTGTCTGGAAGAATGGACCAATAGCAAAACATTTTAATTTTCCCACAAAAAATTAAAGAAGTACATTGTTATATTTGTGCATTAACTAAAACTATTTTATCGTGAAAAAACAATTTGTTCTATCGGTATTTTTTGTACTTGTTTTGACCATAAGCACATATGGACAAGAAGGTTTTGCTGCCAAGGCAGGTTTCAACAATGTATCTGTCAGCGTTGACACTGGCGATGACTTTTTTGGGGATGCAAGCGACAGCGAACTGGGCTTTTATGTGGGTGGTGGTTACAACTTTGAGCTTTCGGAGGATTTTGACATTGAACCTTCTTTGCTCTTCAGCTTTGTGGACGACCTGACCTCGTTGTACATTCCTGTGATGTTCAAATACAAGGTTGCCGATAAGTTCAACATCCAAGGAGGACCACAGATCAACTACTTGTTGGAAGATCTTCCTGATGGTGAGTTTGGTCTTGACTTAGCCATTGGTGGTGGTTACCAAATCGATTCCAACTGGTTTGTGGAGGCAAGATACGGCTTCCAAGTATCCAGAGGTGGGGATTTTGGCGATTTTGTGGATATCAATACCCTTACCGTTGGTGCGGGGTATAGGTTCAATTAAGTCATACCCTTACATGAAATAAAAGCGGAAGTGATCACTTCCGCTTTTTTTGTGCTTGAAAAATATCCTACTTTTACCAGTATGAAACTGATCATCATCAACGGTCCCAATTTGAACCTCTTGGGCAAAAGGGAACCGGAAGTCTACGGCAATACTACTTTTGAAGATTACTTCAAGCAACTACAGGAAAAATTTCCGCAAGCGGAATTGGAATACTATCAATCCAATATAGAAGGGGAAATCATCGGGAAAATCCAGGAAGTGGGCTTTGACTATGATGGCATCATCTTGAATGCCGCCGCCTATACCCATACTTCGGTAGGTATCGGGGATGCGGTGAAGGCCGTGACAACGCCTGTTGTGGAGGTCCATATTTCCAACACCCATAAGCGGGAGGAATACAGGCATGTATCGTACATATCGCCCGGGGCAAAAGGAGTGATCTTGGGATTTGGCCTTCAGAGTTACGATTTGGCCATCCGGAGTTTTTTAAGCTAGGTCCTTCAAATACCTTTTATCGGCATAGAAGGTTCCAAAGGGAAGTAGGGATGCCACAAACAATACAATGTACCGTTTGATGCCCCACTTGCGCTCCCAACAAAAAATTAAGGCCACGACCACATAGAGGATAAATAGGATCCCGTGGGCATAGCCCACAAATTTGTTGGGTTCGGGAATGTCTGCCCAATGTTTCAAGGGCATGGTCATACCAAAAAGCAACAAATAGGAAATTCCCTCTAAAATGGCGGTGGCCCTAAATATCTTAAGCATATGGCCTTCTTATAGGTGGATCACTTCATCATAGGCATCTGCGACCGCTTCCATCACCGCTTCACTCATGGTAGGGTGGGGGTGTACGGCTTTCAACACTTCGTGTCCGGTGGTTTCCAGTTTACGTGCCACAACGGCCTCGGCAATCATATCGGTAACGCCTACCCCGATCATGTGGCAACCCAACCATTCACCATATTTGGCATCGAAAATGACCTTTACAAATCCGTCGGCATTTCCTGAAGCCTTGGCTTTTCCACTGGCAGAGAAGGGAAACTTACCAACTTTGATGTCGTAACCTTTTTCCTTGGCCTGCTTTTCGGTCAATCCTACAGAGGCTACTTCGGGAATGCAATAGGTACATCCGGGGATGTTTCCATAATCAAGGGCTTCCACGTGCATACCCGCTATTTTTTCAACACAGAGGATACCTTCGGCAGAGGCAACGTGGGCCAGGGCTTGGCCTTGGGTCACATCGCCTATGGCATAATATCCCGGAATATTGGTCTGATAGTAATCGTTCACCAAGATCTTATCGCGATCTACGGCGATGCCCACATCTTCCAATCCGATGTTTTCGATATTGGTCTTGATCCCGACAGCGGACAAAACAATATCGGCCTCAAGAACTTCTTCACCTTTAGAGGTCTTTACGGTGGCCTTTACGCCATCCCCCGAAGTGTCCACTTTGGTGACCTCGGCCGATGTCATGATCTTGACCCCCGCTTTTTTGAAGCTGCGCTCCAATTGCTTGGATACGTCCTCGTCCTCCACAGGGACTATGTTGGGCATAAATTCCACTACGGTCACTTCAGTGCCCATGGAATTGTAGAAGTAGGCAAATTCGATGCCGATGGCACCACTTCCCACAACGATCATCTTTTTCGGTTGTTTGTCGAGGGACATGGCCTCCCTGTACCCGATCACTTTTTTGCCGTCTTGGGGAAGGCTGGGCAATTCTCGGCTTCGCGCTCCAGTGGCAATGATGATATGGTCTGCGGAATATTCAGTGGTTCCACTATCGGATTTCACCTCAATTTTTTTTCCTTTTTTTAGGGTTCCAAAACCATTGATGACCTCGATCTTGTTCTTTTTCATCAGGAATTGGACGCCTTTGCTCATCCCGTCGGCAACCCCACGGCTTCGCTTGACCACGGCACCAAAATCGTGTCCCACGTTTTCGGCGTTCAATCCGTAATCCCCGGCATGCTTCAAATATTCAAAGACCTGAGCGGATTTTAGAAGGGCCTTGGTGGGGATACATCCCCAATTGAGACATACACCGCCCAAACTTTCTTTTTCAACAATGGCTGTTTTGAAACCCAATTGAGAGGCCCTGATAGCTGTAACATATCCACCGGGACCACTGCCCAAAACAATTATATCAAACTTGCTCATTAGATCGTGATTTTTAGTTGTTAGATTTGAAGCCGGCCTAAAAGCGGCAGGTGCAAAAGTACGGAAAACCATCCCCAAATCCCAAGTTGAAAAAAGGCAAAAATGGCTTTGTTTGTGAAATCAGCTTTTTGGGGTCCCGAACATCTTTTGGTTGAAGGCCTCGGATTTCCCTTTTGGAATGGATGGTGAGGCCCAGTCAGGGCCCTTGATCATTTTGCCCAACAGCACAATCTGGCCCACATGGCTTGCATAATGCGCCAATTGCCGGTTAATGGCCTCCACAACCGTATGTTCTTGGTCCCTTATTTTGATCTTGGTCACAAAGTTGGAACGATTGATACCTTCCAAGGCATCGAAAAGGCATTTCCAGCCCTTTTCCCAATGGGCCACCATTATGGCTTTTGAAGTATATGGGGCCTCAAACTCCGATTCACGGTCACGCCAGGTCTTTTCGCCATCTTCGGTGAAAAAGTGGGTCCAACGGCTCAGCATGTTCCCGACCATGTGCTTTACGATCAAGGCAATGGAATTATCGGTGTCACTATGCTTCCAAAGGATCTCATCATCCGTGAGTTGATCAAAGGTCTTTTCCCCCAGGGTCTTGTACCGAACGAACTCAAACTTCACATTGGAGAGGTAATTTTCTTGGAAATCCATGGTTTGTTTATTCAGAGGGGTCAAAATCGATGCTAACCGAATTGATGCAGTACCATTATGCCATATGATTGTGATAAATCAGACATTAATTACCGCTTAGGCAAGACATCTATCCTTTCAAATCCAAAATTTCTTTCTTTAGCATTGGAATATCTTTGATCAAGATGGTCCAAAGTAAAGTAGGGTCAATTGAATCATATGCATGAACTATCATATTCCGCAACCCAACGATATGTTTTGTGTTGGAAATAGTAATATTCGGCTCCAGTTTGGTCATCTTGTTTACCGCCTCCCCAATGATCATCAAGTCCCGTTCAACAGCTCTGATAGAAATAAAGTTGGAACTGAAATTGTTGTAATCATGTTTATGGTGCTCAGTGATATGTTCCAATTCCAAAATAATGGATTCAATATCCAAAATATATTTCAGGGCAGCCTTATGCAGCATACAATGAAACTTTTGAATTATTGAGCTCTTCAATGAAAATGGGGTTTTTAAGGGAACTGTATGAAATCAGGTCAATGGGTCTATTGAAAAGCTCTTCCAGGTCATCCAGTAATCCAAAGAAAGCTTCACCTTGCTCAAGGGGATCTAAAGATTCCTTGAACACCACTGCGAAATCTATATCACTATCATCAGTGAACGATCCTGAAGCCGCCGAACCAAATAGATATAGTTCGGCAATAGGATGTTTCATACATACTTTGCGCAACCTTTCAATATTTGATTCGATGATTGGTATCATACTTTCAAAGATATTAAATAGAATTAAGAACAGTCAAAATTATGTTAGGCAGGGTCAAAATCGATGCTCACCGAATTGATGCAGTACCTCTGGCCGGTGGTTTCCCGTGGACCATCGTTGAAGACGTGCCCCAGATGGCTGCCGCAATTGGCACAAAGGGTCTCCGTGCGGATCATGCCGTGGGAAGTGTCCCTGATGTATTCAATGGCCCCTTCCACAGCTTGGTCAAAGGAGGGCCATCCACAACCGCTCTCAAATTTGTGGTCGCTTTTAAAAAGTGTAGCGTTGCAGGCCTTGCAATGGTAGTCACCGTCCTCAAAGTGTAGGTTGTACTGCCCAGTGTGCGGGTATTCCGTGCCTTTTTGACGCAAAACATAATATTCTTCAGCGGAAAGTTGCTCTTTCCACTCTTGCTCGGTTTTCTGTACTCCGTATTTTTTTTCCATGGTTTTGTTCAAATCAATTTCCGTCAGGGATAAAGTCCAGTGCCGCCCCGTTGATGCAATGTCGCTTGCCAGTGGTTTTTCGGGGTCCATCGTCAAAAACATGTCCCAAGTGACCACCGCATGTTGCGCAATGTTCTTCCGAACGGGCCACCCCGATATTGTAGTCCACACTATAGGCCACATTGCCCTTGATTTCCCTGTCAAAACTGGGCCATCCCGTACCGGAATCAAATTTGTGCTCACTCTTGAAAAGGGGAGTGCCACAACCGGCACAGACATAGGTGCCTTTTTGCTTGTTGTCCAGCAGATCGCTCGAAAAAGCATGCTCGGTGGCCGCTTTTCTGAGGACGTAGTACTCCATCTCCGTCAATTCGGCGCGCCATTCGGCATCGGTCTTGTTCACCTTGAAGGTGGTCTCTTTTTCGGCTTTCTTTTTATTTTCTTTTTCCTGCGTATGGCCTTTGCACCCCGAGAGTACGACCAGTACGATCAATAACAATCTTTTTCCCATGTATGCGACTTTTTAAGTTCTTAGACGTAGCAGGACTTTTTTCCTTTCAGTTTTTTGAAGGAGAAAAATAAAAAAATCCCATTGGAATTTCCAATGGGACTTCAAGGTAAACATTTATGATAAAATTAGTTCAAGTCCAATTTCTTTACCTGATTTTCCTGAATGCCCAATGCGGACATTACGTTCTCGATGTTTGAGGTGTCCATTTTGGATGCTTCGGCATATACGCTGGGCACAAAGACGATCCTGAAAATTTGGTCGTCCGTAAAGTCGGTGCTCAGGGTAGAAAGGTCAAAGTTACCGTCGATAAACAGTTCCAAGTCCACGAAAGTGTGTTCAAAGACATATTGGATGGTTCCTTCGGGCAGAAAATAGTTCTGTGGGATCTGGCTCCACAAGTCGGCCATACTGCCATCGTCCAAAGAGACGGAGCCAGTATATCTGTAGACCAAGACTGCGTCAGCCTCAAAGACCTCAAAGTCGGTCACATCGCTAAAATTGATCAAGGTGCTGAACAGGTTGGCTTCCCCATCATAGCCAAAGTTGACGTTTTCCACTTCCACGACCTGTCCTTGGATGCCGTCCGCACCATCCAGACCATCAAGGCCGTCAAGACCATCATAGCCCGGAGGGCCTTGTGGACCTTCGCAGGAAATGCTTATCAATACTAAAAATGCCCCTAAAAATGTGTTGAGTCTATTCATGATTTTGGATTTTGGATTTCTCTTCATTTTTTGTTTGTCAAGGCAAGAAAATCAAAAAGCGTTCCATTTTTTTAAAAATGTTGTTTTCTTATCGATATAAGTGGTCAAAGTCGTATTCTTGGACAAAGATGCTTAATATTGTAAATGTCAAATCCTCGAGTATGTCCAAGGTAGTCCCACATAGTTTTTTCACAGAGTTCGATATTGATCTTTTCAAAGCAGGGAAACATTTCCGCCTGTATGACAAGTTGGGTTCCCACCTGACGGAAGTGGATGGGGTGAAGGGCACCTACTTTGCTGTTTGGGCACCATCGGCCAAGTCCGTCTATGTGGTCGGGGATTTCAACTACTGGACCACAGGGGAGCACGAACTCCACGTGCGATGGGATGGCAGTGGTATTTGGGAAGGGTTTGTTCCCGGAGTGGACAAGGGGACCAAGTACAAATACAAGGTCCATTCCCACAACAACGATATTTGGACAGAGAAGGCGGACCCGTTCGCGAGGTATTGCGAGCAGCCCCCTAATACTGCTTCTTTGGTGTGGGATGCACCCCACAAATGGCAGGACAGCAAATGGATGGATACCCGAGAGGAAAAAAATGGGTTGGACAAGCCCTATTCGGTCTATGAAGTGCACTTGGCCTCCTGGAAGAAAAAAAATGGTTGGGAATCCCTTTCCTATCTTGAAATGGCGGGCCAATTGGTGGACTATGTGGATGAAATGGGCTTTACCCACGTGGAGTTCATGCCCGTGATGGAATACCCTTTTGATCCCTCTTGGGGGTATCAACTAACCGGTTATTTTGCGCCGACCTCCCGTTTTGGCAAACCTGAGGACTTTAAAGTGCTGGTGGATAAGTTCCACCAAAAGGGCATAGGGGTCATCTTGGATTGGGTACCGTCCCATTTTCCCGAAGATGCCCACGGCCTTGGCTTTTTTGATGGGTCGCACCTCTATGAACACCCGGACAGGCGAAGGGGCTACCATCCCGACTGGAAGAGTCTCATCTTCAATTACGGAAGAAATGAGGTAAGGGCCTTTTTGATCAGCAATGCCGTGTTTTGGTTGGACCAGTACCATGTGGACGGACTTCGGGTAGATGCCGTGGCATCCATGCTGTACTTGGACTATTCCCGGGAAGATGGCGAATGGGAACCCAATATGTATGGCAACAACGAAAACTTGGAGGCCATGTCCTTCCTTCGGGAGATGAACCAAGAGGTCTATGCAAGTTTTAAGGGCGTCCAGACCATTGCCGAGGAATCCACGGCCTTTTCGGGCGTGACCAGGCCCGTGCACTATGGCGGACTCGGTTTTGGCATGAAATGGATGATGGGCTGGATGCACGATACCTTGGAATTCTTCAAAAAGGAACCGATCCACCGATCGTACGACCTCAATATGATCACCTTCAGCATGACCTATGCCTTCACGGAAAACTTCATGCTGCCGTTCTCCCATGACGAGGTGGTCTATGGAAAAAAATCCCTTCTGTACCGGATGCCGGGGGATGAATGGCAACGTTTTGCCAATCTGAGGCTCTTGTTCGGGTACATGTTTACACACCCAGGGGGCAACTTGCTCTTTATGGGAGGGGAATTTGGGCAAACATCCGAGTGGAATTTCCAGGAAAGTCTGGATTGGCACCTCACGCAATACGATTTTCACTCAGGTATCCAAGAAGTTATCAAGGATCTGAACAAACTGTACAGGACCAGTCCGGCCCTCTATGAAAAGCAGTTCAGTCCCGATGGTTTCCAATGGATCGAGTACAACGACAGGGAAAATTCCGTGGTCACCTATATCCGGAAGGGAAATGACCCTAAGGACAACCTGATCGTGGCCTGTAACTTTACCCCGGTGCCCCGTGAAAGCTATAGGGTAGGGGTGCCGAAGCCTACACAGCTCAAGTTGGTGTTCAATAGTGATGATACCAAGTATTCGGGAAGTGGTATGGGCAAAAAGACCCTAAAGCCATCAAAAACAACATGGAACGGCCATGAGCAATCGGTTGTGATGACATTGCCCCCATTGTCTGTTGTGGTCTATAAATAACGGCCAAACTATAACGATATAGTGGATTTATGTTCAAAACATCGTTTTAATTATTCGGACCAATGTGTTTCTTTTGTGGATGTCAATTGACCAAAGATGATAACCAATACAGAAATTGAAAAGCGGGGAAATCAATACCCAGACCATATAGTCGACTTTAAACAAGAAGGCGACAAGATCTATTTTACCACCCATAACGGCGTCATTCTACAGGTCACCATTTTGCGTGACAGTGTCGTTCGGTTCAGGTATGCCACGGAATATGTTTTCGAGCCCGACTTCTCCTATGCCATCAGCGATGGGGTAAACTTGGGGTACAACGAGCTCAGCGTGAAGGAAGAGATCCCGGAGTATGTCATCACCACTTCCAAGATCAAGATCTATGTCAACAAAGCGGACCTAAAGGTCCAGATCGTGGATCTGGAAGAAGTGATCCTTTGTGAGGATGAGCTTGGCTTCCATTGGGAAGAGAACTTTGATTACGGGGGCAACATCGTGAAGATGAGCAAAATATGTCATTCCGGGGAGAGTTACTACGGAATGGGGGATAAGGCCTCGCACACCAACCTCAAAGGGAAAAGGGTGAACAATTGGGTAACCGATTCCTATGCCTATGGCAAGGACCAGGAACCCCTGTACAAGTCCATCCCTTTTTATGTAGGGCTCAAGGAGAGTGTGGCCTATGGCGTGTTTTTCGATAACTCGTTCAGTACCTATTTTGATTTTGCCAACGAAAAAAGGAATGTCACCAGTTTTTGGGCCGATGGCGGGGAAATGAACTACTACTTTTTCTACGGTCCCAAAATGGGACAGGTGGTAGAAGCCTATACCGACCTCACCGGAGTTCCCGAACTACCCCCCTTGTGGGCCTTGGGGTTCCATCAATCCAAATGGAGCTACTACCCGGAACGTAAGGTGAAAAAAATAGCCTCCACCTTCAGAAAACTGGCCATTCCCTGTGATGCCATTTATCTGGACATCGATTACATGGAAGGGTTCAGGTGTTTTACTTGGAACAACCGCTATTTTCCCAATCCCAAGCGAATGATCGAGGAGATGGAAGAGGAAGGTTTCAAGGTCATCACCATGATCGACCCGGGAATCAAGATAGATAGGGACTATTGGGTGTACCAACAGGCCATGGACAATGGATTTTTCTGCCGCAGGGCAGATGGCCCCCATTTTAAGGGGAAAGTATGGCCGGGGGAGTGTAAGTTCCCCGATTTTACAGATCCCGAAGTCCGTGAATGGTGGGCAGGCCTCTACAAGGAAATGATCGCCGAAATGGGCGTCAGGGGCGTCTGGAACGATATGAACGAGCCGGCCGTCATGGAAGTGCCCTCAAAAACGGCCAACTTGGACGTGCGCCACGATTATGATGGACATCCCTGCAGTCACAGAAAGGCACACAATGTCTACGGAATGCAAATGGTGAGGGCCACATACGAAGGAGTGAAAAAATTCACCTTCCCGTTACGGCCCTTTGTGCTTACCCGTGCCGCTTATTCAGGTACACAACGGTATTGTGCCACGTGGACTGGGGACAATGTGGCCACTTGGGAACACCTCTGGATCGCCAATGTGCAGATGCAGCGCATGTGCATGAGCGGATATTCCTTTGTGGGATCGGATATTGGCGGGTTTGCGGAACAGCCCAATGGCGAACTTTTTGCAAGATGGATACAATTGGCCATTTTCCATCCCTTTTGCAGGGTGCATTCCAGCGGGGACCACGGCGATCAAGAGCCTTGGTCGTTCGGGGAAGAGATCACCGATATTGTTAGGCAATTTATAGAGATGCGCTACCAGTTGTTGCCCTATCTCTATACCATGTTCTATAAATACATCAAAGATGGGATGCCCATGTTGCAATCCTTGGTGTTCTATGATCAAGAAGATTCTCAGACCCACTTCAGGACAGATGAGTTCCTTTTTGGGGAGCAGATGCTGGTCTGCCCAGTCCAAGAGCCAAATGCCCAAGGCCGGAGAATGTATTTCCCAAGGGGCAATTGGTACAACTACTGGACCGATGAGGTGGTAGCGGGAGGCATTGAAAGATGGGTGCCCGCGG
This sequence comes from Flagellimonas amoyensis, assembly GCF_003058265.1. Taxonomy (GTDB): domain Bacteria; phylum Bacteroidota; class Bacteroidia; order Flavobacteriales; family Flavobacteriaceae; genus Flagellimonas; species Flagellimonas amoyensis. The sequence goes on from NZ_QBUK01000012.1 coordinate 97,805, forward strand.
AGATCCACAGGATTCCCCTTTATGTAAAGGAAGGGGCCATCATCCCCAAATATCCCGTACAGCAATATGTGGGCGAGAAAGAGATCACCGAGCTGTTCCTGGATGTCTATTACAAGGAGGGTACGGAGAATTCAATCGTGTATGAGGACCAACAGGATGGCTACGACTACAAAAAAGGACGTTTTAGCCTGCGTAGGTTCCGGTTGAGGGGCAAGGAGAACGAACTCATCATCCAGCAGTTCAAGGATGGAAACTATGTCACATCCTATGAGAATTTCAAACTGACACTTCACGGACTTCCATTCACCATCGGAACGGTGGAAGTGGACAATGAGGAAGTGGACTTGAACGACATCAAGTTGAACGGGAACAATTCCATAGAAGTGAGCAAGGATTTCACGGAACTTCACATTATCGGAAAGTAATTTTTTGTAATTTACCTAAGACTAAACACTGATATTGTTATGAAAAGATTGATTCTGACGGCCGCTGTTTTTCTGATGGTCGCTTCTTGTAAGACCAATCCATTTACAGGGAAGAGCACGTTGAACTTTTACCCCAATAGTCAAATGTTCCCCATGGCTTTTGCCCAGTATGATGAATTCTTGGGAGAGAACAAGGTGGTCAAGGGGACCACGGATGCCCAAATGATCACCAAGGTAGGGCAGCGCATCGCCTCTGCGGCCGAACGCTGGCTGGATGCCAATGGATATCCGGGCTATCTCAAGGATTACCAATGGGAATATAACTTGGTACAGGATGAAACCGTGAACGCTTGGTGTATGCCGGGCGGAAAGATTGTATTCTACACGGGGATTTTGCCGATTACCCAAAATGAGACCGGAGTTGCCGTGGTCATGGGGCATGAGGTGGCACACGCCTTGGCCGACCATGGGGCCCAACGCATGAGTGCCGGTATGGTACAGCAGATCGGTGCCGTGGCAGGCAACGTTGCCATCCAAGATCCGGAAAAAAGGAACATGTTCAATACAGCCTATGGGCTTGGTTCCCAAGTAGGGGTCATGTTGCCCTTTAGCCGTGGCCACGAGAGCGAGGCGGACCGCATTGGCTTGCAGATCATGGCCATTGCAGGCTATAACCCGGACGAAGCGGCCAAACTTTGGCAACGCATGAAGGCGAATTCGGGAGGGCAGGCCCCACCTGAGTTTTTGAGCACGCACCCATCCAACGATACCAGGATCAGTAACCTGACCGCATGGGCACCCGCTGCGAAGCAGGAAGCACGAAAGTTTGGGGTGACCTCATTCAAATAAATTGAGATCGAACAACAACAAGCTATGTCATTTCGACCTAATGGACATCTTATCCTTTGGATAACCAATGTTCACTAAGTTCGAAATGACATTTATTTTTCACGAAAGTTTATGGAACAGGTACTGGCATTGAAGGGAAGCAAAAAACTGTTGAATGCCTGGGCGTTTTACGATTGGGCCAACTCGGTGTACAGTTTGGTGATATCCTCCGCCGTTTTCCCACTTTTTTATGGATTGCTGTTCCGCACCGCCGGAATAGAAAAGGTCACCATCTTCGGCGGTGAGATTGCCCGGGCGCCCTTGATCAGTTATGTTACCTCATTGGCCTTTGTGTTCATCGCCATAGTCACACCTTTGATTTCTGGCATTGCGGACTATATGGGGAACAAGAGAATGTTCCTTAAGTTTTTTTGCTATTTGGGCGCGATTTCCTGCATCGGACTGTACTGGTTTTCCTTGGAGAACATCTTTTTTGGGTTGGTGTGCTATTTCTTCGGTCTGGTAGGGTTTTGGGTCAGTTTTGCCATCAATAACTCGTATTTGCCGGACATTGCCTACCCGGAACAGCAGGATCGCATCAGTGCGAAGGGCTTCTCTTTGGGATACATCGGGAGTGTGATATTGCTGGTCTTCAATCTGGTCATGGTCATGAAACCGGGTCTTTTTGGAATAACAGACGGTGGTGGAGAGATTGCCGAGATAAAGGCCATGAAATATTCTTTCATTTCCGTAGGGATTTGGTGGATCGTTTTTAGCCAATATACGTTCGCCCATTTGCCCAAAGGCTACAAAAGGGAAGGGGAGCGGAAGCACATCATCCTTAATGGGTTCCGGGAACTGAAGAGCGTTTGGCATCAATTGGGCGAGAACACACGTCTGAAACGCTATTTGGGTGCTTTTTTCGTGTACAGTATGGGGGTGCAGACCATTATGCTCATCGCTACCTATTTTGGAGAGGAAGAAATCAGTTGGGGAACCGATAACGAACGTACCACAGGTCTCATTATCAGTATTTTGGTGATACAATTGGTGGCCATTCTTGGGGCCACGGTGACCGCCTGGGCCTCAAAGGCCTATGGGAACATCAAGACGTTGATGGTCATCAACTTGGTTTGGGTGCTCCTTTGCGTGTATGCCTACTTTTTGCAGACCCCGATGGACTTTTACATCGCTGCCGGTCTGGTAGGGATCGTTATGGGCGGCATCCAGGCACTTTCCCGCTCCACCTATTCCAAATTTTTGCCGGAGACCACGGACACCACATCCTTTTTTAGTTTTTATGATGTGGCCGAAAAAATAGGCATCATCATCGGGACCTTCCTGTATGGCATTGTGGCCCAACTTACGGGGAGCATGCGCAACAGTACCATCTTTTTGGGGCTTTTCTTTTTGGTGGGCATCCTTTTGTTGATGCGGGTCAAGAACAACAAGGAGTGAACCAAAAAAGGATGCTAGAATACATTGATGATATTTCTATTTTAGTGTAAGGGCTAGTCGATTGTCATTGGCAAATGAGGTCAGCTGAATAAAAAGTATTTTTCTAGAAGTATAATTTGTGAAATCAATTTTAAATTGAAGCAATAATGGATTTTAACAGATTAGTTCCTAATGTCTACTATCAAAATATTAATGACGGTCTTAAGCTTTTTGTGGATTGTCTTGGATTTAGAATCGGACATGAGGAATTGGCGTCAAAAGAACCATTTTGTGTAATTGAAAATGACGAGTTCCATCTACTGCTTTTCGAACACAAAGAATTGGCCAAGGAGCATCAACCCGAGTTTAGGCTTGTGACAAAAAATATTGAAGAAGTCTTTGATAAAATCAGCTCATCATATCCAGAATATTTACATCCCAATCTCAACAAAATTACACTTCGGCCTTGGGGAGCTAAAGAATTTGCGTTGAGGGATGGACAAGTATGTCTTATCATTCAGCAATGGTGAATCCTTAAAAGGAACCAGCTAACAAATGCCATGAATTTATAGTTCTTGAAGGTTGTACAATTAAATTTAGGGGGTTCTGTGGGACAAGGTTCTAGATATTCAAATATCTACTTTTAGCGCTTGACCCTTCCAAAATCTCAAACCAACAACATAAAAAATGCCCCGGAGATCCAGGGCATTTTTTCGTTTTTTGATTGGTGGTAAACTCCTGTTATCCTCTGGAAATATCCCCGGAGCCTGATGATTTTGAATTGATTTTTTTAGGATTTCCACGGTAATGGATGTCTCCCGATCCCGAAACCTTGGCATCTATGGACTGGTTGGCCGTTACCCTGATGTCCGCTGATCCGGAAACGGTGGCTTTCACAAATTCCGCTTCCAGTTCGTAGGCTTTGATGTCTCCCGATCCGGATACCATGACATCGAAATCCGTGGTCCGTCCGGAAAGGTTGATGTCACCCGAACCAGAGAGGGAGGCCTCCACTTCTTTGGCCTCCACAGCTAAGGTGATGTCACCAGACCCGGCAATCCTTGTGCTGAACCTGTCGGATTCGATAGTGGTCCTGCCCACGATGTCGCCAGACCCTGACAAGCTCACAGAGCTGATGGATTCTACGGGAACAGTGATCAGGATTCCCGAGTTCCAATTGGAAGGTTTCAGTTCCATCCCTTTCTCGGTCTTGATGACCAAAACGCCGTCCTTGACCTCGGTTATGATGTGCTCCAAAAGGTTGGATTCTCCTCTTAGGGTGATTTCCCCTTCGTTGCCCGCCACTAGGTCCACATCGAACCAACCTGCAAGTGACACTCCGTCATAGTCCCCAACGGAACGTTCGGTGGTGACCACATTGCCGTCTCCTTTTACTCTACGTCCCCATTGGGCGTTGGTGATGGCCACGGTGGTCAATGCTAGTGCGAGTGTGATGATTTTTTTCATGATTTTTCGTTTAAATGGTTTTTTGATATGATGTTTTAGTTTTGATAGAATGTGATGCCGCCATAATCGCTGGTAATACTCACCGTGTTGCCGGAGTTTTCCCGTCCGTAGTATCCTTTGTAATACTTCTCGCTTGATTTTTCCTTGCTGATGTTGATCTCAAAATCATCCTTTCCGCTCACGCCGGCATATTCAGTGATGATCTCAAAGTCAAAATAATACTGCGGGTGGTAGCCAATTTTGATGCCGGTATAATCTGTCCGTATTTGGATGTTGCCCGCATCCGGTGCCATTTGGTCGATCTTCAAGGAACCATAGTCCCCGGAGATGCCCACATTGCCATGAACGGTGCCCAGTTTTATCCCGATGTAATCCCCATTGCCGTTCACGTTCTTGATGTTTTTGGCCTCAAGGGAACCATAGTCGCAGGAATACTCCAAGTTTTCCATCTCATCGATGACAGCATTGGTATAATCGGCCTTTATGGTAAGGTTGCCTGCTTTTCCGATGGTGAACCCGGAATAATCGGCCACGATCTCGGCACTGTTGATATAATCAAAGGTGGACCGTGAGGTGTAATCGAAACGGAGTTCATTGTTGCGACCGCGTAGCTCGCCCACATCTATTTTTCCATAGTCACACTTGATCTTGGCATGGCCATCAATGCGGTCCAGGAAAATACTGCCATAGTCGTTGCTCAGGCTCACATTGTTCTTCACGGGCAGTTTGATGGTGTAGTTCACCTGTACGCTGACGCTGTTGCGCTTGCCCCAGCTCCATCCCCAGCTGTTGTTCCTGTCGCCAAAGAGGGTCCTGGCGGAGACCATACTGGAACTGTTCTCAAAATCCACGTTGATCTCGTCCAATCGTTCCCGCACACGGTCTTCATTGTTGCCATTGGTCTTGATCTGGACCTCTATCACCACCCGGTTTTCGTTCCATGAGGTAATGTTGAGGTTGCCATAACTGTTGTCCACCTTGAAAAGTGCATCGGCATTTACATTGAACTCCTTTTTAATGGTCTTTTCCTTGGTGTACCTGCCGTTCAGGTTGTCATTGCCCACATCGGCGCTTATGGCCAGGGGAATCAAAGCCAAGGTGAAAAGAATCTTTTTAAATGGTAAAGCTTTCATCATTTTGTGATTTTAAATTCTTGATATCTTCTATTTGGCTCAAAACTTCTCTTAAAAGGTCAATGCGGGTCTGGAAATTGATGATCATGGCGTTCATGATGATCTTGCTGTCCCCACCGTTGACCAAATCCTGTTCCAGCCCCCGGTAATCTTTTTGCAACCGTTGTAACTGGGACAAAGTGTCATCGACCAACTTTGCCGTCTCGGGCGATTTCTCGTCCTTCAATTGCTGCACCTGTTGCTCAATGAGGTTGGCAAAGTAAAACTCCGTCTGGCCTACCTCGGGAGCGATCTCTACCACTTGTTGTTTGATGCTGGGCGTAGGCCCGAATGCCTGATATCCCAATACGGCCACCAATGCCACGGAGGCGGCGATGGAGAGGGGCTTCCACCATGAAGTTTTCTTCCTGTGGATGGAAACCGTGCCCTGGGCCTGGTTCAGTTTTTCCAAAAACCGTTCTTGATGCCCACCTTGTGGCTCCTCGATATCAAACGCTCCTTGGAGCCGCTCAAACAAATTATCTAAACTATCCTTGCTCATCTTCTACATGTTTACGGTCAACTTACTTCTCAGGCTTTCCTTGGCCCTCGAGATCATGGTCCTACAATTAGCATAGCTAATGTTCATTATTTCACTGATTTCTTCGTAATCGTACCCTTCAATTAGATGTAAGGTCAAAGAAACTCTGTAATTGTCTTTCAAACTTTTCATGGTTTCCATCACTTTTTGAGCCTTCAGTTCAGTATAACCATTCTGGTCTGAAGCAACTCCATCATTATCTTCGACCTTGTACATGATATCATCCAAATCCGCAGTCCTGTTTTTTTGCTGCTTTTTGTACTGATAGATGCTGTTGTTGATCACGATCCGTTTCAGCCATGCCCCAAAGGTGACGTCTCCTTTGAAAGTATGCATCTTGGTGAATGCGCTCAGGAACGATTCCTGCATCACATCCTCTGCCTCGGCGGGATCTTTTACAATCCTATAGGCAGTGTTGTACATGGCCTTATAATAGCGATTGTAGATCTCCATTTGTGCACTTTGTTTTCCCTGCATGCACGATTGGAGCAGTGCATCAATATGTTCATTTTGGTGGCTCAAAAAATGAATGGTTTGTCTTATAGATTAGGGAATTTACCAATTGTTACACTTTTTTCTTAAAATTTATTTTTCAATGGCACAGGAATTGCCCTTTAGGAGAGAACGGCAAGTTATATGATTTTCATAAGTGTTGATTATGAGAGTGTTGAGGTGGTTTGTCGAAAGAATTTAAAAGTGTTTTTTTTGTCGCTTATGACAAAATGACCGAAAAGAGGAAATGGGAGAGATGAAAATATCAAGATTTGACAATATTGACCTTCAGGGATTGGACGAGGATGCGGAGTTGATTCCACTGCTCACGCCTGAGGACGAAGAACAGATGAACAAAGAGGAACTGCCGGACACCTTGCCCGTGCTTCCCCTACGAAATACCGTGCTGTTCCCTGGAGTGGTGATACCCATCACCGCAGGGAGGGACAAGTCCATCAACCTAATCAAGGATGCCAACAATGGCACCAAAACGATCGGTGTGGTGTCCCAAAAGGACGAACAGACCGAAAACCCCGGCGTTGAGGACATCAACACCTTGGGGACCGTGGCCCGCATCCTAAGGGTGCTCCAAATGCCGGATGGCAACACCACCGTCATCATCCAAGGAAAAAAGCGGTTCCAGATAGAGAGCATCGTCAGCGAAAAGCCCTATTTGACCGCCAAGGTAAAGGAGGCCGAGGAAATACGGCCCGATGAGAAAAGCAAGGAATTTGAGGCCATCATCGATTCCATCAAGGAATTGGCCTTTAGGATCATCAAGGACAATCCCAACATTCCCAGTGAAGCCACCTTTGCCATCAAGAACATCCAGAGCAATTCGTTCCTGATCAACTTTGTGTCCTCCAACCTGAACCTGAGCGTTGCGGAGAAGCAGCAATTGCTGGAGATCCCGAACCTTCAGGAAAGGGCCTTGGCCACCTTGAAGTACATGAACATGGAACTTCAGAAACTGGAACTGCGCAACGATATCCAGAGCAAGGTGCGCAGCGATATGGACCAGCAGCAACGAGAGTACTTCCTGCACCAACAGATGAAGACCATCCAAGAGGAATTGGGTGGCCTGTCCTATGAAGAAGAGGTGGAGGAAATGCGTGCAAAGGCCAAAAAGAAAAAATGGAACAAGAACGTCCAGGAGCATTTTGAAAAGGAACTGGCCAAAATGCAGCGCATGAACCCCCAAGTGGCCGAATATTCCATTCAGCGGAATTACTTAGACTTGATTCTCGACCTGCCTTGGAACGAGTTTTCCAAGGACAAGTTCGACCTGAAACGGGCGCAGCAGATCTTGGACAGGGACCACTACGGTCTGGAAGATGTGAAACGACGTATCATAGAATACCTCGCCGTGTTGAAACTGCGCAACGATATGAAATCGCCCATTCTTTGCTTGTACGGACCTCCGGGGGTGGGTAAGACCTCTTTGGGCAAGTCTGTGGCAGAGGCCTTGGGTAGGGAATACGTGCGCATGTCATTGGGTGGTTTGCGTGATGAGGCCGAGATCCGTGGGCACCGAAAAACCTATATCGGGGCCATGCCGGGGCGTATCATCCAAAGTTTGAAGAAAGCCGGGACTTCCAATCCAGTTTTTATTTTGGACGAGATCGATAAATTGTCGAACAGCCATCAAGGGGATCCCTCCTCTGCGATGTTGGAGGTGTTGGACCCAGAGCAGAATGCGGAGTTCCATGACAATTTCCTGGAAATGGGGTATGACCTTTCCAAAGTGATGTTCATTGCCACGGCAAATAACCTGTCCTCCATACAGCCTGCTTTGCTGGACCGTATGGAGATCATCAATGTGACGGGATATACCATAGAGGAAAAGGTGGAGATTGCCAAGCAACACTTGTTGCCCAAACAGTTGAAGGAGCACGGACTTTCTGCCAAGGACCTGAAAATCGGCAAACGCCAATTGGAAAAGATTGTAGAAGGCTATACCCGAGAGTCCGGGGTACGTAACCTAGAGAAACAATTGGCCAAAATGGTGCGCTATGCCGCAAAGTCCATCGCCATAGAGGAGGAGTACAGCATAAAAGTATCCGATGAGGATGTGGAAAAGGTCTTGGGACCTGCCCGATTGGAGCGCGATAAGTACGAAAACAACGAAGTGGCCGGTGTGGTCACAGGCTTGGCATGGACCAGTGTGGGCGGAGACATCCTTTTTATAGAATCCATTCTTTCCAAAGGAAAAGGGATGCTGAACATCACCGGGAACTTGGGCAAGGTGATGAAGGAATCCGCGACGATAGCCATGGAATACATCAAATCCAATGCGGATACCTTTGGTATAGACCCCGACGTGTTCGATAAATACAATGTACACATCCACGTGCCCGAGGGCGCCACGCCCAAGGACGGACCCAGTGCAGGGATCACGATGTTGACCTCCTTGGTGTCGCTCTTTACCCAACGCAAGGTGAAAAAGAGCCTTGCCATGACGGGAGAGATCACCCTTCGCGGCAAGGTATTGCCCGTTGGGGGGATCAAGGAAAAGATCTTGGCTGCAAAAAGGGCCAGGATCAACGAGATCATCCTGTGCAAGGACAACAGAAAGGACATTGAGGAAATCAAGGAAGAATATCTAAAAGGGCTTACCTTCCATTATGTCACGGATATGAGCGAGGTCATCGACATTGCCATTACGGGACAGAAGGTGAAAAATGCCAAAACCCTATAATTCAATGACGGTCGTCATATGATCGTAAGGGCTTTTCTGCCTATTTTTGGCGCATGGGAAAAATTACGATTGCGATAGACGGACATTCGTCCACAGGAAAGAGCACCATTGCCAAACGCTTGGCCAAGACCCTTGGCTATATTTATGTGGATACGGGAGCCATGTACAGGGCCGTGTCCCTATATGCGCTGAACCATGGACTGATCGATGCCGAAGGGGAGATAGAGGTAGCTGCATTGGTCCAAAAATTACCACAGTTAAAGCTCAAGTTTGTCCCCAATGTGGATTTGGGGATTTCGGAAATGCACCTGAACGGTGAAAATGTGGAAAGGGAAATCCGATCCATGAAAGTTTCCGGATATGTCAGCAAAGTGGCCGCTATCAAGGAAGTGCGCGAAATGCTCGTCGAGATGCAGCAAGAGATGGGCAAGGACAAGGGCATTGTGATGGACGGAAGGGACATCGGCACCGTGGTTTTTCCGGATGCGGAGCTCAAATTGTTCATGACGGCATCTCCCGAGACCCGGGCGGCAAGACGCTACAAGGAACTGTTGGACAAAGGGGAGGAGGTTACCTATGAGGAAGTGCTCAAAAATGTGCAGGAACGGGACCGGATAGACTCCACCCGTACCATTTCTCCCTTAAAAAAGGCCAAGGATGCCATTGAGTTCGACAATGGCGATATGGGATTGGAAGAACAGTTTGAACGCATTTACGACTTTTCCCAACGGGTGATTGCGAAGCGAGGGTGAGTAGATAGCTGTATTGACTTTTCTTAATAATTCATTGTAAATGATTAAGGTGTATTAGAATTACTAACATCAATGTTCTTATATTGTTAAATCCACATATAGAGTTAATAATTTTAAGTGTTATTTCAGATATTTGAATTTTAAAGCTTAAATTAACCTATAAAAGCCTATATTTCTATAATATATATTTCATTATTTACGTAAATCAGCAAATATCTAAAAAATGCTAATTGAATTTAGTGTGGGGAATTATCGCTCCATCAAGGATGTACAGACAATCAGTTTTGTTCCAACTGGTTTAAAAAGTCCAGAGAAGTATGATTCTATTGACAAGAATAATATTGCAAGGCTTCATGGATATCAAACGTTTAAAACAGTTGGTATATATGGTGCAAATGGAAGTGGCAAAAGTAATTTGGTCAAAGCGTTGGATAATTTTATTAAGGTCGTCACTCAAGAAGCAAGCTCTAGTTCTAATATGGAAGCGCTTTGTGATCCATTCTTGTATCAAGATGATTCAGAATATTCTGAATGTTATTTTCAAATTGTACTTGTTATTGATGAAAAGAAGTATCGTTATGGGCTAACTGCTAAAAGAAATCCTAAACAAAAAGAAGAAGGAGATTCATCTTGGAGCAAAGAAATTGTTACAAATGAATGGCTTTTTGGAACAAAGGAAAAGAATATGGCAGAACTCTTTATCCGTACAGGGGCCGATATAAAAAAGGACCGATTGCCAAATAATGAATCTATTCCACCTACTGTAGCTTATGAACATACTTTGTTTTTGACACATGCTGCAGCATTTGATAGTGAAGGAGTAAGTCAAAAAATACGCAATTATTTGGGTCACTGGACAATTTCCAATTTGAATAGTGAGCATGAGAGATTCAGGAAAATGTCAGTTAATATGATAACTTCTAGGGGTAAAAAGGATGAATTTTTAGATATGTTGTCTTCATTTGATCTCCGCTATTCAGATGTTGAAATAGAGGATGAGGAAGAAATTAAGAATTCAAAGCTTATACCACAAAATATTATCAATCTTTCTAGAGAGTATTCCCCGTTAGAAGGCAATAATCGTTCTGTATTTTTAAATCTTCAATACAATGAATCAGTTGGCACGCAAAAATTATTTGATTTAGCAGGACTTCTACTAATCACATTTAATTTAAGTAAGCCGGCATTTGTAACATTAGATGAAATAGACAGTAATTTTCATCCTTCATTGCTAATTAAACTAATAAAAATGTTTAATGACCCATCTATAAATAAAAGTCAATCTCAGCTTTTGTTTACCAGTCATGATACAAATTTAATGTCTCCTTCAATTATGAGACGAGATCAATTTTACTTTGCTGAAAAAAATGAAGATCAATCAACTAGACTGTATTCACTGGCTGATTTGAGGGGAATCAGAAATGATGCAGATTTTGCTAAACAATATTTGGCAGGGTTTTATGGAGCCTTACCGATTCTCAATGATTTTGTTGAAAGTTGATGGAGGAGCCTTGGAAAATAAAAGAATCAGATGAGCGTAAAGAGGATATGCTCAAAACATACATAATCTTCTGTGAAGATTCGGTTAGTGAGCCTGTGTATTTTAAATACTTTGAAACCAAAAAGATTAAGGTGAATTTAGTTCCAAATCAAAAAAGTTCAATGCACAATGTCCTTAAGGCTGTTGCTCATTGTCGAGCGCAGGGGATGATTGATGAAAATGAAGGTGATGATTGGAGTCTTACAGAAGATGCAAATGTGTGGTGTGTATTTGATAGAGATAAAAATTCAAATGGGGCAGATAATGAATCGGGTAATATAGAATTTGACGAGGCTATTGCTCATGCAAAGCGGCGTGGAATAAAGGTCGCATGGAGCAATGATTCTTTTGAGCTATGGGTTTTGCTTCATTTCGAGGAGGTGCAAATAACAGATGAAAACGTCTGCCATCGACTTTCATATTATGATAGGTTAACAGAGGTGTTTAGGAATATCGACAATCCCGGAGATAAATTAGAACGAGCAAGAGTCCATGAAACTTTCAACTATAAATCCAGTTTAAAAAGTGAAAATAACTTTAGGTATGTTGTGCGACCAAAGATGATTCCAAATACAGAAGATGCTATAGCTCGTGCTAAATTGCTAGAGGAGCAATTCAACAATGAGAAACTACGTAGTCACGAACGTTGTCCATTAACACTGATTCATCATCTTCTGGAAGATATTCTGACAAATCATTAAAATAAAAATAGTTGTACTTTAAACGTGTGAAATAGAAATGGCGAAAATAGGCGCCATTTCTATTTTATTAAGAATACACTACAAATTAGGAATCACCAACACCTGATCGGGATGGATCACATCTGGGTTTTTCAGGATGTTCGTATTCGCCTCAAAAATCTTGTTGTACTTCATGGCATCCCCATAATAGTGCTTCGCGATCTTGCTCAACGATTCCCCGCTTTTTACGGTGTGCCTGTGATAGACCGACTCGTCCGCCACGGTGATGTTGGCCTTGATGTCCGAAGGTTTCTCGCCCCCGATCTCCTTTATCTTGTCCCACAGCATGTTCTTTTCATAGGGGGTGGCGGCCACTCCCTTGATCTTTAGGACGCCACCGTCCTCAGTAACATCACCATCCTTTATGTTCAGTTTAAGACCTAGGTCCAGAACGGGCTGATACTTTGCTTTTGCGCTCATGTTTTCCTTATTTTATAGTTAATAATTAGAACCCTCAAGATAGCTATTATGGCCCTATTTTACCATTAAATTATGGTAATACTTTCTTTACGCCAACCTTTGGTGCCGTAGGCTTTGTGAATCAATAAATTAATTGTATTTTTGCACACCTTTTTGACAAGGAAGCAAGAGGAAAAGGGAACAGGAACATTTTTAAAAACCACTTTCGCGGTGATTGTCCAACTCTTGTAAAGCGCGGAATACAAATTTGAATCAGCACATGGCTGAAGAAAAAGCAACCGTTGAGGCAACAGAAACTGCCGCAGCACCAGAAGTAAAAGAAACACAGCCCAAACAAGATCCACAGGAATTCCTGGCCAATTTTGATTGGGACAAGTATGAAGAAGGAATTGAGCGCGTAGATGACAAGAAACTCAAGGAATTCGAGACCCTTGTGGAGGAAAATTTCGTGGACACTGCCGATGAGGAAGTAGTCGAAGGAACAGTGGTGCACATGACCGACCGTGAGGCCATCATTGACATCAATGCAAAATCCGAAGGGGTGATCTCCTTGAACGAGTTCCGTTACAACCCCAACCTAAAGGTTGGTGACAAGGTTGAGGTACTCATCGATATCCGTGAGGACAAGACCGGCCAATTGGTGCTTTCGCACAGAAAGGCAAGGACCATCATGGCTTGGGATCGCGTTAACGCTGCCCATGACAAGGAGGAAATCGTACAAGGTTTCGTAAAATGTAGGACCAAAGGAGGTATGATCGTTGACGTTTTCGGCATCGAGGCGTTCTTGCCAGGTTCACAAATCGATGTGAAGCCTATCCGTGACTACGATCAGTACGTAGGAAAGACCATGGAGTTCAAGGTAGTGAAGATCAACCACGAGTTCAAGAACGTAGTGGTTTCCCACAAAGCCCTGATCGAAGCGGACATCGAAGAGCAGAAGAAAGAGATCATCGGCCAATTGGAAAAAGGTCAAGTATTGGAAGGTGTCGTGAAGAACATCACTTCTTATGGTGTGTTCATCGACCTAGGTGGCGTGGATGGTTTGATCCACATTACCGACCTTTCTTGGAGCAGGATCAACCACCCCAACGAAGTTGTTGAGTTGGATCAGAAATTGAACGTGGTTATCCTTGATTTCGATGATAACAAATCAAGAATCCAATTGGGTCTTAAGCAGTTGGAGAAACACCCATGGGATGCCCTTGGTGATGAGATCAAAGTAGGTGACAAAGTAAAAGGTAAGGTAGTGGTGATCGCCGACTACGGTGCCTTTATCGAAGTTGCTGAAGGAGTGGAAGGTCTGATCCACGTTTCTGAAATGTCATGGTCAACGCACTTGCGTTCTGCCCAAGACTTCGTGAACGTTGGTGACGAGGTGGAGGCCGTTGTCCTTACCTTGGACAGGGAAGATCGTAAAATGTCTTTGGGTATCAAGCAATTGACCCCAGATCCATGGACCGATATCACTTCCAAATATCCAGTGGGATCCAAACACAAAGGAATCGTTCGTAACTTCACCAACTTTGGCGTATTCGTAGAGTTGGAAGAAGGAATCGACGGGTTGATCTATATCTCCGACCTTTCTTGGACCAAGAAGATCAAGCACCCATCCGAGTTCGTTACCGTTGGTGACACCTTGGAAGTGGAAGTTCTTGAGTTGGATGTTGAAGGACGCAAGTTGAGCTTAGGTCACAAGCAGACCACGGCAAACCCTTGGGACAAGTACTCCGAGGAGTTCGCTGAAGGTACCATTCACAAAGCTGCGATCGCAGAAGTAGTGGACAAGGGAGCTACCATCAACTTCAATGAGGACATTGTTGGATTTGTTCCACAACGTCACATGGAAAAAGAAGATGGTAAGAAATTGGTGAAAGGTGAAGAAGTAGAGTTCAAGATCATCGAGTTCAACAAAGATTTCAAACGAGTTGTGGCCAGCCACACTGCTATCTTTAGAGAGCAAGAAGAGAACAATGTAAAAGCGGCCAAGAAGAGGTCTTCCTCTTCTGACGAGGCGGCACCCACCCTTGGTGATGCCAACGCCCAGTTGCAAGCATTGAAGGATAAAATGGAAGCTGATTCCAAGAAAAAGTAATCAGGTTTTCCTAAAAACAAAAGCCCCACTGTTTCCAGTGGGGCTTTTTTTGTGTCGTTGCCATTCTAAAGAATTGCTTACTTTTGCATACAACAGAGTCGGTCGCAAAACCTATGAGCCAAAAAGTACTTCTCACTTCAAAGGAAATCAACATCATACTGCACCGGCTGGCCTGTCAGCTATTGGAAAACCATTTGGACTTTACGGATACGGCACTTATAGGCATACAGCCCAGAGGCGTATTTTTGGCCGAAAGGTTGGCCAAGATCCTGAAACAGGAGTATGAAGTGAAGAACATCTCCCTAGGTTTTTTGGACATTACCTTTTTTAGGGACGATTTTGGACGTGGGGAGATCCTTAAGGCCAATACCACTAAAATGGACTTTCTGGTCGAGGACAAAAAAGTGGTTTTCATTGACGATGTGCTGTACACGGGAAGGAGCATCAGAGCTGCCCTTACGGCCATTCAGTCCTTCGGAAGACCAAAAAACATCGAGCTCCTCACCTTGATCGACAGACGTTTCAGTAGGCATTTGCCCATACAGCCCAATTACAGGGGCAGGCAGGTGGATGCCATCAACAACGAAAAAGTGAAGGTGATGTGGGAAGAAAATGACGGAGAAGATATCGTATATTTAGTAAGCAAATAGAACAATGAGCGAATTGAGTGTAGATCACTTGCTGGGAATCAAATATCTGAACAAGAAGGATATAGAGCTCATTTTTGAAACAGCGGACCATTTCAAGGAAGTCATCAACAGGTCCATAAAAAAAGTGCCCACCCTTAGGGATATCACCATTGCCAACATCTTTTTTGAGAACAGTACGCGAACACGGCTTTCTTTCGAGCTGGCCGAAAAGCGATTGTCTGCCGATGTGGTCAATTTTTCCGCAGGCCAGTCCTCGGTAAAAAAAGGGGAAACCCTCATCGACACGGTGAACAATATCCTCTCCATGAAAGTGGACATGGTGGTGATGCGCCATCCCAATCCCGGTGCGGGCATATTTCTTTCAAAACACGTAAAGGCGGCCATTGTGAATGCCGGCGATGGGGCACACGAACACCCTACCCAGGCCCTTTTGGATTCTTTTTCCATACGGGAAAAACTGGGCGATGTGGGTGGTAAGAACGTAGTCATTGTCGGGGACATTCTGCACTCCAGGGTGGCCCTTTCCAATATTTTTGCATTGAAACTGCAAGGGGCCAATGTCAAGGTCTGTGGTCCAAGGACCCTTATCCCAAAGCATATAGAATCTTTGGGTGTCACTGTGGAAACGGATTTAAGGAAGGCCCTACAATGGTGCGATGTAGCCAATATGCTCCGTGTCCAGAACGAACGGATGGACATCAGTTATTTTCCCTCCACCCGCGAATATACCCAGCAATTTGGGGTGAACAAGGAGCTGCTGGACAGCTTGGACAAACAGATTGTGATCATGCACCCAGGACCCATCAACCGTGGAGTGGAGATCACAAGTGATGTTGCGGATTCCGACCAATCCATCATTCTGCACCAAGTGGAGAACGGAGTGGCCGTCCGCATGGCAGTACTCTATTTATTGGCATCAAAAATTAAGTAAGATGATTTTCGACAAAGAAGGAACGACCACCATTGTTTTTCAGGAGAAAACCTCGCTTTCTACCTTCATGGCAAACCTGAACAACGCCTATCCCAAATTGAAACACGACCATATTGTTGTCAACCTGTTCTCATTCAATAAATTGACAGCAAATGATATCTTGGAGTTTTTGGATATTTCGAATACGCACAAACGCTCCGGAAAATCCTTCGTGCTGGTCACGGACAGGGTTTCCTATGATGAGATACCCGATGAGATAAGCCTTGTGCCAACCTTACAAGAGGCCAAGGACCTCATTGAAATGGAGGAAATAGAAAGGGATTTGGATCTATGAGGTTGACCATTCTAGGTTGTTATGCCGCGACACCAAGAACGTTTACCAATCCCACCTCCCAGGTGCTTGAAATACAGAACCATCTTTTTTTGATCGATTGTGGCGAAGGAACCCAGGTGCAATTGCGGAAGTACCGGGTCAAATTTTCCAGGATCAAGCATATTTTTATTTCCCACCTCCATGGCGATCACTTTTTTGGGTTGCCCGGACTCATTTCCACTTTCAGGCTTTTGGGACGGGAAAACGAACTGCACATCTATGGGCCCAAGGGCATCAAGGAAGCCATTACCCTCTTTTTGAAACTGGGCGATTCGTGGACCAATTTTCCCCTGATCTTTCATGAGATCGAATCAAAGGAAACAACACTTTTGTTTGAGGATGACAGGGTCAGCGTGCATACTATTCCCTTAGATCACCGGGTCTATACCAATGGGTTCCTGTTCCGGGAAAAGGAAGCCCCCCGCACTTTGGATGTGGAGGCGGCCAAGCATTTTGGAGTTGATAAGAGCCAATACATCAATATAAAAGATGGGGCTGATGGTATCTCCAAAAATGGAGAGATGGTCCCCAACGTGAAACTCACTTTGGACCCGCCGAAGCCGAAAAGCTACGCCTATTGCAGTGATACCGCCTATAAGGAGAGTATAGTGCCCCTGATAGCGAACGTGGACGCCCTTTACCATGAGTCCACTTTTTTGGATTCCGAGGCCCATCTCTGCGCAAAAACCAAGCATTCCACGGCCAAACAAGCGGCCCAGATTGCCCAGCAGGCAAAAGTGGGAACACTGGTTTTGGGACATTATTCCACAAGGTACAAATCCATCGAACTTTTTAAGGAGGAGGCGCAAGAGGTGTTTTCCCATGTGGAGTTGGCGGATGATGGAAAGGTTTTTGAATTCTGAGGCGTTGAGCCTGTAAAGCAACCATTTTCAGGTATTTGCATCTTAGGGTTAAAATCTGTTGCTCATGAAAAAAGCCGTACTTGCAAGTATTTACACCCTATTTGTCTTAATGGTATCCTGTAATGACAAGGATGATGACCATGGAGAAAGTTCAGTGGCCGATTTGTTGGGCCAGTGGAGCGACACCTTTGATCAGGGGGATGGCAAGATTATTACTTCCTATACATTTATGGCCGACTCAACTTATGGATTTAGTTCGGATTTTTTTGGGTTTAATGGAAAACCCTTAACAGAGCTCACCGGTTTTTCAGAAGTTTCAGGTGTTTTTGAAGTTGAAGGGGATAGTTTGATTTTACGGGCAGCACAATCCGAAGGATTCTTCAAAAGCAAGTTTTGGATAAAGGACGATGTGCTCCATTTGGAATATATTTCATACCCTGCCGATGCTCCCGTACTTACCCAGATGGAGTACGATAGGGTGGATTGACCATCACTATTCCTACTTCCCATGGATTGGAATAAAAAGTATTCTTTTTAACGGAACTATCTTTTGTTGAGATTTGAATTTTGCCGAAATTCACATCATGCAAAAAGACCTTGGCAATTACAGAAAATCCTACGAAAAAAGTGAGCTGACCGAAGGTTCCATCAAGGAGAACCCTTTGGAGCAATTCCAGAAATGGTTCTATGAAGTGGAGGCCTCGGATGGGGTGGACGAGCCCAATGCGATGACCGTTTCCACCATTGGTCTGGATGGGTTTCCCAAGAGCAGGGTGGTGTTGATGAAAAAATACACCCACGAAGGGTTCATTTTCTATACCAACTACAAGAGCGAAAAGGGACGTGCCATTGCGGCCGACCCTTCGGTGTGCCTTTCTTTTTTCTGGCCCAATATGGAGCGGCAGGTCATCATCAAGGGGAATGCAGAAAAGATAGCGGAAAATCTCTCGGATGGCTATTTCGAGTCCAGGCCCTTTGGGAGCCAGTTGGGTGCCGTCGTCTCCAACCAAAGCGATGTGATCGGTTCCAGGGAGGTGTTGGAAAAGGAACTGGAGGCATTGGAAAAGCAGTACGAAGGGCAGACCATTGAAAGGCCACAGCATTGGGGCGGTTATTTGGTAAGGCCCATTTCCATTGAATTTTGGCAGGGAAGGCCCAATAGGCTACATGATAGGATAAGATATACCCTTCAGGAAGATCACGACTGGAAAATAGAACGTTTGGCACCTTAAATTTCACTACGATGAAACAATTGATATTGATGAGGCATGCAAAATCCTCATGGGACTACGAGGTTTCCGATAAGGACAGGCCCCTGCGGCAAAGAGGCATCAACGATGCACATATGGTGTCCAAAACATTCAAGGCCCATGCACCCAAAGTGGATGCCATCTATTCGAGTCCCGCCCTTAGGGCGCTCCATACCAGCATGATCTTTGTCCGCAACTTTGATTTTGACCTGGCGCATTTCAGGGTGGACAAATCGTTGTATGATTTTTCCGGGGACAGTGTGCAGCGCTTTGTGGAACAATTGGACAATGGTCTGGAAACAGTGGCCCTATTTGGCCATAATTATGCCTTTACATCACTTGCAAATGCTTGGGGAGATCAGTATATTGAAAACGTTCCCACTTCAGGACTGGTGCACATTACATTTGATGTGGACGATTGGTCCAAAGTTTCCAAGGGCACCACAAGACAAACGGTCTTTCCAAAACAGTTGAGATAAGTAGATGATAAAAACTAAGAATGAATATATAAACAGGGAAATCAGTTGGTTGCGTTTTAATGCCAGGGTGCTCCAGGAGAGCAATGACAAAAGGGTGCCACTGATTGACCGGCTGCGGTTCTTGGGAATCTTCAGCAATAACCTGGATGAGTTTTTCAAGGTTCGATATGCCACCGTGAAACGGATCGTGGATGCCGGAAAAACCGGTAAAAGCGTGTTGGGAGGGGAAAGGGCCAATGACCTTTTGGAAGAGATCACCAAAATAGTGATAGACCAACAGGCACGTAGCCTAGAAATCTTTAAGGCCATTGAAAAAGAGCTCAGGTCGGAAAATATCTTCATCATCGATGAAAAAGAGGTAAGCGAGAGCCAAGCAGAGTTCATACGCGACTACTATTTCAAAAAGGTGAACCAAGAGTTGATGACCATCATCCTCAATGATCTTACAGAGTTCCCCTTGCTCAAGGACACCGCGGCCTATTTGGCCGTAAAGATCGTGATGAAGAACGGTTCCGGGCAGGGCAAACATAACCGGTATGCCCTGATCGAGATCCCAAAGGGAATCGATCGTTTTGTGGTCCTTCCCAAAGAAGGGGAGAAGAATTACATCATCATTTTGGATGATCTTATCCGTTTCTGTTTGGACAATGTCTTCACCATGTTCGAATTTGAGTCCATATCCGCCCATATGATCAAGATCACGAGGGATGCCGAGCTTGATATCGACAACGATCTGAGCAAGAGTTTCATCGAGAAGATCTCTTCCAGTGTGGAACACAGGAAAATAAGTGACCCGGTCCGTTTCGTCTATGACAAAAAGATAGATAAGGATACCCTGCAGTTCTTGAAGGAGAAAATGGACATCATGGGAACGGATAGCGTGATCCCGGGAGGGCGGTACCACAATAGGCGGGACTATATGGGATTTCCAAGTTTGGGCAGGCACGACCTCATGTACGAGAAAATTGAGCCACTGCCCGTAAAAGGGTTCAGTATGAAGGGAAGTCTTTTGGAAATGATCGCCCACAAGGACTACATGATCTATGCCCCATACCACACGTTCAGTTATGTGACGAAGTTTTTGCGGGAAGCTGCCTTGGATCCGAAGGTCCGCAATATCAAGATCACCATATACCGATTGGCCAGTGACAGTCAGATTGCATCGGCCTTGATTAATGCGGCAAAGAATGGTAAGCATGTGACCGTTCAGATTGAGCTACAGGCAAGGTTTGATGAACAGAACAACATTGAATATGCCAACTATCTGCAGGCAGAAGGGGTCCACCTGATCTTTGGCGTGCCCGGACTGAAGGTGCACAGTAAGATCTGTATGATAGAACGCGAAGAGGGCCATGGGATCAAACGGTATGGGTTTATCAGTACCGGGAACTTCAATGAGTCCACGGCCAAGATCTATACGGATTACACCCTTTTCACGGCACACGAAGGGATTTTGAAGGATATGAGCAAGGTGTTCGGTTTCTTTGAGACCAATTACAAGATCAACAAATACAAGCATCTTATCGTTTCCCCACATTACACAAAGTCCACCTTCATCAAACTTATCGATAAGGAAATCCATAACGCCAAACAGGGAAAGGAGGCCTACATCAAAATAAAGATGAACAGCCTTACCTCCTATAAGATGGTGGATAAACTCTATGAGGCAAGTAGGGCAGGGGTGAAGATTCAGATGATCATCAGGGGTATTTGTTGTCTTATCCCCGGAATTGAGGGCATGAGCGAGAACATTGAGGCCATCAGTGTAGTGGACAAGTTCTTGGAGCATCCCAGATCGTTCATTTTTGCCAATGGAGGCCATCCCAAGGTCTATATTTCCTCGGCTGACTGGATGACCCGGAACCTTGATTTTAGGGTAGAAGTGGGCTGTCCCATCTATGATGAGGAAATCAAACAGGAGCTGTTGGACACTTTTGATATTTCGTGGAGGGACAATATGAAGGCCCGGGTACTATCGGCCAAACAGGACAACGCCTATCGCCAGAAAGCGAGGGGTGAGGTCGGATTTCGGTCACAGATAGAGATGTACCGATATTATCAAGAGAAATTGGAATCTTAATACCGTTTGAATTTGGTCATACGCAAATTTGCCGCCATAGACATTGGATCCAACGCCATAAGGTTGTTGATCAACAATGTCATTGAACAGGAGAACAGGCCCACGGCCTTCAAAAAGAGTGAGCTCGTTCGGGTGCCTGTCCGTTTGGGGGAGGATGCTTTTCTCAGGGGAAAGATTTCTGAAAGGAACATGGACCGGCTGGTCAGTACCATGAAATCCTTTGACCTGTTGATGCAGGTCTATGGTGTGGAAAAATATATGGCCTGTGGTACTTCTGCCCTTCGGGAGGCAAAGAACGGACGCGAAGTCGTGGAGCGGGTCATGAAGGAGGCTGGGATGAAAATCGAGCTGATCGATGGGAAAAAGGAAGCCCTCATCATAGCATCCACCGATTTGAAAGATATCATCAAGAGCGATAGGATGTACCTATATGTCGATGTGGGCGGTGGCAGTACCGAGTTTACCATTTTTGACAAAGGAAAACCCGTGATGTCCCATTCCTTTAAGATCGGTACCGTACGTATCTTGAGCAATTTGGTGGATGACACCGTTTGGGACGAAATCAAGACTTGGATCAAGACAAACCTTCCCACAGATGGTAGGGTGGAGATCATTGGTTCGGGCGGAAACATCAACAAGCTCCATAAAATGTCAGGTCGGAAAATAGGCCAGCCCTTATCCTACATCTGGCTGAACGCGCAGTACCACTTTCTGAACAGTATGGCGTATGAGGACCGTATTTCCGAACTGGGGCTGAACCAGGATAGGGCGGATGTGATCATTCCTGCGACCAAAATATTCCTGAACGCTGCAAAATGGAGCAAGGCCAAAAAAATCCATGTGCCCAAAATCGGTCTGGCCGATGGGATGATCAAAACCCTATACTACCAATAGTGTGGGGCTAGCCGTGCATGGTCTCTTTTTTTCCAAGGTTTTTCATCAGTTCCGCTTCATGCTCCAACAGGGCCTGCCATTTTTGATCTACTTCCTTTTTGTCCCCATATTTTCGGGCAAAGGCCAGGAACATAGTGTAATGGTTGGCCTCGCTGACCATAAGGTTTCGGTAAAAATCAGCCAGTTCTTTGTCTTGGATCTCTTCGGAAAGTAAGCGGAAACGTTCACAGCTTCTGGCCTCGATAAGGGCTGCGTAAAGCAGTTTGTGAACCAGATGGGTTTCCCGGCTTCCGCCTTTGGGGAAGAATTTCATCAGTTCGATCACATATTCATCCTTCCGCTCACGGCCCAACACCCAGCCACGGTCAAGGATCTTGTCATGCACCATGTTGAAATGCCCCATTTCCTCCCTGGCCAGAGCCGTCATTTCCTTTACAAGCTCCGATTTTTCTGGGAAACCGATGATCAGTGAAATGGCAGTGCTCGCTGCTTTTTGTTCGCAGTAAGCATGGTCGGTAAGGATTTCTTCAATGTTTTTTTCAACGATGTTCACCCATCGCGGGTCCGTCGGTAGTTTAAGGCCTAGCATGCGTATGTGTTTGAAAATTTCGAGCTACAAAGATACGAGTATTGCGGTAGGATGTTTAGAAATCCAGGTCGAACTCTTTGCGGAGCAGGTCAATGGCGGGATTCTTTTCCCTTAATTTTTCATACTTCTCCTCAGGGGTGAAGGCAAACTTTTTGGCGACCTCCTCGTTTACCGTAATGTGCAGGGTGATGGAATAATTGTTGAGGTTTTGTTTCAAGTAGTCCATCATCAGGCTCTGTTCCCGTTCCACCTCTTTTTTCATGGTGCTGTTGGGAAGCTCAATCCAAATGGTGTTCCCGTTTTTTAGTTTGGGGACATCGGCATTCAGGTTACTGGCCAATATTTTTCTGCCTTGGTTTTCCAACTGATGGACGAAATCGTCCCAATGTTGCTGCATGTCCTCTTCAGAAAAGGCATCCTTTGGAAGGTCTTCCTCGGAGATTTCCGAGGTTTTATTGCCCTCATGGGCCTTTTTGACCTTGATGCTGGAGAGCGAAAGCCCAGAAACCCTTTTCTCTGGGCTCTTGATTTGGATTTTTTTGACGGGTTCATAGACCTCCTCGGGTCCGGCAACGACTTCTTCTTTTACAGGTTCGCTTACCGGTTCGGGTGTGGTGTCCCCTACTGCTGTATTCTGGGTAATCCCCTTGTGCTGGGGTACTGGTGTTCCGTTTTTCTTGGGAGCAACATTTGAAAAATGCGAGGCTGGGATTATGAAATCAGCTTTTTTTTTTCTCCATCGAAAGTGATGGAGGCCAATTTCATGAGGGTAAGTTCTACCAACAACCGCTGGTTTTTACTCACCTTGTATTGAAGGTCGCACTCGTTCGCCATGTCTATGGCCTTGAGCAGAAAATCCTTGGGCGCTTTTTTGGCCTGTTCTTGGTACTGTTTTTTTACATCTTCCCCTACTTCCAGAAGATTTAGTGTGTCCGGATGTTGGCAGACCATCAAATCCCTAAAATGGGAGGCAAGGCCAGAAATAAAATGATGCCCATCAAACCCAAGGGACAGTGTTTTGTTGAATAGGAGCAACAGCTCTGGAATGTTGTTTTCCAAGATGAGGTCCGTAGCTGAAAAATAAATGTCATAATCCAGCACGTTCAGGTTTTCGGTGACGGCTTTGCGCGTAAGCTGTTTGCCTGAAAAACTTACGACCCGATCAAAGATGGAAAGGGCATCACGCATGGCACCATCCGCTTTTTGGGCGATAATATGAAGGGCACTTTCCTCGGCCTCCACACCCTGCTGCTCTGCAATGTATTTGAGGTATTCCGAAGCATCCTTTACCGTGATCCGTTTAAAATCAAATATTTGGCATCGGGAAAGGATGGTAGGGATGATCTTGTGCTTTTCCGTGGTCGCCAAAATGAAAATGGCGTGTTTTGGTGGTTCTTCTAAGGTTTTCAAAAAGGCATTGAAGGCCGATTGGGAGAGCATATGCACCTCATCAATGATATACACCTTGTACTTGCCCACTTGTGGGGGTATGCGTACTTGGTCAATCAAGCTTCGGATGTCGTCCACGGAATTGTTGGAAGCGGCATCCAGTTCAAAAATATTGAAGGCAAAGTCCTCGTCTTCCCGTTCCGTACCGTCCTGATTGATTTTTTTGGCCAAAATACGGGCGCAAGTGGTCTTCCCGACCCCTCTGGGTCCGCAAAACAAGAGCGCCTGGGCCAAATGGTTGTTCTCAATGGCATTCAGTAGGGTGTTGGTGATGGCCTCTTGGCCTACCACATCCTTGAATGTCTGGGGACGGTATTTTCTAGCGGATACTATAAAAGGTTCCAAAGCGGGACAATTGAGATACTACAAATATAAAAATAGGAACGGGCAAAGCCATTGGTATGTGACCTGGATACCCTTTTTTTATTAACAATTGGATTACCTTTGCGGGAGCAGGCCACCTTATCGTCCCGATTGTATCGGGGAGGAAAGTCCGGACACCATAGTGCAGCATAGCGGGTAACACCCGTCCGTCGAGAGGCGAGGACAAGTGCAACAGAAAGCAAGTACAGTTCGGCTGTAGTGAAACCAGGTAAACTCTATGCGGTGAAACGCCATGTAAACCAATGTTTGAGGGCTGCACGCTCGAGTTGGAGGGTAGGCGGTTGGAGCCTTTGGGCAACCAAAGACCTAGATAAATGATAAGGAGTCCCGAAAGGGATTACAGAATCCGGCTTATGGCCTGCTTTTTTTACTCGATAATCTTTGGGTTTTGTCTTGAAATGAAAATGTGCTTTCCTACGGATGCGTTGTGGTCTTCCCCAAGATAATTTACTGAAAAAAACTAAAAATACTCCCTCCGTATTTCCGATGCTCGGAAAAATTGGGGTGCGATGAAAGGTCTGTTTGGTCCGAATGTTCCACAATCAGCAAGCCGTCTTCCAACAGGAGTTCCCTTTCCAGCACCAAATCGACAATCTTTAAAAACTGTTCTTGATCAAAGCTATAGGGAGGGTCCGCAAAAATGATGTTGAACTTCTCGGGCGTACGTTCCAAATACTTGAACACATCCGACTTGATGGCTTCGATGGGAAAATCCAGTTCTTTTGCAGTCTTGGAAATGTATTGCACGCAGCCGGGAAAGCTGTCCACGGCAATGATTTCCCCGGCATCCCTGGAGGCAAATTCAAAACCGATGTTGCCTGTACCTGAAAATAGATCCAGGACCTTGAGCCCATCAAAATAATAACGGTTGTTCAATATATTGAACAAACCTTCCTTGGCCATGTCCGTGGTGGGCCTGACCGGCAATTTTTTTGGGGCAATCAATCTCTTGCCTTTGTATTTTCCAGAAATGATCCGCATCAAAGGGCACTTAATATGGAAAAGTCGATTACCTCGTTTTCCAGTTCTTCCAAAGGAAAGGAAGGGCTATTGGGCACAAAAACGGACACCTGTCCAACATATTGGTGGCAGAGTTCGTATATGGCGTCTCCTTCCTCAATGGCCCCGAACATCCTTAGTTGGATTTTTTCCGGGCTTAACTGCAATTGTTCCAGACTGAAGAGGAGGTAATAGAGAAAATCGTTGGGGTTCTTGTACTCGAATTGGTTGTAGAAGAGCAATTTTTTATCGGAAACGACCATCACCTCCATTTCCTTTTCCGAAACCTGCACGTAACATACGGGACCGATCACGGTCCTGCCTTCGTTCAATAGCGCCGAAATAAGTACGGTACCACTGTGCTTGAACTCAAACTCGCCAAAAAGGTCAAAAATATAGTTGTTGATATTGGTGTAGGGGATATAGACGTTGACGATGTCCTGATTGGGGATTTCGTCATAAGCAATAAGGTCGTTTGCCATGATCTTGGCATTGAACTTCAGGTAGTTCGGAAGTTCTTCCTTGTTGAAAAAAGGTTTTGGGACCAGCCCGAACATATTGTTTTTATGGATGACCATCACCTCGGAAAAGTTGCTCCCAACATCGCCGCTCTGCCCAAGTTTGGCCTTGAGTTCCTTGAGCATTAAATAAGGGGTGGACTGCGCTTTGAAGGTTATTTTCTCAAAGGCGAGTATTTTATGGGTAATGGTGTCCGTCACACAAAAAGAAAGTCCATTCAAGCCAGCTTGAATGGACAGTTTTCTATGTGTGTTATTTTCTTTTGACTGTTCTATATCAATTGTCTTTTCTGTCATAGATAGGAGGCCAGTTTCCATTGGTGCTCACATCGTTCAACGACCCTACTTTGATTTCGGTACCGTTCACTTCCTCAACACTCTGAAGGGCGTTTTCCCTTGCGACCAAATCCGCAGGTTGGTCATATAGCACAACATTTTTCTTGACCTTGGCCTCAAAAACAGGAGCTTTGTATCCGCTCTTGTCAATGATCTTGGCTTCCATTTCAAACTTTTCGCCATTTTGGGCGTAAGGAACGTTCATCATGGTCTTGTAGCGGTCATCGGCACCAAAAAGGGAATCTTTTACTTTTACAGTTCCCAAGGTGTCAATAATCACTGTGTCTTGTTGCATATCAATCTGATAGGCCTTGTCGAACCTCATAAAAGAGGAATCTCTTTGCGAGGTGATGGTATAGTTGCCAGTATCGATAAACTGGATGAGGCTCTCAAAATTGTTGGCATAATTTCCATTGACCATTTTATAGGCTTCTTGCGAATCCCTGATGTCCTTAAGTTTGGCAATGATCTTGGAAAATCTTTCTTTTCTTACTTTGTTGAATTCGATGGGGGCATTGATGGATTCATATATCCTGTAACCTAGAAAAATGCTCAAAAGCGCAAATACGATGACCAGTACGGGCTTTATTTTTTGGGGTAAAAATCTGTCAATCAAGAATACAAGCCCTAGGGTTACAAGGCATATTAATACTACGATAAGAATTAAGTTTAACATATCTGATACTGTCTTTCAAAGTTAATTTAGTGGTTACTGACAAATCTACAATTTTTTTTTATTCAGGAAACTTTTTGCTTTAAAAAACCATGCTATCTTTAAAAGCGATGAAGGATATGAATGCACCCGAATTTTTAAGGATTTTAACTGAAAAATTTCCACATGAACCTACCCCAAAGCAGGCCCTGGCCTTGGAAAAGTTATCCAGCTTTGTCCTAGAGTCAAAAAGGGACAAGGTATTTCTTTTGAAGGGTTTTGCAGGTACGGGAAAGACGACTTTGGTGGCCACCCTGGTCAGTAGTCTCTGGAAAGTGAAGATGGGTTCCATATTGATGGCCCCGACCGGTCGAGCAGCAAAGGTGATGTCCGTTTATTCGGGTAATCAGGCCTTTACCATTCATAAGAAGATCTATTTCCCGAAGAAGCAATCAGGGGGAGGGATCCAATTTGTCTTGGCGCCCAACAAACATCGGAACACCATATTCATCGTGGACGAAGCCTCTATGATCCCCGACACGCCCGCCGACTCCAAATTGTTTGAAAATGGATCCCTGTTGGACGACCTTATATATTATGTGCACTCAGGGCACAATTGTAGATTGGTTCTTATCGGGGATACGGCACAGTTACCACCGGTAAAACTGGACATGAGCCCTGCTCTGGATGAAGATCGTTTGTCCTTGAATTATGATAAGGAGGTCGATTGTCTGGAACTGGACGAAGTGATGCGGCAGGCAGATGGCTCCGGTATCCTCCATAATGCCACCAACCTTCGGGAGCAGTTGCAGTCTCATTTTTTTGAAGATTTCAAGTTTGAGTTGGGTGGGTACAAAGACATCATCCGACTTATTGACGGGTCGGAGATACAGGAGGCCATAGACTCATCCTACAGCCAGAGCGGAAAGGAAGAAACAGCGATCATTGTACGGTCCAACAAAAGGGCCAATCTTTACAACCAGAACATTAGGGAGCGTATCCTTTTTTTGGACAATGAACTCTCGGTGGGGGATTACATGATGGTGGTGAAGAACAACTATTTTTGGCTCAGTCCCAACTCCGAGGCAGGATTCATTGCCAATGGCGACATCATAGAAGTGTTGGAACTTTTTGCCATAAAGGAACTCTACGGATTTTTGTTTGCCGAGGTCAAGGTGAAGATGGTGGACTATCCCAATCAAAAACCTTTTGAGACTGTTCTTTTGCTGGATACGATCAATGCGGAGAGCCCCTCACTTTCCTATGACGACGGAAACAGGCTGTACCAAGAAGTGCTGAAGGACTATGCCCATGAGAAAACCAAATATAGACAGTTCATGGGGGTCAAGAACAACAAGTATTTCAATGCCCTTCAGGTGAAATTTTCCTATGCCATAACCTGTCACAAATCCCAAGGGGGACAGTGGGATACGGTATTTGTGGAGCAGCCCTACCTTCCGAATGGAGTCGACAAAGATTATTTGCGATGGCTCTACACAGCGGTCACAAGGGCCAAGCGGCAATTGTACCTTATCGGTTTTAAAGATGATTTTTTTCTTGATTAGGAATATTCTATTTTAGACATCGCCATGAACATTGAACCAGATACCATTATAAGTATATTTTTGGGAATAGGACTCGCGGCATCCGTCGGGTTTCGGGTGTTCCTGCCCCTTTTTGCCCTCAGTTTGGCAGCGTATATGGGTGCTTGGGATCTCAATGAAAATTGGCAGTGGATAGGGAGCTTGGCGGCATTGATCACTTTTGGGGTCGCTACCTTGGTGGAGATATTCGCCTACTTTATCCCATGGGTGGACAATGCCCTTGACAGTCTGGCCATTCCCTTGGCCGCCATTGCGGGTACGGCGGTCATGGTTTCCACGGTCGCCAATTTGGACCCGGTGGTCACATGGTCCTTGGCCATCATAGCAGGAGGAGGAACGGCCACTGCCATCAAAGGGGCAAATGCAGCCGGAAGATTGACCTCTTCGGCCACCACAGGGGGATTGGCAAATCCTTTGGTGTCCACCATTGAGACAGGGGCAGCTGTTACCGTTTCCACGGCGTCCATTTTAGTGCCCCCCATTGCAGCCATTTTGGTCATTATCATATTGGTGGGCATTTTTAGGATCTATAGAAAACTTCGACCTAGAAAATAACGTTACATAAAAATAAGAGACGTGAAAGTAATTTCCATGATACCGGCCCGGTACCAGGCCTCAAGATTTCCTGCAAAACTGATGCAGGACCTATCCGGGAAACCGGTCATTGTCAGGACCTACGAAGCCGCACTGAGCACAGGCCTTTTTGATGAGGTGTATGTGGTCACGGACAGTCCCGTGATTTCCGAGGCCATTTCTGAGGTTGGCGGTAGTGTCATCATGAGCAAGAAAAAACATGAAAGCGGAAGCGACAGGATCGCAGAGGCCGTAGAGGATATGGATGTGGACATAGTGATCAATGTGCAGGGGGACGAACCTTTTATAGACAAGGCAAGTTTGGAAAAGGTCATCCAGGTGTTCAAAAACGACCCGGAAAAAGAAATCGACCTGGCCTCATTGATGACCCCCATAACCGATTGGGACGAAATATCGAACCCCAACACGGTCAAGGTCATTGTGGACAATCAAAGTTGTGCACTCTATTTTTCACGATCACCCATTCCCTATCCTAGGGACATGGATGTCAAGGCGCCCTATTACAAGCATAAGGGAATCTACGCCTTTCGGAAAAAGGCACTGTTGGATTTTCAGCAACTGCCCATGTTGCCCTTGGAGGCCAAAGAGAAGATAGAGGCCATTCGGTTTTTGGAATATGGTAAAAAGATAAAAATGGTGGAGACCCATATCACAGGGATAGAAATAGATACCCCTGAAGATCTGGAAAACGCCAGAAGAGTATGGAAGTAAACTTCAAGGACATAAAGGTCATTGGCTTTGATGCCGATGACACCCTTTGGGTGAACGAGACCTATTTTCGGGAAACCGAGGAAAGGTTCGCCGAGCTTTTGGGCGAATATGAGACCAAGAACAAAGTGGATCAGGAGCTTTTCAAAATGGAGATGGCCAACTTGGAAACCTATGGTTATGGGATCAAAGGCTTTATGCTCTCCATGATCGAATCTGCATTGGACCTGTCCAACAATAGGGTGCCCCAGGAAACCATTTCAAAAATATTGGACCTGGGCAAAGAAATGATAGCCCATCCCGTGGAACTGTTGGATGGCGTGGAAGAGGTCCTTTCCCAATTGGTGGACAAGTACCGGTTGATCGTACTCACCAAAGGTGACCTTTTGGATCAGGAGCGCAAACTGGAAAGATCGGGGCTCTCCAAGTATTTTCATCACGTGGAGGTGTTGAGCGATAAAAAAGAAAACAATTACAGCAATCTGCTGGAGCATTTGAAGATAGATGTGGGCGAGTTTTTAATGGTGGGCAATTCCCTGAAATCGGACATATTGCCTATCTTGAACATAGGGGCAAGGGCGGTGCATGTACCGTTCCATACCACATGGGCGCACGAAATGCTGCCAGAGGAACAAGTGAACGGACATTTGAAACTGAACAGTCTCAGGGACATCTTGAAGTATTTGGATAACTGATGAACATAGAAAGCAATTTGAAAAAACAGATCATAACCTCATTGGACAAGACTACATATAGGAATTTTCCCATGGTCCCCAAGGTCGTCTTTGGGCCGGGATGTTTTTCCCAATTGGGGGACATATTGTTGCCCATGCGGAAAAGCTCAGAAGCTCCTTTTATTTTTTTGGTGGATGACTTTTTTGAAAACAAGGACTTTGCCTCAAGGGTTCCATTGATGCTGAACGATGAGATCATATTCATATCCGCAGAAGAAGAACCCAAAACGGAACAAGTGGATGCACTGGTGGCACAGATCAGGGAAAAATATGATGAGATGCCATCCGGGGTCATCGGCATAGGAGGCGGAACGCTTTTGGATCTGGCCAA
Organism: Flagellimonas amoyensis; assembly: GCF_003058265.1. Taxonomy (GTDB): domain Bacteria; phylum Bacteroidota; class Bacteroidia; order Flavobacteriales; family Flavobacteriaceae; genus Flagellimonas; species Flagellimonas amoyensis. The sequence continues at coordinate 128,827 of NZ_QBUK01000012.1, forward strand.
AGCCGTGGCCATCCTTTTGAACAACAAAGGTTCCGCCAAGGATTACCAAGGGTGGGATTTGGTGCACAGACCCTCCATTTACCATGTGGGAGTGCCCACCATAAGCGGAACAGGGGCAGAAGTGTCCCGAACGACGGTCTTGCTCGGCCCTGATAAAAAGTTGGGGATCAATTCAGACTACACCACCTACGACCAAGTGCTGCTAGATCCCGATTTGGCCAAGACCGTTCCAAAGGAACAATGGTTCTACACCGGGATGGATTGTTTTATCCATTGTGTGGAATCGCTCACAGGAACCTATCTCAATGCTTTCAGCCAGAGTTATGGGGAAAAGGCCATGGAGCTTTGCAAAGAGGTGTTTTTGGGGGATATTTCGGAGATTGATTCCCGTGAAAAATTGATGATGGCCTCTTGGCACGGAGGGATGAGCATTGCCTATTCACAAGTGGGTGTGGCACATGCCATGAGTTACGGACTTTCCTATTTGTTGGGAGTCAAGCACGGGTTGGGCAATTGTCTGGTATTCCAGCATCTTGGGGAATTTTACCCAGAAGGAGTGGCCATTTTTGACCAGATGATACAAAAACACGGTATAGTATTGCCGCAAGGCATCTGTGCCGATCTCACACAAAATGATTTTGATGTAATGATCAATGTGTCGTTGGGATTGGAGGCCCTTTGGGAGAATGCCTTGGGAAAAGATTGGAAGAAAATCATGACCCCTGCACGATTGCAGGCCTTGTACCAAAAGATTTAACCTGTTCAAAAGCGCAGGACCACTTAGACCATGCGAAGACTGGCCAAGTTTATTTATTTCAAGGTCTTGGGCTGGAAGCTCAACGGCTCCTTTCCCGATGTGGACAAATGCGTGGTCATCGTAGTGCCCCATACCCATTGGCTCGATTTTTTTTTGGGACTTTTGGTGCGAAAGGTTGTGGGACAGGAAATCAACTACATCGCCAAAAAGAGCTTGTTTGCACCACCGTTTGGATGGTTTTTCAGATGGACGGGCGGAGCCCCGGTAGATCGCTCCAAGAACTCCAATATGGTGGACAGTGTTTCCCGTATTTTTAACGAAAGAGAGGTCTTTCGATTTGCCTTGGCCCCGGAAGGGACACGTAAAAAGGTGGAAAGACTCAAGACAGGATTTTATCATATCGCCAAAAAGGCCCAAGTGCCGTTGGTCATGGTTGCCTTCGATTTTGGCAAGAAAGAAGTGAAGATAGGAGAGCCTTTTTACCCCACGGACAATATGGAAGAGGATTTTTGCAGGATCCACCAATTTTATCAAGGGGTAACGGGCAAGGTAAGGGAATTCAGTTTTTTATGGCAACACGAATAAGTTTTTGCTCAAAAAATGTAAATTGACCCTTTTGGGAGGCATAGGTGCCATTAATCTTTTTGGATCTGTTGTTGGTCTAAAAAGTAAGGTTTCTAGTATGAAAATTGGGAATATTAACCATTTGTCACCAAAATGAGATGTCCATGCCAAATTGGATTTCGATAGGGACACAAAAGGACCATTTTTTGGATGATGATACTCATTAAAATCAGAATAGAAACACTTCGATAACATACATTAAAAAAAAGGAACAATGCAGATAAAGGAGAACAGTACGGTCTACGATGCGATCGTGGTCGGATCGGGCGCTGGTGGAGGCATGGCGACCAAGGTGCTCGCGGACGCGGGTCTGAAGGTGGCCGTGGTGGAGGCGGGCCCTTTCTTCGACCCGGCGGACCCGGAGCAGAAGACACAGTTGCGCTGGCCCTACGAGTCGCCCAGGCGCGGTGCGGGGACGGTACGTCCCTTCGGGGACTTCGATGCCGCCTACGGTGGCTGGGAGATAGAGGGCGAGCCATACACGCACAAGGACGGCACGAAGTTCGACTGGTTCCGCTCGCACATGCTGGGCGGCCGCACGAACCACTGGGGGCGGATATCGCTCCGTTTCGGCCCCGACGACTTCAAGCACAAGAGCATCGATGGGCACGGGGACGACTGGCCGATCAGCTATGATGATGTAAAACCGTACTATGACAAGGTGGACAAGATGATCGGGGTGTTCGGCACCAATGAGGGGCTTCGCAACGACCCTGACGGATTCTTCCTTCCCCCGCCCAAACCAAGGCTGCACGAGCTGTTCTACATCAAGGGGGCGAAGAAGTCGGGAGTTCCCGTATATCCCTCACGGATGTCGATGCTCACCAAGCGGATCAACAACGACCGGGGGGTGTGCTTCTA
>NZ_QBUK01000013.1 GCF_003058265.1 Flagellimonas amoyensis
TTAATTTTGGTTGAAAAGATTTATATTAGCAATTGCTTACATGTCACTTACTTTACCTCTATGTAAATTATAGTACAGCAAATGACGTTTTTGAGCTTTCTAAAAAAAAATCAGAAGTCAGATAGTGTCTTATATTTTTATCTTGTTATCTTTTTTACAAATGCACTGTCTAATTCTTGATACATTTTGAGGGCTTTATCATTTTCTGTTTTTATGTTTTCATATAGCGAGTTAGCAATAACTCTAATTGCATGTTGTTCAGCCTCATTTAGTTCTGGGTATCGGAACTTACCTTTTTGCATGTGAGTTTGAATTCTCTTCTTTCTTTCAAAAAAGGAGTTTAAATCATCATTTTCGCGGCAAATCTGCTCCAGGTGTTCTTCCCAATTTAGATAGTTACTTGAATCATCCCTGCGTCGTTTATTGCATGATTGACATGCTGGAACAATATTTCCCGGATGATGTAATCCATATTGAGCTCTATTAAACATGATTAGATGTTCAATCTGTAATTTGTTTGATTGAACTCCACAGTATGCACATTTGCTCCCAAAAACTTCGCTTTTGATTTGCTCAAATATTTTCTTTGAATTTCCAGAACCTGTATTAAAGCTTTTACCCCAATAATATTCTCCTACCTTCGTTAGAAAAGCACGAATTGCCGTATTTGCAGAATCTGAAGATGTATTATATACTGCCATTTCCGACGATTTGAGTTAATTAAATTTTAGTGGGCACCAAAAGTTCCCGAATATCCACATCCAAAATTTTAGCAATCTTCTTTAAATCTTTTAAATGTGGTTGGGACTTATTATTGCAAATCGAAGTAATTGTATTGGGATTTCGGTCAAGTTTAACCGCCAATTCCTTTTGGCTCATTCCCTTTATAACGAGCACTTCTTTTATTCTGTTTATTCGCTCAGACATAGCCTAAAACTAGGCATAATCAATGTTTGAGGCAATATTGGGATTTTCAGATTCCTTATGAAAACTATATAAACATTGTTTTAAATTATATTTATATATAATAAAACAGTGATTTTAATTTTCAGATTTATAAATAAAACCTATATTTATATTGTTATAATCTGTATTTATATTCCAAATGCACATAGAATTGTCCCAAAATGAGCTTACGGCCCAATGACCTACTCCCCCTCCTCACCTACTTTGAAGAATGTCACGAAGGAGATTTGCTTTCCTTTACGCTGTGGTTGGACAAGGCCATTTATATGTTCCATTACCTTCCTGCGGATGCTTTTTCAGCAACGGAGCGCCAAAATGTTTGTCATGTGCTTATGGAACTCAAAGGGGCGGTCATGGACATCCATGTGGCTCAGCAGGCAAAATGTTTACCCCCATAGGCCATAGGGCCAAAAAAAGCCCCATCGTACTGACAGGGCGTTTTTGTTCTTTATATGATGGCTGCGCTTAAAGTATCGCTACCACCTCAAGGTCAAACACCAGGTCTTGGCCCGCCAACGGATGGTTGGCATCCAGGATAATATCGTTTTCTTCCACTTTGGCAACGCGGAACTGCTGCTGTTGCCCCTCGGCATTGGCACCCACCAAGCCCATGCCCACTTCGGGCTTCAGGTCGTCCGGCAACTGCGATTTGGAGATTTTCTGAAAAAGCTGCTCGTTCACCTCGCCATACGCTTCCTGCTTGTCTATGGTGATGGTCTTCTTTTCGTTCACGGCCATATCGATCAGTCCTTTTTCAAATCCAGGGATAAGTTGACCCTGCCCCAAGGCGACTTCCAAGGGTTCCCTTTCCAATGAACTGTCAAAAACCTTTCCATTGACCAGTTTGCCCGTGTAATGCACCTTCACAGTGTCGTTTTCCTTTACTTTGCTCATAATTCTGTTTTATACATTTATAATCAAATCGTTGCAAATATATAGGGTACAAAATGGTTCAACGAACACGATGGACATTGCTTTCCCCAAAAGCGTAATTTTTATGAAAATTTTGTGGAATGGGCTGCCCTACATCGGCCTAAAACATCAAACACACCACTTCCCTGCATTGGGGAGCGGCCTGTAGGTGTAGTATTGCAGCACTTCTTCCAAGGCCACTTTCAGCGCCTTGTTCACGGGCAGCATTTTGGTGCCCATTTGGTAGTCAATCTGGTTCAGTTGCATGTAGTAATCCGTGAAAACGGGGACGTACAGCCCTTTGGCGATGGCTTCCGAAACGGTACGGTACTGTTCGGCCTGTCCCTCACGGATGATCTTGCAGGTGGCCAAGCGCAGGCTTCCATATTTGTCTCGGGTGGCGGCAAAGCCGAACAAACGACAGATGAGCCCCCGGTACTGATAGGTGCCGCAATGGCCCTGATCTACCACGGAAAGGGGCGCGAAGAGAAAGCAGTTGGGATTTTGGTTCGCGTTCAAGGTGTCCAAAGTGGTCTCCGCTTCGCCCTGTAAAAAAAGATGGAAAGCCCAAGGTAAAAACTCCAAGGGAGAGGCCTCTATTTGAGGGTAGTTACAACATTTTCCACAGCCCGAAACACAGCCCAAACCTGACTTTTGCTGAAACTGGGCGGTTTCCTTTTCCAATTGTCCGAATAGCTCCTCGACCCTTCGGACCTTCTGCTCTAACGTCACAAATTTTTTACCGAAGGTATATCTAATTTGGACACGTAGATTAAAAATCTTTTGAAAAAATCAGGGCTCAGCAAGCATATTCAAATTCGAATTTAATTAATTGAAATACAATGATTTAAACAATTTTATCTTTACCAAATCTTGATGCGTTCCTCCTCGGGTTTATAATTTTCGTCTTCTGGTCGGAGGTCAAACGTTTCGTAGAAGGGCGTAAAGTTCATCAAAGGGCCGTTCACCCGCCAAATGGCCGGAGAATGGGAATTGGTGTTCACATAATTCCGCATGAACTCGTCCCTCACCTTTACCCTCCAGATTCGGGCTATGGACATGAAGAAACGTTCATCGGGCGTGTAGCCGCCAATTCGGGTAGTGTCCTGCCCCTGTTCGGTCATTTTGAAGGCGTCGTAGGCAATTGCAATACCGCCGTTGTCCGCTGTGTTCTCCCCAATGGTCATCGCCCCTTTCACGTGCACGGTGTCCAGCACGGTAAAGGTGCTGTAACGGTCTATGAGCTGTTGGGTCTTCGCCTTGAATTTTTCCAGGTCGTCCTTCGTCCACCAGTTTTTCAGGTTCCCATCCTTGTCGTATTGGGACCCATTGTCATCAAAGGCATGGGTAAGCTCATGTCCGATCACCATCCCGATGCCGCCATAGTTCACCGCATCGTCCGCCTCCTTATCAAAATAGGGAAATTGAAGTATCCCGGCCGGGAAGACGATTTCATTATGAGATGCCCGGTAATAGGCCGTCACCGTTGAGGGCGTAGTGCCCCAATCCTCTTTGTTGGGAGCCTTGTTCAGGTCCTTGGTGGCATATTCGTAAGCATTTTTGCGCAGCGCCACCACATTCTCGAAATAGTTGTCCCGTTCCATGGTCACATCATATTCCCTCCAAACATCGGGGTAGCCTACCTTTTTGGTGATGGCATATAGTTTTTCCTTGGCCTTGGCCTTGGTACTGTCGCTCATCCAGTCCAATTGGGACATCCGGTTCTCAAAGGCTTTTTGAAGGTTGTCCACCAAGTCGGACACCCTTTTCTTGTCCTCTTCGTCAAAATAGCGTTTTACGTAGAGCTGCCCCAGCGCAAAACCGAGCAAACGGTCCACCTGCTGCACCATCAACTGGGCACGGGGCTGTTGTTCCGATTGGCCCAGCAGTATTTTGTTGTACTCAAAAACCGCCATTTCAAAAGGCGTGCTCAGAAAACCTGCATAATTTTCCAAGGTGTGGGCCTTGAGATAGGTTTTCCAGTCCTCCAGTGGAACGGAGGCCAGCATTTGGTCCAGTTGGTCATAGTAAGTGGGTTGCTGAACATTTATGGAATCGGCTTCCATTTGCAGTTGTTCCAACAGTGTTGCCCAATGGATGTTAGGATTGCTCTTGGTGAGGTCCGCCACCGAAAGTTTGTGGTAGTTGGCTTGAATGTCCCTTCGTTCGATACGGGTCTTGTGCACCTCGGCCAGTTGTTTTTCAATGGCATATACCGTTTCCGCCTTTTCGGCCCCATTTTCTTGCTCCGTAAGCTCGAAGAGGGTGGTCAGGTATTTCCGATAGGCGTTTTGGATGCCCACGGTGGACGAATCCGTCTTGAAGTAATAATCCCGATCCGGAAGCCCGAGTCCCGATTGTCCGGCGTGCAGGATGTTCACACTGCTGTTCTTGTTGTCCGGCCCAACCCTGAGGCCGATGAACGAATTGTTGCCGGATTGCATCTCGTTGGTCACAAAATGCATGAGGGCCTTGGTGTCCGCAATCCCATCGATTTTTTCAAGGATGGGTTTTATGGGCTCATATCCCCTTTTGTTGATTTGGGCCGTGTCCATACCCGAAGCATAAAAAGCACCCACTTTCTGCTCTACCGTTCCCGCTGCATGTTCCGTGGCGGAAACTTCTTCCAAGATATTCTGAAGCAATTTTTTCTGCGGAATGTTCAAAAAACTATAGGACCCCACTCCTACCTGATCCTCGGCGATTTGGATGGAATCGTACCAGATCTTGTTCACGCGCATAAAGAAATCATCGCCCGGTCTGATGGATTCGGTGATTCCGGTATAGGCTATTTTGGGGGATTCGGTCGGCTTTACTTCTTTTTTACAGGAGGCCAAGAGCAAGACGAAAAGTACAGTTAGAGAGAGGTTTTTCATGTGATTGTAAGAATATATGAGTAATGGTATTTTCAAATTTCTAAATTAATGTTATCCCAGGCTTCCCACAACGTCCAAAGCCCTGTCTATTTCTTCCTTGGAATTGTAAATGTGCACGGAATGGCGGATCATCTTGTCCCCTACCGATCGGGGTTGCAGTTTTTCGCGATCCCACATCGTTTTTTGGAGTTCTGGCCCTGACATGCCCTCCACCCCATAGGTAGTGATTCCGGCTGCCAGTTCTTCATTGGTAGATGAAAAGATAGTTACGTGTTTCATTTGTTTCAGGCCATCCCGAAGGTGCATGCCCAGTTCCTTGATCCTGCCGATCCAAACATCATGGCCAATGGTGTTGAAGAAATCCACAGCGGCATCATACCCCGCCACAAGCCCGGCATTGCCAGTGCCATTCTGCATCAACCGGAATCCGTGGTCTTCTTGGTTGTCCCAGTTATAGCTGGCAATGGTGGCCCAAATATCGCCCACCACATCTTTATTGATATATAAAAGACCGCTGCCCGCCGGGGCCAACAGCCATTTGTGCAGACTGGAATAATAGGCATCACAACCAATGTCCTTCACGTCCACGTTCACGTGGCCCACGCACTGCGCTCCGTCCAAAACGGTAAAAATGCCCCTCTTTTTGGCCTCGGCACAGATTTGTTTTACGGGCATCACGGTCCCGAACCCAGAAACGATATGCGGTATGGCAATGACCTTGGTCTTCGGGGTTACTTCCTTAAAAATGGCATCCACAATGGCCTGCGGATCGTTGGCGGGTTCTGGTAGGATGGCCTGCTTGTACACACAGCCTTTACGCTTGGCCAAGAGTTGCCAGGCCCCAAAACCCCCTCCGTGTTCCTGATTGGTGTTCAGCAACTCGTCCCCTTTCTTCAGGTCGAGGCCCATGCCCACGTAGTTCATCCCAAATGTGGCGTTCTGCACCAGTGAGATTTCCTTAAAATCGCAGTTGATGATTTTTGCCAATTTGGTTCGTAGTTCCTCGTAGGGAAAGTACCCGGTCAGCAGTTCGGGTCCTGAACCGTTCTTGTAGTCCACGGTCGCGGCCTCCACGTTCCAGCGCATCATGTGGTCGAACATTTTGTCCAGCACATAGCCCGATGTTGGGCCCATGGTACCGTTGTTGAAATAGGTCTGCCCTTCTTTCAGTGGAAATTGCTTTCGGACCATCTTCCAATAGGCCTCGTCCGTGGGAGTGGCATTTTTGAGGGGTTCAATGGACCAATCTTTTTGGGAATCAAAGGACAACAAGGGCATGGACAACATCGCCATGGCCCCTTGTTTTAAAAATTTTCTGCGCTGTTCCATATCGGTTTGGGTTGGTCCTCCTAAAATAGTGAATATTGGACACAAAACCCTTGTGCTGGAAGTTATCTATCATGAAACCCCAAACCTTTCATGATCTTGGGGATGTATTTTTCGATACGGTCTTCCCGGGTCTTGGATTGTTTTGCCCCGGAAAAATAGAGCAGATACCCCTTTTGTCTTCCCGGGGTAAGGTTTTCAAACGCTTTTTTCAGTTCGGGGTCTTCCTCCAATCGTTGTTGGAACTCTTCGGGGATGTCGTAGTCCGAAACCGGTTTCATTTGCACCTTCAAACCTGCTTTTTTCACTTCAATGGCTTCAAAGATGTAGCTTTTCAACACGGGTTCCAGTTGGACGATCTGCTTCACATCGGTAAAACGGACCACCCTGCCCGATTGGGTGTTCTCCCCTGGTTTTTCCAGAATTTGGTGATCGTCCTTCAGCAATGCCCCTTTAAAAAAACTCAGGGTGCAATTGTCCTTGAACGCGGCCACCATCACCAAGTTGGTGCCGTTATGGGTATAGGTGGGCATGCCCCACTTCTGTTCTTCTGTAAGTCCGCACTCCAGTATCAGCCTTCGGAGGTATTTCAATTCTTCCTGCCAACTGTGCACCTTGCATTCCGGGGTGCCGCCCAAAGGGCAGCGGCCACAGCCTTCCTGCAAATAAGCATCAATGAGTGGGTTCATAGGTGGGTCAAAAGGTTAAGGGTGGCACCGTTCGGGTCTTTCACAAAAAACCGCCGCACGCCCCAATTTTCATTTCGTATGTCATAAACCACCTCATGGCCAAATTCTTTTGCCCGCTCGTACATCTGGTCCACATCAGGCAGTTCTATGGAAAGGAAAACGGATGCGTTATCCAGCTCTTTGCCCTCTTCGTTTTGAAAAATGTTGATTTGGGCCGTGGGATTTTCCTTTGAGGCGAACGTTATGATCCACCCCAGGTCCATGGCCATATCCATTCCCAAAAAATCGATATAGAACGATTTGCTCGCTGCTAGGTCATCGGAATAGATGTTTGGGACAATTCTTCGCATGGTTTATGCTGTGATAAGGTTTACATTTCATTATATCCTTTTCCCTCAAAAATGTTGGGAACGGATTTCTCGATCCTTGATATGCGGGTCTTGGATTGTTTTGCCTGGGAAATATGGAGCATATACCCGCGTTGGCGTCCCGGTGTCAAGGCTTCGAAGGCTTTTTTAAAATCGGTATCACTGTCCAATCTGTCCTGAAGCTCTTCCGGCATGTCAAATTCGGAGGTTTTCTTCATTTTTACTTCCAGACCTGCTTTTTCCACTTCAATGGCCTCATGGATATAGGCTGTCAGTGCTTTTTTTCTGTCCACGATCTCCTTGACATCGGTGAACCTGATCTGGCGGACCGATTGTACATTCTTGGTCTGCTGGATGAGCATGTCCTCCGTATCCTTCAGCAATGCCCCTTTATGGAACAGGAGCGCGCAGTATTCCTTAAAACCGTGGATCAAAACAATGTTGCTGCCCTGAAAGGTATAGCAGGGTACGCCCCATTTGAGTTCCTCGGTAAGGCCAGTGTCCAGAACAATTTTACGCAACTGTCGATAGGCATCTTGCCATTGGGAGGGCTTTTCAAAGAAAAAATCGACTTTTGGGTTCATGCTTATGCGTTTTGCGTGGTGATCGTCTTTCGGCTTGGAGGTCTAAAATACCAAGAAATTATGGACAATGCCAATAACAGGGTGGGTCCGAAAAGATCTACAGCGGCATCCCCGACGGCCAGATGGGATGCTATCGCCCCGGTCATGGTGAAGACAAACCCTGCGTATGCCCATTCCTTGAGCAAGGGAAACTTGGGAATCAATACGGCCACTACGCCCAAAAGTTTCCAGATTCCGATTATGGTCAGAAAATAGATGGGATAGCCCAAATGGTCCATCATGGCCACTTCCTCTTCCATGCCCATCAGTTGCACAATGCCCGTGGAAACCATTCCCAGAGCCAGCCAAACCGTGGCCACCCAATAGATGATTTTGTTTCTTTTTGTCATTTGTAAGGTTTTAAAGGTTATCCTAAGTGTTGTACTACGTGCTGCAAGCGGTCGTGCGCCATGTTGATGCCCTGCGTAAAGGGCAGTTTCAGCATGCGATCACGGTCCTCCACCGATTTCTGGACCATGTGGATGGTTAGCTTGCTCGTGGTCTCGGTCAGGGCCTCAAACTCCAAAAACTCCAATTGCACGGGAAACTGGCCGCTTTCCATCTCAAAGGTCCGTATGATCTTCCGGTTGGGTACAAATTCGTGTATGGTCCCGTTGAACCGGTGCTTGTTGCCCATGGGGTCGGTGGTCTCGAACTGATAGCTGCCATGTCTGCGGTTTTCCAGCTTTAGGACATTGGTGCCCATCCATTGCGCCACAATCTCAGCGTCTTCGTAGGCCCTAAAAAGGGATTCCAGCGGCAGTTCAAATTCCCTGGTGATCCAGATTTCCTGTTTTCCGTCCTCAGCGTGGACCTTTGTTTTTCGTTCCATTGTTATTTTTTAGGCGGTTGTTTTTTCATGATGGCCTCCAAAGCGTTGAACCTATCGTCCCACATATCCCTAAATGGTGCAATAAAGTCTGCTATTTCCTTCATTTTGACAGGATTGAAGTAGTAATGGATCTCCCTCCCCTGCTGTTCCTGGGTCAGCAGTTCGCACTCGGTGAGGATACGTATGTGCTTTGAAATGGTCTGCCGGGACGAATCGAACTCCGCGGCTATGGCGCCCGGCGTCATGGCGTTCAGTGCCACCATGGCAATGATGGCCCTACGGGTGGGGTCGGCAATGGCCTGAAATACATCTCTACGCAATTCCATTTATGCAGCTATTTGACTGCGAATATAAATGCAGTTATTTGACTGCGCAAATTTATTTTGAAAACTTGTCGGTTATTTGGTTACTGGGTTGTTCAGTTACTTATCACTGCTTACTGCACACTGCAGACTGTCTTCCCATCTTCAAATCCGAAGCACCAAACACAAGTTCAAGAATCAAGCTCAAGCTATATTCGTGTCAATTCGTGCTATTCGTGTCAGGCCCTAATCATTCCGTTATTGGGTTATTTTGTTATTGGGTTATTGCCGACCGCGTACTGCACACTGTCTTTTAACATCCACCCTCAAAATGCCAAACATCAAATCCCAAACTACAAGCTTCGGACCTCTGACATCTAGCGCCAGTTAGCCAACAAATACTTACATTTAAGTGCTAATTCAAAAATTATGAGAAAAAGACCTCTACTACCCTTATTCCTGTTGCTCAGCATTTTGAGCGTATCGGCCCAAGAACAGCTTATTGGGTTTGGTAAAACCGCTTCGGATGAAGAATTGAAGCTCGAAACTGAATTTGAAAAACGACTTTCCGCGACCAATCTGGACGATTGGATGAAACGCATGGCCGCCGAACCCCATTGGGTGGGCACCAAATTTGGCGAGGAAAACGTCAAGTGGATGGAAAAACAGTTCAAATCCTGGGGTTATGATACCCGGATTGACACCTACCAAGTGCTTTTCCCCTACCCCAAGGTCCGAGTTCTGGAACTGACCGCCCCCACCACCTACTCGGCATCCCTCGAGGCCGTTCCCGTGGAAGGCGACCCGTACACCGCGCAGGGTGACAAACTGTTGCCCAGTTACAATGCCTTCTCCACCGATGGCGATGTGGAGGCCGAACTCGTATTTGTGAACTACGGCGTGCCCAGCGACTATGAGGAACTGGAAAAACTGGGCATCGATGTGAAAGGAAAAATCGTCATTGCCAAATATTATGGCTCTTGGCGCGGCATCAAACCGAAATTGGCCGCCGAGAAAGGCGCCATTGGCTGTATCATCTATTCCGACCCCAAGGATGATGGGTATTACCAGGGCGATGTATATCCCGAAGGCCCCTATAAAAACAAGACCGGGGTGCAGCGTGGCTCCGTGATGGACATGCCCCTTTATCCCGGCGATGTACTCACCCCCGGCTATGCCGCTACCAAGGATGCCAAACGCTTGGACCGTGAGGAGGCCCCGACCATTACCAAGATTCCCGTGCTGCCCATTTCGTATGAAGATGCCCAGCCTTTGTTGGAAGCCTTGAAAGGTCCCGTGGCCCCCGATGACTGGAGAGGTGCCCTGCCCCTCACCTACCATATTGGTCCCGGTCCGGCCAAGGTACATTTGAAACTAGAGTTTGACTGGCAGTTGAAACCGGCCCACAACCTCATCGCGACCCTAAAGGGTTCGGAATTCCCTGATCAGTGGATCGTGCGTGGCAACCACCACGATGCCTGGGTGCACGGCGCCAGTGACCCTGTCAGTGGCATGGTGGCCCTGATGGAAGAGGCCCGCGTCATTGGTCAACTGGCCAAGGAGGGCAAAAGACCCAAACGCACCCTGGTCTATTGTGGCTGGGATGCGGAGGAACCCGGACTCATCGGTTCCACGGAATGGGTGGAAGACCACAGGGACGAACTGCAGCAAAAGGCCGTGGCCTACATCAACACCGATGGCAACAGCCGTGGGTATCTGGGTGCAGGAGGGTCGCACTCGCTCCAGGCGATGGTGTCGCAGGTGGCCCATAGTGTGACCGACCCGCAAAAAGGCGTGTCTGTGGCGGAGCGCCGCAAGGCCGCCAATGCAGTGCGCGGTGGGGACAATTCCTTTACACTATCCGCCCTCGGCTCTGGATCGGATTACACCCCCTTCATCCAGCATTCGGGCATTGCCTCGTTGAACCTCGGTTACGGTGGCGAAGGCTCCGGCGGGGAATACCACACCATTTACGATACCTATACCCACTACACCCGTTTTAAGGACCCCGGGTTCCAGTATGGCGTGGCCCTGGCCAATACGGCGGGTCGCATTACCCTACGCCTGGCCAATGCCGAGGTGTTGCCGTTTGAGCTGACCCAGTGGCACGGCACCATTGAGACCTATTTGGGCGAGGTGATGAAGACCTTGGAAAACATGCGCTCCGAAGTGGAAAAGCACAACAAAAAGGTAGAGGCAAATGTGTACGAGTTGACCATGGATCCCAAAAAGCCCTTGGCACCCGCGAAAAAGGAGGCCGAAGTGCCGTATCTGGACTTCTCGCCCCTGCAAAATGTGATCGCTGACCTCAAGAAAAGCATAGACACCTTTTCCAAAGCGGACCTCATGGCCCTGTCCAGTGCCAAAAAGGCGCAGCTCAACCAAGAGCTGATGGGCATGGAGCAGGTGTTGCTACAGGATAAGGGACTCCCCCGAAGGGACTGGTTCAAGCACCAAATCTATGCCCCGGGATTTTACACTGGGTATGGGGTAAAGACCCTTCCGGGCGTACGCGAGGCCATTGAGCAGAAAGATTGGAAAGAGGCCCAGGAACAGATCGGGGTGCTGGCCGCCACCCTCAAGAGTTTTGATGCGCAGGTGCAGAAATTGAACAGCATCGCAAAATAACGGTATTGTCACCATCTAAAAACCGTCCCTTGTAATTTGTGGGGACGGTTTTTTATACCCCCAGGCCATTTTTGTTTTTCTCAAAAGCTTGGATTACCTTTCCCAGACCCAAAAATGACAAACACCTACCCATGAACGTAAGGCTTACCAAAGAACAACGGATCAAAGTGCTGAACTCCACGGACATTTATGCGATCATGCAACAGGTGTTGCTGCGGGAGAACAAGATACGCCGCAACCAAGAGCATTTTTGGGTGGTGGGCCTCAACCATGCCAACAAGGTGCTGTTTGTGGAGCTCATTGGCCTGGGTGCGCACAACCGGGTGAACGCCGACCCGCCCGACGTGTTCCGGATGGCCATCTACAAACTGGCCTCCCAGCTCATCTTGGTGCACAACCACCCCAGCGGCAACCACAAGGTGACGGATGCCGATATCCTCTTTACCGACCATATGCTAAAGGCGGGCAAACTGCTCCAGATTGAAGTGTTGGACCATTTGGTGATCACCGAGACCGACTACACCAGTTTTGGGGACCAGGGCGTGATGGACGAACTGCGCAAAAGTGGCCTGTTTGAGATCATGGGCCCCGAAAAGCAGGAACTGGAGGCCTTTAAATTGGAAACGGAACGGAAGAGGGCCGAAAAAGAAAAGGCAATTAGTATCGCGAAGTCTTTAAAAGCAAGTGGCATGTCCGATGCTGATATAAAAAAGCATACGGGGTTGAGCTTAAAGGTGATTGGGGGACTCTGATAATAAAAAAGCGGGCCATTTTGGCCCGCTTTTAATTAAAAATGATTGGTTTATCCTGTTTTCAGAAATCCTTTATCATATACAATGGCCATGATTTCAGCATCAGATAATGGCTTCAATCTGCCATTTAAATGGTCCGTTTTATAATCAACTAAGAGCTTACCATACTTCATTCCCCAATTTGTCAACGATTCCTTGGAAATGGGGTATTCAGCTTTAATATCTCTTAAAAGAATTTTCCCATCTTTTCCTGATGGACTTACATCATCCAGCATTTCTTTATCATGTACAATAAAATGTCTTATTGCATATCTATAAAAACAAGAAACATTCTGACCAGCCGAATTCTCCAATCTTACAATGGTTTTAGGTACAAAAAGAATTGGTTTGCCAAAATAGACAGGAAGTTTAACTTTCCTTCTCACCCACTTTGAAGTAGTGTGGTCAAAAATATCATCCTGCATTACCTCCTTCATGGGAATCTTGTAAAGCTTACACTGCTGCTGAGTGTATTCTATTAAAACGTCCTTTATAATTTTGGTGGTGATGTCGGAAATTCTATCGGAACCAATGTCCTCAATAAAGAGTTCAACATCCGCAAAATGGCTTAAAACCCCAGATTTGACTGCCTTGTTTCTCTGTATTGCGTCAATAATCTTTGGTTTAAGCTTATCTGCCACGGAATTTCCAAAACATTTGCTAAATGAATATCCAAGGCGTGTCTCATTTGGTTCTTTAAGACCAGAAAGCAAATAATAGATTTTCTTGATATCCTTTGCCCTGACATGTTTGATAAGTTCTGCCCAAAAAACCTCAACCCTTTTTTGCATTTCCTTCGCAATAGGGTCTTTGGAATTTTCAATAAGTCTAGGGTCAATAAATAATAAATTATCAGTATTTAACTTGACGTCTACGAAGTCCAAGTTTGGCTGCTGAATAGCCAATTTATAAAATGATGATATATTTGTCATCTTAAAAAATTTAAAGTTAAAAATGTTACTTGCCAGCAATTAAGTTTGAACTTAACAACATGCTGGTCTTCCTCCGACAGTATTATGAATTTTTACGACGACTTATTTTTAACATTTTTTTCAACAAATATTTCATACATTTGCACCCAGTTAACTACCAAAATAACTGAATACCGCAATAAACTTAGGTTTTTATCGTTATTATTTACAGGGTGTCAGCCTCTAAATAAGATTTGCGATATTTTCCCTATTTTATTCAAAACATTAGCGATTTACGCTACAAAAACCAAGCCAAAATGTCAAAATGTGACTTTTTGGCTTTTTTCTGTGACAATATTTCCTATTACTGCCATGATTAAAATCTAATGGCAGGATTTCACCTATTTACAACTGTTTGGCATGCCAATTAAATTACAAAAAAGGGAAGGCCGAAGGGTCTTCCCTTTTAAATACTATTCAACAACAAATTATGGGTATTATGGCATGAACAACACGGATGGCCAAGGGGTCTTGATCAGGTTGCTTACTGAGGCGGAACAAAAAACCCGCCAAAAAGCGGGTCTATAAAGTCCTCGATACACATTTTCTACACCTTGCTGTGAAAATGCACTCGGACGAGCACATCGTTCTTTTTAGGATCTTAAGATCTGTATGGCGGTATCGGCCAACTCCTCATTAAGCCCCACCGTGGCGCTGGGCTGTACCAGTTTGGCCTTCATGGGGGCCGGAAGGCTGTTCAGGGTCTTGTCATCGTCTATGATCACAAAGTGGTCTTCGTTCCTGTTGTTCCACCATCGTATCAGCTCTTCCTTTCGGTCCATCTGCAAGGTGTTTGTCCTGAGTTTTTGGATGTTCACATTGCCCAATCCCCGGGTGGAAAAAATGTTCCGCCATGTTTTTATGGGATAATTGGACTTGTGCGATGTGGTCAATAGAATTCCTGCACCAGTTTCAGAAATTATTTTCTGAAGGCTGTTGGTGGCCCTACTACTGAACCTTGGGAAACCGTCATCTTCAAATTCCGGCCTTTTCCAGTTGCTGTTGGGGACCATTACACCGTCTATGTCCAATAATATCAACATATTGCAAAGTTAGTCCATATTTCACAAATCCTTGAAAATACTTTCGTCCACTCCATTGATCGCAGCATCCCTTTTATGGTGTTCTTTGATTTGGTCGGCATCTTCATAATCTTCCTCCACTATACTCATTTTGGGCCATTCATGGTCAGTTGTGCCTTTTGCAATTTCCCACTCCATATACTCGATTTGGACCCCTGCGAGTTGGGCACAAATGTATCTGTGGTGACCATCCACAATTCGGGAATTCTTGACTTTTACACCATCAAACTGTATTCCAAGCTTCATTTTTTTATAAATCCGCCGTAGGATGGGCAGGCACAATGCCTTTTGGGTCGATGTCAGCTCCAATTCATTGGAATTCAACAACTTTTGAACAGTAGGCAGGTCAATTTCTTGCATTTGGGACAAATTAAAGGTTCCGATATATGTTTTTGATACAATGCGCGGTAGTATTTCAGAACTTCAAAAACAAAAGAACAAAAGCTTGCCCATCCCAACAAACCATCCATCAACCCAAACCCCCCATCCGTCAATTCAAAACCGTCATCCGTCAATTGGATGCGTAAAAATCCTACGCAACAATTAGCTTAGCCACAAAACCTAAGAAAATGACGACTCTGGAAACCATAAACCTCTTACAAAAAATCTGCTTGGTGCTCATCGCCTTTATTGTTTACCTATTGGGATTCCTCCACGGGGCCCGCTGGTGGAAAAGAAACAAGATCTAGCACAATACGGGACGGTATGGGCCGTTTCAATAAAAGCCCAAACCAAACTTAAACCTACCGAGCCATTCTTTCCCAAGACCCGAGCATAAAACGCTTTCTGATCCTGTGCCACAACCAGCATTATACCATTAGGGTGGATGAACACACGGACGGTGAAATCCGCTACCTCTGCTGGCAAAAGCCCAGGGTGATCTTGCAAAGGCCCTGTTTGGTGATCCGCAACGGAAAGTGCACGGAAAGTCCCAGTCTGGACAAGGCCGAATATGTGTTCGAGGATGGCGACCTCACCTACAGCTTGGAGCGCATCGTCTCCAAAGGCGACTATGGCACGACCCATATTTTTTTGGAGGTCTCGGACAGAGACAATCAAAAAAGTACCTGGAAAATGGAGGAAAGGCCACTTCCCAAGTACTTAGGAGATTTTTTATGAGGCGTTTAGCCCTTGTAGGTGACGCGGTAAATGGCGTCGCCCACATCGTCGGAGATCAATAGCGATCCGTCTTTCAGGAACAACAGGTCCACGGGGCGGCCAAAGGCCTCTTGGCTTTCCTCGTCCAACCATCCTTCAATGAAGGGCTCATAGCTTACCGCCTTGTTGTTGTCCAGTTTCACCAAAGTGACCCTATAGCCGGATTTGGAAGCGCGGTTCCAAGAGCCGTGCTCCGCGATAAAGGCATGGCCCTTGTAACTTTCCGGGAACATGGAACCCGTATCGAACTTGACGGCGAGGGGTGCTACGTGCGCGCCCAAGGCTTGCACGGGAGCCACAAAGTCGGAACAGGGACGCTTGTCGCCAAATTCAGGGTCTTTGATGGTGCCCCCATGGCAAAATGGATAGCCAAAATGTTGGCCCACCTCGGTGAGGCGGTTCAGTTCGCAGGGGGGGATGTCGTCGCCGAGCATATCCCTGCCGTTATCAGTAAACCATAGTTCGTTGGTGTCCGGGTGCCATGTGAAGCCAACGGTGTTCCGCACGCCGCGGGCCACGATCTCCCGGTTGCTGCCATCGGCATCCATTCGGGTGATGGTCGCAAAACGCTCGTCGTCATTGGTGCGGTCACAGATGTTGCAGGGTGCGCCCACGGGCACGTACAGTTTGTTGTCCGGGCCAAAGGCGATGTATTTCCATCCGTGGTGGAACTCTGTGGGGTAATCGTCATAGATCAGTTCGGGTTCGGGCGGACTGGCCAATTGTTGCTCAATGTTGGGGTATTTGAACAAACGGCTCACCGCACCTACGTATAGGGCCCCGTCCTTGAAGGCCACTCCGTTGGGCTGCTCCAGGTCCGAGTCCACCTCAAATACTTTTTCGGCCCTAAAATCGCCGTCCTCATCGCGGAGCGCATAGACCTTGTTCTCGTTCCGGGTGCCCACAAAAAGGGTCCCGTTGTCGCCCATGGCCATGGATCGGGCTCCGTCTATGCCTTCGGCATAAATCTCAATTTGGAAGCCTTCGGGAAGTTTTAGGCGGTCCAAGGGCAGGGAAGCCTCATATTGTGACGTGTCTGTTTCCTGTTGGGTCTTTTCATCGGCATTTTCTTCGTTGTCCCCTTTCTTTTTGCCATTGCAGGAGAGCACGGCGAGGGAAAGCATCAGCAAAAAAATGGAGCTTTTGGGCAAATGGTTCATCTTCATGGGAATGAATAGGTGTTTTTGGTTTCTAAACCCATAAAGCTATAACAAAATGATGGAAGTTGGAAGTCGGGGGGCAGAAGTCTGATGTCAGATGTCCGAAGTCGGAAGTCGGAAGTCGGAAGTTTGATGATTTGGATAACAGAATATAGAAAAACAGAGCATAGAAAACGGAGGATTGGTGTCTTCCGGACTAGGAATCGCACAAATGTTCACGGATCTATTTGAACTTGATCCTTGCACTTGTGTTTGAGGTCAGATGTCGGAAGTTTGCCATTTGGGATTTGGCAATTTGGAATTTGGTGCTTGACAATTTGGTACTTTGAACTTTGACCAACTCACTTCTCCCGTTCATATTCGGAAACGGTTCCCTGATACCAAATGGTGGTGCGGTGGGTGCTGGCAATGGTGATGGTGGTATGGTTGGACGGATAGATCTGGGCAATTACCCGATACCCTTCTTGGTTTTGGGAGATGTTGAAACGTATTGTTTTTCCGTCCCCTTTTTTGTTGGGTTCTATGGTGAATTCCTTGGGAATGCCATTGAATAGAATTCCGCCTTTCTGTGGATTGTAGGCCCCTCCCATCTGGCGTTCCCCGAAATAGGGAAGATCGGCCACGACACTGTCACCCACGACCCGAAGGTATCCGCCGGAACCGCCAATGTCTATTCTGCCGGCCGTGCTGCCCCGGGGCAACAAACCTGCATTGGCAATGCTGTTCAGCCCTTGGCTGGCCATGGGCTGTGCCCAACTGGCATCTATCTGGAAACTTTTATCGGAGATCAATTTTTCAAAAGCGGCCAACTCGGCCGGAGTGGCCTGTGACCTAGGTCCTGAGGCGCAAGCCATGGCAAGCAGCATCAAGAGGGCAAAGCCATATGTTGTCCAAGTTTTCATCATCAAATCGTTAGGCCTGTTGAAAATACGGATTCTCGGGCTCATTTCCCAGAGCCCTCCGAAAACATTAACGTTTGAAACGCTCAAAAATGGCGAGCGTCTTTTTGGTGTTGATGAAATAAACGCCCGTGAGCAGAATGGTCGCGGCGATAATGGATTGGGCCGTGATCTGTTCGTCCAGAAAATACCAGCCCAGCAAGAGGGCCACAATGGGGTTGACGTAGGTGGAGGTGGCCACTTTTTCCGGGGAGACCGCTTTGAGCAGGTAATTGAACGAGGTGAAGGCCAAAATACTCCCAAAAACGATCAGCAGGACCATGGAGAGCTGCACGCCCCCACTCCAACTGAGCGGTGCCGACCAGGTTTCGCCAAAGGCCAGGCTCATCAGGGCCAAGGTGATTCCGGCGGTGAACATTTGGTAGCCGGTGTTCACAAAATAGTTGTTGGGGAGGTCCGCTTTCGCTACAAAAAGACTCCCGTAGGCCCAGCTCAGCATACAAAAGAAGATCATGACCATGCCGATGATGGATTCTTCCTTGGCAATGATCTGTTTCTGGCTCACCAGCAAATAGATGCCCACAATGCCCAAAACCACCCCGATGACGGACATGGGCTGTATCTTTTTGCCCTGCAGCACCCGCATCAACAATAGGATGATGAGCGGTTGGGCGGAAATCTCCAGAGCGGCAAAGCCACTGTCCACATATTTCAGGGCCCACACCACTACCCCGTTCCCAAAACTGAGAAAAAGGATGCCAGCGATGATGGTGTTCCACAGTTGTTTCTTGGTGATGGTCAGGGGAATTCCCATGATTTTGGCCAAAATAAAGATCAAGATTCCGGCTGTGGTGAACCGGCAAGAGGCCAGCATGAAGGGCTCCAGCTCCTTCACGGCTATCTTGTTCAGGAGATAGGTGGATCCCCAGATGACGTAGATGGCAAAAAAAGCAAGGATGACCAAGACGGATGTAGAGGATTTTCCCATTCCAGCGCAAGTTTATGGCCTTGCAATATTACGGATGTTTGTAGGAGTAAAAAATACTTGGCGGACATCTTTTGTTGCAAAATGACCGGATTGCTTTTTGGGCAAAAAGGTCAGCTTAGGAATGTTCCATGGTGTCCAGAAGGTAAGAGGCAATATCCGCTTCCAATTCCCTAAAACGCTTCAGATGGAGCTGCACTTCCTTTTCCAGCCCCTCAATGACCCCGGCCTTTTTTCTATGGATAAGCCCCATAAGGTTCTTTTGGTATTTTTCAAACAGCTTGAAGCTTCGCTTGAGGTCGTTGTATTTCTCAAAACTGGAGGGACATTTGGGTTCGCAGGTATACGAACATAGCTTTTGGGACAACCGCTGGATGACCTCGTGGTTCCGTTCCATGCGGATCAGCAATTCCTGTTTTTGATATGTACTGTTTTCACTGATTGGGTCCATGGTTCCGTGTTTTGGGGATTGGAAACTGCTTATGTCCATTAAATTACGAAATAATGGGGATAGTTGGATCGGGATTAACTTTCATTTAAAGGTTTCATCAACTTTTCCAAACAGAAACAAAAAGCCCCGATGCATGAGCATCGGGGCTTTATATCAAACGTCATCGACGTGATCAATTAGTTGTTGGTTTCCTCGTAGGCTTCCTGTTTCAACTCATCACTGGCGATGATGGCCAACTCCACCCTTCTATTTTTGGCTTTGCCGGCAGCTGTATCATTGCTTTCAATCGGCTGGTCCTCACCGTACCATTTGGTGGTGAATCGACCACTGGAGATGCCCTTGCTCACCAAATAATTGGTCACCGATTGGGCCCTACGCTGTGAAAGTCCCAAATTGTATTCTGCGGCACCATCGGAATCCGTGTGGCCCTCTACCAAAATGTTGGTCTTTGGGTATTCTTTGAAAATTCCGGCCAATTTGTCCAAGGTAGTGGCAGATGCACCTTTGATATCAGCTTTGTTGGTGTCAAAATACACACCGTTTTCTCCACTGAAGGTCACGTTGATGCCCTCTCCTACCCGTTGTACCTCTGCTCCGGGGATTTCTTCCTCGATTCGCTCGGCCTGACGGTCCATTCGGTTACCGATGTAGCCACCGGCAGCACCACCGACCACGGCACCGATAATGGCACCAAGGGCCGTATTTCCTTTTCCTACATTGTTACCGATGACACCACCGATTACGGCACCGCCACCAGCACCAATAGCAGCACCTTTTTGGGTGTTGTTTGCATTTTTTATGGCATCACAGCTCAGGATAAGGCTCAGGGCCAAGAATGCGGTTGTACTTTTTAATAGGATATTTTTCATGATTTTTTATTTTCTTGAGAATTCATAGACTACGGTCACGGGCTGTCCGTCCACCGATACGTTGGATTTGAGGGTCATGGCCTGTTCTGTCAGGCTCACGATGTTCAATCGATACCCATAACCTCCAGAAATGTCCTTTCGGTTTTCATCGATGAACTTGAATTGTAATTGGCTGGAGTAATTGGCTGTGGGTTCCACCACGGACCATCTGAAGAAACGGTCACCACCTTGGCAGAGGGAACTCTGTTTGATGGTATATCTTCCCGTGCTATTGTTGTCCCTGAAGAACCACTCACTGTCCTCGAAGCAGATGTCCTCCGCGTCGTTGAAGATGACCGACTTGAAATTGCCAGAATTGTTTTCATAGTACACATTGTCCAAATTCCAAGTACCGCTGAAGATGTCTCTTTGAGACCGGACACTTTTGGAAACTGAGCACGAAACAAGCAAAAAGCTTGCTATTGCGACGAATAATAATGATCGTTTTACCATAAGATTTAAAAGTTAATGTTCAATAAAAGATACGAAATGGGTCAATATAAAGTTGTTTTCTCCATTAAAAAAATGGTTAAATGATTGTGTTTCAATAGGCATAAAGCTCCAATAATGCCGTCTCAAATCGCTTTTTTGGCAGGTAGCCCGCTTCCAGTTCCTTCGCAAAGGGAACCGGGGTCTCCAGACTGCCAATTCGCTTGACCGGGGCATCCAGATACTCAAAACATTCTTCCATGACCATGGCGGAAATGTCACTCGCAATACCCCCAAAAAGGGTGTCTTCTTGCAAAATGATCAGTTTGCCTGTCTTTTTCAACGAAGTTTTGACAGCATCGAAATCCAGAGGTTGAAGTGTTCGCAAATCTAAGAGATCCGCGTCAATTTCAGGATGTTTTTCCAATACTTCGATGGCCCAATGCACGCCGGCACCATAGGTGACCACCGAAATGCCCTCTCCTTTCCTTACCCAATTGGCCTTGCCAAAAGGTATCGTGTAATAATCGGAAGGGACCTCGCCGTACACACTTCGGTACAGCCCCTTGTGCTCAAAGAACAACACGGGATTGGGGTCGTTGATGGCCGTGTTGAGCAAGCCTTTCGCATCGGCGGGAAAAGCAGGGTAGACCACTTTGAGTCCGGGCGTCTTGGTGAACCAGGCCTCGTTGGTCTGTGAATGGAAGGGTCCTGCCCCTACTCCTGCGCCACAGGGCATCCGGATTACCACGTCCGCCTTTTCGTTCCAGCGGTAATGCGATTTGGCCAAATAGTTCACAATGGGATTGAATCCGGAACTCACAAAATCGGCGAACTGCATTTCCACCACGGCTTTCATTCCGTTGATGGAAAGCCCCATGGCGGCCGAGACAATTACGGATTCACAAATGGGAGTATTCCGCACCCTACTCTTTCCAAACTTGGGCACAAAACCTTCGGTGATCTTGAAGACACCACCGTAATCGGCAATGTCCTGGCCCATCAGGATCAATTCATTATGGCGGTACATGGATTGCTCCAGTCCTTCCGAAATGGCATCCACAAAACGGATGCTTTTTATCTCTTCTTTTGGATTTACGTCTTGATAATCAAACTCTTGATAAACATCACCTAATTCTTTGGTTTCATCAAAGGAAATCGTTGGTTCATCAAAGGCAAGTTTCAAATTCTCATCGATTTCTTCTGATATTCCAGCTTTTAGCTGTTCTATTTTTTCTTCGGACAGCAATCCATTTTCCAGTAAGAAGGCCTCATAATTGGCAATGGGATCTTTCTTCTCCCAATCCTTCATCAGCTTTTCCGGAACATATTTGGTGCCACTGGCCTCCTCATGCCCGCGCATACGAAAAGTCTTGAACTCCAAAAGTATGGGCCTCGGCCTTTTTCGCATGGCCCTGCAGAGCTCATCCACCTTGGCAAATACCTCCAAAATGTTGTTGCCGTCGATGATGCGGGATTCCATGCCATATCCTTTGGCCCTGTCCGCCAAATGTTCACAGTTGTATTGTTCATTGGTGGGCGTGGAAAGTCCATAGCCATTGTTCTCGATACAGAACAATACGGGCAGGTTCCATACTGATGCCACATTGAGCGCTTCATGGAAGTCACCTTCGCTGGTTGCCCCTTCGCCTGTAAAAACGGCCGTCACCCTTTTCTTGCGTCGGAGCATATCGGCCAGGGCAATGCCGTCGGCCACCCCTAACTGGGGCCCCAAGTGGGAAATCATGCCCACAATCTTATACTCCTGGGTGCCAAAATGGAAACTTCGGTCCCTGCCATTGGTGAAACCGCTCTGTTTTCCCTGCCATTGTGCGAACAATCGGTTCAGGGGGATGTTTCTTGAGGTGAAGACGCCAAGGTTTCGGTGCATGGGCAAAATATATTCATTCTCCTTCAGGGCTTGGGTCACCCCCACAGAAATGGCCTCCTGGCCGATGCCGCTGAACCACTTGGAAATTTTGCCCTGCCGCAACAAGATGAGCATCTTTTCCTCGATCATTCGGGGTTTGAGCATTCCCGTGTACAGGTCTAGCAATTTCTGTTGGTCCAGATCACCAATATGATACCTCATGCGATAAAATTCAACGGTCTAAAAGTAGTAAAACGCCCCCATCTTTCGGTAAACTTCAAAAATCTTCGGTAAGATTCATTACTTTTGACCTTATTACAAACCATTTAGATATGAGTGCGATTCCAAGTGTAAACCTAGAGGATTTCATCTCCGGGGACCCGGCCCGAAAGGAAAAGTTTGTCAAGGAAATTGGCGCCGCTTTTGAAGGCATCGGCTTTGTGGCCCTTAGCGGACATTTTTTATCCGATGAACTGGTGGACGACCTCTATTCCGAGATCAAACAATTCTTCCAACTGCCCCAAGAGATTAAGGACAAGTATGAAATTGAGGGTATTGGCGGACAAAGGGGGTACACTTCCTTTGGAAAGGAGCACGCCAAGGGCAAAAAGGAGGGCGACCTGAAGGAATTTTGGCATTTTGGCCAATATGTGGAGGACAACCCGAAACTGGAAGCTGAATATCCGGCCAATGTGATGGTGGATGAACTTCCCAAATTCAACGCTGTTGGCAAGGAAACCTACCAAATGTTGGAAAAAACGGCCAAATATGTGTTGAGGGCATTGGCCCTGCACCTGGATTTGGAGGAAACGTATTTTGACGACTTCATCAAAAACGGAAATTCCATTTTGAGGCCCATCCACTACCCTCCCATCACTTCGGAACCCAAAAATGCGGTCAGGGCGGCGGCGCATGGGGACATCAACCTGATCACCCTGCTCATGGGCGCACACGGAAAGGGACTGCAGGTGCAAAATCACCAAGGGGAATGGGTGGATGCGATTGCCAAACCAGACCAATTGATGATCAATGTGGGGGACATGCTTTCCAGACTGTCCAACAATAAATTAAAATCCACGATCCATCAAGTGGTAAACCCGCCAAGGGAATTGTGGGGCACGTCCAGATACTCCATTCCGTTCTTTATGCACCCCATCAGTGAAATGCCGTTGGACTGCCTGGAGAACTGTATAGACGAAGAACATCCCAAGGCCTACGAGGATATTACTGCCGGTGAATTTTTGCACGAAAGGCTCATTGAACTCGGATTGGTAAAAAAATAAGCATTGTGGACCTAAAAGACCAACTCAAAAATCTATTTCCCGACCACGAGCCCGAAGAGGAACCTGAAAAAAGCAATGATGCCCCAGCCTATTGGTTGCAGGATGACCCCATTATCTGCAAATATGAAAAGCGTAAAGGCAAGCCCATTACCATTCTGGAAGGCTACAACGGGGCCGAAAGCGACTTCAAAAAACTGGCCAAGGACCTGAAAACATTTTTGGGCGTCGGGGGCAGTTTCAAGAAAGACACCATCATTATCCAAGGAGATTACAGGGACAAGATCATGACGTTCCTGAAAGAGAATGGTTTTTCAGTAAAGCGGGTCGGGGGATGATGGAAATTCCCTGAAAATGAAAGCACATTTCATTTCCGTGTTAAAAACAACTGCTGAAAACCAATGTTTTGTGAAAAAATTTTTATGTTGTTGGTATAAGTTTTAATTTTAGTATTCCTAACCAACAAAAAACTAAAACTGAAAATGAAATCACTGTTGCACATTACCAACGGGGACAGTTTCACGTCCAGATTGCAATCTTTGCAGCTAAAGGGGGACATCATCACATGGCGCGAAATGCTATGTGAAGGCAAGACCCTTTGCGCTGTGGGAAGCGAATCTTTCTGGAAGACCCGGTTTGAATTTCTCAACAAAAATTACAAAGTCACCAAGTCTTGGTTTGTGGAAAAGACACTGAAGGAATACCGTTCCCTTTGTAACCACAAGCAACAGGATCATATCGTTCTTTGGTTTGAATACGACCTTTTTTGCCAAATCAATATGCTGGCCGTCCTTAGTTGGCTGAAGGAGCACAGGAGACATGCGGAGATTTCATTGGTATGTAGTGGAAAGGAAGATGAAAGTGGCAAACTGTACGGTCTCAATGAGCTAAGCGATGAAAGATTGTTGCAGTTGTATGAAAGCCGTAGCCTGCTTTCCCAGGACGATATTGAATATGCCGATTACATCTGGCAACTGTATTGCAGCGACAATCCCATACGCCTGGAAAATCAACTGGCCAACAACGATTTCCAATTTGAGTATCTGAACGACGCCCTAAAAACGCACCTCAAGCGCTTCCCTACCATTAAAAATGGCCTCAACGAACTGGAAAACCATGTGTTGAAAACCGCGGTGACCCAAAAACCGGAATCAAGGAACGCCCTTATGGGGCAGTTGCTGTCCGATCAGGGCTATTATGGTTTTGGGGATACACAATACGATCGGATCATCACCTCCTTGAAACCACTCTTCAATTCCTTCAATCCTGTCAAATTGACAAAAAAGGGGAAGGAAGTATTGGAGAACAAGTCAAATTACTATTCACAAATACGTGACAATCAATTGTATTTAGGTGGTTCTTTAAAGTATAACTTCCTATACAATACCGACACCAATCGCATTTTAAAACTCTAGTTGATGTCTTCATTGGGAAGCTCAGAGCTTATTCTGAACCCTGATGGCAGCATATACCATCTCAATCTTTTACCGGAGGATATTGCGACCACCATCATCACGGTGGGTGACCCTGAACGCGTTCCCGAAGTATCCAAATATTTCGATAGTATCGAAATACGAAAAGGCAAGCGCGAGTTTTTGACCCATACCGGACATTTGTCAGGAAAACGCCTCACCGTGATTTCCACGGGCATCGGCACGGACAATATCGACATTGTGCTGAACGAATTGGATGCACTGGTCAATATCGATTTCGCTTCGCGACAGGTCAAGAGTGAAAAAAAACAGCTTGGTATTATACGAATCGGTACATCGGGCACCATTCGTCCTGAAATTCCCATTGATTCCTTCCTGATGAGTACTTCGGCCGTTGGCCTTGATGGTCTACTGCATTTTTATGGGAATGCCGACCCCAGAAATAAGGCCATGGAAAGGGCGCTCATCGAACATTTGGGTTGGGGCGGACACCACATTATCCCCTATGCCGTGGACTCTGACGCGCAATTAAAAAAACTGTTCGCTCTACCAGGCGTTCATTCCGGCATAACCGTCACCAATTCAGGATTTTACGGGCCCCAAGGAAGAATGCTCCGTATGGCTCCAAAAGTGTTGGATTTCCAGGACAAACTGGCTTCATTTTCATTTAAAGGCCAGCACATCACCAATCTGGAAATGGAAACTGCGGGCATTTACGGACTTGCCCAATTGATGGGGCACAAAGCCGTGTCGTTGAACGCCATTTTGGCCAATCGGGCCACAGGGCAATTCTCAACGGACAGTGGCAAGACCATCGATTCCTTGATCAAATTCGCCCTGGAACGGCTTGTGAATGATCCATCGGTATAAAATACCGTGCGGAACGCTTATTTTTGTCCAATCAAAACGAAGAGATGAAGAACGTGAACATCGTCGGGGTACCGGAACATTTTAACCTGCCTTGGCACTTGGCCATGGAAGATGGGGCTTTTGAGGACAGGGGCATAGCCCTTGACTGGACAGATGTCCCCGAAGGCACAGGAAAAATGTGCCAGTTGCTGGAAACCGGAAAGGCCGATATGGCCATTATTCTAACAGAGGGCATCATCAAGAGCATATCCCAAGGAAACCCCAGCAAGATCGTCCAAGAATTTGTCTCATCGCCCCTACTCTGGGGCATCCATGTGGCCGCGGACAGTGAAAGATCCTCCATAGCTTCAGTACAGCACGACAAAGTGGCCATAAGCCGCATGGGAAGCGGAAGCCATTTGATGGCCTACGTGAATGCCCAAAACCAGGGCTGGGACCCGGAAAAGCTCCAATTTGAAATCGTGGACAACCTGGATGGTGCCGTAAAAAATCTGACCGAAGGGTCCAATGCTTATTTTATGTGGGAACATTTCACCACAAAACCCTTGGTGGACAATGGGACCTTTAAACGTTTGGGCGACTGCCCTACCCCTTGGCCCTGCTTTGTGATTGCAGCCACCGATTCGTTCTTGAAAGACAATCGCGGAGTTCTAGGCCACATTCTGGACATCATCAATACCTACACGTTGGAATTCAAAGAGATTCCAAGTATTGATAGGACCCTTTCCAATCGATATGGGCAACAACTGGAAGATATTCAGGAGTGGCTCGGAAAAACCAGTTGGGGGCAACAACAGATGACCCCAAAAACTTTGGAAGGCATTCAATCCCGCCTATTTGAGCTCAATTTGGTTGAAGAAATCAAAGATTCTTCGCGGTTTCTTTGGAAATAAGTTTATCGTCACATAATGTATTTTTGTAGGAACCTTGTCAATTCGAGTGATTTTTTGAGTGGCACGAAAAAAATTGTATCGAGAAATCCAAGGTTCGGCCTGGCTACTCAAAACTACTCTTGCCAATCAACAGGTTCTCGATACTTTTTCCTAAAGGAAAAAACTCGAACTGACAAACTACTTGATTGCTTAGAAACAAACTTAAATCAAGGGTGTTAGGTCGAGCCCTTCGACTACGCTCAGGATAAACCTTTTTGGCGAAATCCGAACATCCACTTCTCGACTGCGCTCGAAGTGACATTTCGTGGGAAAATTCAATTAACCTTACCACTCAATACCCGTCTTGCCCATTTGGGCCAGCAATTGGTTGGTTTTGCTAAAATGTTGGTTCCCAAACCAGAGTCCGCGGTTGGCACTTAAGGGCGAGGGGTGTCCTGAGGTCAGAATATGGTGTTTCCGTTGATCGACCAAGGTGGATTTCTTTTTGGCAAACCCGCCCCAAAGTAAAAAAACGACCCCTTCCAATTGTTCCGATACCGTTCCGATGACCGCATCCGTAAACGTTTCCCATCCCTTGTTCTGATGGCTTCCCGCCTGATGTGCCCGCACGGTCAAGGTAGCGTTCAGCAGAAGCACCCCTTGGTCGGCCCAGCGTTCCAAGTTGCCGCTCTTCGGATAGGGTTTTTCCACGTCCGTCTTGATTTCCTTAAAAATATTGACCAAAGAAGGTGGATGGGGAATACCATCCTTTACGGAAAAACAGAGGCCGTTTGCCTGATCGGGACCGTGGTAGGGATCTTGCCCAATGATGACGACTTTTGTCTCCTGGAACGGACAATGGTCAAAAGCGGCAAAAATATCCTTACCCTTTGGGTAACAGGTGTGTTGCTGGTATTCCTGTTTTACAAAATGGGTCAATTGTTGAAAATAGGGTTTTTCAAACTCTTGATGTAAATGGGTCTTCCAACTGGGCTCTATGGCAACATCCATGTGCTATTTCTTTTTGGTCAATTTATAGATCAAATACCCAATCCCAATAATAAAATGTATCAGAACAATACCTGCGATTACATAAATGAGGCTATGGTCATTTCGCATGATCTATGTTTTTAGATAAGGATTGGACATATTGCCAAATGTACGCATTGCTATGGTTTTACTTTTTGGGCCCGAACAAAAACTGCAAAATCCTATATTTGTTCTGCTAACGGAAAAAGATGCGCAACATTCACCCCAAAACACTACAAGATCTCGAATTTCCAACGGTCTTGAACCAAATATCGGCCCGCTGCAACACAGAACTCGGTAAAGAACATGCCCTACACATTGTCCCCATTGATGACAGGGAGGAATTGATGGATGTATTGGGACAAACTTCGGAGTACCTTGCCTCTTTTTCCAACGACAACCGCATTCCCAACCATGGTTTTGATCAAATCAATCCAGAACTTGGACTGTTGAAGATAGACAACAGTACCTTGGAGATCATGGGTTTCCGAAAAATCGGGAACATTTGCAAAACAGTGGCCATCCATCAAAAATTCTTGAAAAAGTTCAAGGAATACTATCCATTGCTCTTTCAAAAATCGGAAGGGCTGGAGCCCAATTCGGAGATTTCCGAAGCCATTGATGTGGTTATCGATAAGTTTGGGGAAATCAAGGATTCAGCTTCCGCAGACCTGAGACATATCCGCAGCCAGATCAATGAGGTCAGGGGCAAGATCAACCAAAGTTTTGGCGCTGCACTGGCTCGTTGCCAATCACTGGACTATCTGGACGAAATCCGGGAATCCGTCATGGAAAATCGAAGGGTCTTGGCCGTGAAGGCCATGCACCGCAAAAAGGTGAAAGGCAGTGTGATGGGTGCCTCAAAAACAGGTAGCATTGTCTATATTGTTCCCGAAGCGACATTGACCTATGCCCGTGAGCTGAACAATCTGGAATTTGAGGAAAAAGAGGAGATCCAACGAATATTGAACCAGTTGACAGGCCAGATCAGACCTTATTTGGAACTGCTGAAAGCCTATCAGGCCTATTTGGTGGATACGGATATCACGGCGGCCAAGGCCAAATACGCCTCGGACATGAATGCTGTTTTACCCGAGATCAACGGGGAGCGGGAACTGTTCCTAAGGGATGCCTACCACCCCCTGCTCTACCTATCCAACAAACGAAAGCAGCAAAAAACGTGGCCGCAGACCATCAAACTGCACAAGGAGAACCGCATTATCGTGATTTCTGGACCCAATGCCGGGGGAAAAAGCATTACCCTGAAGACCATTGGCCTCTTGCAGGTGATGTTGCAGAGCGGTATGCTCATTCCCGTGCACGAACGCAGCTCGGTCTGTCTGTTCGATAAGATCTTGACCGATATCGGGGATAATCAATCCATTGAAAATCATCTGAGTACGTATAGCTATCGGTTAAAGAACATGAACCAGTTCCTGAAAAAGTGCAATGATGAGACCCTGTTCCTGATCGATGAATTTGGCACCGGAAGTGATCCTGAACTAGGTGGGGCCTTGGCAGAAGCCTTTTTGGAAGTGTTCTATGAGCGTGAGGCCTATGGCGTGATCACCACCCATTATGCCAACCTGAAAGCGCTGGCCAATGAACTGCCCCATGCCACCAATGCGAACATGCTCTTCAACGCCAAGACCTTGGAGCCTACCTTCCAACTGGTGCTGGGTGAAGCAGGTAGCTCCTTTACGTTTGAGGTGGCGCAGAAGAACGGCATCCCCTACTCCTTGATCAACAAGGCCAAAAAGAAAATCGAGCGGGGCAAGGTCCGGTTCGATGCCACCATTGCCAAGTTGCAAAAGGAACGGAGCAAAATGGTGGAGACCGGCTCCAAGCTCAAAGAAGAGGAAACCAAGGCCCGTGAAGAATCCGAACGTTTGGAACAGCTCAACACCAAGATCAAGTCCAAGTTGGAGAGCTATCAGGAACTATATGACCACAACCAGCGGATGATCCAATTGGGAAACAAAGTGAATGCCATTTCGGAACGCTATTTCATCGACAACAAAAAGCGACCCTTGATCTCAGAACTGCTCCGTATTGTGGAGACCGAGAACAGCAAGCGGAAAAAGACCACGGCCAAAAAAGCCAAGGAAAAGCAGGAACAGCAGCAACAGGTGGCCCAAGAACTGGAGCAAAAGATCCAAAAAGTGCGGGTGGAGAAAAAGGAGAAAAAGAAAAAAGAGGTCCAGGCCGAAAAGAACAAGCCCCGACCTGTCTTTAAGGTGGGCGACCGTGTCCGTTTGATGGACGGCAAGGCCGTGGGCAGTATCGATAGTCTGGAAAAGGGCAAGGCCGTGGTGAACTATGGGATGTTCACTACCAATGTGGGTGTGGAGCAATTGGAGTTGGTGGAAGCGAAGAAATAGACACTTTTATTCCGCACTTGATGCGGAATCTCTTTTTTCAGTGTTGACAACTCCTCATAAATCAACAACTTACCGTATTGTTTTTTTGCCGATTTTTCGGAGAACTTCGTTATCGGGGATATATTTCATTTAAAAACGAATCATATCTTTAGTGTTGTAGTGCATTTTAACTAACCAATGAAAAAAATTCATCCAACAACGCGAATTGGAATTTATATATACGGAATTGCTACTGCAATTTGGGCAATACTTTGTGTAGTTACTAATGAGTTCACTAAGAATGACAAAGGATTTTTAACTGGTCTTGGTTTCCTAATTATATTCGCCGTATCAATTTTTATGGCCAATGATAAAATCAAACTTCGGCAACTACTTTATTCAATTTTCTTAATACCTTTTATTTTCTTCGTTGCATCATTTCTTATTGGACTTCTAACGATGTGGTTGGGTTGGAAGTTAGATATTCCGGAATTTGGGGTTACTGTTTTATTTAAGGTTTTAAGTTCATTTGTTGCTGCATTGGGCTTAGGGTTAGTTTTAAGTTTCATCTATAAAATTAATAGATTAAAGAAGGTCTTTTTTTTAATATTTATTCCTGCAATAGTTGCTAATTTTTTTGTTGAAATTATAGATGGAACATTATTATATAATTATGATATTCCACCCCGAGTAACAATGTTTACAATTTGGCAGACACTTACAATACTTCCGATATTTTATTTGATTAACAAAAAAAATATATTTATTTCAAAAAAGAAAAAAACGCACTACAACAAGGTTTAAAAATAATTGCTGGGCCTTTACTAATCAGAAAACCATGCGGATTTTCCTCGGACCTTTTTCCTTTTGCTATCTTGACAGCTTAAACACGCAACTATTCTTACATAGACCGATAACGAAACCCACTTTTCTTTATCATTTTGTTATCCCATCCCAACCTGAAACCAACTCCTTCCATTTTTTTCCTATCTTGTTTGGCAATTCATAACTAAGGCAACGTAAACAAAAAAATGAAGAAAAAAACATCCTCTAGTAGAAGAAACTTTGTGAAGAACACTGCAATGGCTTCCAGTATCTTTATCGTACCCCGCCACGTGTTGGGCGGACCGGGCTTTTTGGCCCCCAGTGACCGTCTGAACCTAGCTGCAATCGGTGCGGGCGGTAAAGGTGCGAGCGATATTGCCAATGCGTCCGTAAATGGGCGTGAACGCGTAGTGGCCCTTTGCGATGTGGATTTTTCCGGGTCGGCCAAACAATCGGTGGAACGTTTCCCCAAGGCCAAATTGTACAACGATTATCGAGAAATGCTCGATAAGGAAAAGGACATCGACGCGGTGACCATCAGCACCCCCGACCACGTGCATGGACCTGCAGCGGCCTATGCCATGCAGCGCGGTAAGCACGTGTATGTCCAAAAGCCCCTTACCCACAACATCCGCGAAGCACGGACCTTGACACAGATGGCGAGGGACAGAAAAGTAGTGACCCAAATGGGCAACCAAGGAGGGTCCAACCCACTCTTGGGCCTCGTACAGAAATGGGTCGATTCCGGAGCATTGGGACGCATCACCAAAGTGGAAATTTGGACCAACCGCCCCGTGTGGCCGCAAGGCTACGCCATGCCCGAACCCAACCCCGATAGCAAACCCGAGGATTTGTTCTGGGATCTCTGGTTGGGCCCCGCCCCCGAGACACCCTATATTCCCAACCTTCATCCGTTCAACTGGCGAGGCTGGTGGGACTATGGAACCGGGGCCTTGGGCGATGTAGGATGCCATTTGGTGGACATTCCATACCGAACCTTGAAACTGGGCTACCCTACCGCTGCGGAATGTAGTGTTGGAACGGTGTTTTCCCAAATGTGGAACCCCGATTACCATCCTGAAGGCTGTCCGGCCACATCGTTCATTACCCTGAACTATGAAGCCACCGAAAAAACAGGCGCACCGCTAATCATGACCTGGAGCGATGGAGGCATACGTCCCTCCCACCCAGAGATCATTCCTGCGGACAGTGACATTGGTGGACCAGGCAGTTACAATGGGGTGTTGATCCATGGGGAAAACGGAGTGATCTCCACGAACATCAACGACAGTTCACCATTGACGCCTAAACTTTATTTGAACAATGGTGCCACCGAGTTTGGACCAGAAGTAGAGGATATGCCAGAGCCAGAATACGGACATCAACGTAAATGGGTGGATGCCTGTAAAGCCGGTTTTGGCAGTCAGGAACACTTGGACCTTACTTCTTCCTTTGATTATGCCGGACCTATGACGGAGACCGTGTTGATGGGCAACTTGGCCATCCGCAGTTATATGTTGAGAAGACCAAATGCCGAGGGCAATTTTGAATTCTATGGCCGCAAAAAGCTGCTATGGGATGGAGAGAACATGAAGGTCACCAATTTTGAAGATGCCAATCAATTTGTTACCCGAACCTATCGTGAAGGGTGGGAAGTGTAATCGTATTGGAACAATCGTATAAAAACAGAGGGTCGCTATTGGCGGCCCTTTTTTTGGTTTCATGGAAAACCAACGATCTAAATTCCTGTATTCATGAGGCTTTTAGAAATTGATATTCAGAAAATATTTATTAAATATTAATTTATATTTATTGTTTTTCAATAAATTTTAGTTTCTTTGTCGTGTAAATCAAAACACGAACAAATGAAAACTTTCATATCGGAAATCATTGACAGAGGTTCCACCCTCTTCCTAAAGTTGGTGATCCTATTTTTGGGTATCGCCGCCACCAGTTTATTGGTTTTTCTAACCTACATCTCCATCACTTCGGAAGGTGTGGGCATGTACCGTCCCATCTTGTGGGGCATATGCATAGCCATCTTTCCCTTTTTGTATGGGCTATATCAAGCGTTCCAACTGTTGGTCAGCGTGGATAGGAATGAAGCTTTTTCCGAATTTTCCGTAGCGACTTTAAAGCGGATCAAGATAGCAGCAATCGTTATGGGCGGGTTATTCACCTGTGGCATGCCTTACATTTATTATGTTGGTGAGATTGATGACGCCCCAGGGGTCATCCTCATCGGGATGGTTCTGGCCGCAGCCCCATTCGTTGTGGCGGTGATCATCGCTGTTTTGCTCAAGCTGCTTCAAAATGGGATAGACATCAAATCAGAAAACGAATTAACCGTATAATCATGGCCATCATTGTAAATTTAGACGTAGTAATGGCCAAACGGAAAATGTCCCTCAATGAACTTTCCGATAAGGTCGGGGTGACTTTGTCCAATCTTTCCATCCTCAAGACGGGTAAGGCAAAAGCCATCAGATTCAGTACATTGGAGGCCATCTGTCAGGTGTTGGAATGTCAGCCCGGTGATATTTTGGAGCACGTGGATGGTGACTGACCATCATTTCCCATCTCTGTAGTATTACGAACAATACTTCCCTCCCACTTTAAGTATTCCTTAAATTTTCATTTTACGTAACCAGTTACATAAAAAAGATGTTATATTTGCGTAACCAGTTACGTAAATATCATGGATGATTTTTTGAAAGCACTTGAAATTGAAGGACTGACCAGCAGGTTGAAAAGGCTGAGCGATACAATGCTCTATGAAACAAAAGACCTGTACAAATCCTTAGATCTGGAAATTGAACCCAATTGGAACTTGATTTTCAGGTTATTGCAAGCGTATCAAGAACTGACGATCATGGAAATCTCGGAACGGTTACAACTGTCCCACCCAGCGGTCATCAAGATTGTGAACAAGATGAAAAAGACGGGCTACATCCTCACCTACTCCGACAAATCGGACAAGAGGAAACAGATTTTAAGGCTTTCCGAAAAGGCCATGGTGAAATTGAGGGACTTTGAATCCATATGGGAGGTGCAGAATGCGGAAATAGGCAAACTGCTGTCAGATTGCCCCCATTTTATGGAGGAACTGGAAAAGGTGGAAACCAAATTGAGGGAACAAAACTATAAACAACGGATTATTAATAAGTTGAATGAGTGAAAATCGCTGTTGAAATCATTGGATATCTGGCCATCACAGCCGGATTTTTTGCGGCAACCAAAAAGGAAATTGCACGCTTTCGTGTCTGGCATTTAATATCGAGTGCCATTTATGTGATCTATGGCTTTTTTTTGGAGTCCGGCCCCCTCATCATATCCAGTGTCGCTTTTTGCATCATCCACGTTTACCATTTACGTAAGATGCGAAAAGGTGGGAACAACAGGCCACATATGGTCTGAGAAGTTGTCGATCAAACTACCCTACTACGGGAGTTTTGGATATCGGCCATGTTCTTGTTGGCCCATTGGGCCAGCTCCTGCAATATGGGCATCAGGGTCCTTGTTCGCCTGGTCAAGGAATATTCCACTCGTGGCGGAATCTCCGGATACGCCTTTCGTTCGACCAATCCGTCCACTTCCAATTTCTTGAGGGTGACCGCCAGCATTTTTTGGGATATGGTGCCAATGTATTTATGGATTTCGTTGAAACGCAACACCTCCATATCATTCAACAGCATCAGCACAAGCATGGACCACTTGTCCCCGAACCTGTCCAATACATTTCGCACGGGACAATGCTCCTCATCAGCATAGTTTTTCAATTGTTCATCCATAATTAACTCATAATCAATATTAATATCCTTCAGGTAAGTGACTGAGCCTTGGGTCTGTTCTTGTGGAAAAGTAACTTCCCTTTTACCTTTGACTTACCAAAAGTAATTAAATAACTATAATAAATTATAAGATGGCTAAAATATTGATAACCGGGGTCACCGGAGGACTCGGTGGTGCTACAGCTAGATTTTTAAAGGAAAGGATTACGGTCGAGGATATCGCCGTGTTGGTCAGGGATCGCGAAAGTGACAGTGCAAAAGCATTGGCCAACGAAGGATTTGAACTCCGTTTGGGCGATTACGATAATCTTGAGGGCTTGACAACTGCTTTTCAAGGTATTGAAACGCTCTATTTTGTTTCTGCGAACGATATAGGCAAGCGTATCCCACAGCACAGAAACGTGGTGGAAGCCGCAAAAAAGGCAAACATCAAACACATTTTGTACACCAGCACGGTCAGAAAAGATGAATCATCCGAAGCGCCCTTACATATAGTGGTGGATGCCCACGTGCAGACCGAGAACTGGGTAAAACAATCAGGCATCACCTACACCATCCTCCGTCATAACCTCTATGCCGAAGTGATCCCGATGTTCTTGGGCAGCAAAGAGCAATTGCTCCAATCCAAAACCATTTACCTGCCCACAGGGAACGGCAAGACCGCGTTTGTACCCCGGGAGGATTTTGCAGAGGCCGAGGCGAACATCCTTGCCGCCCCGTCCAACTACGAAAACAAAGTTTTGGAATTCAACGGCAGTGAGCAGACCAGTTTTGAAGAGGTCTCCAAGATATTGACCAAGGCATTGGGCCACCCTATTGCCTATGTATCACCAGAGGTGGGCGAATTCGAACAGACCATGGCGTCCTATCAATTGCCCGAAGAAATCATTGGCATGTTGGTCATGTTCAGTTTGGGGATTGCCAATGGGGAATTTGAACAAAAAACCGACGACCTTGAAAATGTTCTGGGCCGAAAAACAACACCCATCAGTACTTTTTTGGAAGAAGTATTTGCTTGATAGTAAATGGATTGACACTTATGAAAGCCCAGGCACACCGTCTGGGCTTTTTCTTTATCATTAACGGATTTTAAGACATTGGATTTTTAGCGTCAAGATTTTTATGGTTTGCATCAACCCACCCCATGGCTTAGTTCTACATTCGTGACAGTTTAAAACCCAAAAATCTCATTATCATGAAAAAATTAATGATGTTAGGTGTGCTGTTTATCGGACTCACCTCTTATGCCCAGAATACGAACAATGTACAATTAGGTGTGCGCGGTGGTGCCAACTTTGCCACTGTGGCGGGGGATGATTTCGATAGCCCGGATTCCAGGACCTCTTTCTACTTGGGTCTATTGGCCGAAGCCCCTCTGTCTGACCATGTCTCCTTGCAACCCGAGGTCTACTACTCCGCCCAAGGTTTTGATATTACGGATGAACCCGATACCCCTGATGCACAGTTTCAGGTAGATTACATCCAAGTACCAGTGCTCTTGAAGTTCTACATCGCGGATGGATTGAACATTCAGGCAGGACCACAATTTGGTTTTAAGGTAAACGAGGAAGTGGATTTCAACCCAGGCGAGGATTCTGGTGATTTTGACTCCGATTCCATCAATAGCTTCGACTTTCAAGGAGCGGCTGGTGTAGAATATAAATTTCCTTCCGGATTCTTTATCCAAGGACGGTATACCTACGGTTTCTCCGAGATGATAGAGGATGTTGACCTCCATAACTCCGTATTTTCCGCTGGACTTGGGTTCATGTTCTAGGGAAACGATCCTTTGCTAAAAAGAAGATAAATAGCT
Source organism: Flagellimonas amoyensis (assembly GCF_003058265.1). GTDB lineage: Bacteria > Bacteroidota > Bacteroidia > Flavobacteriales > Flavobacteriaceae > Flagellimonas > Flagellimonas amoyensis. The sequence continues at coordinate 36,500 of NZ_QBUK01000013.1, forward strand.
CCATCTACTTCGGTATGATGGAGTTTTTTTATGGTCCCGATGGATTTTCAACCAAGATGGGGTCCCCTTTTTAAGGGAAAATCACCGAACTTTGTGAAGAACAAAGTAGTGATGGGAAGCATTTCAATTTTGGGAAAATCCATGGAAGAAAAAGGAGCAACAGTAGTTATCAGCCATCACATCATTGATGGGAAACAAGATCAGTACGAGGCATGGCTCAAAGAGATTGGTCCTTTGTGCCAAAAATCTGAAGGTTTTATGGATTGGCAGATTGTCCGCCCCATTCCCAACCTCACATTCATTTATACAGTGATCATCAGGTTCAATACCGTATCCAACCTTAAAAGTTGGATGGTGTCCCATGCCAGGAAGGAATTGATTTCGGCAGTGCGCCCACTCTTGGCCAAAGAGGATAGTTATGAGATAAACAGTGGTCTTGATTTTTTGTTCGCATCCCAAAGCAACAAGAACAAACCTCCCGCAAAATGGAAACAGTTCCTGATCACCTGGTCCGCTATCTTTCCATTGTCCATAGGTGTTCCGATAGTGTTGATGCCTTTGTTCAAGGAATTGAAAATCAGTGAATACCGATATGTGAGTTCCTTGTTGGTGACAGGATTGATTGTTTTCCTTATGGTGTATCTCATCATGCCCAATTACACCAAACTCATCAAAAAATGGCTTTATAATTGAACATGCACGAAAATGCTGGAACATGATTCTCGCTTCCCAACCAAAAATTTCACATAACAAATAGCAGTTTAACTCAACATGAAAATTATGGCATTGTTCCCAAAACTGGAAGGATTTGTAGCCAATCTGGACTTGGACTCCCTCACTGAAGAAAGAAAATCGGTCCTTCAACCCCTAGTCGATTTTGTACAGCACAAAGCAAAAGGAGCAGAAGACGTGCGAATCAATTTTATCTGTACCCACAATTCCCGTCGCAGCCATCTGTCCCAAATCTGGGCACAGGCCATGGCCCATCATTTTGGGTTGAAAAATGTACAGTGTTATTCGGCCGGGACCGAGGCAACTGCCCTCTACCCTATGGTGGCCGAGACACTTCGCAATGCCGGTTTTGAGGTCCAGCCCCTTTCGGAAGGGAACAATCCGGTGTACTACATCAAGTATTCGGAAAGCGCACATCCCTTGATCGGATTTTCCAAAACCTTGGATCACGACTTCAACCCAGTGTCAGGATTTGCGGCCGTCATGACCTGCGATTCTGCCAACGAAGCTTGTCCCTTCGTTCCCGGGGCCGAAAAAAGGATCCCGATCACTTTTGAAGATCCAAAGGCGTTTGACGGCACTCCACAACAAGCTGAAAAATATAGCGAAAGAAGTCGGCAAATTGCCACTGAAATGTGCTATGTTTTCAGTCTGATCCAATAAATTGCACTTCACAAGGTTGATTCTTAGCGGGATGACATAAAGGTGACATCCAAATGTCGTGGTGCTGACAGTATGGGCCAGCTACCTTTGTCCATGAATCAAATACATAAAATCATGAGCAACACATCATCAATTGGAGAGCGGTTAAAATACCAACGAAAGAGCAAAGGCTATTCCCAAGAGGAGCTTTCCCAAAGGACCAACGTCACTGTACGCACCATACAACGCATCGAGGGAGAAGAAGTGTCTCCCCACTTGAACACGGTAAAACTTTTGGCCGCGGCCTTGGAGATCGAGGTAAGCGACCTTCTTCCCTTGCAAGACCCCAAAGAAGAGACCCTGAAGAAGAAATGGCTTTTGCTGATGCATGCCACACCGTTGTTGGGTATATTCCTTCCATTGTTCAATGTGTTGGTGCCCCTATTCCTTTGGATACATAAACGGGAAGACAATCCCATCTATAACGAGCACGGTATCAAAGTGGTCAATTTCCAGATCACTACCCTACTTTTAGCCGTCTTTTCATTCATCAGCTTGCTGACGATAGAAAAATGGGGATTCTTTATTTTTATTTCCGTGGTTCCCATTTGTGTCTGCATCATGATCTTCAACATCATTTATGTGCTGCAAAAGGAAAAGTGCTTCTACCCTTTTTCCATTCCTTTTTTAAGGTTGAAAAAAAATAAGGCCCTTGGATTGCTGCTCTTGGTTGGACTTTCGGTCATGACCAGTTGTTCCCAGCCACGTCCAGAAACCATTGAGCGATTGGATGGCTCAAGGATCACCAAGGATTCCATTACCCATAAGATTGACCAGTTGATGGCCGATGCAAAAATATACGGAATGGCCATATCCATATTCAATGACAACCAACCCGTGTACCAAAAGGTTTTCGGATACAAGGATTATCCCAACAAAAAGGTGTTGACAGATTCCACCAATATGTATGGGGCCTCTTTCAGCAAGGCAGTTTTTGGGGTCTTGGTGATGAAATTGGTGGAAGATGGGGTAATAGACCTGGACACGCCGTTGGAATCCTACTTGCCCCAAAAAATTTATGAATACGAACCACAGACCCGTTGGCACGACGATTTTTCCGACCTGAAGAAAGATTCGCTCTATCCAAAGATCACGGCAAGAATGTGCTTGGACCATACCACAGGATTTAAAAATTACAGATGGTTTGAGGACGATCAAAAATTAAAGGTGAACTGGGAACCCGGGACAAAATTTGGCTATAGTGGGGAAGGGTTGATCTATCTGCAGGTGGTTTTGGAGAAGCTGACCGGGAAAGGATTGGAAGAGTTGGCCCAAGCGCATATTTTCCGGCCCCTTGGGATGAAAAACTCGGCCTATGAATGGAAGGGTCGGTTTGATAAAGACGTTGCCCTTGGGCACAATGAAAAAGGGGAATCCCTTGAAAAGGACAAGGACAATGAGCCAAGGGGCGCTGGAACATTGGAAACCACAGCAGAAGACTACACCAAGTTTTTAACGGCTGTGCTCAACCAAAGGTTGATCAGCAAAGGATCCTATGATGAGATTTTTAGTCCCCACATCAGGATCAGGTCCAAAAAACAGTTTGATGAAGGTGACAGTACCCTTACCGACAAATACGACAACATCAACTTGGGCTACGGACTGGGTTGGGGTTATTTTGAGACACCCTATGGCAAAGCAGTGTTCAAAGAAGGCCATGGAAGTGGGTTTGTGCACCATTCCGTACTTTTTCCGGAATCGGGGAAAGGAATCATGATCATGACCAATTTTGAACGGGGAAACAGCATCTTCAAGGAGTTGCTCGAGGTGACCCTACAAGATGTGTACACCCCATGGGAATGGGAAAACTATATTCCATACAATAAATAATGGGTCGTTTTTTGAAAACAATAAAACTATCTTTACATTGGTTTTTTAAGAACGTTTGAACATTGATTATGGGAAAGAATACCTACACCGTTTCGGTGATCCAATTGAATTTGAACAATACCCCCGAGAACAATTTGAAAAAATGCACGGAATGGGTCAGAAAAGCAGCCGCCAAAGGCGCTGATATCATTTCGCTGCCCGAACTCTATAGCAGCCATTATTTCTGTCAGAGTGAGGACACGGAAAATTTTGCCCTTGCCGAGCCTTTGTACAGCACTTCTTTCAAGGCATTTAGTGCCTTGGCCAAAGAGTTGGGCGTGGTCATCATTGTGCCTTTTTTTGAAAAGCGCATGGCCGGGGTGTATCACAATAGTGCCTATATTATTGATGCCGATGGGTCGGAAGCCGGATTGTACCGAAAAATGCACATTCCAGACGACCCTCATTTTTATGAGAAATTCTATTTCACCCCAGGGGATTTGGGCTTTAAGACCATTCCCACCCAAAAAGGCAAAGTGGGCACGCTCATCTGTTGGGACCAATGGTACCCGGAAGCAGCACGTTTGACCGCCCTCCAAGGTGCGGAGGTCCTCTTCTACCCTACCGCCATAGGTTGGCATCCGGCGGAAAAAGAAGAGTTTGGGGAAAAACAGCAGGGTGCATGGATGAACGTGATGAAGGGGCACGCCGTGGCCAATGGGGTCTATGTGGCCGCAGCCAACAGGATCGGATTGGAAAAATACCTTCCCGATACGAATGGTATTGAGTTTTGGGGCTCATCTTTCATTTGCGGACCTCAAGGCGAAATTTTGGCCCAGGCCTCTACCGATCAAGAAGAAATACTAATGGCCGAGGTGGATCTGGATCTACAGGAAAATGTACGCCAAAACTGGCCTTTCCTTCGCGATAGACGTATTGATATGTATGGGGCCATCACCAAAAGAGCTATTGACTAATGGCGGCAACATCATGGCGATTTCCTGCAGAATGGGAAAAACAACAAGGTATTTTACTGTGCTTTCCCCACAATGGCAACGACTGGCCCGGTAAGTACGGGGCCATTCAATGGGCCTTTGTGGAATTCATCAAAAAAGTGGCCACCTTTGAAGAAGTGTTCCTTGTGGTAGCTTCCGAAGCGCTCAAGGACAAGGTCCATGAAATGCTCAAAATGGCGCATGTGGACACCGATAGGGTATCTTTCATCGTCCACAAGACCAACCGCAGTTGGATGAGGGACTCCGGCCCTATCATCGTAAAGAATGGAACACAACGAAAGGCATTGAACTTCAATTTCAATGGTTGGGCCAAATATGCCAATTACAAACTGGACAGACATGTTCCGCAAAAGGTATCCAACTTTTTGAACGTTCCTTTGGAACAGGTGACTTACAAAGGGAAGCCCGTGGTACTTGAAGGCGGCGCCATTGATGTGAACGGAAAGGGAACCCTGATCACTTCCGAAGAATGTCTTCTGGATCCCAAAATACAGGTCCGGAACCCCGGATTCTCCAAAGAAGATTACGAAACCATATTCAAAGAATATCTGGGGGTCACCAACACCATATGGTTGGGCGATGGCATTAAAGGGGACGATACCCACGGCCATATTGACGATTTGGCGCGGTTTGTGGACGCGGAAACCATTGTCACCGTTGTGGAATCGGACACTTCAGATGCCAATTATGCACCACTTCAGGACAACTTGAAAAGATTGGAGGGAGCAGTTTTGGAAAATGGGAAAAGGCCCAGATTGGTGACACTTCCCATGCCCAAACGGATTGATTTTGAAGGGATATCACTTCCGGCCAGTTATGCCAATTTCTTGATTTTGAACAAGGCCGTGTTGGTGCCCACTTTCAATGATGCCCGAGACCGCGATGCTTTGAACATTTTGACAAGTGTCTTCCCCGATCGGGAGGTCATCGGGATCAGTGCCATAGACCTGATTTGGGGATTTGGGACCTTGCATTGCTTGAGCCAGCAGATACAGGAATAAATGTAAAGCCTATTAAATTAGGTTAAAGAGATGTCTTTATCTCCTATTCTTTTCCTCGATCCATTTGGCCAAGTACTTTGTACTGGTCAAGGTTTCATGGTGCAACAATTGTCCAATGAAATTTTGGTCTCTGTGGCGGACCAAGTTTTCTATTACCTCGCTTACATGTATTTTCAGTCTGTTTTGGAGGGTTTCCTTTTGATATAGGGTATTGATCAAAGCGGTTCCATTGGTTTGGGCGACCGTCCATTGTTTTTGGTGCTGATACAGCTCCATCGCTGCTCTTGCAAAAGAAGCCCAATCATCCGTAACGGTTCCGTTCCAAGGTAGTCCAGCGTGCATGCCTTCCGAACCGATGGAAGTTGTGATGCTTGGAATGCCGTGAATCATGGCGTCCAACAATTTGCCCTTGATGCCCGCCCCAAAACGTAAAGGAGCCAATAACAATCTGTGTTTTTGGAGCACATCACCCACATTTTCGGCCCAGCCTTCCACATGAAATCCGGTTTTGGGATGGTGCATGTCCTTGACCATCTGTGGCAGGTAAGCCCCATAAATGTAGAGATTGGCAGAGGGCAGTTCCTTTCGGATGAGTGGCCAAATGGTGTTTTTCAATACGGCAAGGGAATCCACATTGGGCGCATGCTTCCCGTTGCCGATACACACAAAATCGCTCCGTTCCTCAAAACTTGGCCATTGTTGGACAGTTTCTGGGGAAATGGCATCTGCCATGAAAGGTAAATGAAACAGGAGAGCTTCGGGAATGGCCAATTCTTGTTGCAAGAGGTCCATTTCATATGGGGAGATCATCAGGGTGATGTCGCTCCGATAGATGCTGCTTGCTTCCCGAAGGGTCATGGGATGGTTTCTCCATTGGTCCAAAGTAAACTTCTGGTCTTTTTTCGCGGCCTCTTCCCTAGCCTTTCTCAAAGAATGAAGATCTTCCGTGTTGAGGATGCGCAAAGCCTTGGGTGCAAATTCAACAACTCGCCAACCAAACTGCTCTTCCACCATAAAACGATCAAAAATCACCATATCCGGCTTTAGTTTGACCAAAAAGTCATCAAAACTGGAATGGTTCAGCACTATGGTGGCCTCAGTTATGCCCAAACTGGTCAAATCCAGACTGAATCCGGTTTTTGCCGCAGTGGATGCAAAAGTGATCTCATAACCAAAACTGATGAAGCTCTCCAACAGTTGAAGCATGCGGCTACCGGCAGCTGTGGTCTTTGGTTCTGGCCACACATGGCCGATGACGAGAAGTTTTTTTGCCATACAAAAGGACTTTCACTACAAGTGCCAAATCTACGTATCGACACAAATTGCACAAATTTTCTCGAATACCAAGCTTCAAATTACAAACAACCAAACCAGAAATACCAATAGCTAAGTAACTCAGTAACCCAATAACCAACTACATGCGTGCGGCGAATTTTTGGGAGATACTGGAACGCAGTTTCCGCTCATAGTCTTCCTCCAGCCACTCTTTGTAGTTTTTGGTGTTGTTCATAATGCAATAGGAATACTGCTTCACCCGATAGGCAATCTCATCCTTGAGTTCTTTGGCCAACAGGCGTGCATCGAACACATCCTCACTGTTCTCCACACAGATCTGGGCATGTTGCTCTATGCTGCGCTCCAACACCAATTTGGATTTTTTCCCTTCAGCAAATACTTTTTTGTATTCTTCCTTGATGTCAAAGGTGATGTTGTCGGACTTGCTGAACTTTGCCCGAAGTTCATCGGACATTTCATAGACAAAATCACGTTCAATGTCCTCATCGTTCTTGATGTTCTCCAGATAGAAATCAGGGAAATGAAAGATTTCCTGCCAATCCACGGGAGAATCCCAAGGTCCGAAACGGGCGATGTTGTTCCCCATATCCACCACATTGAACTCGTCCTTGTTGGGCAGTATCCTAGATCCCCGTCCGATCATCTGAAAATAGAGCGTGAGCGATCTAGTGGCCCGGTTCAGGATGATGGACTGCACCGTGGGTTCGTCAAAACCTGTGGTGAGGATGCTCACTGAGGTCAGGATGGCATCTGGGGTCTCTGCGAACCAGTCCAAAATCTCCCGTCGTTCATTTGCGGTGTTCTTGTTGTCGAGGTGACGGATGTTGTATCCGGCCTTTTTGAAGGTTTCATATACATACAACGACGTGTTGATCCCATTGTTGAAGATCAACGTCTTGGTTCCCTTTGCAATCTCTTCATAGGCGGACAGCAGTTTGCCCAACATACTGTGGTTGCCATAGAACTCATCGGAAGATTTTACGGTATAGTCCCCGTGAATGCCCAGTTTGAGGGTCTTGAGGCTCACATCGTAGTTGTATAGGTTGGCCCTGGCCAAAAAGTTCTTTTCAATCAATGATTTAATGGATTCCCCAATGATCAAGTGCTTGTAATGGTCCTTCATGGGGAGCTTGATATTGGAGCTCAAAGGCGTTGCGGTCACCCCAAGAATGGTGGATTTTTCAAAGTATTTGAACAGTTTACGGAAGGAATTGTAATGTGCTTCATCGATGATGACAAGGCCTATGTTGTCAATTTTCACCTTTTCCTCCTGTAACCGGTTGTTCAGCGTCTCCACCATGGCCACAAAGCACATATAGTCTGCTTGGTCCTGAAGTTCCTTGACCTCGCTATTGATGATCTTGTTCGCCACCCCGAAGCCGTGGAGCATTTGGGAGGTCTGTTTGCTCAACTCTATTCGGTGGGTGAGCACCATCACTTTTTTGCCAGTATTCTGGATAAACCTTCGGGTAATTTCGGAAAACACCACCGTTTTGCCCCCACCTGTGGGCAATTGGTACAGGATGTTGGTCCCTTCCGGGAGCTCATCCAAGTGCTTGAAGATCTTTCGTAGGTCTTCTTGCTGGTAATCGTATAGGGTTTTCTTGTTGATTTCTTTCTTTACCTCCAAAGGAAAATGGGTTAGATGGATTCCAAATTAAAAAACCCTACAAAATTAGGAGTTTTTTGGGCTTTAGGGAAGAAGTGACCTTGCTTTTCTATCAAGATACTATCAACAATTGGTTTAGAAGGGTAATTTCTTCCAATTCATGATTTTGGGTATAACATTTTGATAACAATAACATTTACGGTTTGGAAAATAGGGCATAAAAATGTATTATGTAAGCTTATAACACTAAGAAACCATATACAGGAATGAGGCAGCTAAAGATCATCAAACAGGTCACCAACCGGGAATCCAAATCACTGGACAAATATTTGCAGGACATCAGTAAGATTGATTTGATAACTGCACAGGAAGAGGTGGAACTTGCGCAAAAGATCAGGGCCGGGGACCAATTGGCCTTGGAAAAGTTGACGAATGCCAACCTCCGTTTTGTGGTATCCGTGGCAAAGCAGTACCAGAACCAGGGACTCAAGCTGCCCGATCTGATCAATGAGGGAAATGTGGGGCTGGTGAAAGCGGCCAAGCGGTTTGATGAGACCAGGGGCTTCAAGTTCATCTCGTATGCGGTTTGGTGGATCAGGCAGTCCATTCTTCAGGCCCTTGCGGAGCAATCAAGGGTGGTCCGGCTTCCCTTGAACAAAATTGGGTCCATCAACAAGATCAAAAAAACATTTTCCTATCTGGAGCAGGCCCATGAACGGCCACCATCTGCAGAGGAAATCGCAAAGGAACTGGACATGACCGTTACCGAGGTCCAACAATCCTTGAAAAATACTGGCAGGCACGTGTCCATGGATGCACCGCTAAAGGAAGGGGAAACTTCCAATCTGTACGATGTGCTCAGGGCAGGCGATTCCCCAAAACCGGACAAAGGATTGATCCATCAATCCCTGAACACGGAGATCAACCGCGCTCTGGACACCCTATCGCCCCGTGAGGCTGATGTGGTGCGGTTATATTATGGCATCGGAAACCAGCCTTCCATGACCCTTGAGGAGATAGGTACCACTTTTGACCTGACCCGTGAGCGTGTGCGACAAATACGCGAAAAGGCCATCCGAAAATTGAGGCACACCTCCAAGAGCAAGATCTTAAAATCGTACTTGGGTTGACCACAAATAGAAAAGGGGATGCGAACAGCATCCCCTTTTCCATGATATCCATAAACACTTATGGGTGGCTCAGTTGATTGATATCAGAATCAATGAGCATTTCGTTTAAATCCCGAATAAAGTTAATGTAGGCGGTGTTTTCTTGGTTGTAATTTTTCATAGATCAACAGTTGGGGTTAAGTCAATTATAAATAATCAAGTTCGGCAAGTTCATTGATGCTCAGTATCTCGTTGAGTTCTTGAAGGAATGCCAAGTATTCTTCTCCGTAGGTGTCGTATAACATCGCTGTCGTTGGTTTGGGGGTTTTGGTTATAACGTGAATCTAGTTCAAAGATTATGGTTCGACAACAATTTGTGGCGAAATGCGGGACAATGGTTGTGAAAATTCGTTTTCATTTTGTTTGCAAAATATCCAGTGCCACTTCAAAGTCAAGATCGGGATCTGCCTTGCTCGGCCTGATGTTGAATTCATCATAGATAAAGCAAAGGTTCATGGGCAGTCTTCTGCGCTCGCTCTCCGTGATCATTCCCAACTTGGACAACAGGGCACACTTGACCTCAAAGGCCTTGTTGCTGATCTTGGGATCTTCGTGGGTCTCCAGTTCAGTAAGGAACGGGATTTCCTTCTTATCCCCTACTTCCAACATTTCGTCCATGAGCATCAATCGGCACTCCAGGTCCTTGGCGTGCTGGAACAAAGGGTAAAAAACACTTTGCAAATAGGTTGGAAGTCCGTTTACGGTCATGGTGATGTTTTTTTAGATGGTTCTGAGTACTTGCATTTCGAAATCCACTTGTTCGTCCACATTCGGGAACTCCGCCAAAAACTGGTTGTACAGGAACGAAAGGTGTTTCATGTCCTTGTCGGTTCGGCAAAGGATGGCCATTTGCTGCACGGTTTCCAATAGGCCGAAGGTCTTCATCATCCGAAGGTTGGGTACCACTTTCTGGCAGGCTAGGTCCAAGGATTCATGATCTTCGTTTTTGATGTGCACGTTTGCACCGCCAATGAATTCCAATACGTTTTGCCGGAACATCCGGACCAATTCTTCCATAAGGTCCATTTGGCCCATACATTCCTCCAAAACAGATTTCAGGCTTATGCTGTGATCTGCCGCTGGGTCGAGGTTTCTTTCTATGGTCTGAAAATATGCTGACATAGGATTTCCTACATTTTTAGGGTTGTCTTGGTCTTGGGCCAATGTTCGCAGTGCTTTCACCAGTTCCCGTTGTTCGTTGTTCAGCGGGGTGTTTTCCAGGGCACTGATCAATTTTATGAGAGTAAGCTGTTTGGAGGGCATTCTTTGTTGGTCCGAAGGATGGGCGCCCAATCCTTGGATGCCCGCTCTTTGGCATATTTCTTCGAGCTGTTTGATTTCGCTCACGCCAAAGACTTTGTCTTCCAGCCCATGTTTAAATACTTCAAAAGATTTTTTAAGTTCACCGGCCTCGACCGTGCCCAGTTCCTCATAAGAAAAAGAGCTCAATCCTATTTCCAGTTTTTCCAAGTATGAAAGCAGTTCTCGTGTTCCCAAAATTGTACGGGTAAAAGTTAATATTCCTACTAAAAATCAGGATAATACCAAGGGACAGCAATTTATTGTTCCGTAGGGTTCGGATTTTGTTGTCAAAATGCGTTATTTGTAGGTGTAAAAAACCAACCATGAAACACTTTTATCTTTTCTGTAGCCTGATCCTATTCATTTCCTGTGGGGAAAAACAACCCAAAAAAGTTGAAACCTTGGAAGAAAAAGCACAACGGATCCATGATTCCGTCATCACTATTGACACACATGATGATATCAACATCAACAATTTTACGGACAGTATCAACTATACCCAACGCTTGGACACCCAGGTGAACCTACCCAAAATGGAAGAGGGCGGATTGGATGTGGCCTGGCTGATCGTTTACACCGGACAGGACTCCCTGAACGCCGAGGGTTATGCCAAGGCATCCGAGAATGCGATCTCCAAGTTTGAGGCCATCCATAGGCTGTGCGAGGAAATTGCCCCGGACCAAATAGAACTGGCCCTGAACTCCGCCGATGTGAGACGGATTGTTGCCTCTGGAAAGAAAGTGGCGATGATCGGGGTCGAAAATGCCTATCCGATCGGTGAGGATATGTCCAAATTTGAGGAATACCATAAGTTGGGTGCACGTTACATCTCTTTGGCCCACAACGGGCATAGCCAATTCAGTGACTCCAACACCGGCGAGCAAGACAGCATCTGGTTGCACAATGGACTCAGTGAACTGGGTAAGCAGGCAGTTGCCGAAATGAACCGATTGGGAATCATGATCGATATTTCCCACCCTTCCAAAGCGGCCATGATGCAGATGGTGGAGCTTTCCAAGGCCCCTATCATTGCCTCCCACTCCTCCGCGCGGGCATTGTGCGGGCACAGCCGAAACTTGGACGACGAACAGCTTTTGAAGCTCAAGGAAAACGGCGGTGTGGTCCAAACGGTGGCCTTTAGTTCTTATGTGAACACCGAGAAGGATGCCGCACGTTCCGAATACATGAGGGGTGTGTACAAAAAAGTGGCCGATTCCCTTGGCATAGCATGGTACGAACGTTCACAGTTTGCTACGTTGACAGCGGAACAGCGTCAGGTATTTTTTGACAATTATGGCAAAGTAAGGCAGATCGGTGAGGAACTGGCCCAAAAGGACCCGAACATTCCTCCCGCAGTCAATGTTTCCGACTTTGTGGACCATATCGACTACATCGTGAAGTTGATCGGGATAGACCATGTCGGTATCAGCTCCGATTTTGACGGAGGTGGTGGTATTGAAGGTTGGTCAGATGCGTCCGAGACCTTCAACGTAACCTTGGAATTGGTGAAACGTGGCTACTCCGAAGAGGACATTGCCAAATTATGGGGCGAAAACCTATTGCGCGTTCTGGACGAAGTCCAGGCGGTGGCCAAGACCATCAAGTAAGGATCAGGAGTTTTCCTCCTTTTCCTTTTTGGCCAATCGGTCCTTTACGTACTCGATCTTAGTCTTGCCATGGGGCTTGGGGTTTCCCTTTTCATCTAGGTTTACCATGATGATGTTGTCCACGGTGACAATGCTTTCGTGTGTCATCTTGTTTCTGACCTCACAGTTCAGGGAGATGGAAGTGATTCCGAATTTGATCACATCGATGCCAATTTCTATGATATCGCCCTCAACGGCGGTGCTCATAAAATTGATTTCGGACATATATTTGGTAACCACTTTCTTGTTCTCCAACTGAATGATGCTGTACAGGGCAGCTTCCTCATCTACCCAGGCCAGTACCCTACCGCCAAAAAGAGTTCCATTGGCGTTCAAATCTTCTGGTTTTACCCACTTCCTTGTATGAAATCGCATGGTTGAAACTTTTAAAATTTGGGACAAAGGTAGCGCAATATCATACAGGTTTTCTTTGGCGAGGGAGTGAATTTTCCGTAATTGCCAATTTGAAACATTTCAGTATCAGGGAGTACGGAGTAAGCAATTTTGGCCACAAAGATTTTAAAATCCGTGAATAATGGGAGCACATACCCACTTACGGCCGACAGGAGAGTTCCAATAGGTAAATTCCAGTGTCTCAGTAAGGAATTGAAATCAAAAGTAAACCAGTTTCAAGTGCCAAGTTTCAAGTTCAAGCACCAAAACTCAATACCAGAATAACCCTATAACCCAATAACGAAGTCAGTCATCACCAAATAACCTACCCGAATAAATCCCCCAAGGTGTTCAAGGTATTCTTGGGGATGTGCAGATTGCAACCCAATGCCGGATTCAACCTTTTGATGAGATAGGCCGAGAGCAAGGGCGATTCCAGTTCCATATTTTGGTGCACAAAAAAGTGGATGTTCTTCAATCCTTGTGATTTCCATGTGACGAGACGTTCGGCCCAATCGTCCAATCGCGGAAAATCCGATTCGTGGTTGGCACCGACATATCGGATAAAGGCCTCATTGTTGGTAAGGCGCATGTGCATCAGGTCCCTCCTGCCCGCCGTGTCCACCAGCACGTTGGCAATGCCGTTTTCTTGCAACAAATAATAAAGTTCTTCGGCCACTTTTTCATCATTGAACCAATCCGTATGCCGGAACTCTAGGGCCAAGGGAAATTCTTTGGGCCAATATTCCACAAAGCGCACTACCCTATCCCAGTTTTTGGGTCCAAAGTTGTTGTGCATCTGCAAAAAAATGGTGCCCAGCTTTTCCTTCAGCAGTGCGGTCACTTCCAAATAGCGGTCCACTATGGGATATACCTGCTCGTTGAGACGACGAAGGTGGCTCACCTCATTGGTCATTTTGGGGAAGAATTTAAAGTCTTCCGGAGTTTTTTCATACCATTTTTCGTAGGTGTCCGGAGGAAAAATACGGTAGAAAGTAGCGTTGAGCTCTATACAATTGAATTGGGAGGAATAGTAGGCCAATTCGTCCTTGGTGCCCCTAGGGTAAAAATTCTTGAGGTCCTGACGGTTCCATTTCGCGCAGCCCACATAGACCTGGGTATCGCCATCCTCCTTATATTTAGAAAGAAGGGCCGCCGTATCGGGGTGGTCTTCCGGGATGGTGAAATCAATAAGCTCAGGATGGTCTACCTTTCCGAATTTCATAAAATAGGTCTTAGTTCCTTAACTGACTGGTTATTGTTCTTCAATCCTTAATTTTTCAAATATTGCACCAAAATCATCAATATGTTTGTTAAATGACCTTGCATTTGCGCCATAATGATAAGAAAGATATTCGCCGCTATGTTTAAAATACATGATTCTAGTAATATAATTTTTAGAGTTCAACCTAAATTGTTCGTCAACAACAAAGGTTTCCCCAAATTTAGTTTGTATGAGTGTTTTTTTTTCTTGAATAGTTTTCAAGATAATCTGTTGGAGTGGTCATTCTATCTACTACTTTGCCCAAAGGCATATTTTGGTGTCTCGTAGTTGGAATATTCCTAATACTAATATAAACATCAGGATATTCATTGGAATATTGTTTTGGCTTGTAGCTTAATTCTCCATGAATATCTAAAAAAGGATGCCAATCATCTGGCAAGGCCAACTTGTACTTTGTGTTGTTCAATTGATTTGCTAAGGACTGGCTTTCTTCAATTCTAGAATTAGTCGCACAACTTATGACCAGTATAAAAAAATGAAAAATCAGAATTCTTTTCATATTGTTTTTATCAAAAGTAGCAGCACTGCGGGTAATACTTTGACTGACTTTATAAAACCAAACCTTATCACAGTTCCCTGATCTTTATATTCCGGAACCAGGCTTCAAAATACCAATCCTGAAGGGCTATCTTTCCTTGCGTATATTTTCCAAATTCTGGATGGTTCTTGAAATGGGTAGCGGCCACTTTTTCTTGCCATTCTGGTGTAGTAAAGTCTTGGACCGCCGTAAGTGTGCCGTTCAGGTAGAACTCCACTTTCCCATCCACTTGCTTGATGCGTGTTTCGTTCCATTGCCCAGATTTGGTGACAGCTTCATTTTTTTGCGGAGCGAAGCCGTACAGGCACCCAGACCGTTTGGTCTCTATTTTTTGATCCATATGGTCAGGATCTAGAATCTGATATTCTGGCCCGCTTTGCCAAGCTGCCCCCAACTCTGGCTTTTCTTGCACATTGATGAAGATGCCACTGTTGCCCCGACCAGAGATTTTCCATTCCAGGACCAGTTCATAGTTTTCATAAGCCTTGTCCGTGACCAAGTCCCCTTGCTGTTTGCTTTCATCCGTAGCGTTGCAGTAGAGTTCCCCGTTTTTCACTTCCCAGGCCAAATCGGTACCGGGTGCGTTGTACAGGTGCCATCCGTTCAAGGTTTTTCCATCAAAAAGCAGTTCCCACCCCTGCTCTTTTTCGATGTCGAGCAGTTGGTTGTGTGTTTCATTTTCCAGGGCCACTTTTTTGGTGTGCCAAGTCTCGGGTTCCTGTTTCTGCTTGTCATTTTTGCAGGCTGTGATCAAGAGAACAGAAATGATGGGGGCAAGAAATTTTATGCGCATGTTTTTTTGGTTTTCAATTGTTTTCGTTCTGGCTAAAGATAGTCAAATTGGACACTCATAATCAAAAGTTGACCCAAAAGGCACTGTTCATAACATCGTTGACAACTATTGGGGATTGAAAAAGCGTGGACTTTTTGAATACGTAACTTTAATAAAACTTCTGCCATGGATTCACGATCCAAGAGTCTTTTGGACATTCGTCCAGACGTTAAACAGTCACATTTTAATAGCGAAATGGGTTTTGATGAGCGCTTTCAGAACCAAACTTTACGGCCTGTGATCAAAATTCAGAACGATTTGCTGATCGAGGCCTTCAAGAATTATGTGGGCAAGCACAAAGGTGTTTTTTACGACCTCTCCCTTGAAAAAAAGTTCCAGTACATCGAAAGAGCAATCCAAAAGGACATCAAGTTCAGGAACTCGCTCAAAGGGATGATCATTGGTCAGTTCACTGTCGAGGAATACCGGGACTATATCTCCAATTCTTCCGCACTGAACAAGCGAATGATGAACATGGTCATCGAACGGTTGAAGGACCAAGTGCAACTTTTGGACCATGAGGTCCTGTTACAGCACTGATTCCCCGTTCAGGTCGGTGGTGAGGATGTTGCTCATCAGGTCGAAATAGGGCCGGATGGCACGAAAAGATTTGTCCACTTCTTCCAAAAATGCCCCTGAAAGTACTTCGCTATCCTTGAAATTTCGGACAAAGATGAATTGCTTGAGCTTGATGAGGTCGATATCGGGGTGTTCCTTGTCAAAACCTTTGGGCATGCTCTTTAAAGCATCTCCCTGGATGTCTCCCCAAACAGATTTCAACGTTTTTTGGTTGATGGTCTTTCTGAATTCTTTGGCATCCATTTCCAGCTCTTTCCTGATCCTGAAGAGATCTTCTTTGTTGGGATCCCAAAACCCAGTGGCCAAAAAAGACCCGCCTGGTTTCAGGTGAATGTAATAGCCACCCCGCAAATGGGCGCCCAATCTGGAAAAGGATGCGGCCAAATGGCTTTTGTAGGGAGTTTTATCCTTGGAAAAGCGTACATCTCGATAAATGCGGAACATTTTCATTTTTTCAATATCATCATGATGGCTCAACTTGTCCTTGACCGCCTCAAAAAAAGATTTGACCAGTGTTTCATGGGATTTGAAAGTGGCCTTGTTTGCCTCGAACCACTCTTTATTGTTGTTCTTTTCCAGTTCGTCTAAAAAATCGAAAGTCGCTTTGGAAACTGTATTATTGTCCGCCATATTTTGATAATATGTTATTTTTAAACTAAAGTTAGTTTTTTCTATCTCCGTATGGTAAGGATTTATCTAATTTTAAGACTAGAAAGTGCAGTATGGACAAGAAAAAAATAATTTCGGAACTCAACCGGCACAAAAAGCTGCCCTATCTGAATTTCAGATTGAAACAAGACACCGAGGATTTCACAGATACCCTTTTTTATACCCTCTTTGACTCCAATACCCCTGTGGCTGTGAATTTGGAGCTGCTGGAGAAAAAGTTCAACGACTTGTTGGACATGGCCTGTTGGGAACTCGAAAGGCCCAACACTGAATTGTGGGACGAATATGTTTCCCACTTGCCCGAAATCTTGGAAAAACTCAACTTGGATGCCGAGGCAATTTTGAACTGTGACCCTGCTTCATTGTCCCTACAGGAAATTTATATGGCCTATCCAGGGTTTTATGCCATTGCCATCTACCGTTTGGCCCACGAACTTTATGTGCAGGGCGTACCGTTGATTCCCAGATTGATGACCGAATACGCACACAGACAGACCGGTGTGGATATCAATCCTGGGGCCAAGATTGGGAAATCATTCTTCATCGATCATGCCACAGGTGTGGTCATTGGCGAAACGGCAATCATCCATGATAACGTAAAAATATATCAAGGGGTAACACTGGGGGCCCTCTATGTGGCCAAGAACTTGGAGAAGACGAAAAGGCACCCCACCATAAAGAGCAATGTCACCATTTATGCCAACGCTACCATCTTGGGAGGCGATACGGTGGTGGGAGAAAATTCCATTATCGGGGGAAATGCATGGATTACTTCTTCGGTGCCCCCCAACTCAACGGTTTATCATACACCCGAAATCAAAATAAAGACAACACCCAATGTCTAAAAGCATACTGGACCTTATTGGCAACACACCTTTGGTGGAGGCCAAGGTATTGAACACCAATCCCAATGTAAAAGTATTATTCAAACTGGAGGGCAACAATCCCGGCGGAAGCGTCAAGGACCGTCCCGCTTACAACATGATCAAGAGCGGACTGGAGCGTGGGGATTTTTCCAAGGACTCCAAATTGATCGAGGCCACTAGTGGTAACACGGGCATTGGTCTGGCGATGATCGCCAGCCTTTTTGGATTGGACATTGAATTGGTGATGCCCGAAAATTCAACCAAAGAACGAGTTCAGACCATGCGTGCTTATGGCGCAAAGGTAACCCTGACCCCTGCTGATGTGGGGATTGAAGGTGCCCGTGATTATGCGGAGGCCAAAGTGGCGAATGAAGGGTATATCATGATGAACCAGTTCTCCAATGAAGACAATTGGAAGGCCCACTACAAAACCACAGGCCCTGAAATTTGGAGGGACACCGACGGGCAGATTACCCATTTTGTGTCGAGCATGGGAACTACAGGCACTATCATGGGAACTTCTACCTTTTTGAAGGAAATGAATCCGGACATCCAGATTGTAGGCGTGCAGCCTACGGACGATTCCAAAATTCCTGGGATCCGCAAATGGCCAGAGGAATATCTTCCCAAAATATTCAATCCGCAAAAAGTGGACACCGTAATGGAGGTCAGTGAAGCGGATGCCGCGCTCATGGCGAAGAAATTGGCCAAAGAAGAAGGGATTTTTGCCGGGATGAGCAGTGGCGGTGCAGCTACCGTGGCCTTCAGGTTGGCCGAGACTTTGGAGCGTGGTACCATTGTTTCCATTGTATGTGACCGTGGGGACAGATACCTTTCCTCAGATCTTTTTGATTAAAGGGCCTACTCGTTTTACTATCACATAGTTGGGGTTTCATATCAGATTTTTCTGATTATCCAACATTGCCAGCTGTTCATCGATCTGTTTAAAATAATGTCATTTCAAACCCCGTTCTTTATGTCAAATTAGAGTCCCAAATCTCAGTTTGATATGAATACAATTTCAAAAATCATCACCTGGAAAAGAAACATACTGGCCTCCTTGGCCGTTTTGTTGGTCTTGATCGTATTGGACTTTTATGGTGTGTATACCAACAAGTTCTATTTCCTAAAAGCCGATAACTATATATTTCCCGTTTTGGCCTCCGTGCACCTATTGTACCTGTATGTGGTATGGTTCAAAATTTCGGAGGGAGAGCTTCCCGATCCCAAAATGCGGAACATCGAGTATGTGCTCTACGTGATCATGATCGTGTATGTGTTCAAGATCTATGATAGTGCCCAAGTCCTTGGCTCAGTGAAATATTATGAAGAACACGTCATTCCCATGACCTTCAAGCCCGTGGCTACCCTGACGTTGGTGTTGTACAGTATCCTGCCCATATTGACAATATATACCTTCTGGCTAAGAAGACGATATGTTGGCGTGTACAATTTTGAAAATTACAACGACAACCTCAATATTTGGCAATAAGCAACCTTCTTATAGTCCACGGATATAGCTTCCGTACATATCCTTGAATTGAAAACCTTGGACAAATCGGTGTTTGCTCAATTTGTTGTGGGCCACCAAGCCCCAAAGTAATACCTCTTTCAAGAAATAGGAATCCTCTTTGGAGGTTTCAGGTCGATATTCCTTGATCAAATTGTTGAGCGGGGCAATGCCATCCAATTTACTTCGGTAAGCGGCATCGGTGTCATCATCCAAAAGATCGAACCCTTCCCCTTCAAAAAACCAGCTGATCAACTCATCGTATTCCGTTTGGGCATCTTTGCGTTGGAGCTTGTCTATCTTGGGGAAATATTCGGAAAAGAGTGATTTTATAGCTTCCTCGATCAAGGTTTCGGCAACAAAGCCGGCTCCCTCCTGCTCTCCTTCATACACCAGTTCAATTTTTCCGGTGATGGAAGGGATGACACCCATGAAATCGCTCAAGCGGACCACGGTTTGGGTATCCCCGGCCAACACGGCCCTGCGCTCGGCAGTACTCAACAAGTTTTCAAAAGCAGTAATGCTCATACGGGCACTCACACCACTTTTGGCATCCACATACTCACTTTTTCTGGCCTCAAAACTGATCTGTTCCAACACATCCATGGCAATCTCTGGCACATAGATCTTGTCCGACTGTCGTTGGTCCAACTTTGCTTCCTGTTTGGTGATCTTTTTGGCAATGTCCACACTTTCGGGATAATGCGTCAAAATCTGCGAACCGATCCTATCCTTCAATGGGGTCACGATACTGCCCCTGTTGGTATAATCTTCAGGGTTGGCCGTAAACACAAACTGCATATCCAACGGTAATCGCAATTTAAACCCACGAATCTGTATATCTCCTTCCTGAAGAATATTGAACAGGGCGACTTGGATCCTGGCCTGAAGATCGGGCAATTCGTTGATGACGAAGATGCAACGGTTGGCCCTTGGGATCATCCCAAAATGGATTACGCGGTCATCGGCATAGGACAATTTCAGGTTGGCTGCCTTTATAGGGTCCACATCTCCGATCAGGTCGGCCACGGTAACATCTGGTGTGGCCAATTTTTCATAGAAACGCTCGTCCCTAGGAATCCAGTCTATAGGGGTTTTGTCCCCTTTTTCTTTGATGAGTTCCATGGCATACCGTGAAATGGGAGCCAAGGGGTCATCGTGTACCTCGGAACCGGCCACAATGGGCATCCATTCGTCCAGCAACTGCACCATCAAGCGGGCGAGGCGTGTCTTGGCCTGTCCCCGAAGTCCCAAAAGGTTGATGTTGTGTCGCGACAGAATCGCCCGTTCCAATTCTGGAATTACGGAGTTTTCATAACCCCATACGCCCTCGAACACTTCTTCTTTCTTGGAAATTTTTGCCAATAGGTTTTCACGTAATTCATCCTTGATGCTCCTGCTTGTATATCCAGCAGATTTCAGTTCACCTAAGGTCTTTATGTTGGTATGATCCAATTTCATAGGGTCTTTATCCTTTAATTCTTCGTTTTCTGTTCTGTTCGTAATCTTCAAATATCATTTCGCCCAATCCCTTTAGTCCTGTGTAAAAGGCCTTGCCTTTGTTGGCCTTGGTAAATTCCTGCACAAATTGCATCAGGTAAGGATCTTCGGCAATCATAAAGGTGGTTATGGGGATGTGGAGTTTTCTGGCCTGTTGGGCCATCGCATAGCATTTTTCCACAATATAGTCATCCAGCCCCACACTGTTCTTGTAATAATCCCCGTTGGGAAGCCTCAAGCATGAGGGTTTTCCGTCGGTGATCATAAAAATCTGTTTGTTGGTGTTCCGTTTTCTGCGGAGCATGTCCATGGCCAATTGAAGTCCGGCCACCGTATTGGTGTGATAAGGACCTACCCTCAAGTAGGGCAAATCCTTTATCGGGATAGGCCAAGCATCGTTTCCGAAGACCAAAATATCCAAGGTGTCCTTCGGATAACGGGTGGTGATCAATTCAGCAAGTGCCATGGCCACTTTTTTGGCCGGGGTGATGCGGTCCTCACCATACAAGATCATGCTGTGGCTGATATCGATCATCAGTACGGTGCTCATCTGGGCCTTGTACTGGGTGTCCTCGACCACGAGGTCTTCCTCACTCAAGGAGAAATTGTCCAATCCGTGGTTCACTTGTGCATTTCTAAGGCTTTCCGTCATGGAAATGTGTTCCAGGGAATCTCCAAAACGGTATTCCCGAAACTCGCCTGTATGCTCATCTCCCCTGCCCGATTTTCCGGTCTTGTGGTTCCCGGAGCCGCTTCTTTTGATCTTTCCAAAGATTTGATCTAAAGCACGCTGTCGCAACATGCGTTCCAGTTTGGCCGTAATGGAAAGGTTTCCGCCACCGCCTTTTTCATCACCTTCTTCCCCATCACCGCCTTTTTCCCCATCCATGTCAAATTCTTCACGGATGTATCCTTTGGCCTTGAGGTCTTCTATAAAATCGTCGATGGTGTAATCGTCATCGGTAAGTTCGTATTCCTTGTCCAATTCTCGGAGCCAGTCCAAGGCTTCCTCCACATCACCCGAGGTGTGTGTGACAAGTTCCTGAAAAATCTCGAAGAGTTTTTCGAACGGGGTTTGATCGGGAGCTTCGTAGGTAGTAAAACGAAACCCTTTTCTTGTGTTCATAGCCATTACATAAAATTAAGACATTTCTATGTAAGGGCCGTTGCTTTAGAAAAATCTTAACGCAGGCATAAAAAAAGCGCCGGGCCCTAGAAACCCGACGCTTCGGCATCAAGCCAACCTAAACTATTCTTCCACAAAGGTGTAACTGGCCTTTACCACCTCGGTCAACCTGAAGTATCCAAAGGCATAGTTCTCCGGATTTGTCTCATTGACACAATTTCCCCGAACCGTCACCGGGGTAGACTCAAAAAGACCCGTGCCGCCCAATTGTTCGACCAAGATCTTGATGTAGTCGTAATAGGGACGTGAAATCCCATACATTTCAATCTGCAATACATCTCCGGGCTGAAAAGGTTCTATGTTTTCATCTTCGTCCTCTTCGATTTCGAACCACCAATCTATCTCATTTCCGTTCAAGAACCTGTCCTCGCCCACTTCCAGACTTGGCAGCAGATCACCCTCCCGGTGAAACTTGAAGAGATAGTTATTCCCTTCCTCTTCGGGATCGTTAAATACCACATGGACTTCCAATTCCTCGTCATTGAACCCTTCCTCTCGGTTTTGAAAAATGTCGGTGATGTCGGTCACGGAGGTCATGGTCTCGGTGGCTGTATACACCTCTCCTTCGTGCTCTATGCGTAAGGAATAGGATTGATCCAAAATAGGCTCAAAAGTCGTGGAAAGATATTCCCCGTTCCCTTGGTCCACAAAGACAAATTCATCGCCGCTTGAATCATTGGTCACAACCACAGAGGCACCAGTGACTTGCGTGTTGGTTCCCGTGCCAAAAAATGGAGTGGACTCACTCAAACGGATGGTCTGTTGGTCCCCCGCGGTTCCCTTTTCCCAATTCAAGGATGCTTCCACTACCAATCGTGTGGGACCATCTTGGACCTCTACATCTACCACGTCCTCGCACGAGGCAAAAACGATGATGATCACGGCAAATATGATTTTTTTAATTGCTTTCATAGTTTAGAATTTAAAGTTGTAGGTCAATGAGGGAACAATACCAAAAATGGCTGTTCGGGTAGCTTGGTTGGCCCCGGTCTCCAAATTTTGGCCAAAGGAAATCGATGCTGCATTTTTTCGGTTGTAGAGGTTATAGATGCTGAGCACCCATTCCCCTTTGAAACGCTTGTTCTCATATTTCCGAGGTTTGTAGTTCACGGAAACGTCCATTCGGTGATAGGCTGGCAACCGGTCGGAATTCCGAGGTGCATAGGTGGCTATGGACAGACCTTCGTACACATATTGTCCATTGGGATAGGTCACTGGTCTTCCCGTTTGAAAGACCAAATTGGTCCCAAAGCTCCATTGATCGTTCAACTGATAGGCCCCGGAAACGGATATATCGTGGGTTCGGTCAAAAGCGGAATTGTACCAGTCGCCATTGTTGATGCCCGGACCTCCCGCAGTCCCTCCCAAGGTCCGCTGTTCTGATTTGGAAAGCGTATAGGCAATCCACCCTGTAAAATCACCTTCATTCTTGCGAAGTAGCAGTTCCAGTCCATAGGCACGCATTTCGCCATTCAAAATTTCGGTTTCTATGGTGTTCTGGCCGATCAGGTCAGACCCATCTATATAATCGATTCGGTTGTCCACTGTTTTGTAATAGGTTTCCACTTCCAAGGAATAGGCCTTGTCCAAAAAGTTGCGGAAATAGCCCAAGGCATATTGGTTGGACAACTGCGGTTTGATAAAAGGGCCACTGGGCGTCCAAACATCCAATGGGGTCACCGACGAAGTGTTCGATAGCAAGTGAATGTACTGTGCCGTTCTAGAATATCCGGCCTTGATGGACGAATCCTCATTGAGTAGATAGGCCAAGGAAACCCTAGGCTCAAGATTACCGAATGTCTTGATGGTCTCGCTTTTGGCATACTCCGTTTCCCCTATGGCCTCGCCTCGTTCATAAATATCCAGCAGGGAATTGTACACCACCGGTTGCCCGTTCGCATATTCGGAGATGGGCTGTCCGCCCAAGCGTGAAAAGGCACTGTACCGCATACCATACTGTAGGGTCAGGCTGGGGGTCAGTTTATGCTCTGCGTTGATGTAGATGCCACTTTCCAATGCCCTTTTTTGGTCCAATTTCAATGGGTTTACCGGAGATGTATCGGCTGTTGGGTTCACTTCCCCGGGGTCAAAATCATAGTAAATGCCATTGACTCCAAAATCCAGGTTGAAGGCATCGCTCAAATAATATTTGAAGTCATACTTAAGGTTGTAATTGGTGATGGAAGAAACCCATTCAAATTCATCCTGGGCAAACTCCAGGTCATAGTCATATCGACTCCAAATAGCGGAAAGATTGGAAAACAAACGATCATTGAAGATGTGGTTCCAACGGAGGTTGCCCGAAGCATTGCCGTAGCTGCTATCAAAACTGCTGCCCAGTTTAAAGGCATCCCTACCAAAATAACCACTCAGAAAAAGTTTGTTATTGGTATTGATGGCATAATTGGTCTTGAGGTTCAGGTCGTAAAAACTGACACTATTTTCTTCCCCTGCAGCTTTGAGCAATAGATCCACATAGGAACGACGACCGGCAACCAAAAAAGAACCCTTGTCGCCAAAAAGAGGCCCTTCGGCCGTTAGCCTGCTGGAGATGACCCCTATACCCCCTGTAAGGGCAAAGTTTTTGTTGTTCCCATCCTTTTGACGGATGTCCAATACCGAGGAGACCCTACCCCCAAAACGGGCCGGGATGCCTCCCTTGTAGAGTTTCACGTCCTTGATGGCGTCTGCATTGAACACCGAAAAGAAACCGAACATGTGCGAAGTATTGTAGATGATGGCCTCATCGAGCAATACCAGGTTTTGGTCCTGTGCCCCTCCCCTAACATGGAAACCTCCTGTACCTTCCCCATTGTTGGTGACGCCAGGCAACATCTGTAGGGATTTCAGCACATCCACTTCCCCGAGCACTACGGGCATTTGCTTGACGGTACCCATGTTCATCTTCACCACGCTCATTTCGGGCTTGCCCAATAAGGCTCGTTCCGGTTCGTCCGCGGTGACCACGACTTCGTCCAGTTCAGTGGAGAATTCGGAAACTTCCACATCGTTTTTCAGGTCTTGGACCAAGTTGATCTTCATCTGAATCTCATTGTAGCCCATATAGGAAATCCTAAGGGTGTATTCCCCGGCCGGGGCCGTGATGGAATAAAAACCATATTCATTGGTTACTCCACCGATCGTGGTCCCTCCCAAGAGCACCGAAGCCCCAAAAAGGGTTTCCCCGTTGCTTTTGTCGGTAATGGTCCCACTTACGGTGTGGCTGTCCTGCCCCATGGCCTGCGCACAACCCAAAAGGAAAAGCCACAGCAGCCATAAGGTGTTTTGGGCTGCTTGTCCCAATTGCGTTCTTCTGTTCATTTTTTGAAGTTTTGATGATGGTGATTTTTAATGTTCATCTCCATAGACAAATCAGGAAATGAAGGGTTGCACGGATTTCGTTATTTCTATCTTTTTTGATACTTTGAAAAACTTTTTTTCATTCAGGTGCAACCTTTTGTCCGTTCATTTGTCTTTAGCTCAAACAAGGCATCAACCTAAGCCATTGGAAACAGATATCCGTTTTACGCATAGATCCATAGTGGAACAGTGCAAAGCAGGCAGTACCAGCTCGCAGTATGAGCTGTATTCCTACTATGTGGATGCCATGTACAACGTGGGGCTACGGTTTTTGGGCAATACGGAAGATGCGGAGGATATTGTGCAGGACAGTTTTGTGGATGCCTTCAAGAACCTGGACAACTTCAAGTACGAAAGTAGTTTTGGTGCCTGGCTCAAACGCATTGTCATCAACAAAAGCATCAACCATCTGAAGACCAAACGGATATCCGTGGTGCCCATGGAGGCACACGAGTTCCATTTGGCGGATGAGGAGCCCGTGGAGGCGGAGGCAACGGACATCAAAAAAGTGAAAAAGGGCATTGCCCTACTCCCGGACGGTTATCGGGAGATCATCAATCTGTATTTGATTGAAGGATATGATCATGTGGAAATTGGGGAAATATTGGGTATATCCACCAGCACATCCAAATCCCAATACCACAGGGCCAAGAAAAAATTATTGGAAATCATCAATGAATTGTAATGGACAATTTTGAAAAACATATCAGGCAGAATGCGGATCAGTTTGACGAACACAGGGCGGACAGGGCCAAAATGTGGGCCAAGATCGCAGCTGACCTGAAACAGGAAGAGCCAAAAGTGGTTCCCCTCTGGAGAAGGCCCATGGTCCAAATAGCGGCTTCCGTGTTGCTCTTGGTGGGCCTTACCTCATTTATCTGGCTGAAGGGATTGGGCCAAGGAGCGGACCACACCCAATATGCTTCCAAAGAATTGATGGAAATAGACATGTATTACAAGGACCTGGTCTCCTATCAAGTCCAGTTGGTGAAGAACAATCCCAGACTCACCGAGGATGACAAGGCCGAATTCCTGTCCTTCATGGATGAACTGGACGCTGAATATGATGTCCTGAAGAAAGAAATGCAAAAGAACCTTGACAACGAGCGTGTGTTGGAAGCCATTGTGGGCAATTACAAAAAGCGCATTGAGCTCATTGAGAATTTATTACGGCAGTTGAACGATTCTAAAAAAGTGGATGATGATTATGGGTACACATTATAAAAAAGCACTGTGGATGGTGCTGATGCTGTTCTCGGTGTATGTGGGAAAAGCTCAGGAGAAGGTATATAAGACCATAGAGAAGAGTTTTCCGTTGACGGGTGCCGGTGAGTTGCACTTGGAGAACAAATATGGGAATGTGACCTTGAAGGGATGGGACCAGAACAAGGTCGCCGTAACAGTTTCCATCACGGTCAACCATCGCAAAAAGGAAAATGCACAAGAGCTGTTGCAGCGCATCAGTCCCGAGATGAAGGCGAACAACGGTTATGTTTCCATTGTTTCCGAAATATCCAATAAGAATACGGGCTGGTTCGCCGACTTTTTCAACCGGAACAATCCCATCGATTTTGACCGCAGCCATGTGCAGATCGATTATGAAGTGTATCTCCCCGCAAAAGCCGGGTTAAAGATCACCAATCGCTTCGGGGATGTGATATTGGAAAATTGCAACGGCCCTTTGACCGCTTTGATAGAGCATGGAGACCTGTGGATCGGGGAAAACCTGAATAAGGCAAACATTGTCCTGAAGTACGGGAAAATTAGGGCCAAAGACCTGAACTATGCCGATCTGGACCTAAAGAACGGTGAACTTGACATGGAAAATTCCAAAAGTCTGCGCTTACGCAGTGATGGAACCGAAATCAATATCCACGCGGTGAGTTCATTGGAAATCTATTCCAACAAAGACAATATTACGGTGAGTGAGGCAGGTACCTTGTACGGGAGTATGGAATTCACCACGTTCAAGTTGGACCGATTGGCGCAGGAAGTGGACCTGAAGTTGAAGATTGTGGATTTTCGCCTATTTGGGATCACCAACCCATCCGCAGAAATCACCATAGAACAGGAATCGGCAGATATTACGCTGTCCGTTGCCAATTTTTCGCATCGTTTTACGGCTACCTTGGAGGAAGGGATGGTACGCTTGCCCAAATCCTTTGAGAATGTCGACTCCGAAATGCTGGACAAGGGACGCAGGCTCCGAAAGATCGAGGCAACTTATGGATCGGACAAAAAAGGAAGCATTTCCATTCAAGGCCAAAAGGGAATTGTAACATTGAACGATTAAAAAATACCAATTGGGTGCAACCTTTTGGCAATTGTATTGTCTTTTAAAAAAAATCAATCAAAAATTGCATGCACATGATCAATCAAAAAACGGCATTGCCCCTACTTTTTCTACTTTGGGGCCTTTTGGGCTTTGCCCAAGACAATGATGGGGAATACATCACTTTCAACGATCGCAAGAACGTGGTACATGGGGTCTATTTGGGCCTGTCTACCTATTTTGGGGAAATTGAGGGCGAGGATACCTACATCGGGGGACTCAAAGTGGCCTATGTGGCCAACCGTCAGTTCGAGGTCGGTTTTATGGCCAACATTCTGTATTCCGAGCAGGATATTTTCAACCCACGAACAGTCAACAACGATGATATTGTTGCCGTATATGGAGGGTTGCATTTGGAACCCATTCTTTTTGGAAAGTCAAGAGTGAGTCTGTCGTTTCCATTGCTGATTGGCGGTGGCGGGATGGGCTATGTGGACCATGACGCTGTACGAAGGGATGAAAATGTGGACCTTGACGATGATGATATCGACGCCATATTTGTACTGGAACCCGGCATGAATGTTCTGTTCAATGTGTCCCGATATGTCCAATTGGAAGCGGGGGTGCGGTACAGAATGACCAGTAAGATTGACCTCGCACAAAGTCCGATAGAACGCCTCAATGGTTTTTCGGGAGGAATCGGTGTAAAACTGGGAGTCTTCAACATGGGCCGTAACCGTTATCGAAAACAATTGGACTGATGGGAAATTTCAATCGCTTCCACCATCCGATCAACACCTTACGGGTCTTTTCAAAAAACGAACAAGTATTCACACAAAATGGAAAAAAAGGCTGGTCGGCCATTCCATTTCAATGGGTCTCCGTCCCATCCATCAATCGGTAGATTTTCAAATAGTCATCACATCAATCAAAAAACAATCAAAAATGAAAACACGAATCAGTGCCACACTGCTCATTGCGCTATTGACCCTTTTTTCTTCCTGTGACCACGATACCATCCACGCCCATGGCGAGGTGACCTCTGTATACCATGACATTGAGGGTTATAGTAGGTTGCGGGTTTCCGATGCATTCCAAGTGTATGTCAATTTTTCCGAAGTTGAAGAAGAAATCCGTATTGCGGCCAATGACAATCTTCATGAAAAAATTGTGGTCGAAAAAGACGGGGACGAGCTGGTCATCCGTTTGAAAAGCCATACTTCCATACAAGGTAAGGCCGTTAGGAATGCTTACATCACCACCTCGGATCTTTCTGCATTTCGTTTGGGCGGGGCGTCCAGACTGACCTTGGAAAATGTGTGGGATGTTCAGGACGGTACCATTGAGGTTTCCGGGGCTTCAGATTTCAGTGGGGAAGTGATTGCCGAGCGATTGGAGGTGGACCTTGATGGTGCTTCTTCCATTGATGTGTCCGGGAGCGTTTCGTTTTTGGATGCGGAGCTTTCAGGGAGTAGCGACCTATTGGATTTTGGGTTGGACATTTCCAATTTGGACATTGACCTTTCGGGTGCCAGTACCGCATTTCTCTCCGTGGACGAAACCCTTAGTGTGAAGGCCTCAGGCGCCAGCACCTTAAATTACAAAGGTGATGCCACGATATTGAAAAGTGAGCTGTCCGGGGCTTCCCATCTCACCAAAAAAGATTGAATCATTGGCGTGGTCAGTGTCGCTCCTCCAGGATATTGACCACGTCACTAAGCTTAAAGTTCTTGGCCTTCAACAATATAAGGTAGTGGAACAATAGGTCGGCACTTTCATT
The DNA here is from genome assembly GCF_003058265.1 of Flagellimonas amoyensis. Lineage (GTDB taxonomy): Bacteria > Bacteroidota > Bacteroidia > Flavobacteriales > Flavobacteriaceae > Flagellimonas > Flagellimonas amoyensis. The sequence goes on from NZ_QBUK01000013.1 coordinate 65,552, forward strand.
CAGGAAAAGGTCGTCGTCGTTGTCCTTGGCCTCAATAACGGTCTCTACGGCTTCCTCCCCTACTTTTTGGGCTATTTTATTGATGCCTTTTCGGAACAAGGATGCCACGTAGCTATCTGGATTGTCGGGATCATTTTTTCGGGATTCGATGATGTTTTCCAAAGTGGACAAAAAGCCATAAGCTTGTGCATTATCTTCCGCCCAACACGTATCCGTTCCTTTGTGACAGGTGGGCCCGACTGGGTTTACGCTGACCAAAAGGGTATCATTATCGCAATCGACCTTTAGGTCGACCAGGTTCAAGAAATGGCCACTTTCCTCGCCTTTGGTCCAAAGCCGTTGCTTGGAACGACTGAAAAAAGTCACTTTTCCCGTTTTTTGGGTAGTATCGAATGCTTCTTGGTCCATATATCCCAGCATGAGCACATTTTTGGTCTTCGCATCTTGGATGATGGCCGGTACAAGGCCTTCTGGGTTTTTGTCGAAATCTATTTTCATACGCTATTGTTTTTGAATGCCACATCTCGACAGCTCCTTCGACTTACTTCGACTACGCTCAGTAACCAACGTTCAGGATGACAGCTCGATGTGACCATCAACTATGTTCTTACAGGAATCCCTTCCTTCTTCAATTCATTCTTTAAATCTTGTATTTCAATCTCCTTGAAATGGAAGACACTGGCTGCCAAGGCGGCATCCGCTTTTCCTTCTACAAAGGTATCGGTAAAATGGGAAATGGTCCCTGCACCTCCCGATGCAATGATGGGAATGTTCACCAATTCCGATAATTTCGCCAAGGTTTCATTGGCAAACCCATTTTTGGTACCATCATGGTCCATCGAAGTAAACAGAATTTCGCCTGCTCCTCGTTCTTCCACTTCTTTGGCCCAATCAAATAGATTGATTTCGGTTGGAACTTTTCCTCCAACCAAGTGTACTTTCCAATCGCCTTCAACCTGTTTGGCATCGATGGCGACCACAATGCATTGCGAACCAAATTTCGCCACCAACTCGTTGATGAGTTCTGGTCTTTTTACCGCTGAAGAGTTGATGGAAACTTTGTCGGCACCGTTCTTGAGCAAAATATCCACATCTTCCACGGAAGAAATACCCCCGCCCACCGTAAATGGTATGTTGATGGTCTCTGCCACGTGATAGACCAGTTCGGCCAAGGTCTTACGCTTTTCCTCTGTAGCGGAAATATCTAAAAACACCAACTCATCCGCACCCTCCTTGGCATAAATGGAAGCCAATTCCACGGGATCACCTGCATCCCGAAGGTCCACAAAATTGACACCCTTAACGGTGCGTCCGTTCTTGATATCCAAACAGGGAATGATTCGTTTTGTAAGCATAATTTATCGTCACCCTAGCATAAAATAAGGGTCTTGTTTGATTTTAATTTATGTTATGTGATGCCGAAACAAGTTCGGCATGACGTTTTCTTCGAAAACTATCTTTGAATGTCAATCGTCACCCTGAACTTGTTTCAGGGTCTCACTTTAGTAATCCAATATTTTTAATGTTGGATTTTGTTCTTTAATCAAATTAATTTTCCAATCGTGGTGCCAGTTCTTCAATTGTTTTTCCCTTGCAATTGCTTGATCAATATCCGAGAAAACTTCAAAATACACCAAATCTGTCAGATTGTACTTTTTAGTAAACTTTGAACCACTTCCTTCTTGGTGTTCCACTACCCTTTTGGTTAAATTAGATGTCACCCCAATATAAAATGTTGTTCTGTACGTATTGGTCATGATGTAAACAAAACTTTGCTCCATTCCTATGCGATGCCGAAACAGGTTCGGCATGACGTTATTCGTTTTTCACATTAAGATCCACTCCATCATAAAACCCCAAATCTTTGTTTTCCAATAATTTGGTCCAAAGCGCAATCTGCCCAGTGTGGTAGGACAGGTGTTCCGTAACATGGATGATGTTCCCCACCCCTGAAAAGTTGAATCCCTGCACAAATCTCTTGCGCAGTAGTTCATCTAAGGGCGCCTCATAAAATGCCCTTTTGGCCTCGTCAATGGTGTCGGACAGTTTTTGGATCAGTTCCGCTTTGGTATACCCTGATGTGGCTTCAAATTCCTCGTCGCGCTTGCGATTGTCTTCTTCATTTTTGATGGAAGCGATTCCATATTGTGTGATGTTGCCACACAAATGCAGCATCAAATTCCCAATGCTGTTGCTGGACTCGTTTGGTTTCTGCCAAATTTTGTCCTCGGGCAATTTATCCAAGCAGATTTTGATCATGCGAAGGCTCTCGTTCATTCGATAGCCCACGTTCCAAGTCAGTTCATCTTGAAGTTCTTTTTCCTTATCCATTTTCAAGAATAAATTGTTCCAATTGCTTTAAACTGATTCTATTTTCATAAATGGCCTTGCCAATAATGGTCCCCTCGCACCCAATTTCGGCCAGTTCGGGAAGTTCGTCAAAGGCTGAAATGCCCCCGCTGGCGATCAATTTCAAACCTGTTGCCGATTGGGACAGGATTTTTTGGTACAAATCGAAAGAAGGCCCTTGCAACATCCCATCTTTGCTGATGTCCGTACAAATTACATACTGAATGCCTTCCTGCTGATAATGCAGGATAAACGGAACCAATTCCTGCTCGGATTCTTCCAGCCAGCCCGAAACTGCCACTTTTTCGTTGTTCGCATCGGCCCCCAGAATGATTTTTTCGGGACCATAGGTCTGCAACCAACCCAAAAAGGTGTCCTTGTCCTTCACGGCGATGCTACCACCCGTAATTTGGGAAGCTCCACTTTCAAAGGCAATTTTTAAGTCTTCGTCCGATTTTAGACCTCCTCCAAAATCAATTTTTAGGCTAGTTTGGGAGGCAATGCGCTCCAATATCTTATGGTTGACGATGTGTTTGGATTTTGCACCATCCAGATCTACCAAATGAAGGTGTTGGATACCGTGCGATTCAAACTGTTTGGCAACTTCCAACGGGTTTTCATTATAGATTTTTTTGGTCCCATAATCCCCCTTGGAAAGGCGCACGCATTTCCCCTCGATAATGTCTATGGCCGGAATCAACCTCATACCTTAATCATATTTTGCGCGGTCGATGGCCAACCACATTTCTGAATTACCTACTCTTTCAAAACCGAATGCCTCATATAAGGTGTGGGCATCCTTCGTTTTTAGCGCAACCGTTTTTACAGTTTGTACATCGGGTCTGTCCATGATGTGCTTGATCAGCATTTTACCCAATCCCCGACCTTTGTAGGGGTCAAATATCACCACGTCCATGATGTACGCGAATACCACGGAATCGGTCAACAATCGGGCAAAACCTATCTGTTCGTCATCAGAATTGAAAAGTCCAAAGCAAATGCTGTTATCAATGGTTCGCTTGGTTTCTTCCGGACTTCTGTATCCGCCCCAATAGGTGGCCTTGATTTCTTTATGGACTTTTTCGATGTCCAACCTATCCTTATTCTCAGAAATGTAGAATTCCATCTAAATAAACGTTAGAAAATTGTTTAAAATGGTACTGCCTATGTCACTACTCTTTTCGGGGTGAAACTGTACCCCATAAAAATTGTCTTTTTGAAGGGCGGCGCTATATTCCAATCCGTATTCAGCACTGGCAATGGTTTCCTTGTCCAATGGGGCGTAAAAACTATGTACCAGATAGATGTAGGATTTTTCAGGAATCCCCTTGAACAAATCGGTTTTCAGATTGGTGATTTGGTTCCAACCGATCTGTGGTACCTTTACGTTATTCGAGAATTTCTTCACATCAAGGTCAAAAATGCCAAGCCCCTCTGTGTTTCCTTCCTCGGAGGAACGGCACATGAGCTGCATGCCCAAACAAATGCCCAAAACGGGTTGTTTTAATGTCGGGATGATGGTATCCAATCCACTGGATCTTAATTTTGCCATGGCCGAACTGGCCTCTCCCACTCCCGGAAAGATTACCTTGTCCGCTTCTTGGATTTCCTCGGCATCATGGGACAACACCGCATCATACCCCAACCGCTTCATGGCAAAGATGATGCTTTGGATGTTTCCTGCGCCGTAATCGATGATGACTATCTTCATAAAGTACAAAGTTTGATGTACGAAGTACGAACTTGTTTACCTATACTATTACTTACCATTGGTTCTTGCTGTTTTTATAGAAGAAAATTTACGCTAAATGCTCTGCTCCTATCTTTTAAATCTTTTTTCATCGACCTTCGTACTTCGAGTTTGGTACTTCCAACTTTTAGAGCATTCCTTTTGTTGATGGCAATACCATTTTCTCCACATCCCGTTTTACTGCCATTTTGATGGATTTCGCAAAGGCCTTGAATATGGCTTCGATTTTATGATGCTCATTGGTACCTTCTGCTCTTACATTCAAATTGGCTTTGGCTCCGTCCGTGAACGATTTGAAGAAATGATAAAACATTTCCGTGGGCATTTCACCAATCATTTCCCTATTGAAGTCGGCATCCCAAATCAGCCAGTTCCTTCCTCCAAAATCTATGGCGACCTGTGCCAGGCAATCATCCATGGGCAGACAAAACCCATAGCGTTCAATGCCCAATTTGTTGCCCAACGCTTTGGCAAACACTTCGCCCAAAGCAATGGCAGTATCTTCAATGGTGTGGTGTTCGTCCACCTCCAGATCTCCATCTACCTTAATGGTCAAATCCATTTGTCCGTGGCGTGCCAATTGGTCCAACATATGATCAAAAAAGGCCAATCCGGTCTTGATGTCACTTTTACCAGTACCATCCAAGTTTAACTTGATTTGAATGTCCGTTTCGTTGGTTTTTCTACTGATCTCGGCAACGCGGTTCTCCAGTTTCAGGAACTCATAGATCTTTTCCCAATCGTTGCTCTCCAAGGCGATGTAGGAATCTAATTCTTCCCGTTTTACGGTGATCTCCCCGGTTCCTAAATGGGTTTCGTCATTGATGTAGATACCTTTGGCCCCAAGGTTTTTGGCCAATTCCACATCGGTCAAACGATCCCCGATCACAAAGGAATTGGCTAGGTCGTAGTCTTCCGAAAAGTAAGCTGTGAGCATTCCGGTTCCTGGTTTACGTGTTGGGGCATTGTCTTTTGCGAAGGTTTTGTCGATAAAGACATTATCGAAAACCACCCCTTCCGCTTCAAAGGAGTTGACGATGAAATTCTGTACGGGCCAAAAGGTGTTCTCTGGGAAAATGTCGGTACCCAAACCATCTTGATTGGTAATCATGACCAGTTCATAATCCAGTTCCTTGGCGATTTTCCCCAAATAGGTGAATGCCTTCGGATAAAAGATCAATTTTTCAAAGGAATCTATCTGCTCATCAACGGTTTCCTTGATGATGGTCCCATCACGATCGATGAATAATACTTTTTTACCCATGGTTATAGTTGCTTTAAAATGGCTATCAATGCTTTGTTTTCGGTTGGTGTCCCCACTGTAAACCGTAATGTGTTTTCGCACAGGGGTTGGGTGCTGCGGTTTCGCACCACCACATGTTTCTCGAGCAATTGCCGATATCGCTTGTCGGCATCATCGACCTTGGCCAGCACAAAATTGGCATCGGAGGGATATAATTGCTCCACAAAGTCCAATTCCTGTAAAGCCTTTTCCAGATTTGCCCGTTCCTCCAAAATTTGAACCACTTCCTGTTGCACGGCATCTTCATTCAGAACACGTTGCAACGCTTTTTGCTGGGTCAATTGGTTGACATTGTAAGGTGGTTTAATCTTGTTCAGAATGGCAATGATCTCTTCCGAAGCGTAGCAAATGCCCAATCGAATTCCAGCCAGGCCATAGGCTTTGGACAAAGTTTGGGTTACGATCAGGTTGGGATAGTTGTTCAAACTGTTCAACCAACTTTCCTGCTCTGAAAAATCGATATACGCTTCGTCAATAACTACCAGCCCGTTGAAGGATTCCAATAGTTCTTCCACATATTCCTTTTTAAAGGAATTACCGGTTGGATTGTTGGGAGAACAAATGAAAATCAGTTTGGTGTTTTTATCCACAGCCGATAAAATGGCTAGAACATCGGGTTCAAAATCCTTGTTCAACAACACTTCCCTGTTTTCCACGGCATTGATCCCTGCAAGTACTTTGTACATGCCATATGTTGGCGGCAAGGTGATGATATTGTCTTGGTTGGGCTCACAGAAGGCCCTGTAGATTAAATCCAACACTTCGTCGCTGCCATTGCCCAAAAGCATGTTGCTTTCGGACACCCCTTTTTGTTCGGCAAGCACCGCTTTTAAGCTCCTTTGGTACGGATCGGGATAGCGGTTGACCCCATTTTCGAATGGATTTTCATTGGCATCCAAAAAAATCATGGTAGATCCATCGGAAACATACTCATCCCGTGCCGAAGAGTACGGTTTTAGGGCCTTTACAGATTCCCTGACGATGTTATTTATATTGAAGGTTTTAGTCATATTCTTGAGGTCGCGACTGTTTTCGACCTTATATTTAGTTTGGTTTTATTGCATTTAAGCGAAGCGTCACCGCATTTTTATGGGCCTGTAATCCTTCGGCATCCGCCATCAATTCAATGGAAGGACCTATGGCTTCCATTCCTTCTTTGGATATTTTTTGAAAGGTCATGCTTTTCATAAAACTGTCCAGATTTACCCCACTGTATTGTTTGGCATAGCCGTTCGTAGGCAGCGTATGGTTCGTCCCAGAAGCATAATCACCAGCACTTTCTGGAGTATAATTACCGATGAAAACGGAACCGGCATTTTGGATGTTCTGGAGGTAAAAATCCTCATTTTCAACACAGACAATAAAATGTTCCGGGCCGTAGTCATTGATCAAATCGATGGCTGTTTCATCATTCTGCACCAAGATGAGCTTGCTGTTCGCAATCGATTTTTCTGCAATAGCTACTCTGGGTAATTCTTTGATCTGCGATTCAATTTCTTGTTCCACGGCATTAATCAACTTTTTCGACGTGGAAACCAGCATGACTTGACTATCGGTCCCATGCTCTGCTTGGCTCAACAAATCCGAAGCCACAAAGGCAGGGTTGGCAGAATTATCTGCTACAACCAAAAGCTCGCTCGGTCCGGCTGGCATATCGATGGCAACTCCATATTTAGTGGCCAATTGTTTTGCCACCGTTACAAACTGGTTCCCAGGGCCAAATATTTTGAACACATTGGGAATGGTTTCCGTTCCGAACGCCATCCCTGCAATAGCCTGAATACCACCTACTTTAAATATTTTTGTCACTCCACACAGTTGTGCAGCGTAGAGGATGGTCGGGTTTATGTTTCCCTTTTTGTCCGGCGGCGTACACAAAATGATTTCTCCACAACCCGCCAATTTTGCGGGAACAGCCAACATCAAAATGGTCGAGAACAGGGGTGCTGTGCCACCGGGAATGTATAGCCCCACTTTTTGGATGGGTCTCTTTTCTTGCCAACACCTTACCCCGGGCATGGTTTCCATTTCCACCTTGGTTGTTCTTTGGTCGGCATGGAATTTTTCTATGTTGGATTTTGCCAAGGAAATGGCTTTTTTCAATTCGGATGGAACCGATTCGATTGCCGTTTCGATTTCCGCTGTTGTCACCAAAAAGGTATCTAATTGGACCCGGTCAAACTGGTCTGTATACTTTTTGATGGCCCCATCACCATTTGTTTGCACCTCCTCAAAAATGGACTCTACGATCTTCTCAATATCGGCCACCGTTTGGGTTGGCCGTCTGAGTATCTCGGGCCAGTCTTCTCTTTTGGGGTTATTGACTCTGTTCATTTTTCAATTTTTTTATCATGTGATAGCCTAAGGGGACATATCCATGGGTCTCCCAAAACTTCTTTCCTCTGGTGTTCTCTGCATAGCAGTTCACCTCTGCCGTTTCACAATCGATCTCTTTGGCATAGACGAACAAAAAGTCCATCATAAGCTGACCGATACCCTTTCCTTGATAGTTTGGTGCAATCATTACATTGTCTGGTTCCACATGCTTGCCTGCATAGAGTTTGTTCAATACCCATACCCCACAAATGCCGATCAATTCCTCTTGGTCATACACCCCAATGCATTTATAGCCCATCGGGATCATTTCAGTTAATCGATTTTCCAACACCGCCAGGGGAATTTTTTCTCTATTGAGGATATACGCCAAGGGCAAAATGTCCTTGAGTTTTTCCTGCGGAATCCATTGTATGGTGTAGGGTGTTTCCATCTTCAAAAACTAAAGGACCATTTTTTCGATAGGACAGACCAAGATACCCTCGGCACCGGCTTGCTTCAGTTCATCAATGACCTCCCAGAAAGTATCCCGGGTGATCACGGAGTGAACGGAGCTCCAACCCTCTTCTGCCAGGGGCAATACTGTGGGGCTACGCATTCCGGGCAAAATGGAAATGATTTCGTCCAGTTTGTCGTTTGGGGCGTTCAGCAGAATGTATTTGTTCTGTCTGGCCTGGAGCACGGATTGGATCCTGAACTGCATTTTTTTCAGGATTTCTTTGCGCTCCTCGGATATTTTGGGTGAAACGGCCAGTACGGCCTCACTTTGCAAAATCACCTCTACTTCCTTCAAATTGTTCTTGAACAGGGTACTGCCACTGGACACGATATCACAAATACCATAGGCCAAACCAATGTTGGGGGCTATTTCCACCGATCCATTGATCAGGTGCAGGTCGGCAGTGATCCCTTTGGATTTGAGGTATTCGTTCACCGTGTGCGGGTATGAGGTGGCGACCTTCTTTCCTTCAAAATCCTTGACCGAATTGTACTTGACCCCTTTGGGTACTGCAAGGGATACGCGACATTTGGAAAAATTCAGTTTTTCCGCCACGGCAATGTCATTGCCTTTTTCCACCAATACATTTTCCCCGATGATGGCAATGTCCACTACCCCATCCCTTAAATATTGGGGAATGTCCCCGTTCCGCAGATAGAAGACTTCCAAAGGAAAGTTTCTGGCGGTGGCCTTTAATTGGTCCTTTCCATTATCGATGGAAATACCACAATCCTTCAAGATCTGAAGGGAATCCTCGTTCAAGCGACCGCTTTTTTGTACAGCAATCCGAATTTTTGTCATTAGTTCAACTGTTATGTTCAAGAAACCAAATGGGCATAAAAACAAAACCCGCTTGATTTCTCAAACGGGTTAGAATATATTTTAGTTACAACAATACACTTCTATCTCGCTTGAGGGCAAGTATAAAAATGGTGATGATGTACAGTGTTATTTCTCATTACGTGTCAAATGTAGAACATATTTTTTTATCAAAAAAGGGGAATTTAGTTATTTCCCAAAATAAGGGGGAGCCCATCATCGCCCGATCCCACTACGACCACTTTGGCATTTGGCGACTGGGCAAGTTTCAAAGTTGCTTCAATTCCCTTGTCCTTTAATATTTTATCCGTCAGGGATGCGCTCAATATTTGATTGGCGTCCGCCTTACCTTGGGCTTCAATCCGTACCTTTTCGGCTTCCTTTTGGGCGGTCACCAACCGGAATTCGTATTCCAAGGATTCCTGTTCCTGTTTCAATTTACGTTCAATGGCGTCCTTGATGGTTGGCGGCAGGGTCACGTCCCTTACCAACACTTCGTTGAGCTGGATGTATTGGTCCTCCACTATTTTCTGGGTCTCCTCAAAAATTTCCTGTTGAATGGCATCCCGCTTGCTGGAATAGAGTTGTTCCGGGGTGTATCGTCCCACCACGCTACGGGCAGCGGATCGGATAGCGGGCAACAGCACACGATCTACATATTGTTCGCTTTTTTCCTGGTGCAATTTGCCCAATTCGTTGTATCTGGGCTGAAACCATACCGAAGCTTCCAGTTTGATGTCCAATCCGTTGGAGGACAGCACGTTCATTTTTTCCAGCCTTTCCTGCTGACGGGCCTCATAAATGAACACTTTGTTCCAAGGGGCCACAATATGAAAACCTTCGTCCAGTGGCGGCTCATCGGTGACGACACCTCCGGCAAAGGTCTTGTACAAAACCCCAGCTTCACCGGAACCGATGGTCACTGCCGATTTTGAAATGAATATGATGAGAATAATGACACCTGCAATGGCAGGCAATGCAATCTTTGGTAATTTATCCATGAGTTTGTTGTTTACATTAATCCATTGTACTTCCTGATGAACCATTCCGCTGCGAGGACGAGTACCATCAGTCCGAGTAAAATACGGAAATCTATTAAAGATACCACATTCTCCCTGCTCTTTTGGACAGGGAGAAACCGCTGGGATGATGCTAGGTCGTTCACCAAGGCGTCCACATTGTCCAAATAGTACAATTCTCCACTGTTTTTTTCAGCCAAGCGTCCCAATTTCATATGGTCCGAGGAGGTAAGTTGCTTTTCGGGATCAAAGTCCAAAATTCGGAAAACCCCGGAACGTTTGTGATTTTCGCTTTCCACGGAAACGGTAAATCGGTATTCACCAGACGCAAGGTCGCTAAGGTCCACTTCGTAATAGCTGCTTTTCAACAACATGGGCGATTCACGGGTGAAATCGTTGTCCAATCCCTCAATCTGGATGGAAATGCGTGCATTGGGGTCAAACTGATAGCCTTCATCAAAATAAGTGGCCCTGATCTTGGCCATGCTGGCATTTTCAAACACGAGTGCATAGTCCACATCCAATCTGCTTCGCTGGTCGTTGGAGGTCAAATAGACCATCAGGGTTCCCATAAAGTCATCAAACTTTTGAAAACTCTGATCGTTCCGATAGGTTTGGGCCCGCCACCGCCAACTATTTTCCCCGAACAACACTGCCTCTCGCTGCTTTCCTTCGGTAAGGATGGAAAACAAGGGCTTGTCCAGTTCCACCCCTCGGATTTGTTGGGACAAAATGACTTCCCCACTTTTTTTCAATTCAATATCTCCCAGATTGCCCACCAGAGGCGGGAAACCGTCCACATTGAAATCCCCAAGGCCGAAAATTCCGAAGGCATTGTTCAAAATGGGCAGGATTTCCTCGGATTGGCTGTTATCCACCGAAAAGCTTTGCTGGACCCCGTTCAAAAAGTTCCAATCCGTTTTGCTGCCCGTTATGGTAAAATAATTGGTTTTCGATTTTTGTAGAAAATCATATACCTGACGGAAGTTCCTATTGGGTTGGTACAAGATCAGAATATCCGCTTCTTCCAAATTTTGGGTGGTTCCAGTGGGTTTGGTGATGGAGACGGATCGTTGCTCATTGGCCTCAATGGATTTTTTAAGTGCTCCAATGTCCGGATGGAGCATATCCGAAACAATCACCACGTTGGTTTTTTCATCAATCACCTCAATGGCGGTTTCCTTTGCGTTGTTGGCCGTGTTCTTTTCATTTTCCAAAGCCCCCACCTCCACCTTGATGGTCTTTATCCCCACGCTTTGGGCCTCGATGAGTGTATTCAGGGTCTGGCTGTTCTTAAGGGCATCCAGTTCCACGCGTTGCTGATGGACCTTGTTTCCATTAATGGAAATGGTCACTGTTTTGGAGACCGCTGCAGAACCTTGGTAGCGAATGGTGGTTTCAACAGGGAACTTATTTTTCAGGAACGCATAGGTATTACTGTTGATGAGCCCTACGGAAATATCCGCATGCTGGGTGGTGTCACCGACCACAATGGGGTTTACGGATAAGTTTTCGCCCAAATTAAGGTATTCATAATCCCTTCCCAGCGTCTGGTTGCCGTCCGTGATCAAGACGACTGCATTGGTGCCGTTCAAAAAAAGCTCATTGGCCGTGGAAAGGGCTTTGGAAATATCGGTATTCCGTTGGTTGAAGACAATGGAGTCGGTTTGGTCAACTGTACTGCCAAAACCAAACCCATGAATGGAAAAACGATCTTGAAGCTGTGAATTATCCTTGATCTTATCCAAGACCTCAGAAAGATTTCCCTCCGTTGTGGCCTCTTTCATGGAAGTGGAATGGTCCACCATCAGGATCAGGTTCGCTTTCTCCAGATAGTAATCATTGTCCACGAATTTGGGATTGATCAAAAGTAAAAGGCCGCAAAACAAGGCAATGAACCTCAATGCGGCCAATATGATCTTAAGTGGACCTTTTTTGGGGTTCCTATAGTAGTATTGAAAAAATACGACGCCTAGCGCGATGATCGCGGCAAGAACAATAAGGAACACCGTGTATAGCTCCATTCATTCTAGGTTAGCATACCTCCATCCACGTTCAGCACCTGTCCGGTAACATAGTCGGAAAGATCGGACGCCAAGTACAGACAGGCATTCGCCACATCTTCGGGAGATCCACCTCTTTTCAACGGAATGGCATCCCTCCAGCCCTGAACTGTTTTCTCGTCCAATTTATCGGTCATCTCGGTCTCTATAAAACCGGGGGCAATCGCATTGCAACGGATGTTCCTAGATCCGAGTTCGAGTGCCACAGATTTGGTGAACCCGATCATACCAGCTTTGGAAGCGGCGTAGTTGGTCTGTCCGGCGTTGCCCTTCACCCCTACCACACTGCTCATGTTGATGATAGATCCCTTGCGCTGTTTCAGCATGGTACGCTGAACGGCCTTGGTCATATTGAAAACGGATTTCAGGTTGATTTCGATCACCGAATCAAAATCCTCTTCGCCCATGCGCATCAACAAATTGTCCTTGGTGATGCCCGCATTGTTGATCAGTACATCGATACGGCCGTCAAAATCTTCCAGAACTTGGGCCACGAGGGCTTCGGAATCTGCATAGTTGGCAGCATTGCTCTTGTAGGCCTTGGCTTTTACGCCCATGGCCGTGAGTTCTTTTTCCAATTCCAAGGCGGGTGCCTCGCTGGAACTATAGGTGAAGGCCACATTGGCCCCGTGCTTTGCAAAGACTTCGGCAATTCCTTTTCCAATTCCCCGGCTTGCCCCGGTAACGATTACATTTTTCCCTTCCAAAAGTTTCATCTCTTGCTATTTAGTTGTTTTTAAATGGTCAGATGCTATTTGCCTATCAACTATTTTGGTTTCTGTCCGCAATGGTCATGGCTTGTTTTATGCAACCCTTGTGTTAGAATGGTTGTCCGCCAAATATAATGGTTGTTTTACGTTTAGACGAAAAAAAATCCCGCATTGAACGGGATTTGTATAGGATTTAACGGTTGGTTATCCAACCACTTCTTTTACTTTGGCTCCGATTTCTGCGGGTGAATCCACAACATGGATGCCACATTCACGCATAATCCTTTTTTTGGCCTGTGCAGTGTCGTCGCTTCCTCCAACAATGGCTCCGGCGTGTCCCATGGTACGTCCGGCTGGGGCAGTTTCCCCTGCAATAAAACCAACAATGGGCTTCTTGCTGCCACTTTCTTTGTACCATCTTGCAGCTTCGGCTTCCAGTTGACCTCCAATTTCCCCGATCATGACCACACATTCGGTCTCAGGATCGTTGATCAAAAGCTCCACTGCTTTTTTGGTCGTGGTGCCGATGATGGGATCTCCTCCGATACCAATGGCGGTGGTAATCCCCAAACCTTGGCGCACTACTTGGTCCGCAGCTTCGTAGGTAAGGGTCCCTGACTTGGATACAATGCCCACTTTTCCTTTTTTGAATACAAATCCGGGCATGATACCTACTTTGGCCTCTCCTGGGGTAATAACACCTGGGCAGTTGGGACCGATCAAGGTACAGTCCATACCCTTGATATAGTCATTGGCCTTTACCATGTCCGCAACAGGGATACCTTCCGTAATGGTAATGATCACTTTGATACCTGCACTGGCAGCTTCCATGATGGCGTCCGCAGCAAACGCTGGTGGTACAAAAATAATTGTGGTGTCGGCACCTACTTCCTTAACGGCTTGTTCCACAGTGTCGAAAACGGGTTTGCCCAAGTGTTCTTGGCCACCTTTTCCTGGGGTGACACCGCCGACCACGTTGGTTCCATATTCGATCATTTGCTCGGCGTGAAAGGTTCCTTCACTACCGGTGAATCCTTGTACAATTATTTTTGAATCTTTGTTTACTAAGACGCTCATAGGTTTAACTTATAATAGGTGCAAAAATACGGTTTGCTATGGTTTTAATCTATCGATTTTTTAATTCTTTTTGAGTTTTTGAAGGATTTCCGGAATCATTTTCACCGAGGCCATTTGCTTGAGCTTTTCACGTGCTTCCTCGGCTGGACTTCCGAAATAGGTTTTACCGCCCTCCAAGGATTTGGCTACTCCTGTTTGGGCCAAGATGACGGCTTTTTTCCCAATGGTAGCCCCACTGGTGATCCCGACCTGTCCCCAAAGGGTAACCTCGTCCTCGATCACCACACAACCTGCAATACCCACATGGGATGCAATCAGGCATTTTTTTCCGATAATGGTATCATGGCCCACTTGGATCTGATTGTCCAGTTTGGACCCTTCCTTGATGGTCGTTGCTGCGGTCACGCCCCTGTCTATGGTACAAGATGCCCCAATATCCACGTTGTTTTCAATGACAACGTTCCCGCCTGACAACAATTTGTCAAATCCCTCAGGGCGATTTTTATAGTAAAAGGCATCTGCCCCCAAAACGGTATTGGCATGAATGGTGACATAGTCCCCGATCACACAACCATCATAAATGGTGACGTTGGGATGGACGACGCAATTCTTACCAATTTTGACATGATTGCCAATAAAGGCGCCTGGTTGGATGATGGTGCCCTCGCCAATTTCCGCACTTTCCGAAACGTTACTGTTCGCCCTTTCGAAAGGTTTGAAGTGCTTGGTCAATGTATTGAAATCCCTAAAGGGGTCATCGGAGACCAAGAGTGCTTTGCCTTCGGGACATTCCACCTCTTTGTTGATGAGCACCACGGTGGCTCTGGACTGCAAAGCTTTGTCATAGTATTTGGGATGGTCCACAAACACAATGTCTCCTTCTTCCACCACATGGATTTCGTTCATCCCCAAAACCGGAAATGTTTCGTCCCCGACAAATTCGGAACCGATGATTTCGGCAATCTCCTTTAATGAATGGGTCCTGGGAAATTTCATCCCCTACTCTTTAGCACGTTCCAGATAGGCACCTTTTTCGGTGTCGATCTTTATCTTGTCCCCTTCGTTGATGAAAAGCGGCACATTGATTCTGGCCCCGGTCTCCACTGTGGCAGGTTTTGTGGCATTGGTCGCTGTATTACCCTTCACACCTGGTTCGGCATGGATCACTTCCAGAATAACGCTGGCTGGCATTTCCACGGACAGTGGACTATTATCCTCGGCATTGAAGATTATGGTAACGACCTCTCCTTCTTTCAGCAGGTCAGGTGCATCAAGGGAATCCTTTGGCAAGGAGATTTGATTGTAGTCCTCCGTATTCATGAAATGGAAGGTTTCACCCTCTGGATATAAGTATTGGTAGGTACGTGTCTCTACCCTTACATCCTCTATTTTATGTCCTGCGGAAAAGGTATTGTCAATGACTTTTCCCGTGGTCACACTTTTTAGTTTTGTACGCACAAAGGCCGGGCCTTTGCCTGGTTTCACATGAAGAAACTCGATAATCTTGAAGATATCGTGGTTGTATCGGATGCACAACCCTTTTCGTATATCAGAAGTATTTGCCATATATTTAATTTGTACTGAAATAGCCTTTCATGATACCCCTTTGCGAGTCTTTGATGAACTGTAAGATCTCATCACGCTCCGGGGTGGCTTCCATTTCTGCTTCTATAATGGATGCCGCTTGTGAATTGTTGTAGTTTTTTTGATAAAGGATTCGGTAGATATTCTGGATTTCCCGGATCTTGTCCGCTTCAAAACCTCTTCTTCGCAACCCAATGGAGTTGATCCCCACATAGGATAAAGGTTCCCTTGCTGCCTTCACATAGGGAGGCACATCTTTTCGGACCAAGGATCCCCCGGTCACAAAGGCATGGTTACCAATGGATACGAATTGATGTACGGCCACCATTCCGGCCAACACTACGTTGGTGCCGATCGTGACATGTCCTGCCAAAGTGGAGTTGTTGCTGAAAATACAACCATCGCCCACTACGCAGTCATGGGCCACGTGACAATAGGCCATGATGAGACAATTGTTGCCTATCACGGTTTTCATACGGTCCGAAGTGCCTTTGTTAATGGTGGCGCATTCCCTGATCGTGGTGTTGTCGCCAATATGTACGGTGGTCTCCTCTCCTTGATATTTGAGGTCTTGCGGCATGGCAGATATAATGGCTCCCGGAAAAATGTTGCAGTTTTTGCCGATCCGTGCGCCTTCCATGATGGTTACGTTGGAACCGATCCAAGTCCCCTCTCCAATGGTCACGTTGTTATGGATTGTGGTAAAGGGCTCAATGACCACGTTTTTGGCAATCTTGGCCCCTGGGTGAACGTATGCTAAAGGTTGGTTCATCTACGAGTCTGTGTTTTTTGTTTTTACGATCTGGGCCATCAGTTCGGCCTCAGATACCAATCTGCCATTGGCATAGGCATAGGCCTGCATGTGGCAGATGCCCCTACGGATAGGGGAAATCAAATCGCATTTAAATATTAAGGTATCTCCGGGAACTACTTGTTGCTTGAACTTCACATTGTCAATCTTCATGAAGAAGGTCAAGTAGTTTTCTGGGTCCGGCACTGTGCTCAGCACTAGGATACCCCCGGTCTGCGCCATGGCTTCCACTTGAAGGACGCCGGGCATTACTGGTGCTCCGGGAAAGTGTCCTACGAAGAAAGGTTCGTTCATGGTCACGTTCTTCACCCCCACTACATGGGAGTCCGAAAGCTCCAATATCTTATCCACCAATAGGAACGGAGGCCGGTGCGGCAACATGTTCATGATCTGGGTGACATCCATCAATGGGGTCTGGTTCAGATCGTAGGTGGGTACTTTGTTTCTTTTTTCAATCTTGATGATCTTGGACAGTTTTTTGGCAAACTGGGTGTTCACAAAGTGTCCCGGCTTGTTGGCAATCACTTTTCCCCTGATCCGCGAACCTATCAAGGCCAAATCGCCCACAACATCCAACAGCTTGTGGCGTGCGGCCTCGTTGGGGTAATGGAGGGTAAGGTTGTCCAATATGCCATTGGGCTTTACGGACAGTTTTTTCTTGTCAAAGGCCTTTTCCAATTTTTTCATGGTGGATTCGGATATTTCCTTGTCCACATATACGATGGCGTTATTGAGGTCACCTCCTTTGATAAGGCCATGCTCCAGTAGCATTTCCAGCTCATGCAAAAAGCTAAAGGTTCTAGCTTCGGATATTTCCTCCTTAAAGTCGCTCATTTTTTCCAATGTCGCATTCTGGGTGCCCAATACTTTGGTCCCAAAATCGACCATTGTGGTTATCTGGTACTCATCGGATGGGATAACCGTAATTTCGCTGCCCGTAGCTTCGTCCTTGTAAGAGATGACATCTTTCACGATGTATTCTTCCCTTTCTTCTTCCAGTTCAACGATACCGGCCTCTTCCAACGCCTTCACAAAGAATTTTGAGGAACCGTCCATGATCGGGGGTTCTGGTGCGTCCAGTTCGATAAGGACGTTGTCTATGTCCAATCCCACCAATGCAGCGAGTACATGCTCCGAAGTGTGGATCTTCACCCCATTTTTTTCCAAATTGGTCCCCCGCTGTGTATTTACCACATAATTGGCGTCGGCCTCAATGATGGGTTCTCCTTCCAGATCTATCCTCTTGAATGCAAATCCATGGTTTTCCTTTGCAGGTAAAAAACTCATGGTCACATTCTCCCCAGTATGCAAGCCTACGCCCTGTAGGGTCACCTTTTTTGCAATGGTGCGTTGTTTATTGCTTATTTTGCTCACCTTCAACCTTTTTTTCTATGTTGGAGATTTGATTTACCAGCTTGGGCAAATTCTTAAAATGTACATATGACTTATTGAAGTCCCCATAATTAAGGGCCGGTGACCCTTGGAGCACTTCATCGTCCTTCACGTTTCTTCCTATTCCCGATTGGGCCTGTATTTTCACCCTATCACCTATGGTGATGTGGCCAACAATGCCCACTTGACCACCAATGAGGCAGTGTTTGCCGATTTTGGCGGAACCTGCTATACCGGTCTGTGCGGCAATGGCCGTGTGCTCCCCTATTTCCACATTGTGGGCTATTTGTATCTGGTTGTCCAGCTTTACGCCTCTTCGCAATATGGTGGAGCCCAATGTGGCCCTATCTATGGTGGTTCCTGCGCCTACATCAACATTGTCCTCCAGGATCACGTTCCCGGTCTGGGGAACCTTGCTATATTCTCCATCGGCATTGGGGGTAAATCCAAAACCATCGGCCCCGATAATGACTCCACTATGGATGACACAATGGTTGCCGATCAAGGATTCCGAATAGATCTTGGCCCCGGCAAAGACCACGACGTTGTTGCCTATGGTCACATTGTCTCCTATATATACATTGGGGTATATCTTCACATTGTCACCGATCTTCACATTGTCGCCCAAATAGGAAAAGGCACCCAAGTAAAAACCTTCACCATAAACCGCGCTTTCAGATACGAAAGCAGGGTTTTCCACTCCAACTTTGTTGTTCTTCTTCACTTGGTTGTAATATTCCAATAGTTTGGAGAACGACTTGTAGGCATCTTCCACTTTGATCAATGTGGTGGACAAGGTCTGTTCTGGGACAAAGTCTTTGTTCACAATGGTTATGGAGGCCTTTGTGGAATAGATATAAGAGGTGTACTTTGGATTGGCCAAAAAGGTCAGCGACCCTTTCTCCCCTTCTTCGATCTTGGATAATTTATGGACAGCGATTTGAGGATTTCCCTCAACTTCCCCCTCTAGGATTCCGGCAATTTGGGTAGCTGTAAATTTCATTTGTGCAAAAGTAACAAAATTTGTCAAACAGCTTCCTTCGGGTAGCAGCTGTAATATTTGGTAACGGTTTTGGAAAGTGCCTTCAAACTGAGCTGATCGGATTCTTTGAGCACATCGGTTATTCTTCCACTCTTTTTGAGAATGTAAATGGCCTGTTGTTCCATACTATAGGCCTTGTTCGATATTTCTCCCTCAAATACAAAGTTGGAGGCTTCTTCGAGTGAAAGATCGTGTTTTTGCATGATTCTTTCCAATTTTCCGTTCATTTTTTCTGGATCGGTGGGGCGCTTTTTGATTTTGATGTGCAATAATTTCCGGTTGAGCAGCATCTGGCACATTCTGGAAAGCACAAAATCATCATGTAACTGCCATGATTTTATGGCGCTCAGTATGTCCACATCGTCCAACTGGGCAAATTTTTCAAGAATCTCCGTGTTGAAGACAATCGCCCCTTCCTGTTTCAGGAAAAACAACAACGATTGGCTTGCTGACAGTTCCTCTCCCTTGGCAAGCAATAATTTGGCACGCTGCATTACCCGTATCAACAATTGTTCGGCAGCCAAACCTGTTTTGTGGAGATATACCTGCCAGTACATGAACCTTCGGGCCATGAGGAACTTCTCCACGGCATAGATGCCCTTCTCCTCTACCACCAGATTGCCATCGACCACATTGAGCATGGAAATGAGTCGCTCGGAATTGATGTTGCCTTCGGTGACCCCTGAATAGAAGCTGTCCCTCTTCAGGTAATCCAAACGGTCCATGTCCAATTGGCTGGACACCAGTTGGTTCATATAAGGCTTGGGATAATCGCCCTTAAAGATGGAAATGGCGGTTTCCAGTTGACCGTCGAATTCATCATTGAGGGCTTTCATGAATTGCAACGATAGCTTTTCATGGCTCAGGTCCTTCGCCACGACGCCTTCCAATGCATGGGAAAATGGACCGTGGCCCATGTCGTGCAGCAATATGGCGCAGAGCAACCCGTTTTCTTCCTCGTCCGTGATCTCAACATTTTTCATCTTCAGGACCTGTATCGCCCTTGTCATCAAATGCATGCTCCCCAAAGCATGGTGAAATCGGGTATGATGGGCCCCTGGATACACCAAATAGGAAAGGCCCATTTGGGATATTCTCCGCAACCTTTGGAAATAAGGATGGGAGATGAGTCTAAAAATTAGTTCGTTGGGAGTTCCAATAAAACCGTAAATTGGATCGTTAAAAACGTTAAGCTTATTGGTTTTTACCAAGGATTTTTGTTTTTATCCCACAAAGATAATCACTATATGAACAAGATTACAATTCTTTGGGTAGATGATGAGATAGATCTGCTCAAACCACATATACTTTTTTTGGAAGGCAAGGGCTACGAAGTGGTCACCAGCCAAAGCGGACAGGATGCCCTGGAGGAACTCAGGGAACAATTTTTCGATATTGTTTTTCTGGATGAGAACATGCCGGGCATATCCGGTCTGGAAACTTTGACAGAAATCAAAAAGTACGACGTTTCCATTCCAGTGGTCATGATCACCAAGAGTGAAGAGGAATACATCATGGATGAGGCCATTGGTTCCAAGATCGCGGATTACCTGATCAAGCCCGTGAACCCCAACCAGATACTACTCTCTCTAAAGAAAAGTTTGGACAACTCCCGATTGATCTCGGAAAAGACAACCTCCAATTATCAACAGGAATTCCGAAAGATAGCCATGGACCTCTCCATGGTCAACTCCCATGAGGAATGGGTAGATCTGTACAAAAAATTGATCTATTGGGAACTTCAATTGGAACATATAGAGGATACCGGGATGTTCGAAATCTTGGAGTCCCAAAAAGTGGAGGCCAATTCGCAGTTTGGCAAGTTTGTGGACAAAAACTACAAAAGCTGGTTCAAGGAGGGGAATGCCCCCATCATGTCGCATACCCTGTTCCGGAACAAGGTGCAGCCCGAACTGAAAGAAGGCAAAACCTTGATGGTGGTGATCGATAATCTTCGGTACGACCAATGGATGGCTTTTGAAGAGATTCTTTCCGCACATTATAAAAAGAAACAGGAATGTGCTTATTTCAGTATTCTCCCGACCGCTACGCAATATGCCCGAAATGCACTCTTCTCCGGATTGATGCCCTTGGACATGGAAAAACAGTATCCCAATTGGTGGAAAAATGATACGGATGATGGGGGCAAGAACCTTTTTGAGGCCGAGTTCCTTGGGGCGCAACTGAAGCGATTGGGACTGGACCTGAAATGGGAATACCATAAGATCAACAACCTGAAACAGGGCAAGCAACTGGCCCAGAACTTCAAATCCCAAAAGGAAAACGACCTCACGGTGGTGGTCTATAATTTTGTGGACATGCTGTCCCATTCCAAGACCGAAATGGAGGTGGTGAAGGAATTGGCCTCCAATGACAAGGCCTATCGCTCCCTTACGTTGAGTTGGTTCAAGAACTCCCCTTTGCTCGAAATCATCCAACAGGCACAGGCCTTGGGCATGAAGCTCATTTTGACCACGGACCATGGCACCATCAACGTGAAGCAGCCCTCAAAAGTGATCGGTGATCGGGAAACCAGTCTGAACCTCCGCTATAAAACAGGAAAGAGCCTCACCTACGAGGACAAAGAAGTGCTGGCTACCAAAAATCCGCAGGAAATTCACCTGCCCAACATCAACCTGAGCAGTAGTTTCATCTTTGCAAAAAATGATCTTTTCTTTGCCTACCCCAACAACTTCAACCATTATGTGGGCTATTATCGAAATACATATCAACATGGAGGGGTTTCCTTGGAAGAAATGATTGTTCCTTTTGTAGTTTTGGAAGCAAAATGATGGAACAGTGAAGAAAACTTTTCAATTGAACGAAATCCGTGACGTGGCCAAAGAAATCATTGGGACCGCCCCGGGAAATGTCCTTTGCTTTCATGGGGAAATGGGTGTTGGAAAAACCACGTTGGTCAAGGCCATGATGAAAGAACTCGGTGCTGTGGACGAGGCCAATAGCCCCACTTTTGGATTGGTCAACGAGTATCGAGGTGGAAATGACAAACTCATCGCCTATCATTTTGATTTTTACAGATTGAACGATGAAAGCGAGGCGCTGGACATGGGATTTGAGGATTACCTCGCCCAAGGTGTCTGGGTGTTCATTGAGTGGCCGGAAAAAATCGAGTCGTTGATTCCTGAAGACGCTGTGGGTGTATTCTTGCACTTTATCGATGAAAGCACGCGCTCAATCGAGTTAAATATTTCTTAAAACTCGATTGACCTATCTTCAACGAAATTATTGTACAGAACAAGTACTATTCGATAAAAGGAATGTTTTTTAGGTTAAAAACCCAATTTTATCGATGAAACGTAGGTCAGGTTGAAATATTTTCCTACATTTGTTCTGTGAATGAATTCATTTATTAACCAAAAACTCTTTTACGATGAACACTAAAAAAGTTTTTTTTGGATTGCTAGCTGTTGCTTTTTTGGCAATGACCGCTGTTTCTACTAACGTTGTTAAGTCTGACAGCAACCAAACAGCAAGCATCGACAAGGACAAGATTATAAAACTATAATCGTTCTGGTCTCCAGTAAAAATTAATCCCTTTTTTCGAAAAGGGATTTTTTTTACAATAAATTCAGGCTTTTCCAGTTATCAACATGATGAATGAGAAGTCTACAGTCAGAAAACGCTTTATAATTGAAGGAGTTTTGGCATTGTTTATTGCTATTACCCCTTTGCTGTTCTATTGCTACAAATACCTTCCCCCAAACGCCACTTCTTGGACATTTTTAGGCATTGAGTTTGGTGAGAATGGATTTCAACTGGTCAGTACCGCATTTTATTATTATTTCAGCAAGCTGGTCCCGTTGCTCTTGTTGGTCATTTGGTTCGTAACGTCAAAGAACTGGTGGTACCATGCCATACTCATTCCCATTGCGATGTATAGTTTCCAACTTTATAGCGCGTTGAACTTTGCTTCTAAAAAAGTGGATGAAAATGAAATCCTTTATGTGATTGCCGTTACCATGGTCGTGGTCCCTGTCGTGTATTTCATCAGGTTGAAACTGGTGGACAAACACGTGCACGGCATTGATTTGGATGCCATGGACACCGAACTTCAAATACTGAAGGAAAAAGAGGAATTGCGAAAGGAAAGGGAGAAACTCGAACTACGACAAAAGACCCTTTCAAAAAAAATGTAAATTTGTTAAATACCTTTGGTATGAAGAACAGATTTACTGCTTATGAACCAGCCTTCTTCCCCTTTTAGCAAACAGCAATTGCTGCCCCAAGAAGAAACTTTAGAGGTCCTCAAACAAAAGGGCGAACTTTTTATAGGAATCCCCAGGGAAAACCAATATCAGGAGAAAAGGGTCTGCCTTACCCCCGATGCCGTAAATGCCATCACGGCACATGGACATCGGGTGCTCATGGAATCAGGGGCCGGGGATGGTGCCAATTTTTCGGACATCGACTACACCAATGCCGGAGCAGAGATCACAAGGGATGTGAAAAAAGTATTTTCGTGCCCCATCCTCCTAAAAGTGGAGCCTCCTACCCTGTCGGAAATCGATTTGATGAACCCCCAGACCATCATCATTTCTGCCCTCCAGATAAAGACCCAACGAAAAGAATATTTTGAAGTGCTGGCCAAAAAAAGGCTTACGGCAATCGCCTTTGAATTTATCAAGGACGACGATGGAAACTATCCCGCCGTGCGTTCCCTGAGCGAGATTGCGGGTATTTCCTCCATCCTCATTGCCTCGGAATTGATGGCCGCCACTGGCAAGGGCAATGGGTTGATGTTCGGGAACATCAGCGGTGTGCCTCCTGTGGAAGTGGTGATCATTGGCGCAGGGACTGTTGGGGAGTTTGCGGCACGGTCGGCTTTGGGTCTTGGCGCCAACATTAAGGTGTTCGACAATTCCATCAGCAAGCTGCGAAACCTACAGACCAACCTGAACCGAACTGTCTATACCTCCACCATCCAGCCCAAGAACCTGATAAAGTCCTTGAAGCGCTGTGATGTGGCCATTGGCGCTACACGAGGCAAGGACCGCTCCCCGATCGTAGTGGGCAAATCCATGGTGGAGAACATGAAAAAAGGCGCGGTGATCATTGATGTGAGCATAGATATGGGCGGGTGCTTTGAAACCTCGGAAGTGACCACGCACACCAAGCCCACTTTTGAAAAATACGGGGTCATCCATTACGGGGTGCCCAATATACCGTCCCGTTATCCACGGACCTCTTCCATATCCATTAGCAATATTTTTACACCTTACCTGCTCAAAATTGGCGAAGATGGCGGCTTGGAACATTCGCTACGGTTCGATAAGGGCCTTCGCAGTGGCCTTTATATGTACCACGGCATCCTGACCAACAAATCGGTGGGTGAATGGTTTGGGCTGAGCTATAACGATATTAACTTTCTTATTTTTTAAACACGCATGGGATTTTTAAGGCGATTGGGATGGTACTTGGTAGGACTCTCCATTGGAATTGTATTTTTGGTGTTCTTCTTGAAGAAAAAATCCGGGGGAGAAGGCATGGACTTCTGTTATTTTCCCAATTGCAGGGTATTGAAGGACATGCGCTCCAAACCCATCTCCTTTGGAGATGCCGTTCCAGAAGCATATAGGGACACCCTGATGGTCAAATCCATTTTGGCCGATGGGAATGTGGATTTTAGGAAAAGTGACACCAAGGCAGAACCCTGTAAGGTCTACTATGTTTCAAAAAAGATTGCGGACCGGAATATGGAACTGCAGATCAGAAACTGTCAAGAAGGACTGATCATTCAAAATACAGCCCTATTGGACTAAACATCCAACTTCCTGCGCTTCCGTTCTTTTTGCAATAAGGCCAATTCCCTTGAAGTCTGTCCGGCGACCGAGGTGTTTTCCTCTGCCCTTCTGATCAGATAGGGCATTACATCACGCACAGGGCCGTAGGGCACATATTTTACCGCATTGTATCCCAATGCGGCGAGATTATAGGTGATGTGGTCACTCATCCCGAAGAGTTGACCAAACCAAACATTGCTATCCGAAGGCGCTATGCCCTTCTCCTGCATTTTTGAAATCAATTTGAGACAGCTCTGCTCGTTGTGGGTTCCGGCAAAGAGTACAAACCGGTCCAAATTTTCCATCATATAATCAATGGCGGCATCAAAGTTTTCATCCGTCTGCTTTTTGGAGGCACAGATGGGGGTCGGGTATTCTTTCTCCTTGGCCCTGTCGTTCTCTTTTTCCATATAGGCTCCTCTCACCACTTTGGCTCCTACACAGAATTGTTCCGTAGCGGCAATGTCCCTCAGCTTTTGGATATAACCCAATCGGTCCCAGCGGTACATTTGGAAGGTATTGAAGACAATGGCTTTTTCTTTGTTGTATTTGCGCATCATTTCCAGCACCAAGTCATCGGCAGCATCCTGCATCCAACTTTCTTCCGCATCAATGAGCAAGGAAACGTCCAGGTCATGGGCTTTCTTGCAAACTTTATCAAACCGGTTCACCAACCTGCCCCATTCCGCTTTTTCGCCATCGGTCAGCACATCCCCGGCACTTACTTTTTCAAACAGTTTGAATCGACCAAAACCGGTAGGCTTGAACACCGCAAAAGGGATGGCATCCTTTTCCTTGACAAAATCAAGTACTTCCAAGGTCTTTTCCATGGCAAAATCGAACTGGTTGTCCACCTCCTTGCCTTCAGCCGAATAATCGAGAATGGAACAAACCCCCTTTTCATACATTTTATCAATGATGGGAAGACAATCTTCTTCGTTCACCCCGCCACAAAAATGGTCAAAGACAGTGGCCCGTATCAGACCTTCCACAGGCAGATGGGCCTTTATGGCAAAGTTGGTCACCGCAGTACCTATACGCACTAGGGGCTCGTTGGCAATCATCTTAAAAAGGAAGTAGGCACGCTCCAATTGGGAGTCGGTCTTTAGCTCAAAAGCTATTGCGGTATTCTCAAAATTCGGCAACATTATTTGTAATCTATTTAAGATCCAAATATAAGTACGGAATCAATAACCTTTTCTATAAAAATAGTCTTTATTTAGTGGTGAAATTGAAATTATGGAATCGGTCAAATCACAAAGTTACGAAGTACATATCGGGGAGTTGGCGCAAGCGGCCCTGAACCAACATATTGCCAAAAAGAATTACTCCAAAATATTTCTCTTGGTCGATACCAATACCAAGAAACATTGCCTGCCAGCGTTCAAGGAAATGTTCACAGCGCCCATTGATTCCATTTTTGAGATTGAACCCGGGGAAGAGAACAAGCACATCCACACTTGTCTTCAGGTCTGGGAATCTCTGTCCAATTTTGACGGGGACCGTAGGAGTCTCTTGATCAATCTTGGAGGTGGGGTGCTCACCGATCTTGGTGGGTTTGTGGCCTCCACATTCAAGCGGGGCATTGATTTCATCAACATTCCCACTACCCTACTTTCCATGGTGGATGCATCCATTGGCGGGAAAAACGGTGTTGACCTTGGTGTCTTGAAGAACCAGGTCGGAGTCATCAACCAACCCCAAATGGTGCTGGTGTTCCCAGAATTTCTAAAAACACTGGAGAAAAGACAAGTGATCAGCGGGTATGCGGAAATGCTAAAGCATGGACTTATCAGGGATGCAGCCTACTGGGCCGATTTGAAACAAAAAAGCAACTTTTCGGAAGCTTCCAGCATTCAAAAGTCCATCGCCATCAAGAACGATGTGGTGCTGATAGACCCTACAGAAAAAGGATTGCGCAAGATCTTGAATTATGGGCACACCTTGGGGCACGCGATTGAATCCTATTGCCTTGAGAATCCCATGAAGAAAACCCTTCTTCATGGAGAGGCCATCGCTATCGGAATGATCTTGGAGGGTTACATATCCCATGAGCTCAAGGGATTGCCCAAATTGTCATTGGAAGAGATCAAGGAAACATTTTTGCACTATTTTGAAAAAGTGGACTTCAATGGGGATGATATCGATGCCATATTGAAACTCCTGAAATACGACAAGAAGAATTCCCACGGCGATGTCAATTTTGTACTCCTTCAATCCATCGGTGATGCGGTCACGGACATCAAAGTGCCCGAGGAACTCTTCCATAAGGCGTTCGACTACTACGCAGAATGATGGATAACACGTCCTGATCTTACAAGTAGCGCTCCTTTATGATCCGGACATGGTGTGCCTGATGGCCACTGATGATGAATCCCATTGCCCTGACACTCATAGGGGACCCACTGGCAACCCCTTTCCGCTTGAGCGCCTCATCATCAAAAGACTTGAAAAGGGTGATGGTGGAATCCCGAACGGCCCTGTATTCAGCCATCAAATCCTGAACGGTCCTGGAACCGGCATTGGAATAAGGTACATACAGATCTTGATCGAATCCAGGCAAATCAACCTTGTCGTTTCGGGCAAAGCGGAGCGCCCGGTACTGAAAGATCCTTTCAGTGTCTATCATATGTACCAAGGCTTCAGCCAAGGACCATTTTTCTTCGGCGTAGGCAAAAGAGAGCTTACTTTCTGGTATTTTCTCCAAAAGGGACAAAAAACCCTCCTTACCTACCAACAAAGCATCCATTAGGGAAACCTCTCCCAATGCCATGATGTAGGTATGGTAATACGGATTATAATCAGAAGTGGGCAACTCTGAAAGAAACATGGTCCTTTGGCAAGTAGATTACATCTCGTTGAAGATGGTGTGCATCAAACGTTTTTTATCGTTGATGCTCTCTTCCAACGAAATCATGGTTTCCGTTCTGCTGATACCGTCAATGTCATCGATCTTGAAGATGATGTTCTTGGCATGGGTGGTATCCTTGGCCCTGATCTTGCAGAAAATATTGAATTTTCCTGTGGTGATATGTGCAACGGTTACGTAGGGAATCTGATTGAGTCTTTCCAACACAAATTTCGTCTGGTGGGTCTTCTCTAGAAAAATGCCCACATACGCTATAAAGGAATAGCCCAGTTTCACATAGTCCAGGGTTAGCGAAGAGCCTCGGATGATTCCTGCTTCTTCCATTTTTTTGACCCTGACGTGGACCGTACCTGCTGAAATCAACAATTTCTTGGCAATATCAGTAAAGGGTGTACGGGTGTTGTCTATCAACATGTCCAATATCTGGTGGTCGACTTCGTCTAGCTTAACTTTGTTCATTATCTTGAAATTTTCAGCAAAATTAATGAAATGAGGAAATTTACGTAATAAAAATGGTGCTTTTTTAAATAAAATGCAAGAATGCTCGATGAATAGTTGCTTATTTCTTGGTTTGGAGCAGTAAATTAACAATTTTGGTGTCCGAAATTCCTGTAGCAAAATCCTTGGAATCAACACATTCTAGGGTTTTGTGTCCGTAAAACCCTTCAAGCGGCCCGCTTTCAACAATTTCGGGTTCAAAAATGATTTTTTTCCCTTCCAACACTTCTTTATAGCGAATTCCGACCAATTCACCGTCAAATTCCGGGTTCAGGATGCCAGCATTCTTCACCAGAACATCAAAGAAAAGTTTATCATTCTCCGGGATTTTGAAATAATCTTCGGAACTGAAATGTTCTATTTGGTCCAAAGCAATGGTTCGCAATGCCTCGACGAGGGCGTGAAAAATATATTCCCGGGTTCTTTCCCTTTCATAATCCCCGGGAAAATGTCCGGACTCGAACAGAATAGTTGGTGTGCCTGTCATCTGGAAGGCGTCGCCCACACAGTTGTCGTTAAACCCGTCATCGTACCTTCCCACCTGCCCTGGAATGAGCTTTTGGAGCAAGGTGTCCATGGACACAATGATCTTCATGGCCGTCTCACGCGTAGGGGTCACATCCCGAGCTTCATTGCTGGCAGGGGACAAAAAGGAAACTGTGGCAGGCTTGTCCGTGGTACCTGCACTGAAAAGGGTTCGTTGATCGTGTAGATTGAAACAAAAATCAGGTTGGAACTCCTCAAAGAGTTGTCGCAATGCCACACTTTCGGGTTGGGTGAGCATCTTGGCGTCCCTATTAAGGTCAACATCGTTCTTATTTACTCGGGTGTACGCCTTGGCACCATCCGGATTGAGCATGGGGACAATCATCAGTGTACAGCGCTCCAATATCTGTTCAGCGATAGGGTCCTTGGATTGTAGGTAATTGACCAAGTCCCAAACCGCTTTTGTGGTCGTGGATTCATTCCCGTGCATTTGGGACCACATCAAAACCTTTTTGCTGCCATTTCCCATAGTGAATGCATAAAGGGTTTTTCCGGCCACGGAGTTTCCAATTTCCCTTAAAGGAAGGGGTAATTTGGAAAAACAGGTTTCTTCCAACATTTCTTGGGTAATGTACCTATCGCTTATCGATAGCTCTTTATATACTGAATGATCAATCACTACTTGTGTTATTTGTCCACAAAAATAACCATGTATTATTTTACAATTGTAATTATTAGATGTTGCAAAAGTTTACAATTGTGTGTCAATTGAGGAGTGAAATCTATAATTCGGGCACATTTGTAAATTATTTAAATGGTTATTCATTTAATGAATTAAATATCAGTAGTATAAGTTGGCTTATGTGATGTATTTATTTGAATTATTGAAAATAAATCAAGGATTCTCTTCTCGCTTTTGAAATCTGGTTTGTACATTTGAAGAATGAAAATTTACATTTGTGGATGAGGAAATAATTTCCCGGATTCAGGCTGTGATCGCCCACTATGGCTTGTCGGTCTCTGCTTTTGCTGATGAGATCGGAGTGCAACGTTCCAGCATTTCACACTTGCTCAGCGGCAGGAACAAGCCTAGTTTGGATTTTGTGATGAAACTGGTCGGTGCCTACCCCGAGGTAAACCTGTATTGGCTATTAAAGGGCGAGGGCAGCTTTCCTGAAAGTACTTCAGTAAAACCGGAAAGCAATCAAATGGTCTTCCCTAAGGAAAAAGTGGCTGATCAGCCGGTTGAAGTTCCACCACCAGCTAAGAAGGAAATCACCCCTAATGCGCCCCATCGCGTTGTGCTGTTGTTTGAGGACGGGACATTTCAAACCTATCGGGACAAAAAAGATTGACCCGTTCGAGTTCTTTCCGTTTCTTTGTGTTATGGTAAAATATTTCTTTTCTGGACTCGTCCTGACCTTCTTTTTAGCTTGCGGAGAAGCTCCCCAGCGCAACTGTACCGATTTTAAAACAGGCACGTTCACCTTTACCGCCACCATCAACGGGGAGGAAAAAACGACCACTTTTCATAGGACCATGGATATTGAAGTGGATGAGTTTGAAGGAAAAAAGGACTCATCTTCCATCCGATGGATCAACGATTGCGAGTATGTCCTGAAGAATTTGAACCCAAAGAACAAGGCGGAGGAAAAATCCATCCACATCAAAATCTTGAGCACCACAGAGTCTTCCTATACTTTTGAATACGGTGTTGTTGGGGACACAAAAAAATTCAAGGGCACGGCCCACAAAACCCAATAAGGTTTAAATGGATCTAATTTGGCCGCTGGAACAAAAGTTCAGGGTTGGCTTCTTTGTGCTTTTTGCACATCCGTTGTTGCTGTTTCACGGTGAGGGTGCTGCCATCATGGCTCCAGCCCGGAGGGCCAAAAATGTACATGAATTTATGGGATAGCTTGTCCACTTTCTTCACATCGTTCCAGATATCCTTGAATTCATGGGTCAAGATGACCACGGGATTGTAGGAGTCAGGGGAATGGATCACGCCATATTTCACATCGATATCGTCATCCAGTTCTTTCCACGTACCGAACATCTTGTCAAAAATACTGAGGAACCCACCGTGGTTTTTGTCCAGGTATTCCACATTTTGGGCATGGTGAACCTGATGCATGGTGTGTGTGTTCATGAACTTTTCCAAAAAGCCCAATTTGGGCACGTAGACGGAATGTAGCTGGAACTGCCACAAGGCTTCGATACCCAAACAGACCACTACCATTTCCGGTGGGAAGCCGATAGCAGGCAGCCATGCATAGAAAAAAGGTTTGTAGAGAATGGTGAACCATCCGTTCCGAACGGCGGTCCCTAAATTGAAGTTGTCAGAGGAATGGTGTACGATGTGCGCCGCCCAGAGAATCCTGATCTCGTGATTGGCCCTGTGGAACCAATAATAAGTGAAATCATCGGCCAGTTGGCAGATGATCCAAATATACCAGACATAACCAAAGGATTCGTAACCCAAAAAATTGGTCCTGACCCCATTCACCATAGGATTGCAGAGTTCGTAAACCCCTTCGAACAGGACTATGGCGAAGGCCACTTTGAAGAGCGGGCCCAAAATGGCGGACCCTACTCCCATGAAACCACTGGCGGCCAAATCTTTCCAATTGTAAATGTGATCGTCCCCATGCGCCTTGCTATATGTCAATTCCAGTAAAATAAAGGCAATAAAAACGGGTACGCCGTAAACCAGCGGGTTAGTGAAGTCCATAAAGAGGTTTTAAACTGTCTGTTTTAGATGTGTGTGTAACTCTTGCGACAAAATAGGCAGAAAAAGCGTCAAAACAAAGAGGTTTGGTCAGAACCGTCATTCTTTGTGGTTATATCGTCATCAGAATTGTCTATTGGTTCCTCGTCCACTACTTCCATGTCCTCTGCACTCACCTCTTCCGGCTCTTCAAATGGCAATGGATCCAAAACGTTGATGCCCTTTACTTTTTCCGCGGTCAATTGATTGCCCAAAGCCTTGATTCCCTTAATGGATATGAAGTCTTCCACATTCACTTCCAGATTGGGTTTGGCATCTTTCCCACGCGGTTTCACAAACTCAACCTCCAGAACGGGTCTCCAGTCCGTGGTCACCATTTCCATAAAGGATTTTGGGTTTTCGGAGATGACCTGTTCTTCCTTGTTCGGGCTTTCCACTAAAAAGCGTTTGAGATAATAGCGTTCTTTTTCCCCATCGTAATGGACAACGGAAATAGGTTTGTCGGGATTCCACTTTTCCAGGACCACCATAGTATCGCTGAAACGGGTGAGCAGGTCGGGTGGAATGGTCTTCACCGTTCCTTTTTGATCAATGACCAGTAAAAGATCATCGCCCTTGAACTCCCCAAGGAGTTCGCCTCTTCCATCCACGTTCAATCGGCTGACAATGTCATCGAACCAAATCTTTCTGGGTTTGAGGGTGGATACGCCTTTTTCCTTCAGTTCGATGCGCTTGACCGGGTACTTGGTGACCAAATTTCCCTTGGATGCTCTTCCTTTGATGAGTACATCGGCAAAATCTAGATCCCATTTCAGTTTTTTGATACTGCCGGATTGGCGAAGCAACACGGTGACCACTTCGGCCTCTCCATTGGGGTTTGCGGAAAAATAGAGTACTTCCGAAGAAGCATTTTCGCTGGCCAAAGGATACATTTTGTCGCGGGTGATGCTGGTGACATTGAACCGCTTGATGTAGCTGGGGCCGCCTTTGCCCTCTTTGTAGATCATATTGTACACCGTGCGCTTGTCCTTTTTCTTGAACACGGCCACATGGATGATGTTCTTGCCCACAAAGACCTTGGAGTCCACTTTAGTGACCATCATCTCCCCTTTTTCGGTAAAGACGATCACGTCGTCAATGTCGCTGCAATCCGCCACATATTCGTCCCGTTTCAAAGAGGTACCTATAAAACCTTCCTCACGGTTCACATAGAGTTTGGTATTGCGGATGACGACTTTGGTGGCCTCGATGTCATCAAAGATCCTGATCTCTGATTTACGCTCCCTGCCATCACCGTATTTCTTCTTGAGTTCCTTGAAGTAATCGATCGCAAACTCCACTAAATGTTCCAAATGGTGTTTGGTCTGGGCTATTTTTTCATCAAGGCTTTCGATGAGTTGCTGGGCCTTTTCCAAATCGAATTTGGAAATCCGCTTGATCCGAATCTCGGTCAGCCGAACAATATCTTCTTCGGTCACAGCCCTTTTAAGGTGTGTGGTGTGTGGTTTCAGACCTTTGTCAATGGCGGCGATCACGCCTTCCCAGGTCTCTTCTTCTTCAATGTCCCGATAGATCCTGTTCTCGATGAATATGCGTTCGAGGGACGCAAAGTGCCACTGTTCTTCCAGTTCACCCAACTGTATTTCAAGCTCTGCTTTAAGTAGCTCTACGGTATTATCGGTGGAGCGTTCCAGCATTTCCTTGACCCCGATGAACAAAGGTTTGTTGTCCTCGATGATACAGCCCAACGGTGAGATGGAAGACTCACATGCCGTAAAGGCATAGAGGGCATCAATGGTCTTGTCCGGGGACAATCCTGGGGGAAGATGGACCAATATTTCCACTTCTGCCGCGGTGTTGTCCTCTATTTTTTTGATCTTGATCTTTCCTTTTTCGTTGGCCTTCAGTATGGAATCGATCAAACTGGAGGTGTTGGTCCCAAAGGGAATCTCGTTGATGACCAAGGTGTTCTTGTCCAAGGTCGATATTTTGGCCCGGACGCGTACCTTTCCGCCCCTCAATCCTTCGTTGTAGTTGGTGACATCGATGATTCCCGCAGTCGGGAAATCAGGATAAAGGGTGAACCGTTGTCCTTTTAGGTGTTTTATGGATGCGTCAATGAGTTCGATGAAGTTGTGGGGCAATATTTTGGTGGAAAGTCCCACGGCTATTCCCTCGGCTCCTTGCGCTAACAGCAATGGAAATTTTACGGGAAGGTTGACGGGTTCTTTTTTTCTGCCATCGTAAGAAAGTTGCCATTCTGTGATCTTTGGACTGTAGATGACCTCCAGGGCAAATTTGGAAAGCCTTGCCTCGATATAACGAGGTGCTGCTGCCCCGTCCCCGGTCAGGATATTCCCCCAGTTTCCTTGGGTATCGATCAGCAGGTCCTTTTGGCCGATCTGCACCATGGCATCAGCAATACTGGCGTCACCATGGGGGTGGTACTGCATGGTATGGCCTACCACATTGGCCACTTTGTTGTACCTCCCGTCGTCCAATTCCTTTAGGGAGTGCATGATCCTTCGTTGCACTGGTTTGAAACCGTCCTCGATGGCGGGCACTGCACGCTCCAAAATCACATAGGAGGCATAGTCCAAGAACCAGTCTTTGTACATGCCCGTTACCTTCACCAAGCTGTCCTGGGAATTATCGGGGCTCCCTAAGCCTTCATCGTTCAATTCTTCGTTCTCTTCCATTTAGAAGGGTGTGCATTTATTTGTTCTATAGTTGGTTTTCTTCAATCAGATCAAGTTCCACTTTAAGGTTGTTTATGATGAATTCCTGCCTGTCCGGAGTGTTTTTCCCCATGTAGAACTCCAAGAGGTTATCTATGCTCATCGCTTTGTCTAGCATTACAGGTTCCAGACGGATATTGTCACCAATAAAATGCTTGAACTCATCAGGAGAAATCTCGCCCAGTCCCTTGAACCTTGTGATTTCGGGTTTTCCTGTCAATTTTACGATGGCGTTCCTTTTCTCCTCTTCGCTGTAGCAATAGATGGTCTCCTTTTTGTTCCTCACCCTAAAAAGTGGGGTCTGCAAAATGTAGAGGTGGTTTTCCTTGATCAATTCTGGAAAGAACTGCAGAAAGAAGGTGATCAACAACAAACGGATGTGCATCCCGTCCACATCGGCATCGGTAGCGATCACGATATTGTTGTATCGCAAATCTTCCATGGATTCTTCGATGTTCAATGCGGCTTGCAGCAGATTGAACTCCTCATTCTCGTACACAATCTTTTTGGACATGCCGTAGGAATTCAACGGTTTTCCACGAAGACTGAACACGGCTTGGGTGTTCACGTCCCTTGATTTGGTGATGGATCCTGAAGCGGAATCCCCTTCTGTGATGAAAAGGGTGCTCTCCAATCGACGGTCGCTTTTCATATCCTGAAGATGGACACGGCAATCGCGTAATTTTTTATTGTGAAGACTTGCTTTTTTGGCGCGCTCCCTTGCCAATTTCCGAATTCCGGACAGTTCTTTTCGCTCCCGCTCCGCTTGAACGATTTTACGCTGAAGTGCTTCCGCTGTGTGTTGATTCTTGTGCAGGTAGTTGTCCAGATAGGTGCCCAAAAAGTCATTGATATAGGTACGGACCGTGGGCAGTTCGCCTCCCATGTCAGTGGAACCGAGTTTGGTCTTGGTCTGACTTTCGAACACGGGCTCCATCACTTTAATGGAAATGGCCGAAATGATTGACTTCCGAATATCCGAAGCATCATAGTTCTTGCCATAAAAATCGCGGATGGTCTTCACAACTGCTTCCCGGAAGGCTGCCTGGTGCGTTCCGCCCTGGGTGGTGTGCTGTCCGTTCACAAAGGAATGATACTCCTCGCTGTACTGGGTCTTGCTGTGGGTCATGGCCACTTCGATATCCTCTCCTTTCAGGTGGATGATCGGGTAGAGGAAATCGTCCTCGTTGTTGTTGTCCTCCAACAGGTCCTTCAACCCATTTTCGGACTGGTATTTTTCGCCATTGAAAACAATGGTGAGTCCGGGATTGAGGTATACGTAATTTTTGAGCATGCGTTCCACATACTCGTTCCGGTATTTGTAATTTTTGAAAATGGTATCGTCAGGCGTAAAACTGATCTTGGTGCCCCTTCTTCGGGAGGTTTCGTCCAAAAGCTCTTCATTGACGAGGTTTCCAATATGGAATTCAGCGGATTTGGATTGTCCATCCCTGTTCGATTCCACCTTAAAAAATGTGGAAAGGGCGTTGACCGCCTTGGTCCCTACCCCGTTCAATCCGACGGATTTTTTGAAGGCACGCGTGTCGTACTTGCCCCCGGTATTCATTTTGGAGACCACATCGACAACTTTTCCCAAAGGAATGCCACGGCCATAGTCCCGCACGTTCACCAAATTGTCCTTTATGGTGATCTCGATGGTTTTCCCTGCACCCATGACAAATTCATCGATACAGTTGTCTATCACTTCTTTGAGCAATATGTAGATGCCATCATCGGCGGACGACCCATCGCCCAATTTACCAATGTACATCCCTGGACGCATGCGAATATGCTCCTTCCAATCCAGGGAACGAATATTATCCTCTGTATACTGGGTTTCTGCCATGAATCAATAAGGGTTAATCCTTGCTAATATAAAATTTAGGGGCAAAAATTAAGGCCTGGAACCAAGAAAGTAATCAACAATGAAAACCTTCGATTGTTAATATACATCAAGCCTTAGCCCTCTTTTTTTGCTGTATGGAGAGGTAGGTGACCCCAAAAATCACCACCATCATTCCAAGTAATTGCCAATACGTCAATCTTTCGTCCAAAAATACAAAAGCCAAGAGTATGGTGGAAACCGGACCCAAACTTCCCAATATGGAAAAATTGGAGGCCCCCAAGCGTTCAATGGATGCCGAGACCAGAAAAGAAGGGATCAAAGTGGCCAAAATGGCCATGGCAATGCCGTAAAGATATACAGGCAAGGGATATTCCCAAAGTTGCCAGTTTCCCGCAATGAGGTAATGCAGAAAGATGCATCCCGTGGAAACGATCATGGCGAAGCACGTAAACCGCAACATCCCAAATTTGGGAATCAGCCAACCACTGCCCACCAAATAGGAAGCGTAGGTGATGGCGCTCAGCAGTACCAAAAAGCCACCCCATAGCACTCCGTTCCCGCTGATGTCCAATTCACTCCAAAAGGTGATGACCACTCCTAGGTAGGTGATGATGATCGCAATGGTTTGGATTCTAGTGATTTTCTGTTTGAAAAATAGCCAAGAAAGAAATACGACAATGGTAGGATATACAAACAAAATGATCCGTTCCAATCCGGCCTTGATGTAATTCAGCCCCAAAAAATCAAAATAGCTGGCCAAGTAATAGCCCACAAACCCGAAAAGGAACAACCAAGCATAATCTTTTGGTTTGATTTGGACGGATGGTTTTTTCTTCTGGATCAGAAAAAGGATTAAAATATAAAATGGGAGCGAAAAGAGCATCCGGAACAAGAGCAGATCCAAGGTGTCCACATGGTATTCGTAGGCCAGTTTCACCATGACGGCCTTTGAGGAAAAGAGAATCACCCCAAAAATCCCATAGAGAATACCCAAGCCTTTGTTTGACATGTATCAAAGCTATGCTTGGTTCAAATTTTTTAGCGAATGGAAATGGATGGAATTACAACGGTCAGTGCTTACACATTGAACCTAAAGTGCATGATATCACCATCTTTCACAATGTATTCCTTGCCTTCTACCCGCATACGGCCAGCTTCCTTTACTTTGGATTCGCTGCCGTATTTGATATAGTCATCATACGAAATGACCTCAGCTCGGATAAAGCCTTTTTCAAAATCGGTATGGATCACCCCGGCAGCCTGGGGAGCAGTTGCCCCGACAGGAATGGTCCACGCCCTCACCTCTTTGACACCTGCAGTGAAATACGTTTCAAGATCCAATAATGTATAGGCACCGCGGATCAGTTTGGCCGAACCTGGCTCGGAAAGGCCCAAATCTTCCAAGAACATCTGGCGTTCTTCATAGGTTTCCAATTCGGTGATATCGGCTTCGGTACCTACGGCCAAGAAAATCACTTCCGCATTTTCATTGGCCACGGCTTCCCTTACTTTTTCCACATACGCATTCCCCGTAGTGGCCGAACCTTCGTCCACATTGCAGACATACATTACGGGTTTGTCGGTGATCAATTGCATGGGTCTGACGTATTCGTCACGATCTTCTTCACTGATCTCGATGGCACGGACCGAAGTTCCAGCTTCCAGTCCTTGTTTGATGGCGTTGAGTATGGCTTCTTCCTTTTGGGCTTCCTTGTTTCCGGTTTTGGCGGCTCTTTTTACTTTTTCAAGCTTTTTGTCCACACTTTCCAAATCCTTCAACTGGAGCTCCATGTCGATGGTCTCTTTGTCACGGATAGGGTTAACGGAACCATCCACGTGTACGATATTGTCATTGTCAAAACAGCGCAAAACATGTAGGATAGCATCGGTTTCGCGGATATTTCCCAAAAACTGGTTGCCCAAACCTTCACCCTTGCTGGCTCCTTTTACCAAACCGGCAATGTCCACAATTTCTACCGTTGCAGGTACCACACGCTCTGGATTGACCATAGATTCCAATTTTTCCAAACGCTGGTCGGGCACGTTCACCACGCCAATGTTGGGTTCTATGGTACAAAATGGGAAGTTGGCACTTTGTGCTTTTGCATTGGAAAGGCAATTGAACAAAGTTGATTTTCCTACGTTGGGCAATCCTACAATACCGGCTTTCATTGAATACTATCTATTTTGAGGCTGCAAATATAAGTTGAAGTTTTGGTATAGGGACTTAAAATCCTTTCAGTAAAAGATAGATGCCGATACCGAACAGGGCAATGATCCCCAGAATGGCCACCAAGGACAGGATGCACCCTGCCTGTTTCCAAATTCCGCCGTATTCTTTTTCTGTTTCTTCCATAAAAAAACCCCGAACTAAGGTTCGGGGCTAAATTACAAGTTTTTTATTGCTTATCCGTTCGGATGCATAAAACGCTGCTTACCTAGCAACACTTCTTCGCTTTCCACATGGTCATCATCTGGCACACAACAGTCCACTGGGCAGACCGCCGCACATTGGGGTTCCTCGTGGAAGCCCTTGCACTCCGTGCATTTATCGGGAACAATATAATATATTTCGTCACTGACGGGCTCTTGCACATCTTCGGCGTTCACTGCTTTTCCATTGGGCAGGACGACATCCCCTTCCAAGGAAGTTCCATCGCCGTACCTCCATTCGTCAGCTCCCTCGTATATTGCGGTATTGGGGCATTCCGGCTCGCAGGCACCGCAATTGATACATTCATCTGTTATAATTATTGCCATAATTTTCTTTTCCTTTTGGGTTGATTCTTTTCAGCATGCTTACATTTGACAAAAATAAACCCTACTAATTTAGTGTACAAATATAATGACACCGTATATGGAAACCATCCAAGCTTTTGTTAAACTCGGAAAACACCTAACGGATTTTTGTGAAAAATGTTATCACAATGATATAGCGTTGGATGCCGATTTCAACGAAGTCATGATTAGGGCCGGACATATGAACGGGTGGTTCACCAAAGATAATATCCTACATGCACTGGCGCAGTGGGGAGCCTTGTTGACTGAAGAAAACCTTACGGATTGGCTGTCCCGCTACCCTATTCAGGAAACCACTTCTCCGAAAACGGTGGGCATTGTAATGGCAGGAAACATCCCACTGGTAGGGTTCCATGATTTTCTGTGTGTACTGCTTTCTGGAAACAACGTATTGGCCAAACTGTCGTCCAACGATAAGGTGTTGTTGCCCTACCTCGCACACCATTTGATACAACAAGAACCCTCGCTGGCCACTCGAATTAAGTTTACGGAAGGCAAAATGGAAGGTTTTGATGCCGTCATAGCCACAGGGAGCAACAATACCAGCCGCTATTTTGAATATTATTTTGGGAACAAACCGAACATCATCCGAAAGAACCGTAACTCGGTCGCCATATTGACGGGAAAGGAATCTGCCGAAGAACTGACTGCTTTGGGCGAGGATATTTTCAGGTACTACGGTCTGGGATGTAGAAACGTGTCCAAGATCTATGTGCCGAAGGGATATGATTTTGAACCTTTTTTCAATGCCATTTTCTCGTATAAAGACATCATTGACCAGCATAAGTATGCCAATAATTACGATTACAACAAGGCGGTATACCTAATGAGCGATTTCAAGATCCTAGACAATGGCTTTTTGATATTGAAGGAAGATGATGGACAGGCCTCCCCTATTTCGGTACTTTTTTATGCGTATTATGATTCGGATGAAACATTGGAACAGGAGTTGACCGCACAGGAAGAACAGATCCAGTGCATTGTTTCGGGAAAAGGAGATATCGGTTTTGGCGACACCCAAAAGCCTGCCCTCCACGACTATGCCGATGGTGTGGACACCATGGATTTTCTTTTGAAACTTTAGGAAATCCTAACCACAGGATTCGTTTTCTGATCCAAGTTTTTTTTAGACCTTTACCCCTTAAACCAAGGAAATGAAAAAGCACAACTTTAGCGCAGGCCCTTGCATTTTGCCCAAAGAGGTAATGCAAAAGGCATCCGATGCCGTTCTGGAACTGGATGGCATCGGTCTTTCACTCATTGAGATCTCGCACCGCAGTAAGGAATTTGTGGACATAATGGACAAGGCCCGTTCCTTGGCATTGGAGCTAATGGGTCTTGAGGGAAAAGGGTATCAGGCCCTCTTCCTACATGGAGGCGCCAGCCTACAGTTTTTGATGACGGCCTACAATCTTTTGGACAAAAAAGCAGGCTATGTGAACACGGGTACGTGGAGCCAAAAGGCCATCAAAGAGGCACGTTTGCTGGGCGATGTGGTGGAAGTCGCTTCTTCCCAAGAACAAAATTTCAACTATATCCCAAAGGGATATTCCGTGCCTTCGGACCTAGACTATTTGCATTTGACCTCCAACAATACCATTTTTGGTACACAGATAAAGGAATTTCCCGAAACCAATGTGCCATTGGTCTGCGACATGAGTTCGGATATTTTTTCGCGTCAGCTCGATTTTTCCAAATTTGACCTGATCTATGCCGGGGCCCAAAAGAATATGGGTCCAGCAGGGGCCACTTTGGTCGTGGTGAAGGAAGATATTCTGGGCAAGGTATCCCGAAAAATACCTTCCATGTTGGATTATTCCATCCATGTGAAGCAAGAGAGCATGTTCAACACCCCTCCCGTTTTTGCAGTTTATGTGTCCATGCTGACCATGCAATGGCTCAAGGATCTCGGTGGAATTGCTGCCATTGAGGAAATCAATGAGCGCAAGGCCAACCTGATCTATTCGGAGATTGAACTCAACCCCGTATTCTCTGGATATGCGGCCAAAGAAGACCGTTCCCTGATGAACGCCACCTTCAACATTACGGACGACGCGTTGAAAGATACTTTTGATACCATGTGTAAAGACGCTGGAATCAGTGGAATCAACGGACATCGGTCTGTGGGTGGTTACAGGGCTTCCATGTACAATGCCCTTCCCATGGAAAGTGTAGGGGTCTTGGTGGATATCATGAGCGAACTGGAAAAGAAAGGATAAACATCCATTTTCAATGTTCAGTTATAAATTTTAAGGTTTGATTGAAGAAAGGAGTTTTGAGTTTTCCTTGAATATCATCAAGTTGGTCAAAGACTTGAAAAGTAACAATGAATATGTTTTCGCTGATCAATTATTGCGTTCGTCCACAAGCATTGGCGCCAATGTAGTTGAGGCTGGTGCAGGACAATCCAAAAAAGATTTCATAGCCAAGATGTCCATTGCTTCGAAGGAAGCCAGAGAAACCAGATATTGGCTAAGGTTGATTGACCGGGCAAATTTATCAAACATGGACCTGAACAGCTACTTGGATGAGATTGACCAAATCATTAAAATTCTGACCAAAATTGTAAAAACCAGTCAAGAAAACATTTAGAATTTAAATCTTATAATTTAGCACTATGAAAGTCATATTGGCTAATGACGGCTTGGCCCAATCGGGAATCGATTTACTGAAAAGCGAAGGTTTTGATATCCTCACCACAAGGGTGGCCCAAGAACAACTGGCCAACTTTATCAACAAGAATCAAATCACCGGTCTTTTGGTGCGCAGTGCCACAGAGGTCGATAAAAAAACCATAAATGCCTGCCCTGGCTTGAAGTTGATCGGCCGTGGTGGTGCGGGTATGGACAATATTGATGTGAAGCATGCCGAGTCCAAGGGAATCCATGTCATCAATACCCCCGAAGCTTCTTCAGAATCTGTGGCCGAACTGGTCTTTGGACACCTGTTCAACGGGGTCCGTTTCCTTCACGATTCCAACCGGAATATGCCCTTGGATGGGGACAGCATGTTCAAGCAGATGAAAAAAAGCTATGCAGGAGGAATTGAACTACGGGGCAAAACCTTGGGTATTATCGGTTTTGGCAAAATTGGTCAGGCCACGGCAAAGATGGCATTGGCACTGGGCATGAGGGTCATTTTCACCGATCATCATGTAACAAAGACCACAGTGGAAATCCCTTTTCATGATGGACGATCCGTAAAATTTGAACTGCAAGCGATGGATTTGGACGTCGTGCTGAAACAATCCGATTTTGTGAGCCTGCACGTGCCCGCACAGGAAAAATACCTCATTGGAAAAAAGGAGCTTGCAAAAATGAAACATGGGGCAGGAATCATCAATACCTCGAGGGGCGGCGTGCTGGACGAAGTGGCCCTGGTGGATGCCTTGGACAGTGGACACCTATCCTTTGCCGGATTGGATGTGTACGAATCCGAACCGAAGCCGGAGATCAAAATCTTGATGAATCCAAAAATATCCCTTTCCCCCCATATCGGTGCCTCTACCATTGAGGCCCAGGAGCGAATTGGGGT
Organism: Flagellimonas amoyensis; assembly: GCF_003058265.1. Classification (GTDB taxonomy): domain Bacteria; phylum Bacteroidota; class Bacteroidia; order Flavobacteriales; family Flavobacteriaceae; genus Flagellimonas; species Flagellimonas amoyensis. Next base: position 107,606 of record NZ_QBUK01000013.1, read on the forward strand.
GGAACTGGCCCAACAGGTGATCAAATTGCTAAAATAGTAGCTTTTTACAGTCCGATTGAAACTCCAAAACCCAGTTTTTTGTACATTGTCCGCCTAACCTTAACATATTAAAAGATGTCAGGATTATTGGATTTATTGAACAGCCCCGTGGGCAGACAAATGATCAGCGGGGTTGCCAACCAAACAGGACAGTCGGAAAGCAAGACCGCCGACGTTTTGAGCATGGCCGTACCACTTTTGATGGGCGCCATGAAAAAGAACACGACAACCCCTGGCGGAGCGCAGGGATTGATGGATGCCCTTTCTTCCAAACATGACGGGAGTATCTTGAGCGACCTTGGTGGACTTTTCGGGGGCGGTGTGGACCAAAGTGTGGTGAACGATGGTGCAGGCATCCTTGGCCATGTACTCGGTTCAAAACAACCACAAGTGGAAAATGCCCTGAGCAGCAAATCCGGACTGGATGCAGGTACCATATCCCAGATTTTAAAGATTGCGGCCCCTATCCTATTGGGGTATTTGGGCCAACAGACCCGCCAACAAAAAGTGAACAGCCCCGATGGCCTCAATGGTCTCTTGGGAGGTTTGATGGGCGGAAACAAAAAGGCTGCAAAACAGCAATCCCTCATTGAGACTTTTTTGGATTCCGATGGTGATGGCAGCGTCATAGACGATTTGGCCGGAATGGTCCTGAACAGCGGAGGATCTAAAAAGGGTGGATTAGGCGGCCTACTGGGCGGTTTCTTTGGAAAGTAAGCCTTTTTTAGCGAAGATTTAATAAGGCCATTTGAGTTTTCAAATGGCTTTTTTTGTATCTTAATCTTATGAAAAAGAGAATTTTATCCCATTTTATGGCCGTGGTGGCCGGAGTATTTCTGCTGATATCCTGTACGGCCCAAAAGGAAGCACTTAACATTTCCAATGAAGAGCAGGCCATGTTCGACTCTGCCGAGGAGGAACCTGTGGAGATCAAGGATGAGGAAACGGAATATGAGATCATTATCATTGAACCCGGGTTTTACACATGGCTCCAGTCCATTGCAAGACCGGAAGGCTACTATTCCCAGAGCTTTTTGGAAAGCCGTAACGCCATTATGGTCATCAATTGGAACCAACGGGTTTTACAGCCCTCCATGTACAATCCCAATCTGTACGAAATGCAGATCAATTACGACCCCAATATCGATTATGGCTATGATGTCAACTACAAGCTCTACAACTACTTTGTCTATTTCCAACGAAAATATAACCAACGCTTAGGCCCTTTCTTTCCTAGGATATAATGTCTTATTTTTGTGACAACTATCTCTAGGCAATGGAAAAATTGAAAAAGCGTTGGGAAATCCAGAAAAACTGGCAGTTGCTTTTCCCTGTTCTTGGCGTTCTGCTGACCGTTTTCGTCGCTTTTCTCATTGCCAAGGACTCTCCCCAATGGTTTGGTGTGGAAAACACCACAACAGAATGGTTTGTCATCATTGCTCTTTGCGCCCTATTGTCCTATTGCTTGGTCCGTTTTTTCCTTTGGTGTTTCCAAAAATTGGAGCACAAGTGGAAAGTGACCTATAAATGGGAAATGATCGCCATTTTCATTGTTTTTGCCATTACCGGTTCCCTCTCCGGCAAATTGGCCGGTCCACTGGTGGAATTGTTGGGTCTGGGTCGTGAAATGACCCATCCTGTTTTGTATTGGACAGCACGGATTGTCCTTATTCTTCCCATTTATAAAATCATCTTGGTCATTGTGGGTTGGCTTTTTGGTCAGTTCCGATTCTTCTGGGAATTTGAGAAAAAAATGCTCAGACGAATGGGTCTGGGCTTTCTGCTGCCATAGTTTATGTTTTTTTTAACATGGATTGTGCCAAGTGCTTGGTTACTTTGTTGGGTATGACCTCGTTCCTCCAAAAACGCATTGGCATCTTTGTTTCCCTAGTCATGATTGTAGCCATTTTGGCCCCTTCCATGATAAAATTGGGACATGCCTTGCATGGGCACAATTCGGAGAAGAAATGCGTGTCCTACGGAACAAACCATATCCACAGTTCAGATTTAGATTGTGATTTCCACGATTTTACGCTGGCATCCAAAGTATTGTTTTCCTCCCATTTTGTGTACACCCCTGTGGAGGTTCCAAAAATTGTGTATTCCAGCACTTACCTTTCCAAAGTTTTTGAATCATGTTCAGCGAAGCACTCCGCTTCAAGAGCACCCCCAATGGTATAACCACCTATACCCTTACTGAATTTCAAAAACTATAGCATCCTCGAATGAAACAATTTTATATTTCAATGCTTTTGGCATTGACACCTCTATTTATATGTGCCCAAAACACATTGACGGGCAAGATAACGGACTCCGAAAATAATGGTCCTCTGGAGCAGGTATCCGTTTATTTTCCCCAATTGGAGAAGGGAACGGTGACCGATGCAAACGGAGAATTTACCCTGAAGGGACTTCCGCAAGGATCCTACAAATTGGTAATTGCTTATCTGGGCTATGAAACCTTTTCCACTTCTTTTCAAATCGGTTCCGGGGCAAATCAATTTGAGTATCAAATGGTGGCATCGGCCATTGAGATCGATGAAGTGGTCCTTTCCACGCCCTTTCATAAATTGGAACGTGAGAATGTGATGAAAGTGGAACAAAAATCCATTGCGGAGCTGAAAAGCAATGGTGCCATCACCCTTGCCGATGGGATCACCAATATTCCCGGGGTTTCTTCCGTTTCCACAGGTATGGGTATTGGAAAGCCCGTCATCCGGGGTTTGAGCTTTAACCGGGTGTTGGTCTATACCCAAGGGGTGCGTTTGGAAAATCAACAGTTTGGTGGTGAGCACGGTCTGGGCATCAACGATGCCGGGATATCGAGCGTGGAAGTCATCAAGGGGCCAGCCTCGCTTTTGTACGGTTCGGATGCCTTGGGAGGCGTTCTGTATCTGAATCCGGAAAGTTTTGAACTGCCAGGGAACACCTCAGGGGATGTCAACCTGAACTATTTCACCAATACCCTAGGCTATGGTGCCAATGCCGGTTTCAAGACTTCAGGGGAGAGATTCAAATTTTTGGCGCGTGGGGCCTATACTTCCAATGCCGATTATGAAACTGGAGATGGAACTGGTGTGACCAATTCAAGGTTCAATGAAACGGATTTCAAAACGGGGCTGGCCTATCAAGCCACACAATTCAAATCGGAGCTCCGCTACAACTACAATGCTTCCAATTTGGGGATTCCTGAAGAAATCGGTGTACAGGATAACGACAGGGACCCACTTTTGCCCAATCAAGAGCTCTCCACACACATCATTAGCTCCAAGAATAACTTCTTCTTTAAAAAATCGAGTTTGGAGGCCACCTTCGGATACACGTTCAATGATAGGAAGGAATTTGAGGAACATCATCATGAAGAGGAAGGAGAAGAGCACGAAGAAGAGGAACATGGAGAGGAAGGCCCCGCACTGCATATGGAACTCAGCACCTTCAATTACAACATCCAATTCAATCCACATTGGGGCAAAATGACCACCATTTTTGGAATTCAGGGCATGCACCAAAAGAATGAAAACTTTGGGGAAGAAGTATTGATTCCGAATGCCATTACCAACGACTTTGGAATTTTGGCCACCTCTCACATCCATTTTGACCGAAGTGACCTGCAATTGGGGATACGATATGACCTCCGTTCCATCAATGGGGAAGAAAGTGGCTTGGTCGGTGAAGAAACCTACATTGGTGCACTCGACAGGAATTTCAACAGTTTCAATGCATCGGCTGGGATTCGTATGGATCTTACGCCAAATATCATAGGCCGATTCAATCTTGCAACTGGGTTCAGGGCCCCTAACCTATCAGAATTGACGTCCAACGGCTTGCACAGTGGTGCCAACCGTGTGGAGATTGGCAATCCTGACCTAAAAAGTGAGCAAAATTTTCAGGTGGATATAGCGCTGGAATACAACAACAAACATTTTGAGGCCTATGTCAATGCCTTTTACAATGGCGTGAACGATTATATCTACTTGCAACCTACGGGAGAGTTTAGGGAGGAAGATCCGATCTATGACTTTCAGCAACAGAATGCAACCTTATATGGAGGGGAATTTGGGTTCCATTTGCATCCACATCCTTTGGATTGGCTCCATTTGGAGAGCAGTTACGATATTGTTTATGGGCAATTGGAGGACAAATCCAACCTTCCCTTGATTCCTGCCAACCGATGGACCAATACCTTCCGGGTGGAATGGAAAAAAAGGGCCTCGCAGTACCGATGCTATGCATTCGTGACCCTTCAGACCCATTTTGACCAGAACAAGGTGGCCGATTTTGAAACACCAACATCCCGATACAACCTATTCAATATGGGCATTGGTGGGGACGTGAGGATTTTTGATCAAAAAATTGGGTATAAAATCAGTGCAAACAACCTTTTTGATAAAAACTACATCTCCCATTTGTCCCGTTTGAAGACGGACGGCATTGCCAACATGGGCAGGAACATTGCTTTTAACCTAAGCATTCCGCTGTAAACAAATCCAAAACGGGAATTATAGTGAAATTAAAGGTCGATCTTTTTAGGTTGGCCTTTTTTCTTTGAAGCCAAGAGATAAGTGTAGATCCATGTCAACGTGAAGGTGGGAATCACATCCAGACCGGGGATAAGTTCCTCGGCAAAGGTGATCAAACCAGCAGCCTGTCCTACCCTGCCCTTGTACAACCGTGTCATGAGCCATCCGGCCACGGGAGCCCAAATCACATCGGAAAACTCCCCAATGCCCGGTATTGCGTAGGATATCATCCCAATACCATCAAACAACAACCCTAGAAGAAGGTTGCGGTACTTGTTGTCTTTTTCTTCTGCCATAAAGGAAAAATAGGAATTCCCCATGAATTGTAAAAATCCAAATTAGGACAAATCGGCACTGATCAACTTCAAGAACTCGTTGCGCGTCTCTATTTTCTCGAACTGGCCCCTAAATCCAGAGGTTGTCGTAACAGAGTTTTGTTTTTGCACCCCACGCATCATCATGCACATGTGCGAGGCTTCTATCACCACGGCAACACCTTTGGGTTTTAATGTAGTGTTGATGCATTCCAAGATATCATGCGTCAATCGTTCCTGGACCTGGAGCCTACGGGCAAACACATCCACCACACGGGGAATCTTGCTCAGTCCCACAATATGTCCGTTGGGAATGTAGGCCACATGGGCCTTTCCGAAGAAGGGAAGCATGTGGTGTTCACAAAGGGAATAGACCTCAATGTCCTTTATGATGACCATGTCATCATACTTTTCCGCGAACATGGCCCCTTTCAGGATCTCTGTGGCATCCTGTTTATAGCCTTGGGTAAGGAACAGCATGGCCTTGGCGGCACGTTCTGGCGTTTTCAGCAAACCTTCACGGGTAACGTCCTCCCCAAGATCGTCCATGATCTTGGCAAAGTGGTCCTTTACCTCATTGGTGACTTCCATGTTGTATTCTTCAAGGTTTCTGTATGGTGCCATTAGGTGCTTTTTTGTGCTAGTAGGGCATTCAGTTTTTTGATCTTTGGATCGATGATGAACTGGCAATACGGCTGCTGCCTGTGATCGTTATAATAGTTATGATGCTCCTCCTCGGCCAGATAAAATGGCTTTTCCTCGGATACGGCGGTCACGATCGGTGATGCAAAGATGCCTACTTTTTCCAAAAGGGCAATGAATTCTTCCGCAAGTTGCTTTTGTTCCGCGGTGGTGTAGAAAATCTCGCTGCGGTATTGGGTGCCCACATCGTTCCCCTGCCGATTCAGCGTGGTAGGGTCGTGCGTGGCAAAAAAGACCTCCAAAAGTGTAGCAAAAGAGACTTGGGAAGGATCAAAAGTGATCTTTATCGCTTCGGCATGGCCTGTCCTGCCCGTACAGATTTCCCGGTAGGCCGGATTTTTGATATTTCCGCCTGTGTAGCCGGGGATTATTGCTGTTACACCGTTGAGTCGTTGAAACACAGCTTCGGTACACCAAAAACAACCGCCAGCAAAAATGGCGGTCTCGACGGAATCCTCTTTTTGTTCATTCATTATTAACCAAAGTTAAACAAAATAGTCAATTAAAGATCTATTTTGGAAATTAATTGTTTTCTCCTTAGTCGTTGTACTGGCGAAAAACTTTATTTATGAAAACGTAATCTTTGTCCAATCAGCAGTAATCCTTACTTTCACCCAGCGAAGCAGTTTTTCATGATCAAGGCTACAAATATCCAGAAAAGTTACGGCGATCTCAAGGTATTGAAGGGGGTCGATATTGAAATCCAAAAAGGGGAAGTGGTTTCCATTGTGGGGGCTTCCGGTGCAGGAAAAACCACTCTATTGCAGATTTTGGGTACTTTGGACTCCCCTACCAACAAAGGGGAAAGCTCCTTGTTAATCAACAATACCGATGTGAACCGATTGAACGATAAAAACCTGGCCCAATTCCGCAATGAGCATATCGGGTTTATTTTTCAGTTCCACCAACTGTTACCGGAGTTCACTGCGTTGGAAAATGTCTGCATTCCTGCCTTTATCAAAAAAACAGCGAGACCAGAGGCCGAAAAGCGGGCCAAAGAGCTATTGGACTTTTTGGGGTTGAAAAATCGCTATGACCATAAGCCCAATGCACTCTCCGGGGGGGAACAGCAACGTGTTGCCGTCGCACGGTCTTTGATGAACAGTCCTTCCGTGGTATTTGCGGATGAACCCAGTGGAAATTTGGACTCTGAAAGTGCGGACAACCTGCACAAACTGTTTTTTCAGCTTCGGGATGAATTTGGGCAGACCTTTGTTCTGGTGACCCATAACCTTGAATTGGCAGATATGGCCGACCGTAAGCTCACCATGGTGGATGGTCTGATCGTTTCCAAAGACTGATATGACCAAAGCGGAGCTAAAGGATTTTTTGGATGCCAAGGTGCAGGAATACAACCATCCCAAATTTTTGGAGGACGACCCCTTGCAGATTCCGCATCGATTTATCCAAAAAGAGGATATCGAAATCAGTGCTTTTTTAACGGCTACCATTGCGTGGGGCAACCGCAAGAGCATCATCAACAATGCTTCCAGATTGATGGAACTGTTGGACAATGCGCCCTATGATTTTGTATGCCATCATACCGAAGAGGATCTGGACAAACTGGCTCCTTTTGTACATCGGACGTTTAATGGATCCGATCTTGGTTACTTTGTAACCAGTCTAAAAAATATCTACACAAACCATGGCGGTCTGGAGGGTGTCTTTACCCAACACCAAACAGTTGATTCCATGCAGGGTTCCATTTCCCGTTTCAAGGAGCTGTTTTTTGAACTGGAACATGAGCAGCGAACTACAAAACATATCTCCGACCCCACTAAAGGTTCTGCCGCCAAGCGTATCAATATGTTCCTGCGCTGGATGGTGCGTGACAATAGCACCGGAGTGGATTTTGGGTTTTGGAAAGGAATCGATCCCGCTAAACTCTCCTGCCCTTTGGATGTGCATTCCGGCAATGTGGCGCGAAAGTTAAAATTGCTCAAACGCAAACAGAATGATGCCAAGGCCCTTCAGGAATTGGACAACAGTTTGCGAAAACTCGATGCGTCCGATCCCGTAAAATATGATTTTGCCTTGTTCGGCTTAGGGGTTTTCGAGAAGTTTTAAGGCATACTTTTAAAAAAGAAAAGACCCACCGACATCCATCAGCAGGTCTTTTTTCATCTATTGGATCTTTTTATTTGGTAAATGGATACGCTGTCCCTAAAATGGTGATGGTGGAATTGGTGTAGTCTACCTTGATATCTTTGATATCTGCGATGTCCATATCCAGAATACCGGACTCGATATTTCGGGGATACAGTACAAAATGTAAGGGATCCTCAACGGTCAAAGTGTAATCCAACCCAGCTGAGCTGGTCCCGTTTTGCGATCCATCCAACAAATATTCATCGTCCCAGATATACAAGGGCGTATCGTTCCCCGCTATCCATGTCCTTGTGGAATTTTCTTGGTATTCGATCACGGCCCCGGCCTGTGTGGTGATCTTGCCATCTTCGATGACCACACTATACTCTAGGTTCCCGTCTCCATTTTCTCCCAAATTTTTCACCACGTGGGTCCCTTCCACTTTGTACTCGTTGTGGTAGTAGTCGGTAAAAGTGGCTGTGTGCTCACTATCGGGTTGTCCGTACCAATTTGTGGAAACAATGGTCACGATGCCCTTGCGGGTGACCCCGTCCTTACCCAAAACACCAGTTCCAAAATCCACAGTGATGGTTTTTGGAAACGTGGAAAGATCTGCAGGGGATATGGTAATGTCTAGATTTTCGGAAGTGGTTTCAATGGATTTCGCCTGCGAACCAGTTGTTTCGTCTTCAGCGGTCAACAGGACATCGCCATTGTTGTTCCCAACATCTTGAAATATTTTGCTAACCGTTACATACTCCACCAAAGCATCGATGGCAGATTCTGAAGAGGTGTCGTTTTTTACGTCTTCCTTGTCACAGCCAAAGAAGAGAAGAGCCAATGTAGGTATCATCAGTTTTTTCATAATGGATAAGATTTGTTAATACAAATAACGTTAAATTCCTCATTATCCACATGTTCCGCCCACGGATTTTTTTTATCTATCCTCCAAACCCATAACCAGAGGCAAAATCCAAAGGAATTTTTTGGCCTCCGTTCGCTATGGATGTGTAGATGGCCTCCACGATCATCATGTCCCGTTTGCCCATTTCCCCGGGAGCTTTATTGGGCTCGCCGAACAATACATGCTTGGCAAAATCGTCCATTTGCAATTTTTGCTGGCTTTCGTGGGGAAACTTGAGCTCATCCCCTTTGGAAGTACGTCCGCTCAAAGGGCCATAATTGTTGGCAGGCTGAAGCTGGAACCAACCCGATGTCCCGGATACATACATGCTGTTGGCATTGAAATTATGCGAGGTGGAAATGTTGCCTACGGCCCCACTTGGGAATTCAAATTGGGCCATGATGGTCTCATCCGTATCCTTGAAATACTCCGGGCGGGTGCTGAATTCCTGTGCCGATACGGAAATGGGATTTTCTCCCGTGCCATAAATGGCACTTTGCACCGCGTAGACGCCCATGTTCATGAGGGCTCCGCCCCCTGAAAGCGATTTGTCCAACCGCCATTGGTCCGGATTTCCTGTGGAACGGTAGGCCGCTTCCGCAGAAACAAATTGAATGTCACCAAAGGTTTTTTCTTTCACAAATTCCTTTACTTGCTGCGTATAGGGTTCGGAATGCAAACGGTACCCCATCCCCAGTTTCACCCCGGCATCTGTACAGGCCTTGATGATGGCGTCGCACTCCGCCACACTGATGCCCATGGGTTTTTCGCAGATAACGTGCTTTCCTGCCTTGGCAGCCCTGATACAGAATTCCGCATGCATGCTGTTCGGTAGCACCACATAGACCACATCAATGGCCTTGTTATTGGCGATATCATCAAAATTTTGGTAGTTGTAAATGTTTTTTGAAGGAATACCATACTTGTCGGCCCAAGCCTTCTCCTTTTCGGGTGTTCCGGTTACAATTCCGGCCAAATAACAGTGTTGTGTATCCTGCAAAGCAGGGGCCAATTGATAGGTGCTGTAACCGCCCAGCCCCACCAAGGCGATCCCCAATTTCTTTTTATCCTGATAGGTGCCCATGGCACAGGCAAATGGGGCTGCGGAAAGCAGGGCTGCACCGCCCATTCCTTTCGCGATGACCGTGTTGAAATTCCTACGGGTGATGGTCTTCATGTGTTGCGGTTTTAGGTGATGGTCTTAAAGGTAAACATTAGCTCCTAATTCTGCACTATCGGTTTCTTTTACGAATCTTTTAACAAATCGGGAAGTTTCAAAATATGTATTTTTAGCAACGTGTAATGATTCAACCTAAATTAAAAATGAAAAAACTTTATCTCTTTGGCATATGCCTTTATGCCGCAGTTTCTTTTGGCCAAGAACGAAAATTGCCCGTGGACACCACAGTGACCACACAACATGCGGTGACCATCAACGGGACCCGCATCAATTATACCGCAACAACGGGAACACAACCTGTTTGGGACGAATTGGGAAAACCGATTGCAGCACTGCACTACACCTACTACACCAAAAATGATGTGAAGGACCGTGCTGAACGTCCTTTGTTGATCTCCTTCAACGGAGGACCAGGTTCAGGTTCGGTGTGGATGCACCTGGCCTACACTGGCCCCCGTATTCTCAAGATTGATGATGAAGGATATCCTGTGCAACCTTATGGTGCCAAGGAAAATCCCTATTCCGTGCTGGACGTGACCGATATTGTGTATGTGAACCCGGCCAACACCGGGTATTCCCGTACCATTCCCGAAACAGGGAAAGAAGTAGATCGCGAAAAGTTTTTTGGCATCAATGCCGATACCAAATATTTGGCGGAATGGCTGAACACCTTCGTAACGCGGAACAATCGCTGGAGATCCCCAAAATATATTGTGGGGGAAAGTTATGGTGGTACCCGGGTGATGGGACTATCTTTGGCGTTACAGAACCAGCAATGGATGTACTTGAACGGGGTGATCATGGTGTCGCCTGCGGATTATAAGGTTTTCCGTGACAACGATCCTGTTTCCAGTGCGCTGAACCTCCCCTATTTTACGGCTGCTGCATGGCACCACAAGGCATTGCCTTCCGCATTGCAAAGCAAGGACCTTTTGGAAATCTTGCCCGAGGCAGAAGCTTTTACCATCAATGAACTGTTGCCCGCCATTGCCAAGGGAGGTTTTATTCCCGAGGCAGAACGCACAGCCATTGCAAAGAAAATGGCCTACTACTCCGGTTTGAACGAAAAAGATATTTTGGACCACAACTTGGATGTACCCACGCAATTCTTCTGGAAAAATCTATTGAAGGATGAGGGAGGCTATACCATCGGAAGATTGGACAGTCGCTATCTTGGGTTTGACAAACAGCTTTTCGGTACACGACCAGATTATGCCCCCGAGCTGACTTCTTGGTTGCACAGCTTCACTCCGGCCATCAACTACTATTTGCAGGAAGAGTTGGGTTTCAAAACGGACATCAAATACAATATGTTCGGTCCTGTGCACCCTTGGAACAATGATGACGACAATGTGAGGGACAACCTTCGTCAGGCCATGGCACAGAACCCTTACCTGAACGTATTGGTGCAATCCGGTTATTATGATGGAGCATGTACCTATTTTGCGGCAAAATATACCATGTCCCAAGTGGACCCCAGCGGACGTATGAAGGACAGGTTCGAGTTCAAGGGATACCGTTCCGGGCACATGATGTACCTTAGGAAAGAGGACCTCAAAACCGCCAATGATGATATCCGTGCCTTCATCCTACGCACACAGGCCAATGGCAAGAGTGCGAAGTATTGATGCTTAAACCACACTAAAATCCAATAGACGGTGATGTGAAATTTTCATGTCACCGTTTTTTTATATCTTTAACATATTGATGTTCTTGCTTCTATATCAAAAAAGCAAGTGTCATTACCAAAAGATACCGCCATGGGAGGAGAAGGAAGCATGATGCATGCTGTCAACAGTCTAAAAGAAAATAGAAAACTTCTTAAAAAAAGAAAGTTCAAATCCGTGGATGATGTTTTTGGAAAAGAGAACACCACTTTACTCCGTTTTAAGAAATCCTCCCCCCAAGATATCCTTAGGGTCCAAAAAGACATGCAACTTCAAAAACAGCGAAACCTAAAAATCCAGGTGGTTTCATTTTTGATTACAGTGTTGATTATTTTGGGCATCTACCTCTTACTATCCTAAATAGTTTTTTATTTTTAACAAAAAACAAAGATGTTGAGAACACAAACCTTGATTTGGACCATGGCCGCGTTGTTAGGATTCTTGAACCCGATGAAAAGCACGGCCCAAGATTGGCCCAATCTGGAAAAGTACAGCGAAGCCAATGCCACGCTGTCCGCACCAGCAGCTGATGAGAAAAGGGTAGTCTTTATGGGCAATTCCATCACCGAGGGCTGGTTGGGCGCCAACCCTGATTTTTTCACAGAGAACCCATACATCAACCGAGGCATCGGTGGACAGACCACCCCCCAAATGGTGTTGCGTTTTCGGCAGGATGTCATCGCCTTGAACCCAAAAGTTGTGGTCATATTGGCCGGGACAAATGATATTGCTGGAAATACAGGCCCCATGACCTTGGTACAGATCAGGGACAACATCCTTTCCATGGTTCAACTGGCCAAGGCCAATGGCATATCGCCCATCGTTTGTTCAGTACTCCCTGCTTACGACTATCCATGGCGACCCGGAAAAGAGCCTAATGTCAAAATCCCTGAACTGAACGGCATGCTCAAGGAGATGGCTGCCCAAGAAGAGGTCATGTATCTGGATTATTTTTCGGCCATGTCCGATGACCGTAATGGGCTTCCCAAAGAATTGACCACGGATGAAGTACACCTGACCAAGGCCGGATATGCCGAAATGGAAAAATTGGTACAGGAAGCCATCCAAACGATCCTTTCGAAAAAATGAACGATCTGGAATTCTTAACTGCATTTGAGTCGGGAAGCTTTCCTCCGAGTTTGTTCGACCATGAGGCTCATTTGCGATTGGCTTGGGTCAACTTGACACAGTATGGGGAAGAAAAGGCCATTGAAAAGGTGTGTCGAAGCATCAAGAATTTTGATGCACTGCACGGGGATGGCAGCAAGTTCCACACAACCCTGACCGTGGCCTCCATCAAGACAGTGAACCATTTCATGCAAAAGTCCAAGTCCCACAATTTTGCGGATTTCATCCAGGAATTCCCGAGATTGAAGAATTCTTTCAAGGAATTGCTGGGCCAACATTATGGTTTTGAACTACTTTTTGACCCTAGGGCAAAAGAAGCGTATCTAGCTCCAGACTTGCTTCCTTTTTGATGGTTCCATTGACGGGCGATTGTTTTTCAGTTACTTTGTAAAATGCAGCAAAACAAGGTCAGCATCATCATTCCTTTCAAGGACACGGCCCATTTTTTGCCCACTTGTTTGGATTCCATTCTGGCCCAGACCTATAAAAATTGGGAAGTCTTGGCCGTGAACGATCATTCCAGCGATTTGAGTTTTGGCCTGCTTTCCTCTTATGCCGAAAAGGATGAAAAAATAAAGGTGTTCCAAAACGAGGGAAACGGAATCATCCCGGCCTTGCGAACGGGATATGCCAAAAGTAGCGGCGGATTTGTGACCCGAATGGATTCTGACGACATCATGAAGCCCAATAGGCTGGAGGTCATGGTGGAATCTTTGTTGAAAACAGGAGAAGGGCACATTGCCGTGGGCCAAGTACGCTATTTTTCGGACAGGGGAATCAGCAATGGCTACGACCGTTACGAGAAATGGCTGAACCAATTGACGGCGACTGGGAAGAATTACAGTGAAATCTACAAGGAATGTGTCATCCCCTCCCCTTGCTGGATGGTACACCGAACTGATTTTGAAATCTGTGGTGCTTTCAACCCTAATCGTTATCCAGAGGATTATGACCTCACCTTCCGGTTTTATGGACAAGGCCTGAAAGTCATCCCCTGTACACATGAACTGCACCTGTGGCGGGATTATGATACCCGAACCTCACGGACACACGAACATTACGCACAGAATTATTTTTTGGACATCAAGCTGCATTACTTCTTACAGTTGGACCATGACAAGAATCGACCCTTGGTCGTTTGGGGAGCTGGTTTCAAAGGGAAATCCATTGCGAAGGGGCTTCAAAAAAAAGGGTTGGATTTTACATGGCTGTGCGATAATCCCAAAAAGATAGAAAAACGAATCAATGGCAAGGAATTGGTGCATTTCTCGGCCCTGAAGGATTTAGATCGCCCACAGAGCATCATCACCGTGGCCAACGAAACTGCCCAGCAAGAGATCAGGGCCTATTTTCAAAGCTTGGGGCTACAACCCATGACGGATTATTTCTTTTTTTGTTGAGCGAACAGTTATTGGGTTGTTCAGTTATTTGGTTATTGGACTTGAACTTGTCTCTTGAACTTGAGTTTGCCCCCAGAAGTTTCACCCCGAACTATTTTAATCCCTATATTTGTCCAATCAAAGTTGGGAATGCAGTTTAAACATCCGGAAATTCTTTGGGCTCTTTTTCTTCTGGTCATTCCCGTCGTCATCCACCTTTTTCAGTTACGCCGATTCACCAAGACGCCGTTCACCAATGTGGCCATGCTCCAAAAAGTGGTTTCGGAATCCCGAAAAAGCAATTCGTTGAAGAAATGGTTGCTATTGTTCACTCGTCTATTGCTACTGGCCGCCATCATCATTGCTTTTGCACAACCATTTACCGCACTGGTGACTGCACTGAAAGAAAAGGAAACCGTGGTCTATCTGGACGACTCCTTCAGCATGCAGGCCAAGGACAATGGGATCACCCTTTTGGAAAAAGCGGTCCAGGACCTGATCAAAAATCTGGATGCGGAAACCCATTTCAGTCTTTTTACCAACGAAAGGACTTTTACTGACATTCGCATCAAGGACATCCAAAATAGATTGTTGTCGCTCCCCTATTCCTCCAAACAACTTCGCTTGGATGAAATCGGTTTGAAGGCCAACACCCTTTTTTCCACCTCCAATGCCACTACAAAAAATCTGATCGTCATTTCCGATTTTCAGCAAAGACTGCTTTCCGATAATGCCCCCATGGATTCCACCCAAAACACCTATTTGGTGTCCTTGAGACCTGAGGAAATCCAAAATGTGTCCATCGATTCCATTTTTTTGGAAGATGGGACAACGGACCAAGAATCGTTGGGCGTACAACTATCCGGAGGGTCGGAGGATGGCACCCTGCCCATATCGCTCTATAATGGCCAGGACCTGATCGCCAAAACGGCAGCGAAGTTTTCGGCCAACGGAACGGCCAAAGTGGTCTTCTCCATTCCATCGAACCAAGAAATCAATGGCAGATTGTCCATTCTGGACAATGGTCTGGGGTATGACAACACCTTCCATTTCAACATCAATGCCAAGGAGAAAATCAAAGTGGTTGCGGTAACGGCTTCGGACAGTGATTATTTGGAGCGTCTGTATACCGATGATGAATTTGAATTGAAGAAATTCACCTTGAACCAATTGGATTATAGCGCCCTGGATGTACAAAATGTAGTGGTGCTGGACAACCTGAAGGCCATTCCCAACAATCTGCAAAGTGTGCTCCGCACCTTTAGGGAGAATGGCGGCACATTGATCATTGCCCCTTCCTTGGAAACTGATTTTCCGTCCTATAATGCACTGCTGACAAATTGGGACACTACGCGCCTCACGGACACGGTGACCACGGCCTCCCAAGTGACCACCATAGCTTATGGCCATCCGCTGTACAAGAACGTATTTGAAAGCGAGGTTGCCAATTTCCAATACCCTACCGTGAAGGAACACTTCAAAATACAATCAAGGCTGCCCAAGATCCTGTCGCTCGAGGGAGGGGATGGCTTTTTGTTGGGCAACGATGGACTTTTCGTATTCTCGGCTTCCTTGGAGCAGGAGAACACCAATTTTAAAAACTCCCCATTGATTGTCCCCACGTTCTACAACATGGCCCATTCAAGTCTGCAGGCACCCGGTTTGTACCATACATTGGGAAGCGGCAGTTCCATCGACATTACCGCAAATCTGGGGACCGATGATATTCTGAAAGTTTCCAAGGAAGGGTATGAATTCATTCCCCTGCAACAGGCGTTTCCCAATCGGGTCAGGCTCACTTTTGACCAAAACCCGACCGAAGACGGCATTTATGCCATCCAACAAAATGGGCGTCCCTTAAAAAATATCAGCTTCAATTATCCACGGGAAGAGAGCCAACTCCAATACCTGGATGTTGACAATCTGCCACATACGACCACCCAAGACTCCATAGCGTCCCTTTTTGACCGATTGGAAGCGGACAGCAATATCACCGCTTATTGGAAATGGTTTGTTATTTTAGCGTTGCTTCTGGCGCTGATAGAGGTTATCATTCAAAAATTCGTTACATGAACATTCTGCTGAAGTCTGCAAAAATTGTTTGTCCGGAGAACAAGGAACTTCACTTGAAAAAGCGGGACATCCTCGTCAAAAATGGGAAGATCGAAAAGGTGGCCGCTTCCATCGAAGCACCGGCCAACACAAAATTGGTCAACCTCAAGAACCTCCACGTTTCGGTGGGATGGTTTGACAGTGGTGTGAGCTTTGGTGAGCCCGGTTTTGAGGAACGTGAGACCATTGCCAACGGACTTCGGGTAGCAGCGAGCAGCGGTTTTACCGATATTTTGCTCTATCCCAGCAGCCATCCCGTGCCGGACACCAGTTCCGATGTGGTCTTCTTGAAGGAACGCGGATTGGGAAAACCCACTAACCTGCACCCGATGGGAGCGCTGACCAAAAACTCGGAAGGTGTGGATCTGGCCGAACTTTTTGATATGAAAAATGCCGGTGCGGTCGCCTTTTCCGATTTCAAGAAACAGGTCTCCAATCCCAATCTGCTCAAAATAGCTTTGCTATACGCCCAAAATTTTGATGGATTGGTCTTTTCCTTTCCCCAAGATGGTAGCATCAAGGGAACAGGGGTCGCCCATGAGGGTGAAGTGTCCACGACCCTAGGGTTGAAAGGCATTCCCGCCCTTGCTGAAGAACTTCAGGTTGCCCGTGACCTTTTTATACTGGAATACACAGGGGGTAAACTCCATATCCCGACCATCTCATCGGCCGGATCGGTAAAGTTGATCGCCAATGCCAAAAAGAAGGGATTGGACGTCACCTGTAGTGTGGCCATCCACAACCTTTTCTTTTCGGATGAGGAACTGAAAGGTTTCGATACCCACTTCAAAGTGTCCCCTCCCCTTCGCAGCAAAGCGGACAGTAAGGCCCTCATCAAAGGCTTGAAGGACGGCACCATCGATTTGGTGACCTCGGACCACGTGCCCATCGACATTGAACACAAGCGTGTGGAATTTGACAATGCCTTGGACGGCTCCCTAGGACTGGAATCTGCCTTTGGCAGCCTCAACCAACTGCTCGGCACAGAGGAAACCATTGCATTGTTGACCAAAGGTCGCAACCGGTTCGGAATTGAAGACGCATCGTTCACCGAAGGGGCCAGGGCCAACATCACCCTGTTCAACCCGGACGAGACCTATACGTTCGGACCAAAACATATCCTGTCCACCTCCAAAAACAGCATGTTCTTGGGCGCGGAACTGAAAGGGAAAGTATACGGAACCATCAATAACGACCAAATCATCATCCATGAGTGAGATAGAGACCGGAAAAACAACGGCCATTGTGGCCTACATCACCATTGTGGGCTGTCTCATCGCCATCACCATGAATTTGGAGCCCAAGAATACCTTTGCCCGTTTCCATATCCGCCAGGCCTTTGGCATCCATTTGCTGTTCCATGCCTTGGCGATCCTGTTCACCTATTCCGGTCTGGTCTATGTGTCGTTCATCGCCTACATTGTCTATATCGTCTTTTGGGTGTTGGGCTTTGTACAGGCGCTCAACGGAAAAACAAAACCCTTGCCCGTGGTCGGTCCGTATTTTCAAAAATGGTTCACCTTCATTTCATAAAAAAACAGAACAATGTCCCCCACCCCACTATCCTTGGAGCACTTGATACGTCCATCCCAACTGACAACCGGAAAAATCCCGGCCATTTTCCTCTTCCACGGATATGGCAGCAATGAGGAAGATTTGTTTTCCTTTGCGCCGGAACTCCCTGAGGAACTAATGGTGATCTCGGTACGGGCACCGTATGACCTGGAACCTTTCGGACATGCCTGGTATGCCATAAACTTTGATGCCGAACAAGGCAAATGGAGTGATGACGCACAAGCACGGGAGTCCCGGGACAAAATTGTGAAGTTCATTGACGAGGCCATCGAGGCCTATGGTCTGGATGCGGAAAACATTACCCTTTTGGGCTTCAGCCAAGGGACCATCCTGAGCTATGCCGTGGCCCTTTCCTACCCTGAAAAGGTCAAAAATGTGATTGCCCTGAGCGGCTATATCAACGAAAAAATCCTGATGGACGGTTATGCCGAAAAGGATTTGGCCCATTTGGACTTCTATGCCTCCCACGGACAGGTAGATCAGGTCATTCCTTTGGAATGGGCGCAGCGAACCCCTGATTTTCTAGAACATCTGGGCATTGCCTTCACCTATGAAGAATTTCCCATCGGCCACGGGGTCTCCCAACAAAATTTCTTTTCCTTCCGAAAATGGCTCGTGGAGCGACTTTGATGTGAGAAGTCCGAATAGAACATAGACGATAGAGAATAGACTTAGCATTTTGGTTATTCTGTTATTTGGTTATTCGGTTACTGGGTTATTCGTGATGCTTGTCATTCTGAAAAAAACGAAGTGTTTGAAGAATCCCAACCTTAAAAAGATTCTTCGCTTCGCCCAGAATGACAAAGTCTGCTACAAACGTCATACTGCGTTCTGAAACATCCATAACCTGAAACCAAAAACCCGGAACCCTTCTCCATTGACCATTTACCCTTTACCCTTCAACCCAAAACCAATAGTTCCACCTCCATTTGAACTTGAAACCTGCACTTGGGCTTTTCCCCACATTATGACTTC
>NZ_QBUK01000014.1 GCF_003058265.1 Flagellimonas amoyensis
GAAGTCATAATGTGGGGAAAAGCCCAAGTGCAGGTTTCAAGTTCAAATGGAGGTGGAACTATTGGTTTTGGGTTGAATGGTCAAGGTTGAAGGGTAAAGGGTAAAGGGTGAAGGGTAAAGGGTGAAGGGTTCCGGGTTTTTGGTTTCAGGTTATGGATGTTTCAGAACGCAGTATGACGTTTGTAGCAGACTTTGTCATTCTGAGCAACGCGAAGAATCTTTTTAAGGTTGGGATTCTTCAAACACTTCGTGTTTTTCAGAATGACAAGCATTACGAATAACCCAGTAACCAAATCACCGAATAACCAAAGTCAGTTTTCTAACATTTAGTTTGATACAAATTCCATTGAAAATTGGGCCGTCTAGGGCTATTTTAGTGGGTCGATCATAAAAAGAAATACAGGATAGGGTACGGATCATAAAATCAATTATCTTCGATGGTGTGAATTGAACAACCTCTCCCTTATTTATGAAGAAAACCTCTCTTTCTATCTTCTTTTTGGGGTTTATCAACCTTTTGATCGCCCAAAAAAATGTCCATGTTATTTCACTGCTCCCTAACACCACGGAAACGACGGAGCATGTGGATTTTTATGTGTCGGATATTGTGGATAACCGGATATACAAGGACCATGTGGGCATAGCGCAAAAGGGAATGCTCAATAAAAAGGTGCAGGCCGTGTTTGAACAGTCTTTTGAGGAGGAATTGTTGGCCTACCTCAATACGGTTTTCCCGCCGGAAGCATCAAAAAAACCATTGATCTTGCGGATCAACCAATTGTTGATTTCCGAGAATACGGGTGCTTTCAAAGAAACAGGAACAGCGACCGTCAACCTGGACGTGCTCATGCATTTGGACGGAGAATACAATTACCTGGGCAGTTTTGCTTCCGAAGCCGAAAAGAACAGCATGGATGTTACCGGAAAGCACGATGATCGCATCAGGGCCATACTAAAGGAATGTTTAATGGAGTTCGACTCTGTGGAGAACAAGTATGAAGCCAAGAAAATTGTGCGTCTGGAACGGCCAGAAATCGCCAATATTTTGAAGGAAGATCCCCAAAAGGGCTATTACTATTCTTTTAACGAACTTTATAACAACACTCCAGTCCAAGATTCTACCCTTCGCATTGAAAGCAAGGACGAAAACCTTGTCAAGGTCAAAAATGCAAAAGGCAAGCCAGCATCGTATTACGGGTTCTTTGACGGAACGGATTTTTATCTAAATGCCCAAAACTATTCAGGGGAAAGGCATTTTGTGAAAGCGGCGAAAGTCAACGATTTTTTACTCTTCAATGATGTTTTCATCAACCAAGACAAGGTAAGTGGCCTAGCTTTTGCCTTCGGTATCATTGGTGTTCTCGCTTCGAACGAAAGAAGCAACACCTTGTTGGACCTGAACACGGGAAAATTTATAGTATTGACCCAAAAAAGAATAAAGCTCCTTCTTGAAAAAGAGTATCCCGAATATTACGATAGGTACACCAAATATGAAAACAACCAAACCTTGGTTCGGGGCATATTGGAACGGGTCATCAATGAAAAAGGCTATGCGTATCTTGTCAACACAGCCATTTAGTAGTTGACGTATTCCACAATCTCAAGACCGTAACCCACCATTCCCACGCGACGGGTCTGTCCGGAATTGCTCAACAAGCGGATCTTGGAAATATTGAGATCGTGCAGGATTTGGGCACCGATACCAAAATCCTTGGCGTCCATATCAATTTTTGGTGCCTTGTGGATGCCTTGGGACTGAAGTTTTTTCAATTCCGACAAACGGCTCAAGAGATTGTTGGACTGGTTGCCCTGGTTGATGAAGATCATGGCACTTCTTTCCTCGGCATTGAGCACATCGAACATACGCTGCAACGCTTCGTCCGGATTGTTGGTCAAGGTGCCCAGCATATCGTTGTTCACCAAAGTGGAATTGATTCGGGTAAGAACGGGTTCGCCAGATTTCCAACTTCCCTTCACCAAGGCAATATGCACTTGGTCGTTCGTGGTCTGTTGGTAGGCGCGTAGCCTAAAATCACCAAACCGGGTATTGATGTCAAAGGCCTCCTTGAGTTCTATCAAACTATCGTGCTCCATCCGATAGGCAATGAGGTCCTCGATGGAAACGATTTTCAGGTCAAATTTTTCGGCCACTTTCAGGAGCTCGGGCAAACGGGCCATGGTCCCGTCCTCATTCAAGATCTCTACCAAGATCCCTGCAGGTTCCAGTCCGGCCAACCGGGCAAAATCTATGGCGGCCTCGGTATGTCCCGTACGCCTCAATACCCCTCCGTTCTTGGCCCTTAGGGGAAAAATATGTCCGGGCTTGCCCAGTTCATGGGGTTTGGTATCCTTGTCCACAAGAGCTTTGATGGTCTTGGCCCTGTCGTGTACGGATATGCCCGTGGTGCACCCATGGCCCAACAGGTCCACGGATACGGTAAACTGGGTCTGGTGCAGTACGGTGTTGTTCTGCACCATCATGTTCAGTTGTAATTCTTCACAACGGCTTTCGGTCAGTGGGGCACAGATGAGTCCCCGACCGTGCATGGCCATGAAATTGATCATTTCCGGGGTGACCTTTTCGGCCGCAGCAATGAAATCGCCTTCGTTCTCCCGGTTTTCATCATCCACCACTATGATGACCTTCCCTTGACGGATGTCCTCAATGGCTTCTTCTATGGCGTGCAGTTGTATTTTTTTATCCTTGGCGACCATCATTCTTCAGAATCTTTTTTCTTCTTTTTAAATATCGATTTTATGCGGTCAAAAATATGACCAAATCCGAACAGTCCTTTGTCGGCCGTGGCCCTTTTGGTGAGCGAAACGCCCAAGGGCAACATGATCAGGGTGGACAGCCAGGCCCCTATGGCAGGGTGTATGTTGCCTTCCTTGGCATAGTTTCCTGCAAATACCCCAATAAAATAATAGGTCAAAAATAAGACAATGGCAATGACCATGGGCAATCCAAGCCCTCCTTTCCGGATGATGGCACCCAACGGGGCCCCCACGAAGAATAGGATGATGCAGGAAAGTGCCAATGCATATTTTTGGTGGAGCGACAGGATATGGCTGTTGTAGAACTTGTATCTGCTCTGCAGTTCATCCTTTTTGGCCGTTACGGTGCTCATGATGCCCGAAACGGAATTCTTGGCATTCTTTAGCACCTGTAGCCGTTGCCATTCCTCAAGATGGTCCAATAGGCCTTCAATGTCCTTGATGGAATCCTTTTGGATCTCTTTCTTCTGTTCTTCTGTTTCGATGAGTTCCAGTTTGGGGTTTTCTGCCTTTTGGAGGTTTCTTTTGGGAAGCACGGGAAAGGCACCCATACGGCTGACGATGTTCTTTGAAAAGGCCTCCACTTTCTCAAGATTGTTTTCGCGGAGCGAGTCGATATCCTTGATCAATCGGCTCACATTTTTCATCTTGTTGGTGGTGATGTTCTGGTCCTCCTCCATGTCCTGATCGTTCAGTTCGGAGATGTCGATATTGATGGTGTAGGTCTTGAAGTCCGCTTTGGCAAACGGCTTTTTGCGCTGCTCCTTCGGGTCCTTGGAAACCAGTTCCTCGTAATAGTTGCCATCCTTCAACACCAATTGGATGATGTCGGATTCCTCACTGCTGATGAGTTCGCCAGATTTGGCCTTGATTACGGTGTTGTTGATGTTCTGGTCGGTTTTTCTGTGGATGATCACATTGTCCAAAAACCGATCTTGCTCCCCGTATTTTTTGTCCACCTTGATGTTCATGCCCTCACCGGTGCCCTCAAAATCACTGAAAACCCCTTCGGTGATGGCTGCTGCCGGTTTGACCTTGGCTATGTTCCTCCTCAGGTTGAACATTTTCTGTTCGGATTTGGGTATCACATTGTTCGCAAAGAAAAAAGTGACCACGCCCAAAAATAGCACAAAAACAATAAGGCTGCGCATGCCGCGCTGCAATGAAATGCCGGAAGCCTTCATGGCCGCGAACTCATAATTTTCGGCAAAGGTCCCAAAAGTGAGGATGGAGGACAGCAATACGGTCAAGGGAAGTACCTTGTCAATCAACGTAGGGATAAAATAAAAAATGAACTTGGCAATGATAACAATGCCAAGCCCTTTTCCCGCCAAATCATCAATGAAAAGCCATATTCCCTGAAAAATGAATATGACGATCAGGATGAAGAAAGAACTGAAAAAATTGTATAGAAACCTTTTTAATATATACTGGTCTAGTATTTTCAATGCCTAGTTTCTTGTGATATAATACCCTTTGTCCTCGTATTTTTTCTCGTTAAAGGTAAACATAGCCCCCGAAATGGGTTGGTCGGTTTTGAAAGAATTAACGGTAATGGTGGTTTTTGTGCCGTTGTTCCCTGTTTGGATGAGCTTGTAGATGTGCTTGGTCTGCGTGTCGATGCCCAACAATATTGATTTGATCTCCGTGTTGGAATCGATCGGGGTCAGCTTCACATATTGAATCTTTCGTCCGCCCACATTTTGTTCGATGTCCCACTGGTAGTTGTGTCCCGTCTTGTAGAAGGTGAGCATTTTGGATGGGCTCACATTGTCGTCCTCCTCGTTCACGTCCTCAATGGTGACTTCCTCGTTCTCGGGAACGACGGTATATACCTTCTTGCCATCATAGAGCTGTTGCGCACCCAGATAGTTCAAAACGTATTTTTCCCCACTCAGGGTAACGTTGCCATTGGTGTCCTGCTTCAGGTTGGCCTCCGTGTTTTCCAAGGTGGACTGAAAATCGATATAAATGTTCTTGTAGGATTTCACCTTGTTGTACACTTCGTCCAAAAGGGCCTTGGCCTTGTCGGAGCCCTGTCCGTATGAAAAAACCGCCGAAGCGAAAAGTGCGATAAAAAGAATATGTTTCTTGATCATGGTCTTATTTTGATTCATTTTCTAAAAATTGTTCCAAAGAATAAATGTCTGGGATCAACACTTGCCGTGCCTTGCTACCCTCAAAAGGCCCCACAATTCCGGCGGCCTCCAATTGATCGATGATCCTTCCGGCCCTGTTGTATCCCAATTTTAATTTCCGTTGGATTAGGGAAGCAGAACCTTGCTGTGCCGTCACAATCACTTCTGCGGCCTCGCGGAACATATCATCCCTTTCCGAAATATCATAATCAATACCTGTGCCAGAATCTTCACCAACATACTCGGGAAGCAAATGGGCTTCGGGATAGGCACGTTGGGAACCGATGTACTCTGTGATCTTGCTCACTTCGGGCGTATCCACGAAGGCGCACTGCAAACGGGTGACATCGTTCCCTTGTGTGTAGAGCATATCCCCACGGCCGATAAGCTGGTCGGCACCCTGGGCGTCCAAAATGGTACGGGAATCTATTTTTGAGGTCACACGGAAAGCGATCCTGGCCGGGAAGTTGGCCTTGATGATACCCGTGATCACGTTTACCGAAGGTCTTTGCGTGGCAATGATCAAGTGTATGCCAATGGCTCGCGCCAACTGTGCCAATCTGGCAATGGGCGTTTCCACTTCCTTGCCCGCTGTCATGATAAGGTCGGCAAACTCATCGATCACTAGAACGATATAGGGCAAAAATTTATGCCCATCATTGGGGTTGAGCTTCCGCGCCTTGAACTTTACATTATATTCCTTGATATTCCGCACCATGGCCGTTTTCAACAGCTCGTAGCGGTTGTCCATTTCAATACAGAGCGAGTTCAGGGTATTGATGACCTTGGTATTGTCCGTGATGATGGCCTCGTCCGAGTCGGGCAGTTTGGCCAAAAAGTGGCGTTCAATTTTATTATAAAGGGTAAGCTCCACTTTTTTGGGATCCACAAAGATGAACTTCACCTCGGCCGGGTGTTTTTTATAGAGCAGGGAGGTGATCACGGCGTTCAACCCGACAGATTTCCCCTGACCTGTGGCACCTGCCATGAGCAAGTGGGGCATTTTGGCAAGGTCCACCACAAAGGTTTCATTGCTGATGGTCTTCCCGAAGGCAATGGGCAGCTCCATTTCCGCTTTCTGGAACTTGTTGGAGGCGATGACCGACCTCATGGAGACCACAGTGGCCTTTTTATTGGGCACTTCGATACCCACCGTACCCTTGCCGGGTATGGGGGCGATGATACGAATGCCCAGTGCCGCCAAGGAGAGGGCGATATCGTCCTCTAGGTTTTTGATTTTCGAAATACGGATTCCCGCTTCGGGCACTATCTCATAAAGCGTTACCGTTGGGCCGATGGTGGCCTTGATCTGCGCAATGCCGATCTTGTAGTTTTTTAGGGTGCTGACAATGCGGTTCTTGTTCTCTTCCAGTTCTTCCTGGTTGATGGTGATGCCCCCGGATGCCCCATGGTCATCCAGCAGTTCCATGGGAGGGAACTTATAGTTCCCGAGTTCCAATTTCGGGTCGAACTCCCCAAAATCCTTGACCAATTTGGCCGCTTTCACCTCGGTTTCCTCTTCCGCAGGGGTTTCTTCCACGGTCAGGTCAATATCGGACTCTTCTTCGTCTTCCGGTAGGTTGACATCCAGTCCTGCTGCCGTCTGGAGTGGGGGAATGTCCTTTTTGTGGGTGTAGGTGTCCACTTTTTCAGGGACTTGATCATCTATGCGCAGTTCGATGCCACTTTCATCAATCTCATCGAATTCATCTGTATCTGTTGTATTTACAACGGGCTCGTCTCCCTTGAAATCGGATTTGATCTTTTCCCTTTGGGAACGGAAGAAATTGGCAAAGCCTTCAGGGGTGAAGTTGAAAAGGCGCACCAGGATTACCATCAGCACGAACAACAATATCAGGAACACGCCTATCTTTCCTGTATAATCCTGAAGAAAATCGTTCATCTCATATCCAATGAGTCCGCCCAAGAGGGGGGAACTGGCCGCAAAGAAGCCCAACGCAACGGACAGCCAAATGACACCCGTGAGCCCCCATATCCATTTTCCGATAAGCCCTTTGGCCTCCAGCCCCAAAAAGAGGTAGAGCCCTGTTACGGCCAACAGTAGGGGGAAAGCGAAGGACGCGAGCCCAAACCCTTGGTACATGAAAAAATGGCTCACACTGGCCCCAAACTTGTTGAGTAGGTTGCTGGCCTCAGCGTTCCGGTTTGCGAATTCGGACAGCATGCTCTGGTCTTCCTGCCATGTAAAATAGAACGACATGAAGGAGAAGAAGAGCGCAATGCTGAGAACGATCAAAAGACTGCCAAAAATGATCTTGTTTTGCTTGGAAGGCTTAAGGGATAGCTTCTTCTTGGCAGTGGTAGGTTTGGATTTTGATGTGGTCCTTTTCTTTGCCATCAATGGTGTTTAATTCGGGGCTAAGTTACAAATTTACGTGCTCCAACAGTCCTTGGACGTTTTTATAGCAGCTTGGGGACATAGATGATGAGTCCGATGATGCTGGCAATGACGGACACGATCATCACGGCCCCGGCCGAAATGTCTTTGATCAAACCGATTTTTGGGTCCCTTTGGGGCTGGATGTAATCGGCCATTTTTTCGATGGCGGTGTTCACTCCCTCGACTCCCATGACCATTCCAATGGACAATAACTGTACCATCCATTCGGTACTGGAGATTTCAAAAAGAAACCCGGCGGCCGTCATCAAAAGTGCGATAAAAAACTGGATCTTGATGCTGGCCTCCGTCCTCAAGAGCAGGAACATGCCCTTTAGGGCATAGCCCACACTGCGGATCCTGTTCTTCAAGAAAGATTCCCTAGGCATCCATCAAAGCTTCAAGCGCAGCTTTATAGTTGGGTTCGTCCACTGTTTCGGAAACCTGTTCGGAGTAGATCACCTTGCCGTTTTCGTCTAATACTACAACGGAGCGGGACAACAAGCCCTGCAACGGACCGTCCACAAAGGTTGTATTGTAGGATGTGCCAAAATTACCGTCCCTGAAATCGGAAAGGGTCTCCACCTTGTCTATGCCTTCGGCTCCACAGAAACGCGCTTGTGCAAACGGAAGGTCTTTGGAGATGCACAATATTTTGGTATTGTCCAGCTCTGCAGCTTCTTGATTGAACTGACGGACCGACTGTGCGCAGGTTCCGGTGTCCACACTGGGAAAAATATTGAGTACCACCTTTTGTCCTTTGTAGTCCGATAGGGATACAGTGGAAAGGTCGTTTTTTACCAACTTAAAGTCAGGGGCTTGGGAACCATTTTCAGGAAGGTTGCCAAGGGTATGTATTTCATTTCCTTTGAGGGTGACTGTTGCCATGATCTATTTTTTGTTTGAGGGTCAAAAATACTCAAAAAAACCTTCTTTTCGGGAGGCTGTACCATGTTGTTGATAAAAATGATACCTCTTGAAAAATGGCTGTTTTGAAGATAGACTATTTGGTCAATTGCTTGATTTTGATCTTGAAAGCGGCGAACAACAAGGTCATGAAAGGGCTCAGCCAGTTGAAGATGGCATAAAAGAAGTATTCCCCCACACCCACACCGAGCACCCCACTATGATAGGCGCCGCAAGTGTTCCAGGGTACCAATACCGAGGTGACCGTTCCCGAATCTTCCAAGGAACGGCTCAGGTTCTCTGGGGCCAAACCACGTTCGGCATAGGCCTTGGAGAACATTTTTCCAGGGACCACAATGGCCAGATACTGGTCCGAAGCGGTGATGTTCAAGGCCAAACAACTGCCCACAGTGCTTGCAAAGAGCCCAAAGGTGGTCTTGGCCAATTTAAGAAGCGATTCCGTAATGCGTTCCAACGCTCCAATGCCGTCCATGATGCCCCCGAAGACCATGGCACAGACAATGAGCCAAATGGTGCCCAGCATGCCCGACATTCCGCCCGAGGAGAAAAGATCGTTCAGGGCAGGGTCGCTTGTGGCTATTTCGGTATCCACGGTAATGGCATTCAAAATGCCCTTGTAAGCAGACTCGAAGGTCAAACTGGTACCTCCACCAATAGTGGCCACAATGTCCGGCTGAAAAATAAGGGCGAACAATCCGCCCAATAAAGTTCCGACAAGTAGGGCCATCAAAGGTGGTGCTTTTTTGACGATCAAGAGGATAACGGCCAAAGGCACCAAAAAGAGCCACCCATTAATATTGAAGGTGGAACCGATATTCGTTAGTATGGAACTGGTGTCCGTATCGCCCGATGTGTCAATGGTAAAGCCCATGATAATGAACACGATAAGGGTGATGATGATGGTCGGGGTCGTGGTCAGGGCCATGTACCGGATGTGGGTGAACAGGTCACCGCCCGCCATGGCCGGGGCCAGGTTGGTGGTATCGCTCAATGGGGACATTTTATCCCCGAAATAGGCACCCGAAAGCACGGCTCCAGCGGTCATGCCCAAGGAAATGCCCAAGGCATCACCGATACCGATGAGCGCAATGCCCACAGTGGCCGAAGTGGTCCAGCTACTGCCCGTCGCCACGGAAATGATGGCGCAGATGATCACACAGGCTGCCAAAAATATGGTAGGGTTCAGGATCTGTAGTCCATAATAGATCATGGCGGGAATGATGCCGCTCACCAACCACGTGCCCGAAAGTGCACCCACCATAAGAAGAATGAGCAATGCCCCAGTGGTGGAACGGACATTCTCCGCCACCTCTTCAATCATTTGCTCATAGGAAACCTTATTGAAAAAACCAACGATGGCCGCTACCGCTCCGCCCATCAACAAAATGAATTGATTGGAACCGCTCAGCGCATCATCCCCAAAAACAAAGACGTTGTAGGCCAACATCGCCACAAGGGCAAAAACAGGGATCAATGCTTGGAAAATGGTGAGGTTTTTGTCCTCTACAATGTGTTCGTCTTCCCTGTACTTTGGTTTTTCCTCTTTGTTTGGCATATGGTCTGGGTTTGTTAAAAGGTAATATTACGATTTTGAACCCTGTTCTCCAAAAATCTAACAATTCAGCAATCATCCAAAAAGCCCAAGTGCAAGTTTCAAGCTCAAGAAGGGAATAGGATTGCGGGTTTTGGGTTAAAGGAGCAAGGGTAAATGTTCAAATCAAAAAACCAATTTGCAATGAACAATTATCAATAATAGAATCACCTAATAGTCAGGCCATCTAGGGCAACTGTCCCCTTGAGGGGACCTTAGGGGTGTTTTAGGAGGACACTAATTTCACGAATTAACACAAACTACTTTGGACTTCAAGCTCCAAAAATCCAAACTCCAAATCACCAAAGTCTATTATCTAATGTCTCTTTTTTCAGACAATCCCCAATTGCTCCATACAGTCCCGCATGGACAGATAGGTCTTGTGGATGTCGTTGTCAAGGCCAATGGAGAATCGGATAAGACCCTGTGAAAGTCCAAGTGCTTCCTGCTCTTCCAAGGGAATCTCGGAGGAAGTGGATGTGCCCGAGGCACTGAACAAGGTTTTGTAGAACCCCAGACTGACGGCCAAATAGCCCAACTTTTTCTCTTGCATGAGTTCCATCAAGGCATTGGCCCGGTCCACGGAGCCCACATCCATGGTGAGCATGCCACCATATCCATACTCGTGGTTCATCTGTGCTTTCATGAGTTGGTGTCCGGGGTGGCTCTCTAACCCAGGGTACACCACTTTGAGCCCGTCCTTTTCAAATTTTTCGGCCAGATAATGGGCATTTTCACTGTGTTTTTTGATGCGGATGTGCAGCGTACGCATGTTTTTGAGGATGGAAGCGGCCCGCAGACTGTCCAGCGTACTGCCCAAGAGCATGCCTGCGCCGTTGTTCACATCTTTCAAGCCCAAACAAAAATCGGTGGTGGCGCAGACGGCACCTGCCACACAATCACTGCTGCCATTGATGAACTTCGTGAGACTGTGCACCACAATATCCGCACCCAATTGGGCCGCATTGATGGTCAACGGAGAGAACGTATTGTCCACCACTAGGGGCATAGTATTCTTTTGGGCGATTTTGGACAGTGAAGGGATGTCGGCAATTTCCAACAGCGGATTGCTGACGGCCTCGCAATAGATCATCTTGGTTTTCGGGGTGATGGACTTCTCGACCGTATCCAAATCGGTAATGTCCACAAAGGACACCGAAATGTGGAACTTCTTCACGAAGTTTTTCAGGAACGCGTAGGTGCCGCCATAGATGGTGCGGCTACAGACGATATGGTCGCCTGCATCGCAAAGTTGAAGGATAACGGCCGTGATCGCCCCCATGCCACTGGCATAGACATTGGCGGATTCCGTTCCTTCCAATTGTGCCATGGCCTCTCCCAAATACAGGTTGGAAGGGGAGGAGTGCCTGCTGTACAAGTAGCAACCTTCCGTGTTTCCCTCAAACGTATCGAACATGGTCTTTGCAGATAGAAAGGTATAGGTAGATGAGTCTGAAATAGAGGGATTTACGCCTCCAAATTCACCAAAGTATTGAAGGCCCTGAATATGTTCCGCTGCTTTATAGTCCATGATGTGATTTTTTGTAAAACTAATCAGATGTAGTCTCAAAGTCAACATACTTGTATATATATAGAATTTTAGACCTATTTTAATCTACATAATAGATATTAATTCTACTTTTATCCATCTCAAAAGCATTGAACCGAAAAATAATCAGCATGGAATTGGATTTGGTGGACCAACAATTGGTGAAACTGTTACAGGAAGACTGCAAGAAGACCACAAAACACTATGCGGACATTCTCCAACTTTCCAAAACTGCGGTCTATGAGCGCATTCGCCGTTTGGAGCGCACAGGTGTGATCACCCAGTACGTGGCCTTGGTGGACAAAAAGAAACTAAAAAAGGATTTTACGGTGCTTTGCCACATCCGTTTGGTACAGCACACCAAGGACAATGTGCTGCGGTTTGAGCGGGAAGTGCTGAAACTGGAGGAAGTCTCGGAATGTTTCCACGTCGGGGGCGATTATGATTATATCCTAAAGATCAATGTGGCCGATATGAAAAGCTATCGGGAGTTCATGCTCACCAAACTCACCACCATCAATAATATAGGGAACACCCAGAGTTCGTTCGTGATCAGTGAGGTGAAGAATACCCCATCAGTGCATATCGGATAAACTGCTTTTCGATTTTCGGGTTATTGCCTTTTCAGTTGTTATTACTGCGGCAATGGCTATGCATTTGTCCCTGTTTTGAACGTACGCTATCCAGATTTTACACTTTCCAAATTTTCTCCGTCAATTCAAAAGGCCCATCCATCAATCCAAACCCATCATCCGTCAGATCGTCTCTTTCAATTTCATGAAAACTGCACACCTTGCCGTAGTTTTTAATCTAAAAAGTATGTTATGAAAAACGCAACGAAGAGTTTTGGAACAATGATTATCGCCTCCATCTTGCTATGGTCCTGTGGAAAGGATGATGGACCGACTGCCCCTGGGAATACGGCCCCGAAGATTTCCGCACAGGAGTTCACGGTGGATGAAGATCTCCCCGACACCGAACTGATAGGTGTCGTAAAGGCCACCGACGCTGAAATGGACGCATTGACCTTTAGCATCAAAACGAATGACGAGGGTCTTTTTGAGATCACTGCCGCTGGGGATCTTTCCCTTGCTGCTGGAAAAGCATTGGATTTTGAGACCGATGCACAACATGTGATTACTGTACAGGTAAGTGATGGCGACAAAACATCCACCGCCACAGTGACCATAAAGGTAGGAGATGTTGATGAATCCCTAGCTGCCGATCCAGGTTCCTTTATCACCACTTGGAAAATAAATGCCAATGGTGAGGAGTTGAAAATTGCTACGGACAATAGTCTTTCTTATGACTACACCATCGATTGGGGTGATGGGACAGAGGAGAAAATCACATTGAGTACATCTCCCACTCATATCTATGCCAGTTCTGGCACCTATACCGTTGCCATTAAGGGTGTATTTCCAAAAATCAATATGATCAATGAAGATGGATATGCACTAAAACTTATGTCCATTGAGCAGTGGGGCTCCAATTCGTGGGAAAGTATGAACGGAGCCTTTGGCTATTGTGCAAACATGGTCTATAACGCCACGGATGTGCCCGATCTTTCCAAAGTAACGGATATGTCCTACATGTTCTATGAAGCCTCTTCCTTTAATGGCGAGATTGGAAACTGGAATACTTCTATTGCAACCAGCATGGAAAGTATGTTCTTTGGGGCAACTTCGTTCAATAAGGACATCGTCAATTGGGACACTTCCAATGTGACCACCATGGCCACTATGTTCTTTGGAGCGACATCTTTTGATCAACCACTCGGGGATTGGGATGTTTCCAGTGTGACCACTATGTCAGGAATGTTCAGGGAT
Organism: Flagellimonas amoyensis; assembly: GCF_003058265.1. Classification (GTDB taxonomy): domain Bacteria; phylum Bacteroidota; class Bacteroidia; order Flavobacteriales; family Flavobacteriaceae; genus Flagellimonas; species Flagellimonas amoyensis. The sequence goes on from NZ_QBUK01000014.1 coordinate 13,208, forward strand.
GCTGCTGCTTTCAACCAAAATTTGGGGGGTTGGGACTTGTCCAATATCACAAGCTTGAACAATATGTTCAACAATTCTGGACTGGATGCTTTGAATTACAGTAGCATATTGAAAGGCTGGGGAGGAAAGGGCAATGTATTCATCCCCGATGGGGTCATATTGGGTGCCGCTGGGGTCAATTTCTGTAGTGATGAGGATACCGTATATTTCCGGGATACAGTATTGGTGACCCAAAATGGGTGGACCATTACTGATGCAGGATCAGTGGCCTGTCAATAGACTTTGCCAATCGTATAGTCGTTTCTCTTTTTTGAGCTGTTTGTGCCACCGGGAGGCTTTTGGGTCTTTCGGTGGTTTTTTTATGAAGTTATTTGGTTATGGGGTCATTCAGTTATTTGGATTGTTGTTGCTTGTCATTCTGAAAGCATGGAGTGTTTGAAGAATCTGATCCGGAGAGGGATTCTTTGATGGTCAGAAGTCAGAAGTGTCACGTTGAGCGTAGTCGAAACGTCGGAAGAGACGAAAGAACATAGACTATAGAAAATAGACTTGGATGATTCGGTTACTGAGTTATTGGTCAGTGCTAATTGTTCATTGTAAATTGGATTTTCCCTTTAACCTTTTACCCTTTCCCCGTTAAATCATCACCCGAAACTTTCCGCAACCCACTGTTCCAACGAAAAAACATTCGTATTTTTACACTGTTTTTAAAGAACGGATTATCCTTACAAACCATACAATATGAATCAATATGATGTAGCTGTCATTGGCTCGGGCCCCGGAGGCTATGTGGCAGCGATTAGATGTGCCCAATTGGGAATGAAAACCGCAATCATTGAAAAATACGACACCTTGGGAGGCACCTGCCTCAATGTGGGCTGTATTCCCTCCAAGGCCCTTTTGGACTCATCGCACCACTACGAGGATGCCATAAAGCACTTTGCCGAACACGGAATCGATATTCCCGGCGAAGTAAAGGTGAACCTAAAGCAGATGATCGCCCGCAAACAAGATGTCGTGGAGCAGAACACCAAGGGCATCGAGTTTTTGATGGGCAAGAACAAGATAGATGTCCTTCACGGACTCGGAAGTTTCAAGGATGCCAACCACATCACTATTGAAAAAGATGGAAAAACGGAGACCATCGAGGCAAAGAACATCATCATTGCCACGGGATCCAAACCCTCCACCTTACCGTTCATCCAACTGGACAAGGAGCGCATCATCACGTCCACCGAAGCACTCAAGCTGAAGGAAATCCCCAAACACCTGATCGTTATCGGGGGAGGGGTCATCGGTCTGGAATTGGGCCAGGTCTACAAGCGCCTTGGTTCCGAAGTGACCGTTGTGGAATATATGGACCGCATTATCCCCACCATGGATGCCGCCCTTTCCAAAGAATTGATGAAAGTACTGAAAAAGCAAAAGATGTCCTTCAACCTGTCCCACAAAGTGAAAGCGGTGGAGCGCAAAGGTAAAGAAGTCATCGTGAAGGCAGACGACAAAAAGGGCGAGGAAGTGGTATTGACCGGCGATTACTGCTTGGTCTGTGTGGGACGTAGACCCTATACCGATGGATTGAACCTGGAAGCGGCCGGTGTAAAACTGGACGACAGGGGCAGGGTAGCGGTGAACGACCACTTGCAGACCAACGTTTCCAACATCTACGCAATCGGGGATGTCATCAAAGGGGCCATGTTGGCACACAAGGCCGAAGAAGAAGGCGTTTTGGTGGCCGAACTCTTGGCCGGACAAAAACCGCACATCAACTACGACCTTATTCCCGGGGTGGTCTATACCTGGCCAGAAGTGGCCGCTGTGGGCAAGACCGAAGAGCAGTTGAAGGAAGAAGGTGTGGACTATAAAGTGGGCCAGTTTCCGATGCGGGCATTGGGTCGTTCACGTGCCAGTATGGACCTGGATGGGTTTGTGAAAATTTTGGCGGACAAAAATACCGATGAGGTATTGGGCGTCCACATGGTGGGAGCGCGTTGTGCCGATTTGATTGCAGAGGCCGTCACCGCAATGGAATTTAGGGCTTCTGCCGAAGACATTGCACGAATGAGCCACGCACACCCGACGTATGCCGAAGCTGTCAAGGAAGCAGCCTTGGCCGCAACGGACAATAGGTCAATACACAGTTAGTGTCAAGTCGAGTGATTTTTTGGAGGTAAACGACGAAAAATAGTATCGAGAACTGACGGATAATAAGATAAAAGGCATTCGGTCTATCAAGATGGGGTGCCTTTTTTATTGGATTACCCTTTTGCGGGACGAAAGAGCCTTTTGAGCACCAGCCCGGCTCTGGACAACAGTTCCTTCAGTAGGGAAACCGAAATATCCTTGACTTCGAGCGTTTGTTTCTTGGCGGTATCCCAGGCCCAAGCAATACTGGATTTGATGTCCTCTTCGTATTGGCTATACTTCAGGGCCAAAAAGGTACAAACGAACATAAACAACACTGCTCCGGGTATGGCCACGGAAGGGCTCAGCGAGTGGTGAAAGAATCGATAGAGACCCAATCCCGTCAAACTTCCATAAAGCACCATGTAGTGGATCACATAGATGGAAAGGGTGCTAGATCCAATATTCAGGATAGTGCGGTTGTTGATGAACTGCCGAAGCAATATGAACACGGCAAACACTACAAACACATTGCCCAATCGGATGAACAAGTAGTTGTTGATCTGTAGTAAGTTGAAAAGTTCCACCCCGGTCCATTCGTAAATGGCAAGGAAGGTCGGTGACAATGCATAGCACAGAACGGCACCAAGTCCCAGAGAAATGGCAATGGCCGCAGGGTAGAGGTATTTGAAATCCTTGAACCTCAAAAAGAGGATGGCGATAAAAGCCCCGATGGTGGCATATCCCAACCAGGGGATGATGGTAAACACAGAACCGTTGGCCTTGGTAAAATAATTGGCGAAAAATTCCGGTAAAAAGGAAAACGACCACTGCTTGTATAGTGGTTCAAACAGGAACAGGACCACAGTGATGCCCAAAAGCACCAAGGGAAAAACATGTTTTTTTCGATTGATGGTCAATAGATAGACCCCGATCAAGGCCAAAATGGAAAGCCCGATACAGTGCAGTACGTCCACAAAATAAAAGGAGGGGTAAATTTCCCCTTTGAGCAGCCCAAAAAGATTGGAACGCAACAAATAACCAATAAAAACGAGTTGAAGTCCGCGACGAATGCCTTTGGACACTCTTGGATTGTCCATGCCCTTTTGCGGCACACGAATGAGCAAATAAGTGAAAATGAACCCGGAAACCGTAAAGAAAACAGGCGCGGTGATCCCTCGGAAATAGAGCCAAACTCGAAAGGCGCCATTGTTGAGGTCCCTGAAGGCAGGTTCCAAAAGCCCATCGATAAAATGCCCTTGGAGCATCATCAATATGGCCCAAGCACGCATGGCATCTACAAAAAATAACCTGTTGGTCTTAGCTGTCATTCGGTTCGATATCTTTCTATATACTTGTTTTGCAAGTACTTTGGATGCTTTCCGCGCCAAAATTATACAAAATACTTACAACTCTGCCCCAATTGGGGTATTTTAGCGAAACAATCAATGATTTTTTTCTATGGCAGCGATTTTGGCATTCGCCGGAAGCAATTCTTCAACATCCATCAATTTCAGGCTTGTAAAACTTACCGCATCTATGGTGGAAGGGCATGACCTTCAATTGTTGAACATGACCAGATACCCGTTTCCCATGTTCAGCGAGGATGATGAAAAAAGAACAGGGTATTCCAATTCTTTGGTGGAGTTCAAGGAAGATATCCGGAACGCGGATGGGCTCATACTCTCTGTGAACGAGCATAACGGCAACCCATCGGCCTACTTCAAGAATGTTCTGGATTGGCTGTCCCGCTTGGACCGAAAATTTTTGGAAGGGACAAAGGTGCTCCTCATGTCTACTTCGGGAGGCAAGCGAGGGGGCATGGGCTCTTTGGGCGTGATCCAGAATATGTTGCCAAGGTTCGGGGCGGAAATTATTGCCACGTTTTCCCTGCCTTCGTTCCACGATACTTTTTCCGAGGACGGAATTCTGGAGGAGTCCTTGAAAGCAGCGCATGAAAAGACACTGCAGACCTTTTTGGATTCGTTAAAATAATGGGCATTGCGTACACAGCGTTCCTATAGTACAACATCATCTTTACAAAGTAAAAAAGCCCTTTTGGAATGGTCCAAGAGCTACACGGATGTGGTGTGGTTGGACAGTAACGGGCATCGGGGGAATTATTCTTCCTTTGAGGCTTGTCTGGCCATGGGTAGATCTGGGGAATTTTCTAGTTTGGAGGGGCTCAGGAAGCATTTTGATCATCAACCAGACTGGCTCTTTGGGTATTTTTCATACGACCTGAAAAACCAGTTGGAGGATTTGGATTCCCGCAATGTGGATGGTATTGGATTCCCGGACCTGTATTTTTTCCAACCCCAAAAAATCATCATTCTGGATGGAGACCAACTCCAGTTTCTGTATTTGGAAGCGGATACGGATGACATTGAAAAGGATTTTGAAACTATTGTCTCGTTGATGGGCGAAGATGATACCGATAACAGCAATACCTCCCCGGTTCCCATAAAGATGCGTATCCATAAAGATGCCTATTTTGAAAAAGCGAACCGATTTTTGGAGCACATCCATCGTGGGGATATTTATGAGGCCAATTTTTGTCAGGAGTTTTATGCCCAAGACGTACAAATTGCTCCTTTGGAGACCTATAAAAAGTTGAATTCCATATCCGAGCCCCCGTTTGCGGCCTACATGCGCTTGGGTGAAAGGTATCTGATGTGTGCCTCCCCCGAGCGGTATTTGAGAAAGCAGGGCGAGAAAGTAATTTCACAGCCCATAAAAGGTACCGCACCACGGGGAAAGGATGTTGCTGAAGATCTGCACATACAGGAAAAACTGGCCCAAGATGAAAAGGAAAGGGCAGAGAACATCATGATCACGGATTTGGTACGGAACGATTTGTCCAAAAGTGCCATCAAAGGAAGTGTAACGGTTGAAGAACTTTGTAAAATTTACGGATACAAACAGGTAAATCAGATGATTTCAACTATTACTTCAAGTGTAAATCCAAATACAAACCCTGTTGACCTGATAACGGAAACCTTTCCAATGGGCAGTATGACAGGCGCACCGAAGATATCCGCCATGAAGATCATAGAAACCTTGGAGGAGACCAAACGAGGTCTATACAGTGGGGCAGTGGGTTATTTTGATCCAGAAGGAAATTTCGATTTCAATGTAGTCATACGGAGCATATTGTACAACGAAAAGAACAGGTTTGTTTCGTATTCCGTCGGAAGTGCCATCACCGCAAAATCCGATCCCGAAATGGAGTACCAGGAATGCCTGCTGAAGGCGAGGGCTATGCGAAGTGTATTGGAAGAAGAAGCTTAATATTAGAGGTTTAGGGGTTAAAATTTTAAGTTCAAGTTTAAATTTCAAAAACATAGATAAAAGAGAAATAAACAAGTGATAGGACTCTAGACGATAGAAACCAAATAACTCAATAAACTACTAGGTGCTTTTCGAAAGGTGGCAAGGGCAACTGTCCCCTTGAGGGGACTTTAGGGGTGTTACTTCCAGAGTGACACGAACCGTACGAATCTTCACGAAAAAATTCAACCACCGAGCACCAAATCCCAAATTGCAGTATGCAGTTGGCAGCAGCCAATAACCAGATTACCAAAGTCCATTCTCTATCGTCTATGTTCTTTTGTCTTTTTTGACATCGGGCACCGAGCATCAAGCATCAACCACCAAATTCCAATAACTAAATAACTCAGTAACCGAATAATCCAATAACTCAACAACGAATCGTATTTTTGCGGTATGCTGGAAAAGTTCAAAAAGCATCTGGACCTCGATTTGCCCTTCTTGAAGGGAAAACGCTTATTGGTGGCCTGTAGTGGAGGAGTGGACAGTGTGGTTCTGGCCCATTTGTCCCAACGATCTGGGTTGGACATGGCTTTGGCCCATTGCAATTTTGGGCTGCGAGGTGTGGAAAGTGATGGCGATGAGGATTTTGTGCGCCTATTGGCGGAACAATTGGGTGTGGAAGTCTTGGTGAAACGATTCGACACGGAAGCGTATGCAGAGAACAACCGGGGCTCCATCCAAATGGCAGCAAGGGACCTACGCTATCAATGGTTTCAAGGAGTTTTGGAAAAAGAGGGTTTTGACTTTTTGGTGACGGCCCACCATGCCGATGACAACTTGGAGACTTTTCTCATCAATCTGTCCCGGGGCACGGGCATCGAAGGTCTTTTGGGGATTCCCGAAGTGAACGGAAAAACGGTCCGTCCCTTACTTGTTTTTTCGCAAGATGAAGTGATGGCATATGCCCATTCTGAACAAATCCAATGGCGTGAGGACAGCAGCAATGCCAGCGACAAATACCTGCGGAACAGGATAAGGCACGGAGTGTTGCCCAAACTGAAGGAGCTGCACCCCACGTTTCTCCAAAATTTTATACGGACCCAATCCCATCTGTTCCAGACCCATACTTTGGTGGAAAACCATATCCAGACGGTCAAAGCAAAGCTTTTTGTGGAAAATGCAGGAAGCATTACAATCGATATTGGGGAGTTGGAACGTTTACAACCCGCAGAGGCTTATGTATATGCACTTTTCAAGCCATATGGTTTCACCGAATGGGACGATGTGAACCACCTTTTGACGGCCATGAGCGGCAAGGAAGTGGTTTCCAAGACCCACAGATTGGTGAAGGACAGGCAACACTTGATCCTTTCAATATTGGAGAACAACCCTAGAAAATCATATCTGTTCCATGAAAATGGATTGGGATCGGATCTGCCCATCTGTCTTACTGTAGAAAGTGTGGAGAAAGTGGAAAAATCAGGGCAGAACGCCATCTTTATGGATAAGGAAAAGTTAAACTTTCCGTTGGTGTTAAGGAATTGGGAAAAAGGCGACTATTTTTATCCTTTTGGTATGCAAGGAAGGAAAAAGTTGTCCAAGTTTTTCAAGGATGAGAAGATGGATGTGGTGTCCAAGGAAAAACAATGGCTACTTTGCTCGGACAACGATATTGTCTGGGTGGTGGGCAAAAGAGCAGACGAACGTTTCAAGGTCGAAGATTCGACCCGACACATAGTAAAGATTACATGGGCTACATGAGAGCAGTACTACTTTTTTTAGGACTTTTTTTGATCAACCTTTCCCTGTTTTCCCAAACAGATGCCAATCCGGCCATTTGGAGCCATCAAGTCAACAAAATATCGGACACGGAATACGAACTTGTCTTCACAGCAAAGATCATGGACGGGTGGCACATCTATTCCCAATACACGGTCGAAGGAGGTTCCCTGCCCAGTGAATTTACTTTTGAAAAAGCAGGGGAGGACTATGAACTTGTAGGTCAAACATCAGAAAGTGAGACTATTACCGAATACAGCGACATCTTTGAGGTAGATGAAACTTTTTTTAAAAAGGAGGCCATCTTTACCCAAAAGATAAAACTGCTCGACCCGGAGGTGAACCAGATTTCGGTGAACCTGTTTTATCAGATCTGTAAGGAAGTCTGTATTCCCTTAGACCATCTTTTCCAGGTTTCATTGGATGGAAGCGACTTTGTGGCAACCACACAGGAACTGGATGGACGTAGTTTGGCCTTGGGTGAATCGTTGAAAGTGGATTTCAAGAACAAGCACCTCCTGAACCAAGGAAGTTCTGTGGACGCCGAAGGAAAGTCCAACCTTTGGATGATCTTCGGGCTTGGATTTTTGGGCGGACTCATCGCCTTGTTGACCCCATGCGTGTTCCCCATGATCCCTTTGACAGTCTCCTTTTTCACCAAACAGTCACAGAACAAGTCAAAGGGTATTGGAAATGCCGTTCTCTATGGGTTCTTCATCGTATTGATCTACTTCTTGCTGAGTTTGCCCTTCCATTTGTTCAATTCGGTGGACTCGCAGATACTGAACACCATTGCCACCAATGTTTGGCTCAATGTGTTCTTCTTCATCATTTTCGTCTTTTTTGCCTTTTCATTTTTCGGCTATTACGAATTGACCCTGCCCAGCTCTTGGGCCAATAAGATGGACTCCGCCTCGTCCAAAGTGGGAGGGGGATTGGGCATCTTTTTCATGGCGTTGACCTTGGCCATAGTGTCCTTCTCGTGCACCGGCCCCATTTTGGGCGGACTGTTGGGGAGCACTACCTTGGCAGAGGGCAATGTGGCGACCAACCTATCGGCGGGAATGGTCGGTTTTGGTTTGGCCTTGGCCTTGCCATTTGCGTTGTTTGCCATGTTCCCGGCCTGGTTGAACTCCTTGCCCAAATCGGGCGGATGGATGACCACCGTGAAAGTCGTCTTGGGCTTTTTGGAACTGGCACTTGCCTTCAAATTTTTGTCCAATGCTGATTTGGTAGGCAATTGGGGATTGTTGAAAAGAGAGGTCTTTGTGGGCATCTGGATAGTGCTCTTCGTATTGATGACCCTATATTTGTTCGGGATGTTCCGTTTTCCGCATGATGGACCAAAGAAAAAACTGACCACGACCCGAAAAATCTTTGGGGTATTGAGTTTGGCCTTTTCGGTGTATTTGCTATTGGGACTTTTCCAAGTGACCCATTTGAAACTGTTGAGTGGATTTCCGCCCCCGGACTTTTACAGTGTGGTCGAAACCGAAAGCGATTGCCCTCTTGGCCTGGATTGTTTCAAGGACTTTGAGGAAGGTGTGGCCCATGCCAAAGCCGTGAACAAACCCATTTTGTTGGATTTCACGGGATGGGCCTGTGTGAATTGCCGGAAGATGGAAGAAAATGTATGGAGCCACAGCAGCATCTATCCCCTTTTGAAGGATGAATATGTACTGATCTCCCTCTACGTGGACGATAGAAAGGAACTTCCAGAAGAAGAAAGGTTCGACTTCAAATATGATTCCGGACGGATAAAGGCCATAGAGACCGTGGGACAAAAATGGGGGACTTTCCAGACCATCAACTTCAATGCGGCCTCGCAACCTTATTACGTGCTGCTTTCCCCCAACATGGAAATTTTGAACGACGCCGTCCAGTATGTGGACGTGGAAACCTATGGGGAATGGCTAAGGTCCGGTTTGGAAAAGCACCACCTTTCCATGGACAAATAATTGGTAAGTCCTGCTACATTTTTTCATGAGGTCGGGAAATTAGTTTTACCTTAGGGAGGTAATCTACTTAACCTAAAAGGTAGTGAAAAAACTAAAAAAAGTACTTCTAGTTCTTGCAGGACTGATTCTGTTGGTCCTTATTGGAATTGCCATTTTCTTGAACGGCCTCAAGCCTGATTACAGCGGAAAAAAGACATTGTCAGGATTGGCCAGCGAGGTCAAAGTACTGTATGACACCTACGGAATCCCCCACATCTATGCGGATAATGAAGAAGATGCCCTTAGGACCTTGGGTTACGTGCACGCGCAGGACCGTTTGTGGCAAATGGAGCTCTTGAGGCGCGTGGCCAAAGGCAGACTTTCCGAAGTATTTGGCGAAGACCTCCTGAAAACCGATAAGTTCTTTCTTTCCTTGGGCATTGATGATAACTCGGCCGCAACAGTGGCCCATATGGACAGGAATGGCAAAACGGCCATTCTTTCCCAAGCATATCTGGACGGTATCAACGCATTTATCGAAAAGGGACCGACCCCTATCGAGTTTTACCTCACAGGTCTGGATAAGGAACCTTTTTCTTTGGAAGACATACACAATGCGGTGGGCTACATGGCCTTCAGTTTTGCCATGGCGCACAAAACAGACCCCCTGCTCACCAGCATGAGGGATAAATTGGGCGAGGAATACATGAAGGACCTTGCCATAGGTTCCGACACCTCCACCGTTTGGATCAAGAATTACAAAGGGATCAACACGGATTCGCTGGCTTCAAACATTACGGCCAGCGTGACGGCCGCTTTGGAAAAATTGCCTATTCCGCAGTTTGAGGGGAGCAATAGTTGGGTAATCGCGCCACAGAAGACCAAGAACGGCAAGGTGATCTTGGCCAACGACCCCCACATTGGCTTTGCCCAACCATCCGTATGGTACGAGGCGCATATCAGTACGCCCACCTATGAAAAATATGGCTATCATTTGGCAGGGGTGCCATTCCCGTTGTTGGGGCACGACAGGAATTTGGCCTATGGGCTGACCATGTTTGAAAATGATGACATCGATTTTTATTACGAAGAAACACATCCTTCAGATAGCACCAAATACAAGACCGCCGATGGATGGAAGGAGTACGGATATGTGACCAAGACCATTAAGGTGAAAGGGGAGGACGATGTGCCATTCACATACCGAAAAACGCATCACGGCCCTGTCTTGAACCAAATTGCCGATCAGATTTCTGGGGAAAGGCCGGTATCCATGTCGTGGATATACACCAAGCCAAAGAACGAGGTCATAGATGCACTCTATGGATTGAGCCATGCCACAAATATCGAAGAATTCAAAAGTGCGCTGCCCAAGATCCATGCCCCCGGACTGAATGTGATGTACGGCGACGCAGAGGGCAATGTGGGCTGGTGGGCCACCGCAAAACTCTATCAAATGCCGGACAGTCTGTCCACCAAATATATTTTGGACGGTGCTTCGGGCAAAGAAGAACCATTGCGCTATTTGGATTTTTCCGAAAACCCAAGCGCAGAAAATCCACCATGGAACTATGTTTATTCTGCCAATAACCAACCCGATTCCATTGCAGGGATGCTGTATCCCGGATATTACCTTCCGGAAGATAGGGCAAGAAGGATTGTGCAGCTTTTGGATGCCAAGGAGGATTGGGACAAAGAGGCCGTTTCCGAGATGATCTTGGATGTGACCTCTCCCGTGAACACGCAATTGGTGACCGAGCTGATCAAATTGTTCGATGTGTCCCTTTTGACCCAAGAGCAATTGGTGCTGGTGGATTCCCTTGAAAATTGGAACGGGGAATATACCTTGACGAGCACAAGCCCAACATTGTACCATCGATGTGAGTATTTTATGGTGAAGAATACCATGGAGGACGAATTGGGGACGGAAATGTTCAACCAGTTTTTATCCACCCATATTTTCAAACGACAAATTGCTTGGGGTGCCAAAATGGAAAGTGGAAAATGGTGGGACAATGTCCACACCAAAGATGTTGTGGAAACACGCAAGGACATTGTGATGAAATCCTTTGCCGATGCTTGGGAGTCCTTGGTCAGTGACTTTGGGGCTAATCCGAGCGAATGGACCTGGGACAAGGTGCACACCTTGGAGCACCAACATCCCATTGGTCAAGTGGAATCCCTTCGCAAGTATTTCAATGTGGGGCCATTTCCTGTTGAAGGCACCCGCGAAGTCATCAATAACCTGTCGTTTCCATATGATGACACCGGTTTTTACAAAGTAAGTTCGGGACCGTCTACCCGAAGGATCGTTGATTTCTCGGATATTGAGAACAGTATCAGCATATTGCCCACGGGGCAGTCTGGGAATCCGTTCAGTAAGCATTACAAGGACCAGGCAGAAATGTACGTGAAGGGCGAGTTCCGAAAAATGATGATGAACAAACAGGAAATCGAGGAAAAAGCTGAATCTGTACTCACTTTCACAAAAGAGTGATTTTTCCATCCATTGGTCCGGAAGGGCTATCCATCAATTCAAACCGCTCTATTGTCAATCAATGGGCATTTGGTAAATAGGCTTTGCCTATTTTTTGCCCTTATTTGACAAAAAATCCAAATGTTGATAAAAATTCATGGCAGTGCCGTTTTTGGCATTGAGGCGACCACTGTGGTAGTGGAAGTGAATGTGGACAAGGGCATAGGCTACCATTTGGTGGGACTGCCCGACAGCGCCATCAAGGAAAGCAATTACCGTATAGCTGCCGCATTACAGAACAATGGGTACAAGATTCCCGGGAAAAAGATAACCATCAATATGGCCCCGGCCGACCTCAGAAAGGAAGGTTCCGCTTATGACCTAACCTTGGCGTTGGGAATTTTGGCTGCTTCGGGCCAGATCAAGTCGGAGGGCATCCAAAGCTATATCATTATGGGCGAGTTGTCGCTGGACGGCAGTCTTCAACCTATAAAAGGTGCCCTGCCCATTGCCATAAAGGCTCAGCAAGAGGGATTTAAAGGATTCATCCTTCCAAAGGAAAATGCCAGTGAGGCTGCCATTGTAAAAGATCTTGAAGTCTATGGCGTGGAGAACATCAAGGAGGTGATGGACTTTTTTGATCAGGACATCCCTTTGGTACGAACCCATGTGGATACCCGTCGGGAGTTTTACGAACATCTCAATTTTCCAGAATACGATTTTGCCGATGTGAAAGGTCAGGAGAGTATTAAAAGGTGTATGGAAATTGCGGCGGCCGGTGGGCACAATATCATTTTGATAGGTCCGCCGGGAGCAGGAAAGACCATGTTGGCCAAACGGTTGCCTTCCATTTTGCCTCCAATGACCTTGCATGAAGCACTGGAAACGACCAAGATACATAGTGTGGTGGGAAAAGTGAGGAACAAGGGACTGATGAGCCAACGCCCGTTCAGAAGCCCGCATCATACCATTAGTTCCGCTGCATTGGTCGGTGGGGGCAGTTATCCACAGCCTGGGGAAATCTCCTTGTCGCACAACGGCGTACTTTTCTTGGATGAGCTTCCCGAATTTGAGCGTAGGGTCCTCGAAGTAATGCGACAGCCCATGGAAGACAGGGAGGTCACCATTGCACGGGCCCAATATACGGTCACCTATCCCAGCAGTTTTATGTTGGTGGCGAGCATGAACCCAAGTCCAGGCGGGTATTTCAACGACCCCGACGCACCTGTCACTTCTTCACCTGCGGAGATACAACGCTATTTGGGTAGAATATCGGGGCCTTTGCTGGACAGGATCGACATCCATATTGAAGTGACCCCAGTGCCTTTCGAAAAACTCTCCGAAGAACGAAAAGGGGAGAGCAGTATGGAGATCAGAAAAAGGGTGGAGGCGGCAAGGGACCTTCAGACTGCTCGCTTTTCGGCATGGGAGGACATCCATTACAATGCGCAGATGGATAGCAAGCACATCCGGCAGTTTTGCCCTTTGGGCGAATCTTCCAAGGAATTGTTGAAGAACGCCATGCAGCGGCTGAACCTTTCGGCACGGGCCTATGACAGGATCCTGAAAGTGTCCAGAACGATTGCCGATCTGGAAAACGAGGAAAACATCAACCAGAACCATATTTCGGAAGCCATCCAATACAGAAGTCTGGATAGGGACGGTTGGTTGGGATAGCCTCGTTCTTGATACATCAAAAAAATAGGCCTGTAGTGATGGAATTGGCAATGGAACGGTCTTTTAGGGAAAGAAGTGTAAAAAATACGTTAAACATTCTTACTGATCTGTATTTGAGTAAGTTATAATGTATTTTTGCCGCCGTTTTCTAAAATTCATAAGAATGCAATGTGTGGAATTGAACCCAGTGGGCAACTTTGACCCGTGGGAGCAGGAGAAGATCGATGAGTTGCTACATCAAGATATAACAAGTTCTTTAAGCAATAGACTGGTATTCGAGAACGAAAGTGTCAAGCTATGGGACCTTCATTTGGCCCCGGGCGAACGAATTCCTTTCCGAAAGCATAATACCAACTACGGTTGGGTCTGTACTACCGGGGGATTGGCCCTTACCCGATATGGGAACGGCAAGATAGACATGATAAAGCTGAACCCCGGGGACACCGAGTATTTTGAGTACAGGGGCAAAAACTACGTGAACGACCTGGAGAACATCGGTGAACACCCCATTATCATCAACATCTTGGAGTATAAAGAGACCAAAAAGGACAGCAGGTTCCAGTTTTGTGACTAAATAGCCTTGATGTTTGCCTTGAGCCCGGAGATGATTCCCAGAATGTTCTGAACGGTATCGTCCAAGTAGTAGGCAATGGCCAAATGGGGGATCCGTATCGTGGTAAACCCGTTTTTGAACGAATGCATGGCATCCTCAAGATCGCTTATGGCCTGCTCATGGGTGATCCTATTGTAGTCCCGGTCTATTTCAATATTCAGTTTTACACGTGAGATGGCAATATCCACCGATTTTTTTCCATCCCACCATTCCAACATGGGGTAGGCACCCGCTTCTTTCAACGCATAAAAAAGATGGATCGCTTCTGGGGGAGTATCGTTATCGAGGATGACTTTTTTGATAAGTCGTGTATGTCTTTCGCAAAGCTGAACACCTAGGGAATCCATGGATGCCCTGTACTGAGGATGATCAATACTTTTGCCACAATCCTTACAGGTCATAAGTGTGTTTGTCAAGTTTAAGTTTTGTAGTACGATTTGGTAATCATAATAACTTTCGCTTTTGCAAATTCGTATAATCGGTCGATGTAAAACACCCTACTTTTAGACGAAATACATTTTTTTGGATGAAATACATGGTTTGTCCCAATATCCTGTTAAATTCATTCCATCAACCAACGGAGGAATGTTTAAAAAAATAGGACCGGGAGTATTGGTCGCCGCGGCCTTTGTGGGGCCGGGAACCATTGCCATGTGTACTTTGGCCGGAGCACGTTTCGGATATGCCCTTATCTGGGCCTTGGCCGTCTCCATTTTGGCCACCATTGTACTGCAGGGAATGGCAGGCAGGATAGGGGTGGTCACCCAAAGTGGACTGGTGGATGTGGTTCGCCAGGAACTGAAAGTGCCTTGGATGAAGAAAACAGTCATCACCGTGGTTTTGGCCGCCATACTCATTGGCAACGCTGCCTATGAAGCAGGGAATATTGGAGGTGCCACTTTGGGATTGGAACAATTGGTGGGCCATGAATGGACAAAACCGTATTTGCCCATGCTGATTGGAGTTTTTATCTTCCTCTTGCTCTGGTTCAGTTCGTATAAGATATTGGAACGCATTTTTGTGGGGCTGGTGGGCATCATGGGAGCTAGTTTTATTGTTTGTGCCATCATTACCCAACCTTCTTTTACGGAAATCGTGAAAGGGATGTTCGTGCCCAGCCTGCCGGAAGGAAGTTTGTTCACGGTGATCGCCTTGGTAGGGACCACGGTGGTGCCCTACAATCTTTTCCTGCATACCTCTTTGGTGAAGGAGAAGTGGAAATCCGTAGGTGGGATAAAGGAAGTCAAATGGGACACGATCGTATCCATTGCCTTGGGAGGAATTGTATCCCTGGCCATTTTGGTGACCGCCTCTGCGGCTCCCATTGCCGATGTGAACCAAGTTTTGGACATGGCAAAGGGGTTGGAGCCCCTCTTCGGGAAAATGGCCGTTTACTTTATGTCCGTTGGACTATTGGCGGCTGGGGTCACTTCGGCCATCACCGCGCCATTGGCCGCCGCCTATGTGGCCAGTAGCTGTTTTGGGTGGTCTGGCGGCATGCAGGACAGGCGATTCAAATGGACCTGGGCCTTTGTGCTTTTCTGTGGGGTGGTCTCCTTGTCGTTCGACATCAAACCTATCGAAGTGATACAGTTCGCCCAAGTCGCCAACGGGCTTTTGTTGCCCATAATGGCGATGCTGTTGCTCTGGGTGGTGAACAAAAGGGCTGTTATGGGGCAGTTCAAGAATACAATGCTTCAGAATGCCTTCGGACTGGCCATTGTGCTGTTCAGTATTTTTCTGGGGATAAAAAGCATTTTGAAAGTTGTGGGAGTGTTTTGATTTAGTCAGAAGTGTCACGTTGAGCGTAGTCGAAACGTCGGAAGTCGGAAACCAATAACATAATAACCCAATAACTAAGTGACATATCAACCTAACAAATGAAAACATGGCAAATGGACATCAACTGTGACGTTGGGGAAGGAATGGGCAACGAGGCCGATATTTTCCCCTTCATGAGCTCGTGCAATATTGCCTGTGGTGGACATGCAGGTGATGTGCAGAGCATGGGGGAGGTCATTTTATTGGCCCAAAAGTACCATGTAAAAATAGGCGCCCATCCATCGTACCCCGACAAGGCCAACTTTGGAAGGGAAGTGATGGACATTCCTGCGGATGTGCTTATACAAAGTATAAGGGAACAATTGGATACATTTTTTGCCATTCTAAAAAAGGAAGGGGGCCAACTGCATCATATCAAGGCGCATGGTGCATTGTACAACCAAACCGCAAAGGATGTTGGGGCGGCCGATGTTTATTTGGAGGCCATCAAAGAATATAGGGGCAAGGCCATTGTGTATGCCCCATTCGGGTCTGTGGTGGCAACTAAGGCAGAAACCATGGGTTTTGAGGTATGGCACGAAGCCTTCGCGGATAGAAATTACAACCCAGACTTGAGTTTGGTCTCCAGAAAAAGCAATAAAGCCCTTATTGAAACTCCTAAAAAGGTTTTGGACCATATATTGCCCATGATAAAAGAAGGGACTGTTGTCACTGTGGATGGAAAAATCCAAAAAATAGAGGCAAAAACCCTCTGTGTGCATGGGGATACTCCTTCGGCATTGGAAATATTGACGTATCTTTCACGGGAATTACCCAAACATCAGGTGAACCTAGAAAAGTGAAAAGTTACCCCATCACCATCAAACCATTTGGAGAACGGGCCGTCTTGATTGAATGGCCCAACAAAGTTGAAGAATCCATTCTGACAGACATCCTCGATTTCATGGATGCCTTCAAGCAGCGCAAACTACAAGGTTGGGAGATGTCCGTGGCCTACAATTCCTTGACCATGGTCTATAATGAGGACCATTTGGATTTCGAAGAGATCAAAAAGCTCGCTTTGGACTGCCATGCCGAACAGGTAAGCCCAGCCATCAAAAGAAAACGGCATTTGTGGACCATTCCAGTGTGTTATGACCTGGAATTCGGGATCGATATCGAAGAGGTTTCAAAAACCTTGGACCTGTCTGTAGAAGAACTCATCCTTCAGCATACATCCCACCAATATGTGGTCTATGGCATTGGTTTTTTACCAGGTTTCATGTATTTGGGCGGACTCCCACCATCCCTTGAGATTCCGAGAAGGGCCGAACCTCGGTTGGAAGTGGTCAAAGGTTCCGTGGGATTGGCGGCAAAACAAACGGGAATTTACCCGCAGGACTCACCAGGCGGTTGGAACATCATCGGAAATTGTCCGGTCACCTTGTTCGACCCCAATGCAAAGGAACCTTGTTTTGTAAAGGTCGGGGACAAAATCCAGTTTGAAAAAATATCGAAAGCAGCATACGAACTGCACAAAATAGAAGGAGAAGTGGGCATTTATAAACCAGAAAAAGTAGCGTTGGATGCTTAAAGTGTTGAAATCCGGTTTTTTTGCGACCATTCAAGATTTGGGGAGATTTGGATACCGTGATATCGGTGTTCCCATTTCCGGAGCAATGGATGTACTATCGGTGAAAAAGGCCAACCTCTTGTTGGAAAACGACCCCAATGCCGCCGTTATGGAAATCACCATGACAGGCCCCACGCTCCAATTTGATGAGCCTACCTATATCTGCCTCTCCGGGGCCCATATTGCCGCCACCCTGAACAACCAACCCATCGAAAACTACCAAGTGGTGAAAGTGGACAAAGGGGATATCTTGTCCTATGGCAGGTTGGACGATGGTTTTAGGGGCTATTTGGCCGTAAAAGGTGGTTTTCAGACCGATATGGTCATGGGGAGCCGTTCACAATATGTTCCGGTGACCAAGAAAAAAAGGCTCAAGGATGGCGATGAGGTGAAATATGGAAAAATGCTCGCATACAGTCCCATTATTTCCGAAGTGAAGATTGAGGAGCATTTCCATAAAAATTATTTGGAAGTGTATAAGGGTCCTGAGTTTTCCATCCTGTCCGATGCCCAACTCACCGAGATTTTTACAAAGACGTTCACCGTTTCCAAGGAAAATAATAGGATGGCCTACCAACTTTCGGAGACCATAGTAGGGCATTCCCATTCCATGCTCACCTCGGGCACATTGCCGGGCACGGTGCAGTTCACCCCGGCCGGAAAATTGATCGTCCTGATGAAAGATGGACAGACCACAGGGGGATATCCGCGTATCTTACAACTTTCAGAAGCCTCTATCTGCGTACTGGCCCAGAAAAAATCAGGGGACAAACTTAGCTTCAAATTGGTGTGAGTTCTACTTCTTTTTTTGATCGGATGGTAGAATCGAACCCAAATTTTTCGTAACATTGAAGCATGAAAAGAAATAATCCAGTCATCAGCGTGGTCATTATTGTTCCAAATCTGGAATGATACAGACGTGCTGTTGATGGAAAGGGCCTGTATCAAAAGCTGATGCAGGCCCTTTTTCTTTACCGGTAAAAATAATTGAATGTTGGATTTTAAAATGATTTAAGTAGTTGATTTACAGTAATTAAAGTTTATTATGTTCCAAATGGATTTAAACAGCCCTTTTCTGTTAAAAATCTAAGGCTTTATAAACATCTATCTTTGGTTTGCAGAGATAAATTCAGTAGAACGCTGCATTAGAATGAAATTTGATAATGGAATTGAACAAGTTTAGCAAGAACGTGACCCAAGACCCTACGCTGCCGGCCGCACAGGCCATGTTGCATGCGTTGGGGCTCACAGATGAAGATTTACAAAAACCATTTATTGGAATAGCCAGCACCGGTTATGAAGGGAACCCTTGTAACATGCACCTGAACGGATTGGCCAAAGAGGTAAAAAGGGGAGTGGAGTCTTCCAATATGGTCGGACTCATCTTCAATACCATCGGCGTTAGTGATGGAATTTCCAACGGGACCCCTGGAATGCGTTATTCCTTGGCTTCGAGGGACATTATTGCTGATTCCATCGAAACCGTGATGCAGGCCATGTATTATGATGGACTGGTGACTGTTGTGGGTTGCGATAAGAATATGCCCGGGGCCCTTATGGCCCAATTAAGGCTGAACAGGCCTTCCATTTTGGTGTATGGAGGCACCATTGCCCCAGGGTGCCATAACGATAAGAAATTGGATATCATTTCCGCTTTTGAGGCCTACGGTCAAAAGGTGGCGGGAACCATAGATGAAACCGAATTCAAGGCGGTAATCCATAAAGCTTGTCCCGGTGCGGGAGCCTGTGGTGGTATGTACACCGCCAATACCATGGCCTCGGCCATTGAGGCGATGGGGATGTCATTGCCCTTCAACTCTTCCATTCCGGCGGTGAACTCGGCTAAAGGTGCTGATTGTGAATCTGCAGGAGAAGCCATTCTCAACCTTTTGGAAATGGATTTGAAGCCCAAGGACATCGTCACTAAAAAAGCGTTGGAAAATGCCTTTAGGTTGGTAACGGTTTTGGGTGGCTCCACAAATGCCGTATTGCATTTTATGGCCATTGCACATGCTGCTGAGGTGGATTTCTCTTTGGAAGATATTACACGCATTAGCGAATCGACCCCGTTGTTGGCCGATTTGAAGCCCAGTGGAAAATACTTGATGGAAGACCTTCATAAAATTGGTGGTGTGCCCGCTGTATTGAAATATATGTTGAAGAAAGGCATGCTGCATGGGGATTGTATGACAGTTACGGGCAGAACATTGGCAGAAAACCTGTTGGATGTTCCCGATTTGGCCGAAGGCCAGGATATCATCAAACCTTTGGAGCAGCCCATCAAGGAAACAGGGCATATCCGTATCCTGTACGGCAACTTGGCATCCGAAGGTGCCGTGGCCAAGATCACAGGAAAAGAAGGATTGAGTTTCACGGGAACCGCAAGGGTTTTCAATGGTGAAATAGAAGTAAATGAAGGCATCCACAATGGAAAGGTGCAGAAAGGTGACGTTGTGGTCATTCGTTACGAAGGACCCAAAGGTGCGCCCGGCATGCCCGAAATGCTGAAACCTACCTCTGCCATCATGGGTGCAGGTCTTGGAAAAGATGTGGCCTTGATCACCGATGGACGGTTTTCCGGAGGTTCGCACGGCTTTGTAGTGGGACACGTTTCCCCTGAAGCACAAGTTGGAGGCGGCATCGCATTGGTCAAGGATGGGGACACCATCACCATAGATGCGGTAAAGAACACCATCAACATGGATATTTCAGATGAAGAACTGGAAAAGCGAAGAAAAGAGTGGAAACAGCCGGAACTGAAAGTGAAATCGGGCAGTTTGTACAAATATGCCAAGATGGTCTCATCAGCATCCAAAGGATGTGTAACGGATATGATTTAACAACAAGCTCCAGAAGAGCATAGCGGGACAATCCCAAAATATAAGCTTATGGAAACATTAAAAGCGGAAAAGAAAGACACGAAAAAAAAGACAGCGATCCGTATCACCGGAGCTGAGGCCATCATCCAATGTTTGTTGGCGGAGGGTGTGGATTTGATATATGGTTACCCTGGTGGGGCCATCATGCCCGTGTATGACGAATTGTATAAGTTTCAGGATAGGCTGACCCATATCCTTACCCGACATGAGCAAGGGGCTACCCATGCAGCACAGGGATATGCCAGGGTAAGTGGAAAAGTTGGCGTGGCCATGGCCACTTCCGGTCCTGGAGCCACGAACTTGGTGACGGGTATCGCCGACGCCCAGATAGATTCCACGCCTATGGTCTGCATCACTGGCCAGGTAGCGCGGCATTTGTTGGGTTCCGATGCCTTTCAGGAAACGGACATTGTGGGTATCTCTACCCCGGTGACCAAATGGAACTACCAGATTACCCGTGCAGAGGAAATCCCTGAGATCATGGCAAAGGCTTTTTATATCGCCAAGTCAGGACGACCAGGGCCTGTGTTGGTGGACATCACCAAGAATGCCCAATTCGACGAGTTGGATTTTGTGTATGAAAAATGCACAGGAGTGAGAAGCTACAAACCAGCTCCAAAGCCCGATATGAGTGCCATTGAAAAGGCAGCGGAATTGATCAACAACGCCAAAAAGCCCTACATCGTTTTTGGACAAGGGATTATTTTGGGTGAGGCCGAGGAGCAATTGAAGGCATTGGTGGAAAAAGCAGGGATTCCTGCTGCTTGGACCATTTTGGGTCTTTCCGCAATGGATACCGATCACCCATTGAATGTGGGCATGGTGGGCATGCACGGCAATTATGGACCCAATGTCCTGACGAATGAATGCGATGTGCTTGTTGCCATCGGAATGCGTTTTGATGACCGTGTGACCGGAAACCTCGCCACTTATGCCAAGCAGGCCAAGATCATCCATTTTGAGATAGATCCTGCCGAAGTGAACAAAAATGTACCTGTGGATGTGGCTGTTTTGGGCAATGCCAAGCAAACCTTGGAACTATTGTTGCCCTTGGTCAATAAAAAGGAACACAAGGAATGGTTGGCCGAGTTCGAGAAAAAGAGACAAATCGAATACGATACCGTAATCGATAAAGATATCTATCCTACCAAGCCGGGCCTTTCCATGGGTGAGGTCATTGAACAGATCAATGTGGCTTCTGGGCATAAGGCGGTGATTGTTTCCGATGTGGGACAGCATCAGATGATAGCCTGTAGGTATGCCAAATTCAAACAGACCAAGAGCAATATCACCTCTGGTGGACTGGGAACCATGGGATTTGCCCTTCCGGCAGCCATCGGTGCTAAAATGGGTGCCATGGATAGGGAAGTAGTCGCCATTATCGGTGACGGTGGGTACCAGATGACCATTCAAGAACTTGGGGTCATCTTCCAGCACAACTTGCCCGTAAAGATTGTGGTCCTCAACAACGATCACTTGGGCATGGTGCGCCAATGGCAGGAACTTTTCTTTGAAAGACGTTATGCATCCACCGTAATGACCAATCCTGACTTCGTGAAAATAGCCGAAGGCTATCACATCAAGGCCAGAAGGGTAGTGGAGCGGTCCGACCTGAAGGATGCCGTGCAAGAAATGATGGCCTCCAAAGACCCTTATTTCTTGGAAGTTAGGGTAGAGAAGGAAGACAATGTGTTCCCAATGGTTCCGACAGGGGCTTCCATCTCCGATATCTTATTGAAATAATAGGGATGGGTCCAAACCTGGCCCTTCATAGTAGTAAAAACAAAATGTAAGCATGGAAAAACAATGGTTTACCATTTCGGTTTACTCCGAAAATCATGTAGGTTTGCTCAATAGAATATCGGGAATATTCTTAAAGAGACACATCAATATAGAAAGTTTAAACGTTTCAAAATCAGAGATTGAAAATGTTTCAAAATTCACGATTGTAATTTTTTCCACCGAAGATTGGGCGGTAAAGATCGTCAATCAGATTGAAAAGCAGGTGGAGGTCATCAAAGCTTATTACCACACCGACGAAGAGACCATTTACCAAGAATCGGCCTTGTTCAAGATCGCATCGAACCTGCTGTTCGATGAGCGTCAGATTCAAAATATCATTAAAGAACACCATTCGCAGATCGTAACCGTGAGTCGAGAGTTCTTCGTATTGGCCAAAACGGGTCGTCGACATGAGATTGACGAAATGCATGAGGCGTTGGAGCCTTATGGCATCATGCAATTTGTGCGCACGGGCCGGATAGCTGTCAGTAAGGCCGCTATGCCCATCACCAATATATTAGCAGAATTTCAAAATCAATAAATAGTAAAATCAGATACATAAAATGGCAAATTACTTCAACACACTATCGCTTCGCGAGCAATTGACCCAACTGGGAAAATGTAGGTTTATGGACCCCAGCGAATTTGCTGATGGTGTTACCGCTTTGAAAGGAAAGAAAATCGTGATTGTGGGCTGTGGTGCCCAAGGATTGAACCAAGGGTTGAACATGAGGGATTCCGGATTGGACATTTCCTATGCGCTCCGTGCCGCCGCCATCAAGGACCAAAGACAATCCTTTAAAAATGCCAAAGAGAACAATTTTACTGTTGGAACCTATGAGGAATTGATCCCGACTGCCGACCTGGTCATCAACCTGACCCCGGACAAGCAGCATACTAACGTGGTGGGAACGGTTATGCCCTTGATGAAAAAAGGTGCTACTTTGTCCTATTCCCACGGATTCAATATTGTGGAGGAAGGAATGCAGGTCCGTGAAGACATCACCGTGATCATGGTGGCCCCCAAAAGCCCAGGTTCCGAAGTGCGCGAAGAGTACAAAAGAGGTTTCGGTGTGCCAACTTTGATTGCTGTGCACCCAGAGAACGATCCAGAGGGCAAAGGTTTGGAGCAGGCCAAGGCTTATGCTGCCGGTACAGGTGGCGATAAGGCAGGTGTTCTGGAATCTTCTTTCGTGGCGGAGGTGAAATCGGATTTGATGGGAGAGCAGACCATTCTTTGTGGACTGTTGCAGACAGGATCTATCCTTTCCTTCAACAAAATGATTGAAAAGGGAGTTGATGCCGGATATGCCTCCAAATTGATCCAATACGGATGGGAGACCATCACCGAAGGATTGAAACAGGGTGGAATCACCAATATGATGGACCGTTTGTCCAACCCTGCCAAGATAAAGGCCTATGATTTGGCCGAAGAATTGAAAGTGATCATGCGTCCCTTGTTCCAAAAACATATGGACGACATCATGAGCGGTCATTTCTCCAAGACGATGATGGAAGATTGGGACAATGGCGATAAAAATCTATTGGATTGGAGAGCTGCCACAGGCGAAACTGCTTTTGAAAAGACGCCTGCGGGCAATGTGTCCATTTCCGAGCAAGAATATTACGATAACGGTGTGTTGATGGTCGCTTTTGTAAAATCCGGGGTTGAATTGGCCTACGAGACCATGACGGAATCAGGAATCATTGGAGACTCTGCTTACTACGAGTCGCTTCACGAAACCCCGTTGATCGCAAACACCATCGCCAGAAAGAAACTGTTCGAGATGAACCGTGTCATTTCCGATACCGCAGAGTATGGTTGCTATCTCTTTGACCATGCTTGCAAGCCTCTGTTGACCGATTTCATGAAGAAAATTGAAACCGATGTCATTGGGAAGAAATTTGGTGAAGGAAAGGACAATGGTGTGGACAACATCAAACTTATCGCTGTAAACAAGGCCATCCGTACCCATGATGTGGAAGTGGTAGGCGCAAGACTCCGTGCCTCCATGACGGCCATGAAGCCCATCGCATAAATTATATTTGGCCCCATGAGCAAAGAAACTGTGGAAACGTATTTTCCGCAAACAGCGGATATTTATCAAGCGGCAAAAAACATCGCCCAGGTGGCGGAAGAAACTCCTTTGCAGCAAAGTATCCGCTATTCCAAGGCTTATGGGGCCAATATTTTTTTCAAACGGGAAGACCTTCAGCGGGTCCGAAGCTATAAGATCCGTGGGGCCTATAACAAGATCGCTTCTTTGTCCAAGGAAGAATTGGATAGGGGCGTGGTCTGTGCCAGCGCGGGAAACCATGCCCAAGGTGTGGCGTTTGCCTGTAGCCATTTGGAAGTGAAAGGCACCATTTACATGCCCGTAGTGACCCCAAAGCAGAAGATAGACCAGACCAAGATGTTTGGTGGCGATTGGGTGAAAGTGGTCCTGGAAGGGGATACGTTCGATGATTCCAACAGGGCAGCCCAAAGCTATTGTGAGCAGGAGGGAAAGACCTTTGTCCACCCGTTTGATGATGAAAAGATCATTGAGGGGCAGGCAACCGTGGGTCTGGAAATCCTTCAGCAAAGCGATGTCCCCATCGACTACCTTTTTGTGGCCGTGGGCGGGGGAGGTTTGGCCTCTGGACTGTGTGGCACGTTTCACGCATTGTCCCCAAAGACCAAGATCATTGGAGTGGAGCCTGAAGGGGCGCCTTCGATGAAAAGGTCCATTGCCGAAGGAAATTTGGTGCAGTTGGGAGCCATTGACAAGTTTGTTGATGGAGCTGCCGTTCAACAAGTGGGGCGATTGACTTATGCCATTTGCCGGGATCATTTGTATGGAATGGAAACCGTGCCCGAAGGAAAGGTCTGCCAGACCATTTTGGACCTGTATAACCGGGATGCTATTGTGGTGGAGCCTGCCGGGGCATTGACCATTGCGGCCCTTGATGATTTTGCGGAGGATATCAAGGGTAAAAATGTGGTCTGTGTGGTCAGTGGGAGCAATAACGACATTACCCGCACTGCCGAGATCAAGGAGCGTGCACTGCTGTATGCCAACCTCAAACACTATTTTATAGTGAGGTTTCCGCAACGACCTGGGGCGTTGAAAGAGTTTGTGGCCGATATTTTGGGTCCGGACGATGACATCACCCATTTTGAATATTCCAAAAAGTCGAGCAGGGAGAATGCACCTGCCGTTGTGGGGATAGAGCTCAAGTCCGCTGATGACCTGGAGCCCTTGGTCCAACGCATGAAGGCCAACAATTTTTTTGGGGACTATCTCAACGACAAACCTGACCTGTTCCAGTATTTGGTGTGATTTCCACAACAATTTCCCTATATGTTTTGATATTGGGCCAGCTTAATCGTTTTTGTGTTGAAACCCATGGGAATGAGATCCTTCCCAAATCTTTTTATGTTAGCTTTGTATAGTGCTACCGACCATTATTTGAGAACACTAATTCTATAAACATCAATTTATGTCAAAAACCAAGACCGTAATACCAGAAGCGTTTCAAATCAAGGAAGAAATCCATCAAAAGACCTATTTGGTGAACGGTGAGCTCCGCAAATGGAACGGGGCGACAACCCCTGTGGTATCTACCATATCATCCACTGAAGAATATATACCAACCGTTTTGGGCAGTATTCCGGACATGGGTGAAGCTGAAGCTTTGGAGGCTTTGGATTCTGCAATGGCGGCCTATGACAAGGGAAAAGGAATTTGGCCCACCATGAAGGTCAAGGATCGTATTGAGTGCATGGTGACCTTCGTGAAAAAGATGGAGAAGAAGAGGGAGGAAGTGGTCAAACTGCTGATGTGGGAAATCGGAAAATCCAAGCCAGATTCGTACAAGGAGTTCGATCGTACCGTTGAGTATATTTATGATACGATTGAGGAATACAAACAATTGGACCGTAACAGTGCCAAGTTTGACAAGCATGATGGGGTATATGCCCATATCCGTAGGGGTCCGTTGGGCGTGGTTTTGTGCCTTGGTCCCTACAATTATCCCTTGAACGAGACCTTTGCTCTGCTTATTCCGGCCATTATCATGGGGAACACGACCGTTTTTAAACCGGCCAAGCATGGAGTTTTGCTCATTACGCAGCTTTTGGAGGCATTTCAGAGCAGTTTTCCCAAAGGAGTGGTCAATATCCTTTTTGGACGTGGAAGAGCTGTGGCGGCGCCTATAATGAAGACAGGAAAAGTGGATGTATTGGCCTTGATCGGCAATAGCAAATCGGCCAATGCACTGCAAGACCAACACCCCAAAAGCAATCGACTTCGTCTGGTGTTGGGATTGGAGGCCAAGAACCCGGCCATTGTGCTGCCTGATGCTGATTTGGACCTGACCATCAACGAATGTATCGCCGGTACGCTGTCCTTTAACGGGCAACGTTGTACTGCGCTTAAGGTGGTGTATGTGCACGAGGATATCAAGGACGAATTCCTGAAACGTTTCACGGAAAAAGTGGATGCCCTTAAATATGGAAATCCATGGGACGATGGGGTGAGCCTTACACCACTACCAGAGCCGGACAAGCCTGCCTATATCCAAGAACTTTTGGACGATGCGAAAGCGAAAGGTGCCAAAGTCATCAACAAAAAAGGAGGAAAACATTTTGATAACTACATATGGCCTGCGGTGCTCTATCCGGTATCGAAGGATATGAGGGTGTATGAAGAGGAGCAGTTTGGACCAATCATTCCTGTGCTTTCCTTCAAGGATATCGAAGAGCCTTTGGATGATATGGCGGAGTCCAATTATGGGCAACAGGTGAGTCTGTTCGGCAAGGATGTATATACCTTGTCTCCGTTGATCGATACACTGGCCAACTTGGTGTGCCGAGTGAACCTGAACAGTTCTTGTCAACGTGGTCCGGATGTGTATCCGTTCACTGGAAGAAAGGATTCGGCACAAGCCACATTGAGCGTACATGATGCGCTAAGATCTTTTTCTGTCCGAACTTTTGTGGCCTTCAAGGACAATGAAGTGAATACCCAAACCGTGGAGCAGTTGTTGGAGGCCAAGGTGAGCAACTTCTTGAGCACGGATTATATTTTGTAGAAAAGTAAACTGAAGTAAATAAAAAGCCCCGAACTATCGGGGCTTTCTTTTTTGGTCTATGCGGGGGTTGATTAAATATTTTTGGCCAGCCAGTCCCCGACTTCACTGGTTTTGTATGCTTTTCCGCCATCGGCAAGGTCTTCGGTGACCACGCCTTCGGACAGTGATTTGTTCACCACTACACGGATGGCTTCGGCCTCGTCCTTCAAACCAAAAGCAGTCTCGAACATCATGGCTGCAGAAAGTACGGTGGCCAATGGATTGGCGATGTCCTTTCCGGCCGCTTGTGGATAAGATCCGTGGATAGGTTCAAACAAAGAGGTTTTTTCTCCCAAGGAAGCCGAGGGCATCAACCCCATGGAACCGGAAATCACGGATGCCTCATCGGTGAGGATGTCCCCAAATAGGTTTTCGGTGATCAATACGTCATAGGAACTGGGCCATTGTACCAAACGCATGGCCACGGCATCCACAAACTCGTAAGAAACCTGTACTTCTGGATATTCCTTTTCCAGTTTTTGGACGGTTTCCCTCCATAGGCGTGATGTTTCCAGTACGTTGGCTTTGTCCACACAACACAGCTTTTTGGAACGCTGTAGGGCCATTTCAAAACCTTTTCGGGCCAAACGCTCAACTTCGGCACGGGTGTAGGTGCAAGTGTCGTATGCAGTATTGTCATTGTCTTCGCGGCCTCTTTTTCCAAAATAGATACCTCCGGTCAATTCCCGCAAAAAGACCAAATCGGTACCTTCAATACGTTCCTTTTTCAAAGGCGATTTGTCAATCAAAGAAGGAAAGGTGAACGTGGGGCGAACATTGGCGAACAATCCCAATTTTTGGCGCATTTTCAACAAACCTTGCTCGGGGCGGACCTTGGCGGATGGGTCGTTGTCGAAGCGTGGGTGTCCGATGGCCCCGAACAATACGGCATCAGCGGCCACGCATACTTCGTGGGTTGTATCGGGATAGGGTTCTCCAACAGCATCGATGGCAGCGGCTCCTGTAAGGGCAGGTGTCCAGTTGATTTCATGTCCGAACTTTGCAGCTACGGCATCGGATACTTTTACGGCTTGGTCGATCACTTCTGGGCCAATTCCATCCCCGGCCAAGAGGGCTATGTTTAATTTCATTTATCTTCGGTTATTCAGTTATTGAATTACTGGGTTATTTAGTTATTCCAATCAGTCTTTTGTCTTTACTCTTTTTTTTTTTTGCTCTTGTGTTTGAACTTCTGTCCGTTATACTAGGTTGAGCATTTTTTCCGTGGCCTTTATGGCGGATACCGTTTGGTCGGAATCCAACCCACGGGTAATGAAATCCTTTTCCTTGGTCTGCCAAGTGATTATGGTTTCGCAAAGCGCATCGGAATTGCTGCCAGGAGGTATGCGCACGGCATAGTCCACCAACTTGGGAAGCTCCCGGTTCTCTTTTTTGTACACCTTTTTCAGGGCGTTGATGAAGGCATCAAACTGACCATCGCCTTGGGAACTTTCCTCGTACAGTTTCCCTTCAATCTCAATGGAAAGGGTAGTGGAGGGTTTTAATCCTTTGGAATGGGTAAGTACATAAGACTTTACAAACACCTTTTGCTGATACAGGTTGCTGTCCAGTACATCCGAGATGATGTAGGGCAGATCGTCCTTCGTGACCCGTTCCTTTTTGTCGCCAAGTTCAATGATGCGTTCAGTGACCTTTTTCAGTTCGTCATCGTTCAGGGTGAGTCCAAGTTCCTGCAAATTCTTTTGGATATTGGCTTTTCCTGAAGTTTTTCCTAGGGCATATTTTCGCTTTCTGCCAAAACGTTCCGGTAATAAATCGTTAAAGTAAAGATTCTTTTTGCTATCTCCATCTGCATGTATACCAGCAGTTTGTGTAAAAACATTGTCTCCAACAATGGGCTTGTTGTCAGGTATGCCAAAACCGGTAAATGCCGATACCAGTTTACTCACTTTATACAATGAGGATTCTTTGACACCTATGGTGATTTCCGGCAGAAAATCGTTGATCACGGCCACCACGCTGGCCAATGGGGCATTTCCTGCTCGTTCACCCATACCGTTGACGGTCAGGTGTAATCCATGCACTCCCGCTTTTACCGCTTCCATGACATTGGCGACACTAAGGTCGTAATCATTGTGCCCATGAAAATCAAAATGGGAGTCGGGGTATCGTTCAATGATTTCTTTGAAAAACGCGCCTGTCTCTGTATGTGTGAGCACTCCCAAGGTGTCGGGCAGCAAAATCCGTTTGACAGGTTGCTGGGTCAAAAAGTCCAAAAACTGAAAAACATACGCCTTGGAATTCCGCATTCCGTTGCTCCAATCCTCTAAGTACACATTGGTTACGATACCGAGTTCTTGGGCTTTGGAAATCACATTTTCAATCTCCTTAAAATGCTGTTCTGGAGTCTTTTTAAGTTGATGTGTTAAATGATTTATTGAGCCTTTGGTGAGCAAGTTCTGTACCTTTGCGCCGGCCTCGACCATCCAATTCAAGGATACACCATTGTCCACAAAAGTGAGCACCTCTACTTTGGAAAGATAGCCTTCAGAGGCTGCCCATTCCGTAATGTTTTGGACGGCTTTCAGTTCTCCTTCGGAAACACGGGCAGAGGCCACTTCAATCCGATCCACCTTGAGTTCTTCCAATAGCAACTTGGCCAAGGTGAGTTTTTCGGAAGCTGAAAAGGAGACCCCAGAGGTTTGTTCACCATCCCTAAGGGTGGTGTCCATGATTTCAATGGTACGTTTTTTCATTCGCTATGCAGTAGCCCAATTTAAAGGGGAGTGTTCTCGGCAAAGACCTCTATGTCCTTTTTGATGTTCAACAAATAATCTATGTCATCAAAACCATTGAGCATGTTCTGTTTTTTGTACCCATTGATCTCAAAGTTTTCACTTTCGCCAGTGGCCAAAATGGTAATGCTCTGCTCGGACAGGTCTATTTTCAGTTCCGTTTCGGGATCGGCCTCGATGGCGGTAAAGATCTTGTCCAGAAAACCGGCGCTCACCTGAACGGGCAACACACCTACATTCAAGCAGTTGTTGCGAAAAATATCGGCAAAAAAGCTGGACACCACGCATCGGAACCCATAATCGTAAACGGCCCATGCAGCGTGTTCCCTAGATGAACCAGAACCAAAGTTTTTGCCACCTACCAAGATTTTTCCGGAGTAGATGGGGTTGTTCAGTACAAAATGCTCTTTTGGACTTCCGTCAGCGTTATACCTCCAGTCCCTGAACAGGTTATCGCCAAATCCTTTTCGCTCCGTGGCCTTTAGGAATCGAGCAGGGATAATCTGGTCGGTATCCACATTCTCTATGGGCAATGGTACCGCTGAACTTGTCAATATGTTGAATTTATCGTATGCCATTTCTCTATCAGTTATCAATGTTCAATTAACAATTGATTTTGTATTGCTAATTGTTCACTGGTCATTGTTTGTTGTAAATTGTTATGCAAATGCTTCTTCCATGAGTTCCCTTGGATCGGTCACCTTTCCGGTCACAGCAGCGGCGGCAGCCACCAAAGGACTTGCCAATAGGGTTCTGGCACCTGGGCCTTGTCGTCCCTCAAAGTTTCGGTTGGAAGTGCTCACCGCGTATTTGCCTGCGGGAACTTTATCGTCGTTCATGGCCAAACAAGCGGAACAACCGGGTTCCCTAAGTTCAAATCCAGCCTCGTGAAGGATGTCCAAGATACCCTCTTCTTTGATGGCTTCTTCCACCCTGTGCGAACCGGGTACCAGCCAAGCGGTCACATTTTCCGCTTTCTTTCTTCCTTTGATGATGGAGGCAAATGCCCTGAAATCCTCAATTCTACCGTTGGTGCAGCTTCCTAGGAACACAAAGTCGATGGGTTTGCCGATCATGGCATCGCCTTCGTGGAACGCCATATACTCCAATGATTTTTTGTAGGTGGCCACACCACCTTCCACGGCCTCGGCCAATGGAATGTCGTTTTTGATGCCCATACCCATTCCAGGGTTGGTGCCGTAGGTGATCATGGGTTCTATTTCGGAAGCCTCAAACGTAAGTTCCTTGTCAAAAACAGCATCGCTGTCAGAATAGAGGGTTTTCCAGTATGCCATGGCGTTGTCCCAATCAGCACCTTTAGGTGTGTATTCACGACCTTTGATGTATTCGAAGGTCTTCTCATCGGGAGCGATCATACCGCCGCGGGCACCCATTTCGATACTCAGGTTGCAAACGGTCATACGGCCTTCCATGGACATGTTCTTGAACACATCTCCTGCATATTCCACAAAATAACCGGTGGCGCCGGAAGTGGTCAGTTTGGAGATGATGAACAACGCAACATCTTTGGGTGTAACGGCCTTGCTCAGGCTTCCGTTGATGTTGATGCGCATTTTCTTGGGCTTTGGCTGCATGATGCACTGCGTGGAGAGCACCATTTCCACCTCGCTGGTCCCAATTCCGAAGGCGATGGCACCAAAAGCACCATGTGTTGATGTATGTGAGTCCCCGCACACGATGGTCGCGCCGGGAGCTGTGATTCCATTTTCCGGACCAATGACATGGACAATACCATTTTTCTCATGTCCAAGACCCCAATAAGGGATATTGTGCGCTGCGGCATTTTCCTCCAAGGCCCTTAATTGGTTGGCGGATAGTTGATCCTTTACGGGTAAATGTTGGTTCAGGGTAGGGGTGTTGTGATCGGCGGTCGCGAAGGTCCGCTCGGGATACAGCACCTTGATGCCCCTGTTCTTCAATCCTAGAAAAGCCACGGGACTGGTGACTTCATGTACCAAATGCCTGTCTATGAACAGCACATCCGGGCCATTTTCAATATGTTTTACCACATGGGAGTCCCACACTTTGTCAAATAGTGTCTTGCTCATTGTATCAATCAAATTTTGTAAGCTTTCAAAGTTAAGATATGAATGCAAATCTATTTTTAAAAGCCCCATAAAATTACGATGTTCAACGGCTGTTTCAATGAAATTTTCGGAATGTTAACAAATGTCTCGGGCTCGATGTAAATTATCACAACCGAAGAATTGACCCTCCGTTTTTTTCATATAAATCGGACCCTTTCCTGAAAAAAAACGATTATGTTGTCACGTTTTATACTGCTATCTTGTTTTCCTATATAAAACCCCAATGGAAAACATTCATAAAACCCTGACAACCTATGCCTATAATATTTCAGGCTCCATGGAAGATGCCAAGGATGTGGTTCAGGATGTTATTGAAAAATATATAGGAGCCGATAGATCACATATTGAGGATGAACGGAACTATCTGATCAAATCGGTGATGAACCATGCCATAAACCTGAAAAAACGAAAATCCTACAAGTCCAAATATGGCGAATGGCTTCCCGACCCTGTGGACCTGAACCAGGCCGATAGCCATATCATAAAGGAGCAAACAGCTTCGTATTCCCTTTTGGTGCTGATGGAGAAGCTGAACGCAATGGAACGTGCCGTGTTCATCTTGAAAGAGGGTTTTGCCTATAAGCACAAAGAGATTGCGGATGTATTGGATATCCAGACCGATCATTCGAGGCAACTGTTCCTTCGGGCAAAGAAATCACTAAAGAAGACCAACTATATTGAAAAAAGAAAGGAGCCAGAAGTGCTGGAAGCCTACATAAATGCCATTGCTAATGCAGATCTGGACAAACTTGAATCATTGTTGGTAGGGGATATCGAACTCATGGCCGACGGAGGCAGCACTGTCAAGGTCATCACAGGAAGCCTAGTTGGGGCCAACAGTACGGCAAAACTGCTCCAAAATGTGTATGGACTGTTCTTGCAGGACAAAAAATACTTTATCACCGAAATCAATCATCAACCTGCGGTCGTCTTCCATGAAAATGACAAGGTCTATAATTGCCAGATCTTGGTTTGTGATAACCATCGCATTGCCAGCCTGTATTCCATTGTAGATCCACAAAAATTAAAATTGCTAAAAGTCCGGTAAGCTGTCACGTTTTTTTCATTGGGATTGTCTTCAATAAAAAAACATGATGCAAACTTTATTAAGAATTGACAGTAGCCTACGGGAAGAAGGATCGTTTAGCCGCAAGTATGGGGACATTTTTCTTCAAATGTGGAAAGAAAGGAACCCCGGTTCAAAGATCAATTATAGGGACCTCAACAAGGAACGGATACCCCATTTGACCCAAGAAGTCACACAGGCCTTTTTTGCCGACACCGAAGATGATGGATTACTGGAGACTTCGGACATGCTCTGTGATGAGATAAGGGAAAGTGATGTGTTGTTGCTGACCTGTCCGATGTACAATTTTGGAATTCCTTCCACACTGAAATCCTATTTTGACCATATCATCAGGGTGAATCAAACGTTTCGATATCATGGCGACCAAGGCTATGAGGGTCTGTTGAAAAACAAAAAGGCCTACCTGATCACCTCGATGGGAGGAAAAAAGACCGATCCAGAAATATCCGAACCTTTTGAGCAATACCTACAACAACTATTGAGCTTTGTCGGGATTGAAGACGTTAAAGTGGTTTCCATAAATGGGACCGCATCGGCGGATTTCATTTTGGACCAAGAAATACATTATATAAATCAAATAGAACAAATGATATGAATCAGACCATTCAAATAGAGCAGGCCGTAAAAGATTTTATCGGGGCAGGGGACACGAACGATATCCAACTACTGGATCGAGTGTTGCACAAAGATTATCAAAATGTGCAAGATGGTTTTTTCGATAATCAGGGCCTATACCAGTTCTCCAAGGAAGAATATAAACGATTGGTAGAGGAGAAAACGTTTGGAGGATTACCTCGAACCATGGAGATTAACACCATTGAAGAATACGGAAGCCATTTAGCTGTGGTGAATGTTACTTTGGAAAGCGAGGCGCTGTTGTTCAATTCTGTGATTGTGGTCGTCAAGAAAAGCTCGGATTGGCAGATATTGAACAACTTTCCTAAAATTGTTGGAAAAGGATAAGATCTTATTTTTGGGATGCGCCCGGTTTGCTCAACTGATATAGTTCCAAATCGTCTTTTGGGCCATCATTCGGGTAAAGGCCCGGAGCACAGGTGCATTTTCCTCTTTTTCCAGTTTGGGGTCGTTTTTCAGCAATTGCAGGACATGATACCGAGCGGTCTGTAAAATTTGGTTGTCCTTGACGATGTCCGCAATCTTCAGGGTGAGCAAACCACTCTGCTGGGTGCCCATCAAATCGCCCGGACCGCGAAGTTTAAGGTCCACTTCTGCAATTTCGAAGCCATCGTTGGTGCTGGTCATGGTCTGCAAACGGGTTTTGGCGTCTTCGGACAGTTTGTGGCCCGTCATCAAAATGCAGAAACTTTGCTCGGCACCACGGCCCACACGCCCACGTAACTGGTGCAACTGTGAGAGCCCGAAGCGTTCCGCACTTTCAATGATCATCACAGAGGCATTGGGCACGTTCACCCCGACTTCGATGACCGTAGTGGCCACCATAATCTGGGTCTCGCCTTTTACGAAGCGCTCCATTTCATAGTCCTTGTCCGCAGGTTTCATTTGTCCGTGCACAATGGAAATCTGATATTCCGGTTGCGGAAAATCCCTGGCAATGCTTTCGTAGCCGTCCATCAGGTCCTTGTAATCCATCGCTTCCGATTCTTGGATCAGCGGATATACGATGTACACCTGCCTGCCTTTTTTGATTTCCTCTTTGAGGAAGCCAAACACTTTTAGGCGATTGTTATCAAATCGATGTACGGTAGTAATAGGTTTTCGACCGGGGGGCAGCTCGTCTATGACCGAAACATCCAAATCCCCATACAAGCTCATGGCCAAGGTTCGGGGAATAGGGGTTGCCGTCATCACCAAAATGTGAGGTGGTGCCCCTCCGCCTTTTGGGCTACTTTTATGCCACAATTTGGACCGTTGGGCCACCCCGAAGCGGTGTTGCTCGTCCACAATGGCCAGTCCTAGGTTGTGGAACTGGACCTTATCCTCCAAAATGGCATGGGTGCCTACCAAAATGTTCAGGTTGCCGTTTTCCAATTGGTTATGCAATAAGGTCCGCTCTGATTTTTTAGTGGAACCCGTCAACAGGGCAATCTTGATGTCCATGTTCACCAAAAGTTCCTTGAGTCCATTGTAATGCTGGGTCGCCAAAATTTCCGTAGGGGCCATCAAACAGGCTTGGAACCCATTATCGATGGCCAATAGCATGCACATCAACGCCACGATGGTCTTCCCGGACCCTACATCACCCTGCAACAAGCGGTTCATTTGCGCATTGCTGCCCATGTCGTTGCGGATTTCCTTGATGACCCGTTTTTGGGCTTCCGTGAGTTCAAAGGGAAGGTGGTTTTCAAAAAAAGTGGTGAAATGTTCCCCCACATTTTCAAAAGGCAATCCCTTGATTTTTTGTTTGCGGAGCATTTTTTTGGAAATCAATTGCATCTGCACAAAAAACAGTTCCTCAAATTTCAACCGGAATTGTGCCCGCGCCAAAAGCTCTTGGTTTTTGGGAAAATGGATGTTGAACAATGCCTCCGCCTTCGGGATCAGCCGAAGCTCTTCAAGAATATCTTTGGACAATGATTCAGGAAAATAGCCTTTGGATTCCAACAAGAGTTGCTGCACCATTTTGGAAACCACCCTGTTGGTAATTCCCGAAGCACTCAGCTTTTCGGTGGATGGAAAGATGGGCTGCATGGCAATTTTCAGCCCTTGCTGGTGTTTGTGCAACAGTTCCATTTCCGGGTGCGGTATGGAAAACGTGCTGCCGTATTGCGAAACCCGACCGAACACCACATAGGGTTCGTTGATTTTCAAACTTTCCTTGATCCATTTATGGCCGCGGAACCAAACGAGTTCCATTTGTCCCGTTTCGTCCACAAAGGTGGCCACTAGCCGTTTGCCTCGCTTTTGTTCCACCATTTTCAGGTGGATGATCTTCCCGACCACCTGCACATCGGCACCACTGGGTTGCAATTGGTTGATCTTGTAATAACTGGTGCGGTCCAAGTAGCGGTTGGGAAAAAGATGGAGCAGGTCCCGATAGGTCTCAATGCCCAGTTCGGCCTTTAGAACATCGGCCCGGCTGGGACCGACACCTTTGAGATAGGCTATGGGAGTTTGTAGAAAATTGGGATTCATCGAACTAAAATATGTAATTTGGAAGGACTTTTGATACGATGATGGCATGAAGCTGAGCCCGACTCTTACTTTTTTCCTATTTGTGCATTTACTGAACGCCCAAGTTCAGGATAAGGTGGATTTTATCCGGGCGGAAGTTTATATTGAACCAAATCCCAAAGAAAAGAAGATTTCTGGGACAGTTAGATATGAATTCAAAGTGCTGGATGATGTAGATTCAATTTTCATTGATTCCAAAAAAATAGATTTCACTTCAGTTATGTTGGATTTGAAAAGAGTTGATTCAAACTATGATGGGGAAAAATTAACTGTTAAAAGTAAGCTGAAAAAGGGAAATACTCATTATTTGGTCATCAGTTACAATACGTTTCCTAAACAAACTGTCTACTTCTTAGGGTGGGATGATGGAATTGATGGAAATGAACAGATTTGGACGCAAGGTCAGGGAAAATATACCAGTCACTGGTTGCCCAGCCTGGATGATATGACGGACAAGATTGAATTTGATTTAAATATATCATACCCACTAAAGGGAAGTTTGATTGCTAATGGAAATCTAACGAAAGTAGCTAGTAACCACAAAGGAGGGGTTTTGGCTTCTTTTGACATGCAAAAACCCATGAGCAGTTATCTCGTCGGTTTTGCCATTGGGGATTTCCATAAAAAAGAGCTCAAATCTTCGTCCGGAGTGCCCATTGAACTGTATTACGAACCCAAGGATAGCCTAAAAGTAGAGCCCACCTACCGCCATACCCAACATATTTTTGACTTTTTGGAGAAGGAAATCGGTGTGCCTTATCCGTGGCAGAATTACAAACAGGTACCTGTTCAGGATTTTTTATATGCAGGCATGGAAAACACCACCTGCACCATTTTTTCCAACCAATACGTGATTGACTCCACGGCTTTTGTGGACAAAAACTACGTGAATGTCAACGCGCATGAACTGGCCCATCAATGGTTTGGCGATCTTGTTACCGAAACCAGTAGCGAGCACCACTGGCTGCACGAAGGTTTTGCCACGTATTATGCCTATTTGGCCGAGAAAGATTTATTCGGGGAAGACCATTTCTATTGGCATTTGTTGGGAACGGCCGAAGCTTTGAAAAGCATTTCGGAGGACGACCAGGGCGAGGCACTCAGGAACCCAGGTGCGGGCAGCCTCACGTTTTATGAAAAAGGAGCCTGGGCCTTGGCCATGCTGCATGAAAGGGTGGGGGACTCCAATTTCAAGCAGGGCATCCGCAACTATCTCCAAAAATATGCCTATCAAAATGTGACCATTCCCAATTTTATGGAGGAAATGGAAAACGTTTCAGGCATGGACCTTTCCAATTTTGAACAGGAGTGGCTGGAAGACCCCAATTTCCGATATGCCGAAGTCCAATCGTTTTTGATGAAAAAAAATACCTCCATCAAGCGCTTTTTTGAATTGAAGGAAAAAATAGGGGAACGACCGGAAACAGCTGGAAATCAGTTGGAGGACGTCTGGGACTCCTTAGGCTCCAGCCAACTGAAACAACATCTGGTCTTGGCGTACGCAAACCATTTTTCGCCCGAGTTCCTATCGACCATTCTCCGTACGGGCGACCTCAACGTGAGACAGGCTGTTATTCTTTCTCTGGAAAAAATACCTGCGGAAATACAAAAAGAGGCAGAAAGCCTTCTTTTGGACCAAAGCTACACGACGATAGAAAGTGCTTTGTACAAACTCTGGGGAGATTTTCCCGACAATAGGGAAAAATACCTTGATGATACCGAAGAATTGGAGGGGTTTCCCAATAAGAACTTGCGGGTGTTGTGGTTGACCTTGGCGTTGGTGACCCCGGGCTACAATCCGGGAATGAAACCTTCCTATTTTGAGGAATTGAACGGGTACACAGGCCCCGAGCACCATTTTGAGACCCGCTTGTTGGTCTTCCAATACTTGACCACCATAGGAGGGTATACTGATGAGACCTTAAAAAATTTGGTGGAGGCCTGTGGCCACCATGTGTGGCATTTTAAAAAATCAGCTAGGGATATTTTGAAGGAATTTTTAAAGAACAAAGACGGTTTGGCCCGGGTAAAGGCAATTTATCCATTGCTGAACCAACAAGAAAAGCAATATTTGGACAAAACTTTGGGAGAATGAGGGCATTGGTCATTTCAGGAGGAGGAAGCAAAGGTGCTTTTGCAGGTGGTGTGGCCCAATTTCTGATCCAAGAGGCGCAGCATAAATATGATCTTTTTGTGGGCACTTCCACGGGCAGTCTTTTGATTTCGCACTTGGCACTGAACAAATTGGACAAGATCAAGGAAATCTACTCCTCTGTGAATCAAGATAGTATTTTCAACAACTGTCCGTTTGTCATCAAAAAGAAGAATGGGGTGGAGGTCATTGCCATAAACCACTGGAACGTGGTGAAAAATTTCATCCGAGGGAAAAAGACCTTTGGGGAAAGCGAGAACCTCCGAAAACTCATTCGACAGTCCATTACCGTGGAAGAGTTCAATGAACTCAAGGAAAGCCATGCGGATGTGGTGGTGACGGTGTCCAATTTATCACTGAACCAAGTGGAATATAAGTCTGTGAACGAGTGTACCTATGACGAATTCTGCGATTGGATCTGGATTTCCTCCAATTACACACCCTTTATGAGTTTGGTCAAGAAAGATGGCTGCGAATATGCCGATGGCGGTCTGGGTAGTCTGGTACCTATCGAAGAGGCCTTTAACCGTGGGGCGACCGAAGTGGATGTGGTGGTCCTGCACACCGAGGTGAACTACATGAACCGCATGTCCTCCAAAAACCCGTTCGACCTGATCACCACCATTTTCAGTTTTATGTTGGACAGGATCGAGAACCAGAATATCCGTATTGGTAAATTGGTGGCCAGTCAAAAGGATGCCATCATCAATTTTTATTACACCCCAACGGTGCTTACCACCAATTCATTGGTGTTCAATAAGGAACGGATGACCTTGTGGTGGAAACGGGGCTATCTGTATGCCAAGAACAAGAACGAGGAAACCAGTCCTATCGACCCTGAACATCAGGAATAAACCCCAGTCCTTTTATTGGAAATGAATGCTTTTTGGACAACATTAGTTCCAAAGATCTCCCACCTCTTTTTTCACGAAGGCCAATGCGGTATTGGAAGGTGATTGCTTTTCCATGGTCTGGTTGAGGATGTCCTCCCGAAGTTTGTCAGGGGAATCCGTCTCGCTCATCCCGGCAGATCGGATGATCTGGATAGTGGCATTTTTGGCCGTTTTGATGATGTTCCAGCATTCATCGGACATATAGATCTGTTGTGAAAGATTGTGCTCGAACTCGGTCTCGATCTGTTTGATCAACAAATTCTCGTAATCACTTTTGCTTTTGCTGATTGGGGCCACCCTTACCACAAGGCTGTTCAAGGTGATACGCTCCAGAAAAAGGGCCATTCGTTCATAGGCCTGTAGGCGAACCGGAAGTGTATCTTTTTGGGAGTCCTTGTGCAACAGGAAGCGTCTTCGGCCTTCTTCGTTTCGGGTGTGCAACCTGAAAAAATAGAACGCGATCACACCGGTCACAACGGCAGGCAATAAATAGGCAAATAGCTGAAGGATTTCATCTCCACTCATAGGATAGTTGGTTTTTTATTGATTTTACATTACCATGAACGCACCAAAATCCCAAAAAGTATTTCAGAGTGCCTTATTGTGCCGCTTTGGCACTTTCCTTGGCCTTGGCATAAAAACCTTTGTAATCGGGCTGTAACCTTATGTTGATGCCTTCCTTGAAGTTGCCATCCTTTACGGAGATGTTGATTTGGTCCGAAGGGATTTGAAGCACATCCACCAACTCCTTGGCAACAGCGGACGCCTGGTCAAAAGTAGGGCCGAACTCCCCGGTAATGTTGAGTCCTTCCACTTGGGTCCTGAAGGATGGGTTGGACTTGATGACTTTGGCCACATTTACCAACCACGCCTTTCCGGCCTCCGTTAGCTTTGTGGAAGTGTCCGAACCAAAAAGGACATCCAGTTTATTGGAAATGACGATACCGCCTTCGGCAACATTGACGTTGGCATTTTCGCCCAAGGTCTGTTTTATCCGGGTCAGGGAAACAATGGCAGTGGAATCGTTGGCGGAAATCATGTCGTTGATGCCGCTAAGTTGTTTTTCCTTACGGGCAAGGGCGGCCATGGCCTTGTTCACGTTCTCCGAGTTTTGCTTGGAGAGCTCTGAGAAATTGCTCAAGTTGCCCAAAAGCGTGGCGTTCGCATCGCGGAGCCCAATGTTTTCGGTTTCCAGGGTCTCTGCTTTTGCGTTGCTGGACGAAATTTCGCGCTTGGCCTTGGCCAGATCCTGTTCCACTTCGGATATTTTGGATTTTAGGTTGTCGATTTCGGCAATCAGGTCACTTTTTTTCTGTGCGAACACTCCTGTGGAAAGAACAAGCAATAGTATGATGGATGATCTAGTTTTCATAAAAGGTAAAATATTTGGGGGCTAAGTTATAATGTTTTTTCATATGTTGGTTTACCGCCCAGGTGTTGGCAATCGTAAAGTTCCTGCATGGATTGGAACCCTACTTGCTCTTTCTGGTATTTGTAGACCGTTCTTAAATTGCTGCTAAGATAATCATCGTCCACGTTCACTTGGATATCTTCCATATGAAATTGACACGGGTGTTCATATCCGGCTGCATGGGTAATTTCCAACAGCTCCTT
Organism: Flagellimonas amoyensis; assembly: GCF_003058265.1. Lineage (GTDB taxonomy): Bacteria > Bacteroidota > Bacteroidia > Flavobacteriales > Flavobacteriaceae > Flagellimonas > Flagellimonas amoyensis. Next base: position 54,020 of record NZ_QBUK01000014.1, read on the forward strand.
TCTGAAGGTTTTGAAGTATTGGGCCAACCTATCCGATTTCAAGGGCACATTGATTCCGTTCTGGAGCCATTTGCTCTGGGTGGCCACGCCCGAAGGGCATCGGTTGGTATGGCAAACCTGTGCTTGGATGCAGCCTATGCTCATCATGGCCTCCCGGGCCACGTTGATGCAGTCCGCTCCCATGGCAAAGGCCATGGCCGCTTTCGCCGGAAAACCCAATTTACCGCTACCGATGAACACGATGCGGTCCGTGAGCCCTCTGTCCAAAAAGATTTTATAAATCGAAGTGAAACCATAGGTCCATGGCAGGGAGACATGGTCCGCGAAACTGGGAGGTGCAGCACCGGTTCCTCCTTCGCCACCGTCAATGGTGATGAAATCCGGCCCTTTGCCCTTCTTTTTCATCAGGTCGGCCAACTCTTCCCATTGTTCCACCTTCCCAACAGCGCCTTTGATGCCCACGGGAAGTCCTGTTTCTTCTGCAATGGCTTCAATAAGTTCCAAAAGCTCTGGAATATTGCTGAATGCCTTGTGGGTGGGAGGGGAGATGACGTCCTTTCCGATTTCCACCCCACGGATCTCGGCAAGCTCCTTGGTGATTTTGGCCCCTGGTAGCACACCGCCCTTTCCGGGTTTGGCCCCTTGGGACAATTTGATCTCCACAGCCTTGATGCAGGGATTTTCGTCCACCAAGATCTTCATTTTTTCCATGGAAAAGTTTCCTTCCTTGTTCCTGACCCCAAAATAACCCGTCCCAAAGTGAAAGATCACATCTCCACCTTTTCTGTGGTATGGCGAAAGTCCACCTTCACCGGTATTGTGATAGGCATGACATTTTTCAACTCCCTTGTTGAGGGATTCCACCGCGGCAGCGGATAGGGAACCAAAACTCATGGCGGATACATTGATGACCGATGCGGGCCTATAGGGTTTTCTGCGCTTGTTGTAGGCCCCCATCACCTTGGCGCAGGGCAGAAAATAGGGATTGGCAATGTTGGGGTGTTTTTCAGGGACCTGAAACCCGATCATGGCATTCTTTACAAAAATGTGCTGGTGGGCATAGATGTCCCTGTCCGTTCCAAAACCTTCATAATTGTTTTCCTTTTTTGCCGAGGCATAGATCCAGCTGCGTTCAATGCGGTTGAATGGCAGCTCCTCACGATTGTTTGCCACAAAATATTGGCGCATTTCAGGTCCAATGCTTTCCAGCCAGTACCGCAAATGGCCCACTATCGGAAAATTATGACTGATCGTATGTGCCTTTTGAAAGAAGATGTCGCGGATGGCGACGATCAATAAAAAGATAAGAATCCATCCCCACCAAGAGATCGATAACAAAAAATCCAAGATTGTTTCCATGCAAAGTTTTCAGGTACTGGTTACAAATATCTACCCCACGGTCCAAAATCCAAATAAATCTCGATAAAGGGCGCTGAATGTTTTTGTTGGAAATATGACCCTTTTGCCTATTTGGTCCTGTCCAGAAAATCCAATGCAATTTCTGTCATGGCTTTCACGCCCAACAACAGTCCACTATCATCGATTTTAAAATCAGGGGTATGGTGCGGGAAATGGTCGTTGGGTCCGGCATTGGGGTCTTTTCCTCCCAAAATGAAGAAGAAACCGGGAATTTTTTCCTGATAGAACGAAAAATCCTCTGCTCCGGTGATGGCCTTGATCAGATGCACATTGCCGTCTCCGGCCACATCTTTCAAGCTGGGAAGGGAGGCTTCGGTCAGGGCGAGGTCGTTGTAGGTGATGGGGACACCTTTGTCAATTTCCACAGTGGCTTCGGCCCGGTACGCCTTGGCAATAGTGGCGGCCATTTCCTTCATGCGTTCGTTGATCTGTTTTTGCATGTCGTAGTCCAAGGTGCGGATGGTGCCGATCAGCTCTGCACTTTCTGGAATAATATTGTTCCGTACACCACCACTTATTTTTCCAACGGTAATGACTGCTGCTTCCTTGGTGAGTTCCATTTCACGGCTTATGATAGATTGGAAACCATCCACGATTTTGGCGGCCACAAAAATAGGGTCCACACCGCCCCAAGGAGCAGAGCCATGTGTCTGCTTCCCTTTGATGGTTACCACAAAACGCTGTGCTGCGGCCATGGCACCGCCCGGTTTGTAGGCAATCTGCCCTACGGGAAGATAAGAGCCAATATGGAGTCCGTAAACCGCATCCACTTTTGGGTTTTCCAGGACGCCTTCCTTCACCATGAGTTCGGCACCGCCTTCCTCACCGGGCGGCGGGCCTTCTTCTGCAGGTTGGAAAATGAATTTCACCGTACCGCGGATCTTGTCCTTGTTTTTGGAAAGTACCTCGGCGACCCCCATCATAATGGCGATGTGGGTATCGTGGCCGCAGGCATGCATTACGCCCACTTCTTGACCTAAATATTCTGAGGTTACCGTGGACTTGAACGGGAGGTCGTTTCTTTCGGTAACGGGGAGCGCATCGATATCCGCCCTGAGCGCCACCACTTTTCCGGGACGATTGCCTTTCAGTATGCCGACAACACCTGTATGGGCCACCCCGGTCTGTACCTCAATGCCCAATGCTCTTAGGTGGTCGGCTATTTTTTCCGCGGTCTTGAACTCCCGGTTGCTCAGTTCCGGATGCTGGTGGATGTCCCGCCGCCATTCGATCACTTTGGATTCCATGGCAGCGATTTCTTTTTCCAGACCGTGGTTTTGGGCATGGACAAAAAAACTTATCAGGAGCAAGGCAGAAGAAATGTAAAATTTCATAACGTATTGATTTATAGTTTAATGAGGTGAAAACCTTCATTTTGTAGTTGAATGCTCGCCGTCATGGCCGACAGTGCAATCTTCACGCCGGGAATCAAATCCTTCTTTGGGAAATCCCGGGAGAATGAGGATTGGCCACAATAAATGATCTCCACATCAGCGTCCAACAAGGCCATGATAAGGCCTGAATTGGGGTTTGGGACCCCAAACCGTTTGTGGTATGCCTCATCATGGGCAATATCTTTTGAGGCTTGGTTATGGACAATTATAGCGACTTTGAGTTGTGATTTGGGCACCCCACTTTGGGCATGCATGTTGAGGAATCGGGCGGCTGTTTCCAGTTTCTTGTTGATCTCATCATGGGAACTTGGACTGTCCATGACATCAAAGACCACCTTGAATTCTTGAGCGGTATCGGTTTTGAAATCGGGGTTTTCAATATTCCAGACCTCACCATAAGCTTCTATGATGGGCCCTACCTTTTTTTCTTGTGAAAGGCCAGAAAAGCAACAGAAAACCAAAAATAGTAGTGGGAAGTAGCGATGGATCATAGGGTGAAAAAAGCTTGAGGCTTAAATATATTTAAAAATCAAGTGCCATCCGCCCCGGTGTTTATAAATATTGAAAGGATGATTTTAGCAAAAGGTCATTATTGGTTAATTTCACGCCTACTTTTTAAAGACCCTGGCCATTGAGTACTTTTTTGGATGAATTGAATGATGCGCAGCGTGCCCCAGTCCTTCACAAGGACGGTCCGTTGATGGTGATTGCAGGAGCTGGCTCTGGAAAGACCCGTGTGCTTACCTTTCGTATTGCGCATTTGATGGAACAAGGGGTGGATTCCTTCAATATCCTGGCCCTTACCTTTACCAACAAGGCTGCCCGTGAAATGAAAAAACGGATTGCCACCATTGTGGGGAATTCCGAGGCCAAAAACCTTTGGATGGGTACATTCCACTCCGTTTTTGCCAAATTGCTCCGATTTGACGGGGACAAACTGGGCTTCCCCAGCAATTTTACGATCTACGATACCCAGGACTCCCAACGCTTGATCGCTTCCATCATCAAGGAAATGGGGCTGGACAAGGATATTTACAAGTACAAGCAGGTCCAGAACCGGATATCTTCCTACAAGAACAGTTTGATCACCGTCAAGGCCTATCTGCAAAACCCTGAACTGGTGGAGGCGGATGCCATGGCCAAACGACCACGGATGGGGGAAATCTACCAAAACTACGTGGACCGCTGTTTCAAGGCCGGGGCCATGGATTTTGACGACCTGCTGCTGCGTACCAACGAACTGCTGACCCGTTTTCCGGATGTGTTGATGAAGTATCAGGACAGGTTTCGATATATTTTGGTGGATGAGTACCAGGATACCAACCATTCGCAATACCTAATTGTAAAAGCGCTGTCCGATCGGTACCAGAACATTTGTGTGGTGGGTGACGATGCGCAGAGTATTTATTCGTTCCGGGGAGCCAACATCAGCAATATCCTGAATTTTCAACGGGATTATGACGATGTGGCCGTGTATCGTTTGGAGCAGAACTATCGATCAACCAAAAATATCGTGAACGCTGCCAATTCCATCATTGCCAACAACAAGAACCAGTTGGAAAAAAATGTATGGACCTCCAATGACGATGGGGGACAGATCATTATACACCGAAGTGTGACCGATGCGGAGGAGGGAAGGTATGTGGCGGGTTCCATTTTTGAGAACAAGATGCAGCACCAACTCCAAAACGGGGATTTTGCCGTGCTCTATCGCACCAATTCACAGTCAAGGGCCATTGAAGATGCCCTGCGGAAGCGGGACATTCCCTATCGGATCTATGGTGGACTCTCTTTTTATCAGCGTAAAGAGATCAAAGATGTGTTGGCCTATCTGCGGTTGGTGATCAATCCAAAGGATGAGGAAGCATTGAAGAGGGTCATCAATTTTCCTGCACGGGGCATTGGACAGACCACTATTGACAGGCTCGTTGTGGCGGCCAACCAATACGGACGTTCCGTTTTTGAGGTGATGGAGCATTTGGACAAACTCAACCTCAGCATCAATGCAGGGACCAAACGCAAGTTGGATGACTTTGTCACCATGATCAAGAGTTTCCAGATCATGAACGAAGGGGTGGATGCCTTCACGCTTTCGGAGCATGTGGCCAAGAAAACAGGGCTGTTACTGGAGTTCAAAAAAGATGGTACGCCCGAGGGCATTGCCAAAATGGAGAACATTGAGGAACTCTTGAACGGAATCAAGGATTTTGTGGAAGGCCAAAAGGAACTTGCGGATGCCACGGGAAGTCTTACCGAATTCTTGGAAGATGTGGCCCTGGCCACGGATATGGACAAGGAGGTGGGCGATGATGACCGTGTGGCTTTGATGACCATCCATTTGGCAAAGGGTTTGGAGTTTCCGTATGTATATGTGGTGGGGATGGAAGAAGATTTGTTCCCATCTGCCATGAGCATGAACACCCGTAGCGAGCTGGAAGAGGAGCGAAGATTGTTCTATGTGGCCCTTACCCGTGCCGAGAAACAGGCCTACCTTACCTACACGCAAAACCGCTACCGATGGGGCAAGCTCATTGATGCCGAACCGAGCCGTTTTTTGGAGGAAATCGATGAAAAATACGTGGAAAACCTCACTCCGGTCAATGACGGGTATCGGTACAAGTCCATGATCAATGTTGATATTTTCGGAGATGTGGACAAGAGCAAGCTACGCCAGGTGAAGCCCCAAAATGGGACACCGCCGTCCGTCCAACGACCCAATGAAAACCAGCTGCGAAAGCTACGAAAGTTAAAACCCGAACTTTCCGCCCCAACAAAAAGCGGGAGCGACATAGACCCGGGACTGGTAGAGGGCACCTTGGTGAACCACACTCGGTTTGGAAGGGGCAAAATACTCAACATCGAAGGCATGGGCAGTGACAAAAAGGCTGAAATCCTATTTGAGCAAGGTGGCGTAAAGAAATTATTGCTTCGTTTCGCCAAGTTGGAAGTATTGGGAGATTAGTTCTTCTTCGGTTCGGGCAAATATTTTTTTCCATTAAATGCAAGGGAGTGTCCGGCTCTAGGGACATCCTGTATTTCAGGCAACAGTATCCGAATTCCATTCATTTCCACCTTAAATCCAAGAGAATTGGACAACTCAGGGTTGTTGGAGATTTGGGCAAAGGACAGGGAACTTTCACTATTGGGGAAAATGGGAGCCTCTTCCATGTAACCATTTCTCAGGGTATATGCATTCAGGCGGAAATAATGACTGTCCCCAGAATTCAAATGTCCATGTAGAATATATAAATCTTTGCCTTTGTGTGATTTCACTTGATGTATTTTTTCATAGGTAATGGGCGTGTCATACAGAGAGGTGGGTTCAATGTCATTTCCATTATTATAGAGCGCAATGTTTTTGATCCTATTTCCTGTGGCATCCATTTTGGTGTGCCAAGAAAACACCCCTATTTTTTGGTCTTCGGAGAGGGTAAAAGTGAAAGCATGCTTCTGATACGCATAAATTTCAGCGATTTCAGTCAATAGATGGGGAGTGCGAATGCTTTCGACAGTCCTGCGCATATCCTCATTTACTTGGATCACTTCTTCCGAACCAATGGGTGATTTATTTGCAGACAATCTGTACGAAAGACTGTCCAAGGTGGCCAGTACGTCTTCCCCTGTTATGGTGGTATTTGTTTTTTCGGGAGCCATGTTTTCACAACCAATGATGGCCGACCCTAGTATGAAGATGGTCAAAAGGGAATATTTGAAAATCATTTTGGGGGCTTTTGATGTGTTTTTATAGGACAAAATTGAAAGTTTTAAATTTGATTTTTCAGAGCAATTCACGAATGGCCTTTTTGGATTGACCAATGGGCCATTTCAAGCAATAGATGCGGCAAAGGAGTCGTGGTTGGGTCTATTAAAGAATATTTAACGTACCACGACAGTTTACCATAATATTTGTTAATTTGTTGGGAGGAGGCATACGGCCTTCCATATGTGACATGGCGGAACTTATACGACTTTACGAAGAAAACCCTAACCCACGGCAGGTGGAAAAGATAGTGGAGGTGCTCAGAAGGGGCGGCCTTGTGATCTATCCCACCGATACCGTATATGGTTTAGGGTGTGATATTACCAATTCCAAGGCCCTGCAGCGCATTGCCCGCATAAAGGGAATCAAGTTGGAAAAGGCCAACTGGTCCTTCGTGTGTGCAGATTTGAGCAACCTGTCCGATTATGTTCGGCAGATAGATTCCTCGACCTTCAAAATCTTGAAAAGGACATTGCCCGGACCTTACACCTTTATCCTTCCGGGAAACAACAACCTCCCCAAGGATTTTAAAAAGAAAAAAACAGTGGGTATCCGGGTTCCCGATAATGCAATAGCACAGGCCTTGGTGAACGGATTGGGCAATCCCATTGTTTCCACGTCCATTCGGGATGATGACGATATTTTGGAATATACCACGGATCCCGAGCTCATTTTTGAAAAATGGCAGAACTTGGTGGACATTGTCATTGATGGGGGGTACGGGGGCAATGTCGCTTCTACGGTGATAGACCTTTCGGAAGGCGAGCCCTTGGTCGTCAGGGAAGGAAAGGGAAGTTTGGAAATATTATAGAACAAAAAAAGCGGCCTTTTGGGCCGCTTTTCTTATCTATGTTTTACTGGATTATTTGCCAGTACCTCCTATGGATGGATCTTTCATTCCTTCCTCGATCATGTTATAGAACTGGTCGATTTTTGGAAGTACAACGATACGGGTCCTTCTGTTCTTGGCCCTGTTGGCAGATGTGTCATTGTCAACAAGGGGGATGTAGTAGCTACGTCCGGCAGCAGTCATCCTAGCAGGATTCACGCCGAAGTCATTTTGAAGGATTCTAACCACAGCGGTAGCTCTCTTCACACTCAAGTCCCAGTTGTCTGCAAGTTCAGAAGTTTTGATCGGCACGTTGTCCGTGTGTCCTTCTACCATGAATTCAAAATCAGGCTTGTTGTTTACCACTTTGGCCACTTTGCCCAATACTTCTTTTGCAGCGTTGGTCACATTGTAGCTTCCGCTTCTGAACAATAGTTTGTCGGAAATGGAAACAAATACAACTCCTTTTTCCACGCTGATTTCGATGTCCTCATCATCCAAGTTTCCAAGCACACCTTTCAAGCTCTGTACCAAAGAAAGGTTTACAGAGTCCCTACGGGTAACGGCATCTTGCAATTTTCTGATGGTAAGGTCTTTTTCTTTAAGACTCTCCAACGATTTTTCAAGGTTTTCAGCACCTTTGGTGGTAAGGGTTGTCAAGTTGCCCATGTTGTTGATGAGCTCTTGGTTGTTGGCTTTCAAGAAAGCATTTTGGTCTTCAAGGGTCTTCAACCTTGAACTTGCGGTCGCTTTTTCTTCCAGACAGTCGTTAAGTTTTACTGTAGCTGAATTCAATAGGTCTTGAGTTTCTTTGTGTTTGGCCTCCAGTTCAGCATATTTTTTTTGTGATACACATGAAGACAATAGAATTGTCAGTGCCAATGTTCCTAGAAAAGCTTTTTTCATAGTTCTGATTATAATTTAAGGATTGTTAGATATGTCAATGTAAATCAATGTTGGCCAAAATTAGATAAAAAGCAAGGTTTCCATATTTCGGCTTCGTTAATCTTTTACTAAAATGTTAAAATTCTTTACTTGATGTACGAAATAGGACCAAACTATGGATGTCACCACATGGTACTTTAATATAAAATTAGCTTTTTCGCGCTTTCTGTACATCTTCCTAAAGTTACCATAAAAACTGATATGGGCATGTAGAATGGCCAGGCAATGGTTGATTTTCAGTTGGAAAACAAACCTTGCAGCGGCTATGCCATCTAGTATCAGACGTAAAAAGACAATGGGCAAAGCTTTTTTACGGGGAAGGTTCTTGGTGATGGAATACAGGGAGTTCCTAAAGTTCAGGAAGGTCTTCTTTGGGTTCATGTTGGATAGGGTGGAACCTCCCAAGTGGAATATGTGGCTCTTCCCCACATAATACACTTTATGTCCGGCATTTTGTGCCCGCCAACAAAGGTCTATCTCCTCTTGATGGGCAAAGTAGTCCTCATCAAAACCGCCCAGTGCCCAAAAAGTTTCGCTTTTGATGAACATACACGCGCCCGTGGCCCAGAATATTTCCCTAACATCATCGTATTGGCCCTTGTCCTTTTCGATGGACTGAAAAATCCTTCCCCGGCAGAATGGATAGCCCAATGCATCCAAGAATCCGCCTGCAGCACCTGCATATTCAAAATGATCCCGTTGTTTCAAATCCAAAATCTTGGGCTGTATGATAGAAACTCCGGAGATGGTTTCAAAACCTTCCTTGATGGGACCTAACCAGTTAGGCGTGACCTCCACGTCGGAGTTCAAAAGGCAGTAGATGTCGGCTTCGATGTGCTTCAGGCCATCGTTATAGCCTTTGGCGAAACCTCCGTTGGACGTGTTGCGCACAATACCGATAGTGGGGTAATTTGCTTCCAAAAAGGCAACAGATCCATCGGTACTGGCATTGTCCACCACATAGATATCGGCACCTTCGGAATGTTCCATGACGGTGGGCAGGAACCTTTTGAGCAAGGCTTCCCCGTTCCAGTTGAGTATGACTACGGCGACTTTCAAAACGGTGGCAAATTAACGGCTAAAATCAGGAATTTCCTTTAAAAACCTATATTTTTCATTCTCATGGTCCATTTCGCAACAGTAGTGCTCCAAACCATTGGTCACCATCAGGTATGCTGATTTCAATTGGTAGTTGTAGCGTGCGATCTGGTCAAAAACGGCTTGCTCCACCTTCACTTCCGGGGCCTTGCATTCCACCAAAAGAAAAATGGTGCCATCAGGATTGAAGACCACCACATCGTAACGTCTTTTCAACCCGTTCACCATCAATTGTTTCTCTACGTTGATGAGGCTTTTGGGGAAATTTTTCGTAAAGACCAAGTAATGCAGCACGTGTTGCCTGACCCATTCCTCCGGCTGCAGCACTACAAATTTTTTACGGATGCCATCAAAGATGTACTGTCTATTTTGGCTATTTTTGATTCGGAAGGTATAGTTGGGAAAGTTCAATGCTTGCATTCCACAAAATTGATGATTTTTTCTGAATGGACAGGGTAAAAGAGATTGTATCGGAAATAAACAAAGGGGCGCCCAAGCCCATCTACTTCTTGATGGGGGAGGAACCTTATTATATTGATAAGATTTCCCAATACATTGCAGAAAATGTGCTGACGGAAGATGAAAAGGGCTTCAACCAAATGGTGCTCTATGGAAAGGACACCAGTGTGGAAGAAGTGGTCTCCAACGCCAAAAGGTATCCTATGATGGCCAACCATCAGGTGGTTATCGTGAAGGAGGCCCAACATCTGTCCCGCAACATCGAAAACTTTCTTTCTTACGCCGAGAACCCACAACCCACCACAATACTGGTCATCTGTTTCAAATACAAGAAACTGGACAAGCGAAAGAAACTCTACAAGGCCATCCAGAAAACCGGAGTGCTTTTTGAAAGCAACAAGTTGTACGACAACCAAGTGGCGGATTGGGTGCGAAGGACCTTGGCTGGAAAAAATTATAACATATCGCCCAAATCCTGCGTAATGCTCGTGGAATTTTTGGGGACCGACCTGAGCAAAATCAGCAATGAACTGGACAAATTGGCCCTAGTGGTGCCGCCTACGGAGGAGATTACGCCTGAGCTGATTGAAAAGCACATAGGAATCAGCAAGGACTTCAATAATTTTGAGTTGAAGAAAGCAATTGGGGAAAGGGATGTGAAAAAGGCCTCCCGGATCATCGATTATTTTTCGCAGAACCCGAAGGACAACCCTTTTGTGGTGACAGTCACGCTCTTGAACACCTTCTTCACCCAACTATTGCAATATCACGGCCTCAACGACCATTCTCCAGGCAATGTGGCCAAGGTACTGGGCGTCAACCCTTACTTTGTAAGCGAGTTTTCCGTAGCCGCAAAAAATTATCCTATGAAAAGGGTGAGCGGTATCATTTCAAGCCTTAGGAGCTTGGATCTAAAAGGAAAAGGGGTCGGGGCCAATAATATGGACCAATCCGATTTACTGAAGGAACTGCTGGCGGAAATTATTTGAACTAGCTTTTGTCCACGCTATATTTTCCGGGTCCCAATAGCATGACCACTACAAAAACGGTCAAATAGAGCAAGGCCATTTCCTTTGTTCCAAAAGGGTCGGAACCGTGTATCATGAATCCGGCGACCAACATGGTAATTGCAGGCGGTATGGCGGCCCATCTCGTCTTGAATCCGATAATGATCAAAAGGGGACAAATAAATTCACCAACAACGGCCAAAAACAGGGTAGGAGCCGGTCCAATACCAAAAGGATCGGCAAATTCGGTTTTTCCGTTGATAAGGTTCATGAGTTTTGGATAGCCATGGCTCAGCATGAATGCAGAAGGAACAATTCTTAAAAGTGCCAAGCCCAAATGTACCAAGGTATTGTTTTTCATTCACAGGGGATTTAGTTGTCGTGAAATTAAAAATTAAGTTCCGAATAACACAACATTAATTGACGAAATGCGGTTCTGAATTGACGGATAAGGGAAAACTACCTTAACTGTGGGTAGGATTCTGGGTCTGCCTCGTGCATGATGCCGTACACTTTTTCAAAAATATCCTCTGCGTTGGGTTTGGAGAAATAGTCCCCGTCCGATGCATAAGCAGGTCGATGTGCCTTTGCAGTCAAGGTTTGTGGTGCACTGTCCAAATATTGGTATCCACCTTGCTTTTCCATGATTTCTTGAAGTAGGTAGGCTGAACATCCACCTGGGACATCCTCATCTATGATGAGCAGTCTGTTCGTTTTTTGAAGGCTCTTCACCACATCGTGCTCCAAATCGAAGGGTAATAAGGACTGTGCATCGATGACTTCGGCATCGATCCCAACTTCCAAAAGTTCCTGGGCCACCCTTTCCACGATACGCAGGGTAGAGCCATAGGACAGCAAAGTAATGTCCGTTCCTTCCTTCAGGGTCTCCACTTTTCCGATAGGGGTATGGAACTCGCCAAGGTTGGAAGGTTTCTTTTCCTTTAATCGATATCCGTTCAAGCTTTCGATGACCAACGCCGGTTCATCGCTCTTCATCAAAGTATTGTAGAAGCCGGCTGCCTGTGTCATGTTTCTTGGGGTCAAGATGTACATTCCACGTAACAAATGGATAAGTCCGCCCATCGGTGATCCGGAATGCCAGATGCCTTCCAACCGATGGCCCCGTGTACGGACAATAAGGGGTGCTTTTTGCTTGCCGACGGTCCGGTAGGTCAAGGTGGCCAAATCGTCGCTCAAGGTCTGGATGGCATATAGAATGTAATCCAAGTATTGTATCTCGGCAATGGGCCTTAGTCCCCGAAGGGCCATCCCAATACCTTGTCCTATGATGGTGGTTTCCCGGATTCCTGTGTCGGCAATCCGTAGTTCACCGTATTTTTTCTGGAGACCCTCCAATCCTTGGTTCACATCGCCGATGTTCCCGGTGTCCTCGCCAAAGATCAATGCTTCTGGATATTTCTCAAAGAGCACATCAAAATTGTCCCTCAGAATGATCCTGCCATCCACTTCCTCTGCATCATTGGAATAGGAGGGGGGCACGGCTTTTATGTTGGTAGCCTTATTATCCAGTTCGCTGTAGAGATGGGAACTGAATTTATATTCGCTATCGTCCAAAAACCGGTTGATCCATGCCTGCAGTTCTTTTTTCTCGGCGGAAGCCTCCCCGATCAGAAACCTGAGCGCTTGGCGGGACTTGGCGGCCAAATCCTTTTTCAAAGGTTCTTCAATGGCAATCAGGTCATTTTTGATCTTTAGGATAAAATTGCGGTTGGGACTGCTGTTCGCTGCCTTATCAAGCAATTGCACAAGCTGCTTCTTCGCTTCCAAATGGGGTTTGAGAAACTCGGCCCATGCTTCTTTTTTGGCGGACCTGACCTTATGTTTTATCTCCCTGTCGAGTTTTTTGAGGTCTTCTTCCGTGGTGATGCCATTTTCCAAGATCCATTCCCTGAACCTTTTGTTGCAGTCGTTCTCGCGTTCCCACTCCAAACGTTCGGCAGATTTGTAACGCTCGTGGGAGCCGGAAGTGGAATGTCCCTGCGGTTGGGTAAGTTCCGTTACGTGGATAAGTACGGGTACGTGGCCCTCACGCGCAATATCCGATGCATTTTCGAAGGTATGTATAAGGGCGGTGTAATCCCATCCCTTTACTTTCAGGATTTCATAACCGTCATTTTCCCTGTCCCGTTGCAGTCCACTGAGTGCTTCCGAGATGTCACCTTTGGTGGTATGGTATTCGGCAGGGACCGAAATTCCGTATTCATCGTCCCAAACACAGATCACCATGGGCACTTGCATGACCCCGGCGGCATTTATGGTTTCAAAGAAATGTCCCTCACTGGTGCTGGCATTGCCAATAGTGCCCCAAGCGACTTCATTCCCATTGTTGGAAAAGTTGGTCTGGTCCAGTCCCTCTACATTCCTATATATTTTGGAAGCCTGTGCCAATCCCAACAAACGGGGCATTTGTCCTGCGGTACAGGAGATATCGGCACTGCTGTTTTTTTGTTCAGTAAGGTTTTTCCATGTACCGTCCTCGTTCAGGCTATGGGTGATAAAATGTCCGCCCATTTGCCTTCCGGCACTCATGGGTTCCTTTTCCACGTCGGTGGTGGCGTAGAGTCCATGGAAAAATTCCTTCGGGCTCAAAAAGCCAAGGGCCATCATAAAGGTCTGGTCCCTGTAATAGCCGCTCCTGAAATCCCCATCCTGAAAAGCTCTGGCCATGGCCAGTTGGGGAAGTTCCTTTCCGTCGCCGAAAATCCCGAATTTTGCCTTTCCCGAGAGTACTTCGCGTCTCCCAAGGAGACTACATTCCCTGCTCATCACGGCAATTTCATAGTCTTGGAGGATCTGCGCTCTGAAATCTTCAAAAGAAATGTCGTTGCTTGTACTTGGGTCGGGTTTCATGTGCCGTTGCAGGTTTTTGCGAAAATACTAAAATACAATCAAATCAGCAATAGCAATACAAGTTAATAAACCAACAATTTGATAAAAAATAAATCAAATTATAGAATATTAGTCAAATGTTTATGCTTTTTGAATTCGGTTATTGTGAATTTGATAAAATCAGAACCATTTCCTGGTGAATAGCCCGGTAAGTGTCTTGGGGCTTATGGTGACCACAAACCGAATCCGTTGGCTGTAATTGTCCTGTGCAATCTCCCAACCCCTATTGGAATATACGGGAAAGTAAAGTTCAAAATAGTCGGTGACCAAATTGAGACGAACCCCGGAATCATATACAAAACGGGCGTCTTCCCCTTTGCTCTTGATGAACCCTAGGTCCCCATACGCTTCCACCCATCTCCAGATATTGGTGCTGGCATTGGTGGTGGCGATCCAATCGTTGGCAAAGGGATTTTCCAATTTGGATTTGAAACCTCCTTCGGAAATGATGATCTGCTGGCTGTAGATCCCGGAACTTTCCGATCGGCCCAAATAGGAAAGATCATACATGTAGTCGGTGGGTCGGTCCAGGGCGAAGCTGAAAAAATCGGATTCCGTCTTGTTTCTCAAAAACTTTCCGGCATAGAACCTAAGGTTGAACTGTCGGTTACTGTGGAACAATTTTCTATACTCCATTTCAAAGGCCAGTTTGGTGAAATCGCTGGAATGCTGTGCATCCACAAACCACGAGGTATAATTGAGAATGTTATTGTCCACATCCACAAAGCGGACGTTCATTACGTTATAATCCGGGTCTGTGTCTATTTCACCCACCAAGTTGTCATCGATGTTCCTGAAAACGTTTCTGTACCGGAAGGTCAAGTACTGTCTGCGGTTGGACAAAAGGTCATTTGGGCGCCATCCAAAACTGACGGCAGGGGTAAGGGTAGAAAAGCGCGAACTCTTTTGGAAATGGGAGGTAGACCCCGAAATGGAGTAGTCGGTGTAGAACAGCCCGGTCTTTTGGTGGTATTTGCGGTACTTGAAACTGGCCTTGCCCACCAAGGTACGTTCCAAAAAGGAGTAGGTGGGGGAAATGTCATATTGGAAAGGGCGTTCCAGAAAGGTCTTGTTGTAAAGGCGCATTCCCGGCGTCACCCCGTCATAAATATTGAAATTGGCAATAGGCACATAGAAAACCTGATTGTAATAAGGGTCTTCGGTATCCTTGAAAAATTGGAACTTCAACTTTTTGTTACTGGAGAAGAAGCCGTTCAGGGTCTTCCAGTTGTCCCTTTGGTTGAATTCAGGGATTTTCTGGTCATAGTTGAGCACCAATCGGTCCTCGCCATTTCGGGGTATGGTGACGGTTTTAGTGGTGTCAATGTCGGTGAACCAATAATGGGAGACCACCGTGTCGTTCTGGAGACCAAAGAGGGATATGGGCACATTGGTCCCTTTTTTGTTCTTCAATACCAGGGTGATGGAATCATCGGTCTTTTGTAATTTTTTGATCTTGAAATCAATCTTTTTGTCCGTGGAGACATATTCATCAAAGAACCAACTGATGTCCTTGTCGGCATATTTCTCTACAGTTTCCCGAAAATCATGAGAGGTCACTTTTTCCTTCAACCTATGGTTCGCATAAAAATCAAGGATACTGCTGTCCACTTTTTTCTCATCCAAATAGGCTGCCAAATAGGACATCCCTAGTCCAGCTTTGTACCCATTGGCTATTTTTTCATTGAACTTGATCAGGGAATCGTTGCGAGTGGTCAAAGGTTGGTCGATGTTCTTGCGGGCGGAGAGCATACTGAAGAGGGCATATTGCTCATTGAAGTCCATTTGCGCCAAATGGAAGTTTTTGATGCCCCAGACCCGGGAGAGTTTACCTGCCAGTTTCTGGTCGGGATAGTGTTCCTCCACATATTTGATCATCAGATAGTACCCAATGGCATCGTTGACCCATCGTTCCTGTCTGGGGTCGAGAAACAGGGTTTCCTCCAGATAATTGCGGATGGCCGTTTTAAGGAACTTCATCTCAAATTGGAACTGTTCTTCATAGGGCCGTATGAATGAAGGAAGCTGTCCTATGCCATAGAGTGGCGACCTGTTGTAGTCAAAATCGCTTACCAGAAGGTTTTCATGTGGATATTTCCCCAAATTCTCTTGGAGGAAGTGGGCTATTTTGTCAATGGATATTCCTTGGGATATTTTATCGTATTTGTTGGATTCAATATCGGTGATCACGGTCAGGGGGGCGGTAACGTGTTTGGTGAAAGTTTCTTCGACGGTGAGTATGATCTCACAGCTTTTTCTGTTGTCGCCAAAGAGCTGCGTATGCTGTCCTCCCGGAAACCGGGCCACGCTGGATTGTCTGTAATTGGTGGCCAGGAACAACTTTTCAGGATAGGTAAGGTTGATGGTGGTCTGGACAACATCGGTGTAGATGTCGTCCAGGTTCATATTGTCATACAGTCTCCAATCCTCCCCATCAAAAACGGCCGGGGTGAGGTACCAATCCTTCAGATTATAGCCTCCATTCGTCGTGGCCCCATAGGATGTAAACCTTGCGGAAGGAAGTTTTACGGTATAGGTAAAGAACAATTGTATGGATTCGCCCGGCTTTAAGATCTCGTTCAAGCTAACAGAAATAATATCCCTGTTCTCGACCCTTTTCCAATCCAGTCCCCCATATTTGTCATCCACCAGGGTCTTGATGGTAGTATGGCCCCTTTCCCTGTCCTTGGCCAAATGGAGCCCCCTGTTGAACTCTTCGGCAAAACGTTTGGCCAGTGCCGTGTTCTTGTTGGAATAGGCATGGTTCCAATCGTTGAAAAAGAGCGTGGCAAGTCCTTTGTCGGAACGGTTCACATAAGTGAAATGCTGACGTATCCTGATTTGCTGTGTCCGGCCATCCAAAGTGGCCACGACCTCATTTTTGTACTGTCCCCAAACAGGGGCGCACAGTATCAGCAACAGCAATGGAAATCGCAAAAAGAACCGTTGGACTATCAAATAAGTATGGATTAAAAGTTGGGGCTGAGATTACGGCCTTTGTAGAAGGCATCGATGATCTCCACCACTTCGTCCTCGGTGTCCACCAATTGGATCAAGTCCAGGTCTCGTGGACTGATGTTCCCAGCTTCCAGCATGGTATTCTTGATCCAGTCGAGGAGCCCTTTCCAAAAATCGGTGCCCACCAATATGATGGGGAAGGTATGTATTTTATGGGTCTGGATCAGGGTAATGGCCTCAAAAAGTTCATCCAGCGTACCAAAGCCACCGGGCATCACCACAAAACCTTGTGAATATTTGACGAACATGACCTTGCGGACAAAGAAATAATCAAAATCCAGACTCTTGTCCTCATCGATATAAGGGTTGTCATGCTGTTCAAAAGGAAGGTCTATGTTCAGTCCCACCGATGTTCCCCCGGCAAGATTGGCCCCTTTGTTACCGGCCTCCATGATTCCGGGCCCGCCACCGGTGATGACACCATAACCCGCTTCGGCAATTCGTTGGGCAATCTTTACCGCCAGGTCATAGTAGTGGTTTCCTTCCCGTACCCGTGCCGATCCAAAAATGGATACACAGGGACCTATGACACTCATTTTTTCAAATCCGTTGACGAACTCGCCCATGATCTTGAATATGGCCCACGAATCGTTCGTCTTGATCTCATTCCACCCCTTGGAGTGCTGTTCTTTTCTCATTTGTTCAAATTATATGTTTCAGATGGCCTTGGCAATCTTTTCTTTGGTATGTTCCAGTTCTTTTTTCAAAAACTTGGCGGTATAACTTTTTTGGTCTTTGGCCACTTCTTCGGGCGTTCCTAGGGCAACCACCATGCCGCCGCCACGGCCACCTTCGTAACCAATGTCTATGATGTGGTCCATCATTTTGATGACGTCCATGTTGTGTTCTATCACCAAGATGGTATTTCCCTTGTCCACTAGTTGGTTGAGTACTTCCATCAGCACTCGGATGTCTTCAAAGTGCAAGCCAGTGGTAGGCTCGTCCAAGATGTAGAAGGTGTTTCCGGTATCACGCTTGGAAAGCTCTGTGGCCAGTTTCACCCGCTGCGCCTCACCGCCGGAAAGGGTAGTGGACTGCTGTCCCAAAGAGATGTAACCCAATCCCACATCTTTGATGGTCTTCAGTTTTCGATGGATCTTGGGAATGTTCTCAAAGAAATCCACCGCTTCGTTGATGGTCATTTCCAATACGTCCGAAATAGACTTGCCCTTATAGCGGATTTCCAAGGTTTCCCTGTTGAACCGCTTGCCGTTGCAGGTCTCACATTCTACATACACATCGGGAAGAAAGTTCATTTCGATGACCTTCAACCCGCCGCCTTGGCAGGTTTCGCAACGCCCTCCTGCCACATTGAAGCTGAAACGTCCCGGTTTGTATCCGCGGATGGTTGCTTCGGTGGTCTTGGCAAACAAGGTCCGGATCTCGCTGAAAACCCCGGTATAGGTCGCCGGATTGGATCGCGGTGTGCGCCCGATGGGCGATTGGTTGATGTCGATGACCTTGTCGATATGCTGTAACCCGGTGATTTTTTTGTAGGGCATTGGTTTTTTCACCCCGTTGAAGTAATGGGCGTTCATGATAGGGTAGAGGGTCTCGTTCACCAAGGTGGACTTTCCACTGCCCGATACACCCGTGACGCCGATGAGTTTTCCCAAAGGGAATTCTACCGTGACATCCTTCAGGTTGTTTCCCGTACAGCCAGAAAGCACAATTTTTTTGCCCGTTCCCTTTCTTCTTTCACTTGGAACAGGAATTTCCAGTTCGCCGGTAATGTATTGGGCGGTCAGGGTATGATGGTCCTTCAGTTCGGATGGTTTTCCTTCGGAAATGATTTCCCCACCATGTTTTCCTGCTTTTGGACCGATGTCGATCACGTGGTCGGCACGTTCGATCATATCCCGATCATGCTCCACAACGATCACGGAATTCCCAATGTCCCTGAGCGATTCCAAAGAATGGATCAAGCGTTCGTTGTCCCGTTGGTGCAGACCGATGCTGGGTTCGTCCAAAATATAGAGCACCCCCACCAGTTGGGAACCTATCTGGGTGGCCAAACGGATACGCTGCGCCTCGCCCCCGGACAGGGATTTGGAGCTCCGGTTCAGGGAAAGGTAGTCCAATCCCACATCAAGCAAAAACCCGATACGGGCCTTGATTTCCTTGATGATTTCCTCCGCGATTATCTTTTGGTTGCCCTCAAGGGTCTCTTCCAAATTCTTGAAAAAAGTGGCCAGTTCGGCAATGTCCATTTGGGCCAGTTCGGCAATGTTCTTTTCGCCCACCTTAAAATAAAGGGATTCCTTGCGTAAGCGGGCACCTTCGCAGGTGGGACATTTTATTTTGTCCATGTAATCCTTCGCCCATCGTTTTATGGACGTGGAATTGGCATCTTCAAATTGGGTCCTGATGAAGTTTGAAATGCCCTCATAATCAATTTTGTACTGCCTTTTTACACCGAGGGATTTGGAATCGACCTCAAAACTTTCCTTTCCCCCGTTAAGGATAACGTCCATGGCCTCCTCGGGGATTTTTTCGATGGCGTCCGAAAGGTCAAAACCATACCGCTGCCCAATGGTCTCCAACTGTTTGAAGGCCCAGGATTTCTTGTATTCGCCCAACGGGGCAAGTCCACCCGCCTTGATGGACAGTTTGGGGTTTGGAATGATCTTTCGTTCGTTCACTTCGTAAATATGCCCCAGACCACTGCAATCGGGGCACATGCCCTTGGGCGAGTTGAACGAAAAGGTGTTGGGTTCCGGCGTGGGGTACGAAATGCCCGTGGAAGGACACATCAGGTCCCGGCTGAAATAGCGGGGCACGGTCTCGCCCTCTTCCAATACCATCAGAACGTTGTCGCCACTGTACATGGCCGTGTTGATGGTCTCCGCAAGGCGTTTGTGGAAATCCTCGGTATCGGAGACTTTTAGACGGTCTATCACGATCTCGATATCGTGGGTCTTGTAGCGGTCCACCTTCATGCCCTTGGTGATGTCCATGATCTCACCGTCCACCCGCACTTTTACAAAGCCTTGCTTTGCAATCTGTTCAAAAAGTTCGCGGTAATGGCCCTTTCTCGATTTGATCACTGGGGCCAGCACGTTTATTTTTTTATCGAGGTAGGATTCTATGATGAGTTCCTTGATCTGCTCGTCGCTATAGCTCACCATTTTCTCGCCCGTGTTGTAGCTGTAGGCATCCCCGGCACGTGCGAACAAGAGTCGGAGAAAATCGTACACCTCTGTGATGGTGCCCACGGTGGAGCGGGGCGATTTGGAAGTGGTCTTCTGTTCTATGGCGATCACAGGCGAAAGTCCATCTATCTTGTCCACATCGGGGCGTTCCAGACCGCCCAAAAACTGTCGGGCATAGGCCGAGAAGGTCTCGATGTAGCGGCGTTGGCCCTCGGCATAGATGGTATCGAAGGCCAGGGAGGATTTCCCACTGCCCGAAAGCCCGGTGATGACCACCAGCTTTTCACGGGGAATGGTGACATCGATGTCCTTCAGGTTGTGCACCCGGGCACCCTTCACCTCAATATGTTCTTCGTAATGGATCATAAATTCATAGCAAAGCTTCAAAAATAGCGATTTGGCTTGTAAAAAAGAAAGGGGTTGGATTTTCGTTATTGTTAATTGATGGCTTATTTTTGACATAGTATCATTTATCACTTCGAGCTGTCATCCTGAGCAGAGTTGAAGGAACGGTCGAGAAGTGATTTGGAAGAATTGAATCCGATGGCACTCGACCTGACATTATAAATTGAAAACTATGAAACTACTGGGCATTGGCTCTCGAATAGACCATCCTGAACACGGAAAAGGGGTGGTGACCAACGTATCATCCAAGTATTATTGGGTCACTTTTTTGGAAAGCGGACTGGAAACCATTGACCTTGATGCCGATTTTGAGGTGATCGAGGCGGTGGAGGACGAAGTGGACACCGTCAGCTTTTTTGAAGTGGAACGTTCCTTGGTCAAGATTTTGGAGAAATGGAGCGATACCCACGAAAAAGTGGCCATTGCCGATAAGTGGAAGGGCGGTAAACTGATCCTGGATCCCGGGGATGCCACCCAGAACAAGGAAATGCCCATCGATACCTTTTTTCACAAGATCGTGATGGTGCGCGACCGTATCCGTGTGATGGAACAAAAGATCAACAGCAGTAATCTGGACGATCAGGATAAAATTGACCTACAGCAATACATCACCCGTATTTATGGCAGTTTGACCAGTTTTAATGTGCTCTTTAAAAACAAGAGCGACCATTTTGTGGGGGAGAAGGGGAAGTAGCTAAGCTATCAACCTGTAGTTTGGCATTTGATCGTATGTACGTCCATTGAGCAAACGTCCACTTTTTTTCTTATTAGTGCCGCCCCATTGCTTGAAAAAGAAAGCAACGTTTACTTTTTCACATTGGTTTTTTATGTCCTTTACCCATTCGGCTTTAATTGGTCTAGGTTTTCTGCCGCTTTCACCGCCGACAATTACCCAGCTAATCTCTTTGAGATTTAAATTAGGAAGAGGTCCAATTAAGGGTTCTAGGGATAAAAACTTAACCTTCGCATTGGTTTTTCTGAGATAATCAATGCGATGCTCAACTTCTTGATTTTCAACAGATACTCCCATCCATATATTTGGAGTCCAGTTGAGTTTATCATGTAACTCCAACAATCGGTCATGTCTTTTAGTCAAAACTTGAAAAATGTGTTGTTGATTATCGTTCATGACTTCAAAAACCTTTTGGATAAAGAAAAATGGAACTTCTGGGTGGAACAAATCGCTCATGGAGTTCACAAAAACCATTTTAGGTTTTTTCCATGAGTACGGAGTACTCAATTCCGATTCATGGATTCGGACTTTAAAATTATCCTTATATTTCTCTATTCCCATGGCTTGAAGCCTTTTGGACATGACTTCGGCATAACAGAATTTACAACCCTGGCTAATTTTAGTGCAACCTGTTGTTGGGTTCCATGTCATTTCTGTCCATTCGATACTTGATTGTGCCATGTGTTGTATTTATTTATTATTTCATTAGCAATTTTCACCGCATTTTCATTGTTTGAAACCATAAAGAAATGAAACATTGTCGAATTCGAGCTATTTTTTAAAATATATGGCTTGGTCACATATTTGAATAATTCGTTTAATCTATTTTTATACAGTTCTGCTGATTTCTCAATTGTCTTTTCTTTTTTAGTAGTGATTCTTTCTTCGCCAAACAAGGTAATTACCTCAGTTTGATTGTAAAATTCATTCAAAATATCAATTTGACTCATTCCAAGAAAGGTTTCGAGCCTTTCAATCCATGCCTCAGAAATTCTTCCGTCATTTTTCAGCAATCTATTTACACCCATTCCTGTAGGAACTAATATCCATGCGTCAACATTTGATTCTTTCAAGGATTTAAGTGAATTCCAATTTAATTGCATTCCACAAGGATCAATGTAGGCTAGAACTCTTCGATTTTTTCCTTTTGTAGATTTTAAAAACTCACCCATAGAATGAATTTTGGTATTGCAATCTTCATTCACAACATATACTTTTTTTGTTGTTGTAGAGATTGAATCTTTTAATTCTTGTGCATTGTGAGTATCTTTTTCGACAAAGTAATATTCGTCAAAAGAGCGGGGTATGTTTAATTCCAAAATACGTTTTGCTGCTCCAAGAATTACCTTCTTGTTTTCATCGCTACCTTTGGTAATATAACCACTGCCTGCAAAACCATCAAAATAAAGAAGATTCCAACCAAACCGATTAGCATATTTGTTCATTATTGTTAAGTAGGCACTGGCGTACTCAACTAAAATTTCAATTTTTGCTTCAGTCCATTTCCCCCCAAATTCATTCATATATTATAATTTTGTGTTTAATGGGGGAATGCTACATAACAATATTAACAAAAAAAGCTTTTCAATCTAAACCACTCCTTTTTCTTACTCACCCTTCGACTTCGCTCAGGACTCCCTATTGCATATCTAGGCAAAAGGTTTGCCACATTGGGGTTACCTTACCTAACTTGCTTTTTTTTCAGAAAGGTACTTCCAATACCGTTTGGGCACATGCTGCGTATGCAATTTAGGGTTGATGCGGGACTTGATGCCCGTGCTTTTGAAATAATCGTTCCAGAGGGTCTGGTAATCGTATTCCTCGCTCAGGAAAGCATCACTTTTATGGACTTTGTTGAAATGCACCTCCCGTAGGTTCAGGGACACCATTTCCACATGGTCCAGGTTGTAATAGATCCCGTATTTGCGTTTCACGTCATAAATGAGCCATTGCTGGTCCGCATAGCGGTCCCGAAAATGTTTGGAAATCAGGGGCAGCACATCAAAATCGGGCTCTATGTTCGCAAAATAGATGTTGTCCTTCGTCAACTGGAACCGTACAAAGGCCTCCATGCGGTGTTTTTCCCGACCCACCTTCCGTGCCAACTGGCTGATGTGGAGCACCGTACTGTCCGAATAGTCCAGATACTTGCCGGTCTGGGTACGCATCAGTTTTTGGATGTAGGTGTACAGCATCATTTCCACCCCTTCGGCTTCGCTCAAAAAAGCAAAATACACATTGGAAATGGCATTGTGGCTTTTGCCCTTGATGCCGTTCCAGACCCGTTGAGCCTTTTCCACATGGGTGAAAATGGTCTCGGTGTCCGAAAACAGCCCATTTTGGCACTGACCATTTCTTTGGATGTCGGCCACATTGATCTTTTCGTCAAAAGCAACAAACACAGCTGTGAGAAACCCGTTGAAGCTGCCGTCATAAATTAAGGTTATTGAAGCATTCATAACGCTCTCTTTTAATTTATTTTGTTTTTTAATTCCAATATGTCATTCTCGTTAGCTCCTTCGACTGGCCCTTCGACTACGCTCAGGATGACAGCTCAGGATGACATCTCGAACTTAACCCTTCATTGCTAATTGTTAATTGAACAATGACAATTGGTTACTATACTGGTTCCTGAACTTGCCGGACGAAGTCTGCAAGATCATCCCCTTGATTTTCTCCGCATCCAGATCACGGCGTTCCCAGTGGCGGGAATCACATACCATGAAATACTGGGCACGGTTGAGGGCCACTCCGATTTTTTTGAGATGGTCCCAGTTCAACCTTCGAAATTTTCGAGCTTTCATTATTTTCTCCACGGATTGCATACCGATGCCGGGTATGCGGGCCAAGAGACGCTTGTCCGCCGTGTTCACATCCACCGGAAAATGGTGCAGGTTGCGCAACGCCCACGAAAGCTTGGGGTCCACGTCCATATCCAGATTGGGGTACTCCTTGTTCAAAATCTCGTTCACGGCAAAGCCGTAGAAACGCAAGAGCCAATCGGTCTGGTAGAGCCTGTTCTCCCGGAGCATGGGCACCTGCGAACCAATGGCCGGCAATCGGGCATCATCCGCAACTGGCACATAACCAGAATAATATACCCGTTTCATTTGGTAGGTTTTGTAATAATAGGTAGCGGAATACATGATGTCCTTGTCCGTTTCCCCGGAAGCGCCCACAATCATTTGGGTGCTCTGCCCGGCCGGGGCATATTTGGGGGTGCTTTTGATGATTTTTCGTTCGGTTTGGAAGCGCACGATCTCATTTTTCACCTTGAGCATGGGTTTGGTGAAGTCCTCATGCTTTTTATCGGGGGCCAAGAGTTTCAGGCCAGAAACTGTGGGCACTTCAATGTTCACGGAAAGACGGTCCGCGTATAATCCGGCTTCGTACATAAGTTCATCGCTGGCCCCAGGTATGGATTTCAGGTGGATATACCCATTGAAATTTTCCTCTTCCCGGAGTTTCTTCGCCACTGCAACCAAGCGTTCCATAGTATAATCCGCATTTTTGAATATCCCGGAACTCAGGAACAATCCCTCGATATAGTTTCTTCGATAAAAATTGATGGTCAGGTCCACCACTTCTTGGATCTTGAAGGCCGCTCTTTGGACGTCGTTGCTTTTACGGGTGACGCAATAGGCACAGTCATAGATGCAATGGTTGGTTAGCAGGATTTTCAACAAGGAAATACAACGTCCGTCCTCGGTGTAGCTATGGCAAATACCCATTTTTGAAGCATTGCCCAGCCCCTTTGTTTTATTGGTCCTGTCACTGCCACTACTGGCGCACGACACGTCGTATTTGGCCGCATCGGCCAGAATGTTCAGTTTTTCCCGTATTCTATCAAAACCCATAACTTGGAAATATTCCAATCAAAAATATGGAAATAATCCAATAAATGGAAATATTCCATAAAAAGTTTTGGAAATAATCCAAATTACCTATATTTGAATAGAGATATTAGGTAGAGATCTAATTTGTGGTGAAGGTCAATGCCTTCTCGAAAGCTCCTTCGACTGCGCTCAGGATGACAGTACGAAGTGATACAAAAATACAGAAATGGAAAACGAACTGACACTGAAACGATTTACGGACATCCGAAGGGAGCTGGGCCATACACAGGCCGAGTTTGCGGAACTGTTGGGTGTGAAGAACACCACGGCCGATATTGAACGGGGGAGGACCAAACTATCAGGCAAAGTGGTATCGGAGTTATTGAAACAGTTCAAGATCAACCCCATGTGGCTGTTCGGGGAGAGTGACCAGAAGTACTTGGATACCTCCAGAACCAGTGTGATCCCCAAGGTGGTCACCGTGGACAATTCCGATCAGGACAACATGGTATTGGTGAACGCCAAGGCCGCTGCGGGCTATCCACAGAACATTTCCGATACGAGTTGGTACCAACAGTTGCCTGCCTTTGACATGCCCATTCCCGAATTCCGAAATGCCACGTACAGGGGATTTCAGGTGGAAGGGGACAGCATGTTGCCGAATCTAAGGCCCAACGATTGGGTGTTGGCGCGTGCCATTGAACATATTGACCATGTGAGCCCCAACAAAATGTACGTTGTGGTGCTCCAAGATTCCGTAATGGTCAAGAAAATAGAGCGACGGCCCAATTCCAACAACATTACTTTGGTTTCTTTGAACGAGACTTATCCTCCCTACGAGATCAAACCATTCCAGATCCAGGAAATTTGGGAGGTAAGTAGCAAATTGACTTTCAATGTGGATGCCACGACAGAAACCGGACTATTGAAACAGTTGCAACAGTCCATGGAAGAATTGAAGCGGCAGATTACCAGATAGCATTTTAGAAACCGTTCCCCACCGTTTTGGTTTGGATCCGCATCAGGAAGCTATGTGCAGTCATATAGAGCACGGAGCCATCGTTGCCCCATGCGCAGTTGGCCGTCCGTTGTCCTGTTTCAATGCGTCCCAAAAGTTTTCCTTCGGGGGTAATGATTAACACTCCACCTGGCCCTGTGGAAAAAATAGTGCCATCATTGGCCACTTTAAGACCATCCAAAGAGCCAACCAATCCTTCTTTCCGTAGTTCAGTGGCATCAAAGAATATAGTCCCCTCATCCAATGACCCATCATCCTGGACGTTGTATGCCGTAATATAAGGTGCGTTGCCATCCGATTGGTTCACATACAGTATTTTTTCGTCAGGGGAAAGCGCAAGCCCATTTGGGCGTGAAAGATTGCCGACCACCATGTCAACTTTGCCCTCAACATCGACTTTGAAGACGCCAAATGCATCAATTTCCCGCGATTTGGAATTTTCCTGCTCTGGCAGTCCATAGGGAGGGTCTGTAAAATAATAGATGCCTTTGGAGGTCTGTACAATGTCATTTGGGCTATTGAAACGCTTTCCATTCCATTTGTCGGCCACCGTTACTTTTCCGCCAAAGGATAATGGCATCCGGGATATTCTTCGGTCGCCATGTTCGCAGGCCACCAACTCCCCATTATTGTTGATGAGAAGTCCATTGCTGCCGGGCTCCTTGCTGTATGGCAGTATTCCGGTGTAACCAGAAGGTTCTAAAAATTGTGTGATCCCTTCATTTTCATCCCATTTAAAAATAGTGTTCTGTGGGGCATCCGAAAATAGGAGGAACCCACCTTCCTTGACCCAAACGGGTCCTTCGGACCACATAAAATCCTCGGCGAGCACTTCTATTTTTGCTTCTTTATCCACGTAATCGTAAAAAGCATCATCCAGCGCAACTAGTTGGCCAGTGGTTTTCTGTTGGGCAGTGCACCCTAAGCCAATGCTTAACAATAGGAGGGTTAAATTTTTCATTTTGAGATAGTTAAAGTTATGTGTCGTATTAATGGTCTAGATTTTGGCGGACAAACAGTGGTCCTTTATGGTCTTGGCCAATTTTTGTGCTGCTGATGGATTACGCCGGAACCATAATTCGGGCTCAAAGATCTCCAATTCGGCCAGGGCCCAATTTCCTTCGTTGTCCCGAAATAGATCTACCCGTGCATAAACGGGAAGTTCGGGAGCTGCCGCGACCACTTTTTTGGCAAAAGCTATCTGCTCCTTGGATGGGTCATATTCGTGGACGCTACCGCCAAAATCGTCCTGTACCCGAAAATCGCCAGGTTTGGCAATTTTGAGCACGGCATGGGTGAACTCCCCATGGAAAAGCATCATTGAAATTTCCCCTTCAGAAACGATGTTTTCCTGAAATTCCTGAAGCATCATCGCCTCTTCGGAAATCAATTGTCCAAACAGCGCTTCGTGCTTTGGAATCTCCGTTGTATGGATTTTGTAGGTATGTCGGGCCGCCCCGGATATGCAGGGTTTCAACACAAATTGTTCTTTCTTGAACCCATGGCCTTGCACCGCAGTGGAAAAAAGGGCCTGCAATGTGGTTTGGGTCCCTTTTTCCACAAAAATAGTCTTGGGAATGTTGACGCCCGCCCTGGAAAGGTCTTGGAGGTAGTGTTTGTCCATGTTCCATGTGATCAATTCTTTGGAATTGATGAACTGGGTCAGTTTGGAGGTGTTTTCAAACCATGTTGAGAACTCCGAAAATCGGTCAAAATAGTCCCAAGTGGTACGGAAAAGGGCCAATTTTGCGGTGGACCAATCAAAATGGGGGTCATCCCACGATTTTCGGACGACCTTCAAACCTTCTGCCTGCAAGGCCTCCACGACCAAACGGTCTTCCAGGAGTACGTTGTCTATGTAAGGGCTCCTTTTTTCAGGGGAGACATATCTTCGGTCTGTCAGCACAACAATATCAAATAGCATAGAGAAAGATTAAAAACCGACCGCTTTGTCATCACCCCGTTTGTCGGCCCCACCTTCCAGTTTGCCATCGGGCAGCACGCGGATGGCATCCACTTTGCCAATAATGGGGGTGCGTTCCTCGTTGATGATGTATCCTTTGGATTTCAGTTCGGAGATGAGCTCCTCCGAAAACCCTTCGGGCTCAAAAACGACCGCATCGGGCAACCATTGGTGATGGAAACGGGGCGCATTCACGGCATCCTGCATGCTCAGGTTGAATTCGTATACGTTCAAAATGGTCTGGGCCACCGCTGTCATGATGGTGGAACCGCCTGGGGTACCCACGACCATATAGAGTTTTCCTTCTTTTACGACAATGGTGGGCGTCATGCTGCTCAGCATCCGTTTCTCTGGGGCAATACTGTTCGCTTCGGCACCGACCAGCCCAAACATATTGGGCACGCCGGGTTTGGCGCTGAAATCGTCCATTTCATTGTTCAAAAAGAATCCCAGTTCGGCACAATAGAGCTTGGAGCCGAAGCCACCGTTCAAGGTTGTGGTGGCGGAAATGGCATTGCCCTCGCTGTCCACGATGGAGTAGTGGGTGGTTTCGGAACTTTCGATGATCTCCACTTCACCGTGACTCACATCGGAAGACAACGTTGCTTTGTCGAAGGAGAAATCGGCCATACGTCTTTGCAAATAAGCATCATCTAGAAGGACATCATAGGGAATATCGACAAAGTCGGGGTCGCCCAAAAAGTAATTTCGGTCGGCATAGGCACGACGGGATGCCTCGGTGAACAACTGGATGGTCTTGGCAGAGTTATGTCCATATTTGGACACTTTGTAAGGCTCCATCATCTTGAAAATCTGGTTGATGGTGACACCTCCGCTACTGGGGGGACTCATGGATATCACGTGAAGATCCTTGTAATCGAACTCGATGGGGTCTCTCCACTTGGCTTCATATCGTGAAAGATCCTCCTCGGTGATGTAGCCACCATTTTCCTGCACAAAGGCGGCCAGTTTTTGGGCCACTTCTCCTTTGTAGAACCCATCTTTTCCTTTTTCCATGATGATCTCCAAGGTTTGGGCCAATTCAGGATATTTTATGGTGTCCCCGGTTTTGAACGGGCCTGCAAATTTGGTACTGTCCCCGTTCGCCTTGATGAAACTTTCCCGATAGCCTTCCAGTCGTTTCGCCTGTTTTTCCGTGACGACCACTCCCTTTTTGGCCAAGGCAATGACGGGTTCCATGATTTCGGATAGGGGCAGGGAACCAAACTTTTTGTGCACTTCCATGACACCGGCCACCGTGCCGGGTACCCCAATAGCGGTGCCGCCGGATGTGCTCATATCGGGGATGACATTGCCCAGCGAATCCAGGTACATGTCCTTATGGGCCGCCATGGGCGCTTTCTCCCGATAATCGATGCCCCCGACCTCGCCATTGCTCTTTCGGTAGACCATAAAGCCCCCACCGCCCAAATTTCCGGCAAAAGGAAAGGAGACGGCCAAGGCCAGTTCTGTGGCCACCATGGCATCGAAGACATTGCCCCCTTTTTTCATGATGTCCACCCCAATTTGGGAAGCTTCTTCACGGGCAGAGACCACCATGGCCTTTTCCGTGACAAGTCCGGTTGGTTCGGCGGGCTTTTGTTTGCAATGGATGAAGAGGACCAAGGGCAGGAGCAGTATCAGTCTTCGCATAGGGAGTTGAATTTTTGACGGGAAAAGGTAATCAATTCTTCAAAAAAAGCGGTGAACTCGTTTTCAAAATCCGTGTAGTGTTCTTCAAGATCCAAAATGGCAAAATTCATCTTGGACTTGTTCTGGGTCCTTCGGTTCATCCCGTTGAGCACCCTGCCGATACCGTCAAGGTTGGCATAGTCCAAAAGCCAGTTGTCCGCAATCATATAGGGCATCATCCCTTTGGTGGCGACGGGGAGCAGCTCGTAGTTTTCTTCCAAAAGGTCATAGAACCTCTCTACATAAGTTTCAAGGGGAACATTGGAATAGTCGCTCCAGTTCTTGGCCAGGAAATGGTCGTAAAAGATGTCCACGATCACCATGCTGTAATGGCTGTAGTTCTTGTGCAGCCTTTTACTGCTCTGTCTCGTGATGGGGTGGCCATCCGTAAAGGTGTCTATTTCCCGATGCAGCAAGATGCCCTTTTGGATTTTGTCCGGTAAATGTTTGTAGCGGTTCCCACGGATGTGGTCGGCAAAAAAATTGCCCAAAGTGATCTCCTTGTCATCAAAGGAAAGGTAAATATGTGCCAAGAAGTTCATCGGGGCAAAATCCTTTTGTGTCGAAATTTACAAATTCAAAACATGGAATAGGGGATGCTGGGTTATATTTGCACAAACTTTTTTAACAATTATGACACTGATCAAATCTATTTCTGGAATTCGAGGAACCATAGGCGGAAAAACAAATGATAACCTGACCCCACTGGACGCTGTGAAGTTTGCGGCAGCATATGGGAGCTGGTTGAAGGACTATTCCAAGAAAGAGAAATTGACCGTTGTCATAGGCAGGGATGCCCGTTTGTCGGGCGAGATGATCCAAAATTTGGTAGTGTCCACCTTGGTGGGACTGGGGATCGATGTAGTGGACCTAGGATTGTCCACCACCCCTACAGTGGAGATTGCCGTTCCTTTGGAAAAGGCCGATGGAGGCATTATCCTGACCGCCAGTCACAATCCAAAACAATGGAATGCCCTAAAATTGCTCAATGAGCGCGGGGAGTTTTTGGATGCGGCCCAAGGAGCCAAGATTCTGGAACTTGCCGAAAAAGAGGATTTTGATTTTGCCGAAGTGGATGATTTAGGGGAAATCACTAAAAATGACTCCTACATCGATATCCATATTGATGAAGTATTGGAGCTTCCCTTGGTAGATGCCGATGTGATCAGGGGCAAGGGATTCAGGGTGGTCGTGGACGGGGTCAATTCCACAGGAGGTGTTGCAATTCCCAAATTGTTGCAAGAGCTTGGGGTGGAAGTGGTGAAGCTCTACTGTGATCCCACGGGCCATTTTCCACACAATCCAGAACCTTTGAAGGAACATTTGGGGGACATCTGCAAGAAAGTGGTGGAAGAAAAGGCCGATTTTGGTATTGTGGTGGACCCGGATGTGGATCGTTTGGCATTTATCAGCAATGATGGGGAAATGTTCGGTGAGGAATATACCTTGGTGGCCTGTGCGGATTACGTATTGGGCAAGACCAAGGGCAACACGGTGTCCAACCTGTCTTCTTCACGTGCCCTTCGTGACATTACCGAAAAGCATGGAGGCACTTATGAGGCTGCAGCTGTAGGCGAGGTGAACATGGTCGCCAAAATGAAGGCGAGCAATGCCATTATTGGAGGTGAGGGCAATGGGGGCATCATTTATCCAGAGAGTCACTATGGTCGCGATGCTTTGGTGGGCACGGCCCTTTTCTTGATGTTGATGGCTGAACGTGGCGGAACCGTGGCCGAACTACGGGCAAGTTATCCCAGTTATTTTATGGGCAAAAAGAAGATAGAACTTACTCCCGGACTGGATGTGGATGCCCTACTTGAGGCCATGCACGATAAATATAAAGGGGAGCAGGTCTCCACCATTGACGGGGTGAAAATCGATTTCCCTGAAAATTGGGTGCATCTTCGCAAATCCAACACAGAACCCATTATCCGAATCTATACCGAGGCCAAATCACAGAACGAAGCGGATGCTTTGGCCGACCGTATCATTGGTGAAATCAAGGAAGTGGCAGGATTGAGCTAGTTCCCGATCAGTTCATAAACGATTTTTTGGGAATTGAATTCCTCATGGGAAATGGGAGCGTGCTTGTCCGAGTCCAGCCAAATTTTCCATGAGCCGTTCTCTTTGCGCAACCCTACATTGAACTCACCATAACCCCTTATCACAAGGTCAGCATCGTTTTCGCCTTTTGAGCTGAAACGGTAATATCCATTTTGGTAGGCCATCTCACCATTGGGGTCCACCGAAGTGGATAGGATGGCAAAAGCGATACCGACCCGATTGGTGGCGACAAAATCCGCAAAATTTTCCAGATAGCTTTCGCCGGTCTGGATTTCACCTTGCTGCATGATGACCCGGATAATGTCCTTGGTGTGGATGGATTTTAATTTTTCAGGGTCCGATTCGTCATAGGCTTCCATAAAAGGCAGCCATATGTCTTTTTTGATCTCTTCACGGATTTCGTCCGTGGTCTGTCCGAAGGAAAATAAGCTAAGGAAGCATAAAACTGCTGTGAGGATGGACTGTTTCATTTTTCTGATTGTTGATACGGATGAAGGTATGAATTAACTTCAAACACACTGTGGGTCCATCAAAAAATATTGTGGATTCAGATGGACTCCAAATAGCTTTTCCGAACCACTTTGGCGGTCTTGTGTTCGCCGGTATGGCTCCATCCGGGAGGCATTACGAGGTAGCGGAACTTGTTGGCAAGCCCAGGGGCCTTCCATACATCTTTGGCCAAGGCCGCGATTTCCCCAAAATACACATCCATGAAATTTCCCGAATCCATTTCCCGAGTTATGCCGTATTCAATGGTAATGTCGTCCTGTTCTTCCTGATAGGTTTTGAACGCATGGTCCCAAATGTTGAGCAGGTTGCAAAAATTGGTGTCCATGTAAAGGGGATTCTTGGCGTGGTGCACCCGATGGTGGGAAGGAGTGAGGATGATCTTGTTCAAAAAGCCCAGCCGACCGTTTTTCAACAGATTTTCCCCAATATGGATAAACGCACCATAGGTGCCATCAATGAACATGATCAAAAACAGCAGCTCTGGGTGTACGCCCAAAAGGATGCAGATGGTGGTCCGGATGGTATCGGCATAGGGTGCTTCCAAGAAGAAATGGGCATGGGTCACGGACAGGTTCATGTTTTCAGGGGCATGATGGGTGGAGTGCAGGCACCAGAACAGACGCACCTTGTGCCCCAAGTAATGATAGACAAAATGCCCAAGTTCCCATACCACGTACCCATAAACGATCCAATACCACTTCATTGTGGTCTGGAAGGGAGCGTATTGCTGGAAAAGGCCAATGCACAGGGCAACCATGGCAATGGCGATAAAGCGACCCACAAACCGATTGAAAACATAGATCAAAAAATTCACCTTATACACCTTGGTGTGTGGCTTTTTATAGATCAGTCCCAAAATCAGTTCAAGGATGATGAGCAACGGAATGATGGGGTAGATCAAGGAGACGATGCCCTCATAGGTGGTAAAGGAAGTGTAATCACCGGACCGAAGGATTTCGAGGGCCTGGGATATGCCCAAAAAGCCTATGACCTCATTGTAAAGCGTTTGTAAAAATTCCATCCCGATTGGTTTAGCTCAAAAAATACAATAACCAGAAGGGAATATACTACAATTTCGACCAATGACAATTTGTGGGCTGTTTATGTATGGTGCTGTACCATAACACGATGAGTGGTAAATTACTTGGGTGCCTTATCCTTGTGTTTCCACCTTTTGTGGGTCCAGAAATAATATTCCGGGGCTTCAAGAATGGATTTTTCCGTTTCCCGCAGAAAAGCGTCCGTAATCTTATAATCCTCGACCATTTTAGGGTTTTCCGTAAGTATTTTGAAGGACCCCTCGTAGTATCCCCTTTTCTTTTTTTGGACTTTTAAATAGACAGGGACAATGTTGTTGGCCTTACATATTTCCTCACCACCCACATGCACCGGCACTTTGATTCCCATAAACTCGGTCCAGTATTTTGCCTTTCCCACCATGGGGGATTGGTCGCTGATGATCCCTACCATGAACAATTCCTTGCTTTTCTTTGCGTCTTTCAGGATTTTTCGGCTTTCCCTTGTTGAAATCAGGGTGGTGTTGAACTTACTCCGGATTTTTCGCACCAATCCGTCAAAATATTTGTTCTGTATTTTTTGATAGATGCCATACCCTTTGGATCGTATCTGAAGGTTTAGGGACAGCACCCATTCCCAGCTGGCATAATGCGGGAGCATGAGCATGGTGTTTATCCCTTTTTCTTCAAGGTCGTTGATAAGATCTATGTTGGTGACCGTAAAACGCTTTTGAATCTCATCTTTACTGATGCCCAAGGTTTTGATCATCTCCAGAAAGATGTCGCACATGTGGCGAAAGAATTCTTTTTCGATGGCCAAGCGTTCTGCCTTTGATTTTTCAGGAAAAACAAGTGCCAAGTTGTTGCGTACCACTTTTTTGCGGTATCCAATAACATAGTACAGCAAAAGGTAGACACCATCGGAGATTGTGTACAAAATTCTGAAAGGGAGTCTGGAGACCAACCAGAGCAATGGATAAACCAGGATATATACGGCCAACTGCATAAGCGATTCTTGTGTGCAAATATAGCTATATTTGAAACCAAACTTTTATTGCATGTACAATTTACATATTGCCACCATCGCCATAATAGCCATCAATGTCATAGTGTCCCTTCGGGGATTCAACGATACCGCTTTTTTTGATAGATATAAATTCAGCATAGGGGGTATACAGGCAGGGCAACGGGAACGGATGGCCACATCAGGGTTTTTGCACGTGGATCTCTCCCATCTTTTTTTCAATATGTTCACCCTGTATTTTTTTGCCAATGTGGTCATCAGTTGGTTTGGCCCGGGCAAATTTTTGATCATCTATTTTGTCAGTTTGCTCGGAGGGAGCCTTTTGGCCCTGTTTTTTCATAAGGATGAACCTTTTTATAGTGCAGTAGGGGCCAGTGGAGCCGTAACAGGTATTTTGTATGCTGCCATTTTATTGAATCCCGATATGCAATTGGGCATTATGTTCATTCCTATTCCATTGCCGGCCTACGTGTTGGGCATTGGATATCTTTTGTATTCCATTTATGGGATGAAGAGCCGATTGGGGAATATTGGGCACACGGCGCATTTTGGTGGAGCCATTGGCGGATATGCCACTACCTTGTTGTTCAAGCCGGAACTGTTCATTACGGACACACTGATCGTTGTGCTGTTGGCCATTCCCATCGTTATCCTATTTGTATTGGAGAAAATGGGCAAGATTTAAAAAGAAAAATAGAATCATAAAAAAAGCCCGGCATTTCGTCCGGGCTTTTTTTATGATTTTATAAGTAGACCTAGTTCAGCAGTTCGGCCACTTTTTGTTCAAGAGCCGGTCCCCTTAGGTCCTTGGCCACGATCACCCCGTTCTCATCCAACAAAAAAGCGGCTGGTATGGCATTGATGTTGTACAATCTGGCAATGGGGTCCTGGAAACGCTGAAGGTTGGAAATGTGGTTCCAAGCAAGCCCATCGGCCTCTATGGCTCCTGTCCAGTCCTCTGCACGGGTATCCAAGGAAACTCCTATAATATTGAATCCTTTGTCCTTGTACTTTTCATAAACGGAGACAATGTTTGGGTTTTCGGCACGACAAGGTCTGCACCAAGCGGCCCAAAAATCAACCAGTGTAAGTTTGGATTTGTCCGTTACTTGGCTCAAGGCCAATAGGTCCCCAGTTGGTGTCGGTGCAGAAAAATCAGGAGCTGTGGAACCAATTTCGGTGGATTTCATGGTATCCAGTTGTTCTTTGATTTTTTTTCCGGGCTCAGTGGCCTTCATTTCGGGAGTAAGTGCTTCAAAAAGGGCTTTCACTTCATCCAAGGGCAGGGCCTTGCTCGCCATCAGGTTTCCGATGATCAATACAGAGATCAATGCATTGGGATTTTCCTTTGCATAATTCACGTTGAAGTTCTTGGCTTCTTCCTGAAATTCCATAAACTCTTCGCGTAGGGAGCTAACGGTCGCCGTGTCCATTTTCTGTGCTGCGTCGCGCATATCGTTCTGCATGGACATGGCCCTTTCGGAAAGTTTTCTCGATTCGTCCAAAAAGTCCATGAAAAGTTCGTTCTGCTCGGTCCCTTTCAATTTGGCATAGTTGAGGCTATCCTTTTGAAACTCCATTTCAATGGTGCCATTTTCCAATACCACAGGAATGTTGCCGCGGTTGGACTCCATGAAGATGTAGTGCAATTTGGGCTCGATTTGGTTTCCTGTAAAGATGAACTTCCCGTTTTCCACGATTGCGGTATCCACTTCCACCAATTGGTTCAGGGTGTCGGTGGTTTTTAGAAATACCTTGATGCCATTCTCAGGTTCTCCATTGATCGTGCCGTTCAAGGTGTATCCTTTGGGGTCTGAGTTACAAGCTGCCAAAAACAGTATCCCAAGGGCGATTGCCAATATTTTTTTCATTTCTTGCGGTTTAAGCTGCTAAGGTATTCATTCCTTAGGTCAAAAAAAAACCCTTGGCACTTCTATCAAGTACCAAGGGTCTATAATTGTTTTGAAACTGACGTATCAGAACTGGTATCGAATACCTAGGGCAATATCAAAATCAAAGTCGTTGTCAAACCCATCGTAGCCCACTAGGCCCAATTCAGGTCTGAAATCCAGGGATAGGAGTAGGGGAATGTCAAAATTGTATTCAATACCGATGTTACCGGCGGCAAATACAAACAGACCATCATTGTCATCATCAAAATCTGGATCTGGATGGTCAAAATCCACACTTCCCAATCCACCACCTACGCCATAGTACCAGTTAAAGTTTCCATCCAATGGACGCACCCACTGATACACGCCGGTCAATTTGAACGCATCAAAATGGCGGCTATCTCGCCAGCCAAGGTCAAATTCCGCACGATTGGAAGTGCCTAGGGCTGTTTGATAGGAGATTTCCGCACCAAAACCGTCGCTGTCACCCAACCGGAGACCTAGGGCATTTTGGGAAATTTCCTGTGCACTCATAGATGCTGTTACAAATAGAAAAAGCGCTGCAAATAATGTGGTAATCTTCATGTGTTTCTCTTTTAAGTTAAAAATTAGAGATAGTTTTGTAGTTACATTTACGTTTGAAAAACTGATTTAGTTCCCGAAAAGCATTCCAAATTGAATAAAAAAATGTTAAAAGACCTTGCCGATAGGTTGCAGGGTGACCTCTTGACCGATGATTTAAGCAGGGCCCTATATGCGACCGACGCCTCTGTTTATCGCAAATTGCCCATTGCGGTGGCCTATCCTAAAAATGTTGCGGACATCAAGTTGCTGATCACTTTTGCCAATGAAAATAAATGGGGACTTATACCACGAACGGCCGGAACATCTTTGGCGGGCCAATGTGTAGGTGAGGGTATCGTTGTGGATGTCAGTCGTCAGTTTACGGAGATCATTGCATTTGACAAAGAGAAGAAACAAGTGACCGTTCAGCCAGGTGTGGTCCGGGACGAACTGAACCAATACCTGAAACCCCATGGGCTGTTTTTTGGACCCAATACCTCAACATCCAATCGATGTATGATCGGTGGGATGGTGGGCAACAACTCTTCGGGCACCACATCCATACAATATGGTGTCACACGGGACAAGGTCGTGTCCATGCGCTGTGTGTTGTCGGATGGGAGCGAAGCTTTCTTTGGTGCTGTTTCAAAGTCAGAATTCGAAAAGAAGAAATCGGAACCCACCTTGGAAGGAAAGATCTACGCAACCCTGTTCGAGGAACTTTCCAACGAAACGACCCAAAAGAACATAGAAACGGAGTTTCCCAAACCCAGCATACACCGAAGGAATACAGGATATGCCGTGGACGAACTCCTGAATAACGATATATTTGGAAATGGGCAGGAAAACTTCAACCTGTGCAAACTGTTATCAGGGAGTGAAGGCACTTTGGCCTTCACCACGGAGGTGACCTTGCAACTGGATGAGCTGCCTCCTTCCTTTTCGGCCATGGTCGCCACACATTATAGAACATTGGAAGATTGTCTTTTGGATGTGGCCCCGGTGATGCAGCACAATCTCCATACCTGTGAGATGATGGACAAGGTGATCCTGGACTGCACCAAGAACAATAGGGCACAATTGGCCAACCGTTTTTTTGTGGACGCAGATCCCGCAGCCATTTTGATGCTGGAGGTACGGTCCCATTCCGAAGAAGACCTTCGGAAACAGTTGGAAGGATTGTTGGTCACCATAGAAAAGTCAGGGTTGAGCTATGCCAACCCCGTGCTTTACGGAGATGATATCAATAAGGCCATAGAACTGCGCAAAGCAGGATTGGGGCTCTTGGGCAACATGGTCGGGGACCGAAAGGCCGTGGCCTGTATCGAGGACACTGCGGTGGCCTTGGAAGACCTGAAGGATTTTATCGGGGAGTTTTCCCAGATCATGAAGGGATACCATCAAGATGCGGTGTACTATGCCCATGCCGGGGCGGGGGAGCTGCATTTGCGTCCCATCCTCAACCTCAAAAAGGCGGAAGATGTGGTCCTGTTCCGTTCCATTACTACCGATGTGGCCAAACTCACTAAAAAATACAATGGAAGTTTCAGTGGCGAACATGGTGACGGTATTGTCCGGGCCGAGTTTATCCCGTTGATAATCGGAGAGGAGAATTATGCCTTGTTGAAAAGGGTGAAGGCCCTTTTTGACCCCAATTACATCTTCAATCCTGGAAAAATAGTGGATGCCTTCCCGATGGACGAATCCTTGCGATACGTTGTGGACCGAAAAGAGCCCGAGATCAAGACCCTGATGGATTTTTCGGACAGTGAGGGTATCCTGAAAGCGGCCGAGAAATGCAACGGAAGTGGGGACTGTAGAAAGAGCCACCACATGAACGGCGCGATGTGTCCCAGCTATCAGGCCACCAAAAATGAAAAGGATACCACAAGGGGTAGGGCCAATGCACTTCGGGAGTTTTTGACCCATTCCGAAAAAGCCAATCAGTTTGACCATCAGGAACTCAAGCAGGTCTTTGACCTCTGCCTCAGCTGTAAGGCCTGTGCCAGTGAATGCCCCAGCAATGTGGACATCGCGGCACTGAAAGCGGAATTCCTCTACCAATACCAAGAGACGAACGGATACCCGCTTCGGAGCAAATTGTTTGCGCATAATACCCGTTTGAATGCCATGGGAAGCAAAATTTCGTGGTTGACCAATTCCGTGTATGATTCAGGTGTGTTGGGTGGATTGGTAAAGAAAATGGCCGGTGTGGCCCCGGAAAGAAGCTTGCCCAAAGTGTACCGGTTTAATTTTGAAAACCATTTGAACAAGTTCAAGGGGCAACCGACTAAAAAGAAGGTGGTGCTCTATGTGGACGAGTTTGTAAAATATTTGGATGTGGAAGTGGGCAAGGACGCCATAGAACTGCTCTGTAAATTGGGTTATGATGTGGAACTGTTCTATGCCGAAAGTGGTAGGGCCTATCTGTCCAAGGGATTTTTGAAAGAAGCGAAAAGATTGGTGGACAAGAATATGGAAAAACTAAAACCGCTTCTAGAAGATGGTGTTGTCCTATTAGGACTCGAACCTTCGGCCATCCTTTCGTTTAGGGATGAGTATCAGCGTTTGCACGATGACAAGGAGCTGTTGAAAAAATTGGCTGTCAACTCGCTGTTGATCGAAGAGTTTCTGGCTTTGGAAATTGCAGGAGGACATATCTCGGCGGATAGTTTCACAGAAGAAGCCCGCACGGTCAAGATCCATAACCATTGCCATCAGAAGGCATTGAGCAACCAAAAAGTGACTTTTGACGTATTGAATTTGCCCAAAAACTACAAGGTATCCATCATTGCATCAGGCTGTTGCGGTATGGCGGGGTCGTTCGGATATGAAAAGGAGCATTACGAGACCAGCATGCAGGTAGGCAACTTGAAATTGTTCCCAGCGGTGGCCAAAAGCACCGAGGATACCATCATTGCGGCCAACGGTACCAGTTGCAGGCATCAGATCAAGGATGGCACCAAAAGGGAAGCACAACATCCGGTTTCAATCCTGAGAGAGGCCTTGGTTGTCTAAGGTCTTCGTGTTTGGAGTTTCCTCCGCATCGTCAAGATAGTCTTCGCTGACATCTTCCACATCCACGTCCTTGTCGGTAATAGAGGCGATGAGTTCGTTCATGTCCATTTCCTTGAGGTCTTCGTCCACAAAGAAAGGGGAGAGCCTATCGTGGTTGTAGTGGTAAATTTTCCAACGTTTGAAGGAATACTCCAGCGCGGTCAGGTTTTCCACCCAATCCCCAGAGTTCAGGTAAGTGCAACTACCGTTCTTGTTTTCGTAGATCTCTTTTTTGGGTTGATGGATGTGGCCACA
This sequence comes from Flagellimonas amoyensis, assembly GCF_003058265.1. GTDB lineage: Bacteria > Bacteroidota > Bacteroidia > Flavobacteriales > Flavobacteriaceae > Flagellimonas > Flagellimonas amoyensis. Next base: position 94,040 of record NZ_QBUK01000014.1, read on the forward strand.
GATGACATAGTCATATCCATTTTCGATGGCGAGGTCCGCAGCGGTCTTCTCAAAGTTGTTGATGTATTTCACCGCGCTTTTCACGCTGTTCTTGATGCGTTTGGACAAGGAATATTTTTCCCTTCCCATTTTCACCAACCACCAGTTCACGAAGCTGTTGATCACGATGAGCAAATCGTAGCCATACCCACCCAGCTTGGCGAGCCACTTGGCATTTTGGATGGACACATCGAACACGTCCCCGTGGAAAATCCATGCTTTTTTTCCATCCAGATTGAGGACCAATTTGTTGGAAATCTTAAAGTTGCCCATTGAAGTATCACTGAACTTACGGAGCATTTCATCGTGATTTCCAGTGATATAGTACACTTCAGTGCCCCTTGAGGCCATCCCGATGATCTTTCGGAGCACTTTAAGGTGGGAAGGTGGGAAATACCGTTTGCTGAACTGCCAAATATCAATGATGTCCCCGTTCAAAATGAGTTTTTTGGGCTGGATGCTGTTGAGATACGCAATGAGTTCGTCGGCGTGACAACCGTATGTTCCTAGGTGGACATCGGAAATCACGGCCAATTCTATCTTCCTTTTTTTCAATCGTATAAGGTTTGACTGCAAATTAAAACAGTAGGTATAAACTTAAAATCAAATCCAAATCATCAATACATAACATTATTGTTAAAAAATCATCAATCGACATGGCAAAATGTTACAATAACATTAAGTGTCCCCGTTGTTTTTGATTTCCAGCGATATCATCTACCTTTGGAGTTCGTACAATTTTATACCGAATGGCAGGAAATTCTTTTGGACAACTTTTTAGGCTCACCACCTTTGGTGAATCGCACGGAAGGGCACTTGGGGGCGTAATCGATGGTTGTCCTGCCGGGATACCATTGGATGTACAGCAGATCCAAGCGGAACTGGATAGAAGGAAACCTGGGCAGTCTGCCATCGTCACCCAACGCAAGGAACCCGATACCGTGGAGATCTACTCCGGTATCTTTGAAGGAAAGACGACGGGAACCCCCATCGGTTTTGCCATCCACAACACCAACCAAAAATCCCAGGACTATTCCCATATCAAGGACTCATACCGCCCGTCACATGCCGATTACGTATATGATCAAAAATACGGCTTCCGTGATTACCGCGGAGGAGGTAGGAGTTCGGCCAGGGAAACGGCGAGCAGGGTAGTGGCAGGGGCCATTGCAAAGCAATTCTTGGGCAATGTTTCTATCCACGCCTTTGTGACACAGGTAGGGGAAATGAAATTGGACAAACCTTATCAAGAACTTGATTTTTCACAGATCGAATCCAATCCCGTCCGTTGTCCCGACCCTGAAATGGCCCAGCAGATGGAAGAATACATCAAGGCCATAAAGAAGGAAGGGGATACCATTGGCGGGGTGATCACCTGCGTGATCCAAAATGTACCGGTCGGTCTTGGAGAACCCGTTTTTGACAAGCTCCATGCCCGTTTGGGAGAGGCCATGCTGTCCATCAATGCCGTGAAGGGGTTTGAGTATGGCAGTGGTTTTGAAGGGGTAAAAATGAAGGGCAGTCAACACAACGATGCCTACAACACGGATGGGACCACCCAAACCAATCGGAGCGGGGGAATCCAAGGAGGCATCAGCAATGGTATGGACATCTATTTCAATGTGGCCTTCAAGCCAGTAGCGACCGTGCTCCAATCCTATGAGACCATCAACAAGGAAGGGGAGAAGGTAACGGCTCAAGGCAAGGGCAGGCACGATCCCTGTGTGGTGCCAAGGGCGGTGCCCATTGTGGAAGCCATGGCGGCATTGGTGCTTGCCGATTACGCCCTTTTGGCACGTACCAACAAAATCTGAGGGCATTTTAGGGAGTTTCCGATCAAAATAGTATCTTCCTCTCCTAAAAATCACTTATGCGTAAATTAGAATTACACTGGCAAATCCTTATCGGGATGCTTTTGGGTATTCTCTTCGGTTTTGCAATGACCTACGTGGATTGGGGCAAGGATTTTGTTTCCGATTGGGTTCAGCCACTGGGCACCATCTTCGTGAAATTGCTCAAACTGATTGCCATTCCCCTTATCGTGGCATCCCTAGTAAAAGGCATTTCCGACCTCAAGGACATTTCAAAATTCAGGAATATAGGGCTGCGTACCATCGGCATCTATATCATCACTACCGTTTTTGCCATAACCATTGGTCTTGTACTGGTCAATTTGATGCAGCCGGGCAATGGAATCTCGCAGGAAACGGTACAAAAATTGACCGACACCTACGCGGGTGATGCGGGCGTTACTTCAAAGATAGCTGAAGCTTCGCGACAGCAGAACAGTGGTCCTTTACAATTTATAGAGGACATGGTGCCCGATAATGCCTTTGCCGCTTTGAGTGACAATGGTTTAATGCTCCAAGTCATCTTTTTCACCATCTTTTTGGGCATTTCCATGTTGCTGATCGGTGAGGAAAAAGCAAAACCGTTGAAGGACTTCTTTGACTCCATGAACGAAGTGGTGCTGAAAATGGTGGACCTCATCATGCTCACCGCGCCATATGCCGTTTTTGCCCTTTTGGCCGGTGTTGTGGTCTCTTCAAGTGATCCCGATCTTTTGTTGGCCTTGTTGAAGTATGCCCTTGTCGTGGTGCTTGGCTTGGCGTTGATGATCGTTTTTTACGGTATCATGGTGTCCGTTTTCACCAAGAAGAACCCATTTTGGTTCTTGAAGCAGATGAGTCCGGCCCAATTGTTGGCCTTTTCCACAAGTTCCAGTGCGGCAACGCTGCCCGTGACCATGGAAAGGGTGGAAGAGCACATCGGTGTGGACAAGGAAGTATCCAGTTTTGTGTTGCCCGTTGGGGCGACCATCAACATGGACGGTACTAGTCTCTACCAAGGTGTGGCCGCTGTCTTCATTTCGCAGGCATTGGGCTTTGATCTTACTTTTGCCGACCAATTGACCATAGTGCTTACCGCATTATTGGCTTCCATAGGATCGGCAGCCGTGCCTGGTGCAGGGATGGTGATGTTGGTCATTGTGTTGGAATCCATTGGGTTTCCTGCGGACAAACTCGCCATTGGTCTGGCATTGATCTTTGCAGTGGACCGACCTTTGGATATGTGCAGGACCATCGTGAACGTTACGGGCGATGCCACAGTTTCCATGATGGTGGCCAAATCCGTAGGCAAGCTGGGAGATCCAAAGGTGAAGAACTGGGACGATAACCTGAAAAAATAGCAAAGCCTTTGGCATCTATGTTTGGAGGAGCACAAAGGGTTTGTTCCCAAAAAGCTATGCGTATTTGAAAAAGAAAAGCTATGATCGGTGAAAAACAAGCGGAGGAACTACTGCGGCAATACCCCTATGTCTTCCAAATAGATGCCAACCTGGACCGGTTGGTGGGGAAGATAGAATTGCTGAGCTACATTAACCCACAGAACATTGAAAAGGAAAAGCAGCGGTTTTTTGCTTCAAAATACACCGTGGAGCCGGAGTTCAAGTATCCCAAACTCAAGTTCGACCCTTATAAGCTACACCGTCTCTTCTTTTCCCAGCGTTTGGAACGGATACGGGACGATAGCCTTCGCAAACTTTACCAAGATGTCATTTACTACTACGCCAACATGGTGCAGTGTATCGAGACCATAGGCAAGAGTAGGAATTTCTATTACAATTCGCTTCGGGTCTATGGTACCCCTACTGAAAAAGACGTACAGAATGCCCGTTTCATTCTTCATTTTGCCGATGAGCCAATGGTTCCCGACATGGAAAAGGTATTTTCGGCCGAAGAGGCCCGTAGCTATTTTGAGGACTTTGTGCAGCAGTACAATTTCCCGCTGAACATCAGATATTCCACCAGTATCGCCGCAGAGGCCATGGTGAGCAATAGTACCCAATCGCTGTTGATCAAAAAGAACACCAAGTTCAGCAAGAACCAATTGCTCACCCTTGCCAACCACGAGATCGGCGTGCATTTGGTGACCACGTACAATGGCCTGCAACAACCCCTGAAGATTTTTTCCAACGGCTTGCCCAAAAATGTGGAGACCCAGGAAGGATTGGCGGTTTTTAGTGAGTATATGGGTGGTGCTCTGACGCTGAAACGCCTTAAGGAGATTGCTTATCGGGTATTGGCGGCCGATAGTTTGATCAAAGGCTACTCTTTTGTCGATACGTTCGACCTGATCCACGGGCAGTACAAGCTGAACCGGGACGATGCCTTTACCATTACGCTACGTGTGCACCGGGGAGGTGGTTTCACAAAGGACCGCCTGTACCTGAGCGGACTGCGAAAGATCTACAAGCGTTACCAAAAGGGGGAATCCATGGATACCTTGTTAACGGGCAAGGTGGCCTTGGAATACGAGGAAACCATCAACAACCTGCAAGGGTTGGGATTGGCACACCCCATCACCCATAAAAGTTATTCGTTCGACCAGAAATTGAACACCAACAAGACCTTGGATTTTATCTTGAACAATCTGAAGTAAAGATTTACCCCAAAAACTTGGCCCTCAACTCAGGCGTGGGTACCATGCAGGCATCTTTCTTGCCATACCATTTGTAGCGGTTGCGTGCCACAAAGTCGTACACCACATCCCGGACGGATTTCGGGATCCACGTAAAGACCGCGGACAGTTTCCAAAGGCCGCCCAAGTGTTGCGCAATTTCGAGGGCTGCATCGGATTTGGTGAAATAGGCCACGCCGGGCTCAATAAGGATGATGGAATCCACTTGGCTGGTGTCGATGCCCCGCTCACGGACCAGTTGTTGGCCCACCTCGCTTTGCAGCGAAGCATAGCGGAACAGGTCTTTTTTGTCCCGTTTGATCACAAACAAAACGCTGTTGTTGCAGAGGTTGCAGACCCCATCGAAAAGAATGATTTTTTTGCCGTTTTCCACCATAGTGTTTTAGGACCATTTCAAGAATGGACACTGCAAAGATACGGGAGTTTGGGATTGTAGGGAAGGGGATTCGATATCGGTTTTTTATATGAAATGGAGCAAATTTACGCACTAACTTTGCGGTTTTACTGTCATTTCTGATTTATTAATTATCTTTCATTTAGTTGCTCAAACGTCTATTTTTATATACGTTGTTTACCGTGCTGCTTTTTCCTGAATATGTTTTGTCTAATTCTTTGGCTATTCCGATTGCTTCTTTCACAACTTCTTTTGGATAACCATTAATTTCAAGTATTCTGATGGCATTTCTGTTTTTTAACTTTCCTTCTTTCAGTTTATAATCAAAACCTATGTTGTTCTCATTTACTGTTTCACTAAAATGATACGATTCGTATTCGTCCGAGAGCATATCGGTTAATTCAATGTCGTGGGTTGAAACCAATATTTTATTGTTATTCTTTGTTAAAGCGGATAAAATGGATTTTCCGGCAGAAATTCGCTCTACGGTATTGGTGCCTTTAAATATTTCATCTAAAAGAAAGAGGTTTTTATTTCCGTTTGCGCTTTCTTTCAGCATTTCCTTGATGGTCAATACTTCTTCAAAGTAATAACTTTTGTCGTTCATCAAATCATCACTTATTCGGATTGCCGAAAACACTTTTAACAAAGGAAAATTCATTGAAGCTGCAAAACAGGTATTAATGGTAAGTCCAGTAATTACATTCAGCCCAATAGCGCGAATAAAAGAAGTTTTTCCAGACATGTTTGAGCCAGTAAGAAGTATTGATTTTTCTGTTATTTCAATACTGTTGGTTGTGCAATTAAAAATTAAGGGATGGCTTATGTCTTTGGCAATAATTTTGTTTCCATCATTAATAATTGGTAAACAAAATGTTTCAAGCCCGTTTCGTAAAGATGCTATGGAAATTAGCATATCTATATGTCCAACAAACTCAAAAACGCTTTCTATATCGCCTCTTTTTGTGTTTAGTTTTTTTAAAACACCAAATAATAATAATGACTCAAGCAGAAACATTGTTTTAAAAATCTCGAATACAAACCAAGCTATGATTTCAAATTCCCCCTGAAGTTTGGCTTCAAGTGAAAAAAAGGACATTCTACTTTTAACTTCATTTATTAATTTGATCGACTTTGGTAATTTGGGATTTAATTTTTTGAATAATGGATTTGTAAATAGATTTGAAGCAACATTATTAAGTCTTAAAAGCTGAGGAATTGAACCTACATACTGCATTAAATTATTTTTATTCCAATAATGAAGCACAAAATTCACGCAGAAAATTCCTAACAGAACGATGAAAAATATAGGATTGAAAAAGCCTAAAACCAATGACATCAAACTGGCAAACGACAATAATCTTATTACAAAGAACCATTTTGGCGGATGAAGATGCTCTTCTTGAAACAATGAAGATATATAGTGTGCTTCATTATGCCTCAATTTTTTAAGCTTTTTCTGAACCGAAATTCTTAATTCAGGATTTTCCGATAATTCGGTTATGATCTCTTCGTTGAGCTTGGTTTTCTTTTCATTTACTTGTATCGTACGAAGATGATTGTATAGGTATTGTTGACCAACTTTTGAATCAGTTCTATCAAGAAACATAAACAAATCATTAAAATCAAGGTCGTTACAAGTTTTGTCCGATAATACTTGATCAGCCTTTGAATTGTCTTTTTTTCTGAAGTATTTTTCAATGCTATCAAAGTCAAAAGAGTCATCTTTCAGTTTTCCGAATGATTCTTTCAGCCGTTGATCTAACTCTTTTTTTCTATTGAATTTTATTTGAGAAAAAGTGTATTTAATTTGAAACAGTAGGTCTTTAATCATTGAATGATTAGTGTAGAATTTCTATTTAATGTTACAAAAAATGCTCAGTTTTATTCTTCATCCAGTGAATTTTAATGAGGTGCTTTTATAGTACTGGCAACGTTAAGATAAGATTCGTTTTAATGAATTGTATCGACCTATGATGAAGTTCGAGGGATTCTTGTCTTATGATCCACCGAACAAGTAAACGGTTAATGCCTTTTATCAGCACTAAAGTGTTGGTAAATATATGGTTACGGTTGATGCTCCTTCCAAAACCCGCATAAGGCAGATTTTCCGTTATTTTGTAATCCAACAAAACACACACCTATGGAATCACCCAACTGGCAGACCGCCATGGAATTTGAGGACATCACCTATAAAAAATGCAACGGCGTGGCCCGTATCGCCTTTAACCGCCCCGATATACGCAATGCCTTCCGGCCCAAGACCACCAGCGAGCTGTACAAGGCCTTTTATGATGCGCAGGAGGACACCAGCATCGGCGTGGTGTTGCTGTCCGGCGAGGGACCTTCGTCCAAGGACGGCAAATGGGCCTTCTGTAGCGGAGGCGACCAAAAAGCTCGTGGACACCAAGGCTATGTGGGGGAGGATGGCTATCACCGCCTGAACATCCTGGAAGTGCAGCGCCTTATCCGTTTTATGCCCAAAGTGGTGATTGCCGTGGTGCCCGGTTGGGCCGTCGGGGGAGGGCACAGCCTTCATGTGGTCTGCGACATGACCCTGGCCAGTAAGGAACACGCCATTTTTAAGCAGACCGATGCCGATGTCACCAGTTTTGATGGGGGGTACGGTTCGGCCTATCTCGCCAAGATGGTAGGACAGAAAAAGGCCCGTGAGATTTTCTTTTTGGGCCGAAACTATTCCGCGCAGGAAGCTTATGAAATGGGCATGGTGAACGCCGTGATCCCACATGACGAATTGGAGGACACCGCCTACCAATGGGCACAGGAGATCCTGGAGAAGTCACCGACGTCCATCAAAATGCTGAAGTTCGCCATGAACCTAACCGACGATGGGATGGTGGGGCAACAGGTATTTGCAGGGGAAGCGACCCGTTTGGCCTACATGACCGACGAGGCCAAGGAAGGCCGCAATGCCTTTTTGGAAAAGCGCAAGCCCGATTTCGGCAAGGACAAGTGGATTCCGTAGTTCAATTATCAATGACCAATGAGCAGTTATCAGTTGAGCATTGTTAATTGATAATTGTGTACTGCCTATTGGAAGTGTACAAAACCAAAAAGAGCCTTGCCGCGTGGGTCAAGACTCTTTTACGAGAACACTATATGAAAATGAAAAAATTACTTTCAGAATTAATTACATCGTAAATGTACCACCGATATACCCACAAATGAAATTATTGTTGTGAAGTTCCTCGGAATTGTGGTCATTCCGTGTTTTTGTGAAATCCATCCCGTTTTTTTCTGATTTTGAATCCACAGGGAGGAGATGCTTCGCTCTGCTCAGAATGACAAACAATATTCAATGAACAGTTTCCAGTGAGCAATAAACATTTGTACATTGATGACTGTTAATTGTTCATTGGCCAATGGTCCATTGGTCCAAAACCAAAAAGAGCCTTGCCACGTGGGTCAAGACTCTTTTACGAGAACACTATATGAAAATGAAAAAATTACTTTCAGAATTAATTACATGGTAAATGTACCACCCATGTTCCCGCAAATGAAATTATTGTTGTGAACTGTCCCGTAGTTGTGGTTAGGCTCCATTTTTATATTATCAGCTCGATTTACGGTACGGCTTTCACGATGTTTGACAGGATGCCGTTCACATCAAAATAGGGTTCTTCGGCCAATCCGGTCCGCACCACCACCAAATCCTTGGACGGGATCATGAACACATGCTGCCCTTCATACCCATTGCAACTAAAGAGGTCTTTGGGCACATCGGGGTATTTCCCTTCGGCGTTCAACCAAAAGTGGGCCCCATAAGTGCCATTTGAATGGATGGTGGGCGTAGTGATGTAGTCCACCCATTCCGGGGCGAAGACCTGTTCACCGTTCCAGTTCCCTTTATTGAGGTATAATTGTCCAAAACGGGCCCAATCGCGCGTACTCGCCCAGGCGTAGGAGGAGCCCACATAATTCCCGGCGATGTCGGCCTCGAGGACCATGGACTGCATCCCGATCCTATCGATTAGGGCCGCGTAGGGAAAATCCAGATATTCCTGATGGCTCCTGAACTGTTGCCGGAGGATTCCCGAAAGCAAGTTGGAAGTGCCCGAAGAATAGTTCCAGATTTCCGTGGGTTCAGCTATGGCTTTTTTATCCTTTTGGGCTTTTGTCATGTCGCTGTCCAGGAACAGCATTCGGGTCACATCGGAAATGGTGCTGTAGTCCTCGTCCCATTCCAGTCCGCTCTGCATGCGGAGCAGGTGGTCCAAGGTGATGTTCTTTCGTTCATCATTCTTCCATTCGGCAATGGGGGCAGGCCAATCCATTTCCAGTTTCCCTTGGTGTTCCAGAATCCCGAAACAAGTGGCCAATACACTCTTCGTCATGGACCAACCCAAAATAGGGGTATCCTTATCAAACCCATCGATGTACCGCTCCGCAATCAAATGGCCTTTGTACAATACAAGAAAGGTTCGGGTTTTCTGCGTTTCCGGGTCGGCAAAGGCCATGGCCACCGCTTTGTTGATGAGATCCATGTCCACTTCTGGCAAAATGGTGTCCAAGGGGTCCGCCTGTCCATAAGGGTAGGGGATAGTGTCCATAGTTTTGCTTCGGTTGGGTCGAATGGTGAGTTTTGTTGGGTCATAATCGTCATTCACCAACACGGTTCCAAGGCCATCACGGTAGACCGCGGTGCGTTTCATCAGGCCATAGACCGTGGCAGAGGCCGCTTCCTTGCTCTCGTCCAGTTCGGTGGAGGCCAGCTCTATCAAAGGGGCCTTGTTGTCAAATTGGTTCATGCTTGCCGCGGAACGGTGGGCCACATAGACCCCCGAAGCCACATTTTTGGCCGCATAACCAGAAATAATGTTCAGTTTGGGGTAGTTCAGATAAACGACCACTCCTATGATCAGGACAAGGAGCAGTAAAACACGCTTCAGTAGTTTCATGGTTTTGGATGTATTTGTAACTTTCTGCTCCTAAATATAAACATTATACATATGTCCAACATCGGGTTGATCATCGAAGAACGCAGTAGGGATATCGGTGACTTTTTGGTAGGGCGCCTCATCCCATTTCGAAAAAAACGGATGATAGGCCCTTTCATCTTTATAGATCATATGGGTCCAACGCAACTGGGTCCCTCAAAATACATGGATGTGGACCAGCATCCGCACATGGGGCTGTCCACCCTGACCTTTATGCTGGAGGGCGAGATCATGCATGAAGATGGTCTGGGCACCCATCAGCGCATAAGCCCAGGGTCCGTCAATTGGATGACGGCAGGAAAAGGGGTGACCCATACCGAGCGGACACCACCTGACCTGAGAAACGGTAAGACATTCACCGCCCATGGCTACCAGATTTGGGTGGCCCTGCCCAAGGAATTGGAGGATATGGAACCCCAATTCCATCATATTGAGGGGAAAGACCTTCCCAAATGGACCGAAGCCAGTGCAACATTCACCTTGATCGCCGGGGATGGATATGGAAAAAAATCCCCCGTTCCCGTGCATTCTGATCTTTTTATGGTCGAGATAAAAAATACCGCCGAATATACCTTGAACGTCAACGGCAACCTGAAAGGGGAAATAGGCATCTGCATTGTGGAGGGAAGCATCAAGGCTTGTGGCGAAACGGTGGAAAAAGGGAACATTTTGGTCTCCAAAGTAGAGGATACCTGCAACATCATCTTGGAACCGAATACCCATTTGTTGTTGTTTGGCGGAGAGGCCTTCCCGGAAGAGCGATTCATTTATTGGAACTTTGTGTCATCCAGCCAAGAGAAGATCGAGCAGGCCAAAAGGGCATGGGCGGACAAAACATTTCCCATGATGGAAAATGATGACACCTATGTGCCGCTTCCGTCCTAAAGCACAATAATATGTACCTTTAGGTACAAGACCGAACCTATTGAAAAAAATACTCCTCAGTTGTATGATCATCGTTTCCTGTGCCAAAGCGCCGGAAACCCCGCAGCCGGCCTCGCACCAATGGTATGGGCACCAGGTCACGGCTTCGGCATACAACTCCGTATTCTGGCAAACGGACAGCATCAATCCTTCCGTGGCCGCTTGGGGCGATACCCTAAGACCGGGAATGAAGAGTATTGCCGTGTCAAGGGACCTCATCAAACTGGGGTTGACGCACAACACCATGGTGAAAATCGATACTTTTCCGGATACGTTCTATGTCAAGGACAAAATGCATTGGCGATGGCGGAACCGAATAGATATTTACATGGGAAAGGATATACAAAAAGCTAGGGAATGGGGCAGAAAAAAACTGATGATCTGCTATGCCGTTCCCTTGGATACAACCACTATTACTTTAAACACTTTTGAATGAAAAAAACTGGATTGATTGTTTTATCAACATTGCTATTCGGGGCCTGCGGCACCCAAAAAAACATCGTGGACATCCCCATCATTTTTGATGACCAACGCATTGAACTTACAGAGGAATATATGGCCCAACGCTATGGACTGGAAAATGATTCTACCCAGATAGTTCCCAAAATGGTGGTGTTGCACTGGACCTCGATTCCCACACTGGAGAAATCCTTCCGGGCGTTCAACAGGTCCACATTGCCCACTTGGCGGCCCGATCTGGAAAATGTGAGCGGTCTCAATGTCTCTTCCCATTTTTTGGTGGACCGGGACGGGACCATTTACCGATTGATGCCCGAAACTACCATGGCACGGCACACCATTGGTCTGAACCACTGCGCCATAGGTGTTGAAAATGTGGGCGGGGGAGAAAAACTTCCATTGACCAAGAAACAAGTGAAGGCCAATATTTTCCTTGTGGAATACCTGGCTTCCAAATACAATATCGAATATGTCATCGGACATCAGGAATATACCCAGTTTGAAGGACATCCGCTCTGGCTGGAAGTGGACGATGCATACCGCACCACAAAGACCGACCCAGGGATGGATTTCATGGAAAAAGTACGGAAAGCCACTAAAAAATATAATTTTAAACCTGTTCCAAAAAGTTAGGAAATGCAATCTAAGTATACTGGTTATTAAGTTATTGGGTTATTTAACCATATGCAACATATCAACAATCAGCAACTTAGTAACTCAATAACCTGTACTGTACATAAATTGCAGGGCTGTAATCTTTAATTTGATAACGAACTATGATCAGAAACATATTACCACTGGCACTTGCCCTCATATCCTTATCAGTTTGTGCACAAGATGAACTCACTTCCAAACTGTACGAAACCTATGCGGAGTACAAGGAACCTTCCCTTGGGAAAAGGCGTATCAAACACAGCGATATCCAACCCCTCATCCAAAAGGAGAAGGCCAATCCCAAGTTTGAGGTACAGAAAGTGGGGGAGTCCATTCAGGGGCGTGACCTGCATTTGATCAGTGTGGGAACGGGCAGTGAGAATATTTTCCTATGGTCGCAGATGCATGGGGACGAACCTACGGCGACACAGGCCATTTTTGACATCCTTCATTTTTTGGACGCACCAGAGTTCAAAGAAGAAAAGGAGGTCATCCTTTCTAAGTTGAAGCTCCATTTTTTGCCTATGGTAAATCCTGATGGGGCGGAGACCTTCCAACGAAGAAATGCCTTAGGTGTCGATATCAACAGGGATGCGCTTCGACTGCAATCGCCCGAAGGGCAGGTCCTCAAACGCATCAGGGACAGTCTCGATGCCAGCTTTGGATTCAACCTTCACGATCAGAGCAAATATTATAACGCGGAACTTACCGAAAAACCGGCCACCATTTCTTATTTGGCAACGGCCTATAACTATGAAAAGGACATCAACGAGGTGCGGGCCAATGCGATGAAGGTGATCGTGTATATGAACAAGATCATCCAGAACTATGCGCCCGGGCAGGTGGGGAGGTACAGCGACGATTTTGAACCACGGGCCTTTGGGGACAATATTGCCAAATGGGGCACCAGTCTCATCCTAATCGAATCCGGCGGCTTCACCAATGACCCCGAGAAGCAGGAAATACGTAAACTGAACTATGTGTCCATTCTATCCGCATTGTACACCATTGCCAAGGGGACCTACAAGGATATCCCTGTTGCGGATTACGAGAAAATCCCCCATAACGACCGACAATTGTTCGACCTGAAGATAGAAAATGCCACTTACGAACTTTTGGGTAAGGACTATATCATTGACCTAGGTGTTTTCAGGAACGAGGTGGACCTGAACGGGCATGATGATTTTTATTATAGGGGTTCTGTGGGTGACCAAGGAGATCTTTCCACATTTTACGGATATGAGACCTTTGATGCCACAGGATACAAAATTGTGCCCCCAAAAATGGCCAAAGTGGGCCATATTGCCAAGCCATTGGCACTGTTGAAAGAGGGCGTGGCCTATGTCAAAACTATCCTGCCCGAAAAAAAGGCCTTCACAGATGTGCCTTTGATCTTGGTGGACGAGGATTTTGAGTTGCGTCCATTTGGACTTTGGCCCGGAGCAAACCCGACCTTCTTTTTGGAAAAGGATGGGAAACTCACCCATGCAGTAATCAATGGTTCCTTATTGGATTTGTCCAAGCCCATTGAAGAACAGAATTTCGGGAATGGGTTGATCTTTCGCTAGTACCCATAATGGAAGGTGATGGTTGACCCAAATAAGATCAATAAGGTCAACATGACCAACAAAGTGCAGACAATGGCAACGAAAAAGGCGGCCACTATGGCTTTGCCGCTGTTGGGAAGTGGCCCTATGGCACTGTTCTGAATGATTTCTTTTACAACATCCATGACATTTTAAAGTTGGACCGTGAGAGGTCGTTAAGGGGAATTGAATCGTTGTTGGTGCATATGGAACAACCGTTGGGCTAAAAACCCTAAATTTTTAATTGTTTTCTAAGGATTTACATAACTTACACTTCCTTAATCAATCTATTCTTATGAAAAAAGTGATCTTATCTGCAATTGTATCTGTTATGGCCTTTCAATCTGGATGGGCGCAGACTCCAACAAAAGACCTGTTCAATGGTGAAAATTTGGACGGTTGGGTCATTCATGGCGATGAAAAATGGTTTGTTGAAAATGGCGAACTGATCTGTGAAAGTGGCCCAAAGGCCGAATATGGTTACTTATCCACCAAAGATTTCTATAAAGATTTTGAAGTTTCCTTGGAATTTAAACAAGAAGCCGATGGCAATAGCGGGGTTTTTATCCGTTCCACTTTTGAAGGGACCAAGGTAAGTGGCTGGCAAGTGGAAGTAGCCCCACCAGGGCTACACACGGGCGGCATTTATGAATCCTACGGTCGAGGTTGGCTTATCAAACCTGAACCGGAAAAGGAAAAAGTATTGAAGGAAGGGGAATGGAACACACTTAAGATCCGTGTGAACGGTCCTGATGTGATCACTTGGCTGAACGGGGTGGAAATGGTACACCTCACCGATGAGAAAATAGGACAAGGACAAGGTGCCATTGCCCTTCAGATACACGATGGTGGCGGCATCCGGGTGAAATGGAGAAACATCAAGATCAAACCTGCGGAAGTCCAATAAAAAAACAAAGCCCGATACTTTAGTATCGGGCTTTTGCTTGATAACAGTTTCGTTTTATTTTTTTCTGGGAGTCACCACAAAGCTTCTGTACTCAATGGGCCCATGGTCTCCTTGGATCATGAACGGTCCGGGTTCCCCTTCCTTACTGTCCAATGCTCCTCCCGTTATTCCAGGAATGGTAGCGTCAGTGATCACGGTCTTGCCGTTCAGGGTCACAGTGACCCTTCTACCAATAAGGGTAATGTCGTAAGTCTGCCATTCTCCGGCGTCTTTGGCCGCATTCTCATTGGGCTCCAAGAAACCGTACACGCCACCAATATAGATGTCCATAGGGTCCAACCCCTTGTCGTCCTCTATTTGAAGCTCATATCGGCCGCGAAGGTAGATACCGCTATTGCTCCCTTTGGGATAACGGAATTCCACATGCAGTTTGAAATCCTCAAATTTTTCGTCCGTGATAAGGTTGGAACCGGATTCAGGGCTGGTCAAGATACCATCCTTTACGACCCATTGGTTCTTTTCGCCATCCACATGCCATCCGCTGAGGTCCTTTCCATTGAAGACATTGATGGGCTTGTCCCACTTCGGATTTTCCGTGTAGGCCAATTTAGGCGCCTTCACACCGGTCCAGTTGAGAACGGAACCGTCGGTGTAGACCATAGTCCCTTTCAATTTTCCGTCTGCCAATTCACCATGAAAGATCATATCACTTCCCTTGGGCTCCCATTGGTTGGGAATGCTAAAGGTAAACTTGTTGTCCCCATAGGTTTTGACCTCCGATATGGGCCTTGCGCTTCCAAACGCAAATACAAAACGACCGATCAAGGTTGCGTTGCCCGAATGTCTTATTTCCAGCCATGATGGAGCGGCTTTTCCCATAAAGTCCATTTCCAAGTCCCATCTGCCTTCCAAAGGATATGATTTCTGGGAATGAAGGCCAAGTGTTACGCCCATAAAAAGGATGCATATGAAAATACGCATAGCATTGTTCAAAAATGTCATAGTTTGTTCAGTTTAATGGATGCCCAAGATAAGGATTTATCCAAAGAAACAAACGCATGAAAAATGGACTATTCGCATCCTCCGGTAAAGCCCTTGGCATTGAACTTGGTCTGTACGGCTCCTTGCTGACTACCATCCGTAAGTTGGATGACAAGGTTACTTTCCCCACTGCCGTCCCTTTTGGGCGTGCAGTATTCGAACAGGTAGAAACTGTTGGCCTGCTCGGCCACGCGTTGGGATATCTGGTTGAAGGTGATTTCCAGTTCTTCCTTGTTGGCGGCGAATACACTGGCGGTCTTCCCGATTTCGGTCAGTACTTCCGTGTCGATTTCCGCACCAAGACCAATGGTGAAATAGGAAATGTTCCTATCAGCTTCCCTAACGGCTTTTAGGGCATCGGATTCACGGTATCGGGACGCTTGGTCCGTTCCATCTGTAAAGAGGACCACCGAAGAGGCTCCGATCACATCCGAATTTTGATTGAGCAATTCCTTTGCCTTTTGGGTGGATTTGATGACGGCACCGTAGAGGTCCGTGGAGGGGTCGTTGCTGATGTCCGCTGTAATCCCTTCGATGGAAGCCGTTAGTTCCTCTGCAGAAAAGGATAGGGGATTCAACAGGTGCAGTTCATCCTCACCATCAAACCAATAAATGGCCATTTGGAAGGATTCTGTCGCAGGTGAAGGCATCACATTGTTGATGAAACTGATGGACGCGGCCTTCAATTCATCCAGACTGCTTTCGAGAACGCTGTTGCTCAAATCCAGTACCAAAAGGGTATTGTTGTTGAACACTTGGGAGTTTGGGGAAATCCGTGCCTGGGATTCCGAGGCGGAAATCAGATTGAAGCAATCATCGTTCCGGCCTTGTTCATAGATGGTGAACTGGTCTGCTGTCAATCCGGAAATTGGATTTCCCTGAAGGTCGGAAACCTTGAACAGGATGGAAACCTTGCCCGGTAGGGTAGTGAATTCATCTTGGATGGACAAAAGGAGTTCATTATCGTCAAAGCCCAAACAATCGTCCGGTTCCTTGCCAATGCCCAGTTCGTTGTCATTGAAGTCAAAACTTACATCATCATCGGCATTGCCACAAGAGAAAAGAACAAGCGTAAGGGAAAATAGCAAGAAATATTGAAGTGTGTGTTTCATTTTCATAAGAAGTTAAGGTTCTTCATGCACAACGCTCAATTTTATCGAAAAGTATGTTGGCATCGCTGATTTGAATTAAAGAAAAGTTAAAAATATACCGTTCCTGTTAAAATGGGAAGGCCCACTATAATTTTTGGTAATTTCAACCCATCAAATGAACATGCCATACCAACCTATCTAACCAAAGACCACTAACAGAAAATAGGTTGATATTATGACAATACTTTTGTTCGGAATCGTAAAGGACATTGTGGGAAGTCCCACGCTATCTGTCCCCACATCCAGCATAACGGGAAAAAAAATTCCCAAGACCGTTGGGGAATTGAAGATTTTTTTATCGGGAACTTACCCGGAACTCAATAGGATATCCTCCATGGCCGTGGCGGTGAACCACAATTATGCAGAAGACCATGAAATCATAAACTCTTATGATGAAATTGCACTTATTCCTCCTGTGAGCGGAAGATAATGGGAGGGAACAGAATGGTCTATGGGGCTCAGGCCACAGAAAAAAAGGAGTCTTAGTCCTTGTTTTCCACCTTCTTCAGATCCTTGTCAACGTTCTCCAAATCTTGGAAAATACCACAGGAAATCTGCTTTTTCACCAAGGAGCCGGATTTTTTCCGCTTGACCATCGCTTCGATCTGTTTGTTCAGGTATTGCATGGGAATCAATTTTTTCCAGAACGAAATTACCTCATTTTTATTTTGACAATCAGAACATTATGGTAAAATTAACCTTTCATCGATTTCTATGCGTCACCTGCACTAAAATAGGGCTCTTTGCCGTTTGGACAACCGTAAACACTTAACTAAAGTTATCCATGAACAGAATTGCACAAAAAATCCAAGCCATTGCCTATATGGGTATGGCCCTTATTGCTTTTCAATCCTGTAGTGAGGACGGTATGTCCGGCGATGGTGAAACAATGACCTCCGCAGAACTACAGACCATTTTAATGACAGACGACATTGCGGGGGCCGCCGATAGTGCCCTTGCGGAGCTGTACATGGGCGATACCGCCAAATCCTTCACGGCAAGGGAGAACGATTGTTATACCGCCGAATACTCCGAAACCGGGTTTGTGGCCACTTTTAACAATTGTGTGCTCAATGGCACCGAGAATGTGAACGGTACCGTTTCCGTGGCTTATGCAGTGGGAGAGGGGAGTGCCTCCTTCACGGCGACCTACACGGATTTCTATGTGGGCACCATCAAGATCAACGGTACACGGACCTTTGTGGTGAACACTGCTACCGACCAAAATTCGGTTTCGTTCACCGTGACGAGCGATATGTCCGTGGAACTGGAAGACGGCAGCACCATCAGTGAGACCGGGGAAAAAACCTTTGGCATTGCATTCAGCGAAGACCTGAGCAGCGTCACTTTCACGCTTTCCGGTGACTGGACGGTACAAATCGATGCGGATGTTTATGCAGTGGAAACCTTGGAAGACCTTCAGATGACCTCGCCCTGTGAATATGTGAGCAGCGGCAGCATGGTGGTTGCCAAGAACGGATTGGCCGTGACCGTGGACTTTGGCAATGGCGAGTGTGATGACAAGGCCACGCTGATCTATCCCAACGGGGCCAGCGAGGTCATAACCTTGGAATAGTTCGTTGTGACAAAACCGTCAGTTCGAGTGAAATTCTAGGGGAATTTTATATCGAGAACCGGTTTTGGACTTGAAATCCTGGTTCTCGATACAATTTTTCTTTCGAAAAATCACTCGAACTGACAGATTTCAATCGAGACCCATCACAAATCTAAATAACACAAAAGCACCGATTTTATATCGGTGCTTTTCTTTTGTGGCGGTTTCGTTTATATTTAAGGGAATCTAAGAACCGCTTATGATCCAGCAGTTGGTCCAGTCCCAGAACGCCTTTTTTGCCACCCAGCAGACGAAGGATATCCAGTTTCGAAAAGAAGCCCTGAAACGGTTGCGGCAGGAAATCTTGGCACAGGAAGATGCTATTTGTGATGCCATTTATGCCGATTTCAAAAAACCGCGGTTCGAGAGCCTGGCCACGGAAACGCAGTTGGTGCTTGCCGAACTGAAACATGCCATCCAAAACGTGGAGGAGTGGGGCCGACCAACTCCAGTGGCGCCTTCTTGGACCAATTTTCCCTCCAGCGAATGGATCCAGCCCGAACCCTACGGAAAGACATTGATCATGGCCCCATGGAACTATCCCTTCATGCTCACCATTGCCCCCTTGGTCGGGGCCTTGGCCGCTGGCAACACCGCCGTGTTGAAACCGTCCGAACTCAGTCCCCATACATCCGCGATTATCGCATCCATCATCCAAAAGGTGTTTCCTTCGGAATATGTGGCCGTGGTGGAAGGGGGAGTGGAGGTGTCCACCCAGCTCTTGGCCGAAAAATGGGAGTATATCTTTTTCACGGGCAGCACACAGGTGGGCAAGATTGTCTATAAAGCCGCAGCGGAACACCTGACCCCGGTCACCTTGGAACTTGGTGGAAAAAACCCCTGTATCGTGGATGGTTCGGCCAACGTGTCCCTCGCCGCAAAACGGATAGCGTGGGGCAAGTTCATCAATGCGGGGCAGACCTGCATCGCTCCCGATTATATCCTGGTCCACAAGACCCAAAAAGATGCCTTGGTGGTGGCCTTGAAGGCTCAAATCACTGCATTTTACGGGCAGAACATCAAGCAATCCACTGATTTTGCACGCATTACCACAGCAAAACACTATCAGGGACTTAAAGCAATGCTTGAAGGACAGCAGCTTCTTTTTGGGGGTGCCTGTGATGATGGGGAACGCTATGTGGAGCCCACTTTGGTGGACGAACCCGATTGGGGGAGCCCTGTGATGCAAGGGGAGATCTTTGGGCCCATTCTGCCCATCATTTCCTATGAAACCGAAGAGGAACTGCACCGAAACCTGTCCCGATATGACAAACCGTTGGCATTTTATGTGTTCTCCAGCAACAAAAAGTTCCAAAAGCAACTCATGGCGCAATATCCCTTCGGCGGCGGGACCATCAACGACACGGTGGTGCACATCAGCAACAAGGACCTGCCGTTTGGCGGTGTCGGCAGTTCCGGCATAGGCGGGTATCACGGCAAGCATTCCTTTGACCTGTTTTCCCACAGCAAATCCGTGGTGAGGCGGGGCACATGGCTGGATGTGCCGTTACGCTACGCCCCGTACCGGATTCCCATCCGTTGGGTGAAGAAATTCAAGCATCTTTTCTAAGGAAAAACTGCGCCTTTCCCAATTTGGGTGCCCAGATTTTGACAAGTCCGCATTTTTCTGTCAACAAAACGTTAAATAGCTGATTGTTAATGGATTTGATGCTAACTTATGGAGTGAAATCCCTAACATGAACGCTATGGAGACGCCACAAAACACCCCGGATTACCGTGTTTCCGTTTTATTGGACCTGATGGACAACCCAGAGTTGGTGCTGTACAATGCGGTGCAACTCACCAAGCGGCTGGGCGGCACTTTGGAGGTGTTCCATGTGAAATCCGCTGGGCAGTCCACAGCGGATGCGCTAGCGGAGATCGAAACACTGATTGCACAGTACCAGAAGCACAGGGAACACATACCCATGGGCCACAGACTGGAATACGGCAATGTGAGGCACCGTATCCGGGATTATCTGGCCCTGGTGAAGCCCGATGTGCTGGTGATGGGCAAGCGGCGGAACAGAATGGGCATTTTGGGGGAAAGCATCACCGAATTTGTGATCGACCAGACGAATGCCACCAACATCTTTGTTTTTGGCGAAGGCCAACGATTGGGCTCGTTTGATGAGCTGCATTTGGGGGTCTTTGGCCAAAACCTGAACGAAAAGGGGAAACATATCATCATGGACTTGAAGAAGGACAGCCAGAGCGCCGTGCGTTTGTTCGACATTAACCCGCAGACCGGGCAAACGGAACAGCCGGCATACCCGTGGCAACGGACCATTCCGTATGTGTTTACCCAAAGTGTGACGGCCTTGGATGCGCTGATCAGTTATGTGAACCGGACGCAGACGCAACTGCTGTGCATGCCCAAGGGACCAAGCCGAACGTTTGCGTTCCAAACGAATGCGGTGCGGGAAGTGCTGCACAAAGCCAAGATTCCGTTGATGATTTTAGCGTAGCGCATGGTGAGGGATAGTGGGTTTTCTGATTTACTATTTTACATAATGTAAATTATAGTACAAGTTGTGACATATAACGTCCTACGTGATTTTTTGGTGTTCCGATAAAATATGTGGGAAAA
>NZ_QBUK01000015.1 GCF_003058265.1 Flagellimonas amoyensis
CAATTCCCAGTCCTTGACATCAAAATGGTTCTATTCTTTTCTTACGCTGTCTATTGCAATATGTATATGAACTTCTTTGTTCTAAAACCGAGTTTCAATCTCATTAAATCAATCCTCACTCGGCTTTGACCGCACAACCTGTCGGTTAAGCGGCTGCAAATCTACAACTGTTTTTTAAACCGGCAAGCTTTTTTTGAAAAAAAATATCAAAGCTTTTTCTTGGTCTCAAAACAATCATTTTACAAGAACTTTCCCTTAGAACACCTCGGTGTTTTTCGGGCTGCAAATGTAAAATGCTTTTTTTGATTACACAATGCTTTTTTTGATATTTTTTTCTAGCCTTTCCGACTTATCAAAACAGTATGTCAATGAGCTGTTGAACTATCCTAAAAAACAAACCCTTTGTTGTTTTTCGGGCTGCAAATGTAACACCCTTTCGATAATATACAAGTGTTTTTTTTGACTTTACAGCATATTTACATTCAAATCGCTGAAAACAAAGCCTATAAAAATACAACTTTTTTTAAAACTTCAAAACAACCAAACCTTTCTTATTATATCAAGCCATAAAAACCAATTAAATCCACCTTGTTATATGTGGAATATTCATGTATATATAATATGTAGGTATTGTGGCATCTATACAAGATATTATCTTTGTCCTCTCGAAAGTAAAACTTAGAAGTTTAAACCACATGATAAAGATCACACTACCAGATGGTGCTGTAAAAGAAGTAGAGAAGGGAACTACGCCCATGGACGTTGCCAAAGGTATTAGTGAAGGCTTGGCACGGAATGTTATTTCTGCCAAATTCAATGATACGACTGTGGAGACCACAACCCCTCTAACGGAAAATGGCTCCCTTACTTTATATACATGGAATGATGATGAAGGAAAAAAAGCTTTCTGGCATTCCACATCGCATGTGGTGGCTCAAGCCTTGGAGGAAATGTACCCCGGTATTAAGCTGACCATTGGACCAGCTATTGACAACGGCTTTTATTATGATGTAGATTTTGGCGACCAATCCATCTCCGAAAAAGATTTACCCGAAATTGAAAAGAAAGCCTTGGAAATTGCCCGCGGGAAGTTTGATTATAAAATGAGGAGCGTTTCCAAAGCGGATGCCCTTAACTATTACAAGAACCAAGGCAATGAATATAAGGTAGAGCTTATTGAAAACTTGGAGGACGGGACCATTACCTTTTGTGACCATAGCACCTTTACCGACCTTTGTCGCGGTGGGCATATCCCAAACACTGGCATTATAAAAGCCATTAAGTTGTTGAGCGTTGCCGGGGCCTATTGGAGGGGGAACGAGAACAACAAGCAGTTGACCCGTGTTTATGGAATTTCCTTCCCAAAACAGAAGGACCTTACCGAATATCTGGAACTTTTGGAAGAGGCCAAGAAAAGGGACCACAGAAAATTGGGCAAGGAACTGGAACTGTTCACCTTTTCCCAAAAAGTGGGACAAGGTCTTCCTTTATGGTTGCCCAAAGGCGCCGCCCTTCGGGAACGCTTGGAACAGTTTTTAAAGAAGGCCCAAAAGAAAGCGGGCTATGAAATGGTGGTGACCCCACATATTGGCCAAAAGGAACTTTATGTGACTTCCGGGCATTATGCCAAATATGGAGAGGACAGTTTCCAACCGATCCGCACTCCCAAGGAGGACGAAGAGTTTCTACTGAAACCGATGAACTGTCCACACCACTGCGAGATATACAACAGCAGCCCTTTCAGTTATAAGGACCTGCCCAAGCGCTATGCGGAATTTGGCACAGTATATAGGTACGAACAAAGTGGGGAGTTGCATGGTTTGACTCGCGTTAGAGGATTTACTCAAGATGATGCCCACATCTTCTGTACTACGGAACAGTTGAACGATGAGTTCAAAAATGTGATCGACCTTACCTTATATGTATTGAACTCTTTGGGCTTCAATAATTTTACGGCCCAGGTATCCGTACGTGACCTGGACAACCCAGAGAAATATATAGGTAATACGGAAGATTGGGAAAAAGCGGAACAGGCCATCATCAATGCCGCAGAGGAAAAAGGCCTGAACTATGTGGTGGAAAGTGGCGAGGCCGCTTTTTATGGTCCGAAACTGGACTTTATGGTAAAGGATGCCCTCGGCAGGAACTGGCAGCTGGGCACTATCCAAGTGGACTACAACCTCCCCAAGCGATTTGATCTTACCTATAAAGGTAGCGACAATGAACTCCACCGTCCCGTGATGATACACAGGGCGCCCTTTGGAAGCATGGAACGTTTTGTGGCCCTGCTATTGGAACACACTGGGGGCAACTTCCCGTTATGGCTGATTCCGATACAGGCTATTATACTGCCCGTCAGTGAGAAACACGAAAAATATGCTGAAAAAGTTTTGAATTCATTGGAAAATCACGAAATTCGCGCGCTCATTGATAAGAGGAACGAGACCGTAGGAAAAAAAATCCGTGAGACCGAACTCAAGAAAATCCCCTTCATGCTCATCGTTGGTGAACAGGAAGAAGCATCCGGAACCCTTTCAGTAAGAAGGCACGGCGGCGAGGATTTGGGCAGTTTGAGCTTAGATGCATTTTCCGACTTGGTAACTACTGAAATAAATAGTACCTTAAAGTCGTTCTAAAAAATTAAGTTTAACTAAAAAGTACACGTCATAGCAATACGAAGAAGATTTAAGCCCCAACCCAGGAGGGAAAACAAGAACCCTCACAATATCAATGAAAAGATTACCGCTCCAGAAGTGAGGCTTGTTGGAGACAATGTGGAAATCGGGGTATATCCCATTTCCAAAGCAAGGGAAAAGGCCAGTGAACTGGAATTGGATCTGGTGGAGATTTCACCAAACGCCAATCCGCCCGTCTGCAAGATCATAGACTACAAAAAGTTCCTCTATGAGCAAAAGAAACGGGACAAGGTATTGAAGGCGAAGGCAACCAAGGTTGTCATCAAGGAAATACGGTTTGGACCGCAAACGGACGACCACGATTATGAGTTCAAGAAGCGACATGCCGAAAAATTCCTAAAAGACGGCGCCAAACTGAAAGCCTACGTCTTTTTCAAAGGCCGTTCCATCGTCTATAAGGACCAAGGCGAGATATTGTTGTTAAAATTGGCACAGGAGCTGGAAGAATTCGGAAAAGTGGAACAGATGCCAAAGTTGGAGGGTAAACGAATGACCATGTTCCTTGCCCCAAAAACATCGAAAAAATAGAACAAACTGAACTTTGTTCAGCAAAAATAAGCGGAGTTAAATACTAGGAAAATGCCTAAGATGAAAACAAAATCCAGTGCCAAGAAGCGTTTTAAGCTGACAGGTTCTGGTAAAATCAAGAGAAAGCACGCTTTCAAGAGTCACATCCTGACAAAAAAATCGAAGAAGCGTAAGCTAAAGCTGACTCATTCCACATTGGTTCACCCATCGGATGAGAACAGCGTAATGGAACAATTGCGATTAAAATAGTTGTTCCACCGGTACATTTATTTATTAACCCTGGAGTTGGGCCAATCAAGTTCCCGTATTCGGGACGCCTGCTACAAAAAAATGAAACATTATGCCAAGATCAGTAAACTCAGTTGCTTCACGCGCTAGAAGAAAAAAAGTGATGAAGCAAGCCAAAGGTTACTTCGGAAGACGTAAAAACGTTTGGACAGTAGCCAAAAACGCGGTAGAAAAAGCAATGCTTTATGCTTACCGTGACAGAAAGACCAAAAAACGCAATTTCCGTTCCCTATGGATCACCCGTATCAATGCAGGTGCCAGATTGCACGGAATGTCTTACTCTCAATTTATGGGGAAAGTAAAATCCAACGGAATAGAACTGAACAGGAAAGTTCTTGCGGATTTGGCCATGAACCATCCAGATGCCTTCAAGGCCATCGTTGAAAGAGTAAAGTAAAGGTTAAATATAAACTTACCCCGCTTATTGAGATCCCGCCTTGTGCGGGATCTTTTATTTTATATGATTCAAACCATATTAAAAAAGTATTCAATACGACCACCTCACTTCTTTAAGAGGTGTATTCATCCAATACCCCTGAATTGAATCCTTAATTTCAATAGGTGTTGAGCTTTGAAATAATGGTTTATTTTGATCCATATAAAAACCAACAGAATCATTATTTGAACCAAGGATTATTTTTTGGGTAAAGAACTCCCTGAATTGCTCGTATTCTTTTTTATCCGAATAACCCAATATATTGCCATGAACATCCTTTAGTCCTTTTATTTTGAAAACAACCTCTTTAAGATCTGACTTTTGAATTGCATCCTGAGCAGCACCATAAAACAGTTGCTCATCTCTTTCTGATTCAAACAAAGGCCGGAGCAAAACTTTGTTCGCCTCTCCATGGCCTGTCAACACCTTAAAAGGAATATCACGTTCCCTAAAAAACAGTTTATAATGATTGGAATCCTTGGCAGATGCCATATCCAAAGTGTTATTAAATTCCAACCATGCCACCTTGTTGTTTGGGTCAATACGAATATTATCCAACATAAAGACAGGAGGTAATCTTACCGTGAAACCATTGCCAAACGATAGGTAATTCAGATACATTTTACTCTTATATGGCCTATATTCCGAATGAATCTGAAAAATCATATCGGATTCGTTCAAATCAAAATTGCCCGCTTCAGTTTTCAAATCTGGCATCTGATATGCAATATAATCCAACCCGTAAATTGCAAAATCATGCTTTGAAATTACAATTTGACCCTGCACTTTCGTTTTATCCTCAATAGTTTCAAAGTTTATCCGGTACAACCATTCCCCATCTAGATAAGCATCTTTACCCATAGAAAATTGGTGGTTCCTGACAAAATCCCTTTTCATTTTATAAATGAACGAATATGAATCATAGTTGTAGTTCCTTATGGCATCATGTACTCTTAAGATAATCAACTC
The DNA here is from genome assembly GCF_003058265.1 of Flagellimonas amoyensis. Taxonomy (GTDB): domain Bacteria; phylum Bacteroidota; class Bacteroidia; order Flavobacteriales; family Flavobacteriaceae; genus Flagellimonas; species Flagellimonas amoyensis. The sequence continues at coordinate 4,918 of NZ_QBUK01000015.1, forward strand.
ATTTCCATTGTAGGAAGGAAGATACCCGCTTTTTACAATCTTATTTTGATGCTCATAATCATAGGACATACTAGAAATACTATCCCTTGGAAAGTCTTGATTCTTGACCAAATAATATATTTTAAAATCAGTGGTCTTCTGATCCTTTTTATTAAACCCTTTGTCCTGTATTTCCACAATAGACTCATTAAGGTTAACATACTTCAGACTATCTTGCTGATAATCTCGATAATATCCAACAACCGAAAATGGCTCGGTTGGAAAATTTTCCGGTATACCCCTAATCGCTTTTTTTACTATTCTTTTTGCAAGAGTATTATCCGTGTAGCTTATTACAGTGGCCCCTTCCAATTGGATGGTTTTGGGCATAACATATATGTAGTTAATACGGTCTTCAAATAAAGTGTCCAATGAGATTGCAATAGATTCATAACCAATGGATGAAATCACCAATTCATCATATTGGTTCTTTAATGCTATGGGTATTCTAAAACTACCATCTTCATTGGAGATTACCCCTTGGGTAGATCCTTTTATAATAATACTGGCAAAAACCACGGGATTATTGGAAATCGAATCTAATAAACGTCCGGTTACGAATTGCTGGGAATATAACCCGGATAGGCTTGGAAGTAGAATAAGGAATATAATCAATCCTCTCATGTCTCACTTTTTATAAAACAATGCGTGACCAGGAATGCCCATCAAACATTTTATTCTTTTATCATGTATTGGCAATCTACCAATATTCTTATCCAAAATACTATAAATCTACAGATTAAACGCCTAAAACCGTGACAACCAACTTCCTTCCCGAAGCATGGTTCCGGTGTTCACAAAGATAGATGCCCTGCCAAATGCCCAAGTTCAAACGTCCTCTGGTTATAGGTATCTGTACCGAAGCCCCCATCAGAGATGCTTTGATATGTGCGGGCATATCGTCCGGTCCCTCATAATTGTGTATATAATAAGGTGCATTTTCGGGCACCATTGTATTGATATGGCTCTCAAAATCGGTCCGCACCGTAGGGTCGGCATTCTCATTGATGGTCAAACTGGCCGAAGTATGCTTGATGAACACCTGCAACATTCCCATTTCAACTCTCTTGATTTCGGGAAGGGCATTCAAAATGGTATCCGTGATCAAATGAAACCCCCTGGAATAGGAGCGCAATTGTATTTCTTTCTGGTAAAAGTCCATGGACAAACAATTCTTTCCCAACGAAATTAATATAAAGTTTACCAAAAGTGGTCCTGCCGTTCCCTGAATAAGGAATACCTTTGCAGCTTAATTTCTTGAAAATGGATTTATCGCAGATCAAAATGGTGGTGACCGACATGGATGGTACCTTGTTGAACTCCAAACATGAAGTAAGCCCCAGATTTTTTGAAATTTTTGAAGAACTCAAGAAAAAGGACATCATTTTCGTGGCCGCCAGTGGTAGGCAGTACAATAGTATGGTGGATAAATTGCAACCCATCAAAAATGATATTATTGTAATTGCCGAAAATGGTGCCCTCATCAAACAGCAGGACAAAGTCCTGTTGACCACGCCCATCAACAAGGAAGAAGTGGGTCGTATCCTCGACATTGTAAGGCCGCTCAAGGATGTACACCCGGTGCTCTGCGGACAATACAATGCTTATGCCAACGACGCTTCCGATGCCTTCTTGACCATGCTACGCGAGTACTATTCCGAATTTGACATTGTCAAGGACCAGACTGCAGTGGAGGCCGAAGTGCTCAAAATAGCCATTTATCATTTTGAGGATTCCGAAAAATACATCTATCCTACCGTAAAGCAACTGGAGGACCACCTCAAGGTAAAGGTGTCCGGAGCCAATTGGGTGGATGTTTCGCACAAGAACGCACACAAGGGCTTTGCACTTCAGAAGGTCATGGACCAACACCAGATTGCAGCGAACCAGGTCATGGTCTTCGGGGATTACAACAACGACCTTGAAATGATGCAGCTCTCCAATTATAGTTTTGCGATGGCCAATGCCCATCCCAATGTCAAAAAGGTGGCCAAATACGAAACCGTGAGCAATAACGAGTTCGGGGTGGAGCGGGTGTTGGAAAAACTACTATAAAACTTTTCTATTTACCTAGCTTGCAATAAGTTGCTTTGGTAAAATTTGTATCTTCAAGGACATTCAACCAAAAGCAACGATATGGCACCCTTAAAAAAAGAAGATATCAAACAAGAGGTCTTTGACCTATATGATGATTATGCCCACAACAAGTTGGACCGGAGGGAATTTATGGAAAAACTCTCCGTGTATGCCGTAGGAGGCATCACCATGGGCTCCCTGTTGAGTTTTATGATGCCCAACTATGTGGATACACTGTTGGTTCCACCCAATGACCCTAGGCTCGATTCCGAATTTATCACGTACGATTCTCCAAAGGGTGGCGGCGAGATCCGTGGATTGCTATCCAAACCCAAAGATGCCACGGGCAAACTGGGCGGTATCGTTGTGGTACATGAAAATCGGGGACTCAATCCTTATATAGAAGATGTTGGACGAAGGGCCGCACTGGCCGGGTTCATTTCCTTGGCCCCAGATGCCCTGACACCCCTTGGCGGATATCCCGGCAATGATGACGATGGAAGGACATTGCAACGCCAACGGGACCGCGACGAAATGTTGGAAGACTTCATCGCTGCCTTCAATTACCTCAAAAACCATAAAGATTGTAATGGAAAAGTCGGTGTGGTCGGTTTCTGTTTTGGTGGATGGATTTCCAATATGATGGCCGTAAAGCTTCCAGACCTTGCAGCTGCCGTTCCCTTTTATGGAGGTCAGCCCGCCGAGGATGAAGTAGCCCAGATCAATGCCCCTTTATTGATCCATTATGCCGGATTGGATGAACGTGTGAATGCTGGATGGGAAGCATATGAAACAAAATTGAAGGAACTGGGAAAAGCATATGAGGCCCATTTTTATCCCGAGGTGAACCATGGGTTCCACAACAATACGACCCCTCGCTTTGATCAAGCTGCCGCAGACTTGGCATGGGAGCGGACCATTGCCTTTTTCAAGGAAAAGTTGAGCTAGGTCTTTTGCTTTTTCTTTCGGGCGGCAGGGAAAAGCACATTGTTCAAAATCAAACGGTACCCCGGCGAAGTAGGATGCAGCTCCAATTCCGTTTTGGGGTCCCCTACCCTATGTTGGTAATCTTCTGGGTCGTGTCCCCCATAAAAAGTAAAGAAACCCTTGCCCTTGATGCCATGGATGTATCGGGCCTCCCCATTGATCTTGTTCTCTCCCAGAACCATCACGGTAGGCTTTATCTCGTTTCTCGTGAAAGCTGTGGTCTGTCCCATAAACCCTTTCACCAAACTGGTATGGTTCTGTGTCAGCATGGTGGGCACGGGATCCCATTTGGCCGAAAACTCCATCAAAGAAAAATAATCGGACTCCTTGGGCACATTTCCACGTTTCACGGTCATGTCGATGGATGAAAACTCGTATTTCAGGGGGTTTCGTTCCAAGATAAAATTGGTAAAGGCAAAAGTGTTGCCATAATCCAGCCTCGCCTGATAGTTGGCATCCGAAGGGTCGCCATCGAACATGGGTTCGCAGATGTCCACATTTTCCGCCGCCAAAGCAATATCAAAGCTATCCGTTGCCGAACACATGGCAAACATGAAACCGCCACCGATTACGTAGTTCCGTATTTTGAGGGCCACTGCCAATTTCTCATCGGAAACTTTTGCATAGCCCAATTCCCGCGCCAATTCCTCGGCTTGTTCCTTGGCTTCAATATACCACGGAACCGATCTATACGCCCCATAGAACCTGCCGTATTGCCCGGTAAAATCCTCATGGTGCAAATGCAACCAATCGTACAATGCCAATTTATCGCCCAACACCTCTTCATCATAGATGGTCACATAGGGAATCTCGGCGTAGGTGAGCACCATGGTCACCGCATCGTCCCACGGCTGATTTTCCTTGGGGGAATACACCGCAATTTTGGGCGCCTTTTCCAAAACGACCGCATCTTGGTTCTGGGACGGACTGCTGATCTCGTCCAAGATCTGTTCGGCCTGTCCGTCAGTAAGTATTTCAAAAGAAACCCCACGGATTTGACATTCCTTTCGAATGGCATCCCCATCGGGCAATAAAAAAGAGCCTCCACGGTAGTTGAGCAACCATTGTACCTTTTGCTGTTTGGAAAGCACCCAATAGGTAATCCCGTAAGCCTTCAAATGGTTTTCCTGGCCTTCGGCATCCATGGGGATAAGGATAACTGAAGCAAAAGATTGTAATGAAAATAAAAGAATTAGAAAAAGTAGACCTCTCGACTGCGCTCGAGGTGACAGAAAAGTAGTTTTTTTAAAACGGCACGTCATTGTCATCTGGGTCATCGTCACTGTTCATTGCGCTGCCAAAAGCTTCATCCGCACTTGGGAATTTTGGCGTTGCAAAGGGATTTTCCTCATCCGCGTTCATCTTCGATTGGAATTCGAACGGGGAATCAAAGTCATCCAAGTTATCAAATTTACCCAGAGCACCCACAAATTTTAACCTAATATTATCCAAGCCACCATTACGGTGCTTGGCCACAATAAACTCGGCTTGACCTTGGGTCGGGGTGCGCTCTTCATCGTCCCATTCGTCAATTTTATAGTATTCGGGCCTGTAGATGAACGATACAATATCGGCATCCTGCTCAATGGCTCCAGATTCCCTCAAATCCGAAAGAATGGGCCTTTTGCTGCCCCCACGGGTCTCCACCGCCCTGGAAAGCTGGGAGAGTGCAATGACCGGCACATCCAATTCCTTGGCCAGTGCCTTCAGGTTTCGGGAAATGGTGGATATCTCCTGTTCACGGTTTCCTCCTTTTTGGCTTCCCCCGGCCGTCATCAACTGCAAGTAGTCAATGATGATCAGCTTGATCTTGTGTTGCGATGCCAATCGGCGTGCCTTCGCACGAAGGTCAAAAATGGAAAGTGATGGGGTATCATCAATGAACAAAGGTGCTTTTTCCAAAGCCTTGACCTTAACGTTCAATTGTTCCCACTCGTGTTTTTCCAATTTCCCTGTCCTTAATTTTTCCGAAGAAAGCCCGGTTTCCGAAGAAATCAAACGGGTGATCAACTGCACCGATGACATCTCCAAAGAGAAAAAAGCGACCCCATTCCCTGAATTAACGGCAATGTTTCGGGCCATGGACAAGGTAAGGGCCGTTTTACCCATACCTGGACGTGCTGCCACAATGATCAAATCACTGGGCTGCCAACCAGAGGTAAGTTTGTCAAGTTTATCAAATCCGGATGGGATTCCGCTCAGACCTTCCTTGTTGGAGATTTCCTCAATTTTCTTTTTGGCCTGGATCACCAAGTTCTGGGCCGTTTCCGCAGAGCGTTTCAAGTTTCCTTGGGTAACCTCGTACAATTTGGCCTCCGCATTGTCCAAAAGGTCGAATACATCCGTGGATTCACTATAGGCCTCCTCGATGATCTCACTGGAAATCTTGATGAGGCTCCTTTGGATATACTTTTGAAGGATAATCCTAGCGTGGAATTCAATATGCGCCGAGGAAGCAACTTTTTGGGTGAGTTTGATCAGGTAAAAATCCCCTCCCACGGCCTCCAATCGGCCATCTTTCTTCAATTGTGAGGAAACGGTTAATAAATCCACCGGCTCCGAGGATTCGAACAACTTGAAGATGGCCTCGTAGATGTATTTATGGGCATCCTTGTAGAAAACGTCAGGATGAAGGATATCGATCACCTCATCCACACCCTTCTTGTCAATCATCATAGCACCCAAAACAACTTCCTCTAAATCAACGGATTGAGGGGGTATTTTCCCTCTTTCAAGACTGATTAGGGTTGACTTGTTCACTCTATGTGCTACGATGGGGCTAGGTTTTTCCATGAATGCGAAAGTAGCTAATTAACTTTTAGTTAACTTTAATTCGGATGAATACGATTTTCACAGGTGTTCAACAATACGCTTGTTGATAACTTTGAATACCTGTTGATAACATAAAAAAAAGCGAGGATAAAACCTAATAAAAAAAGTTAACCTCTGAAAAACAAGAATTACTCGCTGAACACGCCCATTGTGGCGTATTTTTCCATGCGGGCCTTCACTAGGTCTTTTGGTGATAACTTTTTGAGTTCTTCGTAATGGGAAGAAATTTTGTTCTTGACCGTTTCGAAGGTTTTTTCCCTATTGGCATGTGCACCGCCAAGAGGCTCCTTCACGATTTCGTCCACCAATTTCTGCTTTTTCATGTCGGCAGCGGTCAGCTTCAATGCTTCGGCGGCCTGTTCCTTGTATTCCCAACTTCTCCATAAAATGGAAGAGCAGGATTCTGGGGAAATCACGGAGTACCATGTGTTCTCCAACATAAGTACCTTGTCCCCTACGCCAATGCCCAGTGCACCTCCAGAGGCGCCTTCACCAATGATGATGACAATGATCGGCACTTTCAGGCGAGTCATTTCCAAAATATTCCGTGCAATGGCCTCTCCCTGTCCACGTTCTTCCGCCTCTATGCCTGGATATGCCCCAGGGGTATCAATAAAGCAGACTACGGGAATGCCAAACTTCTCTGCGGATTTCATCAACCGAAGGGCCTTTCGGTAGCCTTCCGGGTTGGCCATACCAAAGTTTCGGTATTGCCTTGTTTTGGTATTGTATCCTTTTTGCTGGCCGATGAACATATAGCTTTGGTCCCCGATCTTGCCGAGGCCGCCTATCATGGCCTTGTCGTCCTTCACGTTCCTGTCCCCGTGCAGTTCCAGGAAGGTATCCCCACAAATGGCCCTTATGTAATCCATGGTATAAGGCCTGTTGGGGTGCCTTGAAACCTGGACACGTTGCCATGCCGTCAGGTTCTTGTATATCTCCTTGCGGGTTTCTTCCAGTTTTTTCTCGATCTGCGAACAGGTCTCTGTGACATCTACTTCACTTTCTTCCCCTATGATCATACATTTTTGAAGTTGGTCTTCAAGTTCCTTTATGGGAAGTTCAAATTCTAGATATTCCATGGAAAGTTGCTGTTTTCAATAAAAATAATGGGGACAAATATAAAACTTTATAGGTTACCTGTGCCATTGTCCCATGCTTTTAACGCGGGGCACATGAACCATTTTTTACCATCATCGTTTGGCCTTCATCAGCATATAAACGGCGAAGGCCCCAAAAATAAGGTTGGGGATGAGCACCGCCAAAAGTGGTGAAAAGCCAGACTGCTCGGCCAGTGTACCAAACACCTTATCAAAGAAAATATACACAAAGGCCACTCCTATCCCAAAGGCCAAATTGAGGCCCATGCCCCCTCTTCTTTTTACCGAAGATACCGCAACGGCTATCACCGTAAGGATAAAGGCCGCTATGGGAAGTGCCCAACGTTTGTACTTCACCAGCACGTAGGCATTGATGTTGGATGCGCCTTTTCTTCGTTGGTCATCGATAAAATCATTGAGTTCAAAAAGGTTTTTGGTCTCCGCCACATAGGAAACCGGTGTCAGGTCGTCTATCTCAAATGCAAAAATGGTATCCAACCTGCTCTTGGTCTGGATGAGTTCCACCCCGTTCCTCACTTTTCGGTTCACATAATTGGTAAGCCTATAGATACTGTCGGTGTCCACCCATCGGATGTTACTGGCGGAAATCTTATAGTCCAACTGTTGGATGGAATCAAAGTGCTCGTAGGTAAAATTGTACCCAATTTTTCGGTTGGGGTCAAAACTGCTGACATAGATATAATCACTTTCGTTCAACTGGTTGAAGATATTTTCCGTGACCCTGTCGTTCCGTCCCTTTTTGAAATATTTGTATTCAAATTCATTGAAGCCGATACTGGCATGGGGCACAATGAACATCCCCATCATGAAAATAAGGATGGCCACCAAGGTCGCACCTATAAAATAGGGTCTCAAAAAACGTGAATAGGATACCCCAGAACTTAAAATGGCCACAATCTCCGTATTGCTGGCCAATTTTGAGGTAAAGAAAATGATGGACAAAAAAAGAAAAATGGGGAGCAACAGGTTTCCGATCACCAAGGTAAAGTTGCCGTAAAAGACAATGACCTCGGACAAAGGGGCCTCGTTGTCTATGATCTTACCGATCTTCTCCGCCAAGTTTGCCATGATCCCAATGGGCACAAAAAGCATGAGCATGCCCATAAAGGTGATCAAATAGCGCTTTAATATGTACCTATCAAGTATGGTAAGCATTACAGTCTCTTGTCCATTTGTTGAACCATCATGGTTTTCCATTCCTGGAAATCCCCTGCTAAAATACGTTCTCTTGCCGTACGCACCAACCACAGATAAAATCCAAGGTTGTGGATGGTGGCTATCTGTTTGCCCAAATACTCATTGGCAGCGAACAAGTGCCTTAGGTAGGCCTTGGAATATTCAGTGTCCACATAAGTGATCCCCATTTCATCCAAAGGCGAAAAATCGTTTTCCCACTTTTTGTTCTTGATATTGATGGTTCCGTGTGCCGTGAACAACATCCCGTTCCTTGCATTTCGGGTGGGCATCACACAATCGAACATATCCACCCCAAGGGCAATGTTCTCCAATATATTGATGGGCGTTCCCACACCCATGAGGTATCTGGGCTTGTCCTCTGGGAGTATGTCGCATACCAGCTCTGCCATTTCGTACATTTCCTCCGCAGGCTCCCCCACGGACAGTCCGCCAATGGCATTGCCCTCAGCACCCACCGAAGCAATATATTCTGCGGATTGTTTTCTTAAGTCCTTATAAGTGGAACCCTGAACAATGGGGAAAAAAGTTTGGGAATACCCATATTTGAACGGCAACTTTTCCAAGTGCGAGATACAACGGTCCAGCCATCTATGGGTAAGGTGCATGGAACGCTTGGCATATTGATAGTCACACGGATATGGTGTACATTCGTCAAAAGCCATGATGATATCCGCACCTATGGTGCGCTGGATCTCCATCACACTTTCTGGACTGAAAAAGTGGTTGGAACCATCGATGTGGGATTTGAACTTCACCCCTTCCTCCTTGATCTTCCTATTGCCCGAAAGGGAATACACTTGGTAGCCCCCACTATCGGTCAAGATGTTTCGGTCCCACCCCATGAACTTGTGCAGGCCTCCAGCCTCTTCCAAGATTCCAGTTCCAGGTCGCAGGTAAAGGTGATAGGTGTTTCCCAAAATGATGTCCGGGTCAATATCGTCCCGCAGTTCCCGCTGGTGTACCCCCTTTACCGAGGCCACTGTGCCCACCGGCATAAATATAGGGGTCTGTATGGTTCCGTGGTCAGTGGTGATCTCCCCTGCCCTTGCCTTGCTCTTATTGTCCTTCTGTACTAAGGTAAACTTCAATACGGTTGTCTTTAAGACCGCAAATATAGCCAACTCCTTTCCGCAATCCCTTAACAAAAAAATAAAGTTTATGGGACGGCACTTTTTGTGAAATAATTCTTTTACACTTGTTTAGCCGAACGAATGCGGTTATTTTTGATATCCTAAAACAAACACAATGCCGAATACTGAAGAATTGCAAGACCTGGTGGTTCAGGTCAGAAGGGACATTTTGCGAATGGTCCACAAGGTAAATTCCGGGCATCCCGGGGGATCTTTGGGCTGTACCGAATTTTTTGTGGCCCTGTACAACGAGATCATGGATCTAAAGGAAGGATTTGATATGGATGGGAAAGACGAGGACCTTTTCTTTCTCTCCAATGGACACATTTCCCCTGTTTTTTATAGCGTACTGGCCCGAAGGGGTTATTTTCCCGTTGAGGAACTGGACACTTTTAGGTTGATCGATTCCAGATTGCAAGGACACCCCACCACACACGAGGGATTGCCCGGTATTCGGGTTGCCTCCGGGTCTTTGGGACAGGGCATGTCCGTTGCCATCGGTGCGGCATTGGCCAAAAAACTGAACGGCGACGATCATTTGGTGTTCAGCCTCCACGGAGATGGGGAACTACAGGAAGGACAAAATTGGGAAGCCATCATGTATGCCGCAGGTAATAAGGTGGACAACCTCATTGCCACTGTGGACCGAAACGGACAACAAATTGACGGAGCCACGGAAGAAGTACTTCCACTGGGTGACGTGGCCGACAAGTTCAGGGCCTTTGGCTGGGATGTGATGCACATCGAAAACGGGAACGACCTCGATCAGGTCATAGCAGGTTTAAAAGAAGCCAAAAGCAGGACCGGAAAAGGAAAACCCGTTTGTATCGTGATGACCACGGAAATGGGCAACGGAGTGGATTTTATGATGCACACCCATGCTTGGCACGGCAAAGCGCCAAATGACGAGCAATTGGCCAACGCATTGTCACAAAACCCCGAAACCTTAGGCGATTATTAATTCAGAAAAAGATACGATGACCAAATATACAGATCAAGGAAAACAGGATACCCGTAGCGGATATGGTGCGGGAATGACAGAACTGGGCAGGACCAATCCCAATGTAGTGGCCCTTTGTGCCGATTTAGTGGGATCATTGAAGATAGAGACCTTTATTGCGGAAAATCCCGAACGCTTCTTCCAGGTGGGGATTGCCGAAGCCAACATGATGGGCATTGCGGCCGGCCTTACCATCGGGGGAAAAATCCCATTTGCCTCCTCCTTTGCCAATTTTGCCACAGGAAGGGTCTATGATCAAATCCGCCAATCCATTGCCTATTCGGACAAGAACGTGAAAATATGTGCTTCGCATGCCGGACTCACTTTGGGTGAGGATGGGGCCACGCATCAAATCTTGGAAGATATTGGCCTTATGAAAATGTTGCCGGGCATGACCGTCATCAACCCATGCGACTTCAACCAGACCAAAGCTGCCACCATAGCCATTGCCGAGCACCATGGACCGGTCTATCTTCGATTTGGAAGACCAAAAGTGGCCAATTTCACCCCTGTGGACCAAAAGTTCGAGATCGGGAAAGCCGTGATGCTGAACGAGGGAACCGATGTGACCATCATTGCCACCGGGCATTTGGTGTGGGAGGCCCTATTGGCTGCCGAAAGTTTAGAAAACCAAGGCATTTCTGCTGAAGTGATCAATATACATACCATCAAACCGTTGGACGAAAAGGCCATTTTGGACTCTGTGAAGAAGACCGGATGTGTCGTGACCGCCGAGGAACACAACTATCTTGGAGGACTTGGGGAAAGCGTTGCACGGACATTGACCATGCATCATCCAGTACCCCAGGAATTTGTGGCCACTTATGACACTTTTGGTGAAAGTGGGACACCGGAACAACTGATGGAGAAGTATGGACTCAACAATAAAGCCATCGAAAAAGCCGTTTTAAGGGTGTTGAAACGTATATAGTTTCAGATGCCTCCTTTGGAGGTGCTTCAATCTTTTAAAATGACACTTATGAAAAAAACACTTTTGATTGCAGTGTTCGCCCTTTTTGGGACTGCTGCAATGGCACAGAGCGGCTCAGGTTTTGGTATCAAGGCCGGACTATCGTACAACAAGAACGGGGATTTGATCAGTTCCGTAGGTGAAGGCGGACAGGACATTGTGGAAGGTGCCGAAGGCAAAGCGGGTTACCACTTTGGCTTTTGGGGTAAACTGGATTTTCCCAAAATCTATTTGAGGCCCGAATTGGTCTATTCCAAGACCAAGAGTTCTTATGATGTAGAGGGAAGTTCCCAGGACTATGACATCTCCAAGTTGGATTTGCCCGTTCTCTTGGGCTATAAGCTGATAGGCCCCTTGCATGTTTTTGCAGGTCCTGCTTTCCAATATACTTTGAAGAACGATCTTGAAGGTTTGCAAGTAGAGGATGTGAAAAATGACTTTACCGTGGGGCTGAACGCCGGAGTTGGTGTAAACCTTGGCAAACTTGGATTGGATGTACGTTACGAGCGTGGATTCTCTGAGAACGAGGCCGAAATCATCGATATTCCAGATGGTAGGGTAGATTCCAGACCTTCGCAGGTCATCTTTGCCCTCTCCTTGAAACTATAACTTGTTTCTTGTAAAGCATAAAAAAATCCCGCTCAAATGAGCGGGATTTTTTTATGTCCTATTATTATTTGGTATCCGGATCTAAGTAATCTGGCACGCCGTCGTTATCGGCATCAGGGTAGGGAAGTATGATGACCCCATTCTCATCCGTGATTTCCCTGCGGGTAAGAACACCATCACCATCGTCATCAATGTCCCTAAAATTGGGAAGCCCATCCTCATCGCTATCATCATCAAACAAGTAACCATTACCGTTCAAATCTTCCTCTATGGTTGGGACACCATCATTGTCACTATCGGTATCTTCTACATATAGACCCAGCTCAACCATGAACATTAGTATTGAATAAGAAGGAAGGGAAGAGCGTGCAACATTGAAGTACCCTAAACCTGATGGCATGATTATTATACCTATTCCACTGTTTGCAATAGAATAGGTACCATCACCATTTTCCATAATTTGATCTGTTGTTCCTGCATATAATTGTGCCAATCCATCCGCAAAACCCTTTGCTCCTATATTACTTATTTCAAACCAGTTGAAGTCCTGATTTTCATCAAAGAGATTTCCATTCAATAAAGAACCCCTATACCTTACCAATGTTGAATCTGCATAAGTTGGACTTCCACCACCTCCTTTTCTAGCCTCAATATAATACAATTTATGCGGTATATCCTCTTCTCCAGCACTAAGCCCAAAATGACTGGACGATACGTTGATAGTGACCGATTGGGCAAAATCCATCATGGGTGTTTTATCTGCATTCTCCCCTTCAATGGTATCTATCACAATCTTGTAATCAAAACCTTCAGGTTCGTTCTCAAAGTCTTCGTAATTGTAAAAGTGGGTGTTCAAGAATTCCACGATCTCGGCGTCGTCCTCAGGTGCCACATCACTCAACAGACTGGGTGGCACTACGGTTCCGCCAGAGCCATTGTCGTCATTTTTACAAGAAAAAAGTGTTATTGCCAAAACCAAAGAAACAATAGTTCCGTACCTCATCAAGTTTGTCATTTAGCTGCGCAAGATACAATTTTCAATTATTTTTGTTCCGTCCATTAACAAACATTTGCAAAGACCATGCGCATTGACAAGTACCTTTGGTGCACCAGATACTACAAAACCCGAAACCTTGCCTCCACCGCGGTGAAAAAAGGACAGATCAAGGTGAACGGCACTGTGGTGAAGCCTTCCCGTGAGGTGTATCCCATGGACCAAATTGTTCTGAGAAAGGACCAAATCGATTACCAACTCACCGTTCTGGACATTCCGGAGAGCCGTGTAGGGGCAAAATTGGTGGACATCTACCGCAAGGACACCACCCCAAAAGAGGCTTTTGAGCACAATGAACTACTGCAGTTTGCCAAGACCCATTACAGAAAAAAGGGGCTGGGCCGGCCCACCAAAAAGGACCGAAGGGACATGGACGATTATTTGGACGAATCTGAATGATCTGTTTCATATCTTTGGTACAACAATACATACCATGAAAAACCGTATTCTTACCCACGAACAGATCCAACATATTGTCAAGCGTATTGCCTATCAGATCTACGAGACCAATGTGGACGAAAAAATGATCGTGGTAGCCGGGATCAATGGCGGTGGGGTCAATTTTGCCAAGAAAATTGTGGCCATGCTGAAAAAAATCACCGATGCGGAGATTGTATTGTGCAAAATGGACATGGACAAGAAAGACCCCTTGAAAAGTGGAGTGTCCACTTCCATTCCTGAAGAGACCTACACGGACAAGTCGATTGTTTTGGTGGACGATGTGTTGAATTCAGGCACCACCTTGATCTATGGCACGCACCATTTTCTGAAAACTCCGATAAAACAGTTGAAAACTGCGGTCCTGGTCAACAGGAACCACAAAAAATACCCCATCAAGGCCGATTTTAAGGGCATATCCCTCTCCACATCGCTCAATGAGCACATCAAAGTGGTGTTCGAGACCAAAAACGATGCGGTATACCTAGAGTAACCCTCCTATTTCATTTACCACGATCTCCACATCCTTTCCGCTGCAATCCAACACATGGGTCGCTAGGGAATAGTAAGGTATGCGTTCAAAAAGATGCTTTCCTATGAATTCGGGCAGATCAGCATCGGCGATGTTCCGTACCAAGGGCCTTTGTTCTTTTTCCTTGGAGATTCTGTCCACCAGTTCGGGTATGGGCAATTGGAGGTAGATGGAATGGTCGGCTTTTTCCAAGATGGTCTGCATGTTGTTCCCATAGCAAGGGGTTCCCCCACCGGTCGAAAGCACCATGGATGGGTTTTCATCCAAGACCTTGGAAAGCATTTCATGCTCCAATTTTCTAAAATAGATCTCCCCCTTCTCCAAAAAAATGGTTTTGATGGATTTTTTTTCGTGTGCTTCGATATAGTCATCCAAATCGATGAAACCAGCCCCTAATTGTCTGGCCAACAACTTCCCAACGGTTGACTTTCCACTTGCCATATATCCCATCAAAACTATTTTCATTTGCTGTAATCGTTTGTTGTTTCAAAAAAACACAAATTTATCATTAATTCACCTTTGTAAAATAGATTATTGATGTTATATTTGCACCCGCTTAGCGAAACAGCTAGGCGTTTTTAAAATGACCTGGTAGCTCAGTTGGTAGAGCATTTCACTTTTAATGAAAGGGTCCCGGGTTCGAGCCCCGGCCAGGTCACAAAAAAAACAGAAAACCTTGATAATCGAAGATTGATCAAGGTTTTTTCTTTTTAGCCCATTTGGGTTGCCCAACTCTCTTTTTAGTAACACAAACAACGTCCAACCCCATGTCTTGGTCCAATAAAATCCCTATATTTATTATAGTCCAAAATATAGGAACCATCTTTAAATTTCAATATTGAATATAAAACCAGAAAAACTTTTGCCAGCTTTCAAACATACTAATCTCTATTATTGCCATAGTTCTTGCTTTAAACTTTGAATAAATTAATTTGCTTGCGCTCATATAAACTCTTTCGAAAGACATGGACAAAGAACATTGTTGGCGAAAATACGATTGAATATGAAGCAGGAACCATTCGTCATTATTTTAAAATCAAGAATGCAACGATTCATGCTTACGGGTCTGGCCCTTATTTTAGGAATCTCCTTATTCGGGCAACAAATGCAAAAGGATACCAAACGGACCATTGTTACTACCGATGGAGAAATCGATGATGTGGACACCTTTATCCGGTTCTTGTTGTACACCAATGAATTTGATACGGAAGGATTGATCTATTCCAGCTCCATGTGGCATTGGAAAGGAGATGGAAAGGGCACTACCATCATATCCGAAATGGAAATGACCAAGAACATCTATGGGGAACGTAGTGAATTAAGATGGCCTGGGACCTCTTGGATCCAAGAGCTCCTGTCCGAATACGAAAAAGTACATCCCAACCTTTTGCTCCATGACAAAAACTATCCCTCGGCAGCAGCTTTATTGGAATTGGTGAAAGTAGGAAACATTGACTTTGAGGGGGAAATGGACAAACGAACAGAAGGCTCTGAATGGATTGCCCAAAAACTGTTGGATAACGACCCAAGGGAGATTTTCCTCCAAGCTTGGGGTGGCACCAACACCATTGCCCGCGCCCTAAAATCCATCGAGGAAGACTACTCCAAACGAAAAGATTGGAAGCTCATCAAGGACAAAGTATCCAAGAAGGCCATCATCTATACCATTATGGATCAAGATGCCACTTTTAGGAAATACATTGGCCCCAACTGGCCTGAAATTCGTGTTTTTTACAATGCCAATCAGTTTTGGTGTTTTGCCTACCCCTGGAAAATGATCGTTCCCAAAAGTCAGCAACCTTATATGGAGGGTAGTTTTATGGGGCCGAACATCATCAACGGTCACGGTCCTTTGCTCCAAAAGTACTATTCCTATGGAGATGGGCAAAAACAGGAAGGGGATCCCAACCATTTTGAAGGTGATGGTTCAAAAATTGTAAACACCGAACGTGGCAGCTTTTCCAAATATGATTTTATCTCCGAAGGGGATTCCCCTGCATTTCTACATTTGGTAAATGTAGGTTTGGCCAATTATGAAGATCCTTCCCGAGGTGGCTGGAGCGGGAGGTTTAGACAATCCAATGAAAATCCATTTCGGTTTGAGGATGGTGATTCGGTTACCGATTTAAATCCAGAGACAGGGGAAATGGACAAAAGCTATCCACAGACCCGCTGGATAAAACCCATGCAACTCGATTTCGCCGCACGGGCCGATTGGTGTGTCACATCTTTTGATGTGGCCAATCATCCACCCAAAGTCAACGTGGCCCAAGGCAATGCCATCAGCGCAGAAGTAGGCGAAACCATAAGCTTGAACTTAACCAGTGAGGATGTGGACGGCGACGCTGTATATTTTAACGTATGGTCCTATGCCGAAGCCGGAGACGGACCTGCTTCCATTGAATTAAAAAAAGATATTGCCTTGGTCCAAATTCCAAAGTCGGCCCAATCCGGAAATGAATACCATATCATTGTGGAAGCTACCGATACCGGGTTTCCGGCCCTTACCCGATATCAAAGAGTCATCATCACAGTACCATGACCCAACAATGTCCATAGCTTATGGCACAATACCTAATTCCAAATAAAGAATGAATATCAAACGAATTTTCAAGAACAATCAAAAATGGGTTCAAAACAAACTGAACATAGATCCCAACTATTTCAAGAACCTATCGGAAGGACAAAACCCCGATATACTTTACATTGGTTGTTCCGATAGCCGGGTAACTGCCGAAGAAATCATGGGAGTTTCACCAGGTGAGGCTTTTGTGCACCGAAACATTGCCAATATGGTGCCCAATACGGATCTCAGTGCAATGTCCGTCATCGATTATGCGGTTCTTCATTTGAAAGTGAACCATGTGGTGGTCTGTGGCCATTATTATTGTGGTGGCATAAAAGCCGCAATGCAGTCAAAAGATCTGGGGATCCTAAATCCCTGGCTCAGAAACGTTAGAGACGTATACCGTACCCATAGAGTGGAACTGAACTCCATCGAAGATGAAGAGCTAAAGTACAAACGGCTTGTTGAGCTCAATGTCCAGGAGCAATGTATAAATGTCATCAAAACGGCAGAAGTACAACGAGCCAACAGGGAAAGGGGGATCACGGTCCACGGTTGGGTTTTTGACATACACTCAGGCAAACTCATCGATCTGGAAATCGATTTTGACAAGATCCTGAAAAATGTGATGGAAATCTACCATCTTGATTAGTGAAAGATACAGGCGATACAACAATGATGCATGAGAAAATAATTAGAATTAGGTTCAGATAAACAATAGCCAAATCGGCATAGAACCCTGCTATTTTTTCCCGCCCACATACATGGGCAGTTCAAATATTTCCAGAGAGAAATAGGGCAAGGCCGCCAAAAGGTGATCAAAGATGTCCGCCATCACATATTCATAGTTTTCCCAACGCTTATCGGCACTGAA
This sequence comes from Flagellimonas amoyensis, assembly GCF_003058265.1. Classification (GTDB taxonomy): domain Bacteria; phylum Bacteroidota; class Bacteroidia; order Flavobacteriales; family Flavobacteriaceae; genus Flagellimonas; species Flagellimonas amoyensis. The sequence goes on from NZ_QBUK01000015.1 coordinate 22,343, forward strand.
GACATAAATTTCCAAAGGAATACCCTGAGCTGTGGGTTCCAACTGTCGAACCATCAAAGTCATTTTCTTGTTAATCGCCGAATGCTTCTCCAGATAGTTGGTCACATATTTTCGGAACACCCCAAAGTTGGTCAGGTTCCTGCCATTGATCAACAGTTCCTTGTCCGCCCCATTGTCCCGATTATGTGCATTTATCTGTTCGCTCCTTTGGGCTATGTAATCGGCTACCAATTGGATCTTTTTCAAGGCTTCCACATCTTCCTGGGTCAAAAACCGGATGCTTTTCTGACTGATGATCAAGGCCCGTTTGATACGCCTTCCGCCTGAAACCTGCATGCCCCTCCAGTTCTTGAAGGAATCGGATATCAGGGCATAGGTGGGAATGGTGGTTATGGTCTTGTCAAAATTCTGGACCTTGACAGTGGCCAATGTGATCTCGATCACATCCCCATCGGCCCCATATTTATCAAACGTGATCCAATCCCCAATGCGGACCATATCGTTTATGGTGACCTGAATGCTCGCCACAAAGCCCAAAATGGAATCCTTGAATATGAGCAGGACCACGGCCGAAGCGGCACCCAATGTGGCAAAGAATTTCCAGATGGAGGTCTCCGTGACAATGACAAAAATGGTGAGCATCCCCACGATCCAGGCAAATATCATGAACACTTGTGTGTAGCTGGCGATGGGCTTATCCTTGAACCGGGGCAATATCTTCAAATAGTCCTTTGTGCTCTTGAAAAACCTTCTGAACACGGCAAGCGTCTGCAACACGAAGAGTATCTTGACAATCTTCAATGCAATGTTCCCGGCATATTCAAAATCCACAAAAACAACAGGTAGAAACTCAAAAAGGAACAACAACGGAAATATATGCGCCACGGAACGGGGCACCTTGTGGGCCACCAAAAAGTTGTCGTAATTGTTCTTGGTCCTACGTGCCAAACGAATGGATACGGCGCGCAACACTTTCCACACCACCAAATCCAACAGAAATGCCAAGACCAAGACAATCACCAACAAGAAAAGCAGGTTCAGGTCGGAGGCCAGACCTTCCCCCATCCCCGTCTTCAAGAGGTAATCATACAGCAATCGTCCCAAATTTTTGTCCACGGAGTCCATACTAAATTCCATATTGACAAAATTACATTTAAACCCCACCATTTTGAGAATGAAGCCCTATTTTATTTGATGTTGAAAAAAAGCCAAGCTTGTTCAACACAAGCTTGGCCCACCCATTCCATTTTAAAAAAAGTCCCTCTGCACCGATCCTCTGCACAATTTAAATTCATAATCCAATAAAAAGGAACGGGCTATTCGATTCAGTCCAACAACCGGGAGAACACCTTGGACTTTAGTTTCCTGTAGCTCTTTAAATGCTCCATATACAGCTCCCGATGCTTCTCATGATTGTCCAGATGATAGGTGTCGCAGGCCACATCGTCGCACTCCCAAGCGTTCCGCATGGCATTTTCGTACCGATGGAGCATTCCAGACTTCAAGGTATTCTCCCTTTGTAGGGCCAATAGTTCCACATGCAGGGCGGAATCGTTCAGAAAACGGTCTTCCAAGGCCAGCAGTAGCCCAAGTTCCTCATGGATGTACTCAAGGCTCTTTGTCCAATGGCCCAACTCCACTTTGTCCTTTTTCAGCATGATACGGTCATCGGCATCGTGTCCGTTAAACAGTCTTGAGGTCATACAATTACATCTACGTTGATCGGGTTTTCCTCCTGTTCCACCTTCAAAATGGTCAGTTGTTGCTCGCCGGCCGGAAAATCCCAGATTACGGTATCTCCCTCCGCATATCCCATTACGGCCGCTCCCATGGGTGCCAGCACGGATATTTTATCGGTGGCCACATCACTGTTCTTCGGCAACACCAATTTGAATTTCTTGTGCCATCCGTTATTGGCACCGATGGTTATCCAAGTATTGAAACGGATCACGTCCCTTGGCATGTCCTCTTGGTCCTTTACTTGGGCGTGTTCCAATTCCCCTGCCAATTTGAAAATGGATTTTTGCTGGGTTTGGTCACTATAGTAGGCCGATAGGTTCACCAATCGCTTGAGTAGGACATATTCCCCTTTTTCAATAATGAGGTTTCCGTGTTTCATGACAGTCATTTATGGGAATATACCCCGTTGTACATAGGCATCTTCAAGGCGTTCTATGGCAATGATGAAAGCTGCCGCACGCTTGTCCACCCCTCTTTTTTGAGAAGTTTCCATGACCTTGTTGAACGATTCCCTCAGTTTCTTTTCCAGCTTGGTCATCACTTCTTCCAATTGCCAAATTTCCCCGCTGCGGTTTTGTAGCCATTCAAAGTAACTACCTATCACCCCGCCGGAATTACACAGAATATCGGGTAGGATCTCCACGCCCCGTTGCAGCAATACCTCCTCAGCTTCCACATCGGTGGGACCATTGGCACCTTCAGCAATGAGTACTGCCTTGATCTTGGAGGCATTTTCTATGGTGATCTGGTTCCCCAAAGCGGCAGGGACACAGATGTCACAATCCAATGCAAAAAACTCCTTATTGTCTATGGATTGGGCCCCGGCAAAACCAAGGATACTGCCCTTGTTGGCCTTTGCATATTCCAGCAGTTTTTCCACAGGTATCCCTTGATTATTGTGGAGGGTGCCATAAGCATCTTGCACCGCAACCATAATGGCCCCTTCATTTTCCAAGAAATGGGCTGTCCAATAGCCCACATTTCCAAACCCCTGCACAATAAACTTTTTGCCCTTTAGGTCAACCCCTTTATGTTCCGCCCAAAACTTGATGGTAAGGAAGACACCATAGCCCGTGGCCCTGTCGCGTCCTTCCGAACCTCCGGCCCCAATCGGTTTTCCAGTCACCACATGGGTATTGGTCGATCGTTCAGCCGGGGATTTGGTGGACATATAGGTATCCAAGATCCAGGCCATGGTCTGTGAGTTGGTGTTCACATCGGGTGCCGGAATATCCAGTTCGGGACCAATATTATCGCCCAAGGCATAGGTAAACCTTCGGGTGATCCTTTCCAGTTCGGCTTGGGAATATTTGGACGGGTCCAATTGTATCCCACCTTTTGCCCCACCGTAGGGAAGCCCGGCCAATGAGGTCTTCCAGGTCATCCACATGGCCAATGCCCTAGCTGCATCGATATCGACCGTCGGGTGATAGCGCAGTCCTCCTTTGTAGGGACCCAAGGCATTGTTGTGCTGTACCCGGTATCCGGTAAAGATTTCCACTTCGCCATTGTCCATCCGCACGGGAAAGTGGACCAATATCTCATTGTTCGTCACTTCCAATATTTTTCGGATGTTGGAATTGAGGCCTATAATGGCCGCTGCATTGCTGAACTGTCTCATAACGTTGTCCAACATGCCCTGCTTCAACTGTACTTTTTGTTTCGGTGCTTCTGTTACCATAATTGTAGTTTAAAACCAATTGTTGAATTCTTTCTTTGCCCGGGGCACCTTGTTTTGCGACCTTTCAAACAAAGACATTTTCGTATGTCCGTCCATATAGTGTATGTATTCACTGCACGAACTGATGTTACTTTTGTCCTTCGTCAATTCACAAAAGGACAAAAACGTACAGGTGGAACAGATGCTCCACTTGTATTTTTTCCTGACCTGTTCCATTTTCTTTACTGCTATCGATTTTCACCGACCCAACCTGATGGGTGATCTATCGATATTTTACCAATCCTCTTTGGGCAAAAGCTGTGCCCAAGGGCATGCCAAAATTCAAGAATGCATGCAACCAATTGATAATCAGAATAAAAACAGTCATTCTTAAAAAAGAAGAAGGATTGAATGTGGGGTGTTTTTACCCAGTTGGGGCATTATTCCCAGACTCGCTGCCCGTTATAAAAAAATGCCCGCACTGCACTGGGCAGATCGGGCATCAAAAAGATAAAATTGAATGTGTTACCGAATTCCCAATGCCTTGAGAATTTTGTGGAAGACCTCTGTATTTTCATAGACCCCGTTGAAGCTTTCAGCTTGGGGGCCATAGGCAAAAAGGGGCACCATGATCCCAGTGTGGTCCACCGTCAAAAAATCGCCTTGTACCACACCTTCTTGCATACTTCCGCCCACAATGCCAAAACCAGAGGTTTCATGATCCGCCGTAATGACCACTAGGGTATTTTTATGTGCATCCGCAAAGCGAAGGGCCTCCGCAATGGCTTGGTCAAAATCCAACATTTCCTGTACAATGTCACGGGTACTGTTGGAATGGCCTCCATTGTCTATCTGGGCACCTTCCACCATCAAGAAAAAGGGCGCTTTGTCCTTCCCTAGCACTTCCAAGGCCTTTTTTACGCTTTTTGGCAGGGCATCTCCCCTTCCATTTTCCATCGATGGCGCCTTGTTCTCCCCTACATATATGGCTTTCGGGGTTTTAAATTCTTGAAAAGTTTCAAACTGTTGTGCGGTAAAGGTTTCCTTGATTTGATTTTCTTCATTTTTGCCCCCTGCCATGAAAAAATCCAATGGGCTTTGTTTGAGATCGGCAACAAGGCCCGGTGTGTCATCCCTTTCAATGCGGTGCGCATAAAAAGAGGAAGGGGTCGCACCATATATGGCATCCGTGGAAACAATTGCGGTATTAAAACCTTTCCCGGTCACCACATCCACGAGATTGGTCAGTGGCTTCGCATCGGGCCCAACCCCAATGGCCCTGTTGTTGGTTTTTTGACCCGTGGCCATGGCCGTAGCCCCTGCAGCGGAATCCGTGATCAGGTCATCCTGGGAAGCGGTCCTCACGAGTCCGATGTTTTTTATTTCTGTCATGGTGAGGTTTCCCCTGTTGGCGATCATGGCCGAAGTGATCTGTGCCAATCCGTTGCCGTCCCCTATCATCAGGATGATATTTTGGGGTTTGGAATCTGCATCATATTCAAATACTGGTTGGTATACCTCCTGTGTCCGTTGCAACTTGAAGGTATTTTTTTCGAGTTGGTCCAAATAAGGTTTGGCCAAGGCCGGCTTGTCCGTATTAATGAAATCCACCCCTAGGTCCGCCAAGCGGGCCCATGCGGTCTTGGTGTCGGGCGTGGCCCAAAAGCGAAAAGGTTTTCCGGCTGCTTTTGCCTTTTGTATGGCTGCCTGTACCGCTTCCTGCTCCGAGGCCACCATTCTTCCGTATCCGTTCCAAACCGAAAATTGCTTGAAACTTACACTGACCAAAGCCACTTTATCCAAATCGATTTTGTCCAACTCGTCCAAGTTTTGATGATCGAACCAGATAAAATCCGGGTAATTTTTATACGCATCGGGCTGTGGTCGATTCCCCGAGATCACAAATTTCACTTTGTCCGCTTTCAATAAAAGTGGATAGCTTTCCAGGACCTCAATGAGTTTGTCCAAGGTAGCGTATGCCTCCGATTTCAAATCGATGAGCAATTGCACTTCCTTCAATTCCTTGGATTTTTCCAAGCTGTTGAGCTTGTCCAAGTACAATTTTTCAAAAGTTTTTCCCAGCTCTATTTCCTTCTCGGCATGGGTCACGTAAAGGGTGTCATTTTTGAGGAACAGATCGGCCTCAATGGATTCGGCCCCATTGCTATAGGCATACCAAAAGGGCAGTTCCTGCACGTAATCGTTATGGGAATGGACTTTGTAGTTGGCTTGGGCGTTGACGACCACTTGTGCACACAAAAGCCCTATGATGAGCATTGCGGCCTGTACTGTTCCTTTCATGTTATTGCTTTTTTTGATCTATCGCTTGACGGATCTTATGGTAAATTTCGTTGTTTTCATAAATGCCCTGAAAAATTTCGGCCCCATGGCCCGCAGCAAAGACAGGGATCAGTTCGCCACTATGCTGATCGGTATTGAAATTGACCGAGACCTTATCGGGGACTTCCTGTTTGTTTCCCGTACTTTCATCCACTTCATAGAACTTTCCAATGCTGGCACCTCCCGTCTCATGATCGGCGGTGACCACCAACAGGGTATTGGGATGAGCCTTTACATAATCCAACACGGTACCCAAGGTCTTGTCAAAGTCCAGCACTTCGGAAACCATCATCTCGGCATCTTCGGCATGTCCTCCCCAATCAATATAGGAACCTTCCACCATCAGAAAAAATGGTTTTCCATTTTGTCCAAAATAATCGAGGGCCAGAGCGGTGGCATCACCCAAAAACTCTCCCCTTCCTTCTGTTTTTGAGGGGACACCTTCTTCGGCAAGAAGATATGCATTTCTTTTCCCTGCATCGGGCTTGGAAAGCTCCAAGGTATCCAAGTGATAATTTTCGTCTTCCAAGACTTTAAAAAGATCTTTGCCGTCCGTCCTTTTATTGAAGAACTTTTTTCCGCCACCTGCCAAAAAATCGACCTTGGCCGTGGCCAATTGCAAAGCGATTTCCTCATGCATGTCCCTATCTTTTACATGGGCATAAAAACTGGCCGGCGTGGCATGGGTAATGGTCGTCAGACTGACAAGACCGGTTTGATAGCCCTCTTTTTGAAGCCGTTCCAAAAGGGTTTCTTGAGGTATGGTATCCACCGAAACACCTATGGCCCTTTTATAGGTTTTTTGGCCAATGGCAAAGGCGGTCGCGCCTGCTGCCGAATCGGTGATCCTATGGCTTTTGTCGGACGTCTTGTGCAATCCGATATGCTTGAAGCGTGAAAAATTGGGTGTTCCGTTACCAAAATAGTAGGCAGTGGATACTTGGGGAACGCCCATACCATCCCCTATCATCAAAATGATGTTCAAGGGTTCCTCTGTGGTGGTTTCTGTATCCTTTTCCTCTTTCGTACCTGTAGTACAACCCACAGTCCCCATTAACAGGGCCATGGCCATAAATTTCCAATGTGTGTTCATATTGGTTTGTTGATTAAAAAAATATGCGGCAAGCGGAAAACTCCTCCTGCCGCATATGCTATATTAGTATTGAAGCATCAATATCCTTCGTTCTGTTCCAAATAACCTGGTGCATTGGATGCCCCGTCAATGGCATTCTGTGGAATGGGGAACAGCCTATGGTGCACATCTGCATCGGTTTTTTCTGTCCAAGTGTCTTCGTAATGGCCAAAACGGATTTGGTCGCTACGCCTAAAACCTTCCCAGTAAAGTTCGAACCCACGCTCCCGGAAAAGGATGTCCAGATCCATGGACCCCAAAGCTGCCGGGGTCTGATCGGGACGGGCTGTCCTTGATGCCCTCACAAAGTTCACATCGGCCAAGGCCCCTGCATTGTCCCCGGTTCTCAACTTGGCCTCTGCACGCATCAAATAGATCTCTGCCAAACGCATCAACACAAGATCCACGCTGCTGTAGTTGTTCCCATTGGGAGAGGTACGGCTAAACTGGTACTTGGAAACCCTGTACCCATTTCGGTGCAATCTTCCTTGGTTGGTAAAATCCACCTGCAGGGTATGGTCCACATAATCCACATCCTTGTCCGGGCCATTTCCTTTGGTCTGGATCACAGGATAGATACGAAAACCTCCATCGCAGGTCATAAAATTTCCATTTTCGTCTTTTCTAGGTCCCCAAATGACACCTCTGATGATTCCCCTATTGATCTCAAAATCTTCAGCGGACATGCAATAGTAATGGTCTTCGTCATTTTCGGGGGTCACTCCTGTCAAGTCTTGCAGTTCCGCTGGGATGAGCTGGTTCTCCATAAAAAATCGGGCATCGGCCTCTGCTGGATCTTCACTGCCATTGGCATCGACCCAAGTTTGGTAAAAATCAGAAGTGATGGCCGGCCCATCGGTACCGTCCGCACTTGGGTGCTCTGGCCTTGGAAACCAAGAACCTGCCAGGGACCAATAGGCCCATCGGCTATGCTCGTTGTTCATGACACCGCGTTGGTCGGCGGCAAAGATCAGTTCGGGATTGGAATTGTTGTCATCGTTGAAGAGGTCAAAATATTCCGGGGATAGGGAGAATGCCCCTGAATTGATGATGTTGTCCGTATACTCGATCACATTGTCCATTTCCTCTGCTGAAAAATTCGGGGTTCCATAAGGGTCGCGATATACCGCTGCATTGAGGTTCAATCGTGCCAAAAAGCCCCAAACCGCTGCTTGCGTGATCCTACCCGGCCCTTTGCTGGAATTGATCACATCCACCACGGAAAGGAATTCACTTTCGATATAGTCAACGGCCTCTTGACCTCTCAAGATTTCTGAAATTTCATTGGAAACCTCTTTTTTAAAGACCAGTCCCCAGCTGTCCAACATCAACATGTTCATGTAGGCCCTCAATGCTATCATTTCGTAGAGTGCCCCTTCGGCCTGGGTGTCGCCAGCTTCTGCCAAAGGTCTCAATACTTCAATGGCCGACAACGCCCTCGAGATGTTCCTGGTGACCTCGTTCCATGAACTTCCCACCAAATCGTTTCCTGGGGCAATGGTATGCGAATGGGTCTCCAGAAACCGCCCACCATCATACCAGTCGGTTCCCCCACGGTAAGGCAAAATGGCCTCATCGGCAGCGATCAGTTGCAGCCCATAATAATTGGTGTGCCTCCATACCCATGCCACTTGGCCATAGGCCGGGGCTATGGCACCACTCACGGCTTCTGCCTGCCCACTTCCCTCCAGGGATTCGTCTATCACATCTTCTTCCAAATCGGTGCAGCTGAAATTTGCCAACAGTCCAATACCGAAAAGTGCTATTATGATTTTATTTTTCATCTTATGAATCTTTTTTAGATTAGAATGATACGTTTAAGCCAAATACAATGGTCCTGGTCTTGGGATAGTTGAAGTAATCGATCCCGAAGGTCTGGATGCCATCGATGGTCAGGTTGGAATTGATCTCTGGGTCATAACCACTGTAATCGGTGATCACGAAGAGGTTCTGACCGGTGACGGACAAACGGATGCCATTGACCAAACCATCCAATCCGATGTACGCTGGATCCAAACTATAGCCCAAAGTGGCATTGTTCAGGCGAAGGAAATCCCCATCTTCCAAGTAGCGGGTGGATACGGTATTTGAATTGGTGATGTCCTCATTGGGAAACTGGGTGGCCAGTGAAGTGGTGTTGAAATTAGAGGCCAACAGTCCCTTGGTGAACTGGCTCATGGCGGTGTGGTTATACACCTTGTTGCCCGAAACGCCATTGAAGTTCATGCCCAAGTCAAAGCTCTTGTAACGGAAATTGAGGTAGAAGGCATAGATCAGATCGGGCAGGGCCGATCCCACGACACTTCTTTCATCGGAATGGATGCTCAACCCATCTTCACCAATGCCCAAAAATTCGAGCATGTAAAAAGACCCGATGGGCTCCCCGTTGATGTTTCCATTGATCGTCGCACCTGTTTGGCCCGCTCCTTGGGCCGCACCCGTGGTCAATACCTTATAGGGGGAATTGGCCACTTCGTTTTTGGTGTAGGCCAAGTTTCCACCGATGTTATAGGAAAAGTCCTTGTCATAACCACTGTGGTAATCCAAAGCGAACTCGATACCGTTGTTCTTGATTTCCATGCCGGGAATATTGGTCCAATATTTGGCCGTAGGCTGAATAGGATCCGCCGGTGTCACTTCCAACAAAATGTTCTCGGACACCTTGTTGAAATAATCCAAGGTACCGGACAAACGATTGTTGAACAGTCCAAAATCCAGACCTATGTTGGTCTGTTGGGAGACCTCCCACTGAATGTCGGGATTGGCCAAACGGGTAAAGATAGTACCGTAGGGATAGTCCTCGATGGAGCTTTCATCCCCATTGATCGGGTACGAATCGTTGTTGTCCTTGCTATCGGTATAGCTAAGTTTGGTGATCTTGGATGGGATTTCCTGGTTTCCTGTCTTACCCCAACTGGCCCTTAGTTTCAAATTGTTGATGGTGGTGTTGGAGCTCAGGAAATCTTCGTTCATGATGTTCCAACCCAAGGCCACAGAAGGGAAATAGCCATATTTGTTGTTGCCCCCGAACTTGGAGGAACCATCTGCCCTCATGGTCGCGGTCAGTAGGTATTTGTTATCAAACCCATAGTTGACCCGCCCAAAGAAGGACTGCAATTCGTTCTCGGTGGCGAAGGTGTTCATATAGGTCTGGTTGCTCTCCCCACTGATCTGATCTTGGTATTTGGGATCTATCCCATTGTTGGAAAAACCTTCCAGTTCAAAAACCCGTTGGTGCACATAGGTGTCTTGGTAGGTATGTCCTGCCAAAAAGGTAAGGTGGTGCCTATCGGTACTGTAATCGTAGGTAAGGGTGTTCTCGATAAGGCTGTTCCTATTGGTGGTGAACGCACTGGACAGGGTTCCCAAAAGGTAGCCTTCCAATTGGGAGAAGGGCATAAACTGCACATCTCTATTGGTGGTGGAATAATCCACGCCCAAGTTCAATTTATAGGTCAATCCTTTGACAATCTCAATGGATGGGGACAGGTTGGCCAAGATTCTGTGGTTCAACGCATCGTCACTATAAATTTGTTCACGGATCAGTGGGTTTAGCCTATTGTCCAAAGGACTTGGCATCCCGTCCACATATAGTGGCAAAGTAGGGTTCATCTGTAGCATGTCACCCACAATGGATCTCGCATCGGCCCTTTTGTTCTCCGTCCTACTGGCGGTCATATTGAATTCTACCTTGAAACGATCATTGAGTGCTTTTTGGGTCAAGTTCAAACGACCGGAATAGCGCTTCAGATCATTGGACCTTAAAATACCTTGTTGATCGTTCACACCCAAGGAGGCATGATAAGTGAACTTATCACTGGCCCCGCTCATGGAAAAGTTCACATTTTTTGAAAATCCGGTTCGGGTCAAGGCGTCCTGCCAATCGGTGTTCGCCCCTCCATCTTCCAAATTGCCGCCTGCGGCCACAACTTCTCTTCGGAACTCATCTGCATTGAAAATATCCACCTTGTTGGCCAACGTTGAAAATCCTGTGGAAACAGTCAGGTCCATCTGCGTCCTTCCCACCTTGCCTTTTTTGGTGGTGATGACGATGACCCCATTGGCGGCCCTAGACCCATAAATGGCGGCTGCGGAAGCATCTTTCAGCACATCAATGCTCTCTATGTCTTGTGGGTTGATGAAGTTCAATGGGTTGGTGGGCACTCCCGTGCTGGAATTGTCCAACGCAAAACCATCGATAACGTACAAGGGAGTTGTGCCGGAACGCATACTGCCCACACCACGGATGATCACATCCTGCGCAGCTCCTGGCTCTCCACTTACATTGGAGATATTGACCCCGGCCACTTTTCCTTGGAGCAATTGTCCGGGGTTCATCACGATCCCTTTGTTGAAGTCCTCGCTATCCACCGAGGCAATGGAACCGGTAACATCTGTCTTTCTTTGGGTACCGTAACCAACTACCACCACATCTTCCAAAAGGGTGGCATCGGCTTCCAATTGCACATTGATGGAAGTCCTACCCCCTACGGATACCTCTTGGGACTTGTATCCCAAATAGGAAAATTGGAGAACGGCATCGCTTTCGACATCAATGGAAAAATTACCGTCAAAATCGGTGATGGTGCCATTTCCTGTGCCTTTTTCCAAAACGGAAGCTCCTGCCAAAGGCACGCCATTTTCATCCGTGATCTGGCCAGTCACGGTGATGAAAGCCACCTCAACCACCACTACTGGGGCCTTTGGTTTCACATCGATGGAGATGGTGTGGTTGATCCTCCTGAAAGTGAGGTCGGCATCTTTCGCCATCAGCTCCAAAATGGAACGTAGGGATACATTCCGAAAGGCAATGTCGTAGGTATTGTGCAATCTTCCCACCTTCCTGTCATACACAAACTTGAAGCTGGTCTGTTCCTCTATCTGTTTCAAGACCTCTACCACCGTGGCATCTGTCACGGAAAGGTCCACCTTGTAGTTTTCCAGTTTCTGTCCCCGGACATCAGCGGCCAGTACTGGATTCAGTAGCGCCAAGATCATGAGGTAGCAAAATGTTTGGAATGTCAACTTGATTAATTGTTTAATAGTTAGTGAATTCATAATTTCACATCATGATTAAATGGTTATAAGTATTTGTAATCATCGGACTGACAGCCTATATCCGCTCGCCAAAGTGTTATGGGCTGTTTTTTTTGTCTGGTCGTTCTATCTCATAGGCTGGTTTGTTGGTTCAGTTTTAGTCTGTGCATCTTCCTTTTATCAAGATGGTATTGTTCTCCAGAAATTCATAGTGCAATCCTTTTTTCGCATAGGCAATGCTTTCCAGAACTGCCGACAACAATTCATTGCTGTAGGTGGCCGTGACATGGCAGTCCCCCACATTTCCATTTTCAAAGACAAAGGTGACACCGTACCACCGCTCAAGGGATTCTGCCACGTTGGCCAGGCGGGTATCCTCAAAATGTATGATCCCATCCTTCCAGTTCAAGAAAGTGGTGATGTCCGTTACCTTTTTGGAAATGGTCTTGGTCTTTTTGTCAAAAACACCCTGTTCGTTGGGACCAAGGTGTATCTCGTTCTCTTGGGAGGCCACTTTCACCTTTCCTGTGGCCACGGTCACGGCTATTTGTTCGCTATCCGCATAGGTGTTGATGTTGAATGAGGTCCCCAAGACGGTGGTGAGCACTTCGCCCGATTTGATGACAAATGGTTTGTTGGGATTTTTGGCCACATCGAAAAAAGCCTCTCCTTCCAATACCACTTCCCGAACAGTACCTTCAAACCTGTCCGGATAGGTTATGGTACTGCCCGAGTTCAATCGGATCCGGGTACCATCGGCCAAGGTGATATTTAGTTTCTGCCCCCATTTCGTGGTCTTTGTGAGTTCCACAATGGGCTCGATTTTCTCCTCAACCCTTGTATTGACATGTACGGTATAGGCAACACCGATCAATACGGCAATGGATGCAGCGACCTTGGCCCATTTGTAAATCGGCCTTTCCTGACGATTGGTCCTCTGTGCCAATTTTTGGGCCACTCTTTTCTTATGGGCTGGACCATGGGCTATTTTGCCATGGTTTTTGGACAACAGATCGATATCGAACAATTCCAAAAGGGATTCTTCCTTTTTGGTGATCGTTCCATTGAGGTATTTCTCCATCAATCCCTTGATCTCTTTTTCAGTCATTGTGTGCTCGTTTCAATAAGAAGTACCAAAAACGAAGTGGTACGCACATTGGAATGTTCGAGTTTAATAATTGCTTAATGTTGGGGAGGACCTGTTAACCTTTAGATAAAAAAAGAGGTGGTTCAAAAGAACAATGCCTTAACAGTGGATATCTCTTTGCGAAGTCTCCGAAGGGCAAAGGACAACTGGTTTTCCACCGAACGTTGGGAAATGTTCAACTTTTCCGCAATTTCTTTGTTGCTGACGTGGTTGATCCTGCTCAGCCGAAATACTTCCTGACATCTGTTGGGAAGTTCGGCAATGGCACTGTTGATGCGTCTGTGGAGTTCCGTCACATCTTCCTCGAGTTCCACATCGGATGTCACGGACACCGCATTGGCCGCTTCTATCTGGGTCTGGTTGAACTTTGTATCCCTCAGCGTATTGTAACACTTGAAGCGGATGGCCTTGTACAGGTAGGACTTGATGTTATGGATCTCGACTTCTTCCCTCCGTTGCCAATAGTCGATCCAAACCTCTTGGACCAGGTCCTTGGCAATGGAGTCGTTCATGACCAAAGAAGCGGCATGGGTGTACATGGGTTCCCACAACATTCCGAACAGGGTATTGAATGCATTACTGTTCGAATCGTTGATACGTTTGGCGAGCCCATCGGGGGTTATTGTATCGTTCTGACGCTCTATCATCAGCGACAAATTTCATAAAAATAAGGGTCGGCCCGTATTATGATATTGTAAACTTTACGCGTCTTTCCGTGAAAAATGGACCACATTCAAAACAAGTTTCTCAGTTGCTTTGGTACGATTCCATTCACCTTCGACCCAAAAATGCAAAAACATGGATCATGCCTATCTTTATTGATCAAAACGATTATATTTGCAAACCAAAATTTCAACCGCCCACGTGGTGAAATTGGTAGACACGCCATCTTGAGGGGGTGGTGTTCGTAAGGACGTGCTGGTTCGAATCCAGTCGTGGGCACAAAAAAACCGCAATCTCTTGCGGTTTTTTCTTTTTTGGCCCCCAACTACCCACAGATTCCCGATCTCTTTTCCAGAATATTGACCATTGTCATGAAAGAATCCAAAATTTATGATAAAATAATAGGTTGACATTGTTTTAATTGTAAATTTGTTTAACGTTTACTTTAAAAGTATGAACAGTGTAAAAAACTCTTTCAGTATTCGGGATATGGAAAACCTTTCTGGTATAAAGGCCCATACCATCCGTATCTGGGAAAAGAGGTACAATCTTTTTGACCCTGAAAGGACTGATACCAATATCAGGACCTACAGTCTTGCCAGTTTGCAAAAACTATTGAACGTTACCTTGCTCTACAACAACGGCTACAAAATTTCGAAGATCGCCAAACTGGAAGACTCCAAGATACCTGCACTGGTCAAGGAAATTGTGGCCAAGAACAGTGAAAAGAGCCATGCGCTCAATTCCCTCAAACTGGCCATGCTCAACTTTGACCAATCCCTTTTCCTGAAGACCTACAACAACTTGATGGAAGACAGGACCTTTACCGACATCTTCAATAAGGTGTTTATCCCTCTTCTGAACGAATTGGGACTTCTGTGGCAAACGAATACCATCAGCCCGGCACATGAGCACTTCATTTCCAACCTGATAAAGCAGAAAATCTATATCCACACCGAGCAGCTCCAAATTGAGGAGCCCACAAGAAAGGACAAGGTGTATGTTCTGTTCCTGCCCGAAAATGAAATCCATGAAATAGGATTGTTGTACATCAACTATCAGATTGCATTACGGGGCTACAAAACGATTTATCTGGGCCAGACCATGCCCATTGAAAACTTGGTGGACCTGCTCAAGTATTACAACAACATCCGTTTTATATCCTATTTCACTGTTGCTCCCACCCAGCACGACCTGAACGATTACCTAAAAAGGTTCAACGAAGTCCTGGAAATGTCCCCGGACTCCAAACTTTATGCGTTGGGGCATCAGATACAACATATCAACAAAGAGGGGCTTCCCGATACCGTAAAACTGTTCAACTCCATTGAACACCTCGTAGAATTTCTGGAACCTGTATGAGAAAAGCAATTGTCATAGGCTCCGGTTTTTCTTCACTGTCCGCTTCCTGTTATTTGGCCAAGGCCGGATTTGAGGTGGAAGTCTTTGAAAAAAACGACACCGTTGGAGGAAGGGCCAGACAGTTGGTGAAAGATGGCTTCACTTTTGACATCGGTCCCAGTTGGTATTGGATGCCCGATATTTTTGACAAGTTCTTCGCCGATTTCGGAAAGACCACTGCCGATTATTACCAGTTGGACAAATTGAACCCGGCCTACAAGATATTTTTTGAGGACGACACCCTCACCATTGGTGACTGCATGGAAACCATTTGTGAGGAATTTGAACGCATTGAGCCCGGAAGCAGTGGCCCCCTACGGCAATTTATCGGTCAGGCACAGGAAAATTATGACATCGCCATCAACAAGGTGGTGCTCAGGCCCGGCCTCTCGCCTTTGGAGCTGGTCACCAAGGAAACGGTGCTCCGGGTAGACCAGTTTTTCAAGACCATCAGCCAAGAGGTCCGCAAAAGGTTCAAAAACCAGAAGCTCGTTTCCACGTTGGAGTTTCCGGTCCTTTTTTTGGGGGCAAAACCGAGCAATACCCCCTCCTTTTACAATTTTATGAACTTTGCCGATTTTGGTTTGGGCACATGGCATCCCAAAGGGGGCATGTACGAAATCATCAAGGCCATGAAAAGTTTGGCGGAAGAACTTGGGGTCAAAATCCATACCAGCAGTCCGGTCAGTCATATTTTGGTGTCCGATGGGCAGGTCATCGGTATCCGTAGCCTGGGAAAAAACCATTTGGCAGACGATGTGGTCAGCGGTGCGGACTACCATCATTCCGAAACCTTGTTGGACAAAAAATACAGACAATACTCCGAGGAATATTGGGCAAAAAAGACCTACGCGCCTTCCTCCCTGTTGTTTTACATCGGTTTCGACCAAAGGTTGAAGCACATAGAGCACCACAATCTTTTCTTTGACACCGATTTTGAAAAGCATGCGCAGGAAATTTATGATGACCCACAATGGCCAAGCAATCCCTTGTTCTATGCCAATTTCCCCTCCGTGACCGATGCAACAATGGCCCCCGAAGGTTGTGAAACCGGATTTTTCTTGGTTCCGATCGCGCCCGGATTGGAGGACACACCCGAGTTGAGGGAACAATATTTTGATATTGTGATGGACCGTTTTGAACGATTGACCCATCAACAGATAAAAAATACCATTATCTTTAAGGAGAGCTTCTGTGTAAATGATTTTGTGGAGCAGTACAATTCCTATAAAGGAAATGCCTATGGCTTGGCAAATACATTGAAACAGACCGCATTTTTACGACCTAACCTCAAAAGTAGTAAGGTAAAGAACCTGTTCTTTACCGGTCAGCTTACCGTGCCGGGACCGGGGGTGCCACCATCCCTGATCTCTGGAAAATTGGTGGCCGATCTAATCACTAAAGATGTAAAAAAATGAAAACTATTTTTGATGACGTCTCGTACCACTGTAGCAAAATTGTGACCAAGTCCTACAGCACCTCCTTTGCACTTGCCACCAAAATGTTGGCACCCTCCATCCGTACCGACATTTACAACATTTATGGTTTTGTGCGGTTTGCGGACGAAATCGTGGACACTTTCCATGACTACGACAAGGAGAAACTGTTCAATGCCTTTGAAAAGGATATGGTAGAAGCTATCCAGAACAAGATCAGCCTCAACCCTATCCTGAACTCCTTTCAGCACACCTATCACAAATATGACATTCCCCATCACTTGGTGGAATCCTTTATGAAGAGTATGCGCATGGACCTTACCAAAAAAGCCTATGAAACCTTTGATGAGTACCGGGACTACATCTACGGTTCTGCCGATGTCGTGGGGCTCATGTGCCTTTGTGTGTTCGTGAACGGGGACAAGGAGAAATATGAAGAGCTAAAGGAATCGGCTATGGCCTTGGGGTCCGCTTTCCAAAAAGTGAACTTTCTGCGGGACCTCAAAGCCGACTATGAAGACCTGAACCGCACCTATTTTCCCAACACCAACTTGTTGGAACTGGATGAGCAGTCCAAAAAACGCATCGTGAACGAGATCAAGGCGGATTTCGCCCTTGGCTATTCCGGTATTACCAAATTGCCGGAACAGGCCAAGTTTGGGGTCTATACAGCCTATCGATACTACAAAAAACTGCTCCAAAAACTACAGGGCACTCCCCCTCTGGAAATCAAGAACTCTCGCATCCGAGTGCCCAACTATCAAAAATTTGGCCTGTTGGCGCATTCATACCTCAATTATAAACTGCAAATGGTACAATGAAGATAGCGCTCTGGATACTCATCTTTTTGGCCACCTTCAGTTTTATGGAGTTCATGGCGTGGTTCACCCATAAATATGTGATGCACGGTTTTCTATGGAGCCTGCACAAAGACCATCACAAGAAGGACCACGATTCCTGGTTCGAGCGAAACGATGCCTTTTTTCTTTTCTATGCCGCCGTGAGCATGACCTTGTTCTACTTGGGCAGTGCCACTTCGTTCTGGTATGGCTGGCCATTGGGATTTGGCATCTTGGCCTACGGTATTGCCTATTTTATGGTACACGATATCTTTATCCATCAACGGTTCAAATTCCTCAGGAATGCCAACAATTGGTACGCGAGGGGAGTGAGAAGGGCGCACAAAATGCATCATAAGCATCTGGGCAAGGAAGATGGGGAATGTTTTGGGATGCTGGTGGTACCCTTCAAATATTTTAAGAAACAATAGATCACTCGGCGATAAGCTCGTCCAGCAGTGTACGGGTCCGTTCGGAATTCCAGTTGGCCGCTCCCTCTTCGTCCACCACGATTTTTCCTGATTTACTGATGATGTAGGTAACGGGAATGGTACCGTTGGTCAATTCTTGTGGTGCTTCGGATACCTGAAAATACACGGGCAGTGCATATCCTTTTTTCTCCAGAAACGCTTCCACCTTGGCCTTTTTGTCATTGGCCACAAAGGCAAAGACCACCTTGTCCTTATAATCGCCGTACAGCTTCACAAAACTTGGCAACTCGGCCACGCATGGAGGGCACCAGGTCGCCCAAACGTTCACCACTACCACTTTCCCTTTCGTGGATTGAAAATCGGTCCGCTTGCCTTGGAGATCCACCAAGTTCCAATGGTAATCTTCGAGCGTGACCTGCTCATCATCCTCCAGCACATCCGCACTTAGGGTGGCCGCGATCACCTTATTGACCCATACACGAAGATGAAACCCAACCGGAGTAAACAGGATGAGCAGAAGGACCAATATCCATATGACATTCCTAATCTGCTCCTTGGAAAGTTTCATTGTAGATTATTCAGAGATCAATTCATCCAGTAGTCCATACACCTTGTTGGTGCTCCAATCCGAGATCCCCTTTTTATGAATCACGATGTTCCCTGACTTGTCAATCAAATAAGAAGAAGGTACCTCACTGGGATCTATGGGCATCTTGTCCCCAATGATCAAGTAGGTCACTGGAAAGGTAAACCCGTGCTTTTCCATAAACTCTTCCACGGGAGGTCTGTTCTCGTTGGTGATGATGTAGAAATCCATCTTGCCCTTGTACTTGTCATAAAGTTCCTGGACACTGGCAAGCTCTGCTTCCGAAGGAAGTTTCCATGAAGCCCATAAATTGATGAAGACCACTTTTCCCTTGGACCTTTCAAAATTGAAAAAATTCCAATCGGCATCCTTCAACCTCCAATCATAATCGGTAATCTGCTTTCTTTCCACTTTTTCGATCACTGGTGGGGAAAAGGAAAACATCCGGTTGAGTAAAATTTTGCCATAATGTCCCATTGGGGTAACAAAAAAAGAGAGCACAACAAGAATCAATATAATGTTGAGGACGGTCTTTTTACTGATCTTCATTTAGTTAGGATATAAAATTAAAACTCCTGATATTTTGGCAATATCAGGAGTTTTCTTGAATTATCTCAAAAAGAATTAAGCATTCTCTTTTTTGATCAAATTAAGTGCAGAACCTTCATTGAACCACTTGATCTGTGCATCATTGTAGGAATGGTTGGCAATAATGGTGTCCTTACTGCCATCGGCATGGACCACTTCAATGGTCAACGGTTTGTCCGGAGCAAATTGGTCAATGTCCAAGAAATTGAAGGTATCGTCCTCCTGGATCAGATCATAATCACTTTCCTTGGCAAAGGTCAAGGCCAACATACCTTGCTTTTTCAGGTTGGTTTCGTGGATCCTGGCGAAGGATTTCACCAATACGGCTGCAACACCCAAGTGTCTTGGCTGCATCGCCGCGTGCTCCCTTGAAGAACCTTCCCCGTAGTTGTGGTCTCCCACGACCAAGGTCTTGATACCTGCCTTTTTGTAGGCACGCTGGGTATCTGGAACCCCTCCGTATTCACCTGTCAATTGGTTCTTGACAAAATTGGTCTTTTTGTTGAATGCGTTCACCGCACCGATAAGCGTATTGTTGGCAATGTTGTCCAAATGCCCCCTGAAACGCAACCATGGTCCCGCCATGGAAATGTGGTCGGTGGTACATTTGCCAAAGGCCTTGATCAACAGTTTCATTCCCTTCAGACTTGCAGGGGTAATGGGCTCAAAAGGATCCAAAAGCTGCAAACGCTCTGAATCTGGGGCCACAATGACTTCCACACTGCTTCCATCTTCCTTAGGGGAAATATAACCTGCATCTTCCACGGCAAAGCCTTCTGGAGGAAGCTCGTATCCTCTTGGTTCGTCCAACATCACCTCTTCCCCATCCTCATTGATCAACTTGTCGGTCACTGGGTTGAAGTCCAACCTACCGGCAATGGCAATGGCCGTTACCAGTTCGGGTGAGCCCACAAAGGCCAAGGTATTGGGGTTTCCATCCGCTCTTTTCGCAAAGTTCCTGTTGAAAGAGTGTACAATGGTATTTCGGGGTCCATCAGAAGCTTTATCGCCATAACGGTCCCACATCCCGATACAGGGTCCACAGGCATTGGCAAATACAGTGGCGCCAATATTATTGAACGTATCGATGAAACCATCACGCTCAATGGTGAAACGTACCTGTTCGGAACCAGGGGTAATGGTGAACTGGGACTTGGTCTTCAAATTCTTATCGGCCACTTGCTTGGCCAAAGAGGCCGCTCTTGAAATGTCCTCGTAGGAAGAGTTGGTACAAGACCCTATCAATCCAACCTCAACGTTCAATGGCCAGTCGTTTTTCTTGGCAGCTTCGCCCATTTTGGAAATGGGAGTGGCCAAATCTGGCGTAAAAGGACCGTTCAAGTGGGGTTCCAACGTGTTCAGATCAATCTCGATCACTTGGTCAAAATAGCTTTCTGGGTTGGCATACACCTCTGGATCTGCGGTCAAATGCTGTTTTACCGCCAAAGCGGCATCGGCAACATCAGCACGGTTTGTGGCCCTTAGGTAACGGTCCATGGATTCATCATAACCGAAGGTGGAAGTAGTGGCACCCACTTCGGCCCCCATGTTACAGATGGTCCCTTTCCCTGTACATGACATGGAAGTGGCCCCTTCGCCAAAATATTCGATGATGGCCCCTGTTCCTCCCTTAACGGTAAGGATATCGGCCACTTTCAAGATCACATCCTTAGGTGCGGTCCAACCGGAAAGTTTACCGGTCAACTTCACCCCTATAAGTTTGGGGAATTTCAATTCCCACGCCATACCTGACATTACATCCACGGCATCTGCCCCACCTACT
The DNA here is from genome assembly GCF_003058265.1 of Flagellimonas amoyensis. Taxonomy (GTDB): domain Bacteria; phylum Bacteroidota; class Bacteroidia; order Flavobacteriales; family Flavobacteriaceae; genus Flagellimonas; species Flagellimonas amoyensis. Next base: position 43,126 of record NZ_QBUK01000015.1, read on the forward strand.
CCGATGGCCACCATACCAAGACCGCCAGCGTTCACGGTATGGGAATCGGTCCCGATCATCATCCCTCCTGGGAATGCATAGTTTTCCAAGACCACTTGGTGAATGATACCGGCACCGGGCTTCCAGAATCCGATCCCATATTTGTTCGATACGGACTCCAAGAAATCAAAAACCTCGTTGCTGGTCTGGTTGGCCCTTTTCAAATCCGCCTCGGCACCAACTTTAGCTTGGATTAAGTGATCGCAATGTACGGTGGTCGGAACGGCTACTTTGGGCTTCCCAGCATGCATGAACTGCAACAATGCCATTTGAGCGGTCGCATCCTGACAGGCTACCCTGTCCGGTGCAAAATCAACATAATCCTTTCCTCTGGTAAATTCTTTGGTGGGTGTGCCGTCCCATAAGTGTGAGTATAATATTTTCTCCGATAAGGTCAACGGTTTCCCAACCAATTCACGGGCCTTTTCCACGCGTTCCCCCATGGAAGCATAGACGCCCTTAATCATGTCAATATCAAATGCCATTCTACAATCGATTTTTAAGATTTTAGTAATTTGGTAAATTTACTAAAATACAGGGTATTTCGGAATTAGAATCGACCTAAATAAATGGTGAAGATTTGATATCTATAACAATTCCGAGATTATTTTCTCCTCAGAAATGCCTTCGGCCTCCGCCTTGTAGTTTTTTAGGATCCTATGACGAAGGATTCCTGTGGAAACGGCCTTGATATCCTCAATGTCCGGAGAAAACTTCCCATGGATGGCCGCATGGGCCTTTGCCGCCAACACCAAGTTCTGGGACGCTCTTGGTCCAGCTCCCCAATCCACATAATTGTTGACAAAATCCAATGAACCTTCCTGACCTGGCCGGGTCCTGTTGACCAGCCGCACGGCATAGTCGACCACATTATCGGGGATGGGAATGCGCCTGATCAAATGCTGTACGGCAATGATCTCGTCCGCATCAAAAAGGGTGTTCAGTTTCACTTCTTCGTCCGATGTGGTGGATTTCACCACCTGGATCTCTTCTTCAATGGAGGGATATTTCAACTCGATGGCGAACATGAACCGGTCCAATTGTGCCTCCGGCAAGGGATAGGTTCCTTCCTGTTCAATCGGGTTTTGGGTGGCCAATACAAAGTATGGCCTATTGAGTTTGTATTGTTTTCCTGCGATGGTAACGGCCCTTTCCTGCATTGCCTCCAAAAGTGCGGCCTGGGTCTTGGGTGGGGTCCTGTTGATCTCATCCGCCAAGATGATGTTCCCAAAAACAGGTCCCATGATGAACTTGAAGTTACGGTTCTGATCCAATACCTCGCTTCCCAATATATCACTGGGCATAAGGTCCGGGGTAAACTGTATCCGCTTGAAATCCAGTCCCAAGGTCTGGGCAATGGTGTTGACCATCAAGGTCTTTGCCAGGCCCGGAACACCGATCAACAGGGAATGCCCCCCGGTGTAAATGGACAATAATATCTGTTCAATCACCTTATCCTGGCCCACAATGACCTTGGCAATCTCTTTTTTTAGGGCTTGGTGCTTCTTTACGAGATTTTCAACCGCAACTACGTCCGACATGCACCTACTCTTTTACCCAGTTGTTTGTAAAATCGCAGCCCTTGTTGTCAACGTTGACATGGATGTAGGTATCTTCAATATGCTCGTCCATCCATTTTTTGATGGCCTTCAATTGTTTTTCCCTTAGGGCCAGTTCCTGTATCTTGATGTAATCTTTCGCAAAATCTGCCTTGTGCTCATCATATCGGTTGGAGATCTTCATGATCTTGAACTTGGGTGCCCCTCCCCTTGGGTCATCTTCCCGAACGGGTCTGGAAAGCTCTCCATCCTTTAGGTTACGGACTTGGTTATAGAGCGTGGGGTCCATCTTGGTAAGTTCAAAACGGGAATCAAAATTGATGGGGTTGCGCAGCAGTCCTCCGTCAAACTTGGTCTCTTTTTCGTCCGAAAAGTTCAGTGCGGCATCGGCAAAGGAATACTTGCCGTCCAAAATATGTTTTCTAATGGAATCCAATTCCTGAACTGCTTTGTCCACAGAGGCTTTTGGAATTTCCGGAATCATGAGGATGTGTCGAATGTCCCTTTCCTGTCCCCTTACTTTTTCCACAAAAATGATATGGTACCCAAATGTACTCTCAAAAGGTTCGGAAATCTCACCTTCGCGAAGACTGAAGGCCACATCCTTGAACTCCTTGACAAATTGGGTCTCTTTGGTCATCGTGTACAATCCTCCTCTGGATTTGGAACCCGGATCTTGTGAATATAGAATTGCCTTTACATTAAAACTGGCACCATTGTCCAACACATCCTGCCTGATCTCCTTCAATTGGTTGATGACTTTTTGTTTCTCTTCCTCTGGCGCTACAGGTTGCTTCACAATTTGGGCAATTTCCAACTCAGCCCCAAAAACTGGTCTCTCATCTTCCGGAATCTTGTTGAAAAACTGGCGTACCTCTTCAGGGGTCACCTCTATTTTTTCCACAATACTACTCTGCATCTTTTCGGAAAGCATACGAAGCTTGTTGATCTCGAAGAGTTCGGCACGGAAACTTTCCACATCTGTTTTCTTGTAGAACTTCAAGACCTTTTCCATGGATCCCACTTGGGCCACCAATTGCTGGATCTGTCTATCGCTCTGGGCATTCACCTGCTCATCAGAGACGAGCAAACTGTCCTGTACGGCTTGGTGGGCATAGAGCCTATCCTCCATGAGCTTGCCCAAAAGGCCACAACGGGTAATGTCTTCAACCGAGGCGCCTTGACTTTGAAGATCGATCAGTGTTTTGTCGATATCCGATTCCAAGATCACATAATCGCCGATCACGGCGGCAATCCCGTCCAGTTTTATCTTGTTGACGGAAGTGGTCGTGTCCACGTCCACCCTAAGGGCCTCATCATTTTCTTCCTGAGCGTTCGAAAAACCGAACATCGCAAGGAACGCTAGGGCGAAAAGTGCTTTGTTATTCTTTGTCATAAACCTCAAATTCTTTCTTCTTAATGGCTTCATCTATAATCTCGGTTTCCAGTTTTTTCACATAATTCAAACGTCTGCGGTTCAGGATCAGTTGTCTGATGTCCGGCTCCACATACTCAAACGGTGCTGTATCATTGACTTCCAGCATGTTATTGATCACGCCCAAATATACCCCTAATGAATCTTGCAACTCAAAAAATTGTGATTTTTTTAAGTGCGAGGCCTCGTTCATGGGCGTAAGTGGTGGTATTTCCTCTATGACCCTGGAAGCGCTTACCCAAACAGAATCGTTGAAATGTATTTTTTTGAACTGTACCGCAATGGAATCCAAGTACCTTTTGTCCTCGTCCTTCCACGATCGGATCCTGGACTTGACCCCGTCCTTGTCCATAAACTGGGACGGCATGCCCACAAAGCGTAATTGTACCAGCTTTTCGTTCAGTTTGAAGTTTTCCTTTTCCTGTTCGTAGTACTGCTGCAATTGGCCTTTGGTCACGGCCGTGTCCTGGGCCTGTAGCACCAAGGCTTCAATGTAGGCCCTGGTATAGAGGTCGGCGCGGTAATCGGACACCAGTCGGTCAAATTCGGCCAGTTTCCCTTCGGGCAGGTTGATCTTGGACTTGGTCAGGAGCAATTGTTTGGAGGCCCAATTGTTGATGTAATTGGTCACGAACAAGGTGCTGTCCTGTTTGGACATGTCATCTGGAATGAGTGTGGCAATGTCCTCTTTATATAGGTAGGTATCGCCCACCCTTGCCAAGGGCTCTTTCTCCTCCTCATCATTGAAGAAGGAATCGCAGGAAGTGAAAAGCAGTGCAAAAGCTGCACATAGCAAGAACAGGTCGTTTTTTTGGAGCATAAGCATTTCGCAAAAATAACAATTACACGATCCCTTACAAGTAGGTTCCTTTCTCATTAACAGATTTTTAGTAGGCAGTGCCAACCCAGAAATTGTTACATTAGTGCAAAACCAAACAAAAATGAAGTACAGCAACGAAATTGTCGTTGACCTTCCCCGGGCCGAATTCATCCAAAAAATGGACAATCCCGAGAACATGAAACATTGGCAACGGGGCCTTGTGGCCTACGAACTGCTGTCCAAAAACCCAGGGCAGGAAGGTTCCCGGATGAGCCTGAGCTACCAAATGGGCAAACGCAAGATGGAAATGGTTGAGACCATCATCAAACGGAACCTTCCCGAAGAAATGCACACCACCTACGACGCCAAGGGCGTACACAACATCCAAAAAAATTATTTCAGGGACGAAGATGGAAAAACCCGATGGATCTCGGAATCCGAGTTCCAATTTTCAGGTCTTGGCATGAAACTCATGGGATTGCTGATGCCGGGCGCTTTCAAAAAACAATCCTTGAAATATATGCAGGACTTTAAGAACTTTGCAGAAAATGGAATATCCGTACTAGACCAATAACCGAGGAAATGGAAAAAATTTTGGACCGAAAAATCAAGATGATCTGGGACTTTAGGGGACCCGGCGCAGCAAGGACTGCAGAACACTACAGAAAACACCTGGAAGAATTCGTCACCGTGGAGGAGCTGAAATACGACCTCAGCGGCGTGGAACATTTTGGACCCACCCACAGCATTGCCTTTTTGGTAGTGGCCGAATTTGAACTGAAGGAGGTGAAGGATATCCTGAAACCCCATCGGGGCCAGATCTACTCGGGCGAACTGTAAAACAAGACACCATGTGGACCAGATGTATGCTTTTGGGGTTGATGGCCCTTGGAACTTCCTGCTCGGAAACCAAGCCGATCAAACCACTGGAAAAAGCGCTTGCCTCGGAGCATCCGTACATCAGGCAGGTAATGGAAAATCTTGACGCACACGAGGTCCAGATCCGTTTCACGCAAATCGACCGAAGGAACGATAGTATTTTCTTCACGGACCATGATTTTCAGGTAAACGCTGAAAATTATTTCTATCCGGCCAGCACGGTCAAGTTTCCTGCTGCCGTAGCCACTCTGGAAAAGCTCAACGAGGTGGATTCGCTGGACATGTACACCCGGTTCTATATCGAGGGGGATTCGGTGGAAACCACCTTTGCCAAGGCCATTTCCGAAATATTTGCCGTATCGGACAATGCCGCGAACAATAGGCTGATCGAGTTTTTGGGACAGGACGACCTCAACCAACGCATGCGCAAGAGGGGCGTGGAACCCATCCGTATAGCACACAGACTCTCTGCCCCCAATGCGGACGATATCACCACCACACCTTTGGTGATCTACCTGAACGATTCCACAACCGCTGTGAGTAAGCCCATCATCAACACCTCTGCCAAACCTTTAACGCTGAACGGTATAAAAAAGGGAAAGGGGTTTTATGCCGATGATGAACTGCGGACGGAACCTTTTGATTTTTCGCTGAAAAACCACTATCCCATACCCGCACAGCATGCCCTGCTCCAACGGGTCATTTTTCCCGAGGCATTTCCCGAAGCCCAACGTTTCAATCTGAGCAAGGAGCAGCATGATTTTTTATTGGAGGCCATGCACACCCTTCCTCCAAAATTGGGGTACAATTCGGAGGAGTTTTATGACAGTTATGTCAAATTCTTCCTGTTTGGCGATTCCACGGACCCTATGCCGGAACACATCAAAATTTACAATAAAGTGGGATATGCCTATGGCACACTGACGGATTGCGCCTATATCCAAGACACCTTGAACAACGTGGATTTTATGGTCACGGCGACCATTCTGGTGAACAGCGATGGTATTTTCAATGACGATGCCTACGACTATGACGAGGTGGGCATTCCTTTTTTGGCCCAATTGGGCAGGGAATTGTATGACTATGAGCTACAACGGAAACGTTGAAATTCTAGGACAGTTGTACCGGAACCCCATATAGATCAAAATCCGAAGCATCGGTGATCTCGATGGTAGTAAAGTCCCCAATTTTCACGTAATGCTTGGTAGCATCGATAAGCACCTCGTTGTCCACATCAGGGGAATCAAATTCCGTGCGGCCCACAAAATGATTGCCTTCCTTCCTATCGATGATGCACCGGAAGGTCTTTCCGATCTTCTCTTGGTTCAGCTCCCATGAAATCTGTGATTGGATTTCCATGATCTCATTAGCACGTTCCTGCTTCACTTCTTCGGGCACATCATCCTCCAACGAATAGGCATGGGTGTTCTCTTCATGGCTGTAGGTGAAGCACCCCAAACGCTCAAAACGCATTTCCTTGACCCAATCCCTTAAGATTGCGAAATCTTCCTCGGTCTCCCCGGGGTAGCCAACGATCAACGTGGTCCTGATGGCCATATCGGGGACGGCTGCCCTGAAATCCTGCAACAATTTGGTGGTCTTGGCCTGGGTAGTGCCCCGCCTCATACTTTTAAGTATGGCATCCGAAATATGTTGCAATGGGATATCGATATAATTGCAGATCTTGGGTTCTTCGCGCATCACCTCCAACACATCCATGGGAAAGCCTGTTGGGAAGGCGTAGTGCAAACGGATCCATTCGATTCCCTCTACTTTGACCAAAGCTTGGAGCAGTTCGGCCAAGTTCCGTTTTTTGTACAGGTCCAGACCGTAATAGGTTAGATCCTGGGCAATCAAAATGAGTTCCTTCACGCCCTTTGATGCCAATTTTTCCGACTCGGCCACCAATTCCTCTATGGGTTTGCTCTTGTGCTTGCCCCGCATAAGGGGAATGGCACAGAACGAACAGGGACGATCGCAACCCTCTGCAATCTTCAGGTAGGCATAGTTCTTGGGTGTGGTGGTCAAACGCTCACCGATCAGCTCATGTTTGTAGTCCGCCCCAAGTGCTTTGAGGAGGTTGGGCAGGTCGCTCGTACCAAAATATTCGTCCACATTGGGAATTTCCCGTTGCAGATCCGGCTTGTAGCGCTCACTGAGACAACCGGTCACAAAAACCTTGTCCACGAGGCCCTCTTCCTTTTTCTGCACGTATTCCAAAATGGTGTTCACGCTCTCCTCCTTCGCATTGGCAATGAAACCACAGGTGTTGATCACCACCACGTTGCCTTCCTCTTCATGGGCGACCTCTTTGTTGTTGGCACGTAGCTGTCCCATCAACACTTCGGAGTCATAGACATTCTTGCTACAACCCAGTGTCACCACATTGATTTTGTTCTTCTTGAGCGATTTTGTCCGCATAGTTGCTATAAATGGAGTGCAAAAATACAACAACACAGCGCATTACATCGATTTGCCTGCATAATTTTCCTGTTGAGGCGTTAAACTATTGGCCCCAACGGGGGTCTAAGGTCCAAATTCCAAGGTCATGAAACGATTTGCACATCCCTTCCTTCTGCTTTGTCTCGTCTTGATTTTCAGTTGCTCTTCGGACGATGGTCCGGGAGATGACGACAACATCCCCAATCCCGAAACAGGTGAACTGTATTTCCCGCCTGTGGGTTCCGCGGAATGGGAAACCATCTCCCCCACCGATCTGGCATGGAACACAGAGGCCGAACAGGCCCTCTACGATCTATTGGAGGAAAAGGGCACCGATGGGTTCATCATCCTGAAAGATGGCAAAATCGTAGTGGAATGGTATTTTGGGGACTTCACCGCAGGGGATAACCATTCGTGGAACTCCGCCGGCAAAACTTTGACGGCCATGACGGTCGGCATTGCCCAAGAAGAAGGATTTTTGTCCATCGGCGATTCTTCCATGGACTATTTGGGTGAAGGATGGTCCATGCTCACCCCGGAACAGGAGGCCAATATCACCGTGCGACACCACTTGACCATGACCACAGGGCTGGACTACACCGTGGACGAACCTTTCTGCTATGACAAGGAATGTCTGCTCTACAAAAATGAACCGGGCACCTATTGGTACTATCACAATGCCGCCTATACGATACTCGACCAAATCGTGACCAACGCGACCAGCACGGATTTCAAAACCTATTCCTATCAAAAGATACGGGACAGAATCGGCATGCAGGGCAATTGGATCACGGCGGGCTACAACAACCTTTTCTTCAGCAATACGCGGAGTATGGCCCGGTTTGGACTACTTTGTTTGAACCAAGGCACATGGGACGGCACCGAGATCTTATCGGACAAGACCTATTTTACGGAAATGACGACCACCTCCCAAAACCTGAACCCTTCGTATGGGTATCTATGGTGGTTGAACGGAAAAAGCCAGCACAAGGCCCCGGGTTCGGAAACCACTTTTGAGGGGGAACTGTTCCCCGATGCCCCTGACGACCTTATTGCGGGACTGGGTGCCTTTGACCAAAAACTCTACCTAGTGCCCAGTGAAAACTTGGTGATCGTGCGATTGGGGGACGATGCCGGGGAAAGCCAATTGGGCCCCTCCAGTTTTGACAATCTGCTCTGGGAAAGGCTGAATGCCTATATCGGGGAATAACTGCGCTTGTATGGTTCCTTAAGGCTTGGTTTTCCTTAAAAAACCGTTTCTGTATTGATTTTATGCTTATTTTGGGACGTAGCAATCTGTTTTACAGATATTTATGCAATTTGGCAAAATATGAAATACCAAAATCAGAAATACAACCCCATTGACTTCCTTGTTGATAAGTTAGTGGATACTTTTGCCAAAGTAAAGGACTTTGACAAACTTCAAGAATCGGAGGAAGGAAAAAAATTATTTGACTTGATAATCAAGTCAATAACGGAAATGGAAAACTTTCAAATCTTATTTCTGAATTATTATATTCCTTCTGCAAATAAATCAATTGCGGACAGTTGGAATCAACTTAAAACATCTAAATACAAACACTTTCTGAATATTTCAAAAGAGGATTTAAAAGAAAATCTCTACGAGACTATAAGACTTGGGTACGTTGGACTTTTTCATAAATATGAATCATATCTAAAGGCTCTAGTAGATGCAACTGATTTCCTATTCAGGGATTTAAGAGAAGAAAATGGATTTTTAACAATTCAAGACTATTGCAAAAAAGAATTTGGAATCAATAAAATAACTAATTCACATCATCATTTTAATATTACTAAGCGTGTAAATTACATATCTAATGCTATTAAACACAATGATGGTTTTCATCGTGAAGAAATCCATCCTGATTTTATAAATCCAGACATAAAGAAAAGAATTGAGGTCAATAAAGAGACATTTAAAATAGATATTGAAAGAATGAAAATTCATTGCCAAAATCTGCAAGCTCAAATGGCAACGATTTATTTAAAGCAATTTTTGGATTTAGATTATGAAATAATCAAAGAGAGTATTAAGCCCGAACTAAAAGAAAGCATCAAAACAAAAGAAAAACTGATGGCTGAAAAGAAAAATATGGAGTCTATACTATCTGATTTCAGACGATAAATATTTTGCCATATAACGTTTAGCACATTACTATCTTTCTACTGTAGCGAAAAATCCTTGAGGGTTTTCCACAATGAGCCACATACAAGTCCGTTTGAATCAATAAGCAAAAAAGTAACGGATTTTGACATTCCAATCAAATGTATTTACTTTGTAATTACAAATAAGAATCCATGGAAACAGCCATCATCAAAATTGGGAATTCAAAAGGCCTGCGTCTGAGCAAGACCATTTTGGAACAATATAACATCAAGGATAAAGTAGAACTGATTCTTGAAAAAGAACAGATCATCCTCAAACCAATTGCTTCTCCCCGACAAAACTGGGAAAAGGAATTTAGAAAAATGAACGAGAACGGCGACGATAAGTTGCTGATGAACGACATGTTTGAGGACGAAAATCTTGAGGAATGGATCTAAAACAATATTCCATTGTCCTTGTCAACCTAGACCCAACGATAGGAAGCGAGATAAAGAAAACGAGACCTTGTATCATCATCTCCCCGAACGAGATGAACAAATATCTGAACACCATCGTACTTGCTCCCATGACAACCAACTTAAAAAAATATCCCACAAGGGTTCCGGTCAATCATAATGGAAAGAAAGGAATGGTTGCCATAGACCAAATCAGAACAGTGGACAAGACTAGGATAATTCGCGTGTTTGAAAGCCTGACACCATCAGAAATCGAAAAATGTAAAGAAGTCATCAAGGAAACCTTTGTTGACTGAAAAAACACTCAAATCAAACAAATCCCACCTACTTCTGGTAAGCCACTGGTATTTTCCGGGAATGGGTCAAATCTTCAAAAGCTTTTCCGATCCGCAGCAAATGTGCCTCTGAAAAAGGTTTCCCGATAAAGGTCAAACTTTCGGGTTCGCCATTGGGCTTGTACCCCATAGGGATAGTAAGGGCGGGATATTCGGCCACCGCGGCATACCCTGCATGGTAATTGTTGATGCTCAAAATGGCATCCAACTTTAGTCCTTCCATCACATCAAAGAAAGATTTCCCTGCATTTTTCAGTTCGCTCTTGATCTTTTCAAAATCTTCTTGGGACGTGGAATCGGCCAAGATCCCATCAAAACGGGCCTGCCCATAAGGTATGCGCACCAAGGAATCGGCACTGTTGAAACGGACCACATCCTCAATCTTTTCAACCTTTACCACATCCTTGTTCTTGACCATGGCCTCCAAGTAGTCCTGAAGGTCTTTTTTCATGTCCAGATTCAACAAGGTGAGGAAATGATCCAATTGGACATCCTTCGGTTCAAACTCGACGATTTCGGCACCCGCTTCCCTAAGCTTTTCAACACTAAGGGCATATAGGGAATCCCGCTCCATCAAATTTTTCATCACACCCAAACGAACAGTTTTCAGGGGTTCGGGTTGCGTCCATGCAGATAAAACCCCTGGTTCAGGTTCCACCGACTTGGCATCTGCACCGTCCCTCCCCAGCATGGCGTCCAACAAAATGGCATTGTCGGTCACATTTCTGGTCATGGGACCCGGCGTGTCCAACGTGCTGGAAATGGGCACAATACCTGTTCGGCTCAGCAACCCAATGGTAGGTTTCAGACCCACGACCGAGTTTTGGCTGGAGGGTGAAAGGATGGAGCCCGATGTTTCGGTCCCCACTGCACCGACCGCATAATTGGCGGCCATCGATGTGCCACTACCGGCACTGGATCCACCTGTATCAAATTGTTGTCGTCCGTAGGGATTCATGGTCTGTCCGCCCACGGCACTCTGTCCGTTGGGGCACACATCGCAGATGAAATTGGCCCATTCGCTCAAATTCACTTTGCCTAGGATGAGCGCTCCCTTTTCCTTCAATCGTTGTACAATAAAGGCATCCTCCGTTTGGTTGTCCTTCAATGCAACAGCCCCGGCAGTCGTTTTCATTTCCGAAGTGCCGATGTTGTCCTTCAACAAAATGGGCATCCCATAAATGGGATGATGGATTTCCAGACTCTCATCCAAATTCCGGGCCTCTTCCAACACGTTTGGGTTCAATGCAATGATGGTGTTCAGCGTAGTGCTGTTCGGAAGTTCGTAGGTATAGATTCGGTGCAGGTAGAACAGGACCAAATCTTCATAGGTGAACGTTCCCGCATCGATATGTTTCTGGATGGTGGGAATGTCCTGTTCCAAGACCAAAGGTTTCATCTTCTCGTATTGGGCCGATGGAAATCGGGACACTTCCCCGTACAAGGGCATAAACACCTCGTTTTTGTCCAACACCTTGCTCTGGATGAATCGGTAGCGCATCCGTTCGCTTTCGTTGTCGGCACTGGCCGCCACCTCTGTGGAATCGTTATAAGGGGTCCAAAGGACAACTTCCTCCTTCGGTTCCACATTTTTCTGCTTGCAAGCAGAAAGAACAATGATCAAAAAGCCGAGGATGAGTTGTCTGTACATATATTTTACATTTTGAAGAACGAATCCACAAATTCGTATTTGTTAAAAACTTGTAGGTCCTCGATGCCCTCTCCCACTCCAATGTATTTCACGGGAATCTTGAACTGGTCCGATATACCGATGACCACACCGCCCTTAGCAGTACCGTCCAACTTGGTCACTGCCAAACTGGTCACCTCGGTGGCCTTGGTAAATTGTTTGGCCTGCTCAAAGGCATTCTGCCCTGTGGACCCGTCCAGCACCAAAAGTACTTCGTGTGGCGCATCGGGAACTACTTTTTGCATCACACGCTTCACTTTGGAAAGCTCGTTCATCAGATTGACCTTGTTGTGCAACCTACCGGCAGTGTCCACCAATACCACATCGGCTTGGTCCGCCACGGCAGAGTTGAGGGTATCGAATGCCACGGAAGCGGGATCGCTCCCCATTTTTTGTTTGATGATGGGCACCTGCACCCTGTCCGCCCATACCTGCAATTGGTCAATGGCGGCCGCCCGGAAGGTATCGCCCGCTCCCAACAACACTTTCAGTCCCTTGTTCTTGAACTGGTGTGCCAATTTCCCAATAGTGGTGGTCTTACCCACGCCGTTCACGCCAACGACCATGATCACATACGGTTTTTTATCGGTGGGTATAGAGATTTCGGTACTTTCGCCCACATGGGTCTCGGAAAGGAGCCCTGCTATTTCTTCGCGAAGGATGGTATTGAGTTCATCCGTCCCCATGTATTTGTCACGGGAGACCCGCTCTTCGATGCGTTCAATGATCTTGAGGGTAGTGTTCACCCCTACGTCCGAGGAGACCAAAACCTCCTCAAGGTTGTCCAGTACCTCATCGTCCACCTTGGACTTTCCGGCCACGGCCTTGCCCAATTTACCAAAGAAACTGGATTTTGATTTTTCCAGGCCCTTGTCCAAAGTCTCTTTCTTGTCCTTTGAAAATATATTCTTGAATAAGCTCATCTCGTGTTCAATAGATAATCCCCAAAGATAGCAAAGTAAGGGGAGTTATGTTAAATCAATGTTCCTTTGCCGTGAAATGTCTTGGCCCGGTGGCCTATGGACATAAAAAAAGCCGCTCTATGTGAGCGGCTCCGTATTTCCTATGGGGAAATTTGTCTTATTGCTTGTTCAACCAATCGTTGACCATTTCAGGAGCCATTACAGACTCTACGAAAGTATAGGCACCTGTTTTAGGAGACTTTACCATTTTGATGGCCTTGGTCAATCTTTTGGATGATGATTGAAGCGTTGCTACTGTTTTCTTTGCCATGGCTTATGTTTGTTTGCCTTTTCGTGATGAAAAGGGATTACTTGATTTCTTTATGGACGGTCATGCGCTTAAGGATAGGGTTGAATTTTTTGATCTCCATCCTATCTGGCGTATTCTTCTTGTTCTTGGTGGTAATGTACCTGGACGTACCTGGCATACCAGATTCCTTGTGCTCTGTGCACTCCAAAATTACCTGAATCCTATTTCCTTTCTTGGCCATTGTATCGTACTTAAAACGCTTATACTACTTACTTTTGGGCATTCATCTCCTTCAATACGGCAGAGATACCCTTCTTGTTGATGATTTTCAATCCTTTGGAAGATACGTTCAAGGTTACCCAACGGTCTTCTTCAGGAATGTAAAACTTCTTCTTGGAAACGTTCACATCGAACCTTCTCTTTGTCTTATTGATAGAAAAGGATACGTTGTTTCCAAACATCACCTTTTTTCCTGTAACTTCACAAACTTTAGACATCTCCCTAACTTTTGAGTGATTTTATTGAGGCTGCAAATTTATACCATTTTAACGGGACGTACAAAATTCTTTTTCAGAAATTTAAAATTTCTTTATAAAGCAGCTCAAAAGCCTTGCTTACAGACTTCTTCACCACCCGTTCCCGATGGTTTCCCATGGCAAATTTATGGGCCGTTGTCCCTCTTGGGGTACTGATCCCGATATAGACCGTTCCCACATCGGCATCCGAGTCACCTTTGGTGGGACCTGCATTGCCCGTGGTGGACACGGCAAAATCGGTTCCCAGTAGGCTCCTGACGTTCTCCGCCATGGCCATGGCAACTTCTTCACTGACCACCGAATATTGTTGGACCAAGGCTTCCGGGACACCCAGCACCTTGATCTTGGTCTCTGTGGCATAACTGACCACACTGCCCTTAAAATAGTTGGAAGCCCCGGGCACCGACGTGATCTGTTCCGCAATCCTTCCCCCGGTAAAGCTCTCGGCCGTGGCCAAGGTCATTTGCTTTTGGGTCAGGAACTTGCCTATTTGGCTTTCGATGGTCCCATCTTCTTCCTCTCCATAGATAATGTCCCCAATGATCGGGTACAATTTTTGGGCCTCGGCCTCAACGGAAGCCAAGAGTGCTTCCCTGTCCACCCCCTTGGAGGAAAGACGGAGCCTCACCCTACCCAGATTGGGCAAATAGGCCAATTTGATATGGGAAGGCAGATTGTTCTCCCACGACTCAATTTTCTCCGCGATGGCACTTTCTCCCATACCGTAGGTCAATAGGGTCTTGTGGACGATATAGGGCCGTTCGTAGGTTTCCATGATACTGGGCAAAACCGAACTGGTGATCAGGTTTTTCATCTCATAGGGCACCCCTGGCAGAAAAAAATAGGACACCTCTCCCTTTTTCATCCAGAGTCCCGGTGCCGTTCCGAACGCATTGTGGAGTACTGTTGCCTTGGAGGGTACCAATGCCTGTCTGCGGTTCAGGTCGGAAATGGGCGTGGTGATGTATTTTCTGAAAAGCTCTTCTATGTGTTCCAAGACCGATGCGTCCTCCACGAGGGTATCCCCGAAGAAGTTACAGAGCGTTTCCTTGGTAACATCGTCCTTGGTGGGGCCCAGGCCTCCCGTGACAATAATCACGGACGAGCGTTCACCGGCCTCTTGCAATGTGGTCGTGATATGCTCCCTATCGTCCTGCACCGAAGTGATCTGATATACAGAAACACCAATTTGGTTGAGCTCTTTGGCGATGAACGCGGAATTGGAATCGACTATTTGTCCAATAAGGATCTCATCCCCAATGGTGATGATCTCTGCCTGCATCTATAGATCAAAATCTTTTTTGAGTTCTGCCACGACCTGAAGGACATCTTTCTTGAGCATCGGGAACTTGTCCGCTATCTCTTCCATGCTTGCCTCATTTTTTCCCAAGGTCTCTATTTCCAACGCCCTGTCCCTGGTCTGCTCCATGCCCAAAATATCCACATTGGGCTTTATTTTATGGGCCAGTTTATAAACGTTTTCGTGATCTTTATTTCCAATGGCATTTTCCAATCCTTCCAAGTCTTCCGGAACTTCTTCCAGAAAAACGGAAATCACAGAGACAATGAAATCTTCATCGCCTTCGGCCATTTCATTAATTTTATCGAGGTTGTAAATCATTATCTTACGTTGATTTCAAATAGTGTTTCTCCTTCAAGCATTCCTGAAAGGTAGTCATTTGGGCTTACTTTACCAACCCCAGACGGGGTACCCGTAAATAGGATATCTCCTTTTTTCAGCATAAAATAAGTCGACACATGGGCAATGATTTCATCTATCTTCCACAACATCAGAGCGGTATTTCCTTTCTGGACCGTTTCCTCGTTTTTTGACAGGGAAAAATCGAGATGGTCCACATTTTCGAACCTGCTCTTGGGCAACCAGTTGCCAACCACCGCAGACCCATCAAATCCCTTGGCCTTTTCCCAAGGCAGTCCCTTCGCCTTCAGTTTGGCCTGCACGTCCCTGGCCGTAAAATCTATGCCTAGGCCAATTTCATCATAATAGTTATGGGCAAATTCCCTGGCGATATGTTTTCCCACTTTCTTGATCTTGACCAAGACCTCCACTTCATGGTGGACGTCGTTGGAAAACTCGGGAATGTAAAAATCCTGTTCTTTGGGGAGTATGGCCGAATCGGGTTTGATGAAGACGACCGGTTCTTCCGGACGCTCATTGTTCAGTTCTTCAATGTGGTCCACATAATTGCGACCAATACATATCAGTTTCATATTGTTGTTTATTGGGGGTGTTTTGTGTGTTTCTCAAAGTTTGTTGTTGAGCTTGCTCAACTTAATCTGGGTAAGTACTTTCTTGGTGTAGAGCGGGAAATCTGCGTTCAAGATCCAACCAAAATAGCCGGGTTCGGCCTCAAGGACTTCATCCACGGTCCTTCCCTTATGCTTACCGAACGAGAAAACGGCCCGTTCTTCTTCGTCCAAGACTATGAAACCTGCAAAATCCAGCGATTGTTTCCGTGTCGTAAACTCGGACAGTTTTTTTACGTTGTTCTCCAGTTCGGGATATCTTTCCAGTTGGGCCAACAGCACTTCATAAGTGGCCATGGTATCGGCCTCCGCACTGTGGGCATCTTCCAAATTCTTATCACAATAGAACTTGTAAGCAGCCTCCAAGGTGCGCTTTTCCATTTTATGGAAAATGGTCTGCACATCCACGGACACCATATTCTTCATATCAAAATCCACATCGGCCCGCAACATTTCCTCGGCCAAAAGTGGAATATCAAAACGATCGGAATTGAAACCGCCCAAATCACTGTCCCTGATCATTTTATAAATTTCCTTGGACAATTGTTTGAAGGTAGGCTCGTTGGCCACTTTCTCGTTGGATATGCCATGAACGGCCTCCGATTCGGGAGAAATGGGCATTTCTGGGTTCACCAACCATGTTCGGCTTTCTTTGTTTCCGTTGGGATATACCTTTAGGATGGAAATCTCCACGATCCTGTCCTTGGCCACATTGGTCCCGGTGGTCTCCAAATCAAAAAAACATATAGGCTTGGTCAATTGTAACTGCATCTGGGGTCTTTGAATGTTTATGTAAGGCTTTTGCTCCCTAAATTTACGTATAGTGAAAGGAACATGGACCGTTTTTCCCGGTTATATTTCCCTGTTCACGTCCCAGGCTTCCAGATAATCGGCCACGGCCTTGACGAACATTCCGCCCAAAGCACCGTTCACCACCCTGTGGTCATAACTGTGCGAAAGGAACATTTTGCTTCGGATACCTATATATTCTCCCTGATCAGTCTCGATGACAGAAGGCAGTTTCCGAATGGCCCCCAACGCGAGGATACCTACTTGTGGCTGGTTGATGATGGGCGTACCGAACACACTGCCAAATGTGCCCACATTGGTCACGGTATAGGTCCCGTCCTTAACCTCATCGGGCTTCAACTGGTTGTTACGGGCCCTATTGGCGAGATCGTTCACCGTTTTTGCCATACCGACGAGGTTCAACTGGTCTGCATTTTTGATAACAGGCACGATCAGGTTGCCATCGGGCAGGGCCGCTGCCATTCCCAAATTGATATTTTTCTTTTTGATAACCTTGTCTCCGTCCAGTGAAATGTTCATCATCGGGAATTTCTTCAATGCCACGGCCACAGCTTCCATAAATATGGGTGTGAAGGTCAATTTTTCGCCTTCCCGTTGCTCAAAGGCCTTCTTCATCTTTTCCCGCCAGTTCACCACATTGGTCACGTCCACTTCCACAAAACTCTGTACGTGGGCAGAGGTGGAAACGCTATCGATCATATGCTGGGCGATGAGTTTTCCCATTCGGGTCAATGGAATGACCTCGTCACCATGTCCCACGGCAATGGGTGCATGTTTGGGTTTCTCCTCGGTCGCTTTCTGTGGTTTTGGTGCTTCCTCAACCGGTTTTTGTTCTTTAGGTGCCGGGGTCGGTGCAAGTTTTGCATTTCCGTTGGAACGGTCTTGCAGATAGGCCATGATGTCGGTCTTGGTCACCCTGCCTTCTTTACCTGTGCCTATGATGGCTTCCAGTTCTTCCATGGAGACCCCTTCTTCCTTGGCTATATTTTTCACCAAAGGTGAATAGAATCGCTCTGAGCTAGAAAAAACGGGTTTTGCGATGGTTACGGATTCCTTCACATGGGCCATTTGGTTTTCCAAGACCTCAACGTGCTCCGCTACAGGCTCTTCCTCTACATCAGCGCTGCCACTATCCCCTGAAACATCATCCACATCGCCATCCACTTGGATCACGGCTACCACTTCACCCACTTTTATGACATCGTCCACATCGAACCGCTTTTCCAACAGCACACCTTCCACCTCACTGGGAACCTCGGAATCCACTTTATCGGTCGCGATCTCAAAGACAGCTTCATCCAATTCCACGGTATCGCCCACTTCTTTTAACCAAGTGGTCAACGTGGCCTCGGCGACACTTTCTCCCATTTGCGGTAATTTCAATTCAAATTTTGCCATATTCCTATTTATCAAAGTGATTTTGGATAGTATTTTGCAAAAATACTAAAGAAATTCACTTATTATTGGTTTGTGTGCATTTTTTAATCATTCTCAATTTGCCTTTATGGAATTCTCGAAGGGCACCCGGTTCACGATGCTCCTTCCCAAGGTGACCTCATCGGCAAACTCCAGCTCGTCCCCAACGGAAATACCTCTGGCGATGGCCGAGGTAACGACCTCCAACCCTTCCAATTGCCTATAGATGTAAAAATTGGTGGTATCCCCTTCCATGGTCGAGCTCAAGGCAAAAATAAGTTCCTTGACCGTACCTTCCCTGACCTTTTGGATCAAAGAAGCGATATTGAGGTCTTGGGGACCCACCCCTTCCATAGGGGATATCTTGCCGCCGAGCACATGGTAAAGACCCTTGTATTGGGAAGTGTTCTCTATGGCCATCACATCCCTGATGTCTTCCACCACGCAGACCAAGCTCTCATCCCGCTTGGGGTTGGCGCATATCTCGCAGAGTTCGGTATCGGAAATGTTATGGCAGCTGCTGCAGAAATTCACCTCGCTTTTGAGCTTCATCAGGGCATCTGTGAGCAGCTCCGTCCGCTCTTGGGGCTGTTTGAGCAGGTGGAGGACCAAACGCAACGCCGTACGCTTGCCTATGCCGGGCAACTGTGACATTTCCTGGACCGCATTTTCCAATAGTTTGGACGAAAATTCCATAGGCTCTAATCTCCCACAAAATTACGATTTTAGCTTTACCAATTTACTTTCGTACTTTGCAAATCAAAATTCATCTATGTCCGCCACACAAATTCTACTTCTGATAGGCGCCTATTTCTTGGTACTTATATTGATTTCATACCTTACTGGAAAGAACGATTCCAACGCCGATTTTTTCAAAGCGGGAAAACAATCACCTTGGTTTGTGGTGGCCTTCGGAATGGTGGGCGCATCGCTATCGGGGGTAACGTTCATATCGGTCCCAGGATGGGTGGAGGACAGCCAATTCACCTATATGCAGGTGGTATTGGGGTATCTGTTCGGTTATTTTGTGGTGGCCTTTGTGCTGCTGCCCTTATACTACAGGCTCAACCTTACTTCGATCTACGAATACCTACTGGAACGTTTTGGAAAGGTAAGCCACAAGACAGGGGCGTTTTTCTTCTTCATTTCCAGGGTATTGGGCGCATCGTTCAGACTATACCTAGTGGCCATTGTGCTGCAACAGTTTGTTTTCGACGATCTTGGGATACGCTTTGAGTTCACTGTGGTGATCTCCATTCTACTCATCTGGCTCTACACCAACAAAGGGGGCATCAAAACGATTGTTTGGACGGACACACTACAAACGCTCTTTATGATCGTGGCCGTGGTGCTTTCCATTGTGTTCATCAACCAAGAATTGGGTTGGAGCTTTGGCGAGTTGTTGGCTTCGGATGAATTGAAGGGCTACAATGATTGGTTGGTGACGGACAGTTTTCTGGATAGGAGCCATTTTGTAAAGTCGTTTGTGGGCGGCATGTTCATCACCATCTGTATGACAGGCCTGGACCAAGACATGATGCAGAAGAACCTCACCTGCAAATCCTTGAAGGATGCCAAAAAAAACATGGTCTCCTTCAGCTTTGTCCTCGTAGGCGTCAATTTTCTCTTTTTGCTCTTGGGTGCACTGCTGTTCATTTTCTCAAAACGCAACGGTGTTGGCATACCACTTATGGACGGCACGCCAAAGACAGACCTTCTTTTTCCTGAAATTGCCATGAACGGAGACCTTGGTCTGGCCCTATCGATCACTTTTATGTTGGGACTGATCGCTGCGGCATATAGCAGTGCGGACAGTGCCCTGACTTCACTGACCACCTCGTTCTGTGTGGATTTCTTGAACGTGCAGCAAAAGGACGATGCCGAACAGAAAAAAATACGTAAGCGCACCCACGTGGTCATGAGCCTGATGCTCATCTTGGTCATCATTGCCTTCAAATACATCCTGAGCAGCAATGTGATAGATAGTTTATTGACGGTCGCCGGATATACCTATGGTCCCTTATTGGGTCTTTTTGCCTTTGGCATTCTGACCAAGCACAAGATCCATGATGGATATGTATGGGTGGTGGCCCTGCTCTCGGTAAGCATCATAGTTTTGATTGCCAATATTCCTTCATCCTATTTGGGGGGTTATCAATTGGGCTATGAATTGTTACCGTTGAACGGACTGCTGACCTTCTTTGGGTTATGGCTCATCAAAAAAAGGGAAAAAATTAATACTGACCAGTAGCCAACAGCACCAAAGTGCAGGCCACTTCCACCTGAATCCCAGCTTTTTCAAGGATTTGATAAAATTCGGGGTTCTCGGTTCCGGGGTTAAAAATTACTCTTTTGGGGTTCAGATCCACTATTTTTTGATAGTATTCCTTCTGTTTGATGGGATTTAAATACAAGGTTATGGTGTCAATATTTTGAAAATCATCAAGTTTGTCTTTAATTTGTACCCCTGATACAGTTCCCCCACGTATCCCAAATGCGGTTGTTTCAATATTGTTCTCAACCAACCTACGTATTGCCATGTTACTGTATCTTCCCGGGTCTGATGATGCCCCAAAAACAAGTGCTTTTGCCATTTGTTAATTATTGTGTTAAACTAATATATAGACTGTAACGATTTCAAAATTAATCCGTCTATTGGTATATAAGATATTTTCATTGGTAAGACTGTATTTTTTATAGTTAATGGTTAGTGTTTAGTATAGCTTATCAATGTACAACCCCGGCATTCAATTGTCGGGGTTTCTTCTTTTTATACACTTTCCTTTGTCCTTCAAGAGGTTCCATCCTTACAATGGAATACCTACTTCCTTTTTTGTTTGTTAAAGAATGTTAAAAAAAAAATTTGCTGTAACATTCCCTCTTAGCTGGCGTCTTAGAAATATCATCAATCATTCAATCATCAATCAAAAAACGAACAACTCATGAAAAAGTTGACCTTACTTTTTGCACTTTTCCTGTGCGGTCTAAACTCATCTTTCGCTTTCAACGATCCATCGGACGCACTGGGCTCCATTTCCGGAACTGTACTCGACAATACCTTGAACCAGCCTGTGGCCTATGCTGCTGTGGTGGTGAAATCCGAGGATGGCTCCGAGACCGTTACCGGCGGGATCACTGCCGAGGACGGAACATTTGAGATCAAAAAATTACCGGATGGAACCTTTCTGTTCGAGGTACAATTCATCGGGTACAAGACCCATTCCCAAAAACTGGTCATTGACAAAGATAACCGCAACGTCAACATTGGCACCATCACCTTGATGGAACAGACCCAGGAACTCAACGAAGTGGAACTGGTAGGCGAGCGCACCACCATTGAGCAACGGGTGGACCGAAAGGTGATCAATGTTGGGAAGGACCTCACCACTTCCGGTGCCACGGCCTCCGACATCATGAACAACATTCCTTCCGTGAACGTGGATTCCCAAACGGGCGACATTACCCTCAGGGGCAACTCCAACGTAAGGGTCATGGTGGATGGAAAACTCTCCAACGTGCCCGTAGCGCAATTGCTGAAACAGATTCCATCAACATCCATCAAATCCATAGAACTTATCACCAATCCTTCGGCCAAGTACAATCCCGAAGGCATGAGCGGTATCATCAACATTGTGCTGCACAAAAATGCCAATATCGGTTTCAACGGAAATGTGAGCATGGGGCTCACCAAGGGCATCGAGGCCAAGTTCAACAGCTCCATCGACCTGAATTACAGGAACGGAAAGTTCAACTTTTATGGAAACTATGGCAACAACATCGGCAAATGGGTGAACGATGGCAGTATTCTTCGGGTCGATGAAAACTCGCGCCAAGAGTTTGACTTTCTCAACAACAACAAATCCCACCTCTACAAACTGGGGGTCGATTTTTACCTGAACGACAAGAACACCATTTCACTGTTCACCAACCAGAACATCTATGACGGTCTAGGCAATGGGGCCACACAGGTCTCCTATTACAACGATCCCGCCAGAAATGTGACCCAATTGTTCACCGATGACTCCGACAACAGGAGCGAACAGTACAATTTTGACTATAAACTGGATTTCAACAAGGAAGGACACAATATAGAACTGGAAGTGGATCACAACCGTTTTGAAAGTGGCCAAGATGCCGATTTTAGGTCTACCGGTGCATCGCTCTACCCCAATTATATGGATTTTGTGGACACCGAGCGCACCCAGACCACGGCCAACTTGGACTATGTGAACCCTTTGGACAGCATTTCCAAATTGGAAATCGGCTTGGAGTCCAGAAACTTTGAGACCATAGTGGATTACTCCTCTACCGGACAATCTTTCAACTCCAACGGGGAACTGGCCCCTACCCCATCCACCAAGTTCATCTATGACATGGACATCTATTCTGCCTACGCCACTTTTGGCCAGACCTATAAAAAATGGTCCTATCAGATGGGTGTGCGCATCGAGGATGTCCAGGTACAGGCGGACACCAATGCCGTACGTGCGTTCACGGACAATTACACACAGATCTATCCATCGGCCTTTGTGACCTATAGCATCAATGAAGGAGATCAAGTGCAGGTGAGCTACAGCAGGCGTGTGGACCGTCCCGGATTGCAGCAGGTGAACCCCATTAGGGAATTTGCCACGCCATTGATCTCCGCATTTGGAAACCCGAACTTGGTGCCACAGTTCACCAGTTCCTACGAGGCCAACTATACCAAACGCTTGAAGAGCGGCAGCATAACGGCCGGTGTATTTTACAGAAGCATCTCCGATGAGATCAACAGGGCCATCTATATTGACCGATTGGACCTGAACAAGACTATCTTGACCTTTGATAATTTTGACAAGACCTCTGCCTATGGCATGGAACTGTCCACGAACTACAGACCCACAAAATGGTGGAACATCAACGGTAGTTTTGACCTGTTCTCCCAAACGCAACGTGGGATTACGGAAACCCTGAACACCACGGACCCTGATCCATCGGAAGAAGATATCGTTGCAGAAAGAGTACAAGTGGACAACACGGCGTGGAACCTTCGCATGAACAACAGTTTTACGGTGACCAAGAAACTGACCCTTCAGGCATTTGGGTTCTACAGGGGCAGGAACAAGAGCATCCAGTTCAATGCAGACCCCATGTACTTTGTCAATTTGGGAGCACGCTACAGCTTCGATGAGGGCAAGGGCACCATCAGCCTGAACTATAACGACATATTCAATACCATGCGTTTTGCCTTTGAAGGTGATTACCCCTATGCACAGGAAGGTGCCTTCAACTGGGAGAGCAACAATGTTTACGTTGGGCTGTCCTATCGCTTCGGAAGTGGAAAGAACCGTGCGAAGCAACGTAAGAACAGGGACGACAACACCAAACAAGGTGGCGGCGGCATCCTTTAACTTTTATTGACGGTCCTTGCCAGAGTGTTGGTTGGTTAGTCTTTCAAGGGCATCAATAAAGAACCCCGGTCTCCAAAAGAGATCGGGGTTTGTTATTTTAATGTTTTTTACATTTTTAAGGTTTTTATGCCAAAACCGTCAATTCGAGTGAAATTCTGAAGGAATTTTGTATCGAGAATCGCTTTTGGGTCTGAAATCCTGGTTCTCGATACAATTTTTCTTTCGAAAAATTACTCGAACTGACAAATTTCATTCCAAATGCACAACAAGCTATTTATATCACTTTTTGCTACCACCTGATGATGGCGCTGCCCCAAGTAAAGCCACTTCCAAAGGCGGCCAATACCACCAAATCGCCCTCCTTGACCTTTCCGGCCTCCCAGGCCTCGGTCAAAGCGATGGGAATGGATGCGGCCGTGGTGTTCCCATATTTCATGATGTTGTTGAACACTTGGTCGTCCGACAATCCAAACTTCTTCTGGATGAACTGGGATATCCTCAAATTGGCCTGATGGGGAATCAATATATCGATATCCGTTGGGGTCAAATTGTTGGTATGCAAACCTTCCATGATTACCTCACTAAAACGCACTACGGCATTTTTGAAGACAAACTGCCCGTTCATATAAGGAAAATAGGACGTATCCTCTGGGTCTGCATCGCCAATGATGTCCGTGACCCATCGTTTTCCCATGCCGGGAGCGATGAGGGAAAGTTCTTCGGCATGTTCGCCCTCCGAGTGCAAGTGGGTGGACAGAACTCCTTTTTTCGGATCTTCTTCGCGCGTCATCACGGCCGCACCTGCACCATCACCAAAGATTACCGATACCCCCCTGCCCCTAGTGGTCATGTCCAGACCATGGGAGTGCAGTTCGGAACCGATGACCAGAACATTCTTGTACATCCCACTTTTGATGTATTGATCGGCCACCGAAATGCCGTACACAAATCCGGAGCACTGGTTTCGGATATCAAGGGCACCCACTGTTTTGAGTCCAAGATCCCGTTGGACCAAGACCCCAGGACCTGGAAAATAATAATCTGGGCTCAAGGTGGCAAAAACAATGAAATCAATGTCGTTCTTATCTATCCCGGCCCGTTCTATCGCCTTTTGGGCCGCCTTTACCCCCATGGATGTTGTGGTGTCCTCACCTTTGACCACATGGCGCCGTTCTTTGATCCCGGTACGTTCCTGTATCCATTCGTCATTGGTGTCCATTAACTTGGAGAGGTCATCATTGGTGACCACGTTTTCAGGTACATAGAAACCCAATCCTGCAATCTTGGAATTATACATGTGAAAAAATTTAAGTCAAAAAGATAGTTACAAATTGAAAATTAGCAAATATTCATGCCAATTGTTTAAAAGTCAGCCAAAATAATACTTTTAAAAAATTGTACATTTAAAGATTCGTCAAATTCTAAACCTTTAAAAAAATCATCATGAGAAAACACTACCTGATTTTTCTGGCGTTGCTCACTTTCTGCTGGGGGCAATCGCAGGAGAAACTGACCTATCAACAACCACCTGAAGAAATACTGGAACTGGTGAATGCCCCTACGGCACCCAGCGTGCTGATTGCCGACGATGGCAAACATATGTTGCTGCTCTATAGCGATTACTACAAGACCATAGCGGAACTTTCGGAGACGGAACTCCGCCTGGCCGGTCTGCGGATCAACCCGAAGACCAACATTGGCAGCCGCACCAATTATTACAACAACATTATCGTGAAAAAAATTGGGGAGAAAGACGGCGTCCAAGCGGAAGGACTGCCCCAAAATCCTAGGCTTTCCAATTTCAACTGGTCTCCCGATCAATCCAAAATGGCCTTTACCAACACCACTTCCGAAGGTGTAGAGGTGATGGTGCTGGATGTGGAGACCGCCAAAGCGACCAAACTCACCGATGCCCAAGTGAATGCCAATATGGGGGATGTGATCAATTGGTTCAAGGACGGAGAATCCATTTTAGTCAAAATGTTGCCAGGTGACCGGAAACCATTGGTAGATGTGAGCGAAGCTGTTCCGGACGGTCCCACCATTTCTGCCAACGATGGCAAAAAAGCCCAGAACAGGACCTATCAGGATCTATTGAAGAACCCCAATGACGAATTCAACTTTGAGCAATTGGCGCGGTCCGAACTTTACAAAGTAAAATTGGACGGAAGCAAGACCAAATGGAAAGAAACGGACATGTACACCAGCATCAGTTTTTCACCAGATGGCAATTATGTGATGACAGTGACCCTGGACAAGCCTTTTTCCTATTTGGTGCCCTACTACAGGTTTCCGAACACCACAGCTGTTTTTGACAAGGATGGCAAGTTGGTGAAGAAAATGCTGGAAATACCCCTTATTGAGGACCTGCCCCAAGGTTTTATGGCCGAAAGGACGGGCATGCGCGACCTTAGCTGGAGGAACGACAAACCCTCGACCTTGGTCTATGTGGAGGCCTTGGATGGCGGAGACCCCCAAAATGAGGCGCCTTATCGTGATGAAATCTTTGAACTGGAAGCACCTTTCAACGGGCAGGCCAAATCATTGTTGAAAACCAAGAACAGGTTCGCCTGGATCCAATGGGGCAACGATGATATTGCCATTGCCCATGACCGTTGGTGGAACGATAGGAATACCAAAACCTATCTTTTTGACCCTTCCAACCCCAAAAAAGAACCCAAGATCATTTCGGACAGGAACTATCAGGATGTGTATAGCAACCCCGGGAACTTTATCACCGAAAGGAATGAAAACGGAAGTTGGGTACTCTCCCTCGACAAGAACAACAACGCTTATCTTTTGGGCGATGGGTATACAGAGGAAGGCCAATTCCCCTTTTTGGAAAAAATGGACCTGAACACCTTGAAAAAGACCCGTTTGTACACGTCCAAATTGGAAGGTAAATTGGAGCGCCTCATCGAGTACAACCCCGAAAAGGACCAATTATTGGTCCGCATCGAATCGCCCAGCGAATACCCCAATTATTATTACAAAAGTGTCATCAAAAGAAAAGGGCCCATGCAGCTCACTGCTTTTGAGAATCCCTACCAGAGCATCCAAAATGTGCACAAGGAAGTCATTACCTACAAAAGGGACGATGGTCTGGAACTGACCGGGACACTTTATCTTCCTGTAGGTTATGACATGCAGAAAAAGGAAAAAATGCCCATGATCCTCTGGGCCTACCCCAGGGAATTCAAGGACAAGAACAGTGCCTCGCAGAACACACAGAACCCGAATGAATTTACCTATCCTTACTGGGGCTCGCCCATTTATTGGGTGACCCGTGGCTATGTGGTCTTGGATGATGCCTCCTTCCCCATCATCGGTGAAGGCGAAGAGCAGCCCAACGATACGTTTAGAAGCCAATTGGTGGCCAATGCCAAAGCTGCGATAAATGCAGTGGACGCCATGGGATATATTGATACGGAACGTGTTGCCGTTGGCGGACACAGCTATGGGGCCTTCATGGTGGCCAACCTACTCTCCCATTCCGATCTTTTTGCCGCGGGGATTGCACGAAGCGGTGCCTATAACAGGACCTTGACCCCGTTTGGGTTCCAAAGCGAGGAACGGAATTATTGGGAAGCTCCAGAAGTGTACTATACCATGTCCCCTTTTATGCATTCCGAAAAAATGAAGACACCCTTACTTCTGGTGCATGGTGAGGCGGACAACAATTCTGGCACCTACCCCATGCAGAGCGAACGTTATTTCAATGCCCTGAAAGGACTGGGCGCCACGGTCCGTTTGGTGATGCTGCCCAAGGAAAGCCATGGCTACAGGGCCAAGGAAAGCATTCTGCACCTATTGTGGGAACAGGACCAATGGCTGGAAAAATATGTGAAACAAAAAGAGGAAGTGAACAGCAGCAACGTTTCTGGGTCAAATTAATCCGGACCCGTTCCATTTAGAAGCATCCTAAGCCAATAGGTCTAGGATGCTTTTTTATGCTATTTTGAATCAATTCGGCTGTGGGGCAAAATTGCCCACACGCACCTTGGCCTTCAAATCATGAAGGAGATTGTACAGCCCAAAAAAGGTCCGGTTGATGTACAAAAAGTGCTTGGACCCTCGGTTTCCGTTCATTTTCCGAATCTGTTCATCCTTGGAGTAGCGTTCGCTCAAATCGGCAATCCTGGACCAAAAAACATCATCCCCAAAATCAAATTCCGCTTTGTGAAAAGGAGAGGTGAATATACTGAGCATCTCCTTGAACAATGCGGTAAAAAAGGTAAGCTCCTCCTCCGTATCGGTAGGGGTCAGTATTTCCAGTTCGTACAACTTCTGCATGAAGACCTTATCATCATTGATGTTCTCTTCTTTGGCCAATTCAAAATATGGAACGTAAAACTCTTCGGGTATTTCCTTTATGCAGCCAAAATCTATGGCAATGAGTTTTCCCTTGGGACTGACCAGAAAGTTCCCGGGATGGGGGTCTGCGTGTACTTTTCTGAGTCGATGGATCTGGAACATGTAAAAATCCCACAATGCCTGCCCCAATTGGTTGCCCAGTTCAGCACCAAATTGCGTTTGGACAAACTCTCCCAGATGGATGCCCTTCATCCAGTCCATGGTCAATATCCGCTCGCTGGAAAGTTCGGGATAATACCTCGGAAATTCCATGCCCTGGATTACCCCGCAGGCTTTGGTGATTTCCGTACTCTGACGGAGTTCCAAAATATAATCGGTCTCTTCAAGCAATTTGTGCTCCACTTCCTTGAAGTATTTTTCGGAGTCCTTCCCTTTCAAATTGAACATTTTGATGGCCACGGGCTTTACCAATGCCAAATCGCTGCTGATGCTTTCCGCCACGCCGGGATATTGGATCTTCACCGCCAACTGCTTGCCATCTTTGGTGGCCCTATGCACTTGGCCAATGCTTGCCGCATTGATGGAATCCTTTTCAAAAGTGTCAAAAATCTCCTCAGGGTATTTCCCCAGATATTTCTTGAAGGTCTTCCGCACCAATGGCGCAGAAAGTGGGGGCACGGAAAATTGCGAAAGGGAAAACTTTTCCACATAGGCACGGGGCAACAGGTTCTTCTCCATGCTCAGCATTTGGGCAACCTTGAGAGCGCTTCCCTTCAGGCTTTTGAGCCCATCATAAATATCCTCCGCATTTTCCCTGTCCAATTCTTCTTTGGAAACTTCTGGATCAACTAGTTTTTTGCCGTAATATTTGACGTAGTTCCCCCCGATCTTGACCCCAGTGGTCACCAATTTTCCGGCGCGTTCTATCTTTCCCGTAGGTATTCTGTCCAAAGTTTTCATGGGCAACTACACAAACTTTTCCTTGTAAAGGAACTTTCCAAGGTCTATTATTTTCTCCAATGAGCTGTTTTCAAAAATTTGGAAAATGGTGGTCACCGATTTTTCGATGGCGATATCCGTTTTCTCAAATCCGGGAGAACCGTCCTCTATCCAGAATTTCAATAAAAACAAAAATTGCAACCAAGCTCCTTCCGAGAAAAGTGGCGCATTGTGCTGTAAGATTTTCACGTTCTTTTCACTGTTTTTCTCCTCGATGAGTCCTGAAGCGAAGTTTTTGAACTGCTTCCGAAGCCCCCGAAGTTGTGAAAGATGTTCAATAGGGTTCCCTTGTGTCTTTAGAACTAGCAACACGTAGCTTCTGTTCAACCCCAAGTTTTCAAAAAAGGTGAAGAAAAAAGTAAGCATCTTTTCTTCATTGGACATTGCGTTGAACTGGTTGTTCTTTTGCAGAAGCCCCATGGTGTTTTCAAAAAAGCGGTCCCAAATGGATACTTGGAGTGCCTCAAATGAGCCAAAAAAAGTATAAAACTCCTCTTCCTTGATCTTATGGTCCTTACAAAACTTATAAACTGACCCTGGAACTTTTTCATTTTCCAAGATATGATCCATGTAGAGGGCAATCAGCTTGTCCCCCGTGATTACCGTTTTTGTCGTCTTTGCCATATTGCTGAAAATTAAATTCTGTGTGTTGGGCTGTCTGGTGGACCCACGTAAAGAAAATGCACTTTCAGGCGAAAGTGCATTTTCCACAACCTAACCAATAAATAAACAAATTGTTATAGTGTACTATCTCATAGCAATTTTCCCTATAACAATATAAATATATAAAAATGTTTAATCATTCTAAAAAAAGAATAAACAAAGTTTTGTTAAAATTGCGAATTGACACCTTGGTCATCCATCCAATGCCAGTTTGTCAGATTTGCCATTCTGGTATTTTTTTTGTCCAAATGGGATTAAAGAAAAATAAAGACAACAATGGCAACAGGTAAAATCAATGTTTCAGTAGAGAACATTTTTCCCTTGATCAAAAAGTTTCTGTACAGTGATCATGAAATCTTTTTAAGGGAATTGATATCCAACGCTACGGATGCAACCTTAAAACTAAAACACTTGACCTCCATTGGGGAAGCCAAGGTGGAATATGGCAACCCGATCATAGAGGTGAAAGTGGACAAGGACCAAAAACGCATCCATATCATTGACCAAGGTATCGGGATGACCGAGGAAGAGGTGAAAAAATACATCAACGAGGTCGCCTTCTCCGGTGCCGAGGAATTCTTGGACAAATACAAGGACGCCGGCAAGGAAGCGGGCATCATAGGGCATTTTGGCCTTGGTTTCTATTCCGCCTTCATGGTGGCCGAAAAGGTGGAGATCATCACCAAGAGTTTCAAGGACGAACCGGCCGTGCATTGGATCTGTGACGGATCGCCAGAATTTACACTGGAAAGTGTCGATAAAAAGGAACGAGGAACTGAGATCATTCTCCACGTGGCCGAGGATTCCACAGAATTTTTGGAAGAGGGCAAAATCCGTGAACTTTTGGTGAAATACAACAAGTTCATGCCCATCCCGATCAAATTCGGCACCAAAAAAGAGACCCTGCCCAAACCGGAAGGGGCCAAAGAGGACGAACCGGCGCCAACCCAAGAGGTGGACAACATCATCAACAATCCGGAACCGGCCTGGACCAAACAGCCTACCGACCTGAAGGACGAGGATTATAAGAGTTTCTACAGGGAACTTTACCCCATGCAGTTCGAGGAGCCGCTTTTCCACATCCATCTGAATGTGGACTATCCCTTCAACCTGACAGGTATTCTGTACTTTCCCAAATTGAGCAATGACCTCAACATTCAAAAGGACAGGATACAATTGTATCAAAACCAAGTGTTCGTAACGGACAATGTGGAAGGCATAGTCCCTGAGTTCCTGACCATGCTCCGTGGTGTCATCGATTCGCCCGATATTCCATTGAACGTGTCCAGGTCCTATCTTCAGGCAGATGGCGCGGTGAAGAAAATTTCATCCTATATCACCCGAAAGGTTGCGGACAAGTTGGGCTCCCTTTTCAAGAACAACCGGGAGGATTTTGAGCAAAAGTGGAACGACATCAAAGTGGTGATCGAATACGGAATGCTCACCGAAGAAAAATTCTTTGAGAAAGCCGAAAAATTTGCCCTGTTCCCCACCGTGGAAGGATCCTTCCACACCTTTGAGGAACTGGAGGCCAAGATCAAGGATACCCAAACCGATAAGGACGGTACGCTGGTGGTGCTCTATGCTTCGGACAAAGAGGCGCAGCACAGCTACATCGAAGCGGCCAAGACCAAGGGCTATGAGGTACTTTTGATGGATTCGCCCATTGTTCCGCACCTATTGCAAAAATTGGAGACTTCCAAAGAGAAGGTTTCTTTTGTACGGGTAGATGCCGACCATATCGACAACCTGATCAAAAAAGAGGAAACGACCATTTCCAAACTTTCCGATGAGGAAAAGGACCAGTTGAAGGCAAGTCTGGAAAGTGCCGTTGCCGACAAGGGCTACACCATTCAATTGGAGGCCATGGACAGTACCGCATCCCCTTTCATCATCACGGAGCCCGAATTTATGCGACGGATGAAGGAAATGCAACGCAGCGGTGGCGGTGGCATGTTCGGTATGGGCAATATGCCGGATATGTACAACCTCATCGTGAACACCAACCATGAGCTGGTGGGCGAGATCTTGAACACAAAGACCGATAAAAAGCGGGAACGCTTGATCAACCAATCCTTGGATTTGGCCCGATTGTCCAAGGGATTGCTAAAAGGCGAGGAACTGACCAAGTTCATTGCCCGCAGCTATGAGATGATCAAGTAACCTAAATTCACATTGGTCCATCAGACACACAAAACCGCTCAAAATGAGCGGTTTTTGTTTTTAATGCCTATATTGGTTGTAGCAATCAATCGACCAAACCGTGGACCATAACGATTACAAAAGCCCGTCCTTCAAAAAACTGTTGGACTCCCTTCAGCAGCAAAGCTGGGAACTGGAACTCATCATTTCGGGTTTTGCCATTTTTGGATTGTTCACGGCCTACGAACCCCTTCGGATAGAGATGGTGAATGCCGAGAACGAGGAACACATCTATCGGTTTGTCGCCTATTTCATCCTGCACATTGCAAGCTCCATATTGCTTTTCAACCTATTGCTGCACGTCATCCTCAGGGGATTGTGGATCGGCGCCCTCGGGCTTCGTTATGTGTCGGGGGACATTGAGTTTGAAAAACTCAGGTATTCCGAGCTGTTCACCAACTATTTGAAGAAAAGGATCATTTCCTTTGACCGGTACATCGCCAATCTGGAGAACTATTGCAGTGTACTGTTTGCCATTTCGTTTTTGCTGATCTTTTATGTGCTGGCCATGACCATGGTCATCATTTCCATAGTATTGGTGGCCAGTTTCATCATTCAGGGCGAATGGTTACCGGAACAGTTGGGGAGCATTTTGGGTTCCATCCTTATCATATTCATCATAATAGGAATGTTCCTGACCTTTATCGACTTTTTGACCCAAGGACTGCTCAAACGGAACAAATGGGTGTCCAAAATCTATTTTCCCATCTATTGGGTGTTCAGTTTTTTGACCCTCTCATTTCTCTACAGACCTTTGGTCTATAATTTTCTGGACCATCGTTTTGGAAAGCGGTTGACCCTTTTCTTGGCACCGATCTATCTTGTGATATTGATCATCACCAGTTTGGAGTACCGCCATTCCAACTATCTGGAAAAAGACCTGAATTCCTCCAGTATTATCGCCAATAAGGAAAACTACAAGGATATGCTGATCAAGGATGGTGATTTCCCCGGTGAGATGGTCATTTCCTCCAAGGTGATCACCAAACCCTATCTGAACATTTTTGTGCCGTTCTCGGAACACATCGAGGAGCGTATCTTTATTTTCAATGATTCGCTCAAACCCAAAAAAGACAGAAGGGGGCTTACTTCGGGCATCAACATGACCACCAACTGGAGCGACGAAATCACCAGTGCCCAGCAAAAGGACAGCATTCGAAAGATATACCTGAAAACTTTCAATGACATCTATTCCTTTGAGATAGATACCCTGAAAATGGATGGGGATTTTATTTTGACCACAGGCTTCAACAACAAACTTGGTTTTGAGACTTTCCTCAAAATATCGGATCTGGAAGAGGGCAAACACACGCTCAAACTCAAACGGAAACGAAAAGAAAAGGGAGAAATCGTCACCTTGACCGAGTCTGTGGTGCCTTTTTGGAAATTCAACGATTGATCTATGGCACCATGGCACCTCTATCTAATGGCCGGCCTCTACATTGCAGCGGGCATCATGCACTTCGTAAAACCGAAGATGTACTTGCGCATTATGCCAAGGTATCTCCCCTATCATACCATTTTGGTGTTCCTGAGCGGAGTGGCGGAAATTGTTCTGGGAATCGGTCTGTGCTTTGCGGCCACGCAAAAACTCAGCGCTTATGGCATCATTTTGATGCTTGTCGTCTTTCTACCTGTCCACTTTTACATGCTTTCCAATGAAAAGGCCGCTGCGGGCCTGCCCAAATGGGTATTGGTCCTTAGGGTTCCGTTACAGTTTGCATTGATGTACTGGGCCTACTCCTACTCACTCTAGCATGATATTACGCTCCAATTGTTTCTTTATTAAGGGCACCTGCACAAAAAACAACAGCCCAAAGAGCAACACAGCGTAAATTAAGATTTTTGAAGAGGTATAATTTTCCAACCAGCCCCACATATTGTCAAAAACAGGTTCCACGGATACATTTCCGAACCATCCACCATCACTTTCCAGGCCGTATTGCGCAATAAGATAGAGCGTTAGGCTGACCAAACCCACAAAAATGAGAACAAGCACCTGCTTGGGCACAATGGGTCTATATTGGTACACTTCTTTGTGCTGCACCGCCTCGATGTGCTGCATCAGGTTTTTGGTAAAGTCCGCAGAGGGCGACTCCAAAGGAGCGTCTGCCATGATCTTGTCCACAAATGCTTCCAGTTCTTTTTCTTCCTGCTTATCCATTATTTCCCACTGTTTCTTTATCAAATTTTCTTTCCATGATAGCGGCCAGTTTTTTTCTGGCCCTGAACAACCTCACCTTAATGGTGTTCGCGGAAAGGTCCAATACCTTTTCCATCTCCAAGAGGTTCTTTTCCTCAAAATAAAAAAGCGTCAGGATGCTTGCATCCTCGGCCGGCAATGCCGCCAAACAGGAATTGATCAATACCGACCTCTCCTCCTGCACCATCCTGTCCAAAGCATTGTCCATCACGGAAAATGCCGAACCCTTCAAATGGTCCACTTCCACACGCATGCGTTCCTTTTTGGTCCTTTTCAAGCGGTCCAAACAAGCATTATAGGCTATCCTATAGATCCACGTGGACAGTTTGGAATCTCCCTTAAAGTTACGCAAAGCCGTGAACACTTTAATAAAAACATCCTGCGATACTTCTTCTGCGTCTTCCCGGTTGCCCAACATCCGTATACATAAGGTATAGACCAAATCCTTGTGACCATCCACCAAATCAGAGAACGCCACGGTATTGCCGTTGCGTATTTTATTGATCAGCTCCTTTTCGTTAGTGGTCAGCATTGCTCATTGGACGACAGAACACGGATTTGGGTTACATAACTTTTTCCTTTTTATTATACTATACTTAGACAAAGGATCTCAGTTCGATTTTTTTCCAAAGGTAAAAGTACCTGCCTGCCGGCAGGTCGAGAACTAACATTTAAAGTCCAAAACCTACTTTCTTTTATAAAATTATGTAACCTGCATCTAAAACCTGTCGTCATACCCAATGAAAAACAAATAATTTTAATCATTAAAAACGAACTGTTATGGGATCTGAAGTAATTGTCATACCTATTATTTTTGGGGTCATTTTTGCCATTGCCTACCTCTATTTTTCAACCAGGAACAAAGAACGCCTTGCCTTGATAGAAAAAGGAGCGGACGCCAGTATTTTTGTCAAGGGCAGACGCGAGGGTGCAGCACCTTTCTGGAAAATCATCATCCTCAACATTTCCTTGTTGCTCATTGGTATTGGATTGGCCATTTTTGTGGCTTCCATCTTGGTGTACAATCTTGGAATGGATGATGAAGTAGCGTACCCCGGTACCATCTTCACCTTGGCGGGCGTGGGACTTTTGGTAGGTTTCACCATGACCAAGCGCTTGGAAAAAGAATAAGAAGCGTTCCATTAAAAACAAATGAAAGGACCACTGCCCAAAAGCAGTGGTTTTTTTTATCTTGGTAAGATGAAAATCATATCTACCAACATAGGCCGCCCAACCAAAATAAACTGGAACGGCAAGGAAACCACTACGGGCATTTACAAATTTCCGGTTCAGGAGCCCTTGTTTTTGGACGTGGAGGAGGTTGAAGGCGACACTGTTGCCGATAGAAAGGTACATGGGGGGACATACAAGGCTTGCTACCTGTTCTCTTCCGACCACTATCCCTACTGGCGGGAAAAATACCCCAATTTGGAGTGGGATTGGGGCATGTTCGGCGAAAACCTGACCGTGGAGGGACTGGACGAGTCCAAAATCAGGATAGGAAATAGCTACAGACTGGGATCGGCACTGGTACAGATCAGCCAACCCAGGGAACCTTGTTATAAACTGGGCATCCGGTTTGGCGACCAGAATATCTTAAAAGCTTTTATAGACCACGGTTGGCCGGGCACCTATCTGCGTATCCTGGAAACCGGGAAAGTGGCCGTGGGCGATACCATGGAACTGGTGGAAGAATCCAAAAACCTATTGACCACACAACAATTTTACCAACTGCTCTTTGCCAAGGAAAAGGACCAGACCCTATTGCAGTGGGCCATTGACAATGAGGCCTTGCCTC
The DNA here is from genome assembly GCF_003058265.1 of Flagellimonas amoyensis. Classification (GTDB taxonomy): domain Bacteria; phylum Bacteroidota; class Bacteroidia; order Flavobacteriales; family Flavobacteriaceae; genus Flagellimonas; species Flagellimonas amoyensis. The sequence goes on from NZ_QBUK01000015.1 coordinate 78,719, forward strand.
CTGGAAAACGGGAACGATTAAAAAAATGGGTATAAAAAAAGGGGGCCTCCCGGCCCCCCATGCACATAAAAATTAACTAAACAAACTATCTTACTTCCATAGTCTCTTTGTACGTACCGTTTTTATCGGAGACTACGATGGTATATTTATCTTCAAATGCTTTCTCAAAGTTGAACGCCTTTTCCACAACAAGTTTTCCACTGATGGACTCGTTGTAAACAAGTCTGTCTTGGCTGTCATAGACCTTTAGGGTCACTTTGTCCTGAGAAACGTTCAAAAGGTTCATCATCACTTTCTGACCTTTCTTCACGAACACGGGGTCCAACTCTATATTGATAAGTGTTTTCTCTACTTCGTTCTTGGCAGTTACTTTCTTACCAAAATCGGCTGCTGTTCCATTAGCCAATCCCATGGCAGACACCAAAAGGATCGCTACTACTGTTAGGTTCTTAATTACTGCTTTCATAACAATTTCGTTTTTAAGATTATGATACAAATGTATGGCGCAATAGAGGACAGGAACACCACCATGTTTTCCAGTTTATGTGCAATTTTAACATGGTGTAGATATTAACCTTTTATTAATGGCAAAATAGCATACATTTGTGGTAATTTTACAGACAAGCGTTCGACCAACATCGATATACCTTATTAGTAGCGAACAAAATTTGGCACACATGACCCAAAAACCTGCTTTTGAATCCATTGCACCCAGTTTTGGCCACTCGTTTGCTTTTCAGAAGTTCAATGAAAATAATGAGAACAAGAACAATGGCTGGCATTACCACCCTGAACTGGAGCTGGTATATGTGAACGGAGGGTCCGGCAAACGGCAGATTGGCAGCCATGTTTCCTATTTCAGGAACGGGGACCTTATTCTTATAGGTTCCAATTTGCCCCATTGTGGGTTCACCGATAAGCTTACTGGTAACAAAAGTGAGACCTTGGTACAGATGAAGGTCGATTTTCTGGGCAGTGATTTTTTCAACATTCCAGAAATGAAGAATATCCAAAAACTGTTCGAGGTCGCCAAAGGGGGCATTGCCTTTTCTGGCAAGACCAAAATGAAGGTGGGGGAAAAAATGGAGATCTTGGAATACCAGACCGATTTCCAAAGGTTATTGTCCATTCTCAACATTTTGAACATCTTGGCCACCTCCAACGAAATGAACGTTTTGAACGCCGAAGGCTTTTCACTGGAAACCGAGGTGAAGGACAACGACCGTATCAATATCGTGTTCAACCACGTGAAGGCCCATTTCAAAGAGGACATCAGTCTAGATGAAATTGCGGATATGGTGAGCATGACGGTCCCCTCTTTCTGTAGATACTTCAAAAAGATCACCAACAAGACCTTTACCCAATTCGTGAACGAGTACCGATTGGTGCACGCTTCCAAGTTATTGGCCGAACAGCCTATCAGCATCACCCAAGTGTGTTATGATAGCGGGTTCAATAACTTTTCGCACTTCAACAAATCGTTCAAGGCATTCACAGGGCAGAACCCTTCCGAGTATCGGAACCAGTTGAAAACTGTTCTTTACTAAAGTAACGTATCAACCAAACAGATCGTTCAGCACCTTTGCCAATCGCAATCCCCCCTTTTGGAGCTGTTGGAACAATAGGTCATTATATGTATAGGAATACTGGTAACCCAGTTTGTCGCCCACTTTGACAGAATCGTAGAGTTCCGCGCAGATGTCGTGGGATTCGTCCACCCAATCGTAAATGGTTCCCTCCTGTATCTTTTTCTTTTCCTTTTTGGAAACATTGTCCAGTTCATCGGCCAGCTCCGTGAAGGTCATCCCATAGGATTCAATGAGGTTCTTGTCCCAGATACTGTGCAAATTGGTCCCTTGCCCGAACCATTGCACCTGGATATCATTGCCCCCTTTATCCTCTGCCCTGCTGGCATGCATGGGTTGGTGCAGATCGCCTATGAAGTGGACCAACAGCTTCAGATAGAACACACGGTCCTCCCTGCTGCTCGCTTCATTTTTGATAATGGCCGTACATTCCTCAATAGCTGTGATGATATCGCCTTCGTCACTCTTTTCAGCATCCATGTAACCTATTCCCAAAGGATAGTTGACATAGTGCCACGGCGAAAACTTGTTATAGGAACGGTCTGCCTTGATATCATCGCCAAAAGTGGAGACAAAAGCTAGGCTATGCCCATCCAATAGATCGGCCAATGCCCTTTTTGCCTTTCCGGTCAAATGGTTTTGGGCAATCTGGCCTGTGACACGGTGTCCTGTTTTCCCCCAAATGGTGTTCCCAAAACAAAAAATGGGCAACAAAAGCAATACGAATATGGTTTTTTTCATTTCCAGTTTCTCTAATATAATAAGGTATGATACCGATAACTATAGATGTAGCTAAATTTCAGAATGTTTTAGCGATGGGCAATCGAATTTACAATTTTGGCTTTTTTTTAACTATGGCCAAAATGTTTCGCAATGGGAATCGGACCCAACGCAAATAAAAAAACAGCTGCCCTATGTGGACAACTGTTCTTCATACTGTGTCTTTTCCTCCCGGAAAAGAATCTAGATTTACAGTCCTTGAAACAATTACAAGGGCTTACGTCCAGATATAATATTGTATAGGATGGCAATCACGGCGATCACCAACAGGATGTGGATCAAACTTCCGGTTGCCATGCCGGCGACCACGCCAAAGAATCCCAATACCCAAATTATTATACAGATAACGGCAACTAACCAAAGTAAACTTCTCATGATTTCTAGGTTTTTAGTGTTATATCCTAAAATTATTCAAAAAGCGGTCACGTTGTTGTTTCAAACGGTGGAATTGTTAACTCAATTTGATTTTAGTATTCCTTATTATATGTAGCAATAGGGTGAACACCCCCTCCAAATTCCATATATTTGGGCAACTAGCTTAAAATCCATGGACCAACTACCCTTTACCGACGACACCGTCATCTTTGGCCTTCTCTGTCTTTGCCTCGGCTTTGTTTTTTACACCTCATCCATCGGCTCGGGGTTCTGGAGCAAGTTTTACACCATTGTGCCCACCGTGCTCATGTGCTACCTGTTGCCCGCCATTTTGGCCAGTGTGGGCATTGTGGACGAATCCTCGTCCCAAACCTATTTTGTGGCCAGCCGTTACCTGCTGCCCGCTGCTTTGATCTTGATGACCCTGAGCATAGACCTCAAGGCCATAATGAATTTGGGGTCAAAAGCACTCATCATGTTTTTGACGGGAACCGCCGGTATCATCATTGGGGGGCCCATCGCCATATTGATCGTATCCATTTTTTCTCCCGAAACCGTGGGCGGAAATGATTTTGATGCCGTTTGGAGAGGTCTGGCCACCATTGCCGGTAGCTGGATCGGGGGCGGTGCCAACCAGGCCGCCATGTTGGAAGTGTTCCAATACAATCAAGAAAATTATGGAGGAATGGTACTCATCGACATTGTAGTGGCCAATCTCTGGATGGCCATTATCCTATTGGGCGTAGGGAAGACGAAACAGATAGACCGATGGCTCAAAGCGGACACATCGTCCATTGAAGAATTGAAACAAAAAGTATCCGCCCATACCGAAAAAATTGCAAGGGTCACCTCCCTCAAGGATCTCATCATGATGCTTTTTTATGCATTTACCGGAGTGGGCATTGCCCATTTGTTGGGCTTTCATTTTGCCGATTTTTTGCAAAACAATTTTGAAGTGGTCCGGAATCCACAGAAAATATTGTCCTCATTGGGTTCAGATTTCCTTTGGATGGTGGTCTTTGCCACCGCCATTGGCATTGGCCTATCCTTTACCAAGGCCAAAAATTATGAGGGAGCCGGGGCCAGTAAGATCGGGGGCATGTTCATCTATATCCTCGTGGCCACCATCGGCATGAAGATGGATCTGGGCAAAGTACTCGATAACCCGGGGTTGATCGCCATTGGCCTTATTTGGATCACCATCCATGCCGCACTGTTGATCTTGGTGGCCAAGCTCATCAAGGCACCGTTCTTTTTCTTGGCGGTGGGCAGCCAGGCCAATGTGGGTGGGGCGGCATCCGCTCCGGTCGTAGCGGCAGAGTTTCACCCATCCCTGACCTCCGTGGGCATCCTTTTGGCCGTTTTTGGCTATGTGGTGGGCACGGCAGGAGCCTATTTGTGTGCTTTGTTGATGGAAGTGGCCTCCAATGTTTAGATTATTTCAGAAGTTTATGCATATTTGCCCTGCAAAAAATTTACAATGAAGCGGATATTCTTCGTATTGCTATTGGGAGCAATAATGGTTTCGTGCGAAAAGAACACGGAAAACACCATGATGGTCAACGGAAACATCAAAGGTCTGAAAAAAGGGGTCCTATACCTGCAACAGTTCCAAGATTCAACCTTGGTTACTTTGGATTCCTTGGAAATCCAAGGGGATGGAAAATTCTCTTTTGAAGAGGAAGTGGGAACTCCGGACATCTTTTACCTCTATCTGAAGAAAGAGGACAACAACGACATCAACGATAGGATCACGTTCTTTGGCGAAGCGGGGACCATTACCATCAATACTTCTTGGAACACTTTTGACACCAATTCAAAGATCAGCGGTTCCAAGTCGCATGAAAAATTGGTGGAGTTCTACGAAATGGTCTCCAAATTCAACATCAAGGAACTATCCTTGGCCCAACAGGCTTCGCTTCCCAAATACCAAGAGGATTCATTGGCCCTGGATTCCCTCCAAAGATTGGTAGACCTGAATACCATTAGCAGGTACAGATATGCCCTCAACTTTGGACTGAACAATGGGAATTCCTTTGCCACTCCGTACATTATGATGACAGAGGCCAGTGAGGCCAATCCAAAATATTTGGATTCCATCTACAGAAACCTTTCCCCCGAAGTGGCATCATCCAAACACGGAAAGGCGTTCAAGGAGTTTTTGGGCAAAAAGGACTAACTCGCCAGACTGTTGAACTGTTCCACCAATTCGGTGGCCTTTTCTTCCAGTTCCTTGCGTATTTGGTTAAAGTGGGCCTTTCGGTTTTCCACGTTCTTCTGGTTCACCTTGTCCATTAACTCATCAAATACGGCAATGGCCTTGTCTATAATGACCGTTCCTTCTTCGGATTCTTTGTTGCCGGAACCGGCTTCCCAAATGTAAACCGCCTCAATGATGTCCCCAAGGACAAAATTGATGTCTTTCTTAAGATCGCGAATGCTTGGCATACTAGTGTTTTTTCAAATGTACTACTTAAATGGTAACTTCTAAAAGTTTGGCCCCTTTGGCTTCAATTTTCACAAAGGTGCTGGATGCTGGAAGAAGGATCGTTTCACCTTTCTGAATGTTGGCACTGCCCCAATCATTGGAGATGGTGGCCTTGCCTCCCACACACATATAAATGGTAAAGGAGTCCCTTTGGGAAAGGTCCTGCTCCATATTTTTCGTCAGTTCCAGAAAATTGGTCTTGAAATAGGGACAGTCCACCATATCGTTCACGGTATCCTTGGCGTTGGGATATCCCACTTTAAAATCATCCTTCATTTCGTAATCGATGGCGTCCACGGCCAGACCGGTGTGCAGTTCCCTTAGGTTCCCGTCCTTGTCCTTCCGGTTGAAATCGAATACCCTGTAGGTAACGTCCGAGGTCTGTTGGATCTCCGCCAACAACACTCCGGCCCCAATGGCATGTATCTTTCCGGTATTGATAAAGAACGTATCGCCCTCTTCCACCTCTTCATAGTTCATCAGATCCAGCAGCGTCCCTTGCTCTAGGCTTTCTACATATTCTGTCTTCTCCAGATCCTTATTGAAGCCCACAATGAGTTTGGCTCCGGGATCGGCATCCATGATGTACCACATTTCCGTTTTCCCGAAGGAGTTGTGCCGTTCCTTGGCCAATTTATCATTCGGATGCAACTGTATGGACAAGTCCTGTTTGGCATCGATAAACTTGATGAGGATGGGAAAATCGTTCCCGAACCGCTCCACTACACTTTTTCCCAGTACAGCTTCGGGTTGTTTCGCAATCAGGTCCTCGAGTGAGGTTCCCGCCAAAGGCCCGTTGGCCACTTCGGAAATATCCCCTTTCACTCCGGAAAGCTCCCAGCTTTCACCTGTGATGTCACTTTCTATAGGTTTTCCTAGTACTTCTTTCAGTTTAGTTCCTCCCCAAAGGCGTTCTTTGAGAATGGGATGGAACTTTAAAGGGTATAGATTCATGTTATCCGGTATAGGTTACAAAATTGCGAGGGGTCTCATACAACACCACCTCCAATTCTTTCTCTTGTGCAATGTGTGGTCTCAATTTGTTCCAAATGACCACGGCTATGTTTTCTGCAGTAGGATTCAGGTCTTTGAACTCAGTCACATCCAGATTCAGGTTCTTGTGGTCCAAAGCATCTTCCACATGTTCTTTGATCAAATCTTTGAGCACTTTCAGGTCCATCACAAATCCAGTGGCTTGGTCTATCTCCCCGGTCACACTTACGATCAGATCGTAATTATGCCCATGGTACCTGGGATTGTTGCACTTGCCAAAAACGGCTTTGTTCTTCTCCTCGTCCCAATCCGGTCTGTGCAATCGATGGGCTGCATTGAAACTGGCCTTTCTGCTTACTTTCACTTTCATTGTGCTGGGATGTTCTTCATTAAATGGTCATAGAACCTTGCAAAGATGATCTTGAACCATTCGGTGTATTGTTCCGGGTTGTGGGCCATATCCTTTTTGATAGCACTGGGCTGCATCCATTTCCAGTCGGCCACCTCCTTGGGATTGATATTGGGGTCATCATTGTAAAAACCCAGCATCACATGGTCAAATTCATGCTCTGTCAGGCCATTGTCGAACGGAGCCTTGTACACAAAGGAAAAGAGTTCCTCTAGCTCGGCGGTGAAACCCATTTCTTCCATGAGCCTGCGCTTTCCCGCTTCAATATTGTTCTCGCCTTCCCTTTGGTGGCTACAGCAGGTATTGGTCCACAACAATGGAGAGTGGTATTTGTCCTTTGCACGCTGTTGCAGCATGGTCTCCCCTTTGTCGTTCATGATAAAAACCGAAAATGCCCTGTGTAAAAGGGCTTTCTCATGGGCTTCCATCTTGGGCATCAACCCAATGGGTTCATCATTTTCATTGACCAGTATCACGTTTTCCTCTGCCATACGGTAAAAATATGACCTTTAGGGGAAAAACATCCGATAGCGGCATTTAAATTCTTGCTAAAAGAAACGTGGGGATTTCAGGTTTCCGATGTTCCTGATGAAATCGTAACGGATGATGACCTCAAAGGAACCGTCGTTGAAGGTTGCGGCACCGAGTTCCGTAATTTCGCGGTCATAGGCAAGGCCCAGCATCAACTGGTCGGACAGCATAAACCCAAAAAGTCCACTGAATGCAGCATCCCATCTGTAGGCTACCCCACCGATGAATTTTTCGTTCAGCATGAAATTGGCCGAAAGATCTACCTGCAAAGGGGCCCCTTGCACAGCCTTGGTCAAAAGGGTGGGCTTGAATTTTAAAAATGGATTGAGGTCCCAAACGTACCCCGTGATGAGGTACATATTGATCTGCTCCTTGGCCGTGGATACGGAGGATTCATCAAAATGGGTAGTCTCCAATATTCTGGGAGCTGACAGGCCCACATAGAATCTGTCCGTATGGTAATAGACGCCTGCCCCTATGTTAGGGGAAAACTTGTTTTGGATATCCTGCTGGGACTGCAACTGCGGATCTACCTCAAATTCATCCAGTTCGGAATATCGGATGTCCAACATGTGCGCACTGGCCTTTAGGCCAAAGCTCAACCGTCCTTCCCAAGAGGTTTGTATGGTATAGGAAAAATCCACATCAAAATAGGTTTCCGATGTGGGCCCTATCTTGTCGTTCACAATGGAGACTCCCAACCCCACCCCACGATAACCTATTGGGCTATGGATATTGAGTGTCTGGGTCTCCGGGGCACCGTCCAGTCCCAACCATTGGTTCCTGTAGAGGGCCGCTATGCTCAAATGCCCACGGGAACCTGCATAGGCAGGGTTCACGCTTACGGTATTGTACATGTATTGGGTGTACTGGGCATCTTGCTGTGCGTGGAGTGATGACATGGTACAGATCATTAAAACCACAAATAGCCATCCCGTTTTTCCCATAAAGATATTCTTGTCCGCCGTACCCATTTTCTTTATCTGTTTATGTATATGTAGCCCGAAAGCTGTTTTGTGTTTCCTCCTTGGTCTTCATAGTCTATTACGTAGAAGTAGGTACCCACAGGAAGTTTATTGTCACTATCCACGGTAACTCTTCCTTCCGATGTGCCGTCGAACACATTTCCTCTGGTATTGTAGGCCTTGGTCTGATAGACCATAACGCCCCATCTGTTATAGATCCTTACCGTATTGTTCGGATAGTTTTCAATTCCCTTGATATTGAGCACATCATGTATTCCATCCCCATTGGGCGTTATCACATTGATCACATCAATTTCTTCGATGGTTGTCTCACCTAGATCGGGATCTAAGTAATTTGGAATACCATTTTCATTGGAATCGTCGTTGGCATAATTTCCATCTCCGTTCAAGTCTTCGTCAATGGTCTCTATACCATCGCCATCATCGTCCGAATCCCTGAAATCAGGAATACCATCTGAATCGGTATCAGGCAAGGCCGTGCTTGGATCGTCCATTTCGTCGTTCACATCGATATCGATCATGGTCTCTCCTTCATAGCCGTCGTCCAGCCCATCGTTGTCCTTATCCGAACCTATGAACTCCACATCAGGAATACCGTCATGGTCATGGTCGTGTCCTTCTATGGCATCGGGCACGTTGTCATCATCACTATCAAGGTCAACATAATCAGGAATACCGTCATTATCGGAATCCACGGGAATCAAGCCCATGTTTCCATCTACCTCATAGGCATCGTCCAGACCATTTCCATTGGCATCCACCAAACTTGGTGGTATATAGGATGAGACGGACTGGGCTTCCACATTGTCCGGAATACCATCATTGTCACTGTCTATATCCAAGTAATCAGGGATACCATCACCGTCAGTATCCGTAGGATTGGTGGATGGATCGTTGTCATTGTCCGCATTGAGGTCTTCGAAACTATCCAAAATACCATCCCCATCACTGTCCAAAATCTGTTGTGAAGTGACCACCACTGTGATTGTGGCCGTACCACAATTTCCATTGGTATCACAAACGGTATATTCAAAGGAATCCGTACCTGAATACCCTGGGTTGGGCACATAGGTGATATTGTCATCGGACGGATTGTTTGCAGTACCATTATCGTTCAAGACAATGGTTCCATTGGAAGGGTTGGTGGCCGAAATGGAGCCCGAAGTGGGAATATCATTGTCATTGGCCCGCCAAGAAATGGTCACATCCACCCCTTGTTCTGTGGAGGTCACATCATCATTGACATCCAAAATTGGAAGTACATCAACAATCACTGTTGCCGTACTACAATCCCCAAAATTGTTGCAAATGGTGTAATCGAAGCTATCACTGCCATTGTAATCCGCATTTGGTGAATAGGTAACCACATCGTCCGCTGGATCGTTAGGGGTTCCATTGTCATAAACATTCACAGTTCCATTGGTTGGGTCTGTGATGGTCAAGGTACCGGAAGTCGGCAAATCGGTATCATTGTCGAAGATGGGTACCACCACGGATTCGTCCTCGTTCACCACTACCATGTCATCCAACACATTGGCAGCTTGGCTCATGCACACCACAGTAAATCGGGGCAGCTCGCTGCTATTCCCAACTTTTGTAATGGTGGCCGTGTAACGGGTCACACTTTGTGTGCTGATGACCGTGGGTCGGGTTTGATCGCCACTTAGGACAGGACTCCAACTCACTGTGGCCCCAACAGGTACACTTGCGGAAATATCCAAGGTTACCTCATTGTTCGGGGCTTCACAATCCGTCAAAATAAAATACCCCGTTGCGTTGGAACCGCAAAGGGTTCCATCATAGGTTGCAAAATAAACCCCTGTTTGAGTAGCTTCATAAAATGAATTTGTCCCCAAGACGGTAGCGGGGTCAGATGCCTCATACCATCGGTAATTGTTCTCATCCCCCGTATTGGGTGCCTGGAGCAAAAACTGGGCATTTGCAAAGTTGATCCCCATGAACAGGATGAACAATCCAATGAATAAAGACGTATATGAGGTTTTTGGTTTCAAATCTGTGCGTCCGTATTGATTATTATTTTACGACAAAAACCACGTTGATCAATGCATTGTAATCCGATGGCTGTGCATCAATCTTATAAGTAAGGTTACCATTTGCATCAATCGCCATGGCACTTATGTCAAATACCGTTGGATCAGCATAAGTAACATAATAATACAATTCGGAACGACTATAGGTAGGAATCGTTGCTGGAGCACCGGTGCTACCCACTGTTGGAGAACCATATTGATCAATATATTCTTGGTAAAGGTCAAGATTGAAAGTACCGTTTGTTGAAGCATCAATAGCAATGGAAGGTGGATAGAAAATTCGTGCGGCTTTTGCCGTGATCGGAGCAATGGCTTGAATCACTTCTTCTACCGTATCCTCTGCTGTTCCATCGCCATTCACATCCACTGGGTTGTCCGAATCTACTTCAGAAGCTGTTTGATCTATATTGATGTTTGCCAATGGCACCTGAAGTGTACCGTTGCTGTCCTCTATCTCAAGATTTGCTCCATTGACTTCAAAACGAGTATTGATTTCGTTCGTGACACTGGCATCGGCATCGTCCACGTTGTCCACATTGTCCGCAAAGTCGGCTGGAACTCCCGTTAGGCTGCTCCACTGTCCGTCAAAATCGTCGGTGGAATCCAAGTCCAGATTGGTAGGAACATTGGCCAAATCGCCAAAATCACCACTGAAACCGGATAGGTCGAAGTCGTTGCCGTTCGGTGTCACGGTAACCGTTCCGTCGGTAGAGGTAATGGTCTGCAATTCGTTCGCAGGGTCGTTGTCCGCATCGTCCACGTTGTCCACATTGTCCGCAAAGTCCGCTGGAACTCCCGTTAGGCTGCTCCACTGTCCGTCGAAATCATCCGTGCTATCGGTGTCCAAGTTCGGGAACTCGTTGTTCACCGCAGTGGCCACTTGGGCATCGGTCAATTGGGTATCGTTGTCGATATTGTCCGCAAAACCTGCAGGAACTCCCGTTAGGCTGCTCCACTGTCCGTCAAAATCGTCGGTGGAATCCAAATCCAAATTGGTAGGAACATTGGTCAAGTCATTGAAGTCTCCACTAAAACCGGATAGGTCGAAGTCGTTGCCGTTCGGTGTCACGGTAACCGTTCCGTCGGTAGAGGTAATGGTCTGTAATTC
>NZ_QBUK01000016.1 GCF_003058265.1 Flagellimonas amoyensis
CACTATGCTCACTTTGGTCCGCCGCGGGTGGCTCAGTTTAATCCGCCGAAGGTGGTATACTATGCCCGTTTTTTGCAGTTCTAGACCGAAGTTCACGATAGCATTGAAAAAGTTCTGTTTCAACTTCCATCAGATAAGTATTGATTTCCTGAGCTTCTTTTGTTCGCCCCAGAACCTTCGACCCCTTACTGTCCCATATCTCTTTCGGGATAGTATACTTTAAACTCATGTTTGCCCTTTGCGAATCAACGGTGATTCGGGCATAGATCTTTGCGTTGTCGTCATTTCTTCGGGAAGTACTTATCCAGAAACTGATTGAAAATGTTGTCCGGGTTCTCATAGGTTTTGTGTTAAATTGAACGATAATTACCTACGAAAGTCAAATACTAAAGGATTGTAAGATAGTTAATTACACGCTTATTCGGTTAACACTTTGAAGAAAAAATTTACTAACCGAATTACAAACCAAAACATACCATTTCAAACCGATTCAAATGGGGCTGCTAAAACATTAAAGCCTTGCAAATCAATAAGATATGCAAGGCTTTGTTTTTGTTTGAACTCATAAAGTGATCGCGGAAGGATTCGAACCTTCGACCGTCTGCTTAGAAGGCAGATGCTCTATCCAGCTGAGCTACGCGACCGCACTTTTGCGGGTGCAAATATACTAATGTGAACCGTTGTAAAAAATATTTTTTTCATTTCTTACCCCTTTCACTGGAAAAAGCTCTAGGCCAATAATTTAACTAGTCAAAGCCTATCTCCTTGATGCCCTCATGGCTGATCTTGATGACCTCTAGCGGTTCTTTGTCCCATGTCATATCCTGTTCCACAAAATATTTCATCATCCCAGAGGTCTCTTTTTCGTCCAAAATCCTCTTAAAATCGATATGGCCTTCACCCACAGGGGCAAACTTGCCTTCGTCGTCCATATCCTTTACGTGCCATGACTTGAACCTGCCTGGATATTTTTCAAAATAAGCTACGGGATCTGCCCCTGCCTTGGTCACCCAATAGAGGTCCATCTGGAAGTTCACGTATTTAGGGTCGGTATTCTCCAATAGATAATCTATGGTAACCACACCATCTTCGTTCTTCTTAAATTCAAAATCGTGGTTGTGGTACAAAAGTTTGAGGCCGGCTGCTTCACATTTCTTGCCCAGTTCCGTGAGTATGTCCGCCAAGTCCTTGACAGTACCTTTCATTCCCATGGTACGGGATTCCATATCAAAGGTGAACATCCCCATAGGCGGCACTGGAATGGTGAAATACTCAAACCCGGCTGTCTTTACCGCTGCAATCTGCTCATCGGCATTCTCTAGGGTCACTGTTCCCTGATGTGTGCTAACTGGTTTGAGTCCCAATCTTTCCAGATAGGCCTTAAAATCCTCTGGGGCCATCCCATAAAATTTTCCTTCGTTGTAACCGGCAGCTTCGACGTAGGCGTATCCTGCGTCCTCCACTTTTTCCAAAGTAGCTTTTGGATCCTTGCCCATATGGTCCCTGACCGTATAAAGGGCCAGTCCGCCAAAATTGTCCTGTGCCTGCATTGAAGTTGCCAAAGCGCCCAGCATCAAGACGGTTAGGGCCTTTTTTCCATTGTTGATTATGAAATTGTGCATGTTGTTTGTTTTAGTTGAAAATCAGTCTCACAAGATACCTATTTTCCTGAAACATCACAGCACACATTTGAACATAAAAAAATCCGTTGGATGTACTATCGCAACGGATTGAATCTATAATTCCAACAAAACCTATATCTCCTTCAACTTAAGGGAAAGTTCTACCTTGATCTTATTGTCCACCTTGATCATTCCCAAAACTTTGCGGGGAGGTTCAAGTCCAAAATCGCTCAACAAGAGGTCCAAGGTCCCGTTCACACAAATATCCCCTGCTTGGACACAGCTCAGTGTGGTCTCATATTTACGGGCCACTCCTGCAATGGTAATTTCCATGCCCACTCCAATTTTTTGCCCACCGTTCTCGGCTGGGTCCACATGGAGCAGCCTGAGTTCCACTTGTGGGTGTTGCTCAGTTTTCAACAGCTCCCTGAAATCCTTGTTGATGGCCTTTCCTCCACAATCAAAGCAATCGTTCGCCAGTTTGAGCTTGGCATTTTTGAACTGGATCTGTTCCACTTTGTCATTATAGGTCAACTGCACGGGCACTTCGAGTTCCTGTACCTTGTACTTGCAGGTAAAACCATTGACATTGGTGGTACCGATGATCACCACCTCACTCTCAGGGGCCACCCACACCCTTGTCTCACGTTCCGGTGCAGAAAAGAAAGCCCCGAAGATAAGAAGGGTCATGGCGGATATGCTCTTGACGTTATGGATCACAAATGGTATCATGATAATTAAAGGTATTGATTTTTATGGTTTCAATCAAGGTCTGGGACGTTCGTCCCAGACCTTTTCACCTAAACTCAAGAGTGACCTAGAAACTGATGACAGCTTCCAACAAGACTCCTTTGAACTCCCCTTCGCTGAAGATACTTGCTGGGTCAAATCCATCGTACTGTTGGTTTACATACTCAATTTTGGCAAGTATGTTCTTGGTCAAGAAAATTCCGCCTCCCAATTGGAACCTGTCAATGGTAATGTCCTCTCCGGCAGCGGTGTCGGCATTTACCGTATTGTATCGGGTTCCTAGGTAGAAGTTTTCAGTTTTACCGAAGCGGTAGATAAGCTCTCCTGCCAATTGGGTAGCTGTCCTGTCGTCAGCCTCAGCATTTGTCTTACCTTTGGCCTGTTCAAAGGTTCCGAAGAACTCCAATCCTTTGTATTTTAGGAAAGGGTTCACCATAAAGGCTGTTATCTCATTTCGCATACCTGGGTCGAACCTACCGGAACGGAAATTGCCGGATGTAGAGGCCTCTGTGTTTTCCATGACCAAATAGTATCTGGAACCACTACGGTCGGCACTGTATAGGTAAACGTTGCCTGATTTTCCGGTGGAATACATAGATCCTGTCAAACGCAATCTAAAGTCATCTGTCAACTGTTTGTCATATCCCAATTTGGCCAAGATGGAAGCTCCTGTGGTTTCAGGATTGTTCACGGCTTGGTTCAATTTACCATTGGATAGCCCGAACATCCCGATGAAACCATTTTTCCTGAAATAGACCTCGCCACCTACCTCTGTGGTAAAGGCATCCATGATCAAGTTGCCCACAAAGGGGTTGTGCATGGCCTGGGCGTTGTCGGTTCTCCTAAAGTGTGCATCACCATAGTTGTTTTCCATGTGTCCCACTTTCACGGTCACATATTTCATGGCTTCCTCCAACAGTCCGGGGCTGATGAAATCCAAGTTGTCCACTTGGAAATACCCACCCTTCACATAGGGTTCTGGGTGGTGTCTGGAAGACAAGTAGGTCCTTAAGTGCATACGTACACCTTTGGCCAAGGCCACATCAAGATCCAAGTTGGCGGTTGCCAAGTTGAAGTTGTCCCCAATTTCAATAAGCTCCACGGCACCTGAGTTTTCATGGTCCACTGCCTGGAACTGTAGCGTGGATGATCCACCGATCCTTACCTTCACCCCATCAAAGGTAAGCGCCGTATCCTTTGGGCTTTCAAAAACATTGACACCGTTCCTGTCCGGTTGTCTGTAGTTGTCCAGATTTCGGTTTTGGGAATGACCCCATAGACCTACCATACATGTTATGGCAAACACCCCGTATTTTATGTATTTTTTCATTGTTATGGATTTTAAGTTGAGTACTTCTTTTATTGTTTATCTATTTATTTTTTCCAAACGGTATTGTAGTGGATCTCTATTTCATCACCTGTTTTGATGGTTCCCATCAAAGCTTTGGGAGGCTCTACCCCATAATCGGTCATTTTCAGTCCTTTTTTGCCTTCCAAAGTGGCCTTGTCACCATTTACCGTCAAATCAAAAGGCAGCTCTATTTTGTTTGTCTTTCCTGCAATGGTCAGGTTGCCATTGGCCACTACCTTGTATTTGTTCGTTGAGCCCACCGGAGTAATTTCCTTGACACCTGAAAGTTGGAAGACAATCTGCTTATGACTATCCGTGTTCAAGGCCTTGTAGGTGTTCTTGTCCATAGCTCCCTTTCCACTTTTTAGGCTTTCTGCCTCAACGGTGAACTTCAAGGTCGTGATCTTGGGCAGTTCCCCCGTAATGTCCACTTGGAGCGTTCCGGATTTTTGCTCGGCAACCTCTTCCCAATCATGCAGACTGGATGTTCCGGTGACCATGAGTTTCCCCTCACCATTGCTGAGCTTGAAACTTTGCGAGGAAAGGGTGATGGGCGCCAGACCCAACACCATTGCCAGTAAGGCTATTTTTACTGATCGCTGATTCATTTTGATATAACTTTTCATAGTTTCTAGGTTTTGATAGGACAAAGATCCTGTACAGACCATTCTTAAAAGATGATAATTGTCAGGTTTTTCCTAAAACTCCATTTTCCTATGGAAAACACCTCCTTTTTATCATTTTCGTAATGCAACAGGAGATCATTTGGGTTGAATTATATAGAAAGTATCCTATTTGAGAAACCCTGATTTCTTTGGAAAAGTTGACTGGGGAGGGACATACCAAAGACACTTTCTTCTTAACTTTGGGATTCTGGTCCACCAGTGGAAAATTGTTCCGATAACCATTAAAACCCTCCCGATATGCACTTACCCATGTTACAGGACTTTTTGATCTTGCTAGGACTTTCCATGGTAGTCGTATTTGTGCTGCAACGCTTGAAATTGCCTTCCATCCTCGGTTTTTTGGTCACTGGGATCTTGATCGGGCCTTATGGTTTTGGCCTTTTGCACGAATCGGAACAGATCGAGGCCATTTCAGAGATCGGGGTCATCTTACTGTTGTTCGTCATCGGGATGGAACTCTCCATCAAACAGTTGATGTCCATCAAGAACACGGTCTTTATAGGAGGTGCCTTGCAGGTGGGACTTACCGTATTGGTCTCTGGCTTGATCTATTATTTATTGGGCTTTACATGGAGCGAGGCCATTTTTGTGGGATTTCTTTTTTCACTGTCCAGTACCGCTATTGTGTTGAAGGTTTTGCAGGAGCGCAACGAAATGTCGTCCCCACATGGGCGCAATGCGCTGGCCATACTGATTTTCCAGGACATCATCGTGGTTCCCATGATGCTCTTCACCCCCATCATTGCCGGGCAATCGGGCAATGTGACGAACAGTATTCTGATGTTGTTGCTCAAAACGGCCATTGTTCTGGCCATTACCATCTTCAGTGCCCGGTATCTGGTGCCAAAATTGATGCACTTGGTAGCCAAGACCAAGAGCAAGGAACTTTTTCTGATCACCACCATCACCATTTGCTTTGCTGTGGCCTTTCTGACTTCAGAAGCAGGGCTTTCGCTGGCATTGGGTGCCTTTTTGGCGGGGCTGATCATTTCCGAATCCGAATATAGCCATCAGGCCACCAGCATCATATTGCCTTTCAGGGAGCTTTTCACCAGTTTCTTCTTCATATCGGTGGGCATGCTTTTGGACCTTACTTTTTTTGGAAAGCACGTGGGGGTCATTTTGCTCATCGTGTTTGGGGTTTTCCTTATCAAATCGTTGATTGCCGCCCTGTCCATTGCCGTACTCAAATATCCGGCAAGGACATTTCTGCTAACCGGCCTTGCCCTTTTTCAAGTGGGGGAATTTGCCTTTATCCTTTCAAAAGTGGGAATACAATATGGGTTGCTCAATGCTGAGACCAACCAATATTTCTTGGCCGTTTCCATCATTTCGATGTTCCTGACGCCGTTCGTGATCATTTTCTCGGAAAACATTGCTTTTGGTGTGATGAAACTGAGACCTATCAAAGCAGTGGACAAAATGCTCATGGCCTCGGAGGAAAAGGAAAAATCCGATGAGATGAAGAACCATTTGGTCATTATCGGCTATGGCATCAATGGTAGCAACCTCGCAAAGGCTGCCGAGTTCAGTAACATCCCCTACGTGGTGGTGGAGCTCAACGCCGATGTGGTGAGAAAGGAAAGGCAGAATAACGTACCCATCCATTTTGGGGATGCCACACAGGACCATATCCTGGAATTTGCACACGTGTCCAAGGCCCGGGTAGTGGTCATTGCCATTTCAGACCCGATAGCCACCAAGGCCATCATCAAGAACATCAGGAGCATCAGCCGGTCCATTCATATCATTGTGAGGACCCGTTATGTAAAGGAGATCACAGAATTGATTGCCATGGGTGCGGACGATGTGATCCCAGAGGAATTTGAAACGTCCATTGAGATATTTTCAAGGACCCTGCACAATTTTCTGGTACCCGAAGATGATATTGAGCATCTGGTGAACAGTGCCCGACTGGACAACTACGAACTGTTCCAAAACAAAAAAGGCACTCCTCGAACATTCAGACCCACCGAGTTCCCCGATTTCAACATTTCCTGCGTGCGGGTCAATACCGACGACAGGGATATTGTGGGCAAGGAACTCAAGGACCTTAACCTAAGGAATGCCTATGGCATCAATATTTTGGGCATTTCCAGAAAAAATGAGCTCCATAGTTCCATAAAGCCTTCCGATAAAATCTATCAGGACGACCTACTCTTTGTGAGCGGAGATCAAATGGGCATCGATCAATTCAGGAAAAGCATTGATTGACAATTAATCAGCTATGGCCAAGCTATAGACAAAGGTGATTTCAACAGCACTCACTACGCCATCCACATCCCTTACCTCAAAATCATTGGTGAAAGAGAATGCGGTTTGGTTGACATTGAATTCAATATCAGTGTTCTGCAGACTACATGCGCTGACCAAACTCAGGTTTGCCGAAGCATATTTCCAAGTACCTTCCAAGGTTGCCTTGTTCTGGCAATCCGTTGCATTTTGCCCTTGCCCATACTCATAACTTCTGTCCGAGTTGAAGGTGTAGGAGGCGTCCTTTTGACAGGCCGGGTATTGTGCAAAAAAATCTGTACTTGGATTGTCCACATCATCATCGGTAAGGTCAATTTCCTCATCTGCGACAATTGCTGAAAGCACCCAAGTACCAACGAGGTCTTCTTCAGCAGTGGTCAATTCACCTGTAAAATCCTCTGGACAATCAACCTCATTGTCCGAGTTGCAGGAAGAGATGATTCCTCCCATCAGTAGCATGACACCGATAATAAAAGCGTTTCTTTTCATAAACATATCAAATTTATAAGTTTATAGATTGATGGTGGAAACGCCATTTGGTTGCATCATTTTTCCCAAAATCTTTTTTGGCCCTCTCTTTTGACCTGGGTCACCACATCCGGCAACACCTCTATCTGGAACCCCAATCCCTTCACTATCCCATAGATACTTTCGATACAGATTTCCATGTCCAGCATGGATTGCACCCTAAGGATGTTGTCACAATCCTCTAGGTCAAAGTTGATGCCAAGACTTGGAAATTGGGTCTGTAGCGCGCCCAAGACCAGTTCGGCATTGAGATTCGATATGATGTTCGTTTTGAATACTTCTACCATGGCGCGATCATGACCTATCCTAAGGAACGGGAAATTTACCCTTCAGCATAGGTTTTAAAGTTATTGAGAATGGCCTGCCAACCTTCTTCCTGCATTTCCAAAGGATTTTGGTCCTCTGGGTCAAAAATGGTGGTCACCAAGGTCCCATTTCCTGAATTTTCGAAGGTGGTCGTGGCCTGTCTGCCATCCATCATGGTGTAGGAAATCTTTTTGTGCTCCACCACCTCATCATAAACGGCCTCAAAATCGAAACCAAAACTACCATCTTTTGCTTCCATCCTGGCCATATATTTGCCTCCGACCTTTAGGTCGTTCTCGGCCCTAGGACAGCACCAACTGTCTGCGGCAAAGTTCCATTGGGTAATGTGTCCTGGATCTGTCCAGCATTCCCATACTGTTTCCACATCATTTTTTACCATGGCCTTTACGGTGATTCTATGTGCTTCCATCTTATACGTATTGTTCGTTGAAGTTGATCATCCATCGTACACCGAACTTATCGGTGAAACTGCCAAAATAATCACCCCAGAACTGGTCTTCCATGGGCATTTCCACATCACCTCCCTGTGAAAGTCCATCAAAGATCCGGTCGGCTTCCTGCCTACTTTCTGGATGCAGGGAAATGTACACACTGTTCCCTTGGTTCAAGGTGTGGCCCATGGAAGGAACAATATCCGAGCCCATCAAAATGGTATCCTTGCCAATGGGAAGGCTGATGTGCATGATCCGGTTTTTCTCCTCTTCGTTGAGACCATCGGTGCCTGGGGCATCCTCCATCTTCATATGGGCAGTGAACTCACCACCAAAAACAGATCTATAAAAATGGAATGCCTCTTGGGTCTTTCCATCAAAGTTCAAATAGGGGTTTACTTTCATTTTTCTTGTTTTTTGTTGAAGATTAAATTGATTTTATTTTATTGAAATATGGGCCTGTACTTGTGCCTGTTCTCAAACATGATCCATCCCAAGATAACGGCCAGCACCAATGCGATGACGAATCCGCTGGTATCCACCACCGTGTTGACGAGCAAAATACCCACCATCACCGGGAAAAGAATCAATGCACCCAAGGCCCGTGTTCTGGGTATGATGACCAAAATACCACCAATGAGCTCGGCCAGACCCACCAAGGGCAATAGCCAAGAAATTTCCATCAGTGCTTGAAAATCCTTCAGCAAGGCTTCCGGCATTTCTTCTGGCATGGGCATGTAGTTCAAAAATTTGTTGAGGCCTGCATTGGCGAACATCAGTCCGAAGAGCAAGGCCAAAATGAAGAGAATCTTGTTTTTCATGATTGTTGAATTGTTTAGGGTTTGTCGATGATAAAACTAAGGGATAATACTGTGAAACCAAGGTGTAAAAACGGTGGTTTTAGGGGGCATTTCCGCCAAATCTTATTGATTATAAGCCGCTAACAATTGGTCCGTGTCCAGCTTCTTCATTTTCCAGAGGGCCTCCATCAACTGCTTTACACGATGGGGCTTACCATTGGCCAGTTTATCCGAAACAAGCTCGGGAACTATTTGCCAGGACACTCCATATTTGTCCTTCAACCAACCACATTGGGACTCACTGCCCCCATTCTTGGTAAGTGCTTCCCATAAATGGTCCACCTCTGCCTGATCTTTACAGTTTACATAGAACGAAATGGCCTCATTGAACGGCATTTCCGTTTCGGTACCATTGTCCATGACCATAAAGGTCTGCCCTTCCAGTTTACATTGGGCATGGTTCACCAACCCTTCAGGGCCTGGCTCATTTGCCCCGTACCTGGATATCCCGTCCAAGGAGGCGTTCCCAAAAATAGACATGTATTGGTTCATGGCTTGTTCTGCATTGCCCCTTTGGTCTCCGGAGTACATCAACAATGGGGTCACCCGTTGCCCTACATCGTCCAATTTGCCTTTCATCAGTTGCCAAGAAAGTCCAAAACGGTCGGTGACCCAACCATACCGATCGCTCCATGGATAGGTATCCAACGGCATCATTGCCTCACCACCATCGATAAGCTGTTTCCAGACTGAATCAACTTCCTCTTCAGTCTCAAAAATGACAAAAAAGGAGATGGATGCGTTGAACTGGAACATGGGCCCTGCATCAAAGGCATGAAAAGTGGTGCCATCCAAGGTAAAGCACCCATTTTGGACGGTCGTTGAAGGAAATGGGCTTCCCTCGGGCCATTTGTTCATAAAATGAATCTTTGAATTTGGGAAGATAGAAGTGTAAAATTTCATGGCCTCCTCAGCCTTGGCATCAAACCAAAGAAAGGGTATGATCTTTTGTGTGTGTGGTGTTGTTTTCATGAT
This sequence comes from Flagellimonas amoyensis, assembly GCF_003058265.1. Classification (GTDB taxonomy): domain Bacteria; phylum Bacteroidota; class Bacteroidia; order Flavobacteriales; family Flavobacteriaceae; genus Flagellimonas; species Flagellimonas amoyensis. The sequence goes on from NZ_QBUK01000016.1 coordinate 9,784, forward strand.
ATGTCAATTTATGTGCTTTGTAAGTTGTACTATGGTTTGTTATCGTCCAGCTGTTGCTGGTATCTATAGGCCGTCATTCGCTTGATGAGCTCTATGGGCAATGGTCGGTCATGAGGAAACTGGACGGAGCCCTTTCCCTGCTTGTATCCGGCCAATTCCTTTGCAAAATGCTCATGGGCATTGGGCACCGCATAGAAACCCACATGTTTTTCATAGGCTGCGTAATAGACCAAAATCCCTTTGTATTTCAGGGCCGGCATATTGTAGCTGATCACTTCGCTGGCCAATGGGGCCACAGTTTTCAGTTCACGCCGGATGGTGTTCATACGCTCAAGGGCCACCTGGGGAATTTCCTTGAAATAATCGTCCACTGTGCTGAATTTCTTGCCTTTCATATTTGGGTTTTTATGTTCTTATTCTATTTGATAATGGAACAACCATTCGTTGCCATACTTGTCCACCAAACTCCCAAAAAGATTCCCCCAATGGGTCTTGTCCAGCGGATGGGAACTTATGCTCTCCCTTTTGAGTTTTTGGTAATATTCTTGCAATTGTTCTTCATTGGAAGCGCCCAAAAGAATGGATATGGAGTTGCCCTTGACCAATTCCCGGTCCACCATATCGGTACCCATCAGCAACATCCCGTCCTTTTTCAGTGCCGCCTGTACCACAAAACCCTTGAAATTTTTCGGAAACACTTCAGCCTTTGGCGTATCTTCCAACGTCTGGACCTCCAGTTTCCCTCCCAAACATTCTTGGTAAAATTCCATGGCTTCCCTGCAATTTCCATTGAATGTAAGATATGTAATGATCTGGTTCATTCCTTGCACAATTTTCAACACTACAAAGATGGTATGGAAGAAAAATAATTCTAGGGTGCGAAAACGTCCATTTCACGGGTTGATTCCGCCAAAGGTTTTCACTACTTTTGGAAACATGAAGACCATATCCATCTTAATTCCCAAAACTGCAGTGGCCTCAGGGGTCACAGCGGCCCGATACCTGTTCACAACGGCCAATCAATTTTTACAGGCCTCTGGCAAGGAACCCTTGTTCAAGGTACAAATGGTGGGCACCGACAAGGAAATCCGAATCCAGGACGGGGCCTATTCCATAACGACCGATGCCTTTTTGGAAGACGCAGGGCAGGCCGACCTCGTCATCATCCCTCCTATTTTTGGTGACATGCGGACCGCCATAGCCCTAAACGAACCGCTACTGCCTTGGATCACAAAACAGCGGGACATGGGCGCAGAGGTGGCCTCTTTGTGCATAGGGGCCTTCCTGTTGGCCTCCACGGGCATGCTGAACGGTAAAAAATGCTCTACCCATTGGGCATTTTACAACGAGTTCAAGGAAATGTTCCCCGAGGTTGAAGTGGTGGATGGCGGTGTCATCACCGAAGAAAATGGGATCTATTCCAGTGGCGGTGCCAATTCCATATGGAATCTTTTGCTCTATCTTTTGGAAAAATATACGAATCGTGACATGGCCATCTTGGCCTCCAAATATTTTGCCATTGATATCGACAGGGACAGCCAGGCGGCCTTCATGATGTTCACTGGCCAAAAAGACCACAACGACGAACAGGTAAAACAGGCCCAAGAGTACATTGAAGCGAACTATCATGAAAAAATTACCGTGGACGAACTTGCCGAAAGGGTCGCCGTAAGCCGAAGGAGCTTTGAACGCCGTTTCAAACAAGCCACGAACAACACTGTGGTGGAATATCTGCAACGGGTGAAGATAGAGGCGGCCAAGCGTAGTTTTGAGTCCACCCGAAAAAACATCACCGAGGTGATGTTCGATGTAGGCTATACCGATTCCAAAGCATTCCGCAACGTGTTCAAAAAAATCACGGGTCTCACGCCCATTGAATATCGTAACAAGTACAATAAGGATGTGACCATAGCGGCCTGACCTGAACCTTTGTCATTGGGAAAGTTTGGGTTCCAACCACAGCCAACCCATGCAGAGGACAAACGGGACAAAAAACCATAAGGGTGACACGGGGACATGGTCCCTTACTGTTGCGGATTGTACTTTTCCAAAACCTTCATGCTGACCAAATTTCCTGATGTTGGCTTCCAATACCCTTTTTTGGGTCACGGCCTTTCGGTCATTGGCATCAAAGACATAATAGGAAAAACGGGAAAGGGAATCCCTTGAAAGTTCAAGATGGTTCCAGCCAACGTTCCGGGGGTATCTGGTGCCGTTCCACAATGTAGATACCGAATAATCCTGAAGCAGTGGAATACCCGCTCCTTGATCGGTCTCCACTTGAGGGCTTTCCAAATGGGTGCGCAGTTGGAATTCAAAAGGCTGGTCTTTTCTAGGAATATCCGTCAGGGCTTGCCATTCCGTCTCCACTTCTTGCTGACGGACAAGCTCGTTCAACAGTTGTGTCCAGAGTTTGGCATATAGGTCTTGGTTTCCATTCAATATCAAATGATACGTGTCCTGAAGGATCGAAGTCGCCATCTTCCCTTTTTCCATGGGGATATAGGCGGCCATTGCCACAGAATCCAAAATGATGGGTTGTAGGGGAAACCTATCTTGAAAGGCATAGGGATATTTTTCCACACGCTCCGAAACACCACCAAAGGTGGCATCATTTTTCCCATCCACCAGAAATCGAAATGGCGACTGCCGTTGGGAAAGTTTAAAAAATGGGGCGTTGGGCTGAATGAACAGCCCTGTCCCCCGTTCCCGTATCGTTTCTTCCAAGGCCGACTTGGATGATGGCCCTAAACCTAGATACGAATCCGTATCCATGATGATCAGGTCAAAATCTTCCAACGCCTTAGCTGTCATTTGATATATGGGCGAAGCTTCCCGGTTGAAATATTCAAACTTGAACCGATCCTTGGTCAATTGGGTACGTGCCAACACGCTATGCCCGTTTTCTGCAAGAAAGTTTTTGAGGTACTTGGTCTCGAATGTGGGAAAATTGGTGACCATCCATATGTTTAGGGGTTCACGAGGCTGGACCTTCACGGGTAGGGGCTCTGTACGCACCACCGACCCTTCCGCGTCTTTTTCCACCAACGAATAGACAAAATGACCACTGGCCTTGGGATTGGTTCCCAATTCAACATACTGCTGTTCCCCATCATCTAGCGGAATGGAGTCGAGTCCGTTTTCCCCAGGGTCGTTCAAAATGAGCCAATGCCCTGTTTTTGGATTGGTGTATTTCACTTTGATGGAAAGTTCCTCACCAAGCAAAAGTTCCTCTTTATGCGACACGTCAACCAACCCTTCAGGTTCCTTACCTCCCAGAAAGTTAACGGCCTTGCCTTTGAATTGCCACATATCAAATGGCTGTATCCCATGTCCCAACACAAAAAGGGAATCGGTGGTTTCCAAAAGGGGCGGAGTGTTTCCCGGGATATAGCTTTCTGTTCTTATGCGCCTAAAAAGAGACCGGATACTGTCCAATTGCTCTGGCCGATGCCCTTCCGTCAATAGGAGGCCCTTTCCCAAAAGTGCCTCTTTCCGGTGTGCGGGCCGCAAGGCCATTGCCAACAATGAAGCTATCCCGACACAGGAAACCATCAGTTTTACCCAGAACCTTTGCTCTTTTCGCTGTGTCCATTCCTTCCAGATAAATACGGCCCAAAGCAACAGACTGCCCACAAAAAATGGCCAGAAAAACTTCCAGTTCAAAAAGATTGTCCCATCAATCATATGTGCCCAATTCCTTTAAGTACAACCTATTGATTTCATCTTGCACATCTGCTTTTTTACTCGGATTGCCCTCCACCTCACCAATAACGGAAAGAAGGCTTTTCTGGACTTCCCCGAATTTTTCCGATGTTCTTGCATCTACTCTTTCAAGGTCTCGCAACCCTTGCAATACCTTTAGGTATTTCAGGGGTTCTTCCACTGCTTTTCTTGCCAGTTCATTGCCCGTTTCTTGAAAAAGCACCCTATCCGTTTCCTGAAAACCCGTTTTGCCCATGCGTAAAAGTTCCAAGCGGGATATGGCCTGTCGGGTTGACGCAAAGGACATGGTATGGTCAAACTGTTCTTTTTTATCATAATTGGTGATGGCCTTGATGTCACCCGTCAGCCGCTTTTCTTCCTTGATGGGAGGTGGGTCAAATCCTATCCGGTGCACATAGATCCGGGCGCTGTTCTTGATCTCCTGTATGAGTTCGAGTGCCTTGTATTGGTATGGCAAGGAATTTTCGGGCTCATAAAGCCTGAGGTAGAGCTCCGCATCCCACATAATGTTCAGGGCCTCCCTGAGCTTGTCCTTCAATGATTTTTCAAACAGGGTAGATTCTTCGGGGTCATCATGGTTGTGGAGGTATTCGTGCAACGGATCTTCTTCCCCTTCCTCCTCTTCCTCTGCATGTTCGGGCACCAAATTGTGCTCATTGTCACTGTCATGTTTGTGACTGTACCCTTCCAAAAGGTCTTCTTCGCCTTCTTCATGAGCGTCATCGGTCTCTAGATGGGAAACTGCACCTGGAGCAGCCTGCATTTCGGCTTCATCGCCCATGAACTGCCCATATTTCAATCGGAGGGATTTTTGGTCAAAGCCCAGTTCGTTGCTCTTGAATTTGAACTGGTATTCGGATAGATTGGGACGGTCCTTGATGAGTTTTTCGGTGTCGATGATCAATTGGCGCTGGCTCCTGAAATAATCGGGCATCAGGTCCACTCCCAGTGTACCTTCCACGGCAAATCCATCGGTAACCGTGTCCCTGATCACCGCAAAATAGGTCTCGCTTCGGGAAACATTGGCATTCGGAACTTTGTTGTCCAAGGCCTCTACATAGAAATAGAGCTCGTCGCCGGGGTCCATTCCCAATTGGTCCAAATCCAACTGTTTCCGTAATTCCAGTTGCTTGCTCCCTTTGGAAAAAGCGGCTTCAAAACGGATGGTTTCTTCCCTGAATTTTACCGATTCCCCAGACCCCTTGCTCACCGTGGCCACGATATAGACATCATCCACCCCAAAATCATCCATGGTCTTCGCTTTCAGCGGGATCTTTTTGGCTGAATCGTATTCAAAATAACTGTATTGGGGCAATTCCCCTACTTCGATGACGGGTGGCATATCCTTTACGGCCTCCAAGGAATATAGATCTGTGGTATAAGCATTGCCTTCCACATCCTTGAAATTGAAACTATAGAATCCGGATTCCTCCACTTTCTGGTTTAGGACATAGTGTCCGTTTGCCTTCGAAAGAGCAAAAACTTCTCCCATACGATCCATGTCGATGGAGGCCACTTCCCCATCGAATAGCAGCGTCCACGTTACCACAGAGCCCACCACGGCGCTGATGTTGGGGTTCGAGGTTTTCAACGTGGGCAATTTCGTATAATCTGGATAGTTGACCGTGATCAAGGTCTCCTTCAATTCAGGGGCTTGCACAGTGGGCGACAGCGTATCCAAAGGGGTGAATTGAATTTGGCTTTCGGTTTTAGGTTCCAGTAGAGGGTTTCCGTAGGTCTTGACCCCATAATGAACAACCAAACCGATCAGGGCAAGACCCAACATCACTGAAATGGAAATGATCAATTTGTGGGGCGGCCTCAATTTGGGCAAGATGGCTTGCAATTGCGAATACACCTTGTACTGTTGCAACTTGGATAAATCGGACAGCTCTTCCGTGGACATCGCCAAAAGCCCGCTGCTGTATGCCGCTTCCGGCACATGTGCATCGATATAGGCCACGGCACTTTCCATTTTCAGGTTCCAAGGGCGGTAAAAATAGAGTGCGACCAAGAAGGCAAGAAGAAAAACTGCAATAGCCACCAAAATGCTCCACGATATCAGATAGGTCAGCACACCACAGCCCAAGGCATAGCACAGACACTCCAAATATAGGGTTCGTTGCCATCTTTTCCTGAACTGTACCAATTGCCCCTCTCCCATCATCATTGCTTTTTGAGGTAAGAAACCAAACGTTCGACCATCATCACTACCAAAAGGCCCAAAAATGCCCAATGGGACATGTCCTTGAATGTGGCCCGCTCCCTTTTCGATTTGGGTTCCATATAATTGGGCTCCAGCTCAGATACATCCATCTGACGGGAATCCGCCTTCAAAATCACTTCTTCAATATCAGCATCCAAGTCCAACAGCGTTAGTAGTTGTTCTGCAAAATGTTCCTCGACCGTATTCTGGGCATTCAAGGTATGCGTCAAATGAAAAAGTCCTTCGTGGGTGCCGGGGACTATTAGCCGATTGGCCAATGGGTCATCATGAAAAATCAACCATTTCCCAGAAAAAGCATCCGAAGGGTCGTTCCGCAACCAAATGTTCAAATCTGTGGGTGAACCGTCGGGCTGTTCACCGTTATCATATGTTTGAACATTGATGTCCCGCTGAAGATAGTTGGACAATGCTACCAAGGAAGCTTCAATGTATCTTTTTTCGGTCTCAGTTTCCGTATGGGAATAAAGTGACACTTCGATGGGGTTTAAAACGATATGACCTATGGTCTTTGTTTCATTGTCCGTTTCTAAACTGAGGCTATCCTTGTTTTTTGTCAGGGAAAACCCGCTGCTCAGCTTTTGCTTTTTGAAGAGCTTGTTCTGTCCATCACCAATCATGGAGACCAGCTCTGTTTCTTCCCCATTCCCCAGAGCCACCAATGGGGTTTCCTCAAGGTTTTCAGGTTCCATGACTACCCAATTGATCTTTTTGTGCGTGGATGGCCTTGCGGACCTGAATCCTTGAAAACGGGCATGGGAAAAAACCACAATGCTATCGGAGGGGAGGGAATCCATTTTTTGGACCAACTGCCAATAATTGGGTGTTGCCGCTCCGGGGTTATCCATATCCATTTCCCATTCCGGAAATCCATTTTTCAACAGCAATACCTCCGAAGTTTCGTTCAAACTGTCCAAAACCCTGTCCAAGGTATGGTGACCCACAAGCGAGGGTTCCACCACATAAGTGACCAAATCCCTGTTTTTATGGGTTCGCCATTGGGGCCCGGCCATCAATATGACTGCAAGGGCGATGACCAACATCCGAAGTAAAAGCAGGAACCATTCGTTCAGTTGCAGGCTGCTCGATTGCCTTGAGTTGGATTCGTCCAACAACTGTATGCTCCCGATCTTGATGGTCTTTGCTTCCTTTTTGCTCCACAAATGGATGGCCAAGGGGACCAAAAGACCCCATAATGCCCATAAATATGAAGGATTTGCAAATACCATTCTAATTCAGTCTTGATCGTTCCTTTAAAAATAATTGCAGTGCATTGCCCAAATGTGCATCCATCCGAAAAAGATGAAAGTGCACTCCTTTGGAGAGCAATTGTTCCTTGGAACGTTCCATCTTGGTTTCCAAGGCCTTCAAATAACTTTCCCTGGCCTTGTCCACATCCACCTTTACCTTTGCCCCGGTCTCTAAATCCTCAAAGGTGACCGATTTCTTATACGCAAAATCCAGTTCGTTGCCCGCCATCAATTGGAGTACCACGACCTCGTTGTTGGACGTTTTGAGTTCTTTCGCAAAATCGGAGAGTTCCGAAATGTCCTCGTACATATCCGTCAGGAAAAACACCAATTCTCTATGGCTCCTCCCGTGGATCCTTTTGGTGACCTGGGAGCGTTGCGGCCATTTTCCCTTGGTGGATATATGGAGGAGTTCCAGAAGTAATCTGTTATAGTGTTTTTGGTCCGCCTTTGGATAGATCTCGACAAACTCTTCTTCGTTCAGGGCAAAAAGGCCGACCGAATCGCCCTGTTTTTGTGCCATTTGGGAGAGACAGGCCACAATGATACGGGCAAATTCCAATTTGGAGATACCATTTTCGGTATGCTCCATGGAGGCACTTGCATCCACGATGAACTTTACCACGACCTGGCTTTCCACTTCCGATTGTCGGATATAGTACCTTCCCGAACGGGCCAACATTTTCCAATCGAGCAAGCGGAGGTCGTCCCCCGGCTCGTAGGCGCGGTATTGGCTGAACTCCATGCCCGGACCCACGCTCCTGCTCCTGTGCAGACCCGACAGGTAGCCTTCCACCACGATACGCGATATCAGGGAAAGTCCCGATACGGTATTGATGACTTCCGGTTTTAACAGATCATGGTAGTCCCTAGTGGCCATTGATTTTTTTATTTGAACTTTTTCTAAAATTATTCGTGTTTAATTATTCTTCAAATTCATAATCAATCCTGAAAAGATCAGGTTGATTTTCCGAATATTTAATAGGCACATAATATCCAACTACATAACTTTCTTCATAATCATAAAGCCTTTGAATGATTTCCTTTCCCTTGTCAAAATATTGAATGGTGGCATAAATTCTAATTCGATTACGGCTTCTTCGATTAAATCCAAGTACACGTTCTTTTCCAATTACTTTGGCAAGTGTTGGAATTGTTGCCTCTTTCTCATAAAAGTTGTCCCTATTTGTTACCATTAGAAAAATTGAAGTAATTCCTAGTAGCACCGAGGATAGGTAAAACTTCAAGCTTTTTATTTCATACCATCTACTTTTATAAGGACTATCGACAAATGTCATAATTGTTGAAAAAATACCTAACATAACCATTGTCCCACCAATTAAGTCATTCCATGATTTGTATCCATAGGATCGGTACACAAACAGATAATATCCAATGCTGATTATAGCAAGTTGTATTAGAATCCAGACTATTTTCCAATTCTTTGAAAGATTATTTGGATAAAATGATTTCATAACTAGGCACAACGGTCTTAAATAACCTTCGGTTATCATTTATTTGAACTTTGACTACTTCTTAGAATTGAAGGTTTATTATTTCTACGAAAAGAAATCAGAAAGGTCATTTTTTCCTCTATTGCTCCAACATATATATAACAAAAAATATTAATAGTATAATTACAAACCCAACTGCACTGTACTTCACATTATGACCCTCCTCCAAGTCTTTATTTTCTCTATATGCAATATCTTGTTTTTCCAGTTACACTTATACTTAACAATGAACCTAATCCAATGTCCCAAAAATGGAAATAAAAACATACTACCTAATTGTGTTCGGTTCAAAAGCGTGTCCAATCGTTCACTAAAAATTTCAATTTAGAAAAGCTTTATTTCCCATCCTTTAGTTTGATGGCGCCCAAAATATGACGGGTCACCGCATCCGATGTTATCCCTTCGGCCTCTGCCCTAAAATTGACCAATACCCTATGGCGCAATACGGGAACGGCGACCGATTTTAAATCTTCAAGGGAAACAGCCAGACGTCCTTCCAAAAGTGCATGGGCCTTTGCGGTCAATATCATGGCCTGTCCGGCACGGGGACCCGCACCCCAATCCACCCACTCCTTGACATAGTCAATCGGTGTGGTGTCCGGTCGTGTAGCTCGAATGACATCGCTGACATACTTGATCAGTCCATCGCTAATGGATACATCCCTGACCAATTGTTGCAAACGGATGATATCTTCCCCTGAAATGACTTTGTTCAATTGAACCTTTGTCCTACCCGTGGTCGCTTTCAGGATCTCCGTTTCCTCCGTTTCGGTGGGATAGCCAATTTTAATGTACAGCAAAAACCTGTCCTGCTGCGCTTCGGGGAGGACAAAGGTCCCTGATTGCTCAATGGGGTTCTGGGTGGCCAAAATGAAGAAGGGCCTGTCCAATGGATAGGTCTTGTCCCCGTAGGTCACCTCAAATTCTTGCATGGCCTCCAAAAGGGCCGCCTGTGTTTTTGGCGGTGTCCTATTGATTTCATCCGCCAAAATGATATTGGAAAAAATAGGCCCTTTGTTGAACTTGAAGAATTTTTTGCCCGTGCCATGGTCCTCTTCCAAAATCTCTGTCCCGATGATGTCCGAGGGCATCAAATCTGGGGTAAACTGTATTCGTTTGAATTTTAGGTCGATGGCATTGGCCAAGGTACGGATCATCAAGGTCTTTGCCAGTCCCGGCACGCCTTCCAAAAGGGCATGTCCCCCGGCCAAAAAGGTGATGAGCAACTGTGAGACGGTCTCCTCTTGCCCAATGATGACTTTGCCTATCTCTTTTTTGAGTGCCTTTAGTTTTGCGGAAAGGTTCTCGACCTCAGTAGCTATCTGTTGTAGTTCTTTGTCCAAATTCGTAATGTTATGAAGTTAGGGCATAAAGCACAATGTTCACCGCAAAGCGGGTATTGTCCACTTTATACCATCGTTTGTTCCTAAAATCGTAATCCCATTCGCAACCATAATCCTTGTTGCTGTAGAGCACCCCTATCCTTCCATTGACCACGATCGCCTTCAAATAGTCGTGGACGAGGTCGTCACCCCACCCGTTCAGTTCCTGAGAGGTGGTCGGAGGGCCATTTTCAAACTCAAAAAAAATGGAATAGAGCTCGTGATCGTTCGGGATTTTCTGAAGTTCCCCCGGCCCGAATATTTCGTCCATTTGACGCTCAAAGGATTTGGCGAAAAGTCCATCAATATCATGGTTGCAATCATCGGCAAACACAAAGCCTCCGTTGCGTACATATTTTTCAAAATTATCCCTTTCCTTTTTGGTGAACTGTACGAGTTTGTGCCCAGAGATATAGCAGAAAGGGCTCTTGAAGATGTCGTCACTGGACAGGGTAATGATCTTTTCCTGGGTATCCACCTTCAAAGTGGTGTATTCTACCAAGGAATTCAGCAGATTGGAAGGCATTCGTTGGTCCACATCCCAATCACCGGACTCATATTGTAAACGGGTAAAAAAGAATTCATTTTGCAACGCCATAGGGTCTTGGGGGCTACATCATCACTTCCAAAATGAAAACTGGCGGCCATGGACGTGCCATTGACCACCAGTTTTATTCGTATCCTATTGTTTATACAGCATCGGAAAGACTGGTGAACGTAAAGTCACGGATCTTCATGTACGGAATGAGGTTTCCATCGACCCGTACCTGCTTCCCGAGGGATTCCAGATTGTTGAGCATGATGATGGGACTCTCATTGAACCTAAAATTCTTGACCGGGAACTTGATCTTACCGTTTTCGATATAGAACGTTCCGTCCCTGGTCAGCCCTGTATAGAGCAACGTTTGCGGATCTACACTCCGTATGTACCAGAAACGCGTCACGAGTATTCCTTTCTTGGTGCCTTTGATCATATCTTCCAAACTTTCATCGCCACCGGCCATGATCGCATTGGACGGGAATGGAACCGGTTCCACTCCTTTTTGCTCTGCCCAATAACGACTGTAGGCCAAGTTTTTGACCACTCCGTTCTCTACCCAAGATGTTTTTTTCAAAGGCATGCCCTCGCCGTTCCATGTGGATGTGGGCACGTCGGGGTGCAGGGGATCGGACCAGATGTTCACTCTCTCGTCCACAATTTTTTGGCCCAATTTGTTGGCACCGTCGGGAGCGGACATAAAGCTACGCCCCTCATCAGCTGAACGGGCATTGAACGAACGAAACATGTTTCCCAGCAAATCGGATGCAGCCGCAGGTTCCAAGATCACCGTATATTTTCCGGGTTCTATGGCCTGTGCTCCTTTGGACATCACCGCTTTGTCTATGGCGATGTTGGAGGCTTCGGACGCATCAAACTTGGAGATATCGTTGTAATCCCTGGTGACCCATCCCGATCCTGTTCCGTCGTTGGTACGCATGGTCACGGTGAAATCCACATTCGTGGATTGGTTATAGGCAAACAGTCCATTGGAATTGATCATCGCGGAAAAACGAGCAGAATCATTGAGAAACCCAGCAGCCGTTACATCCTTGGCCGCTGCGGGGACAATGCTTTTGCTGGCCACCTCAGCCCTGTATTCTGGGGTAATGTTGGCCGTTGCATCTTTATAGGTGATGGATTCCTCGTAGGTCTGTGGGCCCAACGGCTCCATGAATTCCGGGTTTTCGGGGGAAAGTTGTGCCAGTTCCTCTGCTCTTTTCACTACCTTTTCCAAGGAGGCGTCATCAAATTCATCAATGGTAGCAGTACCTACCTTTTTCCCAAAACTGGATTGTACCACCAAACTCTGGTTCGATCCATAGCCAGAGGTGGAAACCGTGTTCCTTGCATAGCGGATATTGCCACTGTTACTCCCGCTCAGATTGATTTCGCAGGAGTCGGCCTTGGAAAAGCTAAGGGCCTTTTCCAAAATCTTCTTTGCTTCTTCTTTAGTATATATAGCCATTGTATTGTTTTTTGAATAAATGAACCTTAGATGGTCCTTCCTGTATTGATCACATTGATACCATTGAACCTGGTAGTTGAGCTTCCGTGGGAAACCGCACTTACCTGTGATGGCTGTCCCTTTCCATCGAAAAAGGAGCCGAACAACCTGTAATCGTCCTTATCACAGATCTTGGCACAGGAGTTCCAGAACTCTTGGGTGTTGGACTGGTAGGCCACGTCTTCCAACATGCCCACGATCTCCCCGTTCTTGATCTCATAGAACAATGTACCGCCAAACTGGAAGTTATAGCGCTGTTGGTCAATGGAATATGAGCCACGACCCAAGATATAGATTCCTTTTTCCACATCTTTGATCATGTCCTGCAAGGAATACTTTTCTTTACCTGGCTCCAAGGATACATTGGGCATACGCTGGAACTGTACGTCTTCCCAACTTTGGGCGTAACAGCATCCGTGTGATTCGTTCTGGCCAATCATATGTACTTGGTCCCTAATGGCTTGGTAGTTGACCAAGGTTCCATTTCGGATCAGGTCCCATTTCTTGGTCTGCACTCCTTCGTCATCAAAGCCAACAGCTCCCAAAGACCCCACTTGTGTCTTATCCGCCACGATGTTCACCAAATCGCTTCCATAGTTGAAGTTTTTGCTCTCCCATTTGTCCAAAGTGGCAAAACTGGTCCCTGCATAGTTGGCCTCATATCCCAATACGCGGTCCAGTTCCAAGGGGTGCCCTACGGATTCGTGGATGGTGAGTCCCAAATGGTTGGGTTCCAATACGAGGTCATATTTACCGGCCTCAACGGATTTTGCGGTCAATTTCTCTTTGGCCTGCTTGGCAGCCAAGGTGGCATCTTCCACAATATCATAGCTGTTTCGGTATAGTTTGATGCCTTCAGGTCCTGAAAGCTTTTCGGACTCCAGACCGTCCATGTACTCGTAACCCATTCCCATTGGGGCACTCATGGCCTCTCTCGTCCTGAACTTGCCTGCCTTTCGATCTACAGCGGTCACGCTGAAAGTAGGCCAGATCCTATGCACATCCTGATCGATGTAAGAGCCATCAGTGGATGCAAAGTATTTCTGCTCGTTGACCATAAAAAGGGCCGAGTTCACAAAACTGGCACCATTTTCCATGGCGGCGGCATTGGCACTCAACAACAGATCTACTTTGTCCGAAATGGGGACTTCCTTAAAGTCCTTCTGGATAGGGGTTTTCCAAGAAACCTCTCCATGACCCTGTGTTGGGGCCAAAACCACGGGCTCTTTTTGGATCTTTGAGTTGGCCTTGGCTATGGCCACTGCTTGCTGCGTTGCTTTTTTGATACCGTCCTCGGTCACTTCGTTCGTGGAGGAAAAACCCCAAGTCCCGTTGGCAATGACCCGAATCCCGATTCCAAAAGATTCTGTGTTGACCACGTTCTGAACCTTTTCTTCCCTAGTGAAAACGTACTGGTTCAAGTACCTTCCAATTCTAGCATCGGCATACGTTGCCCCCAAAGACTTGGCCGTGTTCAGCGCAACGTCGGCCATCTTCTTTTTGAGCACTACGTCCATTCCCGGTTCCAGGAGCATCTCTACGGGAATGTTGTTCCCCAAGAGCAGGGAGGGCATCAAAATGGCCCCAGTTCCCAGACCGGCGTACTGTACAAAATTTCTTCTTTTCATATGTTTTGGTTATCTGATTTGTTGTCCCGATCAATGGATAGTTGTGAAAAACCTGTCCTTAATGCTGATCTTATTACATCGGTTTTTAAAAATAAGTAGTGTATGCGTAGTCTTATGTTAATTTTAACCTAAAATCCCTGATGGACTCTTCATTTTAAAAAATGGGCAACACCTCATCGAGTTCCTATGTTTCACACCCTTCACCACTTGGGGTTGACCCACTTGTTTGTAGCCATTTTTCCAAATCCGTTACATTATTGGACATACATTCCAGAAAAAATTCGTGCAAACTCTAATAATTACTTAAAAATGGTTTCCACAAAACAAGACCCAGCCAATGGCCAAGTAGACTATCTTTGTTGTTCAAACCCATTACCCTAAGATGCTCGTTCCTATTCTCATCGTGATTTATCTCGTCATCGCCCTTACGATGGTGGTGAGTCTGTTGCTGAACGGAATTAGGCCCAGTAAGACCTTGGCATGGCTCTTGGCCATTTTCACCATTCCGGTTGGCGGGGTACTTTTCTATCTATTGTTCGGAAGGAACAGGAGGAAGAACAAAATGTTTTCCCTGAAGGACAATTTTGCCGTCAGAAACGAAAGATTGCACGGAAGTTGCATCCCAAACATCTCCCAAGGCAAAAGAAAAACCACCGAGCTCATCCACAAGACTGCCAAATGTCCTGTTACCTGCGAGAATGGGCTTAATCTTTTGAAAGATGGGAAAAATACCTTTGAGAGCATATTCGAGGCCCTTGAAAGTGCTTCGGAACACATCCACCTGCAGTATTACATTTTTGAGGATGGCCTCTTGGCCGAAAAGCTATTGGGAATCTTTGAACGAAAAATCGCCAACAAGGTGACCATAAGGCTTTTGTATGATGGCATCGGCAGTTATTCCCTGAGCAAAAAATACCTCAAACGTCTGAAGGACATGGGGGTGGAAACCGCCCAGTTCCTTCCTTTTCGGTTTGGCCGCTTCCTGTCCTCCCTCAATTACAGGAACCACAGAAAGATCATTGTGGTCGACAACAAAATTGGATTTACCGGTGGGATCAACATTTCGGACAAGTACCTGAAGGGCGACCCTTCTTTGGGCAAGTGGCACGATACGCATCTAAAGATCGAAGGGGAAGCGGTCGATTTTTTGAACGAGATCTTTGTGACCGATTGGTTTTTGGCCAGTGGCAAAAAGGTGGATATGTCCAGCTTCAGGGTCCAGAAGAATACGGGCAAGGACTTTCCTTTGCAAATTGTGCCCAGTGGCCCGGACGATGACTTTGATGTGATGGAGCAGGCTTATTTTTCACTCATCAACAGTGCAGAGGATTACCTGTATATCATCAATCCCTACATCATTCCCAACCACGCCATCCTACAAGGGCTGGAAACCGCTGCACTGAGCGGTGTGGACGTTCGCCTGCTGATGTCATCCAGTACCGACATCAAGTTGGTGGACTGGTGTGTTAGGGCCTATTTTGAATCCTACCTCAAGGCCGGTATCAAGATCTACCTTTATCCGGATGGTTTTTTGCACAGTAAAGTGATGCTCTGCGACGACGAAGTGGTAAGTATCGGCACTGCCAACTTGGACAATAGGAGCCTTCAACAGAACTATGAGGCCCAAGTCTTTGTCTACGATGGTGACCTATGCCAACACATGAAAGTGGATTTCCTGAAGGATTGTTCCAAATCCGAAGTACTGGAAGATCATGAGGCCTACAGTAAACGCCCCTGGGTCCACAAACTCATTGAAGGAATGGCAAAACTGATGAGTCCTTTATTATGACACAAAGGTTTCATACCCCAATTCATTTTTACAGCCCCTACCCTCTTCCCAACAATCAAGGTTGTATATGGTGGTCTCGGCAATCCTGACCAGGGCCTCTTTGGTCGCAAAAGCGTGGTGTGGGGTCAAAAGCACATGGGGCAGGGAAATCAATTCCTTGAGTTGCTCATCTTCAATACCTTTTTTGCTATGATCTTGGAAGAAAATACCCCTCTCGCTTTCATAGACATCCGTCGCATATCCTCCTAGGTGGCCCTTTTTGATATTTCCGATAAGATCTTCTGTCTTGACAATGCCCCCTCTTGCGGTATTGACCAAGATGGTTCCCTTTTTCATGAGCTTGAACAGCGAATTCCTGAACAGGTGATGGGTCTCATAGGTAAGTGGCACATTGATGCTGATAATGTCCGCCTTTTTGCACATGTCTTCCAAAGGAAGGTATTTCAGGTCATAATGGCTTTCCAGATATTGGTTCCTTGTTAGGTCCGTGGCCAGTAACTTACAGCCAAATGCATGGAATATCCTCACCAAAATGGAGCCTATCTTCCCTGTTCCCAAAATGCCCACTGTCTTTCCGTTCAGGTCAAAACCCACCAAATCGTCCATGGAGAAGTTGTATTGCTTTACTTGCGCATCTGCTTGCACCAATTTTCGGTTGAGCGCCAACACCAGCGCCACGGTATGTTCGGCTATGGCGTTGGGTGAGTATTCAGGGGCATAGGCCACCTTGAGTCCTATCCGATTGGCGGACTTGATGCTCACATTGTTGTATCCTGTGGACCTCAATGTAATGTATTTGACCCCCAAATCCTTCAAAGTCTCAAGGACAACCAAGGAGGCATCGTCATTGGAAAAAATGGAAATGGCGTCATACCCGGCGGCCAACACGGCCGTATCGGCATCAAGGGTGTCCGGCACAAACGTCAGTTTATGTTTGCCCTTATTGGCCTTCTTAAGGTTGCCGACCTCAAAATCCTTGGTACTGTAAACCAATACTTTCATGGTTTCTTATTTTATATTGAAACAACTTACACGCATTGCCCCTTGGATCTACACCATCCAATTCTGAGGAGTCGAAAAAACTCTCCTTTTCGCAAGACAACACGAATGGCCTCTTGCCAGTTCCACCCTATTTTGTTTTCAATTATCATTCAGTTCCAAAATGGGTATTTTGGGATCATATCCCATTTCTTTCACCAACGGATTGGAGAGAATGGTCCAAAGGAAAGTGTGTTTTCTGTTCAAAAAAGCGACCATATCCGCCTCTTTGCTTTCAAGGAAATCTTCGATGCCCTTACCCAGTTTGACCGGAGGCAGAAAGTGCATTTCATAGTCCGTTCCATCCAAAATATCCTCCAATAATTTTTTATTGGCCTTCTCACTGTCATTGAGTTTTCCATCTTTGTCCCTGTCCAAATGCACCACATTGACCCGTGCCCCAAACAGGTTTGCTATTTCCATCAGGTCCTTGATTTCCTTTTTCTGGAAACTGTGCCTAAAATCTGTAGGAAACACAATTTCTTTTGGAGGTACAAAAAGACAATCATTGGGCACCGCAATCACGGGGCATTGTTTGATGTGTTCCATGACACGCACGGTATTTGTCCCGAAAATCCTCGTCATAGATCCCGTGACCCCTTTGGTTCCCATGACAATCGTATCAATATCATTTTTCCTGACGGCATGGGCCACAGCTTCGACAAAACTGTTGAAGGTACAAATGGTATGGAAGCGGTGCCTATGGTTTTCCGGCAGTAGCCTGATCATCTGCAGCAGGCGTTCCATGCCTTCCTCGGATTCTTTCTTTGCTGCTTCGTAGAGGGGTTCCCCTTCCTCGGGGACCCTCATGCTCTCCAAAGTATACCCGGAAACCTGATAGGCATTCAGAAGGTAAAAATCGCATTGCACATCCCCATAAAGCCCTAGGGCATACTTCATGGCATTGAATGCATTTTTTGAATAATCCGTGGGCAACAGTACTCTTTTGTCCATGATGACATCTATTTGGATTAAAATTACCCCGATGCAAAATGCTGTACCATGATTTTGGTCAGCTTCGGCCGTGAAAGAACATAAAATCAGGCCTCAACCCGATACGGAAGTACCAAAAAAGGAATTTTGCTATGCAGGCCAACGTTTTTTATCACAGGTTCCATAAAAAGACGCTCAAAGAAGGTGTGCTGGTTCCTGACCATGGCCACCATACCGATTTGCATGGTTTCCTGAAAAGAATTGATGGCAGGAATGAGCTCTTGGTCCGGAAGATCGTGGCTCTCATGGTTGTACTCCAACATCAATCCTTCCAATTTAGCCTTGTGGTTTTCTTGTTCCAGGGTCAATCCATCGGGTGAGGAAACATGCAGCACATGGATCTTGGAATGCCAAAGCTTGGCAATCCACAACAAAAAATCCAGAGGTATTCGTTCATAGTCCACCTCAAAATCCGTGGGGAACAAAAGATGTCTGGGCAGTTCAAAGGCAAAATCGGCCGGTACGGCCAAAACGGGCACTTTCACATTTCCCATCACCTGAACGGTGTTGGAACCAAACAGGATTTCTTTGGCCCCGGTGGCCCCTTGGGTACCCATAATCACAAAATCGATATTTTCCCTTTGGACAATACCCTCCATTTCGTCCACCAAAGTGTTCAACGAAGCATGGAGAAGAAAGGTGTGCTTTGGATTATTGTATGCTTTTCGGATACGCTCCAAGAGTTTTTCCAACGAGGATTCCGCAGTGTATTTATGGTCATCCGGAAGGCCCATTTGTCCCGGGCTGCCCAAGGTGTAGTCTATCCGGTAAGCGGGAGGTGTGTACACGTGCACCAGATAGAACTCACAGTTGATGTTTTCGCATAGACGGAGGGCATACTCGATCGCATGGAATGCATTTTCGGAAAAATCGGTGGGCAATACTATCTTTTTCATCGGATGTGCTTTTTAAATCACCCCTTACTGTCAAGAGGTTTCACTCATGGATGACATAGAAAGGGATTTTGGTATGGAAACTGATCTTCTCCGTCAAGGAATCAAAAAGAATCTGTTGGATAAAGTTCAGGTTCTTAGCCACCATCACCATCATGTCGATATCGCGGCTTTCCACAAAACATTGGATGGCCAATTTAGCACTTTTGTTCGTCAGGGAATGAAAACTATATCTGTCGGGAAAGGTTTCTTCCATATAATCCAACAGAAATTCCTTATTGTTCTTCTGCTCCATATTCATTTCAACACCTTCCTTTTTGGCGTTCATGATACGAAAATTTCCCTTTCCCAAATGTACCATCTCGGCCATGGACCTCAATATGCCATGGGAATAGAATATATTGAAATCCGTTGGAAAGGCAATCTCCTTGGGCTTGATGTAGGCTACATCCCCCGGGACCACCAACGTGTTGCACTGCACCTTGATGATCACGTCCCCCGCATTGCTGCCCACAACTTTTTCCCTAAGACCCGACACCCCTTTGGTTCCCATTACGATTAGGTCTATCTCCTTTTCCTCCACATGCTTCTTGATGGCCGATACAAAAAAACCATATTCGTGTAGGGCATAGAAGGAGTGGCCCGAACTGGTGCTATGCTTTCTGCTATCGTCCAACAGGTCTTGCAGTTGTTGTTTGGTGCTCCCTGAAGGTCCATCACCAATATCCGCCAAGGCCTCGGTATCGGCTTTGACATCCAACAGCGTTCCAACATACAACAAATAGAAATTACACTCCAATGACCCAAACAGCATTTGTGCATACTTTAGGGCGTTCTTGGAGTTTTCCGAAAAATCGGTCGGGACCAAGATATTCTTCATCTGCCATAAAATGATGGGGGCAAGTTGATCATTCCATCGATGATGTGGAATGATAAATATCATCTCACGGGATTATGACGATAAAGTGTCTAATGAACGTGTTCCAGTGCCTTCTTGTCCAACACCTTGATATTCCTGTTCTCGATGGCGATCAGTCCTTCGCTCCTGAAGTCGGACAAGGTCCTGATCAGGCTTTCCGTGGCAATCCCGGCCACACCGGCCAGATCGCTACGGGTCACTTTAAGGGGGGCTTCCTTTCCCCTGTTCATCGTGTTGGAGTACATCAACAGGGTCTGGGCAGTCTTCTTTCGCACGGAACTATAGGCCATTTGCAGCAATTGCCGTTTGATATTGGCCAAATTGTCGGCGATGACATCCATCAGTTCCAAGGAAATGTGCTTGTTGTCCTCCAAAATGGCCTTGACCCTTTCCTTGGAGATGCCCGCCAGCTCCACATCTTCCATGGCCACGGCATAGTCTTGGTGGGGAAGGTTCTCGGTAAGGGAGGTGAACCCCAGAAAATCATCCTCGCAATAAATGGAGGTGATCAATTCCTTGCCTTCCTCATCCAGACCGCAGCACTTGACCACGCCGGCCAATATCAGGAAGACCATATTGGAATGGTCCCCAATGCTATAAATGGTTTCATCCTTTTTATAAGAAAACGATTGACCATTATCATCAAAAAAATTCTTCAGCTCGTTCAGCGATCTGATGTCATTTTCCTTTTTTTTTTGGTCGGGAAGCCCTTTGAGTGCCTCCCCGAACTGCTTTGCCTTTTCCAATCTGGTCTGTATGGCCCCCAAGAGCTCATCTTCCTCAAAGGGTTTGGTGAGGTAATCGTCCGCCCCTAGGTTCATCCCCTTTCTGATTTCGTGCCGCTCGGTCTTGGCCGACACAAAGATGAAGGGAATATGCTTGGTGGACTCATCCGAGGAGAGCTGTTCCAGAACTTCATATCCGTCCATTTCGGGCATCATGATATCGCAGAGCACGATGTCCGGATGTACCTTTCTGGCCATTTCCACCGCTATTTTTCCATTGGAAGCCGTAAAAACTTCAAAACCGGACAGTTCCAATAACTCTTCCACATTTTCGCGCAATGAGGTATCGTCCTCAACCAGTAATATCTTTGTCATTTTCTATGCTTTTTATGGGTATGTGCAATGTAAATGTGGAACCTTCCCCTTGTTTGCTGGCAAAAGTAAGGTCGGCCCCAAGGTTGTGTATGTGCTGCTGAACAATGTTCAGTCCTATTCCCGTTCCCTGAATGGTCAAAACGTTGCTGGCCCTGAAATACCTGTCAAAAACAAAGGGCTGGTCCTCCGGCGGAATCCCAAAACCTTTGTCCACAATATCGATGTACAACCAATCGTCCCCATTCGAAACCCGCAATTCTATTTCGGTCCTTTCCGGGGAATATTTAATGGCATTGTGCACCAAGTTGGAAAGCGCCAAGGCCATGATCTTCTCATCAAAATCCACATTGATGCCATCGATGTTCTCCGGATACCGGATGCGCTGGCCTTCCTTCAGCAAGGTGTTGGAATCATAAATGACCTCATTGACCAATTTACTGAGGGGAAAAGTGGTCATGTTATAGTTTACCTTTCCGGAATCCAACCGTTCAATGGATAGGAAATCGGTGAGGATATTGTCCAAATATTTCACTTTGGACTTGATAGTGCCAATGTGCTTGTCCCGTTTTTGTTGCTGCTCTGTTTCCGTGTATTTGGACAAGAGCGATGTGGAGGTCAGAATACTGGTGAGCGGTGTCTTGAATTCATGGGAAACCAATGACAAGAATTTGGTTTTCAACTCATTGAGCTTTTTCTCAGCCTTCAATGCTTCCCGGAGCTGTTCCGTGCGCTCCTCCACTTTGTTCTCCAACTCGTGGGTGTGGTTCATTCGCTCGGTGATGTCCAATACGATGGCCACACATACTTGTCTTTTCTCGATGGACGACAACTGCAAATGGACCTCGACCGGATAAATGGTGCCGTCCTTCCGCTTGTGCACCGTTTCAAAAATCACCTTTTCCTTCTTTCCTTGGAACAAGGGGGTCAAAAGACGTTTAAAGATCTCTTTGGTGAATTTGGGCTTTATGTCCAGGACCGACATTTGGTTCAGTTCCTTGAGCGTGTATCCCAAGTTCAACTGTGCCCCTCGGTTCACATTGATGAAGATATAGGATTCGGCATCGAACACGTAGATCTCATTGAGCGATTCTTCAAAGATCTTGAACCAATAATCTATGGTCTGCTCCGCCTTTTTGCGTTCCGTGATGTCCACGATGAGTGCCATCACATAGGTCTTGTTCAACAATTTGAAGGGATTGAGGCTTATTTCCAAAGGAAACTCTTCGCCATCCTTTCGCAACCCCCGAAGATCTAGACCGGGGCCCATGGGCCTGGCCTTTCCGGTGCTGACAAACTTTGCCACATCCCCATGGTGTCCTTTCCTGATCTTTTTGGGAATCAGGATTTCCAAGGGTTGCCCTTTCAGTTCATCTTTTTCATAACCGAACAATTGGTTGGCAGCAGAGTTGTTGCCCACAATTTTTTGCTCATCGTTCACAATGAGAATGCCCTCGGAGACAACCTCCGACAACATCTCCAGTACTACACTTTCTTCGAATAATTCCACAGTGGCAACTAAAATACTGATTTTGGTCATGGATAAAAACAGTATCGATCACTATATTTATCCCAAAAAACTAGAGCATGTTGGATTCCAAAGAAAAACTGGGGAACGAATTTTATCAAAATCTGGGGAAACTCTTCTATGCCGTGGCCATGGCAGACCACAGTGTACATATGAAAGAACTGGAAAAACTGAACGAAGTGGTGCGTGACCATTGGCTGGACGTGGACGATGTGGAGGATGAATTTGGAACGGATGCCGCCTTCCAGATCGGGACCGTTTTTGATTGGCTGTTGGAATATGGAAAGGATGGTGAGGAAATCTATGAGGAGTTCGAGGAATTCTATACCGATCACAAAGTGATCTTCACACCCAAAGTGAAAAGTCTGGCAATGTCCACATCAAGGGCCATAGCCTCTGCATTTGCAGGAAACAACAAGGCCGAACTGGTACTTTTGGGCCGTCTTGAACTTTTGTTCAAGAACTAAGGAGCCATTCAAAAAAACAGGCCGGCTTTTATTTTTACAATGACAGGCAAAGGCTTGTTTGGAAAACCAAAGACCCGATCCGATGATAATCCACCAATTTGATCAAAGCAATTCGCTACTGAACACCTTTGTTTCTGAACTGCGCGATGTGGAGATTCAGAAAGATGCCATGCGTTTCCGAAGGAACATTGAACGGATCGGGGAAATCATGGCCTATGAGGTGAGCCAAACCTTGGATTATGAAGAAACCGAGGTGACCACTCCCTTAGGCACTAAAAAGTCCTTTCGCTGCACAGACCGTTTGGTGATCTGTTCCGTACTCAGGGCAGGTTTGCCACTGCACCATGGCATTTTGAATTATTTTGATGCAGCAGAGAACGCTTTCATATCTGCGTATAGACACCATCCCAATGACGATGATGATTTTGAGGTGGTCGTCAACTATTTTGCGTCCCCCTCCTTGGACGGGAAGATCCTTGTCCTGACCGACCCCATGCTGGCCACGGGCAAGACCTTGGAAAATGTACTGAACGTTTTGAAGGACCACGGTACCCCAAAGCAGATCCATATCATCTCGGTGATCGGGTCACAAACGGGTGTGGCCAAAGTGGAAGAGGTATTTCCCAAGGATACCCAACTTTGGATCGCCGCCGTGGACGAAAAACTTTCGAAAAGGGGATATATCCTACCCGGTCTGGGTGATGCCGGTGACCTCAGCTATGGGGTGAAATTGTGAGCTAGAGCAGAATTTCGACCATTTCATGAAGTTCGGGGATGTGGCAGTCCCACCCGTATTTTTCATAGATCTTATCCTTGTAAATGTCCATGGTTTCCTTTTCCCCATGGATCAAGAACACCTTTTCGGGCACATTTTTGATGTCTCCCATCCAAGACAGGAGTTCGGATTGGCCCGCATGTGCGGAGAGGCTTTCCAAGTGGGCCACGGTCGCCTTTATGGGGATGTATTTCCCGAACATCTTCAATTCTTTGGCCCCATCCAATAGTTTTCTTCCCCGGGTCTCCTCGGCTTGGAAACCCACAAGCAGTATGGTAGTGGATTTTCTTTCCGCCAATTGCTTGATGTAGGTGAGCACCCTTCCCCCTGTCACCATGCCACTACCTGCAATGACAATCTTGGGTCGGGGGTCGTCAATGGTTTCCCAGGTCTCCCGATAGGAGCTCACCAAGGTAACATGGTTACACATGTTGTGGTATTCCTGTGTGCCGAGCTTGTGCCAATGGGGATGCCGTTCAAAAACCTCAAGGACATTGATGCCCATGGGGCTGTCCACAAAAATGGGAATGTTGGGAATCTTGTTTTTATCATAGAGCTTCCAGAACACATACATCAAGGATTGTAGGCGTTCCACGGCAAAAGACGGTATGATCAAAGTGCCCCGCTCCCGTACAGTCCGGTCCACCAAATCCTGAACAATACTTTCCACATCTTCATCCGGATGGTCTTTGTCCCCATATGTGCTCTCCACAAAAAGATAATCGGCCCATTCCGGTCGTTTGGGAGGATGGAGCAAATGGTCCTCTTCCCTCCCCACGTCCCCAGAAAAGACCAATACTTTGCCATGCAGGACCATTTCGATATAGGTTGACCCGATGATATGCCCGTTGTATTTGAAACATGCCGAACAATGGAGAGAGAGGCTGACGATTTCCCCTTCTTCGATGCTGTTAAAAAACTTCAAGGTACGCTCCACATCTTCTCGGGTGTACAGCGGGAGTGCGGGGTCGTGCTTGCTATATCCTTCCGCATTGGCGCGTTCCGCTTCCTCTTCGTGGATCTTGGCGCTGTCCTCCAAGATGATCCTCGCTATTTCCAAGGTCGGTGCCGTTCCAAGGATGGTTCCCTTAAACCCTTGTTTCACCAAAAGGGGAAGGTATCCACAATGGTCCAGATGGCCATGTGTCAACAGTACAAAGTCCACCTCATCCACTTTAATGGGCAAGGGTTCCCAGTTCTGCAGTCTGAGTTCCTTTGTTCCCTGGAAAACACCGCAATCCACCAAAACCTTGATTTCTTCGGAGTGCAAATAGAACTTGGAACCAGTGACCGTGCCCGACCCTCCCAAAAAATGTACCTGAAGCTTTTCCATGTCTTGTCTAGATTTTACAAAGGGATTCCATCTCGTTCAGGATCTTGGTCTTTCTGCCATTGGAAATCCCCAAATGATCCAGATAAAAATGGTCTTGGGCCAACTGTTTGCACAACACCACATCCCGGTTCAAGAGAAAATGTTTTTCCTTTTCGGACAGTAATGTGGAAACGGTTATGGGATACAGCCCCAATCGGTCTATCCTATCCTTTAAGCTGTTCTCCTTCGGATGGTCCCAACTTAAAAGATACAGGCCCGCACATTTTCCATATTGAAGGGCATCCGAAGTAAAACGGGTATTTGTGACCACCCAACCCAATGTTTCTCCATAGGTCCTGTCTTTTTTGGATTCCAACGGTCCTTTGACATCATTGTACCTGGAGTGGATGTATAGGGGCACTTTCACATTGCAATTGAGCCCATCTTCCCCATGGAACTTGCATTCGATGATGTTGAGGGTACCGTTTTTAATCGCCAGCACATCAATTTCATGGGAAACACAGCTTCCCTGAAGCGTCTCGCCCACTTTGGTCTCATACCCCGAATAGTGTAGGATGCCACTTATCAAGCGTTCAAAAGGAAAACCGGTCGGCCCCAGTTCATAAATGGCCTTTTTCAACTTATATTTTGAGGCGAAGAGTGACTTTTTTTTCTTCAAAAGTGCATAGGCCCTGTTGTGGATTTCCCTTGTGGAGATACCTGGATACAGTTCCTCCTCCACCCGATGGATGATCTCTGCTATCAATTCGTCGCTGGCCCCACTGTACTTGAGCGAACGCTGTAGCTTTTCAAGGGAAAACCAGGTCGTTTCCCCCGAGGATTTGGTAATGTTGGGCATCTGTTTGGCCATAATACTAAGGTAAGCACATTTCCTGATGACTGTATGTATATTTTAGATCAAACCTCCGCACACGCTTTGATGAAGGCATCCCTTCTCCGTGTGGAAACCTCGATCTTGGCGCCATCGGAAAGAACGGCATACCCATTTTTATGGTAAGAGGTCACAAAACCCAGATTGATCAGGTGCGAATTGTGTGTTCTGAAAAATTGATGTCCAGCCAATAACTGCTCAAAATGTTTCAAGGTTTTGGAAGCGGTGTATTTTTTCCCATCCGAAGTATAGATGTGGGTATAGTTCACATCGGCCTGGCACCTCACTACATGGTCTACCAGAAGAAAAACATAGCCTTCTTTATGTGGAACACTGATTCTTTTTGGACTGTTTCCTTTGGAAACATTGGACAGCAAGACATTGATCCGTTCATGGAGTTGGGCTTGTTCCGTTTTGTCCATTGCTTTTTGGAAGGCAAATTCAAAATCGTCCCGGTCCACGGGTTTCAACAGATAGGCGATGGCCGAAAACTTGAAGGCCTCGATGGCATATTTTTCATAGGCCGTGGTGAAAATGAGGCTAAAATCACGATACGATACGGATGAAAGAAAGTCAAAACCGGTGTTGTCATGAAGCTGCACATCCAAAAAAACAATGTCGGGACGTAGGGAATCCACCCCTTTTATGGCCTGGTCCACTGTACTGAAACTGACGATTTCCACATGATCCATATGCGGTTGGAGCAGGTGGACCAAATGGTCTATGCAGTGCTGTTCGTCATCGATTATGGCTATGGTCATCTTATTCATGGTCTATTAAAAAATGGTCTCCAAGGGCAGGCTCACTTCCACACGTGTACCCTTGTCACGGCCTTTGTGGGTAATGTTCAATTTGCCCTCGGCATTCTTCTGTGTATTCAAAATTTCCAACCTGCTTTCGGTAATGGCCACCCCGAACGATTTTTTTGTGGTCGGTACGCCACTTTCCGCTTGCCAACCCATTCCATCATCATCCACTGTGCACAAGAGCATATCCCCTTGTTTGGCAATGCCAATGGAAATGTGTCCCTGCTCACTTTTTTGGGCAAACCCATGCCAAATACTGTTCTCTATAAACGGCTGCAACAGCAGTGGCGGCACCAATATATTTTGTACGTCGAGGCCCTCTTCCACGGTTATTCCATAGGTAAAGCGACCAGGTTGTCTTTTGGCCTCGACCTGAAGGTAGAGCTCGAGGAACTTCAGGTCATCCTCCAAAGGGATTTCCTTGAATTCCGAGTTCTCGAGCACCATCCGCATCAATTTGGCAAACTTAGTGAGGTATTCCATGGCCGTACCCGTATCGTTTTTAAGGATATAGTCCCCAATGGAATTAAGGGAATTGAAGATGAAATGGGGGTTCATTTGGGCCCTGAGTGCCTTGAGTTCGGTATCGGAGACCATGGCCCTGAATTCGGCCTCCTTTTTTTGTTCGACGGCATCCCTTCGGCGTTTGTACAGCATAAAACCAAAGATGGAGGCCAGAAGAAGCCCACCACCACCCAACAAGGTCGCTCTTTTAAGGGTGGTCTGTCGTTCAATCTCTGCCTTGGTGACGGTCCGTTCCTTTTCAAAATCAAATTCCAGTTGCTTTCGGTTGATCTCCACCCTTCTGTTCTGTCCGTTGAGACTGTCTTTCAGTACCGAGAATTTTTTATAGGCTTCCAGGGCATCGGAAAAATCCCCTTTGGCGGCATACACATCGGCCAGTGTTCCCCAAGCCGATTTTTGAAGAAACAGGTTTCCCTGCGCATCGCTCAGTTCCAAAGACAGCTTTGCATACTTTTCGGCCAATTCGTAATCGTTGTTGCCCAGATAGGCCATGGACGCATTGGCGTAGGCCGTGGGCCGGACAAATTCGATTCCATAATCGTCGATCAGGGCCATGCTTTTCTCCGCCGAGACCAGTGCGGAATCCACTTGGCCGTCCTGCCCGTAGATCAACGAAAGGTTGCTGTGGAGATTGGCCTTATAGGTAGGGTTGCTCTTTACTTGCTCCAAACTCAAAGCCTTGTTGTAATAGAGAATGGCAGAATCCAACTGGTTGATGGAGCCATAAATGTTGGCCATGTTTGCCGTGGCAGTCAGTTCAAGGTTCTTATCGTGCTTCAAAACGCGTTTGAAAAAGTCCAGGGCCTTTCCATATTCTTCCTGCTCATAGTAAAGGGTGCCAATGCCGCCATAGATACTCCAACCGTAGGGCTGTAATTTTTTATCCTCTTCCATCAATGACAGTGCCTTATGGTAGAATTCCTGGGCCTTATACGGGTTGGAAAAGGAATATTGGTAGATCAGGGCCATACGCTCATAGGCAAGCATGGTTCCCCTACCATACCCCATTTTTTGTGAAATTTCAAGGGTCTTTTCGGCGAAGTCCAGCAATGTGGTGTCCGAAGGATTTGCAAAAAGGGCCTGTTTGGTATAGTGGTTTCTCAGGTCGACCGTTGCCGTGTCCGTGACCGATTGGGTTTCCATCAATTGTGAG
The DNA here is from genome assembly GCF_003058265.1 of Flagellimonas amoyensis. Classification (GTDB taxonomy): domain Bacteria; phylum Bacteroidota; class Bacteroidia; order Flavobacteriales; family Flavobacteriaceae; genus Flagellimonas; species Flagellimonas amoyensis. Next base: position 37,740 of record NZ_QBUK01000016.1, read on the forward strand.
AGCGAGTCCAATTCCCGTTGAAACTGTTGTGCAGCGACATATGGGCTGATGGCAACAAAAGAAAGCATGCACAATAAGCGCTTCATAGGAGCAATGGTTTGGTCGATTGTCAAGGAATCATGAATGTACACATTTTAGCAAAAAATAAACGCTCCCCTACACAAAATAAAAATACACCACCACAGGATCAGTATAGGTTTTAAAGGTGCACGGGTTCCTCTAATTTCGAAACCATAAAACCAAACCTCACAAAATGGATAAGGAAACCATCATCCACTTTTTCACCCGTCCCGAAAAATCCCTTTTAGGGGTCTGCAGTACTGTTGCCAACACCTTTAAAGTGCCTCCGGTCGGGGTCAGGGTGGCCCTCATCATACTTACCCTGATTTTTATCCCATTGGGAATCATCGCCTACATAGGGTTGTATCTAGTCTTCAACAAGAAGAAGGGGAAAATGGTCACCTTTGGGCTGCTGGGGGCCTTGTTGGGCATCCCGTTGAGCTACTATTTTCAATCGACCATCATTCAGAATTATGGTGGCAACAGCGGAATGTTCAGCTACCTGAGGAATTTCGTCTCCATGGTCGATGAATACGATCGGTTTGTGGGCAATGGATGGGACATTGTCTTCAATGTGCTGCTGAGCATTGTTGTATTTGCCCTAATCGGTGGTGCCGTTGGGTACTTTATGGACAAAAATGAAAAAAGCAACCATCAACCCTAACTAAAACACAACTATATGAAATCCAGACCATTCCTTTTGATGACCGCATCGTTTGCCGTCCTTCTGTTTTCCTGTGGAAGTTCCATGGAAAGTGATGCCAAGAAATTTGCCGAGCTACAATGTGAGACCATGCAAGATGCCTTTAAAGGTGGATTTGGCACCATTGACCCCTCTAGGGAGGAGCTGATGGACGAATTGGAAGCCAAGTACCGGAAATCGAACGAGCTCGCAAAATTCAAACAACTGGTGGATAAAGAGTACAAGGAAAACTGCAAAATAGATCCACAATAAAAATCGACCCATGAAAAAAACCACTAAGCGCATCTTACTGCTTCTACTTTTCAGTCTGTGCCTATTGGGCTGTTCCAAAAGTGATGATGGACCGGACAATACCGCAGGTGAGTTTTATTTCAGTTTCAAGGTCGATGGGGTTCAAGTGTCCTATGAGTATACCCCAGATACACAGATCAATCTCACGGGAATCCTAGATCATGACACCGCATCTGGCCTGTACGCCATCAACATAGCGGGGATAGATGATATTTTTGAAACCACGTTGACCAATAGGCTCACTATTTTCTTGGGCGATTCCAATAATTTCACCACTGGTATATCGTACACCAACATTGAAGGACAGGGTGACAGTACACCTGATTCGCTCTTCACCATGGGTTATTTTGATGCAGTGGGCAATCTCTACAGTGCGGGCATGAACATCACCGCGACACCGCTCTATGAGCTGGCCACAGTACGTTTTACGGAAATTACGGATTCCCATATCAGTGGTTCATTTTCGGGAACCCTTACTTGGTATGATACCAGCGGCGGGACCGTGGAACTGGTCGGATCGGTGACCATTACCGAAGGCGTGTTCAAGGTGCCCCGATTCTAAATAAAACTGAGAGGTTCAGTAGCATTTCCATATTCCTTTTTCCAGAAAAAAGGAAAAAACCATCCATCCCATCCGTCCCCTTATATTTTTTCGCAGTAATTTCATCCCAACTATAAAAAGAATATCATGAAACGAACACTGCTATGCCTATTGGTCTTCCAATTGGTGGGATGTACGGAACTCCAACAGGTGGTCAACCAACTACCGCAAGGAGGCACAGGAATCGGAAATGCCGAAATAGCCCAAGGGCTACGCGAGGCCCTGAACATGGGCATTGAAAAACAAGTGAACAAACTGGCCAACGAGAATGGTTTTTTCAGGAACGAACTGGTCAAGATCCTTCTCCCTGAAGAACTTCAAAAAGTGGACAAGACCTTGAGGGACGTAGGTTTGGGAAGTTTGGCCGATGAGGGGCTCAAAATCATCAACCGTGCGGCCGAGGATGCTGTTGGAGAGGCTACACCTATTTTTGTGGATGCCGTGAAAGGAATCACGTTCAACGATGCCAAACAGATTTTGTTGGGCGCCGATAATGCCGCCACACAATATCTCGAGCGGTCCACAAAAACGCAGTTGTATGGGAAGTTTAACCCAATCATCAAAAATTCGTTCCAAAAAGTGGGGGCGGACAAGATCTGGAGCAACATCATCACCAAGTACAATAATCTTCCGCTCACCAATGATGTGAATCCCGACCTGACGGATTATACGACCAATGAAGCCTTAGAAGGCGTGTATACCATGATCGCTTTGGAAGAAAAGGAAATACGGACAAAAGCTTCATCAAGAACAACGGATTTGTTAAAAAGGGTGTTTTCCCTTCAGGATTAATGCTAATTTTTTCACAATAATGCAATAAGTGAAAAATAAGCCCGTTATTAACTCAACAAAAGAGAACAAGTATAACATATTCCTAAAGTTAAATTAACCTCTTGCTGAAGGTTAAACAGGAATTTTGCAACGAGTTAGTTATCTGAGTTAGCATTTTTTTGAGTTAGTTAGTTTAAAAAACCGGTGGGCCACACCGGTTTTTTTGTTTCCCTAAATTGTCCTCGTTCGTATCTTCCAAATGCGTTTTTGGGAGACAGCGGATGGTCGTTGGACAGACGTTAATTTTAATCTAAAAAAGGGTCCAAAAGGCCTTTGAAATGCCCTGTTTCGTTAAAATTTAGATAAAATACCTGATTTCTAGTCATATACCCTAAAAGGCCATAATCCACAAGCTTGATTTGGACGTATCTTTGGTATAACAAATCTTGGGAACAATGGACAATCAATATTGCAAAGTAGGGGCAGTTACCCCGATCACCAGCGGAAACCAGGCAATCTATGTTCTGGAAGTAATGTACAACAACTTCGTTGAAAAAGCGGCCAATGTATCACAGGCCGATATGCACCTTGGCGAATTTTTCAAAAGGAAAGCTCAGAGCATCAAAAGGACTTTGGAAAGTCTAGGTTGAGCCTTACGGCAATTTGGCCAGCTCCAACTCCATTTCTTCTTGGATTTCCTTTGCCTTTTCCGCAGCAACTTGCGCAAAATCATGCCTGTTCGAGGCATACAATATGCCGCGCGAGGAATTGATCAAAAGTCCTATGTCCTTGGTGATTCCGTAGGTACAGACTTCCTGTAGACTTCCTCCTTGCGCCCCGACGCCTGGGACCAATAAAAAGTGCTCTGGCACTATTTCCCGGATTTCTTTCAAGAAAGATGCCTTGGTCGCCCCGACCACATACATCAACCTTTCCGAACCCTTATAAGTTTTTGAAGTGGCCAGAACTTCTTTGTACAGTTCCCTATCTCCCACTTTTTGGGTCTGGAAATCGAACGCGCCTTGGTTGGAGGTCAGCGCCAACAAAATGGTGTGCCTGTCCTCAAATTCCAAAAAAGGCTCCACGGAATCCCTGCCCATGTAGGGGGCAATGGTAATGGAGTCAAAGTCCATCGTCCCAAAAAAGGCCTTTGCGTAGCGCGTGGAAGTGTTTCCAATATCACCCCGCTTGGCATCGGCTATCGTGAATATTTCCGGATGGTTGCTGTTCAGGTATTCCATGGTACGCTCCAAGGATTTCCATCCCTTCAACCCATAGGCCTCATAGAAGGCAATGTTTGGCTTGTAGGCCACGCAGTAGGGATGTGTGGCATCGATGATGGCCTTGTTGAAAGCAAAAATGGGATCTTCGTCGTCCAATAAATGCGCTGGAATCTTATCCAAATCCGTGTCCAGACCAACACAGAGAAACGATTTTTTCTGACGGATCTGGGAAACTAGGTGTTCTATCTTCATTTCAAAAGGTTCTCGACTGCGCTCGAACTGACATACAAGACCAGTCAATAAAAAGTTTAAAAAATCTCCGAAGCCTCTTTCAGTTTTTCGGTGTTCTCCACCAACATCAGCTCATCGATTATTTTTTGGACATCGCCGTTCATGATATTTTGCAGGTCATACAGGGTAAGACCGATCCTGTGATCGGTGACCCTTCCCTGCGGATAGTTGTATGTCCGGATCTTGGCCGAACGGTCCCCACTGCTGACTTGCGAGTTTCGCTTGGCAGCATCCTCGGCCTGTCTCTTGGCCAATTCCATATCGTACAAACGCGAACGAAGTACCTTAAAGGCCTTGTCCTTATTCTTGTGCTGGGATTTTTCGTCCTGACACTGGGCCACAATCCCTGTGGGAAGGTGTGTCAAACGTACCGCAGAATAGGTGGTGTTCACCGATTGTCCTCCAGGTCCTGACGAACAGAAATAATCGATGCGGACCTCTTTTGGGTCTATCTGCACATCAAATTCCTCTGCTTCGGGAATCACCATCACAGTCGCTGCACTGGTATGCACCCTACCTTGGGTCTCCGTCTGTGGCACCCGCTGTACGCGGTGCACCCCTGCTTCAAATTTCAAGGTGCCATACACATCCTCTCCCGTGACCTCAAAATGGATTTCCTTGTATCCGCCACTGGTCCCTTCGCTCAAATCGATAACGTTGGTCCTCCAACCTTTGGACTCACAGTACTTGGTGTACATCCGGAACAGGTCCCCTGCAAAGATACTGGCCTCGTCGCCACCGGTCCCGGCCCTGATCTCCATCACAACATCCTTGGCATCTTCCGGGTCTTTGGGAATCAACAGGAACTTGATCTCCTCTTCCAGCTTCGGCAGGGCACTCTTGGCCTCATCGAGCTGCATCTTGGCCATTTCCACCATTTCGGGATCACTGCCATCGGTTAAAATCTCTTCGGCCTCATTGATGTTATGGGTAAGGGCCACATAGTCCTCTCGTTTTTCGGCAAGCACTTTCAGGTCCTTGTATTCTTTGTTCAATTTGATGTACCGCTGCTGGTCCGAAATCACATCGGGCTGTATGATCAGATCGGAAATCTCATCGAAACGTTGCTTTACTATATTGAGTTTGTCAAGCATAGATCAATCTTACTTAGGGATGCGAATTTACGATTTTTTAGTTGGATTCCTTTCCAACAAAATTGGGTCAGTTCCCCACAAAAGTTGTCCCGAGGGTAAAGATAAAAGCGTTGAGGCCATCGCTCCGGTCGTATTGGCTAAAACGGAGGTCGATGGTCTTCAGACCAAAACTGAACACTTTGGCCGAGGCAAAAATATCCCTGTACTGCACGCCCATCCCATATTGATGCGCATTGTAATCCGATAGGTCATAGTCTGAAGTATAGTAGACATCCGTGGACAAGGCTTCTTCCTTGGGATAAAAATAATCGGCCGCGGTCTGGGTATAGTAGCGGTAGGTGGGATATAGGGTGAACTTGTCCGTGACCTTGAAAGGCACCTCCAAACTGGCCGTATGGGAGGTAATTCCCCAATCGTCCCAATAGAAACGGTAGTAGGTACGCAACACCACCAGATCGTTCAGATAATAGTTCAGCCTGCCACCGAAGGGTATTTTGAACCTACTGTCCGGCAATTGCTCCACATTGTCCGCCAATTGGAAATCATCAATATAAAAATCTTCAAAATCCGCAAAATAGACACGCTGGAACGGGGTACTCAACAATCCGTTCTGGGAAACAAGATCCATGAAAAGGGCACCTTGCAATTTTTTGCCCATGATCTGTGAAAAGCTTAACGAAAGTGAATAGGAGTTTCTGTTCTCCTTTTCAAATTCCGAAAAAATGGGGTTATAGGTACCGTTCCCTGTGATCCTATCATCAAAAAAACCTTCACGCAGTTCAATGGGATATTGCGGGTTCCACTTGTCCAAAAACACGCGGCCGCTCAGGGTCAGTTCGGTGTTCTTCTCGTTGAACAGACGGGTATAGCTGCCCCCAAAACCAAGGGACAGATAATCGTACTCGGTGGAAAAATAGGCATTGGCGCTCCAGATGGAATTCCTGTCATCGGAACTGTGCTGATAGCTGGGATTGATGTAGGTCAAAAGGTCTTTTCGGGATTCCCCGGAAGAAGCATCAAATGGGGATACACTGAGTCCACCGTCCAACGGGTTCACATTACTGGAAGAAGCGGAAGTATAGGCCGAAAGCCCCACATCCACCGTCAGGATATCACTTTCGTTCATGGGCATCCGTAGCACAATGCTGGAAGTGGCATCGGTCAACTCTTCGGTCCCCTCCCCACCTGTCACTGCGGCATTTTGTCCATCCTGCTTGTAATAACTGAACAAGAGATCGACCTCGCTGGTCTCCAAAACACGTTTTTGGTATGAAGTATCTGTCTGTTGCGCACGGGCTGCCATACAGCAAAGGAAGAGCAATCCAGAACAGAACAGTGTCCTTTTGGCGACTCCTGATCTTTTGATGCAATGTTTCATAGTGTCCCGTAGCATTTAATTACAGCCACAACCGCCCCCTGTTTTGCCTCCATTGGCTCCTGCAGATGCTTCTCGATAGATGTGGAAATTGGTCTCAAAACGTTCGCTGGCCCTGGCCCCCAATTGCATCTCTGCATCGTTCAGGTAGGCCTTGTCGTACTCGCGCACGGCCACACAGGAACTTGAAAGGAGCAATACCAAGAGAAAAAAAATCGCTTTGACCATGGTCTAAATTTACGGATTCATGTCGAATATGATACCTGAACTCTTGTGAATTTTATTGTCCGAATCCACGACCACGGCCTCTACCCCATCCATCTGGTTGATCATGTGCAGGCCAACGTCCCTTCCCATGATGAAAACTGCCGTGGCGAGGGCGTCACAAAGTTCTGCCTGCTTGGCAAAAATGGACACGCTGTTGATCCCCGTTGTGGGGTATCCTGTCCTAGGGTCGATGATATGGGAATATTTTTTTCCGTTCAGGGTGATGAACTTTTCATAATTGCCCGATGTGGCCACCGAGGATTCGATGACGGGCAACCAACTGAACACCTTGTCCTTGCTCAACGGATTGGCGATACCCACCAGCCACTTCTCCCCTGTCACCTTGGTCCCCCAAGTGGTCAGGTCGCCGGATGCATTGATGATGCCTCCTTTCACCTCCTTGGAAACCATAAGTTCTTTGGCCTTATCGGCAGCATAACCTTTCCCAATGGCCCCAAACCCAATACACATGCCCGGTTCCGGCAAGAACACGGTCTGGTCCTTTGGGTCCAATACAATTTTTTGATATCCGATCTTTTTCACGGCTCTTTGGATATCCTCTTCCTTGGGTGCAGTTTCCATAGTGCCATCAAACTTCCAGATGTTGTCCATGGATGCATACGTGATGTCGAAGGCGCCTTCGGTAATCTCGGAGATCCGTATGGAACGTTCGATAAGACCATAAAGCTCAGGGCTTACCTTGATAGGCTTTATCCCTGCATTTTTGTTGACGAGCGAAGTCTCTGAGTTTTTATCCCAAGAGGAGATGATTTTTTCAATGCGTTGGATCTCGGAAACGGCCTCATCTATGTTGATATAACCTATTTCCTCGTTCGGGGCCACCACGGTGACCTCAAAACGGGTCCCCATCAACTTGAGCGTCTTTTTCACAGTGACATCCTTCTGCCCCAATTGCCCCAAGGACAACAGACAGGAAAGGCTGCACAAAAAAACAAAGACCGCTTTCATTTTACGAATTTGTTGAGGAGTGCAATATATTTTTCTGGGGTAAGTCTGGGGTTGAACCCTGTTTCCCCCAAAACAGATTCGTTCTTGTCCAAGACCACGATCAAGGGAAAGTATCCTTTGGGATTGTATTTTTCAGCCAGCGTTTTGTTTACACCCGATTTTTCTTCGGCGAGCTGGTTTTGCTTTTTTCGGGGAAAATCGGCATTGTACAGCACGTAATTTTCGGAAGCATAGATCTTGAATTCCTCAGAATCCAGAATACTTTTTTTCAAGCGGATGCAGGGAGCGCACCAATCCGAACCGGAAAACACCAAAACAATGGGCTTGTCCGCCGTATTAGCCTTATCCAGTGCACTGGCATAACTGTCCTGCCACTCCTGTGCATGAAGGGCACCAAGACTCACTAAAAAGATGAAGGTCAAGAATCGTTTCATAAGATTGGGGGCTACAAATTACTCAAAGATCCGGAGTATGGACCCATCAAGTTCGGTATTGAACACTTTCAGGGCACGTGCCGGCTTACTGTCCACTTGGTTCAACGGGGTTCCATCCTGCCCAAAACGGGATCCGTGGACATCGCAATAGAAAATACCCCCATCCTGGTTCACGAATCGGACTTGGTCATAGGATTCATGGCTGCATACCTGGCTGGCCGCCACATACTCCCCTTGAAGGTTTCTGGCCACAACGACCAGGTTCTTCAAGATAAACCCACCATTTGTAGATAAGGGCTGTCCTTCTTGGGAGGTGAGGTCCACCGTAAAGTCCACACCCGTGGGCACTTCTTCAATATTTCCATCGACTTGATCCTTGGAACAGCCTTGTAAACAGGGAAAAGTAAGGGCAAATGCAGCACCTGCACCCAGACTTCTTAGAAAATCCTTCCTTTCCATAGCATAAGGTTTATAAATAAGAACGCTAAACTGGGGCGAATCGTATGCTAATATTGAAACTTACCGTGCTCACTCTGGATGGTCAGCTTTTTGGTTTCCGATGGTTCCACCCTACCTATGATCTGGGCATCTACCTCAAAACTTTTTGAAATCCTGATGATATCCTCAGCAACCTTCTCATTCACATAGAGTTCCATTCGGTGTCCACAATTGAACACTTGGTACATTTCCTTCCAATCGGTACCGGATTGCTCTTGGATCAATTGGAACAGCGGTGGCACGGGAAACATATGGTCTTTGATGATATGGAGATTGTCCACAAAGTGGAGGATCTTGGTCTGTGCTCCCCCGCTACAATGTACCATTCCGTGGATTTCCTTGGAGGAATAGCTTTCCAGTATTTTTTTGATGATGGGCGCATAGGTCCTAGTCGGCGAGAGCACCAATTTTCCTGCATCCAAGGGAGCACCCGGGACAGCATCCGTCAATGTGGTCTGGCCTGAATATACCAACTCCTCAGGAACGGAGGCATCATAACTTTCAGGATATTTTTGGGCCAAATATTTTCCAAAGACATCATGCCTGGCAGAGGTAAGTCCATTACTGCCCATCCCACCGTTATATTCGGTCTCGTAAGTGGCTTTTCCATAGGAAGCGAGACCCACGATGACATCCCCAGCGGAGATATTGGCATTATCGATCACTTGGCTCCTTTTCATTCGGGCAGTAACCGTGGAGTCCACGATTATGGTCCGTACCAAATCGCCCACATCGGCAGTTTCCCCGCCTGTGGAATGGATGGTGATCCCATGTTTGTCCAGATCGGAGATCAATGCCTCCGTCCCGTTGATGATGGCCGAAATGACTTCACCGGGAATCAGGTTCTTGTTCCTTCCGATGGTCGAGGAAAGCATAATATTGTCGGTAGCACCGACACAAATTAGGTCGTCCACGTTCATGATCAACGCATCTTGGGCAATCCCTTTCCAAACGGACAGGTCGCCCGTTTCCTTCCAGTACATGTAGGCCAAGGATGATTTGGTCCCGGCGCCATCGGCATGCATCACAAGACAATGGTCTGCACTACCGGTGAGATGATCGGGGACAATTTTGCAAAAAGCCTTGGGAAAAAGTCCTTTGTCTATGTTCTTGATGGCACTGTGCACATCTTCCTTGGAAGCGGAAACCCCTCTCTGGGCATATCTTTTACTGGTGTCGGATGACATAAAAATGGGTTTGGGCAAAAATAACGGAAAGCCATCAATTAATCGATAGGCCTTCCGTGGTTTTCATCTTTTGGAGCTGTTCCTATTTGGCAAACAGCAATTCCCTGTACTTGGTGAAAGGCCATAGATCGTCCGCTATAAGCTTTTCCAATTTATCGGACTGTTCCCTGATCTTGTCAAAATACGGCTTTACATTGTTGCAATAGGCCTGTGCCTTTTTATTGCTCATGGCCATTCCATTGGCCCGTTTTCTGGCATCGATCATCTCATCCGTCAGCTTTTTGATCTGGACAATGTGTTCCCCTACCTGCTCCAGGATGTTCAATTGGCTTTCGGCCACATTTTTGTGGGCCGCGCCATAGACTTCCTTCAGCCCGCTTACGTTTTTCAACAAAATATTTTGGTATCGGATAGCGGCAGGGATAATGTGGTTATAGACCATTTCCCCGAGTACCCTTCCTTCAATCTGGATATGAAAAATATAGGCTCCCAGTTCCACTTCTTGGTGGGCCCTGAGTTCCACTTCGTTCATCACGCCCATTTCCTTGAAGAGCTCCATGCTCTCCTTGGAAGTGATCACCTGTAAGGCCTCCGGGGTATTCTTGTTGTTGCTCAGTTTGCGTCTTCTGGCCTCCTCCTGCCATTCCATGCCATACCCATCGCCCTCAAAACGAATGCGCTTGGAGGTCTTTATATATTCGCGCAGCACATTGAAAACAGCTTCGTCCTTTTTCAGGCTCTTTTTATCAATCAGCACATCCACCTCCTTTTTAAAATCGGTGAGCTGCTTGGCCATGATGGTGTTCAGAATGGTCATGGGTTTGGCACAATTGGTCTTTGCGCCCACCCCCCTCATTTCAAATTTGTTCCCCGTGAAGGCAAAAGGTGATGTACGGTTCCTGTCGGTGTTGTCCAAAAGGATTTCCGGGATTTTGCCCACCACGTTGAGTTTGAGCTCCGTTTTTTCCTCTGGCGAGAGTTTTCCTTTGGAAACCCCTTCCAGCTCATCCAATACATTGCTCAATTGTTTTCCAATAAAAATGGAAAGGATGGACGGTGGGGCCTCATTGGCCCCCAATCTATGGTCGTTGCTTGCAGAGGCTATGGAGGCACGCAAAAGCTCCTCATAGGTGTCCACTGCTTTTATGGTATTGACGAAAAAGGTCAAAAATTGAAGGTTCTTCATGGGCGTGCTCCCCGGGCTGAGCAGGTTCACCCCGGTGTCGGTGGCCAAGGACCAGTTGTTGTGCTTTCCAGAACCGTTGATTCCCGCAAAGGGCTTTTCATGGAACAACACTGAAAAATGATGGCGGTCCGCAATCTCTTCCATCACGTCCATGAGCAATAGGTTGTGGTCCACGGAAAGGTTGGCTTCCTCGAACACAGGTGCCAGTTCAAACTGGTTGGGAGCCACTTCATTATGTCGGGTCTTGACCGGAATGCCCAATTTGGTACATTCCTTTTCCAGGTCACTCATAAAACTCAATACACGAGGCGGTATCACTCCAAAATAATGGTCGTCCAACTGTTGGCCCTTCGCAGAAAAATTTCCCACTAAGGTCCTGCCCGTCATGGAGAGGTCCAAACGGGATTTTGCCAACGCCTTGTCCACCAAAAAATATTCCTGCTCCCAGCCCAAGGTGGCATAGACCTTCCTTACGTTTTTGTCAAAATACTGTGCCACTCCGGTGGCCGCTTGGTCAACCGCATACAGTGCGCGTAACAGAGGTGCCTTGTTGTCCAGGGCCTCCCCGGTATAGGCCACAAATATGGTAGGGATACAAAGGGTCGTCTTATAAATGAATGCCGGTGAAGTGGGGTCCCAAGCGGTATAGCCCCGGGCCTCAAAAGTGTTTCGGATCCCTCCGCTTGGAAAACTGGATGCGTCGGGTTCTTGCTGTACCAATTGTGCCCCTCCGAACTTTTCCATCCCCCTTCCATCGGGAAGGATATCGAAAAAGGCGTCGTGCTTTTCGGCCGTGGCGCCCGTAAGAGGTTGGAACCAGTGGGTATAGTGCGTGGCGCCCATACTCAAGGCCCATGCCTTCATCCCTTCGGCGACTTGGTCGGCAATTTTACGATCGATCTTATTGCCCTGAAAAATGGCGGATTTGACATTGTCAAAAGCTTCCCTTGTCAGGAACTGGAGCATCTTGTCCTCGTTGAAAACATTTTTCCCGAACAGCTCGGAACGTTTCCCTTCCTCACTCATGGATGTGTGCTTCCTGTTGCGGCTTTCGGCCAAGGCCTGAAATCTAGTTTTTGGCATCTTGAATAGTATTGATTCGGCAAAGCTACAATTAACAATTTAATAATAAATCCTTGAAAAAATACTTTTTTTTTAGTCAACCCTACCCAAAATATGGGGTTATATAAATAATAAGATTCAGTTTGTGATTTTACCCCTTCAAAATGTATATTATTCATTGAAAAAACTATTTTTGTCAATCATGAATTTGAGAACAAATAACTACCAGAATTATGAGCAAGATTAAATTAGAATACCTTTGGTTGGATGGGTACTACCCAACTCAAAACATAAGAAGTAAGACCAAAGTTGAAAATCATGACAATTTTAAAGGGACCTTGGAAGAGCTTGACAACTGGTCTTTCGATGGGTCATCCACACAACAAGCTGAAGGTGGATCTTCCGACTGTTTGTTGGTTCCCGTTTCCATCTATCCCGACCCAGCTAGAAAAGATGGTTATTTGGTAATGTGCGAGGTTATGAATGCTGATGGCACCCCACACGTTTCCAACGGCAGGGCCACCATTGATGACGAAGATGACGATTTCTGGTTCGGTTTTGAACAAGAGTATTTCATTATGGACACGGCTACACAACTACCATTAGGTTTCCCTGTTGGTGGTTATCCCGCACCTCAAGGAATGTACTATTGCTCCGTTGGTGGCAAAAACACTCACGGAAGGGCCCTTGTTGAAGAGCATGCTGACCTTTGTATAGCTGCCGGACTAAATTTTGAGGGAATCAACCAAGAGGTTGCCTGTGGACAGTGGGAGTTCCAATTGTTCGCCAAGGGTGCCAAAAAAGCTGGTGACGAAATCTGGGTAGCCAGATACTTATTGCAAAGATTGACCGAATCTTACGGATACTATATTGAGTACCACCCAAAACCACTTGGTAAGGATATGGACTGGAACGGTTCCGGTATGCACGCCAACTTCTCCAATACCACTTTGCGTACCGCTGGTTCCAAAGAGGTTTACGAGAAAATTTGCGAAGCTTTCAGACCTGTTGTCAAAGAACACATTGAGGTTTATGGTGAGTTCAACGATCAACGTTTGACAGGTAAGCACGAAACCGCATCCATCAATGATTTCAGCTATGGCATTTCAGACCGTGGAGCTTCCATTCGTATTCCTTTGGCCACTGTGAAAAAAGGATGGAAAGGATGGTTGGAAGATAGAAGACCTGCTTCCAATGGTGATCCATACAAAATAGCTGCCAGAATCATCAAAACAGTAAAATCTGCAAAGATATAACTGGTAGCGAATAAATTAGTTGTTGATTATAGATGAAAAACCGTCCCGACCAAGGGGGCGGTTTTTTATTTAACAGTAAAATAGACAAAGGTGATATAGATGGCCAAAAGTACCAGGCCGTCCCTCCACCCCAAGCGCAAACCTTTGGGAAAGAACACCAAGGGCAATATCAAAAAGGAGATGCCCAACATCCAAAAGATATCGTTGTAGAGCAATCCCTTATCCACTACATTTATAGGTGTGATCATGGCCGTTATCCCCAAAACAGCCAATAGGTTAAAAATATTGGACCCAATTAAATTACCCAAGGAAATGGCCTTTTCCTTTTTAAGCACTGCAATCACGGAGGCCGCCAATTCCGGAACGCTGGTCCCTACCGAAACGACGGTGATGCCAATGATCCGGTCACTGACTCCAAAAGCGGAGGCCATACCCACGGCACCACTGATCAGCAGTTCCGATCCACCCCAAAGCGCTGTTCCCCCAATACCCAGCAACAACACCGTTTTATATAAAGGTAGTGGGACATCATCTTCCGGTTTTTCATCCACCACGGCGGTTTGTTGGAACCTAAGTAGGTACACCAAAAAGAGAAATAGGCAGGACACAAGGATGATTCCCTCGTATTGCTGAAGAACCCCATCAAAATAGATAAAGCCGCAAAACAAAAGTGAAGCCACCATCATCACGGGCCAATCTGTGGAATAGAAACTTTTTCGTACATCTATGCTTCCCAAGAGTATGGTAATGGCCAGCACCAGTCCCAAGTTGGCGATGTTGGACCCCACCACATTGGCTAGGGCTAGGTCAGGAAAACCGTCCAAAGCCGCTTTCACACTCACAATAAGCTCCGGGGCCGATGTGGCAAAGGAGACCACCGTCATCCCGATCACGATCTTTGGGATGGACAACCTAAGGGATAGGGCCACTGCCGATTTCAACAACCAATTTCCCCCGGCAATGAGAAGGCCCAGCCCTAGGACAACATAAAGTAGATTTTCCAAAGAATCGTGTTTTGCGTAAAAATAAAGGAAGATTTGATCAACCCAAAACCAATGGAAAAGAATAAAAACTATAAAATTAGTTAACAAACTATAAAAATAGTTGTTTAACTATGGAATTAGTATTATGTTTGAACCAGTAATTATTTGAGATCATGCAAAAACTGACCAATAAGGAAGAGGAAGTAATGAAAATCCTCTGGAAGTTGAAGAAGGCTTTCGTTAAGGAGATTTTGGAAGAAATCGAAGGCGAGAAGCCCCATTACAACACCCTCTCCACCATCGTAAGGAATTTACAGGAAAAGGGATATGTGGGCCACGAGGCCTTTGGGAACACCCACCGCTATTTCCCCATGGTGACCAAGGAACAGTACCGCAAAAAGTATGTCAACGCTGCCATAGCCGATTACTATGACGATTCCTATAAAAGTCTGGTTTCCCATTTTGCCAATGAGGAAAAGATATCGGTAAAGGAACTCCAAGAAATCATTGACCTCATCGAAAAGAAAAAATAATGGAACCCATCCTATTATACTTTGCAAAAACGGTATTGATCTCCTCACTTTTTCTAGGGGTCTACCATTTGTTCCTGAAACGGGATACCTTTTTCAAGGAAAACCGGTTGTTCCTACTTTCAGGCCTACTCCTCTCCCTCCTCTTTCCCTTGATCAAAATCGAAAGGATCGTGGTGGCGTCCAAACCTATCCTGATCAATGCGGCAAGCAATTCCAATGCAGCCAAAATAGCTCCTACAGAGACCTTATTCACTCTGGAAAATGTGCTCTGGGCCGTCTATTTGATAGGATGCACCCTGCTATTGGTGAAATTTCTGATCCAGTTGAGTTCCCTGCACTCATTGACCAAGAACGCCAAAACTTGGAGGGAACATCCCTATTTGCATGTGGAAACGGAAAAAAGGATTTCCCCTTTCTCCTTTTTCAATTCTATTTTTTACAACCCGGCCTTGTTCAATCCAAACGACCTTGGGACCATCCTAGCACACGAAAAGGTACATGCAAGACAATACCACACCTTGGATATCTTGCTATTGGAAGCCTTGAAAATTGTGTTATGGTTCAACCCCGTGCTGTGGCTCTACGCAAGGGCGGTGAAACAGAACTTGGAGTTCTTGGCCGATTCGGAGACCATCAGCCAAATGGACAACAAAAAAAACTACCAGTACCTCATGCTGAAACAGGCAGTGGACGGTCAGCAATTCAAAATCACAAATTCCTTTTATAATTCATTAATCAAAAAACGAATAGTCATGTTAAATCAAAATCAATCCAAAAAAATCAATGTGTTAAAAACCTTCCTGGTATTGCCTTTATTGGGGCTGTTCCTGGTCAGTTTCAGTGTGGAAAAGGTATATCGATATACCGACACTGAAAATGGAGAGGCCGTCTTCGATGACAAGTCCGTGGAACTCATCATCAACAAGGACACTTCCAACGATGAGTTGGACAAGATGAAAAAAGACCTGTCCACGGACGGTATCGATTTCAGCTACACCGCGGTGCGAAACAACCAGAAGGAAATTGTTGAAATCACGTTGAGCTTGAACGGCAAAAATTCCAAAGGGGAAAAGTTCAGCAGCAATTACAGTTCCAACTCGGATGGCCCCATAGATCCATTGACCGTCTTTTATGACGATGAGGCCAACCTGGTCTCTTTTGGCAATGCCAAGCACAACAAGGTCCACATCCGCAAAATGGGGGATGATGATGTCACCTGGACCACTTCGGACAAAACGGTTGTCAGGGTCGATGGTTCCAAGGCCAAAAAAACCATTATTGTGAATGGGAAGCAACTTAGTGACGACGAAATCAAGGAAATGGAAAAAGAGACATCCATTCATTTCATCTCCGATGAAGATGGGGATAACGCCAAAAAAATCAGAATACGAAAAGTGGAGGACAAGGATGCCAAGAGCCATGTCATGATCATCAAGGACTCTGATGACGATGAGGATATTGAAGTAATCGAAAAAGATGCCAGCTTCCTTTATATCGATAATGATGGAGGCAGCGAACCGCTCTATTATATAGATGGGAAAAAAGTATCCAGCAAAGACGTACAAAAAATCTCACCCAGCGATATTGAAAGCATGAATGTGCTCAAAGGCGAAATGGCCATTGAGAAATATGGAAAAAAAGCCAAAGATGGGGTCATAGAGATTATGACAAAAAAGGGTAAGAAGTAGAAAAAAACATCCCTAAAAAAGGAAAGGAACCGCTCAAAAAAAGTGGTTCCTTTTTTTTTTGCAGCAAACGAAAAGGCCAAAAAATGGCCTTTTGGAAACGAAACCTCCCTTGGTTTTCAAAAAGCACCCAAAAATACCCCTACAAAAGTTACAATCTAATACTTCAATTACATTTTTGAATTACATTTTATAATTTAAAGCAAGGAACGTGTTTTATTTCCAAGGAGCATCTCGTTCAAAAGACTACAATCTTGTATGCAATTGTATAGATTCTGGGCTAAAAGTTTGGCAACATGAATCTTATCATTTTATATTCGAAAAATGCAACCGGTCAGCACTAATTTTTTAACCTAAAAATCAATCGAACAATGATCGCAATAGTAAAGTTTTTCGTCATGCTGCTCATCCACCTGATCACCCTTGTTTTTATGTAACAATGGTCGGTGGGCTCCATAGTACCGCAACTGTTTAGTATATTTGGTAAATCCAACACCTCAATCCATGTTGTACAAGATTCTGGCAAAAATCAACAAAGCGGTTCTTCCCTCTTTCACCAAAAAGGGTCTTGACCTGTCCAAGGCATCCAAGTGGCAATTGGCCCTTATAGGCTGGCGCTACTATGTCACCACTAGGGCATTGGACGCGAATTAATACTGGAGCAATGACCTGATAGGGTATCCGTTGAGCTTATTGGCGCCGTCCAAGAAGGTCAGTTGTATCAAAAAGTTGCACTGCACCACTTCACCCCCGAGGCGTTCCACCAATCGACAGACCGCTTTGGCGGTTCCTCCGGTGGCCAGAACATCATCATGAACCAGTACCTTCTCCCCTTTTTCAATCGCATCTGAATGGATTTGAAGGGTTTCTTGACCATATTCCAACTCGTAGGGCTCGGAAAGGGCATCAAAGGGTAGTTTTCCCGATTTACGGACCGGCACAAAACCGGCCCCAATTTTCTGGGCCAGCAAAGGCGCAAAAATAAACCCCCTACTGTCCACACCAACCACTTTATCCACCTTAATATCAGCGGTGAAGCGTAAAAGGGATTCCGTGGCCAACTGTAGGGCCTTGGGGTCTTTCAAAAGGGGGGTGATGTCCTTAAAGACCACCCCAGGCTTTGGAAAATTGGGTATATCGCGGATGTATGTGGAAAGGTCCATTATTTTTGTGTGCCAAGGTTTTGTGGTAAATTTAAAAAGAAATATATTTGCAGCCCATTAAAACGGCCTCGTGGCGCAACTGAATAGCGCATCTGATTACGGCTCAGAAGGTTGCAGGTTTGAATCCTGCCGAGGTCACTAGGTAGCAATACCAAACACACGGAAACCCCGCAATCTCATAGATTTTGCAGGGTTTTCGCCTTTTTGGACATCATTTACTTTGGTTTGTACTGGTTCGACCACAGAAACAAGGTCGTCAACTGACACTATAAAACACTGAATAATAGCTGATTTAGCTGTTTTACAATCTATACACCCGCACCCAATCAATATAAACCGAAGCGGGAAATTGGGCCTCGGGCACTATCGGGCCACCATAGGTATGATCACTTCCTCCAACCCCTGCACTCAGGATGAGGAACATATTGTTTTCAAACGGGTGCCATTCATCAAAATGATTGGAATATTCAGAAACCGTAACCCTGCGTCCATTTAGTTGATTTACACTCTTTTGGTCCTGACCGTCCACGACAAAACCTCCCCCATCATTTAAATAGTGGATATGATATACGTGTCCATCCACGAAGAATTCAATCCGGTCATCATACCAATCCAAACCATATTCATGAAATCCCGAACTCCCTGCGTTGGGATCGTTATTCAGAGGAGGATAACTGCCATAACCCGGTTCTTCGGGAATAGGGGTTTGTTGCGTCCCGTAACTGTAATAGCCCCCTAAATGTCCATGATTCCATTCCTGGTACTCATTGTTCTGCCATTCCCATGCATAATGTACGGTTCCCAAGTTATGATAGGGAATGGAGCCCACATACTCCATAATGTCCACCTCACCCCCTTGGGGCCACATGATCTCATCAACCGTCACTGGTTTTTCTTGGGGCATCATCCAAAAAGCAAATCCCTGCCCTTGGTGCTTTACCCCTGCTGGAAATACCCTCGCCACAATCCGATGTCCAGGTCCCCATGCCCCTTTGTCTTTGGTATTGATACGCCCGCTGGTGTAGTCCCTGTCCTGATACGTCTCTTTTCGGGTGGTGATGACAAGACATCCCCCATCTGCATCTGCAATTCCATTTGCAAAACTGACATTCTCCACCCGATCCGTAGCCCGGTCCAATTGACCCGTACCCCAATTCCCATTGATCCCTGTCCCGGTCTCATAGTTCCATTTGGAAAGGTCAAGACTTCCTTCGTTGAACTCATCGGACCAAATCAGTCCCGTAAGTTCCTCCACGTAAATTGTTATGTTTACTGTTTTGCTTACAAACTGGCCACCGTTATAGGCCGACACAATAATGCTGTAACTATGGGTACCTTCTTTGGAAAAGGTATGGGACAGTGTGTTGGAGGTCAATTCCTCCACTTTGTCCTCAATACGTACCTTATACAACGAGGCATTTGTGGCCTGAAACATAAAATTCACCCTTCCTCCGCCATCGCCATAGGGTTTTTCATTGGATTGCCCCACTATGTCAACGATAACGTTCAAATTGGAAGGAGGCAAGTCCATTTCCATTTCGGTTCCGTCGCTCCCGCTACAGGCTTGGAGCAGTATGAATATCCCAATACATAAAAATCGCTTTATCATATTAAAAGTATCGGCGATGGTGGATAATTGTTATTGCATACTAAATTCAAGATAGTTGAGATTGAACCCGCCCTTTTCAAAAACCACTTTGACCTTGTGGGTCCCTTCTTTCAGATCAATTCCCGAGAGCGTTGCTGTATTATAGGAAGTTGCCCCTTCTGTTGCAGGCAAAAGGACAGATTCAGAACTGCTAAAACCATCAACTTTCAAATGAAGTTGGCCCATGCCCTCTATGCTGGCGTATCTCACGTCCATGGCATAGGTCCCTGATTTTTTGACCTTCACGGTAAAGAGAAGCCATTCATCATCCTGAATGTCAAAAACCTCAAAGCCATTGCTCTTGCTGTCCGAAGAGTTTTGGATATCCACACCATCATTCCGCATTTTACGCCCTTTGTTCCATGCCCCCTGCTCCCCGGTACTCACCCGATAATTGATGTAATCGGCGTCTTTGTATGCATAATTCTGGGTCCCCATATCATAATCCGTGGCATAGATAAGCCCGGGGATCGAATGGTCTTTATAGGCCTTGGTCTCAAAAGTCTGCACTTGACGGAACATGGCATCGATCACATCGGGCTTGACGGTCACATTTTCCATTTTGTAGTTTTCGGCCAACTGCATCAAGGTTTTTTGGGCAAAAGCCACCGTAGGCTTTTTTCCTCCATTTTGCCAGTAGTCCAATAGCGTTTCATATTCGGGGGTTTTCGTCACCGAAGTGACCCCGGCTATGTTGTCCACCTTTTTCATGGGCCAGAATGCCCAACCGATGTTGTGGGATTCCATCAAGGTCAGTGCATCCTTGAACCACACATTGGAATTTTCCCCACTTTCCCCCAACCAAATCGGGGCGTTGTACTTCTCGCGATAATCCAATACCTGTTGAATGGACTCCGTGCTATTAAAGTTCCAGTATTTATGGAAACTGATGACCATATTATCGTCCCACAGCGGAAAGATGCCATTGTAGTTATTGCCCCAGCAGTTCCCTTCAATGTAAATGATATGGTTGGTATCGATCTTACGGATGGCGGTTGTGATGTCCACCATCAATTGGCGCAGGGGCGCGTTGTTCTTTTCGTCACAACCGTTTGGGTTTTCCCCTTCAAAGTTCCAGTTGGGCTCATTGACAATATCATACCCGCCCATCCACGGATGGTCCTTATACCGTTCGGCCATCTTTTCCCAAAAGGCTATCATCTTCTGTTTGTTGGCCTCACTTTCCCAAAGGGAAGGCTTGGTGGCGTCATAATCGGAAATATTGGCATCGTGACCCTGTCCCCCTGGCGCCGCATGAAGGTCGAGGATAAGGTACATCTCGTTGTCCGCGCACCATTCCAAAAGATCGTCCGTCATGGAAAAACCCTTTTCCAACCAAGTATTCCCTCCATTCTGTTCTTCCTCAATGGGAGGTGTGTAGAGATTGTAGTGCATGGGCAACCGCACCGAATTGAAACCCCATGCCTTGAGCGAGTCAATATCCCTTTTGGTGATCCCGTTGGCCAGATAGGCCTCATAAAAGGCTTCGGTGTTTTTCTTGCCAATGAGTTCCTTAATCTTTTGTTTGATGGCATGTTGTGGTCCGGCAAAACTGGCCGTTTGCAACATATAGCCCTCCTGCACCATCCACCCACCGAGTCCCAGCCCTCTCAAGAGGACATTGTTCCCTTGAGCATCCACGATCTTCTGTCCATCGGTATGTAAAAAACCTTGTCCAAAAGCGGTGGCATTGATCAAAAGAGCTAAAAAATATATTGATTTTTTCATGCGATGAATTTTATTGTTCCCAAATATACGTGGCAACGGCCCCACTGTCCAGCGTTGCGGTCACCCATTGGTTTTTGTATTTGATATTAAAGGATGTAATGGCCGCTCCATCGTTTTCCACGATAAGGACCATCTGACCCTCCGGAGTCCTAAAGGCCACATTTTGAAGGTCGCCCTGTATGTTGGAGCCCACCCGGACCGAACCTGAAGGAACAAATTTGGAGGCATGGGCCACAATATAGTAGCCCACATTTCTGGTAATGTTCCCACCTGAACTGATGGTAAGTCCTCCTTTGCAGACGGTGCACCCGCCATCTGTGTGTGGACCAAAGTTTTCATTGTTGGCCAAGTTCCATTCCAACGCATTCTTGCTCCAGTTGCGCATGGACCCAATGATGACATTTTTTAAATGCCATTTCAAATCTCCTTCAAAAGAGCCGCTCGAAGAGGTATACTGTTCTGTAAAATAAAGATTCTTTTCAGGAAACGCATTGTGTACGGTAGAGAGTGCGCTAATGTCACCGTTGTACAGGTGGAATGCGGAACCATCCACATAGGGATTCGTTTCCGGATCACTCAGTACCGTGATGGGGTATTGTGGATTGTCGCAATTATGGTCCCACACGATGATCTTAGTGGCGATTCCTGCACTGGAAAAGGCAGGGCCAAGGTGGTTTTTGATAAAATCCGACTGTTCTTCAGCAGTCATGAACATACTGGGATTGTTCCCGTCATGCATGGGTTCGTTCTGAATGGTGATGGCATCCAAAACTATCCCTTCGGCTTCCATAGCTTCGAGATACTTTACAAAATATTGGGCATACACTCCATAATATTGTGATTGAAGGCTACCTCCCACGAAGCTTCCATTGTCCTTCATCCAGACCGGGGCGGACCAGGGAGAACCCATAATTTTCAGATCGGGGTTGATTTCCAAAATCTCCTTGAGAACGGCCACGACACCGTCCATATCCGGTTCCAGACTAAAATGGGCCAAAGCTTCATCGGTTTCCCCTTCGGGCATGTCATTATAGGTAAAAGGAGCTTCATTGAGATCGGAAGCACCAATGCTGATCCGAAGGTAACTTATGCCGATACTGCTTTGCGAATCACCAAAAAGTTCTTGCAAAAGCCCAGCTTTCTTATCCGCACTCAATTGATTGATGACATCTGCGCTGCCTCCTGTCAAGGTAAATCCAAAGCCATCTATGGTCTGATAGGTCAAGGATTCGTCCACTGTAATGGTGGGAAACGTGTTGGTAGTGGTCCCAAAAGACAAAATCTTGTCCTGTTTTTTTAACAACACGCTCTGGTTCGAAAGTGTCAACCAAGCCTCCACATCATTGGTGGCGGCAGGTGGGTTATTCCCAGGAGGGTTGTCGTCCGGGGTCTGCCCCGTATCATCGGTACCGCTATCCCCAGAAGAGGAGCAGTGTGTCATGGGTAGCAGAAGCGCCCAAACTGCCATTACAACTATATTCTTTCTAATCATATGCCTATATCTTTTTGTTAACCACCCTTTGGGTGGCCTCCATTTCCATCTTATTTATTTGAAGAATCAGTATACCTATCTTGCCAGTACCTAATCCTATACTGCTGTCTTAAACATGCCTTAAAAATAGCCCATGGCCAGAAGACCATGGGCCGTGAATTAAAAAAACTAACTCAACTCAAATAATCGATTATATCATTTTAATTGGTTCCTCTAAGTTCCACATTATCAATGGTAATAGCTCCCACATTTCCGCCTCCACATTTGATGACCAAATAGACGGTGGCATCGGTATCAAAACTTACAATGTTTCCTTCTCCGGCACAACTGAGCTGGGAGAGTTTACCACTAAAGGGTGCATTGCCGCAACCGTTCCAGGTATTCAGACCGATCTTGGCACCATCAGCTGCATAATCGGAACCTTGGACTGGTGCTGTTGTAGACACATAAACCTCAAACCAAGTATCCACCGAGCCTTCACCTTGTACCGTCATATCCACGGCATAGTTTTTACCGCCCTGCACTTCTATGGCCTGAAAAATGCCTTGTTGGTTCCAATCACTTGCCGTAATAGTAGCGGTACCTGAACCAAAATTCCAATTTGCCCCAGATGCACTTATACTCAAAATGCTCCACTGGGCAATGTCCTCGTCGGTCTCAAACTTGCCTCCGACGACCAAATTCCCCGCATTGGGGTCCGATTCCGCCACGACCAGTTCTTGGGAACTGCTTAGGGTTGAACCTCCCCTTCCTATGGCAATGTGTGTGATGGTGTAGGTTCCCGCATCGGGCAGGAAGATTTCCTCCGTTGCCTTGCCTTGGTATATCCCCTCGCCGATGTTCCATTTGGAGGCTATGACATTGGTGGTGTTGGCTGCAAGGACATATCTGTTCGCCTGCCCTTCCACTGGCGTTATCGTGAAGGACGCGTCCACATTGGTGTCGGTCAATCCATTGTTGCCAAAGGAGTCCTCCGGGGTACAGGAAACCACCATGATCGAGCCAAATAATAGCATGACCCATCCGTAGATGTTGTTTGTTTTAGTTTTTATACGCATAACAGTATTCATTTAATGGTTGATCAATAATTGGGATTTTGAACGATCAAAGTGTTTTCCATTTCCCTCAGCGGAATAGGCAACACTTCGTTTTTACCTGCAACAAATCCCTTATCTGCTAAGGCAGTGGCAGCATTTCCTGTCCGGACCAAATCGAACCAACGGTGTCCTTCCCCTGCCAATTCGATTCGCCTTTCGTTCCAAATGGCCTGAACGGACACGGGAACCGGGGCCAACCCCACTCTGGCCCGTACCGCATCCAGTAGGGCCTGCGCCCTTGCACCGGAACCTCCCAAGGCCTCTGCTTCCAAAAGATAGGTGTCGGCCAAACGGATCATATAGACATGCTGCTGATAGTTCAACTCTTTGACCCCTCCGCCAGTGGTGGCATCGCTGTTCAATGGCATAAACTTCTTCAAGTAGTACCCCGTGTCTTTATCACCGTACAAATATTCGATTTCCCCGGCTTCCTCAAAGGCCTTCAAATTGGCAATGGTCTCATCAAACCTGGGGTCGTTTTCGATCACATCAAAGAATTCATCAGTAAAAACATTGAAACTCCAACCTGGCGCAAAGTCCGGTGCGGTGGAGGTGGCACTTCTCACATAACTACGCGGGCCCACCATAATGTTGATGCTATTGCCCTCATCGGCTCCCGAGCCCCAAAAACCCCAATCTGCATTGCTCTGGTTGGTATTGGTGGTCTCCAAAATGGATTCTGAATTGAAGGTATTGCTGAAATCCCACAGATCTGCGAAATCGTCCAACAAACGGTACCCATATTTACTGGTTCCGCCCGGTGTTCCATTGACTTCGGCCAGTTCCGCAGCGGCTTGGCTGTTCTTGCCATTGTAGAGATATACTTTGCCCAATAAAGCCTGTACCGCTCCTTTGGAGAAGCGTCCTGCCTCCGTGGCAAGGTTCACCATGTCGGGAAGGCCGTTCTTTGCTTCTTCCAAATCAGTCTCGATCTGTGCATAGACCGCTTCTTTTGATGCCTGTTCCACATTGTAGATCTCTGCCGTCGGTAGGGGTTCAACAATCAGTGGGATGTTTCCGAACATCCGTACCAATTGAAAATAAAAATAAGCACGAAGCGCTTTGGCCTCTGCAGTGAACCTCGTCCTATTACCTTCGCCCATGGGGATTTCGGGCAGTTTGGACAGCAACACATTGGCCCTGAATATGCCTTGGAAATAATCGTTCCAATAGCTTGCAGGGATGTTGGAGGCCGTAATGGTATAATTGGCGAACGCATGGATCCCTGCACCATCATCCGGCCCACCACCACCAGCGTGATGATCGTCCGACCCTGCATTCATCATGGTCACCATGTTCTCGAATCCCCTTGATTCTTTTCCCAAAACATCGTAAATGGCAATCAAACCGGAATAGGCCTGATTTTCATTGCTGTAATAGTTCTCTTCCAAATAGGTCCCTTTGGGTTCCACATCCAAAAATTCCTTGGTACAGGAAGCGAATGCAACAACCAGAATTGAACCAAAAACTAAATTCTTTATGTTTCTCAGTTTCATTGTATCTTTTTTAAAATTGTAGATTAATGCCCAACATTCCCGTTCTGGCCTGTGGATAATAGCCACGGTCTATACCAAATACGTTGCCCCCTATTTCGGGATCAAATCCTGTGTACTTGGTAAACGTGATCAGGTTTTCCCCGGTCACATACAATCGTATTTTAGAAATGCCCACTTTGCCCAAAACCTCTTGTGGCAAAGTATATCCGAACTGGATGGTCTTGAACCTCAAATAATCTCCATCCTCTAAATAGAAGTCGGAGGGATTGGTGAAGTTCTTATTGGTATCATTGGTCGTAAGTCGCGGAAAGGAATTTGACGAGCCTTCGCCGGACCATCTGCCCAAAGCCGACGTCTGGAAATTGGCACTTCCAATATCCAATCGTCTCAAAGCTTGGAAAATCTTGTTTCCGGCAGCTCCTTGTGCAAAAACGAGCAGGTCAAAATTCTTGTAGTTCACATTAAGATTGATCCCGAAGGTCACTTTGGGAATGGAACTTCCTATGAAATCCCTGTCATTATCCGTTATGGAACCATCGCCATCTACATCCTTCCACCTGAAATCCCCAGGTCTGGCCACAGGCTGCATCGGCTGTCCTTCAGAATTCACATAGGCATCTATCTCAGCTTGGTTCTGAAAGATCCCATCGGTCACAAATCCATAGAACGAATTGACAGCTTGCCCTATTTGGGTACGGGTAATGGGAAAGGTACTGGCCTGCACCGTAGTACCGCCTGATAAAAACTCGACGCCTTCCCCTAAAAAGGTGACTTCATTGTGGACGGTGGACATATTGCCACTCAACGAAAATCTAAGGTCCCCAAAACTTTTGTTGTAGCTCAACCCTAGGTCCACGCCCTTGTTTTCCATATCGGCCACGTTGCCTGCCGGACTTCCGGTGGCTCCAACATACCCAGGAAGGGGCACATCCCTAAGAATGCCCGTGGTTTTTTTAAAGTACCAATCAAAGGTGACGTTCAATCCGTTGAACAGCGTTGCATCCAAACCAATGTTGGTCTGACTGGTCTCTTCCCATTTCAAATCTGGGTTTGCAGGTGCATCAGGGCTGTTCCCGATGACCACCGATCCTGTGTTGCCCACTGGGTAATTACGGCCGTCGCCTATGGTGGAGAGGTATTTGAAATCCCCGATCTGATCACTACCGGTCACCCCATAGCTTCCGCGAATCTTCAACTGATTCACAATATTGTTCTCTGGCCAAAAGTTTTCTTTGTTGGCCGCCCATCCTGCTGAAAAGGATGGAAATATCCCAAATTTGTTATTGGACCCGAAACGACTTGAACCGTCCCGTCTCACAATACCAGTGAACAGGTATTTTTCTTGAAAGGCATAGTTCAACCTTGCAAATAGCGAGGTAACCTTATGGGTGACCCCTGTGTATGCACTGGCATTGATCTGTTCTGTTGGGATATCAAAATTAAAGGACGCATCCTTGTAATTGTTCACCGGGATGTTGTTGTAGGTTATGGACTGTCCTTCGGTGATATTGTCCACATATACCCCCTGACCCAATAGTACCGTAAAATCATGGCCTCCAAGTGCCTTGTTGTACGAAGCGGTATTTTCAATGTTCCAGCCAAATCCCTTGTTGGTGTTTCGGCTCAGGCTATTCTGGGAGGTCACAAAGGAGGAGGTCAAAAAGGCGACCGGATTGAAGGATTCCCCTCCCCAGTAAGCCAACTTGCCACCAAAAGTGCTCCGTATCCTCAAATTTTCAATGGGCTCCACCTCAACATAGGCATTGCCCACAAAATTGTCCGACCAGCTATGGTTGCCCAATCTTGTTTGGGTAAAAGCCAAGGGATTGGTCATCTCTTGTCCCACCAAAGTGGAAATACCGTAGGGAAATCCATTTGGGGCCAAAATAAGATCTGGTCGCAAACCCCCTGTACCATCCACATAGGGAACCCCTGCCAAAACAGCCGGATCGGTCTCAATGGCCGGTGTTATCGGGTCCAAGTTGACCGCTGAGGACAATGGTCCACCATAAAAGGTGTTCCCATCAATGGCGGCATTTTTCTCATTGGAATATCCAAAAGTCTGGCCTACCCTGATGTAATCGTTGATTTGATGGGTGGAGTTCAACCGGAAATTTTTCCGGATGTAATGGGAAATGTCCGAAACCACGATCCCTTCTTGGTCCAAGTAACCGAAGGAAGCATAAAACGTGGATTTTTCAGTCCCGCCGCTTACGCTGATCTCGTGGTTCTCCCGTTTGGCACTATTGCTGAAAATTTGTTCCTGCCAATCCGTTCCCTTTCCATAGGAGTTTGGATTTGGAAAAAGAATAGATCCACCACCGGCCACAGAAGCCTCGTTACGTAAAGTGGCATATTGGGTCGCATTGAGCAGATCCAACTTTCTAGCAGGGGCGGACATACCTGTATACCCATTGTAGTTGACGGACAATTTTCCTGATTTACCACTTTTTGTGGTCACAAGGATAACCCCGGCCGCAGCCCTAGATCCGTAAATGGCTGCAGAAGCAGCATCCTTTAACACCTCAATGGATGCAACATCGGATTGATTGAGGTATCCTATACCCCCCGCATCCACGATGACACCATCCACAACCCAAAGAGGTTCGTTATTGTTCAGGGTAGTGATTCCCCTGACTCGAATGGTGGAGGCAGCACCTGGTTGGCCAGAATTTGCTGCAATGGTAATCCCTGATGCCCTTCCTTGCAAAGATTGCTCCACCCGGTTGATGGGCAAATCTTGAAGGTCACTTTCCTTCACTCCGGAAATGGCGCCGGTGACCACACTTTTCTTTTGTGTACCATATCCTACGACGACGATTTCATCCAGAAGGCTCACATCAGGTTGGAGTGTGACCTCTATCCGAGATCTACCTGCGACTGCCTCCTCTGTTGGTGTATACCCAACATAACTGAAAACCAAAGTTCCATCCGAAGGAACCCCTATTTCAAAATTCCCATCAAAATCCGTGGTGGTACCCCTGGATGTGTTTTTGAGAATTACAGATGCCCCTGGAAGTGGGGCACCACTTTCATCCTTGACCGTGCCTCGAACAGTTGCGTCCTGGGCCTGTACGAGCACGGTAAACAGTAAAGATAAAGCACATAATACATATGACTTTGTTAGCTTCATGTGTTGTGAGTTTAAGTTAATTAATGTTAAAAAAATGTGCATTTTGCAGCTATGATAGGTAAGATTTTGGCAAAGTCACAATACAATTCCACTACAAAAACACATCAATTACAAATTTTAATCTTACAAAAACACATCAAAAAATATTATATAACATTGATAATCAATTATTTGAAATAAAAATAATACTTATCTGATATGATGTGCTTTTTGTAAAAAACACAACAAACGGATAAATTGCGCTCCATGGACAAGATCAGGGGAAATTATGGGTAGTCAACAAACAGCTTTTTATTGCCTTATTACGTTTTGTCATCTAGAGGTGAGAATCAAGTTCAATAGTAAGAAAACCGCCTTCAAATGGATTCTTTTGGTCCTTCTCTATTTACAGAACCCACTCCTTGGCCTTGGCCAGGTCAAGGGCATTGGATTGCCCAGCATCACGAACTACACAAAAACAGAATACCAAAGCGGGACCCAAAACTGGGACATTGACCAAGATGCCAATGGCAATGTCTATTTTGCCAACAATAATGGGTTATTGCAATTTGATGGATCTACTTGGCGCACTTATAAAATACCCAATTCCAACAATGTCCGGTCCGTTAAGTTCGACCCCGCATCAGGAAGGATCTATGTAGGGGCATACAATCAGTTTGGATACTTTGAATCTAGTGAAGATGGAGGACTATCCTATGTTTCACTGATTCCTAAAATTTTGGATGCCAAATACAGGTCCACCGATTTTATCTGGAACATTCATCTTTTCAAGGACGAGGTCATTTTTCAATCCTTTGGAACCGTATATGTTTTCAAAAATGACCAAATAACCCCTTTGCCTGCTGAAGGAAGGTTCCAGTTTTCATACAAGGCCGGAGACAGGCTTTACTTTCAAGAGGTGACCAAAGGAATCTTGGAATATAAAGATGGTAAGATGTTCACTTTACCTGGGACAAATTCGCTGAATGCCTATGAAATCTGGGGAATCTTTTCATTGGAAGACGATACATTATTGATCGCCACATTGGAAGCTGGCCTTTTCATCCATGATGGGGAACACGTATATCCCTGGAACACCGAGGCAAATCAATTCATCAAAAACAATAGTTCATTGGGCGGGGTAAAGATCAATGAAGATCTCTTTGTACTCAACTCAGTTTTGGGTGGTATTGTCATTTGCAATGCCAAAGGTGAAATCATTCAACAAATCGACTTAAAAAAAGGCCTAAAGAACAATACTGTACTGAGTTCCTTTCTGGACAGTTCAAACAATCTTTGGTTGGGTCTGGACAATGGGATTTCATACCTGAACATCAACTCACCCTTTACCTATTTCAGTTCCAGCCTCAATTTGAGTTCCGTATATGCCACGGTGGTCCATAATGAAAATCTCTATGTGGCCACCAACCAAGGTGTATTCTATCACAAATTGAACGGGACTTTTAAGGACGACTCCTTCAGATTGGTGGAAGGGACCGCTACCCAATCATGGAACATACAGGTAATCGGTGGTGAACTGATCTGTGCGAACAACAAAGGGGCATTGGTCATAGATGGGAACAGGGTAAGCCGGGTTTTGGGATATACAGGCTATTTTGGTTTCAAGGAAATCCCTGGACATCCTGGATATATATTGGGGTCCAATTATGGTGGTTTTTCACTTTTCAAGATGGGTCCTCGAGGTATTGGATTTCAAAACCGGATAGAAGGTTTTTATAATTCTTCCAAGGATTTTGAGATGGATGCGAATCATGTCTGGCTCCTCCGCGATCAATTCCTATATCAGCTCGAATTGGCGGATGACCTCCAGACGTTGTCCATAAAAAAAAGACATACTTCCTTGGGCAATGATGGCAAGGGCATCAACACCCTTAAAAAAATAGACAACACCCTTTACTTCGTTTCTGAAAACCACTTTTATAGTTATTCCAAAGAGTTGGATGCCTTTCGGGAAGATTTGGTCTTAAGCGGCCTCTTCAAGGGGCTCCCTATCATCAATTCCGTATGTAAGGATACTGCCGGGAATTTATGGTACACCTATGACCAATCCAATGAAATTGGCGTACTCATGAAACTGGAAGGCCCTGGATACACCAATGTGCTAGAACCCTTTTCCAATCTAACAGGAAACCTTGTGTTCAACTACCTATCGGTGAATACCATAGACCCAAACAATATCTTTATTGGTTTGATCAATGGGTTGGCGCATTACGATTCCCAGTTTTCCAGGGAAAATATAGCTCGGCCCAAAGCCTTTATACGCAGTTTTTCCTATGGGGACCAAACGATGGTTCAGGGCAATCCCCAGCATAAAGAAATGGAATATAAACTTCCCTATGTCAACAATAATGTGAGTTTTACTTTTTCATCCCCTGATTTTGAAAGTGGCAAGAATATTCAGTATTCCTATCAACTGGAACCCTTTGATAAACAATGGAGCAATTGGTCCAAACTGGCTCTTAAGGAATATACCAATCTCAGGGAAGGAACCTATACCATGAGGGTAAAGGAAAAGAACAGCTATGGTGTGGAATCGGAACCGACATCCCTGACCTTTACCGTGAGTCCACCATGGTACCGACATCCCATTGCCTATATCGGTTATCTTATTTTGGGCTGTTTGATCATTTATTTGATCAGGCTACAGGTACAGGCCAAGATCAGGAAGAACAAATATTATGAGACCATCGAACAGCGCAAGTTATATCTGGAAAAAGAGTCCAAAATACGCATTGAGCAGTACCGTCTGGAAAAAAAGATACAAAAACTCAATAAGGAAAAACTAAAGACCAAGATTTTGGCCAAGGACAAAGAATTGGTGAACAACTCGCTCCAAGTGGTAAAAAAGAACAAAACCTTGAGCAATATAGTCCAAAAGCTAAAGGAAATGGATAGTGAGTCTATGAATGAGGAAACCAAGTCCCAACTGACCACTTTGAAAAAAAACATTCAAAAGGAAATTGGTGGCAACAGTTGGAAAGACCTTGAAAAACACATCAAAAATGTACACTTTGAGTTCTTGAAAAGACTCAAGGAAAAATACCCCCATATTTCGCCAAGGGAACTTGACCTATCCACCTACCTGCTCATGAACATGTCCACCAAGGAAATTGCCGAAGTGATGAACATATCCAATGGCGGTGTCGAATTGGCCCGTTATCGGTTGCGAAAAAAACTCGGCCTATCCAGAAAAGAAAACCTTACCGGCTTTTTGATGAACATCTGACGGACCTATTCAAAAACAGTTCCATTGTCCTAACCATATGTTTCATCTGATCGTTAGCAACTTCTATTTGGGAACATTAAGTTAGGATGCCCTTTCCCTTACTGTTACAAAATCAACTTCATATTGATTTATTGTTATCCATATCACAATAAATTTAAGTAAAACTTCACTTTTTATGAGCCCAGCTGGCGTCCGTGTTCAATCCACATATGTTCCATAAATATCATATTGATGTTTTTTTAAGTTCATTTTTTGGATACTTTAACAATACGTGTTAATTTTTTGATAATTTTTATTAATATTGTTAAACGATTGGAACGACTTGCTCAGTTACAGTTACAATCGAACTCAACAAGCTAAACTTATGGACAAAAACAAAAATCAGAACTTGGCAAAGGGGGCTGATCCCGTAAAAACGCTTTCAGCCTTTCTTTTGTCACTTGTATTGCTCTTGACGTGGGAACCTGCATTATCAGCAAACCCACGCTTCGATGAAACCACACCTCCCTATCAGCTAACGGTAACAGGTACGGTTGTGGACAATCTTGGAAACGTTTTACCTGGTACAAACGTTATCGTCAAAGGAACCACTACGGGTACGCAAACGGATTTTGATGGAAAGTACTCCATCACCGCTGACTCAGATGCTACCTTGATTTTTTCTTATGTGGGATTTAGGACCGTTGAAATACCTATCAATGGGAATTCCACGATAGATGTTTCCTTGGTAGAAGATGCTGCCGCACTGGACGAAGTGGTAGTTACAGGTTATGGTACCCAAACAAGGGGTGAGTTGACCGGTTCTGTCGGAACAGTTGATGTTTCAGAGGCCACCAAGACGCCCATCGTGAATGCGGCCGAAGCGCTCCAAGGTAGGGTTTCCGGGGTCACCATTACAAACAACGGAATACCTGGTTCCTCTCCTGTGGTACGTATCAGGGGGTATGGAACAGGCAATAGTAACGACCCGCTCTACATTATCGATGGTGTACAGACCGATGACCCCAGTATCCTAAACTCCATAAATCCTGCGGATATCCAACAAATGAACGTTTTGAAGGATGGTGCCGCCGCCATTTATGGTGCCAGGGCATCCAACGGTGTTGTCATCATCACCACCAAGACCGGGGGATATAATCTAGATAAAGCTAGGGTTTCACTGGACATGTATACCGGGTTTTCCGTTGCCACCAATCTGCCTGAACTATTGAACCCACAACAACATGGCCAAATGATCTGGCAAAGTATCATCAATGATGGGGAAGTTCCTGACCATATCCAATATGGAAATGGTCCAACCCCGGTTGTACCTCAAACCATACAGGGGGATGTTCCTGTGACCATGAACGTAAGTCCAAATGGTACGAATTGGTTGGATGAGATCAACAGGACCGCGATTACCCAAAACGCGTCCATTACCTTGGAAAATGGTAACGAAAAATCAAAATTTCTATTTTCAGCCGGATATTTGAACCGCGATGGTATACAGATTCATACGGGTTTTAAAAGAGGTTCGGTACGACTGAACTCCGAATTTAAAGTTGGGGAGAAAATCAAGATCGGGCAACACGCCAATATTTCCTTTGATCGAAGAAGTGGCGGACAATCGTGGTTCAATTTTGCCACAAGGATGTCCCCTTTGGTTCCTGTTTACGATGTTGAAGGCAACTTTGCAGGCAACTATAGTAATTCCAACGATCTTGCCAATCCCAATAACCCTGTGGCAGAAGCTACCAGACAAGCCAATGATTTCAGAAAAACCTTTAGGGTGTTCGGGGATATTTATGCTACTTTGGACATCTTGGACGGCCTTCAGTTCAAAACCTCCATTGGTGGTTCTATAAGGGCCTATAACGACAGACGTTTTAGGGCATTGATTCCAGAGTCACCAGAACCTATTTCAACAAATACCTTAACGGAAGCCGATCAAGACACCTACGAATGGGTATGGAGTAACACCTTGAGCTATAATAAGTCCTTTGGCGACCATAGCATCAATGCGCTGGTAGGTATTGAGGCATTGGATGTGCATGGAAAAGGAAAAGAAATATCCAGGACAGGCTATTTCTTTGAGATACCCGAATACTATCTATTGAGCAATGGCGGGGGAGCTCCCAACGTTGCCTATGCCTATGACAATGCATCTTCACTTTACTCGCTGTTCGGGACCGTCAATTATGATTATGATGGACGTTACCTTTTAACAGCTACCTTGAGACGGGATGAGTCATCAAGATTTGTAGGTGACAACAAAAGTGATATTTTCCCATCGTTCAGTGCGGGCTGGGTCGTGAGCAATGAAGCCTTCTGGCCAACTGACACCTTTGTCAGTAGATTGAAATTTAAAGGGTCTTGGGGCCAATTGGGGAATCAAACACTACCTGTGAATAACCCAACTGTGAATTTCTCGGTTTTGAGTGAGCAATATGCCAATTATGTATATAGCGGTAGCGGTGGAGCCACCCAGGGAGCAATTCTGTCAGCTGCGGGCAACCCAAACCTAAAATGGGAAACCAGTGAAACCACTAACTTTGGGATTGAACTGGGCTTCTTTGACAACAGGTTGAATCTGGCTGCGGAATATTTCACCATCACCACCAAAGATTTGATCACCCAGAACAACAGTTTATATAGTTCTACTTCCATTGATGCCGCACCGCCTTATGTGAACTTGGGGTCCATTGAGAACAAAGGTGTGGACGCCACTTTGAGCTTTTCAGACCAGACCAGATCAGGTTTCAAGTATGGCATCGACATCAATTTCTCCAGCTATAAAAATGAGGTTACCGATTTGATCAGTGCCTTCCAAACTGGCTTTGGAGGTTTCAGAACAACCGGAACAGTCACCAGAACACAGGTAGGGCAACCTATCTCATCTTTCTATGGCAGGATAGTGGATGGAATTTTTGCCTCCGAAGAAGAAGTAGCAAATGCTCCAAGCCAAGGTTTTGCTACAAATGCGGACGGGGTTGGTCGTTTCAGATATCGAAATTTAGTTGATATTGATATTGATGGTAATGGCACAATAGACGAAGATGAGATTGTCATTGATGATAATGATAGAACCTTTATTGGTTCGCCCCACCCTGATTTCACTTATGGTGTCAACATTACATTGGGGTACAAAGGCTTCGATATGTCCGCCTTCTTCCAAGGTTCCCAAGGAAACGACATCTTCAACAACGATAAGGTATATACCGACTTTCCTTCCTTCTTCAATGCCAATAGAAGTGTACGGGTACTGGATTCCTGGACCCCGAACAATTTGGATGCCGAATTGCCCGCTTTAAGTGGTAGCATCACTAATAACGAAGGTGCCGCAAACTCCTTCTTTGTCGAAGATGGATCCTATATGCGACTAAAAAACCTACAGATTGGCTATACGTTCAATCAGCAGGTATCGAGTATTCTAGGTATGGACAGTGTTCGGTTATACCTGCAGGGCACCAATTTGTTCACCATAACTGGTTATGACGGTTTGGATCCTGAGCTACAACCAAGACTCTTGGATAGCGGAGCGATCGACAACCTTACTATTGGGGTTTCGGACAACAACTATCCTTTGGCTTCAATTTATTCCTTCGGAATCAATTTAAAATTTTAAAGAATGAAAAAGAAAGTAATATATTCAATAATACTGGCAGGCATTCTATTATGGACCTGTAGTGAAGATTTCACCGAAAAGGCGGCAACGGGAAATATTCCTGATGAAGATTTGAAGACTGCCGTAGGTGTTGACCTTAAACTGACGGCCGCTTATTCCGCTATGGATGGTGAACGTGTGAACAGACAAGGAGAGGGTGTAGCTGCCGGAGGGGACAACTGGTGGTCCGATGTGGTCTCAGATGACGCCCATCGCGGAAGTGAAGATGGGGACAATTCAGCTTTGGCCCAAGTAGAAACCTTGGACTGGCAGACCGGAAACAACTGGTTCTTGGGCAGATGGAGTGCCATTTTTGGTGGAGTCAACCGATGCAACGCCGTTCTTGACCTCATCAACCAAATACCAGATGGGGATTTTACCCAGCAAGAAGGTGAGGCACTTTTCCTTAGGGGGTACTATAATTTTGAACTTCAAAAGTTTTGGGGCAATGTCCCTTTCATTTCTGTTGAGAATTTGGTGAATGAAGAGTTCAATCAACCCAACCCAGGCCCTATCTGGACTGAAATAGAAGCAGATTTTCAAGCGGCCATCGATAAACTGGATGAGGAAATTATACTCGGAAGGGCGAACTCATGGATAGCCAAGGCCTTTTTAGGCAAAGCATATCTTTACCAAGGTAAATATGACGAGGCCCTACCCTTATTCAATGACGTAATCAACAATGGCCCATATGCTTTGAACGAGGAATTCGTCAACAACTTTAACTTTGCGGGGGAAAATGGTCCCGAATCCATGTTCGCTATCCAGTTTTCTTCCGATACTGGGCGTTCTTTCAATGGAAACGGAGCCGGCACCTTGAATTTCCCCGGTGGCGGACCATTGGAAACTTGCTGCGGCTTTTATCAACCTACGCATGATTTGGTGAATGCCTTCCAGACTGACGGTTCAGGGTTGCCATTGTTGGATTCATATGCCGCAACCGATGTTGAAAATGATTACGGCATCAACAGTGATGCCCCCTTTACACCACATGCCGGACCACTGGATCCCAGATTGGACTACACTGTCGGAAGAAGGGGCATCGATTACAATGGCTTTGGGTTAAATCCCGGAAAATCATGGATAAGGGCAGCTTTCACTGATATTTCCGGTCCCTATTTGCCCAAAAAGAACATGTACCAAGCCGGTGAGGTGGATGCCAATAGAGGTATTGGTGGCTGGGGCTCTGACTGGTCGGGCATCAACTATAACGTAATGCGGTTTGCAGATGTGTTGCTAATGGCAGCCGAGGCAGCCGTGGAGAAAGCAGCTCCAGACCTGCCAATGGCCTTGGATTATGTAAACCGGATCCGAAACAGGGCAAAGAACATGACGTATGTACAGGCTCTGGATGCAGATAACAACCCTATTCCGAACACTGATGCGGCCAATTATCAAATTGAGCCCTATGCTTCCTTTCCTAATCAGGATTATGCCAGACAAGCCGTTCGCTTTGAGCGTCGTTTAGAATTGGGCATGGAGGGACACCGTTTGTTCGATTTGAGAAGATGGGGGGTTGCGACAGAGACTATCAATACCTATATCCAAAATGAAGGTGAAGATTTTGATCAGTCTAGTTATGACACAAAATTTAGAGTTTACGAACCAAAATTCGATTTATTTCCAATCCCTATCAATGCCATTGACCAAAGTGGTGGCATATTAAAGCAAAACACTGGGTATTGATAAACACATAATAGATTGAGTTAGTTTAATTTTGATTTAAGTAAGGTAGGTTGCCAGTCTATATTGGCAGCCTATTTTGATTTTAAGTGGCATGCATTAATCGAAAAATAGTCGTCATTAGCCAATTGTTAATCATCAAGGACTAAGATGCAGTATTTTGAATTTGTATTTTTAATTCAAAGGAATCGCCATCAAAGGAAAGTGAACCCTATGGTATGGAAAAATGATGGTCCTACAGTTTATAACCAAAAGCATGTCATCCAAAATATTGGTCAACCCAAAAAAATTCAGCACGGTGAATAAAAGTTATATTTTAATCGCACTAGCCTCATTACTGGTTTTTTCTTGCTCAAAGAAACAGGAGGATACATTGTTCTCCAAGGTTTCCTCAAAACATTCCGGTATTACATTCAACAATCAAATCGTAGAGACGGACAGTTTCAACATCCTCACCAGCGAATACATCTTCAATGGCGGAGGGGTTGCCGTGGGCGACTTTAACAATGATGGAAAACCAGACCTTTTTTTTACGGGAAACCAGGTAACCAATAAACTCTACCTTAACCAAGGGGATTTTAAGTTTAAGGATGTCACTGAAATTTCTGGCGTGGCAGCCCCTGAAAAATGGAAAACGGGCGTTGCCGTGATTGACATCAACAACGATTCCCTCCTTGACATCTATATCTGTGCAGCCATGTTCTCCACTCCTGAAGAAAAGGCCAACATCCTGTTCGTTAATCAGGGAATCGATGGGAATGGCATTCCGAAATTCAAGGAAATGGCCAAGGAATATGGTATTGCGGACACGGGAAACAGCATGAATGCAGCTTTTATCGACTATAACAAAGATGGCTATCTGGACCTATACGTGCTCAACAATGTGGACATACACATATTGCCCGCAAATTATAGGGAGAAGATAACCGACGGCACATCATTGAGCAATGACCGTCTGTATCGAAACAATGGGGACAATACCTTTACGGACGTCACCATGGAAGCAGGCATCACTATAGAAGGTTATGGCCTAGGTGTTGCAATATCCGATCTGAATTATGATGGATGGCCTGACATTTATGTAAGCAATGATTATCTGAGCAATGATATCCTCTACATCAACAATGGGGACGGAACATTTACGGACAAAATAAGCCAGTTCGTGAAGCACCAAAGCAAGTTTTCGATGGGTTCCGACATTGCCGATTTCAACAATGACGGCTTTCTGGATATCATTACGCTTGACATGCTCGGCGAAACCAATTACAGGCTGAAGACCACCATCAAAGAAAGCCGCTACAACGATTATTACATGAACGACAAGTTTGGGTATGACTACCAATACATGAGGAACATGCTCCAAATGGGACAAGGCTCCAACATGCCTTTCAGTGAGATTGGACTGATGGCCGGAATAGCCAAAACGGACTGGAGCTGGTCTCCCCTCTTCGTGGATGCCGATAATGATGGACTCAAAGATCTTTTGATCACCAATGGATTTCCGCGGGACATTACCGATCTTGATTTTGGTGAGTTTCACTTCAACGTGCGCAAATACCTCCGCCCCTCCCAAATTTTGGATTCCATCCCAGTGGTGAAAATACCCAACTACGCCTATAAAAATGAAGGCAACGGTCAGTTCAGCGATGTGGGAAAAGCATGGGGATTGAACATTCCCTCGTTTTCAAACGGTGCCGCCTTTGCCGATCTCGATGGCGATGGCGATTTGGATTATATCGTCAACAACATCAACGATGAAGCATTCCTGTTCAAAAATAATGCACAGAGCAAGAACCAAGGCCGGAACAACTTTCTACAAATGGACCTCAAGGGTCCAGCCACCAATCCGGCAGCCTTGGGCACTAAGGTCGCCATCAGGTTTACCGATGGAAGTTTTCAATATTACGAACATCAGTTGAACCGAGGCTATTTGTCCACCGTACAGGGCATGGCGCACTTTGGCCTTGGTGCACCCCAGACCGTGGCATCCATTGAGGTGTTATGGCCCGATGGGAAATTTCAAGCCATCAAGGACATTCCGAGCAACCAAATCCTCACCATCAATCATAGGGAGGCGGTTTCGCCAAGTTCACAGCAACTTGCATTTCCCCTAGTTCCAAAGGAGCCCAAACCTATCTATGAGGAGGTTTCGGAACAAATAGGCATCAGCTATGTGCACGAAGAAGAAGACAAGGTCGATTTCAATGTACAGCGTACCCTCCCCCACAAACTCACACAGAATGGTCCTTGCATTGCCAAAGGGGACATCAACGGCGATGGCCATGAAGACTTTATAATTGGTAGCTCGCCGGGACACTCGCCCATGATCTTCTTTCAAAATTCGTCCGGCTCTTTTACCGGGACACCGCTTTTCTTGGACACCGAAAACATAGCATACGAAGAAACAAGCTTGGCCCTTTTTGATTTGGATAATGATGGTGACCTGGACCTTTACATGGTCTCCGGCAGCAATGAGTTCGATTTGGGGTCCCCTTTCTATGCCGATCGGTTGATGATCAACGATGGCAAAGGGAACTTTAAGCTTTCGACAGATAAAATGCCCCTAATAAATGCAAGTGGATCGGTGGTCAGGGCAGAAGATTTTGACGGGGACGGTTATACCGACCTGTTCATAGGGGGGCGAACCCCATTTTCACAGTATCCCATGGCTGAAAACAGCTACTTGTTGAAAAATGAAAAAGGTGTTCTTGTCGATGTGACGGATACCTATTGCAAGGCCCTCAGAAAACCTGGAATGGTGACCGATGCCAAATGGGCCGATCTGGACGGGGACAATCTAAAGGATTTGATTTTGGTCGGTGAGTTCATGCCCATCACTGTTTTCATGAACAAAAAAGAAACATTCCAGCCCTTGGAAAATACGGGCATCCATCAACTTTCAGGATGGTGGGAATGTGTTCTGGTCGAGGATTTTGACGGGGACGGGGATATGGATATCATAGCCGGAAACTTGGGCACCAACAACTTTTATCGTCCTACGACAGAAAGACCTGTCACCCTATTGGTGAAGGATTTTGACAAAAATGGATCCAATGACCCCATTCTCTTTGCCTATTTCAAGGAAAGTTTTGAAGATTCCACCTTCACTTCCTATCCTGTGAATTTTTGGGGAGACCTGATTGGGCAAAGCCCTTTGTTCCGAAAAAAGTTTGACTACTTTAAGGAATATGCCAAAGCCGGTAAAAATGACCTTTTTACCCCCGAAGAACTGGAAGGGACCCTTGAACTGGCAGCCAATCACGACCAAACCAGCTATTTTATAAATAATGGAGAGGGGCAGTTCAGTATGGGTGAACTTCCGTGGCAAACGCAATCGGCACCCATAAAATGCATGATCACAACACCAGCAGATGGAAATACTTCAGCAAATGTGCTGATGATCGGCAATGACTTTGGCAATGAAGTGTTCATCGGTCGGTATGATGCCTTCAATGGTGGGGTCCTGCTTGGGGACAACAAGGGTGGTTTTGAATTCAAGAATGCCATGGACAGTGGCTTCAAAGTACCCGGGGATGGAAAAGACATGATATTGGTCGAGAAAGCAGGTGGGGGAACTCCTTATGTAGTTGTGACACAAAATAAGGGCAAACTGCTCGTGTTTTCCAAAAATGAGTAATTTATAAGGCTATTTCAAGGTGTTTTCCAACACCATCAAATCGGTCAAGGATGCACTCCATTTTTGGGACAGATCTTTCGGAATTGGCGTAAAAAAATAGGTAAAGGTGCTAAGGATGATATCTTGGTCCCCATCGGCATCCACATCCGCGGCCTTCATCAAAAACCATTTGCCATCAACTTGCTCCGGTAAGGTACGTTCCGTAAAATCAAACCCACCGCCGCCTTTGTTTTCGAGGTAGACAAAAGATTTCACAGGTCTGTCCGCATAGTCAGGGAATGTGGAAATGAGTGCTATGTCCATATCCCCGTCCCCATCATAATCAAAAGTTTCACTTCTGGTGGCACCGTACATGGGATAGAAAAAGGATTCCTCAAACTCATTTTTGCCATTGTTCAAGTGAATCCGTAGGCCATGGTAAGGCTTTAATATTTGTGTCTTATCGGCATTATCGCCGTGAACCGTGATGATATCCTCGTCCCCATCGCCATCAAAATCCACCATTTCGAACCAACTGGTACCCATCAAAGGACTGAACCGCAACAACGTATTCGCACTGAAGGCCAAATCATCCTTTTGGTAAAGTGCCATTATGGCCTCGTCTCCCTGTGCCTTCATGAATACGATATCATCCTTGCCATCCCCATCCAAATCCCTGACAATGGACCGCATTGCCCCTGGGCTATGTATCAGCACCTTCTTTTGGTAGATACCATTTGAATCCTTTTGGATAAGGGAAAGATCCCCTGTCAAATGGCCAAACTCGCAGACCACAATTTCCAATTGTCCATCTTTATTGAAGTCATGCACCAAACTATGCACTGGCCTGTGGAGTCCCGTGATCAAAGTATCCGTGGCAGTTTCGTTCCTTGACAACAAGGCGCCCTCCTTTTGCTGCGAGGGGTTCAAAATCCCCACAGCGGTAACAATATCCCCAAAATCTGTGGGGTTAAACGCGGTCACAGCACTTTGGGCCCTAAAAATGTTCTGGGATGCGCCCTGCACATAATCAAATGTGTTCACACTCCCATCCAAACTTCCTATCAAAATATTCTGGCTGTCCCCATCATACCCTAAAAAGGAAATTGCCGCACCGGGAACACTGTCCATGGATATGGATTTGAATTCAAATTGTTTCAACGGCCGTATTGATGGATTTTTGGGAATCATTGGAAGTCCATCTGGGGCATTTGCCAAGATATAGTCTTTTAACTTTATCCAGTCTTCCTGGGAAATAGTGGGTATAGGACTGTATATCCCTGCCTGTTTGATATCATACTGCTCTGCGTGGGTGTATCCTTTGTAGGGATCGTAATTTAGATCTTTGATCCCCATACGTGCCCCCATTTCCGGTAAAACCGAATTTTCCCAAAGCTCTTTGGTCAAATGGTCTATTCGAGGAGCTGTATGGCAGCTTGCACAATGGGAGGCATATAACCTTTCACCTTGGTTCTGGGTTGGCTTTGCGCATGATGCAACCATCAGTAAAAGCAGTAAAAATTGAAGTCTCATTCAATTCGTTTAACTGCAATATAATATTATTCGCTTTGCCTTCCAATTTATTCAAATGTACTGTTTCAGAAAGATGGGCATTCAACCCCATCGTATCCTAATCCATCTCTGAACCATATTCATTTGCCACGCCAAAAAGCTTCTTACAACAAAAAAAAGCGAACCTCTTGAAAGAGGTCCGCTCCGAATTAACTAAACTAACTCAAATCCACTCCGTGGTGTCCATTGCACAGGTGCCCACAGAGAAGTTTCGGCCAATCCTTTTGATCAGGTGATCAAATTCCTGTTCTCGTCCCATTCGGCCACGATGTTGCGCTTGCCCTGGTCCACACACTTGGCCAACCATTCCGGGTCGTACGACA
>NZ_QBUK01000017.1 GCF_003058265.1 Flagellimonas amoyensis
TGTACTATAATTTACATAGAGGTAAAGTAAGTGACATGTAAGCAATTGCTAATATAAATCTTTTCAACCAAAATTAAGTGGCGAATCCAGATTTTTTCGATGTAAAACCATGCATTTTATCGAAAGGTTTTATGACACCCCATACAAGAAAATTGTAATGTAATATTCTTCAGCCTCATAATCATATTGAATGCTACCTTCATTCAAATTGATCACATCAACTTTTCCTGCACCACCACCATCGAGGGAGATTTGTACTTCACCAGTATTTTCATTTACGGTAAGGCCATTGGCAACAACAGCATAATTAAAATCGTTTGCACCAACATTTAACGGAGTACCGCCAATAGTTACATCAACAGGCCAACCGTTCAAATTGCCATCGTCAAGATAGATTTTAACGACCCTCGAATCGATAGGGATGAGGTTGTTCCTCAAACGAACCTTGTACCCGGAAAACGAATCATAATTGAATCCATCGACGTAATCAAATAAAATATCAGTACCACCCTTTTCAATGGGAATGCCCCTAAAGGATAGGTTCATAACATCGTTGGGATTGTTGAATTTCCCATAGTAAACCGTTTTACCATCATTGGCAAATGGTTGGTTATATGACATTATAACAGGGGTCACAGCCTCCACAATGTTTTCGCTGAATTGCTCCTTAAGAGCCTTTTCAACCTCGCAACATGAAAAATCTATCATTTGGTTACGTTTTTAATTTTTTCGTAAGTCCTATAACCGCTCATTCCAAGCATAGCCAATAGGATGCTGATCAATTGCCCCAACTCTATTTCGGGAAGCGGAGCAACATTTAAACCAATGGCATCAAAAAACCAAAATGCCAAATCCCTCAAAATAAAATGGTAGGCAAGGGCAGCACCGCAGACCCAACCCACAAATGGTCGCCAACCACTAACGAAAAGAC
The DNA here is from genome assembly GCF_003058265.1 of Flagellimonas amoyensis. Classification (GTDB taxonomy): domain Bacteria; phylum Bacteroidota; class Bacteroidia; order Flavobacteriales; family Flavobacteriaceae; genus Flagellimonas; species Flagellimonas amoyensis. The sequence continues at coordinate 932 of NZ_QBUK01000017.1, forward strand.
TTTTATGTTGAGCCTCGATTTTGTTCAATTCAATCTGGTGGATGTTCGCCTTTTGCATTTCACGCATCAAAGCAATCTGAAATTCCTGTAATTTGGCCTCTTTGCCCTTGAACAAATGCAAAAATTCCCTACTACCTACCAAACCCGTGAAAATGCCCAGAATCTTATCTATCATTTGTCCCTGAATTTTTTAATGTTCAATGCTATTGCAGTTATCAATAGGGCTATTGTCAAACCCTTTTCCAAATTGGCTGCCATACTTGACAAAGACAAAAATGACATTGTATTCACTTCCCAGAGCCTCATACCGTAATTATTTCAAAAGAGTTTCCCGTTTTGGCGTTATATGCCTCAAACGCATCCATATTTTTGCCAACAAAAGGGAAATGCATCTTTAGAACCGAACTATACCGCCTTTTACCATAAACTTCACGCATCTTTATGAGCGTATTGTTTTCATGGGCAGTTAAGAACGAGGTCAAATATGAATCCCCATAAAAAGGGATTGCCAAGTATAAAAACCATTTTCGGGCATTGTTCACGTCCTCTTTGGTGTGTTCCGATTTTGTTCCACGTATGGAGAAAAAGACCGCCACAACGCTGAACACATAGAGCAACAAGCCCAATACGGATGGAACGAACAAGCCCCATTTAAGAAATTGGAATGTACGGGTTCTGTTCCCTGATTTTCTTTTTATCATTTGCACTTAAAGTTTTGTTCAATACTTCGGTGAGGTTACTACTATCACCAGTAAAATTAAATTCGTCAAAAGTGGCATCATACCTCACGATCCCAAACTTGGCTTTTACTTTGTGGTAATCTGCCAATGTCAGAGGAAGCAACAAATCAATTATGTTGTCCTCATTGGTAAACATGGCATGCACTTCGGAATAGATGGCAGATGCAATACTTTGCGCCTGGTCGGAAGAAAGCCCAGAACCAATGCCCTTGGCACTATCCACCACATAGGCAAATCCACTCCTTAGCCAACCCCATAGCAGGGCAAGCAACGAGAGAACAAGCGCAATTCCCACCAATACCAAAATCGGGTTAGTGGCCCAGACCGTTTTTAATTTATCTAGCAACCGCAATTTGAAGTGCCTTTATTGGTTAATTCATTCTTCAATTCATCCAACTTGCTCACAATGGGAGAGGTGTCCAGTACCACATTGTTTACTGGTGGAGTTCCACCAGTAGAGCCATTACCACCAGTAGAGGGTGCACCGTTGGAATGACACCCACACGGCTTTTTGCTCCTTAAGAACCACAATAGGAGCATCCCCACAATGAACATTCCCCCGAGCAAGAGCCACATATATTTTTTATTGTCCTTTTTCTTCATTAGAAAAATATTTCTGGGTTCAACAATTGGCCGTTCTGGTACAATTCAAAATGCACATGATTGGTCATTCTTGAATCATACTTTTGGGAAATGTTGTCAGCGACACACATTTTTTGCTTTTCATGGAATACGGAGCCGACCGCAGGAAGGTCTTTTACATACATGAGTTTAGCGGTATATTGTGAGTAACCCCCAACACCTTGTATCTCTATCAACCTATACCTTGAATCATTGGCGTAAGGCCAACCGTGTCGAATGACTTTACAGGGAAAGGGCGCATAAACCGCACCACCTTCAGGAATGGAAAAATCGATACCCTTGTGCGTATGACCACCACGGGAAGCCCCGAAGTTTCCACAGCCCCACGGGTCGCAACCCCTCAATCCTTGTTTAAAATTTATCGCTGAAAATCTCATAAGTCTTGTAAATGACATTAGTAGGAGTATTACAACCCCGAATACTATGCTTTCTTTTCCAAAATGTCGGGATAGATGAACCATATCACAAACGGCAATACTAGGAAGGCCATCAATAGCCAGAACCCTATGTTATCCTTTTTCATTTTCCTTTGGTTTTTCGTCGTTGTTTACCAATTTTTTGACGTTCTCGGCCACCTTTTTTGCAGTCGATTTTTCTTGGGGATCATCCCAAATCTCTTTCAAGTCGGCATGCAACTGTTTTAACGCCCTTGCCACCGCTTGGGCGGTCAGGGCGTATTTTTCCAGTTTGCTACCATAGGAAAGTACCTTGCTTACTTTGCTGAACATGGCCTATCGGGAGAATTTTCCAAAATAGCCAGTCACCTTTTTACCACCAGAGGTAACGCCACTACCATTTTGGGTAATGACCATTCCTATATCCGACAGGACTACGGCCCGTGTCGCCTTGTTCATTGAACAGGGGATAAGTTTGGTAATACCGCTATTGTGATAATGCACTTCGGCCATCATGGTGATATAGGTTTTGCCACTTGAAGGAGCTGTATATTCCTTGCTATCCTTGTAAGGGGCAACCTTGGCCGTGATCAAACCTTTTCCCCTTGATTTGTTCCAAGCGTTGATAATGACCTGACCCTCAAATTTCCCTTTACGGATGATGGAGTACTTTGCTCCACTTCTTTTAGGGGCGGGGGCGTTTTGGTTTCGCCCACCATTTTGGCGTTGAAAGTTGCCCCTGTTTTGCCTTGGATAGCCATTGCCACCTCTTTGTTGGTTGGTTTCGACCCAATTGCCGTAATTATCCCAATATCCTGCCATGAGTTCTACTTTTTGTATTTAGTAACATAGACGATACTTGCAACTGCCACCAAGAGTGTTACCGTCAAATGGCCAACAGTCATGCCCCAAAAAAGAGGCTTCATAAAAAATTCCTTTACCTTTTCCATTACCTGTATAATTTGCGTGATTTAGATTTTCGTTTCTTTTTATCTGGTGTCGTGGCAAACAAAGCAAAGAGCCCTGCCAAAGCCAACCCAACACCGCCCATAACTTGAAGCGTCTTGTTACCACCCAAATCCTTTATGTCCTCAATCACATCGTTTTTGAGTGCAACAGTAATTTGGGGTATGGTTTTGGTAAACGGCTTTTGTTTTGTCTGGGGATAGCGGTACAGGGTATGGGCGACACGCCTAACGGTTATGGTTCCATTGATCGCCTTGGCTATTTCGGGAAGAGTTGAAACAATTTGCTCCAAATGCCCGTCAGCAATCCGCTCTAAACGGATAAGCCCCTCTTTTGTACAATCCTGAGCCGAATCGTAACGCCATCCTAACCAACCCTCTAATGTTTTGTTGGGGTCGTAGTCACTTGCAATGTTGCCCCAGAACGTTTTGAAAAAATTGTTTACAGAGGCTTGCATTTCTTCCCGTGGAACGTCCAAGGCTTTTTTGAATTCCGCAGAAATCAAACCTATCCAGTATGGTCCCTCGTTTTCCGCCCTTGTGGGTGTCCATGTTGCGCCCCAACACTTAAAGCCATCCTTTAAGGCTTGGCCTATTGTCTTATTGATGGTTTCAGAACTCACCAGACCGCCCAACAAGCCCGTAACGGGCGCAAGGCTTGAAACCAAGGCAAGCACGCCACCAGACCCAGAACCGCCACCAATCAAGGGGGGTGTAGTGGAAACTGGTTGTATTGACGAACCTGCACTTATTACGGATGATGCCATAGTATTGTATTGTTTAAAAGAAAGCCCCTAACCCTTAACTTTAGGGGCTTTTCGCATTATGAACGACCTGATTTTTATCTTTCGGAAGGGAGTTTGTAGTCCACCGTGAGGTACTTCAAATCCTCGTTTTCGGCAGTATCGTGGTGGATGGTGATGGCATCCAATTCACTGATAGGAAAGCCCAAAGAAGTTAACCCGTTTGAATATATACCGTCAATGGTATCATATTGGGTAATTTCATGCTTTGCCATGTAGGCACTCATTTGCTCATGAGAAATTTCGACCTTGCGAACCTTTATTGTGCCGTCTGCATTCCTGTCATTGACCAAAAAGGATAGTTTGGTTGGGTCGGTGGCACCATTGAACAAAAGGAAATCAACATCCTTGTAATGCTCCATCTTTTCGGCCGTGGTCTGTTTTACTTCAGCCTTTTTGATGACAACAGGAGTAGAGGCCAAATTCTGATTGTCAATGTTGAACACATCAAAAGTTGCACCGTCCAATTCGGTCAAAGTAACCTTATACTTCACATCGTCATCGAAGGGCAATACACCGTTGTGGGCAAAAATTACAACAGGGTAATTTTTAAACAGGCCACCCGCCACATCTTTGTTGATGATGCCATCAAAACCCAAATAATTGTTGATATCGAAAATATCGACAATCGGAAGTTCTGGGATTCGGTTAACATCGTTGGCATTGGGCTGAATCAAATCAACCTTGATTTTTGCGCCTTCGGGAAGATCGTCACCGAACAAAAGCCCCTGACTTGGTACATCGACCTCGAAAACCAATGAGTTTGCAGCTACGGCACTTGCTAATTTCATATCACTAATGTTTTTATCAAATGATTATGAAGCAAACATATAGAGTAGGGGAGTGCCTTATTTAGAATCGCTAAGTATCGGTATGAATCAATTAATTTTAATTATCTTAACTAGGCACTAAAGACATCCAAAATGGGAGTAAATTATAAAAAGCACCAAATCCTCAAACACCTTTATGAATTTAGCACAGGAACTAATACTTCAATTAAGGACTACGACAATACAACCCATGAAATTTCCAATAAAATAAATAAAGATATTTCCACAACTCAAACCATTTTAGACCATCTTGAAGAAGAAATCTATATTGTATCTGACTACAATAATAACACAGGAGCAGAGCACTACTTTATACTTATTAAAGGTGAAAAAGCATACCTAAACAATGAATTTTTGAATCAAGTATGGTATAGAGATAAAAATAATGTGAAATGGGCAATAGGGGTAATTATTGCATTGCTCATTGCGCTACTAGGAATTATATTAAAATAAATCTATCTCTTAGGAACAAAATCGCAATCACAAGGAATTTTCACTCCAATTATTTCAGATACATACTTTACGGTTACACCATCTAAACGGGCGATATCTGAAATCAATAAATAACTCCTTTTTAGTCCTAAATCTTCTAAATAGCTTTCGTAATAAGGCTTGATATTGGTCGGATGAATACCCAAATAGGCTGCAAACATTTTCTTAGTAACCACCATAGCTTAGCATTCAAGTTGGAAATCCATTTCATATTGATTCAGGGAGATAATCTTTATCAATTCCCTTTGCCTGAATTCGGCCACGTATTGGCTGAATTTGGTATTGTACCATTCCCATAGGTCGAAATCGTCCAGAATCCTACGGATTGGCAGGAGGAACCTAATATCATGGTTCCTTGAAAAGTAGGAGCGGAGCAACCCTTTTATCATCCGTTGTTGGCCGATAAAGGTTTCTTTGATTGTACGGGCCAATTTTCCGACTATTCCGGAAAAGATTGAGATTGATTTTTTCACAACCGAAAAATCAATGAACCGGTATTCCTTTTCCTTGTTCACTTCAGTTTTGCCCGTGTTTTCCCTTAACTCAAAATGGTTAGATCGTGCAGCTTGGAACAGGCCAAAAAGGTACTGCCTATCAAAAATATTGTCGATGGTAAGCCCTTCCATTTCGGTCAAGAACTTATTTGATAACTGATACTCAAAACGCCAGATTTCACCGTCCAGACCAATTTTGTCCCAAACATCCTTTATATAGGGCTTTAAGGCTTCTTTTTCCATTTGCAGGGTCTTGTTGTATATCCTACAAAATCGTGAAGATGAACGCTTACCCAATTGCATGCCCGTGTAACGTACTTGGCCTTTTCTTGTCTTGGTATAGACATTGAAATCCTTTTCACGGCCAGAGATCAAGCACTCCCCGTTAAAGATGTTCCGCAGCATACTTGGTACATCGTGATGGTTTCCGCTGAAATCGAGTGCCAAGTCCATGCGGTTGATACCTTCAAATTCGAGGCCCAGAATATCTATCACGGTTTTGACCTGTTCCCTCAATTCGTCAGGGGTCAAGGTGTAAAATAGATGGTTTTCGATTTGCATCTGTACCAAATTTTCGTTGATAACGCTGCTTCGAGGGCTATATACAATAGAGCCGAAAACTTCATCCAAATAGGTGAGTTCCGCACGATGTTGGTACACCTTTGTCCCGTAGTCGGCAGCCTCTATTTTCAATCCGTCACGGATGCCCGTAAATGGTTTGCCCGAGAGGTTCAAAATAAGATAGTCCATGTTGAAGGAATAGACCGCATCGAGTAAGTCCCCGTTATACCTATCGGGGACGTTAACGCCTTGTTTTTCAGTTTTTAACATAGTCCATAATGTTTTAAAAGTTCTAAAAATGTCCATGTAAGGGCAAGGAGATTCGCACAAATGAGGATTGTCCAGACCATTGCAAGGCCAAGTTCCTTGGTTGTTGAAGGGCGAACCTTCCAAAATCTTAAGTCGAGTTTCATTTTCATGGTTGTTTGTGTTCAAAAATTGTATTCGCAAACGCTACGCTGTTAAGCGCGGGTGAATGGCAGGAGGTAATCAAAAAATGTTAGTGGTCAAGATTCCGTCCTTATCCCAATGGATATAGCCGATTTGTTTTGTCGGGAAGCCTTTTCTTTTGCCAAGTCGTTTGTATTCGTAAACCTTCGCATAATAGAAATTGGGCAATGAGCCGTAATATCGCTCCAAGGAAGTCCACTTTCTACGGGAAATCCGATGCCAAACAGAATGTGAAGCACCATCTATTCTATTGCCGAAAACGACTTTTACAAGTCCTTGGGAAATGGTCATGCCCTTTCAACGTAAAGCCAATGCCAAGGCGTCCTATAAAACTTCCCGTTATAGCTATAAACGCAATACCAGTCGTCCATGACATCATCATAACCACGGTATTCAAAGCGATAAACTAAACGGCGGGGCTGGTCAGAAAAATAGAAATAATCACCACGCTTTAGATCTCCTAATTCAAGTGCCATATCAATTCCAATTGTTTTACTTTGTTCTTTTTGTACTTTTCTATGTCATTGAGAGGAATGCCGAACTTTTCCGCAACCTCTTTGATTTTCCAGTATTCCAATGGTGCACCAGTCATACAGTCAACACCACGGGTGAGGCAAATCCATTCCCACCAAGTCTTACCGTTGATTGTCCAAGGGTCGTGTTTAAGCTTGGGAAATTCCCTTGGTTTGAACCAGTCACAACTATCATGAGCAAATTCGGTCTGGATCCATTGGGAGCACAGGCCAACATCCTTATTTCGGTCAAGGTGGAGCCTAAAAAACTTGCACCGCCTACAGGATTTCATCCTATAGCAGTTTGTGGGTCAATAGTTTTTTGTATAGATCACGATGGCTTTTGACGTGAAGCCAAAACCTGTAATCCACTTCGGTCATACCATAATGGTTATCGTTCACGGGGTGGAACGGCTGAACATGCACATAACCGTCTTTTTTGAACTTGGAAAAGTCCAGTACAACACTCTTAAGGTGACGGCCATGAACGTCTGTAAAGGGATGGGAAAGAACCATCCGAGTACCCAACATTTGGGTAGCAAAATACTGCCTTGCGTGGCGTTTGAAAGTCTTGGGATCGAAAGGAGTATCACGCATAACGTGAATTTTGTCAAGGGTCAACAACTCCTTTTTTTCATGCTTTTTGACGATTTTCGTCAGACGGCGTTGGCGTTTAGGGCCAATTGTCGTAAATTGGTCGGACATATTATTACGATATTTATAAAGAACCGACTGGGTGACGTGTAATCAACTTCAACTAACAGTCGGTTCTTCCTTTAACAATCGATACCTTTTCCCACATATTTTATCGGAACACCAAAAAATCACGTAGGACGTTATATGTCACAACTTGTACTATAATTTACAT
>NZ_QBUK01000018.1 GCF_003058265.1 Flagellimonas amoyensis
AAGTATACCAAAAAGAAAGAAGGTATCGTAACTGGTATGCAGTTTGATACAGCTAAAAGTATTCTGTACGGTGGCGATTCTGTTAAGGGAGTAATCATTTCAGATACTAACCTGAATCCTGAACGTCGCCTAGCATGGGAAACTTTTGCCAAAGAATACGGCTGGAAAGTTGAACATAAAGTGTTTGATGTTCCTTGGACTGAATTGGTTAAACGTAACTCAAAACGCGGAACTAAAGCAGTACCAATTGATGTTTTACGTTCAATGTATAAAAGCATGCGAGAGTATCTCGGTCTTCCAGTATATAATGGGACTCCTGGTAAACCAAAAGCAGTTATTTTTGATGTTGATGGTACACTAGCTAAAATGAATGGTCGTGGTCCTTATGACCTTGAAAAATGCGATACCGATGTTATCAATCCTATGGTTGTTGAACTGTCTAAGATGTATGCTCTTATGGGTTATCAAATCGTAGTCGTTTCAGGTCGTGAAAGTGGAACTAAAGAAGACCCAACGAAATATTATCGTATGACCCGTAAATGGGTTGAGGACATTGCTGGCGTTCCATTAGTTATGCAATGTCAGCGCGAACAAGGCGATACCCGTAAAGACGATGTAGTTAAAGAAGAAATTTTCTGGAAACACATTGCACCGCATTTTGACGTGAAATTAGCTATTGATGACCGAACTCAAGTAGTTGAAATGTGGCGTCGTATCGGTGTTGAATGCTGGCAAGTCGCTTCGGGAGATTTTTAACTCGAGCACCACCACCACCACCACTGAGATCCGGCTGCTAACAAAGCCCGAAAGGAAGCTGAGTTGGCTGCTGCCACCGCTGAGCAATAACTAGCATAACCCCTTGGGGCCTCTAAACGGGTCTTGAGGGGTTTTTTGCTGAAAGGAGGAACTATATCCGGATTGGCGAATGGGACGCGCCCTGTAGCGGCGCATTAAGCGCGGCGGGTGTGGTGGTTACGCGCAGCGTGACCGCTACACTTGCCAGCGCCCTAGCGCCCGCTCCTTTCGCTTTCTTCCCTTCCTTTCTCGCCACGTTCGCCGGCTTTCCCCGTCAAGCTCTAAATCGGGGGCTCCCTTTAGGGTTCCGATTTAGTGCTTTACGGCACCTCGACCCCAAAAAACTTGATTAGGGTGATGGTTCACGTAGTGGGCCATCGCCCTGATAGACGGTTTTTCGCCCTTTGACGTTGGAGTCCACGTTCTTTAATAGTGGACTCTTGTTCCAAACTGGAACAACACTCAACCCTATCTCGGTCTATTCTTTTGATTTATAAGGGATTTTGCCGATTTCGGCCTATTGGTTAAAAAATGAGCTGATTTAACAAAAATTTAACGCGAATTTTAACAAAATATTAACGCTTACAATTTAGGTGGCACTTTTCGGGGAAATGTGCGCGGAACCCCTATTTGTTTATTTTTCTAAATACATTCAAATATGTATCCGCTCATGAATTAATTCTTAGAAAAACTCATCGAGCATCAAATGAAACTGCAATTTATTCATATCAGGATTATCAATACCATATTTTTGAAAAAGCCGTTTCTGTAATGAAGGAGAAAACTCACCGAGGCAGTTCCATAGGATGGCAAGATCCTGGTATCGGTCTGCGATTCCGACTCGTCCAACATCAATACAACCTATTAATTTCCCCTCGTCAAAAATAAGGTTATCAAGTGAGAAATCACCATGAGTGACGACTGAATCCGGTGAGAATGGCAAAAGTTTATGCATTTCTTTCCAGACTTGTTCAACAGGCCAGCCATTACGCTCGTCATCAAAATCACTCGCATCAACCAAACCGTTATTCATTCGTGATTGCGCCTGAGCGAGACGAAATACGCGATCGCTGTTAAAAGGACAATTACAAACAGGAATCGAATGCAACCGGCGCAGGAACACTGCCAGCGCATCAACAATATTTTCACCTGAATCAGGATATTCTTCTAATACCTGGAATGCTGTTTTCCCGGGGATCGCAGTGGTGAGTAACCATGCATCATCAGGAGTACGGATAAAATGCTTGATGGTCGGAAGAGGCATAAATTCCGTCAGCCAGTTTAGTCTGACCATCTCATCTGTAACATCATTGGCAACGCTACCTTTGCCATGTTTCAGAAACAACTCTGGCGCATCGGGCTTCCCATACAATCGATAGATTGTCGCACCTGATTGCCCGACATTATCGCGAGCCCATTTATACCCATATAAATCAGCATCCATGTTGGAATTTAATCGCGGCCTAGAGCAAGACGTTTCCCGTTGAATATGGCTCATAACACCCCTTGTATTACTGTTTATGTAAGCAGACAGTTTTATTGTTCATGACCAAAATCCCTTAACGTGAGTTTTCGTTCCACTGAGCGTCAGACCCCGTAGAAAAGATCAAAGGATCTTCTTGAGATCCTTTTTTTCTGCGCGTAATCTGCTGCTTGCAAACAAAAAAACCACCGCTACCAGCGGTGGTTTGTTTGCCGGATCAAGAGCTACCAACTCTTTTTCCGAAGGTAACTGGCTTCAGCAGAGCGCAGATACCAAATACTGTCCTTCTAGTGTAGCCGTAGTTAGGCCACCACTTCAAGAACTCTGTAGCACCGCCTACATACCTCGCTCTGCTAATCCTGTTACCAGTGGCTGCTGCCAGTGGCGATAAGTCGTGTCTTACCGGGTTGGACTCAAGACGATAGTTACCGGATAAGGCGCAGCGGTCGGGCTGAACGGGGGGTTCGTGCACACAGCCCAGCTTGGAGCGAACGACCTACACCGAACTGAGATACCTACAGCGTGAGCTATGAGAAAGCGCCACGCTTCCCGAAGGGAGAAAGGCGGACAGGTATCCGGTAAGCGGCAGGGTCGGAACAGGAGAGCGCACGAGGGAGCTTCCAGGGGGAAACGCCTGGTATCTTTATAGTCCTGTCGGGTTTCGCCACCTCTGACTTGAGCGTCGATTTTTGTGATGCTCGTCAGGGGGGCGGAGCCTATGGAAAAACGCCAGCAACGCGGCCTTTTTACGGTTCCTGGCCTTTTGCTGGCCTTTTGCTCACATGTTCTTTCCTGCGTTATCCCCTGATTCTGTGGATAACCGTATTACCGCCTTTGAGTGAGCTGATACCGCTCGCCGCAGCCGAACGACCGAGCGCAGCGAGTCAGTGAGCGAGGAAGCGGAAGAGCGCCTGATGCGGTATTTTCTCCTTACGCATCTGTGCGGTATTTCACACCGCAATGGTGCACTCTCAGTACAATCTGCTCTGATGCCGCATAGTTAAGCCAGTATACACTCCGCTATCGCTACGTGACTGGGTCATGGCTGCGCCCCGACACCCGCCAACACCCGCTGACGCGCCCTGACGGGCTTGTCTGCTCCCGGCATCCGCTTACAGACAAGCTGTGACCGTCTCCGGGAGCTGCATGTGTCAGAGGTTTTCACCGTCATCACCGAAACGCGCGAGGCAGCTGCGGTAAAGCTCATCAGCGTGGTCGTGAAGCGATTCACAGATGTCTGCCTGTTCATCCGCGTCCAGCTCGTTGAGTTTCTCCAGAAGCGTTAATGTCTGGCTTCTGATAAAGCGGGCCATGTTAAGGGCGGTTTTTTCCTGTTTGGTCACTGATGCCTCCGTGTAAGGGGGATTTCTGTTCATGGGGGTAATGATACCGATGAAACGAGAGAGGATGCTCACGATACGGGTTACTGATGATGAACATGCCCGGTTACTGGAACGTTGTGAGGGTAAACAACTGGCGGTATGGATGCGGCGGGACCAGAGAAAAATCACTCAGGGTCAATGCCAGCGCTTCGTTAATACAGATGTAGGTGTTCCACAGGGTAGCCAGCAGCATCCTGCGATGCAGATCCGGAACATAATGGTGCAGGGCGCTGACTTCCGCGTTTCCAGACTTTACGAAACACGGAAACCGAAGACCATTCATGTTGTTGCTCAGGTCGCAGACGTTTTGCAGCAGCAGTCGCTTCACGTTCGCTCGCGTATCGGTGATTCATTCTGCTAACCAGTAAGGCAACCCCGCCAGCCTAGCCGGGTCCTCAACGACAGGAGCACGATCATGCGCACCCGTGGGGCCGCCATGCCGGCGATAATGGCCTGCTTCTCGCCGAAACGTTTGGTGGCGGGACCAGTGACGAAGGCTTGAGCGAGGGCGTGCAAGATTCCGAATACCGCAAGCGACAGGCCGATCATCGTCGCGCTCCAGCGAAAGCGGTCCTCGCCGAAAATGACCCAGAGCGCTGCCGGCACCTGTCCTACGAGTTGCATGATAAAGAAGACAGTCATAAGTGCGGCGACGATAGTCATGCCCCGCGCCCACCGGAAGGAGCTGACTGGGTTGAAGGCTCTCAAGGGCATCGGTCGAGATCCCGGTGCCTAATGAGTGAGCTAACTTACATTAATTGCGTTGCGCTCACTGCCCGCTTTCCAGTCGGGAAACCTGTCGTGCCAGCTGCATTAATGAATCGGCCAACGCGCGGGGAGAGGCGGTTTGCGTATTGGGCGCCAGGGTGGTTTTTCTTTTCACCAGTGAGACGGGCAACAGCTGATTGCCCTTCACCGCCTGGCCCTGAGAGAGTTGCAGCAAGCGGTCCACGCTGGTTTGCCCCAGCAGGCGAAAATCCTGTTTGATGGTGGTTAACGGCGGGATATAACATGAGCTGTCTTCGGTATCGTCGTATCCCACTACCGAGATATCCGCACCAACGCGCAGCCCGGACTCGGTAATGGCGCGCATTGCGCCCAGCGCCATCTGATCGTTGGCAACCAGCATCGCAGTGGGAACGATGCCCTCATTCAGCATTTGCATGGTTTGTTGAAAACCGGACATGGCACTCCAGTCGCCTTCCCGTTCCGCTATCGGCTGAATTTGATTGCGAGTGAGATATTTATGCCAGCCAGCCAGACGCAGACGCGCCGAGACAGAACTTAATGGGCCCGCTAACAGCGCGATTTGCTGGTGACCCAATGCGACCAGATGCTCCACGCCCAGTCGCGTACCGTCTTCATGGGAGAAAATAATACTGTTGATGGGTGTCTGGTCAGAGACATCAAGAAATAACGCCGGAACATTAGTGCAGGCAGCTTCCACAGCAATGGCATCCTGGTCATCCAGCGGATAGTTAATGATCAGCCCACTGACGCGTTGCGCGAGAAGATTGTGCACCGCCGCTTTACAGGCTTCGACGCCGCTTCGTTCTACCATCGACACCACCACGCTGGCACCCAGTTGATCGGCGCGAGATTTAATCGCCGCGACAATTTGCGACGGCGCGTGCAGGGCCAGACTGGAGGTGGCAACGCCAATCAGCAACGACTGTTTGCCCGCCAGTTGTTGTGCCACGCGGTTGGGAATGTAATTCAGCTCCGCCATCGCCGCTTCCACTTTTTCCCGCGTTTTCGCAGAAACGTGGCTGGCCTGGTTCACCACGCGGGAAACGGTCTGATAAGAGACACCGGCATACTCTGCGACATCGTATAACGTTACTGGTTTCACATTCACCACCCTGAATTGACTCTCTTCCGGGCGCTATCATGCCATACCGCGAAAGGTTTTGCGCCATTCGATGGTGTCCGGGATCTCGACGCTCTCCCTTATGCGACTCCTGCATTAGGAAGCAGCCCAGTAGTAGGTTGAGGCCGTTGAGCACCGCCGCCGCAAGGAATGGTGCATGCAAGGAGATGGCGCCCAACAGTCCCCCGGCCACGGGGCCTGCCACCATACCCACGCCGAAACAAGCGCTCATGAGCCCGAAGTGGCGAGCCCGATCTTCCCCATCGGTGATGTCGGCGATATAGGCGCCAGCAACCGCACCTGTGGCGCCGGTGATGCCGGCCACGATGCGTCCGGCGTAGAGGATCGAGATCTCGATCCCGCGAAATTAATACGACTCACTATAGGGGAATTGTGAGCGGATAACAATTCCCCTCTAGAAATAATTTTGTTTAACTTTAAGAAGGAGATATACCATGGGCAGCAGCCATCATCATCATCATCACAGCAGCGGCCTGGTGCCGCGCGGCAGCCATATGTCGGACTCAGAAGTCAATCAAGAAGCTAAGCCAGAGGTCAAGCCAGAAGTCAAGCCTGAGACTCACATCAATTTAAAGGTGTCCGATGGATCTTCAGAGATCTTCTTCAAGATCAAAAAGACCACTCCTTTAAGAAGGCTGATGGAAGCGTTCGCTAAAAGACAGGGTAAGGAAATGGACTCCTTAAGATTCTTGTACGACGGTATTAGAATTCAAGCTGATCAGACCCCTGAAGATTTGGACATGGAGGATAACGATATTATTGAGGCTCACAGAGAACAGATTGGTGGTACTAGTGGTGGTGGTGGTTCTGGTGGTGGTGGTTCTGATGATGATGATAAAGCGGGATCCAAAAAGATTATTTTGACTATTGGCTGTCCTGGTTCTGGTAAGAGTACTTGGGCTCGTGAATTTATTGCTAAGAATCCCGGGTTTTATAATATCAATCGTGATGACTATCGCCAATCTATTATGGCGCATGAAGAACGCGATGAGTACAAGTATACCAAAAAGAAAGAAGGTATCGTAACTGGTATGCAGTTTGATACAGCTAAAAGTATTCTGTACGGTGGCGA
>NZ_QBUK01000019.1 GCF_003058265.1 Flagellimonas amoyensis
AAGAAGTTCATATACATATTGCAATAGACAGCGTAAGAAAAGAATAGAACCATTTTGATGTCAAGGACTGGGAATTGTTCGTGGGATGTCTGAATAGATATTTAACGATAGACAATGAAGAGTTTGATCCTGGCTCAGGATGAACGCTAGCGGCAGGCCTAACACATGCAAGTCGAGGGGTAGAAGATGCTTGCATCTTTGAGACCGGCGCACGGGTGCGGAACGCGTATGGAACCTGCCCCTGTCAAGGGAATAGCCCAGGGAAACTTGGATTAATGCCCCATGGTACCGCGCCATCGCATGATGGTGTGGTTAAAGATTTATCGGACAGGGATGGCCATGCGTACCATTAGCTAGTTGGTAAGGTAACGGCTTACCAAGGCAACGATGGTTAGGGGCCCTGAGAGGGGGATCCCCCACACTGGTACTGAGACACGGACCAGACTCCTACGGGAGGCAGCAGTGAGGAATATTGGACAATGGTCGGAAGACTGATCCAGCCATGCCGCGTGCAGGATGACGGCCCTATGGGTTGTAAACTGCTTTTATACGGGAAGAAAAAAGGGCACGTGTGCCCTACTGACGGTACCGTAAGAATAAGGACCGGCTAACTCCGTGCCAGCAGCCGCGGTAATACGGAGGGTCCGAGCGTTATCCGGAATCATTGGGTTTAAAGGGTCCGTAGGCGGGCCTGTAAGTCAGGGGTGAAAGTTTGTGGCTCAACCATAAAATTGCCTTTGATACTGCAGGTCTTGAGTCATGGTGGGGTTGCCGGAACATGTGGTGTAGCGGTGAAATGCATAGATATCACATAGAACACCGATCGCGAAGGCAGGTGACCAACCATCGACTGACGCTGATGGACGAAAGCGTGGGTAGCGAACGGGATTAGATACCCCGGTAGTCCACGCCGTAAACGATGGATACTAGCTGTGGGGACTTTGTCTCCGTGGCCAAGCGAAAGTGATAAGTATCCCACCTGGGGAGTACGACCGCAAGGTTGAAACTCAAAGGAATTGACGGGGGCCCGCACAAGCGGTGGAGCATGTGGTTTAATTCGATGATACGCGAGGAACCTTACCAGGGCTTAAATGCAGGCTGCATGGGGTGGAGACATCCCTTTCTTCGGACTGCCTGCAAGGTGCTGCATGGTTGTCGTCAGCTCGTGCCGTGAGGTGTCAGGTTAAGTCCTATAACGAGCGCAACCCCTACCGTTAGTTGCCAGCGAGTCAAGTCGGGGACTCTAACGGGACTGCCGGTGCAAACCGTGAGGAAGGTGGGGACGACGTCAAATCATCACGGCCCTTACGTCCTGGGCCACACACGTGCTACAATGGCCGGTACAGAGGGAAGCCACCCCGCAAGGGGGCGCGGATCTATAAAACCGGTCACAGTTCGGATCGGGGTCTGCAACTCGACCCCGTGAAGCTGGAATCGCTAGTAATCGGATATCAGCCATGATCCGGTGAATACGTTCCCGGGCCTTGTACACACCGCCCGTCAAGCCATGGAAGCCGGGAGTGCCTGAAGTCCGTCACCGCAAGGAGCGGCCTAGGGCAAAATCGGTAACTAGGGCTAAGTCGTAACAAGGTAGCCGTACCGGAAGGTGCGGCTGGAACACCTCCTTTCTAGAGAAGATGACGCCCGGAATGTTTTCCGGTCCTGCATCGGGATGGTTTTTTCCCTTTCGCTGTCTGCGATATGTTTTTTTGATATACTGGCAATTTTAGGCCAAGACAGTCTCATAGCTCAGCTGGTTAGAGCGCTACACTGATAATGTAGAGGTCGGCAGTTCGAGTCTGCCTGAGACTACGGATGCGGCACAGCCGCAAGTTATAGGTTTTGAGTCATAGGTTCAAGGTTTATAAAAGTTCTTTAAAAAAGTATTGAATAGGAAATTCTAGGTGTTGGGTTACCGTTATATAGTACTGTTAACTGTTGACTGTTAACTGACCACAGATAATGGGGAATTAGCTCAGCTGGCTAGAGCGCCTGCCTTGCACGCAGGAGGTCAAGGGTTCGACTCCCTTATTCTCCACCACGGCAAATATCGTCCGCTGATTGTTTTATATCGGAGGCGATTGGCCACAAGTTCATTGACATATTGGGACGGAGCGTGATGATTTAGGTCATCATGGCGAAGTCAAAAGAAGAAACACGAAGTAGAATAGAATATATAAGGATTACGAGAGGGCATTTGTACTCAGGTACAGGTGCGACAAGCAAAAGAAGGGCGTATGGGGGATGCCTAGGCTCTCAGAGGCGACGAAGGACGCGATAAGCTGCGAAAATCCACGGGGAGCTGCACATGAGCTTTGATCCGTGGGTGTCCGAATGGGGCAACCCGGCAGGTTGAAGGCCTGTCACACCGCAAGGTGGGCGAACCCGCTGAACTGAAACATCTAAGTAGGCGGAGGAAGAGAAAACAAAAGTGATTCCGAGAGTAGTGGCGAGCGAAATCGGATTAGTCCAAACCAATGTTGTTTCGGCAATGTTGGGGTTGTAGGACCACGACATTCTTTGCGTGACGAACCGGAAGCAGTTGGAAAGCTGCACGATATGGGTGACAGTCCCGTACGGGCAAGGAGCGTTAAAGATAGTGGTATCCTGAGTAGCGCGGGGCACGTGAAACCCTGTGTGAATCCGGCGGGACCATCCGCCAAGACTAAATACTCCTGAGAGACCGATAGTGGACCAGTACCGTGAGGGAAAGGTGAAAAGAACCGTGAACAACGGAGTGAAAAAGACCCTGAAACCATACGCCTACAAGCGGTCGGAGCCCCTTTGGGGGTGACGGCGTGCCTTTTGCATAATGAGCCTACGAGTTACTTTTACCGGCAAGGTTAAGCACCTCAGGTGCGCAGCCGCAGCGAAAGCGAGTCTGAACAGGGCGCTTTAGTCGGTAGTAGTAGACGCGAAACCGTGCGATCTACCCATGGGCAGGTTGAAGCTGTGGTAACACACAGTGGAGGACCGAACCCGTTGACGTTGAAAAGTCTTGGGATGACCTGTGGGTAGGGGTGAAAGGCCAATCAAGCTCGGAAATAGCTCGTACTCCCCGAAATGCATTTAGGTGCAGCGTCCTGATAGTTATATAGAGGTAGAGCTACTGATTGGATGCGGGGGCTTCACCGCCTACCAATTCCTGACAAACTCCGAATGCTATATAATGTTTCAGGGCAGTGAGGGCATGGGTGCTAAGGTCCATGTCCGAGAGGGAAAGAACCCGGACCATCAGCTAAGGTCCCCAAATATGTGCTAAGTTGACAAAACGCGGTGGGACTGCACAGACAGCCAGGATGTTGGCTTGGAAGCAGCCATCCATTTAAAGAGTGCGTAACAGCTCACTGGTCGAGCGGTCCCGCATGGATAATGATCGGGCATAAGCACATTACCGAAGCTATGGACTCCAAGGAGTGGTAGGGGAGCATTCCGTTCTGCGATGAAGCGGGCCTGCGAGGTCCCGTGGAGCGTACGGAAACGAAAATGTAGGCATAAGTAACGATAATGCGGGCGAGAAACCCGCACGCCGAAAGACCAAGGTTTCCCCGGCCATGCTAATCAGCCGGGGGTCAGTCGGGACCTAACACGAACCCGGAAGGGGCAGTGGATGGGCAACGGGTCAACATTCCCGTACCCGCAATGCGACAAAAGTGACGGGGCGCCGAGGTTGGTGCGTGCTGACGGAATAGCACGTTGAACCCTCGGGGATAGTACACCAAGGCCACGGCCGCGGTGATAATCCAGCGGAGGCGCCTCCAAGAAAAGCGAGCATTGCGGCCCGTACCGTAAACCGACACAGGTGGTCGGGATGAGAATTCTAAGGCGCTCGAGAGATTCATGGTCAAGGAACTAGGCAAAATGGACGCGTAACTTCGGGAGAAGCGTCGCTCCCCTCCGGGGGAGCCGCAGTGAACTGGCCCAGGCGACTGTTTATCAAAAACACAGGGCTCTGCCAAATCGAAAGATGACGTATAGGGCCTGACACCTGCCCGGTGCCGGAAGGTTAAAGGGAGATGTCAGCCGCAAGGTGAAGCATTGAACTGAAGCCCCGGTAAACGGCGGCCGTAACTATAACGGTCCTAAGGTAGCGAAATTCCTTGTCGGGTAAGTTCCGACCTGCACGAATGGTGCAACGATCTGGGCACTGTCTCGACCATGATCTCGGTGAAATTGTAGTATCGGTGAAGATGCCGGTTACCCGCAGTGGGACGAAAAGACCCCGTGCACCTTTACTATAGCTTCGTATTGACCCTGGGCAAGGGATGTGTAGGATAGCTGGGAGGATTTGAAGCGCTGTCGCCAGGCAGTGTGGATCCGTTGTTGAAATACCAGCCTTCGTTTGTCCGGGGCCTAACCCAGCGATGGGGACAGTGCGTGGTGGGTAGTTTGACTGGGGTGGTCGCCTCCAAAAGAGTAACGGAGGCTTCCAAAGGTGCCCTCAACACGGTTGGCAATCGTGTGCAGAGTGCAATGGCACAAGGGCGCTTGACTGTGAGACATACAGGTCGAACAGGTACGAAAGTAGGGCATAGTGATCCGGTGGTTCCGCATGGAAGGGCCATCGCTCAAAGGATAAAAGGTACGCCGGGGATAACAGGCTGATCTCCCCCAAGAGCTCACATCGACGGGGGGGTTTGGCACCTCGATGTCGGCTCGTCACATCCTGGGGCTGGAGAAGGTCCCAAGGGTTGGGCTGTTCGCCCATTAAAGTGGCACGCGAGCTGGGTTCAGAACGTCGTGAGACAGTTCGGTCTCTATCTACTGCGGGCGTGAGAGATTTGAGTGGATCTGGTTCTAGTACGAGAGGACCGAACTGGACCGACCGCTGGTGCGCCGGTTGTCCCGCCAGGGGCATCGCCGGGTAGCTAAGTCGGGATGGGATAAGCGCTGAAGGCATATAAGCGCGAAACCCGCCACAAGATGAGATCTCTTTAAAGGGCCGTGGGAGATGACCACGTCGATAGGCCGTAGGTGGAAGTGCAGCGATGCATGTAGCCGAGCGGTACTAATTGCCCGTAAGCTTGCGCACCGCCCTGTCGCGGTTCCTTATAAACAAATACTTCGTTGACTCTTTTTTCGGCCCTGCCAAAGGTCCGTCCCAACATATGTCATATCAATTTGATGAAATTCCCTTCTTGCACCTTATGACCTTTGGACAAGGAGGTCCTGAAACAAGTTCAGGATAAAATCTAGGTGGCCATGGCGACGGGGCCCACCCCTTTCCATTCCGAACAGGGAAGTTAAGCCCGTCAGCGCCGATGGTACTGCCACACCAGGTGGGAGAGTAGGTCGCCGCCTTCCTCAAGCCCCTT
>NZ_QBUK01000002.1 GCF_003058265.1 Flagellimonas amoyensis
ACCGACCTCTTCGAGATCACTCCTGCAGGGGCACTCTCCCTCTTGGCGGGCAAGACCCTGGACTTCGAGACCAAGACACAGCACAGCATTACCGTACGGGTGAGCGACGGCGACAAGACCGCCACCGCACAGATCACCATCAAGGTGACCAACGTGAACGAAGGTGGAGAAGTCGGCCTCGCCGATGACCCTGCCTCATTTATCACCACTTGGAAGACCACAGTAGCGAATGAGGAGATTGTTATTGGCACGGATGTCAACCTTACCTACGACTATGCCATTGATTGGGGAGACGGCACCGTGGAACAGGTCACTAGCGGTACCCCTAAGTCCCATACCTATGCAGTGGCAGGGACCTATACTGTAGCTATAAAAGGACAATTTCCCACAATTCATTACCTTATTGGAAACAGCTCAGTATACAATTTAATGTCAATTGAACAGTGGGGAAGTATAGAATGGGAAAGTCTATCCAGTGCCTTTGAAGAATGTGTAGAAATGACATATAATGCCACGGATGTACCCGACTTGGCTAAGGTGACAGATATGTCAGGCATGTTTATTGGGGCAGCCGCCTTTAACGGGGACATCAGCGGTTGGGACACCTCCAATGTGACCGATATGTCCTATATGTTCGCTGGAGCCACTGCCTTTAATGGGGACATTGGCGGTTGGGATACCTCCAGTGTGACGAGTTTGGAAGGTATGTTCAGCCGGGCCACTGCCTTTAATCAAGACATTGGTGGTTGGGATACCTCTAGTTTGACCACAATGTCAGACATGTTCCGAGGTGCGTCTTCCTTTAACCAAGATATTAGTTCCTGGGACACCTCCAATGTTACCATCATGTCTTCTATGTTCGAAGGGGCCACTGCCTTTGATCAGAATCTGGGCAATTGGAACATTGGTAATGTTACAAATATGGCCTCTATGCTTGATGGTTGCGGTCTGTCAAGAGCCCATCTGAGGGACACCCTGTCGGGCTGGTTACAGTTTGTGATGGCAAACAACGGCCCCAACGACATCATTTTGGGCATGGATGGTCTTACTTTCTGTAATGAATCCGCCCAACATGCAAATACCCTCAACCAGAATTATGGCTGGACGTACACGGGAACTGCCGGGTACGAGGCCAACTGCGAGGGTTTTTGATCCAATAGGAATAGCTTATTTCTTAACATAGATATAATCTTGCCACCGAGGGGCCGTTGTGTCCTTCGGTGGTTTTTTATTTGATGATTGGGTTGTCCGAAGAGACGAAAGAACATAGACCGTAGAGAATAGATTTCGGTTATTCTGTTATTTGGTGATTCGGTTACTGGGTTATTCGTGGTGCTTGTCATTCTGAAAACACGAAGTGTTTGAAGAATCTCCACTCCAAAAAGAAATGCTTTGATTGTCGGAAGTCAGAAGTCCGAAAATTTATTCGTGTATATTGGTGCAATTCGTGTCCACTAAAAAACACCCCTAAGGTCCCCTCGAGGGGACCAGTTGCACTGGATGAGGTCATTCGGTTACTGAGTTATTCGTGGTGCTTGTCATTCTGAAAACACGGAGTGTTTGAAGAATCTGACCCGAAAAAAGGATTCTTCTATATTCTGATGTCCGAGGTCAGAAGTGTCACGTTGAGCGTAGTCGAAACGTTGGAAGAGACGAAAGAACATAGACTATAGAAAATAGACTTGGATGATTCGGTCACTGAGTTATTGGTCATTGCTAATTGTCCATTGTAGATTGGATTTACCCTTTACCCTTCAATACAAAACTAGAAACCCCAATCTTGAAATTCTGCTCCCTCCTTGAACTTGAAACTTGAGCTTGAACTTTTACCGGCCTAGAGAACCTTTTTAATGGCCTCCACCATTCTTTTGGCCCTTTCTCCTACTTCTGCTTCGGTCCATCCCAGTTTGATCAAACAGGAAATGGTCCTACCCATCCAATGGTCCGATTCCGAAAAGTCCGCCTTGGAATAGTCGGGAAGGTTTTCTCTTACCTCTTTTGGCAATTGGCCCAGCGATTTCAGTTGGGAGAGGTGTTCCCACTTTTTGTAGTAGTGCCAGTTGTTCTTGTACCAATAAAAACAGGCGTCCACACCATTTTCTCCCAGTGCCTTGTGGGCTTTTTGCGCCAGTTCTTCCGAAGGAAGGAAAAAACTGAGGAACGAATAGTTCTCCTCCCCTCCTTCGGGCACACTTCGGAACACGATTTCCGGGATTTGTGACAGGGCATCCCTCAATATGGCATAGTTCCTTTTTTGGATGGAAAGAAATTCGTCCAATCGGGAAAGTTGTGCCAAACCGACTGCCGCATTCATTTCAGAAATTCGAAAATTGTACCCCAAAAAGGGATGTTGCTCCGCTCCCCTATCGTTGCCTACATGATCATGCCCATGATCGGAATATTTATGGGCGTTCTCGTAGTAATCTTTATGGTTGGTGATGATAGCGCCCCCTTCGCCACACGTGATCGTTTTTACATAATCGAAGGAAAAGCAGCCCAGATCACCGATACTGCCCAATGGTTTGCCTTTATAACTCCCACCGATGGCCTGGCAGGCATCTTCGAGCAACAGAAGCTTGTGTTCGTCGCAAATTTCCCGCAATGCGGCCAAGTTGGCCATGGAACCGCACATATGGACGGGCATTACCACTTTGGTCCTCGGCGTTATGGCCTTTTTTACGGCTTCGGGATTTAGGGTAAGGGTATCGTCGATATCCACCAATATAGGAATGGCCCCCAATGCCAAAATGGACTCGAAACTGGCGACAAAGGTGAACGTGGGCATGATCACTTCATCTCCTGCCCCCACACCGGCACTGGCCAGGGCAATCGTCAACGCTGCCGTACCACTGCTCACCAGGTGGGCATGTTCGGTCTGCATCTTATTGGCAAGGGCGGTCTCCAGTTCACGCGCCTTCCAATGCCCGTTGCGCATACCATCAAAACCATAACGCATCAAAACGCCGGTGTCCAATACATCTTGTACTTCCTTTCTTTCCTTGTCCCCAAAAAATTCAAATCCAGGCATTTTATTTCTTTCTTATTGTTATTGATCTATAAACCACAGTTTGATCGCCATAATGACCACTACCACCACCAAAAAAGTCTTGATGAACCCGTCTCCTTTCTGAACAGAGAATCGACTTGCCACCCAAGCTCCCGATCCATTGCCAATGGCCAAAATAAGTCCCATTTTCCAGTTGACCTTGTCATTTAGGGCAAAAACCGCCAAGGCGGACAACATGTAAATGAACACGACCACTACTTTGGTGGCATTGGAGCGCACCAAATTCATTCGGTTATAATAGTGGTTGAACAGCATCATCAAAAAACCAAGTCCGGCATTGATGAACCCGCCATAGATACCGAAAAGGAAAAACACCACGACACTTACCCAAAGATACTTTCCCGTAAGCCTTTCTTCCATATGCTCCGATCGCATCTTTGGCGTGAAAACAATGATGAACACCACTGCCAACATCACTATGGACAAAATCCTGTTGAAGGTCTCCCCGTTGATGTCCACAGCAATATAGGCCCCAATAATGGAGCCCAAAAAGGATGCAAATCCCAGATAAACATTGAACGGATAGGTGGATACGCCCTTGCTCTTGAAGCCCGCTGTGGACATGGCAGTCTGCACCACAATGGCCACCCTATTGGTCCCATTGGCCACGGCTGCTGGCAAACCTAAAAAAATGAGGGTCGGCAAGGAAAGTAGCGATCCGCCGCCAGCCACCGTATTGATGAAACCCACTGCAAAACCTACCGCCACCAAAAGCAAATAGTAATACCATTCAAGCATAGGGGCAAAAATAATGGGTATTGTTCAATTGACCTTGACAAAAATAAAGTTGTCGGTTTTTTCTCAGAATTAAAAAGGTTGTTATATTTGCACCCGCATTGGGAGAAATGGCAGAGTGGTCGAATGCGGCAGTCTTGAAAACTGTTGAGGGTCACACCTCCGGGGGTTCGAATCCCTCTTTCTCCGCAAAAGCAATGGTAAAGCCCCTTTTTAAGGGGCTTTTGTTTTTTGGTTGACAATATAGGTGACAGAAATATAAGATTTATTATTCCCATGCTCTTAATGCTATAAGCAATTTTTTCAACCTTATTATTTGCTCATCATCTTGAAAATGTGGGTGTTTTAATAAATCCTTTATTTTTGATACACATTCTTTTGACCGGAGCCCCTCATTTTCAATAACAGCGGTAAGTAGTGTCATCTGCTCAGCTTTGAATTTTGCCTTCTCGACGAATTTCTCAGCATTCTCATCTTCTTCATATTCTCTTTGAATCTTTAGATGCTTATCTATATCGCCTTTATTTGCAATCAAATAACTCATAGCATTTTGATGCGTCACCGCATTAGTTGTAAATGCGAAATCTTTATCATGTATTAACCTATTTATCCTAGTTTGACCATTAGCAAGGTCATTAGGATGAATTTCTAGGTATCGCCTAGAATCCAGAGGCATTGTAATGACTGCTTTAGGGTCATACAGTCCATTGAACTGGTTTGTTTCAAAATGTCTGATAGATATTGGATTATCACATGTTATGATTGGGGCATCTGAATCCTTAATTTCAATTACATTTATTGTACAATCATATTTAAATCTCACAAAATCTCCCCATTGTTCAAGATGTTGAATTAAAAACTTTATTCTTGCCTTTTCGTCATACCCTTTCCTAACTTTATCAATGTCATTGATGTGAAATGAGATAGTTTCTTCTTCACCAAATGTTAGTTTAACTTCACCATCATTATCGGCCAGCATTGCTGCCCTTTCAAAAATCTTTTTATTAAAATCCTTTTGTAGATTTAGGATTCTAGGAGTTCTAAAGTATAGCGATAAGCAGACATACAATACTTGTACTTTTTGCTCAGGTGAAACTTCCAGAACACTTTTATCAATTAACAGATTATAAATTTTGGAATATTCTCCATCCACATTTTCCGCATAATGCTTTTCCAGAGCGTATTTTGCTTCAATCATTTCGGAAGGAATCGTATAAAGGTTTTTTTGCACACAAATATCTTTTGTGCTTACCTGCCCCAAGATGACTTCGTTCTCTATTTGATAAACATCAACAAACTGTTTATTTTTCTTCCCTGTGGTTGCAAAATTTTTTAGATAGGAACGTGGAATATAATGTTGTCTAATAGGGTTTGACATTACTAAGCAATTAAAAGATTGTTGGCAACATTAAAAATATCGGCCTTAATTATAGCATGGTGAATATATTAATTCACGATTTCATTTACTAGGTCAATACGCTCAATTAGTTTATTCACCATCTCTTCTTTGGAAACAAAATACTTTTTGTATTTGCCGGAAGTCTTCCCGTTTGCCATTGAAATAGTTATGCGATAATCTCCATTCGTTAGACGACTTGCCAACTTGGTCACATCCTTTGAGGGTAAAAAAAGTATTTCTTCATCCATCTCCATTTTTGCAGGATTGAAGGATAGACCTACTATGTAATATGAATGGTGTGCCTTAAAAGTATTCCCATTTATATTCAATATCATTCTATTCCGCTTATAGACATTGAAACGTGTTTTTACTTGTATGTAAATTGGGTTATATATCTTTTCTTTAAGCACAATTAAATCTATTCCCCTTTCGTCAATTACCGGTTTAAAAACATTTAAAAGACCTTGGCTATATAAGAGAATTATTTCCTTTACCCTATCCTCACCAATATTTCCCTTAGATTGTGCAGATAAACCAGAGGTGTCAATAAAATACTCATCATCAGTTTCTTCCGAATCTTCAACTAACTCAGCTTCCTTTGAACTAATTGTAATAATTTCTTTAGTTACCTCAACCGTTAAAACATCTCCAACAGATACGCTAAGCTCATTATAAAAAGAAGTCATGCCGAAAATACGATTGTAATCAGCATTATATTTTTTTACTTGAGAATCAGTAGTATTTTTAATAACCACATTAACTTCACCGCTTTCATTGGGCATTAGACTTCTAGCCTTAGATGGCACATACAGAAATCCCAAACGGGACTCCACCTTTATAAGTTTACGTTGGTATGTTATATTATTTTTCATATTGCATTATTATCCCATCCCGTCAATAAAAGTCTCTATGAAGTCTTTAATCTTATTCAGGATCCTCCCTGATGAGGTTGCTCTATCTTTAAGGCTTGGCCTTTCATGCATTACGGCAATAATCTCATCACGCAATGGTTCCTTTTCAGTGAACAGGAAGTTACTCACTAAATCAACCAACTTATTATATTCTAAGCCCTCTTCCTTTGCCAATCCAAGTATGGCTTTTTTCTTCTCTACTGTCCAGAAGGATTCAAACTCGTTGGCTACCAGTTCTGAGTCCGTTATCAGTGGTAAATTTTCCTCTATGAACTTCTCAATCAATTCTTTTTTGCTTCTTAATTGTGTCTCTGAAGCCAATATATCTGAAATTGCTTTCCGCTGTCCTTCTTGTTCTTTTGGCTCTGAATCGTGAAGTTTGGCCAATAGGGTCAATATATAAGTGACATTAATTTCATCCCTTCTGATCAACTCCAATTCAAAATCGATGTCATTGAGAATAGACACCTTTTCTTTCTGTGTTTCCGACCTTATTGTATCGTACAGATCCAAATACTTGCTTTTGTAGTTCTCAAACGTTTGTTCGTCCATTCCCAAATCCTCAAAACTGAATTCAGTAAAAGTCCCAAGTACATTTTTAACACGCATCAATTCCCTAAAGGCCTTTACAAATTCCAGTTCCTCAGCTTCAGATACCAAATCGTTTACACTGTCGAATGTCGGTGCAATGGCTTTCACACGCTCTACGGCTTCATCAAACTTTTCAATATAATCCTCATAAGGCTGTACTATGATTTCCTCAATGGCTTCTTTATTGGAAAAGAGTGTTATGGCTTCATCAGTGGCTTCTTTAAGATTCCTAAAAGCAACAACATTGCCTTGGGATTTCACCTCATCCAATATCCGGTTGGTACGTGAATAGGCTTGAATTAATCCATGATGCTTTAGGTTCTTATCCACATATATCGTGTTCAGCAGTTTACTGTCGAAGCCCGTCAAAAACATATTGACCACCAATAAAATATCAACCTGTTTATTTTTTACACGCTTCCCAATATCCTTGTAATAGGAATAAAATTCATTGGTGGAATAATTGGTTTTAAACATCCGATTATAATCACCAATAAACTCTTCCAATTTGTCCCTTGTATGCTTTGAATCATATTTTGATGAAGGTTCGGCTGCAAAATCCTCATAATCCTCATCTGGGATAAAGCCTTGTGCATCTTCATCCAACTGATTGGCTTGGTAAGAGTAAATTGTCGCCACTTTTAAATCGTGTTCACCTGCTTCTTTTTTGGTTTGGAACAACTCATAGTACTTAATAAGGGTCTTTACATTCTGAACGCAAAGAATAGCCGTAAAACGCCTATTATGCGTTTTACGATTATGATTATTGATTATGAAATCAACGTTATTCTCCAATCGTTCAGGAGCCTCTAGTACCTCAGCGGTATTGATGTCCTCTACTTTTATATCAACGATCCCCTCTTTTACCTTTACGGTATTCATGTATTCAATGGAAAACTTCAGAACATTCCTATCCCGTATGGCGTCGGTTATAACATATTTATGCAAACACTCCTCAAACAGATCCTTCGTGGTACGTCTTCCCAGCTTATTCTTCACAGAATTATCCGCAAAAATAGGAGTACCCGTAAAACCGAACATTTGGGCATTTTCAAAGTAGCCTTTAATAGCATTATGGGTGTCACCAAATTGGCTACGATGGCATTCATCAAAAATAAATACAATACGTTCGTTTTTTAGCTTATCCACTTTGGCCATGTGCTTTGGCTTTGAAATCGCAGTATTTAATTTTTGTATCGTGGTTACAATGAGTTTGGTTTCATCTGCCAACTGCCTCACCAATTTGCTGGTGTTATCGGTGGCATCTATACTGCCTTCACTGAAGCTGTTGAACTCTTTAATAGTTTGATAATCCAAATCCTTACGGTCTACCACAAAGACAACCTTAAGCACGTCCCCTAAATTGGTCAGTATTTGGGCCGCTTTAAATGAGGTCAATGTTTTGCCCGAACCTGTGGTATGCCATACATAACCAAATTTGTTGCTATTTTTCACACGTTCCACAATGGCTTCGGTGGCATAGTACTGATAAGGCCGCAATACCATTAAAATATTTGAGGTGTTCAGAACAATGTACTTGGTTATCATTTTAGAGAGATGACAAGGCTCTAAAAATGCTGTAGCAAAATCACTTAATTGCGTGATGATGTTATTCTCCCTATCCGCCCAAAAGAAGGTTTGTTTAAAGGAACGTGCTTTTACAGGGTTGTTGGCAAAATACTTTGTATTTACCCCATTGCTGATGACAAAGAGCTGCACATATTGGAATAATCCACTACCCGAACTAAATGAATGCCTCTCGTAACGGTTAATTTGGTTGAATGCTTCCTTCATTTCCAAGCCACGCTTTTTCAGCTCAATTTGAACTAGTGGCAAGCCGTTTATGAGTATGGTAACATCGTATCGGTTTTTATATGAACCTTCCATGGTTACTTGGTGGGTAACTTGGTATTGATTTTTGCACCAATGTACTTGGTTGATCAATTCAACGTAACCTGT
Organism: Flagellimonas amoyensis; assembly: GCF_003058265.1. Classification (GTDB taxonomy): domain Bacteria; phylum Bacteroidota; class Bacteroidia; order Flavobacteriales; family Flavobacteriaceae; genus Flagellimonas; species Flagellimonas amoyensis. The sequence continues at coordinate 8,663 of NZ_QBUK01000002.1, forward strand.
TTCCCCGTTATCTTTGGTATAGGTAATACGATCCCGCAATGTCTTGGCCTTCTCATAAATATTACCCTTGGAAAGCTGATTTAATATTTGCGTGAAGTCGGCTTCTGAAAAAACGGTCTTATTATGTTTTTCCAACTGCCCCTTTAAATTGGCAATCAACTCCACCTCATCTTTTATACTGACTTTGGCATAGCCTAAGGCCTCCAATTGATCAACGAGGTTTTCTTCTAAAATATATTCTGGTTGGGTGGTCATTTATGATTGATTTCTTCTTCTCTCGAAGTGTTCCAATTCAAATTGGGCTAAAGTTTGATCATTAAGAAAATTACTTCTAATGTATTCAATGATAGCCATATAATCATCACTTTCTGTCATCTGAGTCCAACTAATGATTGCTCTTGGCGAAACATTGGAGTTTCTTGCCAAATCAATTAATGACTCCTGAATACGTCTATCTAAAGGAAAATGGGGAGGCTCAGGATAACCAAAAAGACACCAAACGTATTTCAACAATAAATTGAGTAGTTTTTGACTGACACCGAAATTTAATTTATGATTGGATAATATGGCACTTTTCCGATACTTATCGGAGGCTTCGGAAATACGTTTTATTTGCTTCAGGTGCGTTAAATCATCAATTCTGGAATTGTTTTGATATTCTGGTAATATGTTCGTTTCTATATATTCTTGTAGGTATTTTTTAAAATTCTTTTTATAATCATCTTTGGCGCCCTTCACATAAACATTTGCTCTTTGAAACGCTGCACCAAAAGTGAGTGTCCAAATCTCATTGTAAATAAATTTGTTTTGGTACTTATCCATGATAAAAAGTAGTTTACTTCTTTAACGATGCCAATAGAGTTTCACTTACCTCACATAACTCTAAAAGCTTCTCTTTAACAAGCTCGATCAGATCTTCCCGTTGACTAGTGTTGAACAACTTGGAGCGTTCATTCACATCATTGAAATACAGTATGTCCCTGTTATATGGCCATACTTGGCTTTCCCTAAACCCTGACTGAAAAAAATCGTGTTGCCCCAAGGCTGCTTTCAAAGGAGCTCTGTCCACTTTCTCTTTGGTCGCTATTATTCCATAAATGGATTTTTGCCAAGGTATTTTGGATTGTCCTTCGAGTTTGACAGCAATGTTTTCCGGCCAATTGACATTGGCAATGGTAATCCCTGTCCATGGATCATTTAAATCATTATCTACCTCAACACGCCAACTATTGCTTAATTCTTTCCGAAGTCTTACGGCTATCTCATCTGCAAACTGTTTAGTGGTTTCCAACTCAACATCGGAGATTGCAGTGCTTATGGTTTGAGCTGCATTGTAGTTTTCCCTTACCAGTTTGTGCATTTCATTTTCCATTTCTTTATTAGATAATTGGTTGGTCAGCTTTTTTAATAGAATGATGTATTGCTTTATGGATTCCCTTAGAATAGGCTCTTCGGCTGACTCCTTTAGGCAAGTTTCCAGCCATTCAATGATGTCCGTTTTGTACGAAAGACAATAATAATCTTTATCCAGAACCAGTTTTCCTTTGCTCTCCGATGAAGCATCAGAACCATTAAGTGTCAAATAATACACTGTGTTGTTCTCCTTGTTATGGTTGCAATAGCGCTGGATTTGAACATTTTGATCGGATGCGTAGATTTTATTTTCGATACAGATGCTATTGACTTGGTCAGTGATGTAAATATCTACCCTGCCACCTAGTAGGTTGGCATCGTCACGCTTACCTATATGCTTCTCCAAAACAACGCTTGCCTTCTCCAGGTCGATGGTATTGTCCCCAACGATTTCCAAGAACAATTTTAAAAATAGGTTTCCTTTGGAATGTGAACCTTTGGGATGGAGAAGTTCCCCCAGAAAGGCGGAATGCGTTCCATTTTCCTTATGTTCCATGTTGAGGATGGAAAATACATTGAAGTTTTCCCCCTTTAACCTCGATACCTCATTGTGGTGGGCAATGATTCTCTTGGCATCTTGGATCAGTTTTTTTTCGTTGGGATACGTCATTTTCTATGCGTTTGAACAAATAGTTGCTGCAATAAGACTTTATTAAAAGTTTGGGAGTTTTCAACTTGAAATTGGTTTGATAGGCTTCTTGTTAGATGTATTCAGGTTGGATGGTCATTATCTAAATTTTCTAAAGGCCTGTATGGTTTGATAAATTCCATAGCCGATTACAATTCTTCCAAATATGTCAAAAAAGTAAAACCAGTTACTGAAGGAATATTTTTTACCAAACTCTTCGCCAAGAAAATCAAACCTGTGTGTGGGCAATAGGTAAGAACTATAGGCTGGTATATTTTCATATATCGTGTTCCAATCGAGGTTCATGGCCATTTCGTATTTTGAAGTGCTTATAATTGTGAAATAGTAGAACAAAGCCCCAAAACTCAGCGTGAAAAGGGCTGCTTGGAAATATGACACCCCAAATCTACTGGAGAGCCAATTTAATGTTAGGACAAACAAATTAGATACACAGGAAACAATTGACTCCCCTCTGTATAGTTTGGAAAGGTTTTCATTTAGATAGGTTTCATTCTCAAGGGTTTTATACTCTATGCTGTGTACTACGTTATTTTGAGAAATATGCTCTTGTTTTAAAATTCGAAAAGTTTCCCTCTTATTCTTTATGGGTATTTCAGCCGTTTCAGAAATCGCTCTTTCATAAGCTTCCTCTGAAAGATTTTTATTTAGACTTTCATAATCTTTAACATGAAAATCAAAGATGCCCATTTCACCTGAACGGATAGCTGTGGATATATCAAAACCCTTTTCAATTTTTGTTCCCCTAAAAAGAATGAGTTTGTCAATGAGGCTATAGGTGAAAAGTACATTTTCTTTAAAGGTTGTAGCGCTAAAAACAGTTGTCCCTAAAAATTCGGTTTTAAAGAAAATTGTTGGGGAATAAAAAATACTTCTCCAAAAATCAGCCAAATCATAAAATGTTGTATTTCTAAAATTTGTATAGTTATAAAAATAACATTCCCGAAATCTTATTTTGCCGCTCAAATATGAATTTTCAGCATCAACATAATTAAATTTGCAGCTATTAAAGTGAAGATTACTTTCAGAATCCTTAAGCTCAAGCAAAAGGTCAAACTTGCAATTTGAAAATGCAAAATGTTGCTTAAAATTGATAATTGAAAATCCAACTTGTCGTTCTTCAATAGCTGATTTAGGTATTATTCTTTCTTCACTTATTGGTAGGGTCAATGGAAAGTTTATTGCTAAGTTTTTTACACCAAAATAGAATTCCTCATCAACTTTAAAATAATTTTGTTTGAATAATTCCTCAAGTTCTTTCTCGCTATTGACTGGTCTTAAATCTTCCATTTCTAGACAAACATTTGCTGCAACAAGCCTTTTTTAAACTGCTGGGTATGTTCTATTTGGGTCTGTACCACGGCTATTTTTTTATCGATGGAACTTAAAAATTGGGCGATTTGGGTTTGTTCTTCTATGTTTGGCAATTTGATAACCACCTTAGAAAAATTTCCTTTAGAAATTGTAAAACGTGTACTTCCAGTTGCCATTCTGGATAATTGTCTCAAAACATCATTATTATTACAAAAATAATGAGAGTAGAGAATGTCTAATTCAATATTTGGTCTAAAGCGCAAAACATGATAACTATAAACAGCATTTTCAATATCCTCAAAAATGACAACAGAATGTCCAATATCGTCAGGTGTTTCAGATGATGGTGTAAATAAAACATCTCCTTTTCTTAAATCACAGGATTTAATTTGATTATCATTGGCAGTAACTATTTGGTATTCTTTTACAGTTTCATTATTGATTTCATTGTGATTATACACATCCATATAATTAACCAAAAAAACTTCCTTTTCATCTGGCTTTGATAACTTATCCACACTGCTTGTTTGAAATTCTCCAATCTCCCCCAACCGTTTCTCCTCCCAATCAGGATATGTACTCCCATCTTCTCGAGTAAACCGCAATTGTGGAACTTGCCCTGAGCCTGCCGAAGGGAAAAGTTGCTGCATCACCCCTTTTTTGTATTGTTCCAAAAGGCTGTTCTTTTGTTGTAATTGCTGTATTTTTTTATCAACTGTTGAAAGGAAAGAGGCTATTTTTTGTTGTTCTTCTATTGTTTTAGAAAAAAAAACTTTTACTTTTCTTAGCGCACTTAATGGAATTTCTTTTAATGCAGAGCCATTGACTTTTTTGTTTATATTAATTATTGAGTTTTCAGATTGCAAAACCCAATTCATAAAAGAAGGTGTTACAATTGACTCTTTGGTGCTTATACGAGCCACTCCTCTGGTTAAATTAGCTCCAACAAGTTCTTTTTCAACCAACCTAACCAAGCCTATTTCCCCTCTGAGAGCTAACATGATTTCGTTTTCTTCTAAAATTGTTTTCTTATTAGAATCACTTACTTTTTTAGATGTTTTAATCATATTTGAAACATCTAATTTAAAACTAGTCAAGTCTACTACCCTTACACACGGTATCCCCTTTTCAATATTTTCACCAGTTTGCACAATCCCATAAGAAATAGTTTTTCTACATAAATCTTGTAAACTAGCCGTAGCCCACTCCCCAGAAAACTCGGCAAACCGCAAATTCGGCACCCGTTTTTGTTCTTTCATCATTAAAACGGTGTTTTTATATTGAGTTGCTTGCAGAAATCAGCTATCAAAGCATCAGTTTCGACCATATCTTTTTCCAAAGCCTGTAAGTCGGCGGCCACTTGGTTCAAATCCACGGGTTCTTCTTCCTCAAAGGTGTCCACATAGTGGGGTATGTTCAGATTGTAGTCATTTTCGGCCACCTCATCCAAAGTTGCCACATAGCTAAATCTATCAGTAACGCTTCGGGTTCGGTAGGTGTCTATTATGGCATCAATATGGGCTTCGCCCAATTTATTTTTATTGCCATCCTTCTCAAATCCTTGTGAGGCATCAATAAACAAAATATCGTCACTGTGTACCCTGCATTTACTCAACACCAAAATACAGGTGGGGATGCTTGTGCCGTAAAATACATTGGCGGGCAAGCCTATAACCGCATCCAAATAATTAAGTTCTTTTATGAGATACTCCCTGATTGTGCCTTCGGCACTTCCCCTAAACAATACACCATGGGGCAATACACAGGCCATAGTGCCATTTTCCGCCAATTGGTAGAGCATATGCTGCACAAAGGCAAAATCCGCTTTGCTGGTGGGTGCCAAACGCCCGTATTGGCTAAAACGTTCGTCATTTTCATTGAGTGGGTTGTCTTTTCCTTTCCATTTGGCCGAAAATGGTGGATTGGCTACTATAGCCTCAAACCTCATATCCAAATGTTGGGGTTGCTCCAAGGTGTCCTCTTGCCTAATATCGAAATGCCTAAAATGAACATCATGCAAAATCATGTTCATTCGTGCCAAATTGTAGGTAGTCCGGTTAAGTTCCTGTCCAAAAAAATCATCTACAGGCACTTCCCTACTTACTCGCAAGAGCAACGAACCTGAACCACAAGTGGGGTCATACACACTTTTAAGACGTTTTTTACCTGTGGTCACTATTTTGGCCAGTATTTTAGAGACTTGCTGAGGGGTGTAGAACTCCCCCGCCTTTTTACCTGCTCCACTGGCAAATTGAGAAATGAGGTATTCGTAGGCATCGCCCAATACATCGGCATCGGCATCTTCCAAGGCAAAATCAATTTTATCCAAATGAAACAACACTTTGGAGATAAGACTGTTTCTGGCATCGGTACTTCTACCCAATTTGGTACTGTTGAGGTCTAGGTCTTCAAAAAGTTTATTGAAATCGTCCTCACTTTCTGTACCCATGGTGCTTTGCTCAATGCTATTGAGAATGCTTTCCAAATCAGCAAGGATAAAATTGCTTTCATTCTCGGTATTGGCATTCCCCTTTTTGGCGATGGAACTAAAGAGTTCTTCGGGTTTTAAAAAGTAGCCTAACTTTAAAAGCGATTCCTCTTTAATAGCTTCCAAATCTCCAGCATCGGTAAGTAAAAGGTAATCCTTGACTTGTTCAGTTTCCAATAACGTATTGGCATAGAGGTATTGTTTTTCAGAAAGGTATTTGTAGAAAATAAAGCCTAGTATGTAATCTCTAAATTCATCGGCATCCATTTTGCCTCTCAACTCGTTGGCAATGTTCCACAATTGCGTTTCGAGCAGTTTCTTTTGTTCTTCGGACATGAAGTGTTATTTATTTTGGGTAGGGGAAATCTTATTTTCTCAAATATATGGAAACGGTTAGAAAATTTTGAGTTTATGTTTTTCTTTGACTCATTAGCAAAGCTCTAAATCAATATGGTCTTTCAAAATATTTTCGAGTTGGTAATCAATATGGTACTCCGTTAATCTTTTGCCTGTCATTGTATTAATCCAATCCATCTCCTTTGCATTATACTTCCAGTTTTCAAATTCCTGAACTTCTTTGACGATACATGGAATTTTATCATTCTCGCCTAGCTTGAATCCAAAACATACTACTAATTGATGTTTATCACGGCTGTACCTCTTTCTCCGCAAAAGCAATGGTAAAGCCCCTTTTTAAGGGGCTTTTGTTTTTTAGGTGGCAGCCACTTGTCCATTCTCACCGAACATCTTCACAGGAATTCATTTCATTTTGCTATCTTTTCGTTAGTGTGGAAAATCCGTATGGATTTTGCACGTGTTAATTCGGCATGTACTTGCATAGTTAAGTGCTAACCCACGCAACTACTCATAGCCTAGACCGTTAGCTGTAACTCAAAAACGACCGTACAAACTTCAAGTAATGAATATAAAATTGAACTTAATTACTTTTTTCAACATATTGGTTTTATTGACCTCTTGTAACGGACAGATTCCAGAACGAAAAGCTAAAACAGAAAATATTGTAGAAGGCGATAAGGTAATGGAACTTGGTAAAAGTATAATGGTTATTTATCAAGATAAAAGGAATGTGTATTGGTTTGGCAGTTGGGAAACGGGAGTATATAAATACGATGGAAAAGAATTGGTCAACTACACCACCAAACACGGTTTGCTAAGCAATAGAGTTGATGAAATAAAAGAAGATACATTTGGCAATATTTATTTTTCCAGCGCAATCGTAACGGCTGAACTATCAAAGTTTAACGGAAAAACATTCACAACTTTGAAGGCAGTTCCCAGTGAAAACTGGAAACTTGAACCCACAGATATGTGGTTTAAAGATTCTTATGGAAATACGGGAAAAGTATATCGCTATGATGGTTCTACTTTATTTGAATTACAATTTCCCAGCCCTCCCAATTTGTCCAATCCATTTGATGTCTACAGCATTTATAAAGATAGAAAAGGAAATGTTTGGTTTGGCACCAACCCTGTTGGAGTATGCCGATACGATGGTAAATCATTTGAATGGATTACCGAAGAAGATGTAACGGAATTCCGTAACGAAGGTGCAAATGGAGTGCGTTCCATTACCGAGGACAAAAATGGTGACTTTTGGTTCAATACCGAATATCGTTATAGTGTTTACGACAGCACGACATTAAAAAGCAATAAATTTTACACAAGACACAAAAGTATAGGCGGTTTAGATGGAAAAATAGATAGCAATTTGGACGAGTATCTATCAACAGTAAGAGATGACAATAATGATTTATGGTTTGTGACCTATCTTGATGGTGTTTGGAAATATGACGGAACTTTAATTACACATTATCCCATTCAAGAAAAATCCAAACAGATTACTTTATTCAGCATATACAAAGACAATAACGGAGAACTTTGGCTTGGGACTCACGAAAATGGCGCTTATAAATTCAATGGAACAACATTTGAAAAATTCGTGAAATAACGACTGAAAAGCTACAGTTAACATTGTATAAGCGTTGACAACAAGCTGAAAATTGCCCTCAAGTTCCATTGGGACCATGACAATCACCGAAGGTGCCGTACTTTTTTATTATGCCCCTGCAACCATCTGATTCAAAAAGAATCTCCCTCATTCCCTTGTAGGTCCGGCCATATAGCTCTCCACAAATTGGATGAGTTCTTCTCCATGTAAGTTTTTGGCCAACACCCTACCCTCAGTGTCCAGTAGAAAGTTGGCGGGAATGGTTCTCAACCTCAGGGCATCCATCAACGGATTTTGGTCGCCCAACAAATGGGAAGCATGCAGCCATCTGTCGGCCCCATCTCTTTCCATGGCATTTACCCATGCCTTTTCGTTACTTTCCAACCCGTAGGCCAGTATCTGGAAATGATCGGGGCGGTACTTTTCCCAAAGAGGCAGGAGCACATTTCGGTTCTCGATACGGCAGGGAGCACACCAGGACGCCCAAACATCCAGAAGGACTAGTTTATTTCCTTTCAATACATCACCCAAAAGCAAAGTTTCGCCGTTTCGCATGGGAAATTCCAACTGCGGCATCAAATCGCCTTGCAATAGGGGCAAGTTGTCCTTGTCCGCTTTAAGGACCAATTCCTGCACCCAGGGATGTTCGGGATACAATGCGCCCCATTCTTGGGCCTGCGTGTACAAAAATTCGGCGACCCGCTCGTAATCCCCTTCGGGACTCACCCATCTGATGGCCAGCAGTGCGGCCAATAGCTCTTCAGTGCCGTTCGCAAACTCCATCAATTCGGATTGATAATGAAGCTTCTTCTTTTCCCGATCCAACAGTGCCTCATCTGCGTCACCAACACCGGAAGAACTTTCCATATATTCATTATAGGCCCGCAACCTCAAATCCCGCAGCCGTAATATCTCTGCATTTGCCCCTGATGGGGATTCCATGGACAAGCTGGCTTGTAGCCTATGGATGTCAGCCTTTATTTTTTGTCGCTCCCCTGTCTTCCAGACCAAGGGAAAGTAATTGTCGGTGCGGGGATCTTCGTTCGTCAACAGATTGGCATAGGCCACTCCCCTCTTTTGGACTGTCAGCACCAACAAAGTAGGGTTTTCCAAGGTGGGCAATCCAGAAAAGCTAAAATGGCCATCCTTGTCCACCACGGCCGAATCCAAAACACGGCCCACAAAGCTTTGGCCCACATCGCTCCACTTCTCGGGTTGGAGAAGGTATATTTTGGAATTCCATTCACTTCCATCGGAAAGATCCAACGTACCTGAAATCTGGGGAGGTTTTGAACAAGCTCCCATCAAAACGGTTAGGAAAACTACTAAGGGAAATACAAATCTCATGCTGTAAAATTACTGAATTACAGATTGCTTCACCCAACCTCTTCTTGATATAAAAGACCATTTAATAACAGTTAACGGTTATGCGAAGCTCTATTTTACGACCAAACGGTGTAATCACACACAACTTCTTCATGAAAACCAAACGAATTGCCTTTGCCCTGCTCCGGATCGTTCCCGCCATCATTCTATTGCAGACCCTTTATTTCAAGTTTTCGGCCGCCCCGGAATCGGTGTTCATTTTTGAAACATTGGGACTGGAACCATACGGCCGGACCGGGTTGGGGATTGTTGAACTCGTTACCGCGGTGCTCCTTCTTGTTCCCCGGACCACTTGGATCGGTGCGCTACTAGGTATGGGAATCATGGCCGGAGCCCTTTTCTCCCACATCACCACACTTGGGGTGGTGGTTCAGGATGATGGCGGAACCCTGTTCATGCTGGCCCTTATCACTTTTGTGTGCTGCTCGGCTTTGGCCTGGGTAGAACGAGGGCAGATTCCTTTCTTCAAAAGATAATGCACTCAAAGCATAGGGGCTTTGTCAAATTGAGGTTATTTTTAACCCCTCAAAAAAGAATACAATGCCTGAAAATTTGACCTGGAGCGATTTTATGAAAGTGGAAATGGTAGTGGGTACCATCCTATCGGCCGAGACGTTTGAAGAAGTGCGGAACCCTGCCTACAAAATGCTCGTTGACTTTGGCCCTTTGGGCCAGCGAAAAACATCCGCTCAGATCACCAAACTTTACCAACCTGATGAACTCATCGGAAAACAGGTCGTGGCCGTGGTCAACTTTCCTCCGAAACAGATTGCCAATATGATGAGTGAATGCTTGGTCTTGGGTGGCGTGGACGATAACGGTGAGGTGACCTTGATCCAACCGGAAAGACGTGTGGAAAACGGTACGCGGATCGGGTAATGAGCAACCTTATCCTTCTGCTCCATTGGCCCCGGACAACGATAAGGATTCATAGACCTTCTCCAAGATCTCAGGCTTGTCCGTGAGCACCACCAACCTGTCGTTTGCCTGCAATTCAGTTGAACCATTAGGGGTAAGGTAATTTCCGTCGCGCTCTATCATGGCAATGATGGCCTTTTTGGGGAAGTTGAGGTTCACGATCTTCAGTCCCACCGTGGGGCAACCTTCTTTTATGGCAATCTCCTTCATGATGGCCTTGGGATGTTCCGTGAGAAGTTCATCCGTGGGCGATAACGGCTTTACGTTTTCCGGCAGGCCCACATGCAGCCATTTGGCCACTAGGGACAGTGTGCTACCCTGTATGAGCACTGATGTCAGCGACACAAAGAACACAATGTTGAATATCGTGTTGGCCTTATCTATGCCCGCCAAGAGCGGATAGGTGGCAAAAACGATGGGTACAGCACCCCTCAACCCTACCCAGGAAATGTAGAACCTGCGCCTCAACTTCATCCGGAAGGGCAACAACGAGATGAGCACGGCCATAGGACGCGCCACAAAAATCAAAAAGAGGGAAATCATCAACCCTATTCCTATAAAAGGCACAATCTGCGAAGGAAAGACCAGTAGGCCCAATGTCAAGAAGAGGGCTATCTGCATCAACCAGGCCAGCCCATCGAACATCCGCATGATGGTCTTTTTGTGTATCAGGTTCTGGTTCCCCAGATATACCGAACAGATGTATATGGCCAAAAATCCGTTGCCTCCCACAAAGTCGGTCGCCGAAAAGGTTATGAACATCAGGGCGATGGTGAGTACGGGATAAAGTCCTTCAAAATCCAACTGGATACGGTTGATGATGATCTTGCTCAGCTTCCCGAAGAGAAACCCTGCAATACCACCGATCACCATTTGCATAAAAAATAGCGGTAGTACGGAAAGGATACTTTTCTCCGGTTCTTGTACCAACGACAGGAAAGCGATGGTCAGCACATAGGCCATGGGGTCGTTACTTCCGCTCTCCAGTTCCAATGTCGGTCTCAGGTTCTTTTTGAGGGCAAGGTTCTTTCCTCTCAGGATGGAGAACACTGCCGCCGCATCCGTGGAGGAAACAATGGCGCCCAGCAATAAACTTTCATACAGCCCAAAATCGGTGATCAAGTACACAAAATACCCCAAACCCACGGCCGTGAGCAAAACTCCCAAGGTGGAAAGGGCCACACCCTCTTTGAGTACGGGCTTCACCGATTGCCAGTTGGTGTCCAGCCCTCCTGAAAACAGAATGAAGTTCAGGGAGACCACGCCCACAAACTGGGCAATCTTGGGATTGTCAAAATAAATGCCGCCTATACCGTCCGATCCTGCCAACATCCCTATCGTCAAGAACAGCAACAGGGTGGGAACCCCAAAACGATAGCTGGTCTTACCGGCAATGATACTGATCAAAAGGAGCACCGATCCTATAAGGATGATGTTTTCTATGGTAATGTTCATATGTTCAGGATAGTGGCTGTAAAATGTACCAAACTATTTGTTCGGGCGTTTATCGAAATGGCTAATTTAATCGAATTTGACCGATTTATGGCCAGGATAGCCTTCCCTGATTAGGATAAAGTCCATTTGTTATAAATCTGGTTTTCAGTCGTCCATCGGCACAAAAAGTTCGTTTACTGGTATTTTAGAGTCTTTTCGTCTGTTAAATAGTTCAAATTTATTCGATGAAATGCACTTTTTAGTCGTTAAAAGTGAAAACCTATGAAAAATTGATAAGTATTTGCTTGGTTTCTTTTTGATCTTTGTCATGTATTAACCCCCAAATCTATACATCATGACACGATCTACAATTTACAGCCTACTTGTTTCAGGAATGATTCTTGCCACCCAAAGCACCTTTGGACAAATGGCAAAAGAAATGATAGATGAGAACATAAGCGGAGGTGTTTCCACCGTAGATGGTTATGTGCCCTCCATGTCTGTCACCAAGAATGGAAAAATTGCCTACTTCAGCAAAGCCACCTATCAGAAACCACTATATGGTGTGTTCTCCAAAAAAGAATTGATACACGAGATCTACCGTACGGAATACATCAACGGTAAATGGACCAATATCACCAAAATGGAAGTATGCCCTCAGCACTACTCCGCCAAGCACCCCACCGTTTCCGATGATGGAAAGCGACTGTTCTTCGCATCGAACATGAAAGGCAGTTATGGAAAATATGACATTTATGTGGCCGACATCAACAAAGATGGCAGTCTTGGGGTCTCCAAGAACCTAGGCCCAAAAGTGAACACCAAAGAGGACGAACTCTACCCTAGCATTTACAACGGCACCTTGCTGTTCTTCGCTTCCGAAGGACGTGACGGTTATGGCGGATTGGACCTGTATGCCACCCAAGTAGTACAGAACACCCTTACCCCTTCCGTTAACCTAGGAAACCACATCAACAGTGGCAGCGATGACTACGCCATACAGTTGAGCCCAGAAAAGAAATTGGGATTTGTAGTGTCCAACAGGGGCTACAACAACACCATATCACAATATACAGTGGCCTACGGACGCACTGAAAAACAAGATGACTACAAGGACATTGCCCAAAGCGACATTGATCTGCAGACCGCAATGAACGTAACATCTGAATACAAATACACAGATACCTCTTTCGAGGACAAATAACCTTGATCTGAACGACTAAAAAAATCGGTCAACTACCTGGTAAAGTGTCAACTGATGCGTTTCATAGCCGAGAATTCGAAACACTCATGACCATGATAAGAAAGACAGGGGGAACTGACAGTCTATCATAGAAAGCGGGTTGTATTATTTCAATCTGACCGATTTTTTCACCAAGAATAGGATGCTCTCAAAAGCATCCTATTTTTTTTATTTATACCATTGATATACAGTTTATTGAATCAAAAAAATCATATAAATCAAACTACTTTTGGATGATTTTGGAAGGTAGCCACAAGTGCATTTGAACGAAAAGAACTACAAAAAATTCTATCCAATGCGAAAAAATTCTACTTTAACTCTTGAAATAATACAATCCCAAATCTATTAGTCATGAAAAAAAACTACAACTCTCGGAAAAAAGGCATCCCCAAACCTCATTTGGATCCTCCTTTTTAAGAAGATAACCTACCTCTTCTAAACTTTATTTTTTGACCTGATCCCGATGGATCATACCCGGATTGAAAGTCCAGGAACGGGTCTGTATGGCACAAGCTTTTTGGTCGTCCAAGGGCTTGAACTTGCATATTGCACCCTTTTTTTACGCCTTTCAAACTGTGGAACGGGCTCTTTATGCCTTGTTGCAACCTTTAAATTCAAAGAAAATGTAAAAATTGTCAATCCCCCCAAATCTTTCTTATCATGAAAACTAACATCTTAAAAATTGCCATCATCGACAACGATGTGGCACTTGACCCTATTTATCGGCTTTATTTCAGTGAAAATGTCGGGTATGAACTCCACGGGATCTACAAATCCGTACACGAACTCCTGTCGAGCTTTGGCCGTTCGCATCCAGATATCATCATTTGCGAGGCCCAACTCAACGGTATTTCGGGAATAGATGGCCTGGACTATTTCCTGCGAAAAAATGAAGAGCTCAAAGTACTGATGATGAGCAAAAAAAATGATTTCAAACTCATCAAGGAAGCCTTTAAAAAGGGTGCTTCGGGCTATCTTGTCAAACCATTGACCAAGGAGAGGTTCTTCAATGCATTGGAAGCCCTGCACCTGCATGGTGTGGCCCTGGAGCACGATGTGGCCAAAAAGATCATCAACTCGTTCCAAACGAAGAGCTTTGAATCGTTCTCCCGAAAGGAAAACCAGATCATAGAACTGCTCACCCAAGGTTTCACCTACAAGATGATTGCCGATAGGCTCTGTGTAACGCCCAGCGCGGTGAATTTCCACATCCAGAACATCTACGTCAAACTGAATGTGAACTCCAAGTCGGAGGCATTGCAAAAGTTAAAGGAAATGGAGATACGACAGCTGAATGCGGCTTAACCTTGTTTTGACCAAAAAACAAAAGGCCCCGACATAAATGTCGGGGCCTTTTTTGATTATTTGATGTGGAATAATTATTTCACTTCCTCGAAATCAACGTCTTCAACGTTGTCACCTTCCTTGGCTCCTCCTGCTGCGCTATCCGCTCCAGCAGAAGCACCTGCACCATTGGCCTGTGCCGCATCGGCTTGGGCCTTGTACATTTCCTCGGAAGCGACTTTCCAAGCTTCGTTGATCTTGTTCAACGCAGGCTCAATAACCGCCAAATCCTTGCTCTCGTAGGCCTTTTTCAATTCTTCCAAAGCATCCTCGATGGGCTTTTTCTTGTCATCCGACAATTTATCGCCAAACTCCTTCAACTGCTTTTCAGTCTGGAAGATCATACCATCGGCCTCGTTCAACTTATCTGCGGTTTCTTTCGCTTTTTTGTCCGCTTCGGCATTGGCTTCAGCTTCTGCCTTCATCTTTTTGATCTCTTCCTCGGTCAAACCGGAAGACGCCTCGATACGGATATCCTGGGTCTTGTTCGTGGCTTTGTCCGTCGCAGAAACCTTGATGATACCGTTTGCATCGATATCAAAAGTTACCTCGATTTGAGGAGTACCCCTTGGCGCTGGTGGAATGCCGTCCAAGTGGAACCTACCAATGGTCTTGTTGTCCGCTGCCATGGGACGTTCTCCTTGCAACACATGGATTTCAACCGAAGGTTGGTTGTCTGCCGCAGTAGAGAACACCTGCGATTTCTTTGTTGGAATGGTGGTGTTGGACTCGATCAATTTGGTCAATACACCTCCCATGGTCTCGATACCCAAAGAAAGTGGGGTAACGTCCAACAAGAGTACATCCTTCACATCCCCGGTCAACACACCTCCTTGGATAGCGGCACCTACGGCCACAACCTCATCAGGGTTCACCCCTTTGGATGGTTTTTTTCCGAAGAATTTCTCAACCGCCTCCTGAACCGCAGGAATACGGGTGGAACCCCCTACCAAGATGATCTCATCGATATCGCTTTTGGAAAGTCCGGCAGATTTCAATGCAGTCTCGCAGGGAGCAATGGTCCTTTTCACCAAATCGGCAATCAATTGCTCAAACTTGGCCCTTGACAATGTTCTCACCAAGTGCTTTGGTCCTGAAGCTGTTGCCGTTACATAAGGCAAGTTGATCTCTGTTTGGGCAGAAGATGACAATTCAATTTTTGCCTTTTCTGCAGCTTCACGCAAACGCTGAAGGGCCATGGCGTCTTTTCGAAGGTCCATATCCTCGTCCTTCTTGAATTCCTCTGCCAACCAATCAATGATTTTTTGGTCCACATCGTCACCTCCCAAGTGCGTGTCACCATCTGTGGCCAATACTTCGAACACACCATCTCCCAACTCTAGGATGGAAACGTCGTGCGTACCACCCCCAAAGTCGAATACCACAATCTTTTGATCGGTATCTTTTTTATCGAGACCGTAGGCCAAAGAGGCAGCTGTTGGCTCGTTGATGATTCGCTCCACGGTAAGTCCAGCGATTTCACCGGCCTCTTTGGTAGCTTGTCTTTGGGAATCGTTAAAATACGCAGGAACGGTGATTACCGCCCTGGTTACATCTTGTCCCAAGTAGTCCTCGGCAGTTTTCTTCATTTTTTGAAGAATCATGGCCGATAGTTCTTGTGGGGTGTACAAACGACCATCGATATCCACCCTTGGGGTGTCGTTGTCACCTTTTACCACTTTATAGGGCACCCTATCCGCTTCCTTTTGCGATTCGGAGTATTTGTTCCCCATGAATCGCTTGATGGAATAAATCGTTTTGTGGGGATTGGTCACCGCCTGTCTTTTAGCTGGGTCACCTACCTTGATCTCACCGCCTTCCACAAAGGCGATCATGGATGGGGTCGTGCGCTTACCTTCGGCATTTGGAATCACCACAGGTTCGTTTCCTTCCATTACAGAGACGCAGGAGTTGGTCGTACCCAAGTCTATACCTATAATTTTGCTCATCGTATCTAAAAGTTATATCTGTTTAAAAATTATTTTTTGTCCTTGGTCATGAAGTGTCAATGATTATGCCATGGGCAAGAATATGACAAGGTGTCAGCTAATTGAATCTCCCCTGCGAAAAGAGCTGTTCCATTACCCACAAAATAGGTGTCCCCTTGGTCGGATATTCGCCATTTATATCATATTAGCTTCCTATATTTGAAACCGCAATCGTTACCTATGGAATGTATCAGTGTGTTTGACATGCTCAAGATCGGGGTGGGACCTTCCAGTTCACACACCCTTGGCCCTTGGCGGGCAGCGGAACGTTGGATCGGCGAACTCAAGGAACAACAGCTTTTTAATCAGGTACAGACCGTTTCCGTTTCCCTCTACGGCTCCCTCTCCCTCACTGGAAAGGGGCATGCCACGGATATTGCCGTGGTCATGGGGCTGCTGGGCACGGACCCCCAGACGGTTCCCATTGACAGTATTTCAGGAAGTATTGACAGGGTAAAGACAGAAAACCTCCTGAATCTTTCCGGTGAACGCAACATTCCTTTCCATTTTGATAAAGACATCGTCTTCAAAAAGGAATTTCTGCCCTTCCATGCCAATGGTATCCGATTTGAGGCACAGTTGAAAGACGGCACATCGGTTTCAGAAACCTATTATTCCATAGGCGGAGGATTTGTGGTGAAGGAAGAGCTCATCCATTCCAAAGAGAACAAAGAAACGTTCCAGACTTTCCCCTATCCCGTAACGAC
The DNA here is from genome assembly GCF_003058265.1 of Flagellimonas amoyensis. GTDB lineage: Bacteria > Bacteroidota > Bacteroidia > Flavobacteriales > Flavobacteriaceae > Flagellimonas > Flagellimonas amoyensis. Next base: position 25,513 of record NZ_QBUK01000002.1, read on the forward strand.
CGGCAGCGAACTGCTCCAGTTCTGCGAAGCGGAAAACAAATCCATTTCAGAAATTGTACTGGTGAACGAACTTTCGCTACGAACAGAAGCCGAAATCAATGAAGGCATCCAGCGCATTTGGGACACCATGTTGGAAAGCATGTACGTGGGCTGTCATACCGAAGGGAAACTGCCCGGAGGTCTGAACGTGAAGCGAAGGGCCTTTGAAATGCACCAAAAACTCAAGGGAGACATCCCCTACTCCAATCCACAGGAATGGCTGGAAAGCATTAGGGAGACAGAGGTGAAATTCCGACAGATCATCAAATGGGTGAGCTGTTTTGCCCTCAGCGTCAACGAAGTGAACGCTTCCCTCGGACGCGTAGTGACCGCTCCCACCAACGGGAGTGCCGGAGTCATTCCCGCCGTGTTGATGTACTATATGGTGATTGAAAACCATGACGCCAACTTTGACGATATCCGCCAGTTTCTTCTGGCAGCCAGTGAAGTGGGCAGTATTTTCAAAAAAGGGGCCACCATATCCGCTGCCATGGGCGGATGTCAGGCAGAAATAGGAGTCTCATCGGCCATGGCCGCCGCAGGATTGACCGAGCTCATGGGTGGCACCCCCGAACAGGTGCTCATGGCGGCAGAGATTGCCATGGAACACCACTTGGGACTTACCTGTGACCCCATTGGGGGATTGGTGCAGGTGCCTTGCATCGAACGGAACGCCATGGGGGCCATCAAGGCCATCAACGCTGCGGAACTGGCACTGGACAGCGACCCCAAAGAGGCCAAAGTACCCTTGGACAAGGTGGTCAACACCATGTGGGAAACTGCAAAGGACATGAGTTCCAAATACAAGGAAACTTCCGAGGGAGGCTTGGCCGTAGGTGTGTTTTTGAGTGATTGTTGATGGTGCCCATGAATTTTAAACACAAATGAGACCATAAACCTAACAATTATATAAAATGACTAAACTTCAAACCATTACTCTAGGATTTGTGCTACTCTTCTCCAGTTTATCCTTTGCACAGGATACAAAGCCAGAAGAAGTCAAAAACATCATGAAAAAGGTGGCGGATTGGCAAATTGAACACTTTCGGGATGCTTTCACCTATGAAAATCCCCATCATCCACTTGACTGGACCAACGGAGCTTTATATGTTGGAATGGTGAAATGGGCCGAAATGGCAGAGGACGACACCTATTATGTATGGCTAAAAACCATTGGGGAGTTGAATGACTGGAAATTGCACAGCCGGACCTATCATGCCGATGACCATACCGTGGGACAATTTTATCTGGACCTCTATAAAAAATTTGGAGACAAAAAAATGTTGAACCCTACCCAAGAGCAGTTCAACTTTATACTATACCATCCGGCCAACACTTCCCTGAAATGGCAAAGCCCGTACCACCAATCCCGTTGGAATTGGTGCGATGCACTCTTTATGTCCCCTCCGGTTTGGGCAAAATTGTACAACATTACGGGAGAGCTGAAGTATCTGGATTTCATGATGACCGAGTTCAAGGCCACCACCGATTTTCTTTTTGATAAAGATGAAAATCTATACTATCGTGATGAAAGTTATATGGGAAAACTTGATAACGGCACCAAGATATTTTGGTCACGGGGCAACGGATGGGTCTTTGCCGGATTGGCCAATATCATGAACGAATTGGACCCTAAAAGTGACGAGTATCAATATTTCAAAGGTCTTTTTGAAAAAATGGCCGCTAAACTTTTAAAAATTCAGACACCTGAAGGGCATTGGGCCATGAGCTTATTGGGACAGGAATTTTATCCAACCCCAGAAACAAGTGGCACTTCATTTTATGTCTATGGCCTTGCTTGGGGCATCAATCATGGCATTTTGGATAAAAAAACCTACGGTCCTGCCGTTGATAAAGCCTGGAAGGCATTGGTGGGCCATGTCAACAAGGAGGGTATGCTCGGCTATGTACAGCCCATCGGTGCAGCTCCCGGAAAAGCGTGGCCAGACAAAACTGAAGTGTACGGCGCAGGAGCGTTTCTCAGTGCTGGCACAGAGGTTTATAAATTGTATGGCGGCAAGTAATGATTAGTCTTCCAAACAACCTTCCTTACCCCTGGTGTCGATAAGGTAGATGATCTTCCATTCCCCATCAAAATTGACAAGTTGGAACGAATTGATGCCGCAATGGCTGAAATTCCCATTGAGCCAAAACTCATACCCAACCCATGCATTGGCCATGGTACGGTCCACTTGGATGGAAAATGAGGTGAGTTTTTCTTCGTACTGGATGCTGTCTGGAATGCTGATGATGGATTTGATGAACTTTGAAAATTCCTCCGTCCGGAACATGGTCTTTCCCGCAGGATTTCTTCCGGTGGTCTGCAGCACCACTTGATCGGCAACAGTGGAATTGATGATGGTGGAATCTTGCTTGTGGAAGCCCTCAAAAAAGGTCTCTATCACTTTCTTTACCGCTTCTTTTGAGGCAACATCAGATGCGTCGGATACTTGGGCCTGCACGGAAACACCCAAAATCAACAGTGCCATAAGGCAGAACAGCTTTCCCATTCGTTAAGTTTTTTGATTGAAGTCCAAATTAAACAAATCTGCTTACATTTAACCGCTAAAGAAGAACATAATGTCTGTTGTAAAAAAAGAATACAAAAGAATCACGGTGAAATCCTTGGTGGAAATGAAACAGAACGGCGAGAAGATCAGTATGCTCACCGCTTATGACTATTCCATGGCAAAGATCGTGGACGCAGCCAACATCGACGCTATTTTGGTGGGCGATTCCGCCAGCAATGTAATGGCCGGCCACGAGACAACCCTTCCCATCACCTTGGACCAAATGATCTACCATGCCTCTTCCGTGGTCCGCGCCGCAAAAAGGGCCTTGGTGGTCGTGGACATTCCTTTTGGAAGCTATCAAAGTGATTCCAAGGAAGCCCTGCGCTCCGCCATCCGGATCATGAAGGAAAGTGGCGCCCATGCCGTTAAGGTGGAAGGTGGCAGTGAGATCAAGGAATCCGTTGGCCGTATTCTTCAGGCCGGCATACCCGTGATGGGACACTTGGGCCTTACCCCACAGTCCATCTACAAGTTTGGGACCTATACCGTTAGGGCCAAGGAGGAAGAAGAGGCCCAAAAACTGAAGGATGACGCCAAACTGCTCGAAGAACTGGGCTGTTTTGCCATTGTTCTGGAAAAAATTCCCGCCCAACTGGCCAAGGAGGTCGCAGAAAGCGTTTCCATTCCCATTATCGGTATTGGAGCTGGCGGCCATGTGGACGGACAGGTCTTGGTCGTGCACGATATGCTGGGCATGACCCACGAGTTCCACCCAAGGTTCCTGAGACGCTATTTGAATCTATATGATGAAATGAGCAATGCCATCTCCCAATATGTGGACGATGTGAAACGCAAGGATTTTCCCAACGAGGAAGAATCGTATTGATTCAATGTTCAATTAACAATAAACAATTGGCAGAAAAAATACCGCACTCCACATCAACAAATCTACAAGTCCTCTTCGAGGACAACCATCTTATCGTCATCAACAAGCGTGTCGGCGATATTGTCCAAGGGGATAAAACCGGGGATTCCCCTTTGAGTGATGTGGTGAAGGAATATCTCAAAGAAAAATACAACAAACCGGGCAATGTGTATCTGGGCGTGGTGCATCGACTGGACCGACCCACATCGGGCATTGTCCTATTTGCCAAGACCTCCAAGGCACTGCCCCGATTGAACAAGCTGTTTTCCGAGGGAAAGACCAAAAAGATATATTGGGCCGTTGTGGACAATGCCCCTCCACATGAAAGTGAGATCCTTACCCATTGGCTGGTCCGCAATCCCAAACAGAACAAGTCCTATGCGCATGGGCAAGAGGTCCCTGACAGCAAAAAGGCAGTTCTTGAGTATCAACTGCTCAAAAAACTGAAGAGCTTTTTTCTACTGGAAATCAATTTAAAAACGGGTAGACATCATCAAATACGGGCGCAATTGGTAGCCTTGGGGTGTCACATCAAAGGAGATTTGAAATACGGGGCGGACCGCAGCAACAAAGACGGGGGCATACACCTGCATGCCCGCTATCTGGAACTGGAACACCCCGTGAAAAAGGAAATGATGCAGTTTACAGCCCCATTGCCTCCCGACCCGGTCTGGGATGCCTGCGTCAACGGGTGAGCATCAGCGCCTTTTCGCGGATGATCTGCCCTACGGGTTTGTTCTCCAAATGACTTTCGAGCCAAGAAAGGATATCCAAATAAAGGAAGGCCCTTTTCTCGTACGGGTGGTTCTCGTATTTCTTCAGCTCGTTATAGAGTTTTTGGAACTCGTTGCGCAATTCGTGCGGATAGATTTCCCCCAACCCTCTCAAAAACTTGATCATTTCTTTCTGCACCGCATGTAAGTCATTCATTTTCAACAAGAACTTATAGGTGCTTTTAAGTTGTACCTCCAAATGGTAGTCCATACCTGCCTCATAATGGGCCACCAGACTCAATACCCGGGCAAAACACATGAGGTCTTCCCGCATTTTGAGATTTTTGTTGGATATGATCTTTTTGAGGTAAACAATACAGTTCTTATTGTCGCCATTACCAAAATACAGACAGGCAATCTTGTAGTAGAGCAACATGATATGGTGCTCGTCTATCCGCTCACCATGCTTTTTGATGCCATACTCAATGATGTTCACCAAATATAGCCCCTTATCAAAAGTACCTTCCAAAAAGTGGAGGTTAAGTTTGTTCGTATTGATGTACAAAAAGGCCAGGGAAGCGATATTGTCATTTTGGGGAAATTCCGGACTTTCCACTTGATGTTCCAACCTGTCCAAGGTTTCCCGGAATTGGGACGCGTACTTCACAAAAAAGAGGGATTCCAAAAGGTAGTGGTTCCCTTTCAAGAAGAATACGGGATTCAACGGGATCATGCTTTCGTTCTCATAGAAAAGATCCACCCATTTGCTGGCATATCTGTAGGCGGACAAAAAGTCCTGCGTCAACAAGCTGTACCACAAATAGGCCTTGTAGAGCCATAACTTTTCCCGGAATCCGAGTTTGTCCAAATCGTAGGCGGGCAAATGGGTCTCAAAATAGGTCTTCACCGTGCTGAGGTCCTCATCGCTGCGTACATAACCCACTTTCAGCATCATCCCATACAGTTGAAGGGATAGATTGGACAGCTTGCTGGTCATTACATTATGGGCGGAGAGTTCCTTGGCCTGCACCGCCAGTTCATCTGCCCGGTCCGGAATACTACGGGTAATGTATTGTGTCTCTATAACCTTTTCCAGCTCCACGATCTCGTAGGCCACATTTTTCTCTTCATTTTCGATGGCAAAACTTTTCGCCTTGTCCAAAATCTTCAAGCTTTGCTTGTAAAGCCCCTTTTGATAAAGGATGGTGGCAAAATCCAACTGCTCCCTGATCTGGATGCGTACGTTCTGGTTCACCGGGTTCAAGCGAAGACTCACCAATATCTGCTTGTACAAATGCGCCTTCAGGTTGGAAAGTTGTGCCTTGGTGACAATGCCACTATCCAAAATTTGGTGTTCATCATACTTCCGCATTTTGTCCAACAGGTTAAAAAGGGCCAAAAACTTCGCATCCGTGTTGACCCCCAAACGGCCAACATAGAGTTTGAATTGACGCTTTTCCGATTTGGACAGCGATTTTATCAACACAAACAACGCATCCTTATGGGCATTTGTCATCGTAAAAAATATTATTTAAAGTGTTGTTTTACAGATTTTTATGTTGCACCTATTGCAATTTAACGTTGTAACAGGCACCGGCCTACTTTTATTCTTCGCCCTCCCTTATCTATTTTCGTATGTCTCAGAACAAACAGATTGGAATAATGGGTAAAGATAAGGTACAAATTTTTGATACGACACTTAGGGATGGAGAACAAGTTCCAGGATGTAAGTTGGACACGGAGCAAAAATTGGTCATCGCCAAACGCTTGGATGAGCTAGGAGTGGATGTGATCGAGGCTGGCTTCCCCATTTCGAGCCCCGGGGATTTCAAATCCGTCCACGAAATTGCAAAATTGGTCCAAAATGCAACTGTCTGTGGTTTGACCCGTGCCGTAAAAAAAGACATCGAAGTGGCCGCCGAGGCCATCAAAATAGCAAAGAAACCAAGAATACATACAGGAATCGGAACCTCTGATTCGCACATCAAATACAAGTTCAACTCCACTCAAGATCAAATCATCGAACGCGCTGTGGAAGCCGTTTCCTACGCAAAATCCTTTGTGGAGGACGTGGAGTTCTATGCGGAAGATGCCGGACGTACGGACAATGAGTTTTTGGCCAGGGTATGTGAGGCCGTCATCAAGGCCGGGGCCACTGTGCTCAACATCCCTGATACTACCGGATATTGCCTTCCAGAGGAATACGGTGCCAAAATGAAGTATTTGAAAGAGAATGTGAAGGGGATTGACAGGGCCATTCTTTCTTGCCACTGCCATAACGACCTTGGACTGGCCACCGCGAATTCCATTGCCGGTGTCATCAACGGTGCAAGACAGATCGAGTGTACCATCAACGGTATCGGGGAACGCGCCGGGAACACCTCTTTGGAAGAAGTGGTGATGATCTTGAGACAGCACCCCTATCTAAACCTTGACACCAACATCAACAGCAAGCTGTTGTGGGACACCAGCCGAATGGTTTCCCAGAAAATGGGTATGCCCGTTCAGCCCAATAAGGCAATCGTGGGGGCCAATGCATTTGCACACAGTTCCGGCATACACCAAGATGGGGTGATCAAGCAACGTGAAACCTATGAGATCATCGACCCCAAAGATGTGGGTGTCAATGAATCCTCCATTGTATTGACCGCAAGGAGCGGACGTGCCGCACTGGCCTACCGCGCCAAAAAAGTGGGCTATGAGCTCACCAAAGTGCAATTGGACTCCGTTTACGAAAACTTCTTGAAGTTTGCGGACCGCAAAAAGGAAATCTTGGACGAGGACATCCATCAGATCATCGAGACCAGTAATATCCAGATACAGAGTATTGCATAGTTTCAATAGTCCGTCCGCTTCAAAATACGACTTGCTTAAGGCTTCCATATGAATTTGAACATAGCTTTGTTACCTGGTGATGGTGTTGGACCCGAAGTGTTGGCCCAAGCAGTAAAATGTTTGCAAGCCGTTGAAGAGACCTTCAACCACCAGTTCATTTTCAGGGAGGCAATTGTCGGGGCGACCGCCATCAACAAAAAAGGCAAGCCGCTCCCCCAGAGTACCTTAAAATTGTGCCAAGAGGCCGATGCCGTACTTTTTGGCGCCATAGGCGACCCCAAATACGACAATGACCCCGAAGCCAAGGTACGACCAGAGCAAGGTCTGTTGGAACTGCGCAAAAGTCTTGGTCTGTTTGCCAACATCAGGCCCGTACTGTCCCACCCTAGCCTTTTGGGCAAATCGCCATTGAAAAAGGAGATTGTTTCCGGGACCGATTTTGTGATTTTCCGAGAACTTACAGGGGGCATCTATTTTGGTGAGAAAAAATTGAACGAAGAAGGCACTGTTGCCTCCGACCTTTGTGAATATTCCGAAACAGAAATCAGCCGTATCGCACATTTGGCCTTCAAGGCCGCGAAGGGCAGAAAAAAGAAGGTCACCCTAGTGGACAAGGCCAATGTTCTGGAATCGTCCAGACTTTGGCGCAAGGTCGTGACCCGAATTGGGGAAAGTTACCCAGAAGTGACCCTCGATTTTTTATATGTGGACAATGCTGCCATGCAATTGGTCCTGAACCCTACCCAGTTCGATGTAATCCTTACCGAAAATCTATTCGGGAACATCCTTTCCGATGAGGGAAGCGTGATCGGAGGTTCCATCGGCTTGTTGGCATCCGCATCCATTGGGGATGAAAACGCCCTTTTTGAACCCATACACGGGTCTTATCCTCAGGCCAAAGGAAAAAACGTGGCCAACCCTATCGCTTCCATTCTTTCGGCTGCAATGCTATTGGAACATTTTGGGATGATGGAAGAGGCCATGGCCATCAAACTGGCTGTGGACAAGTCCTTGCGAAAAGGCATTGTGACCCCGGATATCAAATCCAAGAGCCAATTCGGCACCCAACAGGTCGGTGATTATATCGCCCATAGCATTGTGGATATCGAGGACAATTTCAGTGTGAACGATGAAAACATCGATTTAGGGAAGTCTACGATTATCTGATTTCAAGTTCAAGTTTCAAGTTCAAGCACAAACTCAAAGATCAAGTTCAAATAGCTTGAAACACCACTAACTTAATAACCCAGTACCCAATTTAGGATTTAGCTCTGCTCATTGGCCAACTCTTGGACCGTTGTTGCGAATTGCGCTTTGAACTGTTCGTATTTTTCCCCAGTGGCCGGACCGTTGAAACCGGTGTGTATTTTCCGTACCTCGCCTTTTTTGTCAATATAGATTGTAGTGGGATAGGAAAGAATGTGGTTGAGCATGGGCAATTTTTCATTGGCCTTTTGCTTGTTCGAAGTGCCATATTGTGCCAATAAAATGGGATACGGCACCTCTGCCCTTTCCTTTAGCCTGCCGATGGCCTCGAACGCCTTTTCCTCTGTCTTGGCATATTCAAAGGCCAAAGCCACCAATTCAATATCCAAATCGGGGTTGTTTTTAAGAAACTCCACATAAAAGCGTGTCTCGTCCAAACAATTGGGGCACCAAGACCCCATGATCTGCACCAAGACCACTTTGTTCTCAAACCTAGGGTCGGAAAGGCTGACCATTTTCCCTTTGGAATCGGGAAAAGAAAAATCAAACTTATCATGACCTTCCCTCAAAAAGGTCAAACTGTCCGCTTCGGGAAGTTCAAAGGCCTCGTTCCGGGCGGCCATGAACTCTTGTACGGCGTGCTTTCCAGAATAGAATTTACCATCCAGTGTGCTATCCGTGACCTGGGCCATAAAAAGGTACACATGCGACCCATCAAAAGCAGAAAGTTTTAGGCTGTCGCCCGTTACCACTCCATCCAAATACCTATAATCCCCTGTCTTGGTCCTAAAGGTCCCTTTCACCTTGTCCCCACTCTGCATAAAAATGCCCTTGGCGGGATATTCGTTGTTGGTATTGACATCAAAATAAGTCTCCCAAATCCCGGAAATATTTACGGTTGCATTCTTTTTTACCTCAAAACGTTCACTCTGTCCATGGACAGCAGTGAAGTTCACCTCCCGTTCCTTGCTCTCTTCAATGAACTTTCCTTGTATTTCGGTTTCGGAAAAAGTACCCACAAAGTATCCTTCAAATATGGGCATCTGGATACGGATGGAGTCTCCGTTCAACTCAATCTCGTCTACCACGATAACCTCCTCCGCATTGTACATTTTCATGATATAGCCGTCCGCACCCTTTCCCACGGTAAAATTGAAGGGCAGTTTTTGCGATTCGGACAGTTCTATCTCGGCCAGCCAATCACCCAAGGTCAGTTCTTTCGTTTCTTCCTTTTTACAGGATCCTAAAATCAGTGTCAACACCATCATTGACAGCCAAATCCTCTTCATTTAATGAAAGTTTTTTCCTAAATGTATAAAATACATCCGAAAACTTACAATACCAAACGGTCTATAACCATTATTTCCGTTGAATCTGTTCCCCTATTGTTTTATATTTGTCGATTCTAAAATTGGGGTATGAAGATTTCTTACAACTGGTTGAAACAATTTTTGCATATTGATTGGGACTCACAGAAAACAGGTGAACTGTTGACCGACTTGGGTCTTGAGGTGGAGGGTGTTTCCCGTTTTGAATCAGTTAAAGGTGGGTTGCAAGGTATTGTAGTGGGTCATGTGCTCACCTGTGAACAGCATCCAAATGCGGACCGCTTGAGATTGACCACTGTGGACATAGGCCAGGGAACTCCCTTGCAGATCGTCTGCGGTGCCCCGAACGTGGCTGTTGGACAAAAGGTCCCCGTAGCCACCATTGGTACCACGCTCTACACCAAGGAAGGTGAGGCTTGGACCATCAAAAAAGGAAAAATCCGTGGTGAGGAAAGCCAGGGCATGATCTGTGCCGAGGATGAGATTGGGCTTGGACAGGGACATGACGGAATCATGGTGCTGAACGAAGAACTTGTACCCGGAACCCCTTGTTCCAAAGTATTCGACGTGGAAAGCGATGAGGTTTTTGAGATAGGACTGACCCCGAACCGAGCCGATGCGATGAGCCATTTTGGTGTGGCCCGTGACCTAAAGGCCGGATTGGAACAAAAAGAGATCCAAAAAGAGCTGGTGACACCATCCACCAGTAATTTTTCCATAGACAACCGCTCCCTGAAAATCGATGTTGAGGTCAAGAACAGCCAACTGGCACCCAGATATTGTGGACTCACGATCAGCAACCTTATCGTTCAGGAATCCCCGGATTGGCTGAAGAACAGGTTGAGGTCCATTGGCCTATCCCCCATCAACAATGTGGTGGATGTCACCAACTACGTGCTCCACGAACTGGGACAGCCCCTACATGCCTTTGATGCATCAAAAATAAAGAGCAACAAAATTGAGGTAAAAACATTGCCCGCGGGCACCAAGTTCAAGACATTGGACAGTGTGGAACGTGAACTCCACGAGGACGACCTGATGATCTGTGATGCCGAGAAACCCATGTGCATTGCCGGAGTTTTTGGTGGCCTTCATTCTGGAGTGACTGAACACACGTCAGCCATTTTCTTGGAAAGTGCCTATTTTGATCCCATATCCATCCGGAAAACAGCAAAACGGCACGGTCTCAACACGGATGCTTCCTTTAGGTTTGAACGGGGCATAGACATGAACATGACGGAATATGCGCTGAAAAGGGCGGCCCTGCTCATCCGTGAAATAGCCGGTGGGTACATCAGTTCGGAGATTGTGGACCTTTATCCCAAGAAAAACCAGGACAGGCAAGTGTTCCTTACGTTTGACAAGATCAATAATCTAATCGGTCAGGAAATCCCTAGGGACACCATCAAATCCATACTTTCCTCTCTGGAAATCCGCATCAACAACGTTACCGAATCCGGTCTTGGGCTTACCATTCCCACCTATCGCGTGGATGTTACCCGGGAAGTAGATGTCATTGAAGAAATTCTGAGGGTATACGGTTATAACAACATCGGTTTCAAAGAAAAACTAAATGCATCCATCGCCAAATCCTCAAGATATGAGAATCACAGGATACAGGATGTCATAGGAAATACCCTCGCATCCAAGGGCTTTTATGAGATCATGACAAACAGTCTGGTCTCTTCCGAAACCGCCTCAGGGGACAATGTGGAGCCGGTCCAAATGCTGAATCCATTGAGTTCGGATCTATCCGTACTCCGCACATCCATGCTGTCTTCCGGCCTTCAGACCGTGTTGCACAACCACAATCGCCAAAAAACGGATTTGAAACTTTTCGAATTCGGCAAAACCTACCGCAAAGCAGGTGGTGAATACCAAGAAAAGCGTCATTTGGCCCTTTTCATTTCTGGGGAACGCACCCAGGACAATTGGTCCACCGTCTCCAAGAAAACGGATTTCTTCTACCTAAAGGGTATCGTGGAATCCATTTTTAGCCGTTTGGGCATCAAAGGCGTGGAAACCCTTCCCACCGGCGACCCTGTTTTTGCCGAAGGTCTTAGCTGTACCAAAAATGGAAAGGTTTTGGCCTCCTACGGATTGGTCAGCAAAGGTGTCCTGAAAAAATTTGACATGAAACAGGAAGTGTTCCATGCCGATTTTGACTGGGATGCCATCTTGGAATCTGTGGAGACCCAAAACATAGTTTTCAGGGAAATACCCAAATTTCCAGAGGTCACAAGGGACTTTGCCCTGCTATTGGATGACTCCACCACCTTCCAAAAGGTGTATGACATTGCTTGGCAAACGGAAAAGAGCCTTCTGAAAAATGTGAACCTCTTCGATGTGTACACGGGAAAAAACCTTCCCAAAGGGAAGAAATCCTATGCAGTGAGCTTTACCCTATCGGATGATAAAAAGACGCTTACCGATAAGCAGATAGATAAAATCATGGGGAAACTGTTGGCCCAGTACCAGAAAGAACTGGGAGCCGAGCTGAGATAAGTGTCCCTTACATTTGGGTCGGCAATATCACGCTGTCGATTTCGTGCACTACCCCATTTTTGAGGTTAAGGTCTGCCGTAGTGATTCGTGCAGTGTTGCCCATTGGGTCGGTCAAGACAATATCATATCCATCCAAATGCGCCACTAATTTTTTGCCCTGCACTGTGGTGAAACTGGCCTTCCCATTCCCCTGGCACATGGCACGCAAGATTTTGGAAGCCGTCAACTGACCGGCCACGATATGGTAGGTCAACAAAGCCTTCAACTCGGTTTTATCGCTAGCATTGAGGAGTTGTTCTATTTTTTCCTGGGAAAACCTTTGAAATGCCGCATCGGATGGGGCAAAAACCGTGAATGGTCCCGATTCCTCCAAAACATCGTCCAGGTTTGTGGCTTTTACGGCAGCAAAAAGAATCTTGTGGTCGTCAGATTCATTCGCGTTCTGGGCAATCGATTTTAAGTTTTGTGTATTGGTCTGTGCAAAGGAAATAGAGACAAAGGCCATGCATAGACCGAGCAGGATTTTAGTAACGGGGGCTTTCATTTATGGTTTTTCAATGTTGGGACTTTAGCTGGTTGGGTGTGCTCTCGATTAACTACCAAAAACTTCGATAAGTTACATCTTTTTGTCCAAATCGCAATTATTTTTTTTCCAACGAATTCTATTTAACACAATGTTAACTCGAGGTTGTTTTCCCAACGCTTCCAATCGCTGGCACAAATGATTAACTTTGAGGGAATTGCTAAGAAAACGCCATGGTATTTAGAAGCACTGACATTGAGCAAAAGCTGCACCGAACAAGGGCAAGACAGGCCAATGAGGCCCAGATTTTGACCGAAGTGAAGCACCTTTTGAAGCAAAAAAATACTGGAAACGAGGGCATAGCGCGGCAACTTGCCTCAAAAGCTCCCATAAACAGTAACGATTTTGTGTTCGATCTCCTGGAAACCGATCATATTTTCCATTTGGACCAGATCAAAAAAATCTGCATCGACTATCGGCTTCGTTTTTTGGACAGCACATTTTTTAAGGGTGAAATTCCGCAAACGGCCATTTCAAAAATAAAGGAATTGGAAGCGGCCCACGACACCGAAATCAAAGGATACAAGATCATGGCGCCTTCCAAGCTCTTCAAATTGGAGGACAGGGACGATCCCCTGCTCTTTGCTCCCATCGGCAACGATTATTTCTATCTGATCCACAAATGGGGAAACGACCTACATCCGCTGAGAAAACTGATGGCCTGGCCATTCAAGAATATCGTGAACCTCACCCTTGTCGTATTCATTCTGAGTTACTTTGTTACCCTGATGGTTCCCAATGGGCTATTCTCCAAGAACAACTCCGCAGCAGAGTTTTGGATCATTTTCTTCTTTATGTTCAAGTGTATGGCCTCCGTGGTGATCTTTTATGGATTCGCACTGGGTAAAAACTTCAACCCTGCCATTTGGAACAGTAAGTATTTCAACGCCTAAGCGGTCACTGCATACATTTTGTCCCGCTGCTCCTTGATGGCCTTGTCCGACATGTAATCGTCAAAAGTCAAATAGCGATCAATGGTTCCTTTGGGCGTGAGCTCAATGATCCTATTGGCCACGGTGTGCACAAATTCGTGGTCGTGGGTGGTGAGCATGATGGTCCCTTTGAAGTTCTTGAGCGAGTTGTTGAACGCCGTGATACTCTCCAGGTCCAAGTGGTTGGTAGGCTCGTCCAGCAAGAGCACGTTGGCCCGTAGCATCATCATTCGGCTGAGCATGCAACGCACTTTTTCACCTCCGGAAAGTACCGTACTTTTTTTCAGGGCCTCCTCGCCACTGAAAAGCATTTTACCCAAAAAGCCCCTGATATAGACTTCCTCGCGCTCTTCCTCCGTCTTGGCCCATTGACGGAGCCAATCTACCAAGTTGATATTTTCCTTGAAGTAATCTGAGTTGTCCGCAGGAAGATAGGACTGGGTGGTGGTCACGCCCCACTGAAAACTTCCACTGTTCGCTTTTGACTTACCGGAAATGATATCATAAAAAGCGGTGGTTGCCCTTGAATCCTTGGACAGAATGGCTACTTTGTCCCCTTTGGCCAAGTTGATGTTCACATCTTGGAACAGTAAATCGCCATCTTCCGAAGTGGCCGAAAGTTTCTCCACGTTCAAGATTTGGTCACCCGCCTCCCGTTCGCGATCAAAAATAATGGCAGGATACCTTCTGCTGGACGGTTTGATGTCCTCCACCTTGAGCTTGTCCAACATTTTTTTACGGGAGGTCGCCTGCTTGCTCTTGGCCACGTTGGCACTGAAACGCATGATGAACTCCTGAAGTTCCTTGGCCTTTTCCTCAGCTTTCTTGTTCTGCTGGGCACGCTGACGGGCGGCCAATTGGCTGCTTTCGTACCAGAAGGTATAGTTGCCGGAGAATAGGTTGATCTTTCCAAAATCGATATCTGCAACGTGGGTGCAAACGGCGTCCAAAAAGTGCCTGTCGTGGGAAACTACGATAACGGTGTTCTCGTAGTTCGCCAAAAAGTTCTCCAACCAATTGATGGTCTCATAATCCAGGTCGTTGGTAGGTTCGTCCATGACCAGCACATCCGGGTTTCCGAACAGCGCTTGCGCCAAAAGTACACGCACCTTCAATTTTGGGTCCATGTCCGCCATGGTGGCATAGTGCAGGTCTTCCGATATGCCCAAGTTGGAAAGCATGGCGGCCGCGTCACTGTCGGCGTTCCATCCGTTCATCTCCTCGAACTGTACCTGCAGCTCCCCTATTTTTTCCGCATTCGCATCGGTGTAGTCTGCATACAGTGCATCTATCTCCTGTTTTATCTTGAACAAAGGCTTGTTTCCCATGACCACCGACTCCAAAACTTGGTATTCGTCATAGGCGTTGTGGTTCTGTTCCAAAATGGACATCCTTTTTCCCGGTTCCAAATGCACATGGCCCGAAGTCTGGTCCACCTGTCCTGACAATATCTTCAAAAAAGTGGATTTTCCCGCCCCATTGGCGCCAATGATGCCATAGCAGTTGCCATGCGTGAAGGTCACGTTGACCTCATCGAACAACACTCTTTTGCCAAACTGTACGGATAAATTGGATACTGATAACATGCAGCTGTTTTATTTTTTGTGCAAAAGTAGCTAAAACCAAACCTAATTTCTAATTTACACGCACCTTATTGACCCCGACAGAAATAGGGCAATGTAACTTTTAACTACCCATTAACAAGGTCGGGGCATGGGTATTCTTATTTTTGGTCGATTAATGGATGGTTCCCTTTAATATGGTTAGATTTTTACTCGGCCTCTCCTTACTGTCAATTTCTGCCTGCTCAGACAAGTCTGGACAGTGCACTCCCATCTTTTTCGGAGGGGAGATTGTGAATCCCACAAGCGATTATGTTGTCCTTTATCACAATGACACTTATGTGGATTCCGTCAGACTGGACGCCAATAATCGGTTCTCCTTCGACCTCAACGGTATCGAAGAAGGACTCTACCATTTTACCCACACCCCACAATATCAAAATGTGTATCTGCAAAACGGGGACAGCCTTTTGGCCCGTTTGAACACCATTGAATTCGACGAAACCCTTGTATTTTCAGGAAAAGGGAGCGAAATCAACAATTTTTTGATCGAAATGTTCCTGGCAAACGAAGTGGAAGAGGAAAACCCAGTGGTACATGGCTATTATCTATTGGATCCAGAGGAATTCAGCCAGAAAATTGATTCCATGCAGGCCATCAAACTAAGCCACCTGAAGGAATTTGCAAAGAACAATGAAGCTTCTGAACGGGTCATGGCCATGGCCGAGGCTTCCATTGATTACAATGCATACATCTACAAAGAAAAATACCCCTTCTATCATAAGAAAAAGACCGGTGAGGACAAGTTCCATGACCTTGATGAATCTTTTTATGCCTACAGAAAGGATATAGACCTCAGCAATAAGGATCTTACCTACTACAGACCCTATTTCAATTTTATGCAATTGCATTTTGGGAACCTGTCCTATATGACGTGCCTTGAAAACTGTAATCCTGATGCGATAAACGGAAGCGATCATCTGCACTTCAACAAGCATAAACTTGCCCTAGTGGACAGCTTAGTGAAAGAAACGGAGTTGAGGGACATCTTGTTCAGGAATATTGCCATTGATTACCTAGTGAAGGAGCGCAATCCCAATGAGGAATGCCAAATATTCATCGACAAGTTCCATGCTTTGTCCTCCAACGAGGAACACAAGGAGGAAATAGATGACCTGTACACCGCCATCAAGAACCTTCAACCCAATGAAGAGGTCCCAGATTTGGCCCTCAGGGATGCAGACAACAATGTGGTGCACCTTAAAGATGTGGTGAACAAAAAGAAGAATACGGTGATTTATTTTTGGACGGCTTCGCAGAAACGCCATTTCAGGAACATCAGCCAGCATATCAACACCCTACAAAAGAAATATCCGGATTACCGCTTTGTCGGCATCAACCTAAAGACCAGCTATCCGCAGTGGAAGCTATTGTTGGAAGAATATGGTTTGGAAACGGACAACCAGTTTTATGGCGAAAACTTCAAGGAAATCCAAACCAATATGGTGGTCGATGGCCTCAACAAATGTGTGATCACCAAAGACACATTGGTAGTTGATGGCTTTGCCAACCTCTACACTTCACTCTAATTAACCTTTGGTTATTTGTTGTTGAGTTATTCTGAGACTGACTTGGTTCAAGCTTGAAATAATTTACCATCCAATATTCAGAAAGTTTGTCCCCACAGCCAATAGGCAACATATAAAAAGCCCTGATTTCTCAGGGCTTTATTTTTTGAATCAACGTATTCTTTTAGGAATTTCCCTTTTTGTAATCTTCCAAGAATTTGGCCAGACCTATATCGGTCAATGGGTGTTTCAACAATCCTTCGATGGAAGACAATGGGCCTGTCATCACATCGGCGCCGATCTTGGCACAATCGATCACATGCATAGTGTGACGAATGGATGCTGCCAATATCTGGGTTTCAAAGGCATAGTTGTCATAAATGAGCCTGATCTCTGAAATAAGATTGAGTCCATCTGTGGAAATATCGTCCAAACGTCCCAAGAATGGAGACACATAGGTGGCTCCAGCTTTAGCGGCCAATAGGGCCTGCCCTGCGGAGAACACCAAGGTACAATTGGTACGGATACCCTTGTCCGAGAAATATTTCAATGCTTTTACTCCATCTTTGATCATCGGGATCTTGACCACGATCTGCTCGTGCAGTTCGGCCAGCTCCTCACCTTCTTTGATCATTCCTGCCAAATCAGTGGCAACCACTTCGGCAGAAACATCGCCTTCAACGATGTTACAGATATCCACATAGTGCTTTAGGACATTGTCCTTTCCTGTGATTCCTTCTTTGGCCATCAACGAAGGGTTGGTGGTGACACCGTCCAAAACCCCTAATTCTTGTGCTTCTCTAATTTGATCTAGATTGGCCGTATCAATAAAAAACTTCATTTTTAACTATTTATAAGTGATTTTTCAAGAAGTGTAAAGCTACAACTTATAATGGTTGAGCAGTAACTTTTCATAGACTTTATCGGGCAATGCTCTTTTTAGGGTAAGGGAAAACTTTTGCATAAAAGCTCCTACCGGATTGTGGACTTTGGGGCTTTTTTTATTGAGGATCAGGTATATGGCCTTGGACACTTGCTCGGGGTCTCCCCCACTGTCCACGTCCCCGTTTATGGAATCAATCGTTTTCGCATATTTGTCCTCATACGGGGAGCCGTCCAAAACCGGGGCGTGGTACCTTCCGGCTGCAATATTGGTGGCAAAATCGCCCGGGGCCACATTGGTGATGGTCACCCCAAAATCCTTGGTTTCCATACGAAGGGCCTCTGTGATCAGTCCCAGCGCACCTTTGGTGGCCGAATAGAACCCTCGGAACGGCAATCCCATATATCCTGCAATGGAGGTAATGTTCACAATGGCCCCACCGCCTTGTTTGCGCATTTGGGGCAAGACAGCCTTCATCATGTGCACAGGGCCATGAAAATTGGTATCGAACACTTTTAGGATCTCTTCGTGTGGCGTCTCTTCTATGGGGCCGGTAATGCCCACACCTGCATTGTTGATCAGCACGTCCAATCGGCCTTCTTTGTCTATCACATGGGAAACAGCATGTTGTATGCTGTCCACATCCCTTACATCCAATTGGATAAGGTCAAATACATCAAAATTGGGATAATTGTCGGGAGTCCTGGTAGTGCCGTACACCTTGTACCCTTTTGAGGCCAAAAAGGTTCCTATGGATTTGCCGATGCCGGATGAACCTCCGGTGATCAATACTACTTTTTTTTCCATGATAGCTGAGTTCAGGGAACAAAAAAAGGCAAGCTACCTACATCGCACCGCTACGACCGCATACCCTTGCTGCGTTCCCACCCTGGGGGATTCTGCAGGAGCTGGTCGTGTAGGACTTGCCGACTGCAAATATACGACCTTTTAAATTTGTGACAATCCCAATTCATTCTTAATTTCGACATCCAAGGATCAAAACCATGAAACACACACTCGGAATGGTATTCAAATTAGCTTCGTTTTTGGGATTGCTGCTCTTCTTTTTGGGCTGCGGAGGGAATGCAGACCCCTCCAAGCATTTTTCCATCCAGCTGGAAAACAAGACCCTACAGCAAAACCAAAAGGTAGGGGTCTCCATCAAGAACAAAAAAGAGATCGAGATTTCCAACATCCGTTATTTTATGGACGGGAAAGAACTTGCCTTGGAGAATGGCCAATTGACCATGAACCTTCCCCATTTGGGCAACAAAATTTTAAAGGCCAAGTTCGATATTGAAGGGAAAACTGTCGAAATCGAGGAAAATCTAAAGCTATTGGCCGCTTCCGCTCCCGATGTCTATACCTATGAAATTGTGAAAACCTATCCGCACGACACAAAGGCCTACACCCAAGGGCTGGAATTCCATAACGGGACACTTTATGAAAGTACCGGGAAAAGAGGGGGCTCCACGGTAAGAAGGGTCAATTTTGAAACCGGAGAGGTCCTACAAAAAATCGAAATGGACAATACCATCTTTGGTGAGGGCATTACCTTGATGGATGATAAGCTCTACCAATTGACCTGGCAAAGCGGCATGGGCTTCGTGTACAAGGCCGGTAATCTGGAAAAAATCAAAAACTTCTCCTATGGCAAAAGCAGGGAGGGTTGGGGACTTTGCAATGATGGCAAAAAGATCTTCAAAAGTGACGGCACGGAAAAAATATGGTTTTTGGACCCAGAGACGCTTGAAGAAACAGGCCATATAGAGACCGTGACCAACAAATCCATCTTCAATATGGCCAACGAACTGGAATATGTGGACGGAAAAATCTACGCCAACGTCTATCAAAAAGAGAGCATGATGATCATTGATGCCACTTCCGGGGCCATCGATGGGGTCATCAACTTTGGCGGGTTGAAAGGCAAGGTTTCCAAAGGGGCCGAGTGGGACGATACCAATTCCGTGCTGAACGGCGTGGCCTACCATCCCGAGCGAAAAACTTTTTTTGTCACCGGGAAGAACTGGGACAAACTCTTCGAGGTCACCATCCGCAAAAAGGACTGATGCAGTTTTTCTCAGAAATATTTGATGTCGCCGTGCACGATCTTGACGACCTGAACCACGTGAACAACATCAGGTATGTGGAATGGATCCAGGACATTTCCAAAAAACATTGGGAACAGGTCACCAATGAAGATATGCAAAAGGAATTGATCTGGGTGGTGCGGAACCACAATATTTCCTATCTCAAATCCGCCGTACTTGGCGATACGGTAGAAGTGACCACGCACATTGAGGCCACCAAAGGCCCCTTGTCCATCAGGGGCGTTGAGATCAAGAACCATAAAACAGGCGAGCTGATGGTCAAGAGCATCACGGAATGGTGCCTTTTGGATGCCAAAACCCTCCGTCCCAAGCGTGTTCCCGAATCTGTACAGGAATTGTTCAAATAGACCATCTCCATCCGTTTCCAACCGGAACAAGTTTCCTTTTTTGTGTAGTTCATCGAATTCTGGGGTACTCCTTCCCAAAAATCCCCTTCATTCCTTTGATTCTATGGTTCGTAGTCGTAACATAGTATAAAATCAACACCTCAACCAAATGAACCTATTGAAAACCATCCCAAACAACACCACTAATTTTATATGTAGATCCGGCGTGTTGCCCCATCAACGATCTTGCCCTGACATCCATCCAAAAATCAGTCTCAGGAAAGCATAGATTTGTTGCAGGTCGTTACCCTTTAACGAAAATTTAAGGATTTTTGTAAGAAAAAGACCCCTTTTAAAGAGAAACCCATAGTTTTTTTAAGGGAAAACTGCAATGAGTTTTTTGAACTCGTTAGTAACTTGCACTCAGCATTTTGCGTATGGAATATACCTATATCATCATAGACCTCAATGCAGCGACCAAGCTACAACTGCAACTCTATTTGGAGGAGTATGAGGATTTGACCTGTATGGGTGTGGCCGCCAGTGCTGCGGAAGGTCTGGACACCATTTTGAAGTTCACGCCGGACCTTGTACTCATCAATCTTGGTGAAGATGGCATGGAATACTTTCAAATGGTGACGGAACTGAACCAATACATGCAGTCCCTACCCCTTATTATAGGATACTCTACTTCCAAGAAATATGCCTACAATGCCATAAAGAGTGGCTTCTTTGATTATTGGATCCTTCCACACAATGAATTTGATGTGCGCAAGACCATCCTACGCCTCAGAAAGAAACACCCAAAGCAGGATATGCCGTCCACCATCTGCCTTAAATCCTATAACGATTATAGGTATCTGGACACCAAGGATATTCTTTATCTAAAATCGGACAACAACACCACGGATTTTTTCATGAGGGACGGCAATGTGATCAGCGCCTTCAAAACGTTGAAATCGTTCGAGGACAAATTGCCCAAAGTATTCATCCGCATCCACCAGAGCTATATACTGAACAGCAGGTATGTGTCCCGTATCAATTATGGCAAATCCATCTGCACCTTACGTAATGGGAGCGAGGAGGAACTCCCCTTCTCCAAGACCTACAAGGACAGGATAGACCTTTTGAAGGAAATGCTCTCCAAAACGGCCGTAAAGGCCCTTAATTGACAAAATTCTAACAGTTTATGGCAGAATACTCACAGAATCCCCACGGATTCTAAATAGTCCGTTCTGCAATGTGCCGCCGTATAGGTCTTGGGTACTTTTGGTCTAGACAAACCAATTTAATTAACACCCTAAAACCTATTATTATGAAAAAATTACTAAGTATTTTGGCCCTTGCTCTATTGACCGTTGGATTCTACTCTTGCGAAGCTGAAACCGATATCCAAGAAACCGAAGCGCTTTTCCAACAATTGGATCAAAATGCAACAGATGGAACACATTCCAATGATGATGACCGTACTGACGGCGAGGACTAAGTATTTAAAGATAGGTTAAGTAATGAACAACCTCATACGGTCATTATTCCTACTATGCTTTTCTGGCAGTATGCTTTTCTGCTATAGGGACGAATCCCAAAAAATGATACCGATAGAAGGCAATAGGACCTCTGCGCAGGAGCAGGCATTCAACGAGCGAACACTTTTTGGGATAGACCAAAAAAGGATGTTCCGTTTGAACCAGAGTGCCAACGACGACCGCAGCCTATGACCACGATATAAATTTGAACCAAAGCCCCATCCCCTGAAAAGGTATGGGGCTTTTTTAGTACCTTGTATCAACAATAAACAACCCGTTGCCATTGAAAAATTGGACCATTATATCGCTAGTCTTTATCTTTCTTGGGTGTTCCGGATCATCCGCAGAGAAAATCTCTACACAAGATACAACTGCAGACGCTGTGCGTAAATGGACAAAAATGGCCAAGGACAGCACACAACTTCCCCTTGAAGAGCGGACCCGCTTTTTGGAGAAAGCCAAAAGGGAAGCCTTCGCCTCCACCAACGACTCCATCACCTTGGACCAGCTTTTGACCATTTCATTGACTTATAGAAGCTTGAAAGATTCCCTTGGGTTTAGGGACACCAATAAACAGGTCATGATCATGTCCCAAGAAACCGACATGTATACCCCGCTTGGCTATTCGCATTGGGATATGGCCTCTTTTTTTAAATCCTATGGGGCCTTGGACAGTGCCTTTTACCACTATAAAAAAGCCTTGAACAGTTTTGAAAAGCTCCCTAAGAGTCCCGAATCTAGCTCCCTAAGAGCTAGGATATTATACAGCATGGGGCAGATCCAAGATTCCTACAAAGACTATTTGGGTGCTGAAATCAGTGCTACCACCGCCCTGAGAATCTTTGATGAATTGGGAGATACTCAAAGAATTTACAATTGCTATAATTTGCTGGGCATTCTTTCCAGTGGCTTAGGTGATAAGGATAAATCTTTGGAATACTATAAGCAGGCTGGGGCATATATAAATCAAGTCGACAATCCTTCAGCAGATAATCTTGTCTGGCAAAACCAGAACAATATTGCATACGAGCTTTTGCAAAATGAAGATTACCAATCTGCAAAAGTATCCTATGAGAAGCTACTTAAAGACAAAGGTCTTGAAGAAACAGACTTGGAACTTTATTCATTGGCCAATACTAGTCTGGCCTATGCTATTTTCAAGAGCGAAAACAAAATAGAGAGGCCACAGCAATTGCTCGAAAGAGCTATTGAAATAAATGACAGTATCAATTATCTGGATGACAAAGCCAGAGCCAAGCAGTATTATGCCGAATTGTTGGCTGCCAAGGGTGATACCGCCAATGCCCTACAATATGCCAAGGAATCGCGGTTTGTGGCCCAAGAAACCCGCAACAACGACCGCTTGCTGGAAGTGCTCCGATTGCTCACCCAACTGGACAAACCCAATGCAGCCTTGTACTCCAACGCCTACTACGATCTCAACGAAGTTATCCAAGAAGAAGAGCGCACCAAGCGGGACAAGTTTGCCCGGATACGCCTGGACACAGATAAAATCAAGGAAGAGAACGTGATCCTTTCACGAGAAAGACAAATCTGGGCCGGGGCCGTACTTGGCCTTGTTGTATTCGGGTTGACCACCACGGTGATCGTTTTACAGTACATCAACAACAACAGGCTCAAGTTCAAGCAAAAACAGCAGGAAAGCAATCAGGAGATCTACAATCTGATGCTCTCCCAACAGGGCAAATTTGAAGAAGGTAGACAATTGGAACAAAAACGCATCTCCGAAGAACTGCACGACGGGATTTTGGGCGAAATGCTCGGCATACGACTGTTACTGAGCGGATTGAATGAACGCGGAGATAGCAATTCGGTGGAACAACGGGCGGCATTCATAGAGAAATTACGGGAAGTGGAGGAAGATATCAGGACCATTTCGCACGAACTCAACCACGCCTCTTATGAAAAATTTCATAATTTTATCGTGTCGTTGGAGGAACTGGTCAATGGCTTTCAAAAGTCTTCCGGCATATCGTGTTCCTTCACCTACGACAAAAAGATACACTGGGACAACCTTTTGGGCGATATCAAGATCAATGCCTATCGGATTGTACAGGAAACGCTCAAAAACTCTTTGAAGCACGCCAAATGTAAAAATATTGCCATTTCCTTTGGGTCTGCGGCCGGCAATTTGAAACTGACCATCAAGGACGACGGCGTCGGTTTTGACACCAACAAAGGAAAGAGAGGAATTGGTCTGAGGAACATCATATCCCGGGTCAAGAAAGTAAACGGCGTATTCGACATAGAAAGCACCAAAGGAAAAGGCACCACGATTTCGGTGGCCATTCCTGAAAAATATATTGAACCGGTTCAGGCCAAGGACCCCACCAGCTTGAAACCTGCAATGAACGCATAAAACCTACGAGAAGCAAAACAGTTATGAAGACATTGAGAATATTGGCAATAGACGACCATGAAATGACAATGCTCGGATACAAGTTCATCCTGGAGAACATTGATTTTGAGGGTTATGACATTATTGTTGATACCGCCAATACCTACGAGGGCGGAAAAAAACTCATAGAGGACTCCGTGAACTCCTTTAAATATGATATCCTCTTGTTGGATGTGCAGTTGTTCGCCCCAAACGAGAACCAACCACATTCGGGTGAAGATCTCGGCATACTGGCCCGCAAATTGGTCCCCGAAAGCAAAATAGCCTTTATGTCCTCTTTCAGCGACAATTTCAGGATCAACAGTATTCTAAAATCAGTGGACCCGGATGGTTATCTGGTCAAAACGGACATTGACCCCAAAACCCTGGAAGATGCCGTGAAGACCATCATCCTGAATCCTCCTTATTATTCCTCCAAGGCCTTGTCCGCCATCCGCAAGAAAATGGCCAACGACATTGAACTGGACGAAAAAGACAAGCAGATCCTATATCACCTTTCCATGGGTACCAAAAACAAGGATTTGGAAAAACACATCAGGCTTTCCCCCTCCTCCATCGAGAACAGAAAACGGCACTTAAAGACGCTTTTCGGTACGGAGAATGAGAATGATATGGCCTTGATCATTGCTGCAAAAAACAGGGGCTTCATCTAAGCTCCGAGTATCCAAAAGTGCTTTTGGTCGATTTCCGTAATTGGTTTTACATCTTCCTGAGGTAAAAAGCCTACAAACTAAGGAAAACCCATAGAATTTTTAAGGATTTTCTTCAATCCCAACAAAAAGATTCATCCTAACTTTAAGGTTGAAAGAAAATTACAACCCGTAGCATATGTCACTCCCAAGGAAAAACAACACCGATCATCAGCATAGTGGCGCAAAGGTATTTGAGGCCGCAAATGGGCTGGACGAGTTTCTGAAAACCATCGAAAAAGATTTTTTTGCCGAGGTCAAAATGCATTTCAAGCATGACAAGGAAAGCAAAAAAACAGATATGATCCTGGATCTGCACTTCAACTTTGGTATTACGGAGAGCCTTCATTTCTTTACAAGTGGCACATGGGGTGGTATGACATTCCCCGAAAGGGAGCACAAGGTCTCCTCTTCCCTTGAAAAGGCCTTTGCGGAACTGAACTCCAAAAACAATTTTCTTTTGGATATATCGGAAGCCTCATTGCACTTCAAGGACACTTCCATCATCATATCGAGGGTCTATGAACAAAGTATCCCCGACCAGATAGGCAATATCCTGCTAAAGGCCAGCGAACACTTTGTGTACTACACCAAAGGCCTTACCGAAATACCCTATGAAATATTTGTTCCCGTATACGAATATGGTGCGCCCAGCGTCTTTGAACCCAAAAAAGGGAAAAGCAGTTATTTTGACTATTGGGGCCTTTACTTCGAGGACGATTCCCACCAAGTGATGATCTACTCCCTACACAAAAGAAAAATGTACGAAGTAGATCTGTTCCTTTTCGAATAGCAAAAAACTTAAAAAGTATATATACTAAACACTGAACAAAGGTCGCGATTTCATCAAATCGTTGACCTTTTGTTTTATTTGTCCCAATTTCTCCTCGTTCTCAGGATCCATGATTACCTCGTTGATGAATCCAACGATGGTCTCCATATCGGCTTCCTTCAACCCTCTGGTGGTGATGGCCGGAGTACCAAATCGGATTCCCGAAGTAATGAAGGGGGATTGTGTGTCGAAAGGCACCATGTTCTTGTTCGCCGTGATGGCGGCATGTTCCAACGCTTTTTCGGCATCTTTTCCGGTGATGTTCTTGTTCCTAAGGTCTATCAACATCATGTGGTTGTCCGTACCTCCAGAAATCACTTTATAATCCAAGGCCATGAAGGCTTTTGCCATGGCCGCCGCATTTTTCTTCACTTGGATCATGTAGTGCAGGAACTCATCGGAAAGTGCCTCGCCAAAGGCCACGGCCTTGGCCGCAATGATATGTTCCAATGGTCCACCTTGGTTTCCGGGGAACACGGCAAGGTCCAAAAGGGCCGACATTTTTCGTAGGGTTCCGTTCTTCAATGTGATCCCAAATGGGTTGTCAAAATCCTCACCCATCAATATGAGACCTCCACGAGGGCCCCTCAACGTTTTGTGGGTGGTCGTGGTCACAATATGGCAGTGTGGGATGGGGTCGCTCAAAATACCTTTGGCGATCAACCCGGCTGGGTGGGAAATATCGGCCATCAAAATGGCCCCAACACTGTCCGCGATTTCACGGAAACGTTTAAAATCCATATCTCGGGAATAGGCAGAAGCACCGGCAATGATCAATTTAGGCTTCTCTTTGTCCGCAATCTCTTGGATCTTATCATAGTTAAGTGTACCTGTTTCCTCATCAACACCATAGAAAACGGGATTGTACAGTTTTCCGGAGAAATTTACGGGCGACCCATGGGTCAAGTGACCGCCATGGGACAGGTCAAAGCCCAAAATGGTATCCCCGGGCTGCAAACAGGCGTGGTATACAGATGCATTCGCCTGGGAACCGGAATGTGGCTGGACATTCGCGTAGGCGGCCCCAAACAGTTCCTTGGCGCGGTCTATGGCCAGTTGTTCCACTTGGTCCACCACTTCACAACCCCCATAATAGCGCTTTCCAGGATAGCCCTCGGCATATTTGTTGGTCAATACGGAGCCAGCGGCCTCCATGACCTGCGGGCTGGTAAAGTTCTCGGAAGCTATCAGCTCTATGCCTTCAATCTGTCTGTCCTTCTCTTGTGCTATCAGTTCAAAAATCTTGTGGTCTCGTTGCATCTGCAAATTATTTTGATAAGCCGCAAAATTACGAATTGAAAGGGGATTTATATTCAAAAAAAGCAATATCCATCCCAATTTTATCAAACGGAAATTAACATTCTTGCTGCAAGTTGAAACTATCGTTAAATGCTCTATATTTGAAACTTATACCTCACCTGCACACTACCTGTGCTACTTTTTCGTTTATAGATAGCCATTTTTGGCACAGCTATTGAACTTGATCAAACAACCAATACCCAACACCATGAAAAAAATTCTACTCTTAACCACGATTTTGATGATTGCCGCCTGCGGGGGCGTCAAGAAGACCCAAGAGGCCCTGAACACCGGCAACTATGTTACCGCCATGGACAAGGCCATCAGAAATTTGGCGGAAAACAAGACCAAAAAGGGCAACCAGGAATACATCACCCTATTGGAAGAGGCCTTTGCCAAAAATGCGGAAAGGGAAGAACAGGAAATTGCCTTTTTGCAGAACGACGGCAATCCCGCCAACCTGGAAACCATCTACAACAAATATGTGCAGTTGAAACGGATACAGGAACGCATCAAACCATTGCTGCCCCTCCGTATCAACGACCAAGGGCGGAATGCGAAGTTCCATTTTGAGAACTATGACAACGCCATTCTGAACACCAAGGACGAACTCTCCGAGCATTTGTATGAAAATGCCATCGGTCTATTGAAAAACGCCAAATACAAAAGTGATTATCGCGCCGCTTATGACGATTTGAAATATGTGCAGGAAATCAGCCCCGGATACAAGGAAACCGTATCCAAAATGGACGAGGCCTACAACAAGGGACTGGAGTTTGTGCGGGTAGAGATCGGAAACATGACCGAGCAGATCATTCCCGAGCGTTTGGAACGAGACCTTCTGGACTTCAATGCCTTTGGCATCGACAATTTTTGGTTGCAGTACCATACCAATCCATTGGCCAACGTAAAATATGATTACGCCATGAACCTCGATTTTATGGAAATCAATGTTTCACCAGAGCGCGTGAACGAAACCCAGATCATCAAGGAAAAACAGATCAAGGATGGCTGGGAATATTTGTTGGACCGGAACGGCAATGTGGTCAAGGACAGTTTGGGCAATAGCATCAAAGTGGACAAAATGCGTACCGTGACCTGTAAATTCTTCCAGTTTACCCAGACCAAAAGCGCCCAGATCGGGGCCAAAGTACGGTTCACCGACTTGAAAAACGGACAGGAGATCAATGCCTATCCCCTATCAAGCCAGTTTGTTTTTGAGCACGTATTTGCCAATTACCAAGGAGATAAAAGAGCTTTGGAAGACGACCTTTTAATCTTTCTAAATGCAAGGGAAGTCCCTTTTCCCTCCAATGAGCAAATGGTGTACGATGCCGGGGAAGACCTCAAGGCAAGGCTCAAGGGCATTGTAGCAAAATATCAGTTCAACTAAATCTTTAAAAAGAGGCTGTCAAAAACAGAAAATTTCAACTTTGTCAGGTTGAGCGCAGTCGAAACCCCTTGATTGTTATTGACATTTTAGGTTTTTCCCGAAAGCTTTCGGGACGCTCGAACTGACAGATAACAAGTTTTTCAGTTAGCCCCTTTTATAGATGATCCTTCAGATCCAAGTCCGCAATGGCACCGTGTGACGTATGGAAAGTCACCTCCCCATTTTTGACGACCAGCAATTGGGGCGACTCATGCCTTACCCCAAACTTGTCCGCAATCGCATTGGACAGGTCCCTATGTGCCTGAATGGTCAAAAAATAGAGATCACAATCCAAAGCAGGGTCATACGACCCGTTGAACATCTTCAGCACCATACTACTGATGCCACAGGTGGATGAGTGCTTAAAAACGACCTGGGGCCGCTCATTGGAATCAGCTTCCAACGTTTCCAATTGTTCCATGGACTCCAAAAAAATCCACGGTAGTTTCGTATCTTGAGTTTCGGTGTGTTGCTTCCTTCCGAAGACGCTGTCAAATATTCCCATGTTGCAAATTTAAGGGATAAGTCGGGATTGATGCAAAAGCTTACAACTGACGAAATGTCTTGCATTTTTCTTGTTTTACAGACATTTTGACGCTAACCCATAGATGGTAGGATTGTTGACATACCAGAAAAAAAACAACACGATGAACTTTAATAATTTTACCATAAAATCACAGGAAGCCATTCAACGGGCCCAGCAATTGGCCCAAGAATTAGGGCATCAGCAAATTGAGAACGAACACCTCTTCAAGGCCATTGCGGAAGTGGACGAAAACGTACTTCCCTTCATCCTGAAGAAATTGAACGTGAACGTGAACCTGCTCAACCAAATTCTGGACAAGGAGCTCCAGAGCTTTGCCAAAGTATCCGGTGGGGAGACCATGCTTTCCAGGGAAGCGGGAAAAACCGTGAACGAAGCGAGCATCGTGGCCAAGAACATGGGCGATGAATTTGTTTCCATCGAACACCTTTTGCTGGCCATTTTTAAATCAAAGAGCAAAATAGCCCAGATCCTAAAGGATCAGGGTGCCTCGGAAAAAGATTTGACAGCCGCCATCCAAGAATTGCGCAAAGGTGGCAAGGTGACTTCGCAAAGTGCCGAGGAGACCTACAATTCCTTGGACAAATACGCGAACAACCTCAACCGACTTGCGGACAGCGGAAAATTGGACCCTGTGATCGGGCGTGATGAAGAAATCCGAAGGGTTTTGCAGATTTTGTCCCGAAGGACCAAGAACAACCCCATGTTGGTCGGTGAGCCCGGTGTAGGTAAGACCGCCATTGCCGAAGGCTTGGCCCACCGAATTGTACAAGGTGACGTACCTGAAAACTTGAAGGACAAGATCATTTACTCCCTGGACATGGGTGCATTGATCGCCGGGGCCAAATACAAAGGGGAGTTTGAGGAGCGGTTGAAGGCCGTCATCAAAGAAGTCACCTCATCCGATGGCAACATCGTGCTCTTTATTGACGAGATCCATACGTTGGTGGGTGCCGGGGGCGGACAAGGTGCCATGGATGCAGCAAACATCTTGAAACCTGCTTTGGCCAGAGGGGAATTAAGAGCCATTGGAGCGACCACACTGGACGAGTACCAAAAATATTTTGAAAAGGACAAGGCCTTGGAGCGTAGGTTCCAAAAAGTAATGGTGGACGAGCCCGATACCGAGAGTGCCATCTCCATTCTTAGGGGCATCAAGGAAAAATATGAGAGCCATCACAAAGTCCGTATCAAAGATGAGGCGGTGATCGGTGCCGTGGAACTTTCCCAACGCTACATCACCAACCGTTTCTTGCCCGATAAAGCCATCGACCTTATGGACGAAGCTGCATCCAAACTTCGTATGGAAATCAATTCCAAGCCCGAAGAACTGGATGTGCTGGATAGAAAGATCATGCAGTTGGAGATTGAGATAGAGGCCATCAAAAGGGAAAACGACAAGGCAAAATTGCAGACCCTGAACTTGGATCTCGCCAATTTGAAGGAAGACCGCAACGAAATCTTTGCCAAATGGGAAAGTGAAAAAACAGTGGTGGACAACATCCAAAAGACCAAAGAGGACATTGAAAACTATAAATTGGAGGCCGAACGTGCCGAACGGAACGGGGACTACGGAAAGGTAGCCGAACTGCGGTATGGAAAGATAAAGGAAGCCCAGGAGAAACTGGAAAAATTACAGGATGAACTTGCAAGCCAACAGACTGCTGGCACCTTGATCAAAGAGGAGGTCACTTACGAGGACATTGCCGAGGTAGTGGCCAAATGGACGGGAATCCCCGTGACCAAGATGATGCAGAGCGAACGCGAAAAACTCCTGAAACTGGAAGATGTGCTCCATAAGCGTGTAGTGGGCCAAGACGAGGCCATCATTGCCGTTTCGGACGCCATACGAAGAAGCAGGGCCGGATTGCAGGATTCCAAAAAACCCATTGGTTCCTTCCTTTTCTTGGGAACTACCGGGGTGGGTAAGACCGAATTGGCAAAAACCTTGGCCGCCTATCTGTTCGATGACGAGAACGCCATGACACGGATAGACATGAGCGAATACCAAGAACGCCACTCCGTGAGCCGTCTGGTAGGCGCACCTCCAGGGTATGTGGGCTATGACGAAGGAGGTCAGTTGACCGAGGCCGTGCGAAGAAAGCCCTATTCCGTGATCTTGTTGGATGAAATTGAAAAAGCACACCCAGATACCTTCAACATCCTGCTCCAAGTGTTGGATGAAGGTAGATTGACCGACAACAAAGGCAGGGTGGCGGATTTCAAGAACTCCATCATCATCATGACGAGCAATATGGGCAGCCACATTATCCAAGAGAAGTTTGAAAATGCAGTGGATTTGGAAAGTGCCTCGGAAGCCGCAAGAATTGAAGTGATGGGATTGTTGAAGCAAAGCATTCGCCCAGAATTCTTGAACCGAATAGACGACATCATCATGTTCGCACCTTTGAACAAGTCGGACATCAAGGATATCGTGGGGCTGCAGTTGGACGGTCTGAAGAAAATGTTGTCCAAACAGCATATTACGTTGGATGCGACCGAGGAAGCCATCGATTATCTGGCCAAAAAAGGATTCGACCCCCAATATGGCGCCAGACCCGTAAAGCGATTGATCCAAAAAGAGGTGCTGAACAACCTTTCCAAGGAACTGCTCTCCGGAAAAATCACGACCGACAGCATTGTTCTCTTGGACAGTTTTGACGATCAATTGGTGTTCCGGAACCAAAATGAGTTGGTGAATTAATTGCCACCATCATTTGCAGAACATGAGGCTGTCTAAAAAGTGTCATTCTGAATGAAAAGAAGAATCTTCTACTAATTCAACTATATATTGAGTTAATAAAGATTTTTCGACTGTCCCTTCGACTACGCTCAGGGTGACAGCTCAAAATGACAATTAAATCCCTTTTTAGACAGCCTCTTTTATTTTCCATGTATTTTCCGGACATCTGGTTTGAAATCGACAACATTCGTAGTGTATTTCGTTTAAATCCTTATTTTAGCTCAAACACATTTCCGAAATATGCCACTCCTCATAGCCGTTCTGGGCATCCTTTTGCTCTTTCTGTTGATTGCCAAATTCAAGTTGAATGCCTTTCTGTCCTTTATCATTGTATGCCTTTTTGTTGGGGTTTTCCAAGGAATGGAACTGGGAAACCTAGTGTCGTCCATCCAACGGGGCATCGGGAACACCCTGGGCTTTTTGGTATTGATATTGGGGCTTGGCGCCATGCTGGGCAAACTGGTAGCAGATAGTGGGGCCGCCCAACAGATCACTACCCAACTGGTGGCCAAATTCGGTATAAAACATGTGCAGTGGGCCATGGTGGTCACCGGTTTCATTGTGGGCATTCCCATGTTCTATTCGGTGGGCTTCGTGATCCTGATACCTTTGGTATTTACCGTTGCCATCTCCACTGGACTGCCCTTGCTCTATGTGGGACTGCCCATGCTCACCTCACTTTCGGTGACCCACGGGTACCTCCCTCCCCACCCTGCACCCACGGCCATTGCGGCCATGTTCAATGCAGATATTGGAAAAACATTACTGTACGGGCTCATCATTGCGGTTCCTGCCATTATTGTGGCCGGGCCCCTCTTCGCACGTACCATCAAGAAAGTGGAGGCCAAACCCTTGAAGGAATTTTACAACCCAAATATCATCCCGAAGGAAGAACTACCATCGACCTTCACCAGTATTTTTACTGCTTTATCACCAATATTACTGATAGGCATCGGCATTGCCTCGGAACAATTTCTGGAAGAAGGCAAGCTCAGGGAAGTGCTCATGTTCATTGGAAATCCAGTGATTGCCTTGTTGATTTCCGTATTGCTTGCCATTTACACCTTGGGGCTGTCCAAGGGCAAGTCTATGTCCACCATCATGGATTCCATTTCGGCATCCGTGTCCAGCATCACCATGATCCTATTGATCATTGCAGGGGCAGGGGCATTGAAGGAGGTATTGATCGACAGCCATGTGAGCGATTACATTGCCGATAGCCTAAAAGGCTCCAGCATATCGCCCTTGGTGCTGGCCTGGGTCATCGCCACGGCCATTCGGGTCAGTGTGGGATCGGCCACCGTTGCAGGCTTGACCGCAGCCGGAATCGTACTCCCCTTGGCATCAGGCACCGGCACAAGCCCCGAGCTGATGGTCCTTGCCATAGGCTCTGGCAGTTTGATGCTTTCCCATGTGAACGATACCGGTTTCTGGATGTTCAAGGAATATTTCAATCTTTCGGTGAAGGAAACCCTGTCCACTTGGACCGTTATGGAAACCTTGGTCGGTATTATGGGGCTTATCGGAGTTTTGGTTTTAAATACATTGATTTAAACATATGAACAGTACACCTTCAAAACGAGTTGAGGAACTGAATCTTCAGCTCCCACCTGCCCCACCACCCGCCGGGGTATATAGACCCATTTTGGTCGTCGATAATTTTTTATACGTATCAGGTCAAGGTCCCGTCCAGCTCGATGGTTCCCTAATGATAGGCCGTGCCGGGGACGACCTGGATGCCGATCAGGCCAAATTGGCGGCCAGACAGGTAGGATTGACCATGTTATCCACCATCATCACCCATTTTGGGAGCTTGGACCGCATCAAAAGGGTCGTAAAAGTGCTGGGGATGGTCAACTCCACTCCAGATTTTGGAAAACAACCCTATGTCGTCAACGGATTCAGTGAATTGATGGCCGATGTTTTTGGAAAGGAAAACGGTATTGGCGTGCGGAGTGCCGTTGGGATGATGCTTCCCGGCAATATTCCCGTGGAGGTCGAGGCCATGTTCGAACTTCATCCCTAGTCCCATGTTCATATTTGATGTGCACTTGGACCTCTCCATGAACGCCATGGAGTGGAACCGCGACCTCAGGCTCCCCGTTTCCGAAATACGGGAGCGGGAAAAGGGAATGACGGACAAACCCGATCGTGGCAACAACACAGTTTCTTTCCCCGCCATGCGCGAGGGCCATGTAGGTCTTTGCGTGGCCACCCAGATTGCCCGTTACGTCAAGAAAAACAACCCTCTTCCCGGTTGGCATTCCCAACACCAAGCCTGGGCGCAGACCCAAGGACAGTTGGCATGGTACAAAGCCATGGAAAATGAAGGCGAAATGGTCCAGATCACGGATTTGGGGGGTTTGGACAATCACTTACAACTTTGGCAAAGCGAAAAGGAACATAAACCCATAGGATACATTTTGAGCCTGGAAGGCGCCGATTCCATTGTGGATATGGGCTATTTGGAAAGGTCGTATGAAGCCGGTTTGAGGGCCATCGGTCCCGCACATTATGGTCCCGGAATCTATGCGCATGGCACGGATTCCGTTGGAGGTATTGGCGCAAAGGGAAGGGAACTCTTAAAAAAAATAGAGGAACTCAACCTCATTTTGGATGCCACACATTTGTGTGATATGAGTTTTTGGGAAACCATGACGGCCTACAACGGTCCAGTCTGGGCCAGCCATAGCCTTTGTCGGAAGTTTGTGGACCACAACCGACAGTTTACGGACGAACAGCTCAAGGAATTGATCCAGAGGGAAGCGGTGATCGGGATGGTGCTGGATGCTTGGATGATGGTCCCCAATTGGGTCCGGAGGAAATCCGACCCAAAAGCTATGGGGGTCTCGCTTGAAATCATGGCGGACAATATAGACCACATCTGTCAGTTGGCCGGAAATACGAACCACGTGGGTATTGGTACCGATTTGGACGGTGGCTTTGGAACAGAACAGGGGCCCTATGATGTGGATACGATCGCCGACCTGCAAAAAATCCCCGAACTCTTGTCCAAAAGAGGGTATACGGCATCCGATATCGAAAACATCACCAGCCAGAATTACCTCAATTTCTTGAGAAGGGTCTGGGGGTGATGGGGACATTGTCCCCAAAATCGCTTTCAATCCTTATTTCGGACATGGAAAATGCGCCAACACTGTTAAAATAACGGCTTTTAAACCGCTATAATACCAAACAGTATTGTTTTTTTATATCTTCGTTTCACCCGAACCAACCCGTACCACCATGTCCAAAAAAGCAGAACGCACCACCGCCTATATCATTGAGACGGTAGCCCCGATCTTTAACAAGCACGGATATATCGGAACTAGCATGAGCGACCTCACCGAGGCCACAGGTCTCACCAAAGGTGCCATTTATGGCAATTTTGAGAACAAGGAAGCCCTTGCCCTCTCTGCTTTTGAATATAACCGAAACCAATTGCTAAGTGCCATAGACGAACCATTGGACGCCGAGGAAGACTCCCTTGGAAAATTGTTTTCCCTTATCAATTTCTACAAGCAATATGACGTGTTCACCCTTCCGATGGGCGGATGCCCCATTCTGAACGTTGGGATTGACGCCCAAGGCAACAACACCCTGTTGGCCGCTGCGGTAAAGGAAACCGTCAAGGACATCGAAGGAAAAATAGCCTTGGTTTTGGAAAATGGGGCCAAACAGAATGAATTGTACCTTCCCGTCCCCCCGTTACAGTTTGCCAAGCAGTTGTTCACCATGATCCAAGGGGCCGTTGCGATGAGCACCATCACCCGCGACCGCAAATATCTTATCAATACGCTTACCTATTTGGAACATTTGGTGCGCAAGGAAATCAAAAAATAGTTTTTCAATTCCCTCTTACCCTGAAAATCCAGATTTTATCTGGGTATTTCCCATTGAACTTGCTATCCCTTGCCGTCCGTGCTTCGTCCATCGTATCGTACCGCTCCAAATACACATAATTGTACTTATTGGCTTTTCGATAAAAGGATTTGGGCTCCAATCCCTTGGTCCGAAGGGTCTTCATGAAGTTATCAAAATACTTTTGGGTACCGTACACATTGGCTATCAAATAAAAACCTGGTTCCAGCCCTTCTTCACCTTGCACCTCCTCATATTTTTCATTGGGCCGCAGTTCCACGTTCTGGTTTCTGAGCCTTGCCAGACTGTCCTGCTGCCGTTGCAGTGACACTTGGGCGATACTGTCCTTTCTTTGCTGTTCGCGCAATTGTTCAGCCAGTTGTCTGGCCTGGGCCAATGAATCCCTTTCTTGCTGAAGTGCAGCTTCCCTTTGTAGTGCAAGTTCGGCCTCTTCTTCCCTCTTCAATCGCTCCTGCTCCAAAGCCACTTCCTTTTCCACATCAAAACCCACCACTTTTTTACGCCCATCCGGCTTTCCAAAGCGATAGGAAGCAATGATCTCGATGGTTGGGTCCTCCTCTTCCAAAGAAGAATCCGTTCCAAATTCCATAAGTCCACCTATGGAAAACGCATTGGCCAAGGTAACTCCCAATCCTCCCGAAACTCCATAAAAACTATTGTAGCCACCCTGCAACCAGAACCTGGATGTGGACAGAAGTCCGTTCAGACCAAATTGGGTATCTCCTTCGGGAACCGACTTCACATAGATCATGGGACGCACAAAACTGTCGCCCAGACCACTGGACAAGGTCACGGGAAAATCGTGCCCCAAAGTCCCCATGATGGTCTGGAAATTCTCTGTTTCCCCTTCCCCTGAAAGATAAAAGCCCACGGCATTCTCAAAGGCCAATCCCAAACTGAACCGGTTGACCAACAAACGGAACCCCGGTGAAAATGTCATCCGAAAACCTTCAAAACTTTCCAAAATGGCCGGATCCACCTCCCCATCCTGGCCAAAGCGTTCATCGGCCACGGTCTGCTGAAAGGCAAAGACATTCACTCCTGCCAACAACTGGACTTCATCGTCCAACTGAAATGTATGGGTGTAATTGCCATTTCCACCTGTAAAAAGGAAAATACCTGTATTGTGCTGCAAGAAACCAAGGCCGGCAGTGGAGCGGGGATTGATTTGATGGGTGTAATTGGCGAAAATGGTAGTGGGATCCCCATCAATGTCCTGCCATTGCCATCGGGTCCAGACGGAAAGGGAATTGGGCAGGTTCCAATCGGGAGCATAGGAGGCATTCATGAGGCTTGAACCGAACTGCACAAGGGTATGCTGTCTCAAATCGGTGGGCAATTGTCGTTCCTGGCCCCTAGCCATCGTCAAAACC
Organism: Flagellimonas amoyensis; assembly: GCF_003058265.1. Taxonomy (GTDB): domain Bacteria; phylum Bacteroidota; class Bacteroidia; order Flavobacteriales; family Flavobacteriaceae; genus Flagellimonas; species Flagellimonas amoyensis. The sequence goes on from NZ_QBUK01000002.1 coordinate 62,281, forward strand.
ATTGCCCACAGCGTGCAAACGAAAATCCTGCGCATACGATAAAATGAAAATTAAACGTTACTTTTAAATCAAATTAACAAAAAACCTCGGGGAACCATTTAGCTTAGAACTATGCGAACCATCAAACCTCTAATTGCGCTTGCAATTTTAATCGTTGGAAGTATCAGCTGCAAAAAAGATACGAAAATTGCAGAAGACCCGATCATATCCACTTTCTATTTTATCCGACATGCCGAAAAGGACAGGACCGACCCCGAAAACCCTGATCCGGAACTGAACCAAGATGGTCTCAACAGGGCCATCCGATGGGCAGAGGTGTTTGACCCCATTCCCTTGGATGTGATCTACTCCACCAACTACGAAAGGACTTCCATGACGGCCGCCCCTACTTCGGTCAAGAAAAACATCGATGTGAAATATTACGACCCCAATGCCGTGAACATCGAGGAGTTCAAATTCACCAATGAAGGGAAAAATGTGCTGGTCGTGGGCCACAGCAATACCATACCTGCTTTTGTGAACCGCATGATCGATATGGAAAAATATGAAGACATGGATGACAGCGACAATGGCAGTCTGTTCATTGTCCGCATCATTGATGGTGTCCCGACTGATATCCGTTTGAAGATGGATTAATCGTTCCGTACCTCGATGTCCGTAATCTCTATTTTGGACAAAAGTTCCAATTCTCCTTTATCATAAAGTTGCCCTATTTCCAAAATATCTGAGCCCTCGGTCTTGGGCTTGTAATTTTCATAATCCACAAAACGGATACTGTCCACGTAGCGTTCATTGTACGCTTTCCGGAAGCGTTGCCCACCTCCTTCCACCTGAAAGTCATAAGCTAAATAATCCGGTTTAAAACTTTCTGTATCAAACCAATACAAATAGATATCTTCAAAATCATCACCGCCACCTTGCTGGTCAAAGGTCACTTTTATTTTGTAGTATTCCTTTCCGGCTATGGATTCCTTCCCCAGTAATTCCTTGTTCACGGCCCCATCGTTCAACCCGAAGGGCAAACGCACAAAATAATGGACGGAATTGATGGAATTGGCATATCTGACAGCCATAGAATCGGGCACGGCCACCAAGGAATCGTTCATGTATCTTTCAAAACCTGCGTCCTTTTTCACATCGGTAATGGTAGCGGAATCCAATCGGGAAATCCGTTCGAACACCCGTTTTCCATTTTCATTCCTGGACACATATTCCTTGTCCCTGAAGTGAAAAGAGGTGCTATGATCATTGTAACGTGCACCACCACTGGCGACAATCGACTTATCCACAATCTCTTGGGCCGTAGGGGGTTCTTGGGGAGTTTCTTTGCAAGCAATGGACAACAATACAAAAAGGAGCGGAAAAATTCTTTGCATGGGGAACAGTTTGGTGTATAATCGTAAAATCTAATGCAACATTACAATTTTCTTGGCCAAGAGTTTATATTTTTGCGCACAATGCAGAAAAACATCAACATAAAGAACAAAAGGGCCCGATTCGATTTTGAAATCCTGGACACCTATACGGCAGGGATCGTATTGGGAGGTACCGAGATAAAATCAATCCGATTGGGAAAGGCCAACCTGTCGCAGAGCTTTTGTGAGTTCAATGACAAGGGTGAAATTTTTGTGGTGAACATGCAGGTGGACGAATACAGCCATGGCAGCTACTACAACCACAAGCCCAAGGCCGAACGCAAATTGCTCCTCAATAAAAGGGAACTGAAAAAACTGCGGAAAGAAGTCACCACCACGGGACTGACCATTATCCCCCTTAATCTTTTCATCAATGACAGGGGCTTGGCCAAGATGAACATCGCACTTGCCAAAGGAAAAAAACTCTACGACAAACGGGAGACCATAAAGGACCGGGACAGTAAGCGCAGTCTAGATCGTGTGAAGAAGAGTTTCAACGACTGATTGGTTATTGGGATTTGGTGCTTGATGTTTGATGTCAGAAGTCCGAAGTCAGTTACTGTCAATTGGGTTCTTGTCTCCTGATTCTTTGCTCTATTTTCTTAAACCTGAACTTGACACTTGAGCTTGAACTTGGCACTTGCACTTGAAAATCAATTCTTGTCCTCGAGCAAGGGCACGAACCGAAAGGCACCCAACTCCTGCTTTTGGAACTCCTTCTCGGACTTTCGCACAAAAAGGGTCATGACCTGTTCATCCACTCCAACTGGAATCACCAACCGCCCCCCTACTTTCAACTGGGACATCAAAGGCTTTGGCACCTCGGGAGCACCGGCCGTCACGATGATACTATCAAACGGAGCTTCTTCGGGCAGACCTTTGTAACCGTCCCCAAAAATCATTTTTTTAGGCCGATAGCCCATTTTGGTAAAAAACAGTTTGGTTTTTTTGAAGAGTTCCTGTTGACGTTCAATGGTATATACCTTGGCCTTCAAATCCAACAGCACAGCAGTTTGGTAGCCGCTCCCCGTTCCTATTTCCAGCACCTTGTCATTGGGTTTCACTTGGAGCAACTCGCTCTGAAAAGCCACGGTATAGGGCTGTGAAATGGTCTGGTCCGCCCCAATGGGAAAGGCCTTGTCTTGATAGGCATGGTCCTCAAAACCACTGTCCAGGAACAAATGTCGTGGTATGGTCTTTATGGCGTTCAACACTTTTTCGTCCGTTATTCCCTTGGCTTCCAACAGTTCCGCCAATTTGTTGCGCATGCCCCTATGCTTGAGCGTATCCTTCATCGTCTTTGGTCTGGTCCACGAATTTAAAAAGTTCCCCAATACTTTACCGCCAGTTCGGACCTATTTTTTGTGGAAGAGTGGTATCATATCCTTATTTTTGACAAAAACAGGTATTATGCTTAAAGTTGGTGTCCTCGGTGCGGGACATTTGGGTAAGATCCACCTCAGACTGTTGAACCAGTCCGAAAAATACGAGCTTGTGGGCTTCTACGATCCCGACGAGATCAACGCAAAAAAAGTGGCTGCCGAATTTGGCTACACCCATTTCGAAAATATCAACAACCTGATGGACGCCGTGGATGTGGTGGACATTGTGACCCCCACACTTTCCCATTACGAATGCGCCAAGAAGGCCATTGGCAAGGGAAAACACATTTTTATTGAAAAACCCATCACCAATACCTTGGAAGAGGCCCAAGAGCTGCTCCAACTTTCTGAAAAACACAAGGTAAAGGGGCAAGTGGGACATGTGGAACGTTTCAATCCGGCCTTTTTGGCGGTGAAGGACAACATCCAGAACCCCATGTTCATCGAGACGCACCGTTTGGCAGAGTTCAACCCCAGAGGGACCGACGTACCTGTAGTTTTGGATTTGATGATCCACGATATCGACGTGATCCTCAGCGTTGTACCTTCCGAAGTGAAACAGATAAACGCCAGTGGGGTTTCCGTCATCAGCAATTCACCGGACATCGCCAATGCCCGTATCGAATTTGAAAATGGCTGTGTGGCCAACCTCACCTCTAGCCGTATCTCCTTGAAGAACATGCGGAAATCGCGCTTTTTCCAAAAGGACGCCTACATTTCGGTCGATTTTCTGGAGAAAAAGGTAGAAGTGGTAAAAATGAAGGACGCTCCCGAACAGCCCGGTGATTTTGACATGATACTGCAGAATGCCGAAGGGGAGAAAAAACAGATCTATTTTGAAAACCCCGAAATCGATGTGAACAATGCCATTTTGGACGAACTGGAAACCTTTGCCGATGCCATTCGCAACGATACCACACCGGTCGTGAGCTTGGAACAAGGCACTAAGGCGCTGAAAGTGGCCCTACAGATCATCGAATCGTTCAAAAAACAATAAGTTGTTGTCCCGTCCTTCGACTGCGCTCAGGGTGACAGCTCAGGATGACGGTTCTAGATGACAAAACAGACAACATGACAACTACTACAACAATGGAAAAAATAGCAGTGATCGGTGCAGGGACCATGGGCAACGGAATCGCCCACGTTTTTGCGCAAAACGGATTTAAAGTTAACCTGATCGATATTTCGCAAGCGTCGTTGGACAGAGGGTTGTCCACCATTTCCAAAAATTTGGACCGTATGCTGGCCAAAGAGGCCATTGATGAGGCCAAAAAAGAGGAGACCCTTTCCAACATCACCACTTTCACTGCTTTGGAAGAAGGTGTTTCCGAGGTACAATTGGTCATCGAGGCCGCTACGGAAAACCTCGACATCAAACTAAAGATTTTCAAGGATTTGGACCAAACCTGCAAAGCAGGGACCATTTTGGCCACCAATACGTCCTCCATTTCCATAACCCAAATAGCCGCGGTCACCAAGCGACCCGAAAAGGTCATCGGCATGCACTTCATGAACCCCGTTCCCATTATGAAACTGGTGGAGATCATACGCGGGTACAACACTTCGGACGAGGTGACCCAGACCATCATGGAGCTGTCCAAAAAGTTGGGCAAGACACCCACCGAGGTCAACGATTATCCGGGATTTGTGGCCAACCGCATCTTGATGCCGATGATCAACGAGTCCATTGAGACGCTATATAACGGCGTTGCCGGGGTGGAAGAAATCGACACCGTGATGAAATTGGGTATGGCCCACCCGATGGGGCCGTTACAATTGGCGGACTTTATTGGGTTGGATGTATGCCTTTCCATTTTGAACGTGATGTATGACGGTTTCAAAAACCCAAAATACGCCCCCTGCCCCTTATTGGTAAACATGGTGATGGCAGGTAAACTTGGGGTAAAATCAGGGGAAGGCTTTTACGACTATTCTGAATCCAAAAAAGCGGAAAAGGTGTCGTCACAATTCAACTAGACTGCATGGCGACCATAAGACCGTTCAGAGCCATCCGTCCCACCAAGGACAAAGCTTTTTTTGTGGCCTCGCGCTCCTACGAGGAATATGGGCCGGATGAACTGCACGCAGTACTCCAGCACAATCCCTTTTCATTCCTGCACATCATCAATCCCGGATTCAAGTTTGAAAAGAACATCACGGGAAGGGAACGCTTTCACTTGGTCCGCAACCGTTACTTGGAGTTTTTGGAGGAGCATATCCTTCAAAAAGATGGGGAAGCGGGCTTTTATCTGTATCAAATTGAAAAAGGGGATTTCAAGAGCTTGGGGTTTTTCTGCGCCTGCAGTGTTGCCGATTACCGCAACGGCACCATTAAGAAGCATGAGGACACCATCCAGCAACGCGAAGCCCTTTTTGCTGATTACCTTCACACCGTTGGGTTCAATGCGGAGCCTGTGTTGATGACCTATCCCGACAATGAGCTGATCAATACCATTTTCCAACGAAAAATACAACGGGAACCCGAGTACGATTTCACCTCCACGGACCGGGTAAACCATAAACTCTGGCGGATTTCCTATCCCGAAGGCATTGAAAAATTGGAAAAGGCCTTCGAGGGGATGGACTCCCTTTACATTGCCGACGGACACCACCGAAGCGCTTCCTCCAATCTTTTGGCGGAGCATAGGGAAACCGAGAACAAATCCCACACGGGAAGGGAACCTTACAATTATTTCATGGCTTACCTTATTCCCGAATCCCAGATCAGGATCTATGAGTTCAACCGCATGGTCAAAGACCTGAACGGCTATGCCAAGGAGGAGTTCCTGATCCAACTGGACAAACATTTCATAATCGAGAAACGGGACGATGGGCTATACAGGCCAAAGCAAAAGCATGAATTCAGCATGTATTTGGGAGGAACTTTTTATATCCTTCACCTGCGGAAGACCCAATACCTCTTTACGGATGCGCTGAGCCAATTGGACACGCAAATCCTTTTCAAGACTGTTCTGGAGCCCATTTTGGGCATCAGTGACCTCCGCAACGATGAACGGATCTCGTATGGATGTGGGAAGGACAACCTCATCCGCATGAAGGAAGGTGTGGACAAGGGCGATTTTGCCGTAGGGTTCAGTTTGGTGCCCACGACCATTGAAGAAATCAAGGCCATTGCCGATGCAGGTTTGGTAATGCCCCCAAAAAGCACGTATATTGAACCAAAGCTCCGCAGCGGGCTTGCCATTTATGAACTGTAAACTATGTCGATAAAAGATAATCTCCACCATATCAAATCCGAATTGCCCGAAGGGGTCACCTTGGTCGCTGTTTCCAAGACCAAGCCCAACGGTGATATTTGGGAAGCCTACGAAGCGGGGCAACGGGTGTTTGGCGAAAACAAGGTACAGGAGATGGTCCAGAAATGGGAAGAACTGCCCAAGGACATCGAATGGCACATGATCGGCCATTTGCAGCGAAACAAGGTCAAGTATATGGCGGAGTTCGTTTCGTTGGTCCACGGGGTGGATAGCCTGAAACTGCTAAAGGAAATCGACAAACAGGCCGAAAAACACCATCGGACAATTCCCTGTTTGCTTCAAATACACATTGCCGAAGAGGATACCAAATTCGGATTGGACGTTGCGGAACTGGAAGAACTGCTTGGGTCCGACGACTTCAAATCCATGAAAAATGTGGAAATCGTGGGTTTGATGGGCATGGCCACGTTTACTTCCGACGAGGCACAGATCCGAAAGGAATTTGCGCAATTGAAATCCATTTTTGATGGGTTACGGAAAAAAATGCCCGGTATTTCCACCCTTTCCATGGGCATGAGCGGCGATTATACCATCGCCATCGAAGAGGGCAGCACCATGGTGCGCATTGGAAGTAGTATATTTGGGTCAAGGAACTATTCATAAAATTCAAGGATTTTCATGTACGCCATACTCGATATTGAAAGCACGGGAGGAAAATACAATGAAGAGGGCATCATGGAAATTGCCATATATCGTTTTGATGGGCATCAAGTCGTGGACCAGTTCATCTGCTTGATCAATCCGGAAAGGGAAATACAGCCCTTTGTTGCCAAACTCACGGGCATCAACAACAAAATGCTCCGCTCCGCTCCCAAATTCCATGAGGTGGCCAAACGGATCGTTGAAATTACCGAAGGGGCTGTCATTGTGGCGCACAATGCCCAATTTGACTACAGGATCCTCCGTACCGAATTCAGGCGTTTGGGGTATGATTACCAACGAAAGACCCTCTGTACCGTAGATCTTTCCAAACAATTGATCCCAGATGCCGAATCGCACAGTCTGGGCAAACTGGCCCGTTCGCTCGGAATTGCCACAAGCGACCGTCACCGGGCCAATGGAGATGCGCAGGCGACCTTGAAATTGTTCAAGTTGCTTCTGGGCAAGGATACGGACAAAAAGATCATCACGGAGGTCATGCGCGAAGAGACCCACGGGGAACTCTCGCCCAACCAGTTGGACATTGTCCTGAACCTTCCCTCGGAAACCGGGGTGTACTACATGTATGACAAGGATGGGGCCATTATTTTTATCGGCAAGACAAAGAACATCAAAAAAAGGGTGAACCAACACTTTACCAATGTGGGGAGCCTTGCCAGAAAGTTGCAAAAAGAAACAAAGAAGGTGGCCTATGAGACCACGGGCAGCGAATTGGTGGCCGTTTTGAAGGAATACCTCGAATCGTTCAAGAACAAACCAAAGTACAACAACAATCCCAGGAAAAAGCTTTTCTCGCACATCCTTGGGACGGAACAGAACAAATCGGGTTACCTTACCCTGAAAATTGAGAAGAGTAGGATGCTGAAGCTCGATAACATGGGATTCAACGGATTGGCTTCGGCCAAAAGTTTCTTGGACAAGATACGGTCCGAATTTGAACTGTGCTCCTGCTCCATCGATGTGGACAATGAGGCCCCAGATGACAACCGTACCGCTGAAGAGTGCAACTCCAAGATCATGTCCGCCCTGGAAAAATACAGCACGCACGCCAAGGATATGGTCATCCTGGACCGGGGACGCCAAACCGGTGAGCGCAGTTTTATTTTGATCAAATCTGGTGTGCTTCAAGGATATGGCCATGTGGAACTCAATTATCAGATCAATAATATTCATATCTTGGAATCGATTATGACGCCAATGTCCGGTGATGAAAACACCACTTTCATCATCCAATCCTTTTTAAGAAAGAGCAATGCACCAAAAACCATTGCGCTAAACCCAAAACCTTGAAAGCGTACAGACCACATAGCGGATGGAAGAGCAAACTTCATGAAATCATCTATGAAGCGGACACCCCTGCGGGAAAACTGTTTGACATTGTACTGTTCTTTCTGATCATCATCAGTGTGGTGTTGGTCATGCTGGAAAGTATAGAGGAGGTGGACCAAAACCATCACAGATTGCTCCTGACCCTGGAATGGTGCATCACGATTTTTTTCTCCCTGGAATACATTGCCCGCCTCATCAGCATCAAAAAACCGTGGAAGTACGTCTTCAGCTTTTATGGCATCATAGACTTTCTTTCCACCATCCCGTTGTATCTTTCCTACATCCTGGCCGGTTCGCAAGTGCTATTGGCGGTACGGGCCTTTCGGTTGCTACGGGTCTTCCGGATATTGAAATTGGTAAAATTTATCGGCGAGGCATCCCAACTGCAATCCGCCCTCAAGGCCAGCCGGACCAAAATCGCCGTGTTCATCTACGTGGTTTTGATCCTGTCCGTCATTTTGGGCACCCTGATGTACCTGATTGAAGGTGATGAAGCAGGATTCACCAGCATTCCACGAAGCATCTACTGGACCATTGTCACCCTTACCACTGTGGGGTATGGTGATATTGCTCCCCAGACCCCTTTAGGGCAATTTTTGGCCACGGTAATCATGATCTTGGGTTATGGGATCATTGCTGTGCCCACAGGAATCGTGACTGCCGAATTTTCCATGAGTAAAAAGGAGAAAGAAGGCTCCAATGTGGTCCACGTAAACACTCAGGCTTGTCCCAACTGCTCGGCTGAAGGCCATAGGGACGATGCCACACATTGTTATAACTGCGGACATCCATTATGAGCCAAAAAATCCTGTTAGCAGTGGTAGGTCCTACGGCGATTGGAAAAACTTCACTCGGTATCCTCTTGGCCAAGCATTTTCAAACGGAAATCGTTTCTGCGGATTCCCGTCAGTTTTTTAAGGAAATGGAAATAGGTACCGCCGTGCCCTCTCCATCGGAACTCAATGCGGCCACCCATCATTTCATTCAACACAAGAGCATTTTTGAACCGTACTCCGTGGGCGATTTTGAACGTGAGGCCATGGAACTATTGGAAACGTTGTTCCAAAAACATGATATTGTGGTCATGGTCGGCGGCAGCGGGCTCTATGTGGATGCCGTAGTGAACGGCCTGGATGAATTTCCCGAAGTTGACCCTAAAATCCGTGCTTCGCTGGACCACAGACTGCAAGAGGAAGGTCTGGAATCCCTCCAAACTGAATTGAAGCACCGAGATCCCGCGTATTACAATGTGGTTGACCTGGACAACCCCCACCGGCTCATCAGGGCGCTGGAGGTGTGCATTGCAAGCAATGCCCCCTATTCCTCCTTCTTGGGCCACAACAGACCCGAGAGGCCGTTCAAAACGCTTTATATCGGTCTTGAAGCTCCAAGAAGCATCATTTATGAACTAATCAATGCTCGGGTGGACCTCATGATGGAATCCGGATTGCTGGATGAAGCCACCAAACTACATGCCCATAAAGCATTGAATGCGTTGCAAACAGTTGGCTACAAAGAACTTTTTGAATATATTGACGGACATTGTTCCCTCGAATTTGCCGTTTCGGAAATCAAGAAAAATACGAGACGTTTCGCCAAAAGGCAATTGACATGGCTGCGAAAAAACGAAGGCATACTCTGGGTGGAATACGATGCAGAACCGAACACCATGATCGAACAGATTACCAACCGACTCAAAACCGTGACCCATGCCTAAAAAGAACATCGTTTTGGTGGTCATGGGAGTGAGCGGCACCGGAAAAACAACTGTTGGGAAATTGCTTTCCGAAAAATTGAAATACCCCTTTTTTGATGGGGACGATTACCATCCGGCGGAAAATATCAAAAAAATGCAGAGTGGCACTCCCTTGGACGATGACGACCGAAAAGGGTGGCTCATTCGGTTGAACCAATTGGCCCTGGAACACAAAAAATCGGGTGCCGTGATTGCCTGTTCAGCCCTGAAGAAAAATTACAGGGGACTTTTGAGGGCCGGTTTGGGGAACAATATACAGTTCGTTTACTTGAAGGGCTCTTTTGAACTCATCAAATCCAGACTGGAGAGCAGAAAAGGACATTTCATGCCCTTACACCTCTTACAATCACAGTTTGACACCTTGGAGCCTCCTTTGAAGGCACTTACCTATTCAGTTGAGGCGAAACCTTCCAAGATAGTTGGGGACATTGTCAAAGAACTCAAGCAATAGGGATACTGTCAACTTTAATCAATAAAAAAGCCACCGATAAATCGGTGGCTTTTTGTATTATATGAAGTGGATTTTATTGATTTTCGGCCTTGACCACCAAACGGAAACCTTCCCCGTGGATGTTCAAGATTTCCACCATGTCGTCACGCTTGAGGTACTTTCTCAGTTTGGCAATATAAACGTCCATACTACGTGATGTGAAGTAATTGTCATCCCTCCAGATCTTGGTCAGTGCCAATTCGCGGGGCATGAGGTCATTTTCGTGGAGTGCCAACAAGCGCAAAAGCTCATTCTCCTTGGGCGACAATTTGATGGGATCCTCTTCTTTGAATTTCAGGAAGCGTAGTTTTGAGTTCAGGTGGAAATTCCCGATCTGGAACTCAAACTGCTTGCTGTCCGCCAAGGTACTGGATGCTTTTCTTTGAAGAATCGCCTTGAGTTTCATCAACAATACTTCGGAATCAAAGGGCTTGTTCAAATAATCATCCGCACCTGCCTTATATCCCTTCAACACATCCTCTTTCATGGTCTTGGCGGTAAGGAAGATGATCGGAATGTTCTCGTTCTTCTCGCGGATTTCCCTAGCCAAGGTAAATCCATCCTTGTAAGGCATCATCACATCCAAGATACAGACATCGTAATTGTCCTTCTTGAACTTTTCAAAACCTTCCATTCCGTTCTTGGCCAGAACAACATCAAAGTCGTTCATGTTCAAGTAATCTTTTAGGACAATCCCAAAATTTGGATCGTCTTCCACCAATAGTATCTTCTTTTTTTCTGTTTCCATAGTTTGATTTTAGATCAAGGGAAGTTTTATAAAGAACGTGCTTCCTTTTCCTTTTTCGCTCTCAGCGTAAACTTCTCCTTGATGATCTTCAATAATTCGTTTCACATAGGCCAATCCCAATCCGTGGCCTTTTACATTATGTATGTCACCGGTATGTTCCCGATAGAATTTTTCGAACACTTTCTTCAGTACGGCCTTGCTCATACCTGCTCCTTGGTCCTGTACCTTGATGATGATATTGTTCTTCACCACCTCCGTGAACACATCAATTTTTGGGGTCTCGGGCGAATATTTCACCGCATTGTCCAAAATGTTCACAATCACATTTGTCATGTGCATATCGTTTGCGAGCACATCCGACCTTTCGGCATCCAAATGGGCATTCACATAACCTCCCCTATCCTGCACTATCAACTCCACATGGGCAATGGCGTCACCGATAATATCGTGCATGTCCACCCTGTCCTTGTTGATGTCCAATTGGTTCTTCTCCAATTTCGATATCCGCAGTACGTTCTCCACTTGGGCATGCATCCGCTTGTTCTCGTCCCTGATCATCCCCAAATACCGCAGCACCTTTTCCTTGTCCTCGATGGACTTTGGGTTTCGGATGGCTTCCACGGCCAAGTTGATGGTGGCTATGGGAGTCTTGAACTCATGGGTCATATTGTTGATGAAATCCGACTTGATCTCCGATATCCTTTTTTGCTTTATCAATTGATAGATGGCACTGGTATAGGCTATCATAATGACCAAAGTGAAAACCAAGGACAATAGCGCCATTTTCATGATGGAACTGAAAATGAACCTTTTCATGGTCGGGAAGGTCAGCAATAGTGAAAAACTGGTATATCCCTCACTATCTTCAAAAATAGGGGCCTTATACATCTTCACTCCTGAGAACTTGAACTTGTTGGACCTTATCTTGGTGGGATATCCCTGACTGTACACCCCGTATTCGTAATCGATATTGATGTTCCTGTTCGACAGTTCTTGGCTCAGCAACAGTTCCAACTCTTGCTTGGACACCCTCTTGTGTATGGGCCTTGTCTTGGCATACTCCATGAAAACATCTTCCCAGGCCGCTCTTTCTATACTGGTAAGGCCACCTATCTTTTCCATTCGTTGGATGGGCGTAAGTCGATTGAAACTTTTCCCGTCCAAGCCATACTCTTCCTTGAACACGGCTTTGGTGCGCTTGCTCGTATAGTTTCTGAGGGTTGTGGTGTCCTCACCCGTAGTGTTATCAAAGAACGTTGATGATATGTTGTAATCTTCCTCTAGGATTCCATGGGAATAAAAAAGAATCTCATCAGAGTTCAAATCCCTGTCCACAAACAAAAAATTCCGGAACTGTGTACTCTTCGGCTCGACACTATCCACCATGGAAGCCAGACGATCGGAATATTCTTTCATCTCCATCATCTCCACCCTGTCCGCCACTTTATCCAGAATGTCCGTTACCGTCCTTGAGAACTGTTCTTCCTTGTCGTTTATGGATGTCCGTATCCAATAAACCTGAACGAAAATTATCCCTAAAAGGGATAAACTCATCAGAATGACCAGAAGAACGAATAGCTTCTTGTTCATTGTGCCAAAATTAAAAATTTAACATTTAGGCCTTTGGCCGTTTAACCTAACCTTAACAAAAATGTTAAAATTATGTCGCCATTGCCATAAGTTTGGTGTGAAGTTCTTTAACTCGCTCCTTTACGGTTTCCAAATCTAGGTTCTCGATACAGAAATGGGCCAGATCCACTTTGTCCGCATCGTCCATTTGGTTTTTCATCCGTTCCAATACGGCTTTTGGCCCTACGCCGTCCCTTTCCATCACTCGGTTAAGGCGTACATCTAGAGGTGCCGTCACCAGAATGATGTGGTCGTAGTGGTCCTGGGACCCGTTTTCAAAGATCAGGGCGGTCTCCTGCACCACATATGGGGCGTTTTGGGCCTTGGCCCATTCCTTGAAATGATTTCTTACTGCAGGATGTACGATCGCATTCAGTTTTTGAAGCAATTCAGGATTCTTGAACACCTTTTCTGCCACAAAGGACCTGTTCAGCTCCTTGCCTTGGTATGCGGTTTCGCCCAAAAGACCTATTATGGCTTCCCTGACCTTGTCTGAAGAGGTCATCAATTGTTTGGCCTCGGAATCGGAATCGTAAACCGGCACCCCGAGTTCCCTGAACATTCTGGCCACGGTGCTCTTTCCGCTGCCAATTCCTCCCGTAAGTCCAACAATTCTCATAACTGCTTCAATACAAAATTGACCGTGTTGTTTTCCTGCAACCTTACATCATATACATTCTCGGGACGTTGGGTGATTTTGAGGAAAAGGGTACTGCCTTCGGACCCGTTCAGTTGGGCATAATCCGCTACCACTTCAAAATCGGCCTTGGAAATCTCCTTCAAACGATCTATCGTTGCCTTGCAGACCACTGTTACCCTATCCGGAAAGGTCTGTACCTGATATCCCTCGGGAATGTTCAATACCTTCACGGGGACCTCGAAAACCTTTTCCGAAAACTTGGCCACCCTTCCCGAAACAACGGCCTTTCCTGCAGAAAAGACACTGTTTTCCAACCCTTTGGGCAACTTCAGGGACACTTCGCGTGAAAAATCACTGGAAACATTGTTCATCTGCAGCACAGATGTAGTAATCTCATCGATGCTATCAATTTCCCTGCTTGGTCCTTTGACAACAATATGGTCCGGAGTGATCAAAATCCCTCCTTCCAACAAATAGTTTTGCTGGAGCTGGAGGTTCAGGTTTGCTTTGATGGGTATCTCTTTTGAGGCCACACGGTACATATCCACCACAAGTTCCCTTCTATCCAGATCCATCAACGAGATGTTCTGGGACAGTTGCAGGTCCATTTGTTTGCGGAGCTCTTCACCGGCCAATACATATTTTCCATTTTGGAATGTGGTTTGGGACACATCCACATCAATGCGCTCCTTGAAAAAGTTATGGTACAGAAACTGGAACCCGCTGGCCCTGATCTTTGCTTGGATCACATCCTCCGAATCCTTGCCCAACAGAAGCGTGTCCGGCAAGTTTCTGTAATTGAGGATAAAATCGGTCCGAGATTCGTAGGATTCGGACAGGTTACTGATGAACCACGACAAAAATGAGCATAGCAGGAAGAGTGAGAACACTTTCACTTTCTTTTGGTTGAGCCCGCTCAGCAACTTCTTGAACACTTTCTACTTTTTCTTGAAAAACAGTTTTGGAAACAGCTCCTCTGGTTCCTTGTTACTAAAAGTAAGCAAGATCGTGGACTTAAGAAAACCGACTCCATACCCATAAAATTGGGTCAATGCGGCATAAAGTGCCAAAAAAGCAACTTGGATATCCCTGTTTTTGATCCATGCATCGAGAAACAAAACCAAAAAATAAAAAATATAGAGCATCAAGGGAAGCCACATCCCAAAAAAAGAAATGACCAAGGACAGACCTAGACCCAACATAAAAAGCGTTGGAAACCAATAGGTAGGTCTGGCGGTACCTGGATGCCATGTATTGAGAATGGGGCGTACCATTCCAAATTTGTTCACTTGGATATAAAACTTGTTCCAATCGATACGCCTTTTGTGGTATACGAAGGCGTTGGGGAACAATCGGGAATCGAAACCCGCCTTCCAAATACGGAAAGTGAGGTCGGGGTCCTCTCCGGGGTGTATGCGGCCAAAACCACCCACTTTGGCAAAGGCCTCGCTGGAAATCCCCATGTTAAAACTTCGCGGCTGGAATTTCCCCACTGCTTTTTTTCCTCCGCGTATCCCTCCAGTGGTAAAAAAGGAGGTCATCACATAATTGATTGCTTTTTGTACCGTGGTGAACGATTGGTCCGCAGCATCCGGTCCACCAAAACAGTGTACAAACTCCCTTTTGAGTTCCTTGTCCACTTCGGTGAGGTATTGTTGGGGAAGGATACAATCGGAATCCAGAATGATGAAGTAATTTCCCTTGGCCCTTTGCATGCCAAAGTTCCTGGAATCGCCGGGGCCTGAATTGGATTTGTAATAGTAGGAGATGTGGAGCTTGTCCTGAAACCCTTCCACTACCCTTTCCGAGCTTTCCGAAGAGCCATCTTCAACGATCACCACTTCAAAATCTTCCTTAAAATCCTGTTTCCGAAGGCTTTCCAAAAGCTCCCGGATTTCTTCAGGCCTGTTGTACACAGGCACCACTATGGAGAAAAAGGTGTTCATGTGAAATAGAAAAGCCATCCCTAAAAAGGATGGCTTCCTGTATTATTTATGTTGCTTATTTGCTAAACTCATCGATTACCTCTTGGCTTACCCCGGTATTGGAGAACCCACCGTCATGGAAGAGGTTCTGCATGGTCACTTTTTTGGTGAGGTCCGAGAACAGGCTCACGGTGTAGTTGGCACAGTCATCGGCCGTGGCATTGCCCAAGGGGGACATCTTCTCGGCATAGTTGATGAACCCGCCGAACCCTTTCACACCTTGCCCGGCCGTGGTCGGGGTCGGAGATTGGGAAATGGTGTTCACACGAACTTTCTTTTCCTTTCCGAAGAAATAGCCAAAACTTCTGGCCACGGATTCCAAATAGGCCTTGTTATCGGCCATATCGTTGTAATCCGGAAAGGTCCTTTGTGCCGCCATATAGGTCAGGGCCACAATGCTGCCCCACTCGCTCATGGCGTCGGCCTTATATAAGGTCTGCAATACTTTGTGGAAAGATAACGCGGACACATCCCAGCCCTTGGCGGTGAAATCGTAGTTCTCGTCTGTGTAGGCCCTTCCTTTTCTAACATTGACGGACATTCCTATGGAGTGAAGGACAAAGTCCAGTTTACCGCCCAAAACTTCCATGGATTGCTCCACGAGGTTCTTCAAGTCTTCTTCATTGGTGGCATCTGCCGGAATGATCTCTGAGTTGGTCTTTGCGGCCAGTTCCTTTATCTGCCCCATGCGCATTGCAATGGGTGCGTTGGTAAGCACAAACGTGCCTCCTTCTTCATGGACCCGTTCCGCGGTTTTCCATGCAATGGAATTTTCATCCAATGCTCCAAAAATGATTCCTCTCTTACCTTTTAAAAGATTGTATGCCATATGTTCTTTCAATTGTTGATTGTGGGACAAAGATATTTATTCTGATTCACTATTGCCCAATAAAAGCGCAAAAGACCGCTGCACTAAAAGAATAGAGGAAAAAGATTCATAATTATTGCAACAGTTCCCTTGCATGGGCCAATGCGGACTCGGATATGCTCTTGCCGCCCAACATTTCTGCAAGTTCCCTCACCCGTTCTTCCACACTCAACTGTTTGATGTGGGTGCTCGTCCCCTCTTCACTCTCTTCCTTATATACCTTGAACTGGTACTGTCCCTTGGAGGCCACTTGGGGCAAATGGGTAATGGAAAACACTTGCATGTTCTGACTCATTTGCTGCATGATCTCGCCCATGCGGTTGGAAATCTCCCCGGAAACCCCGGTATCGATCTCATCGAACATCAAGGTGGGCAAATGTTCGTAGGTCGCCAAAATGGATTTGATAGTCAGCATGATGCGGGAAAGTTCCCCGCCCGATGCCACTTTCTTCAACTCTCCGTAACTGGAACCTTTATTGGCCGAAAACAAGAATTCGAGATCATCTTTTCCATTGGTTTTGAAGGCATTGGATAGGTTTATCTCGATCTTAAAAGTAGCTGATGGCATTCCCAAGGACGCCAGATTCTCCTGGAGTACCTGCTTCAGTTGGGGAACAACCCCTTTTCTGGCTTTGTGTATGTTTTGGGCCCATGCTTCCACTTGCTGGGTAATCCGGCCCACTTCACCTTTCTTTTCCGCTATTTTTGATTCAATATTGGCAACAGCTTCCACTTTCAGGGCCAACTCATCACGTATAACGATCAATTCAGCTACTGTGGCCACATGATGCTTTTTCTGTAGGTCGTAGAGTAACTGCAACTGACCGTTCACGACTTCCAATCGTGCGGGATCGGCCTCCACGGTATCTTTCAGTTGTTCTATTTCCGAAGCAATGTCGTCGGTTTCTATCAACACGGATTCAATCCGTTCGCCAAGTGATTTGTATGCAGGGCCAAACTCGGTCAAGACTTGAAAGGCACGCCTCAGATCGGCCAATCGGCCCAAAATGCCCAGTTGCTCATCGTTCAGCAATTGATGTCCCGCAGAAAGCTGCTCCATGATCTGCTCTACATTGCTCAACTGCTCATATTCCGTTTCCAGCTCCTCTTGCATGCCTTCCTTCAACTTGGCTTCTTCCAGTTCCTTGAGCAAAAAACTGTTGTATTCGTGCTCCTTGTCCGCATTGGACTGGAACGTTTCCAACTCTTTCAGCTCTTTGGCGGCCTTCTTCAGCAATTGCAATTGCGCTCCATATTCCTTTAGATTGTCGGCATTTCCGGCGAGGGCATCCACCACCTTCATCTGGAAGTCGTTCTCCGTGAGCCTCATCGTCTGGTGCTGGGAATGCACGTCCACCAATTGATCGCCCAAAGCCTTCAACACGTCCAAAGTAACGGGCGTATCGTTCACAAAGGCCCTGGATTTGCCACTTGGCAGGATTTCCCTGCGGAGAATGGTCACATCTTCGTAATCCAGGTCATTTTCCTTGAAAAACTGTTGGAGTTGGTATTTTGAAAGGTCAAACTCAGCTTCAATGACACATTTTTGCTCCTCGTTCTTGAGGGACGTGAGATCGGCACGCTTGCCCAACACCAAGGAAAGACCTCCCAACAAGATGGACTTTCCTGCGCCGGTTTCCCCTGTAATGGTCGTGAAACCTTTGGGGAACGCAACGTTCACATCGTCTATCAACGCATAATTTTGGATGGAAAGATTTGTCAGCAATTCTGAAGATTTTATCCGTAAATATAAATCTCTTTATAGAACTGCACTAGTATTTTATCTCATTCCAAGTGTTGGAATAGAATGGGGCCACTTTGTTCAGGGTTTCTTTCAGTTTGACAACATCTACCGTAGGTCCATCGGAAAAGATGTTCTGGATCTCCTCGGACTTGGCGTCAAAAAAGGTCTGGATCAGAAAGGCATTGGGCCTTCGCTGCACCAAAGTCTCAAAAAGCCGAAGGCTTCCCGCAACGATCTGCTTCCCGGTACTGTTGTTGTCCGCCAAAATGTCCAATCCCTTCCTATGGTAGTTGTACATGGCGATGCGGTATTCCCTAAACGAGTTGCTGAGCAGGTTATCCACCAATTCAAACCGGGTACGTTGTCCTGTTTCTTGGCTCCACCCACTATAATTGGAACTCTGGGCCTGGGTAACAATGTTTTGTGCCCTTCGGTAATAATCGTTTCCTCCTTCCAATGAAAAAGTATCGGCATCCAATCCCAAAACCATATAAACGTAGTAGGACATCACGGCCACTAGATTGGAATCGAAGGAGTTGGGGTTATAGACCAAGGGTTGGAATTCCTGATATTGAAAGTTAAAGGCATCGTCCTTATAATTGAACACAGGGCTTTCGTAGGAAGTGTTGAACACCGGCCTTGACGACTGGATCTGTATGTTGGCCTCAAAACGGTCCGATTCGTATTGGGTCACCGTGATGAACATCCGCGCATTCACCCGTTCGTTCTCCCGATACGTCCTGTTCGTCCATTTGCTTTTGTTGACAAAATCGTTCAGGGAACGCTCCAAGGTTCTGAAAATCTGCTGATTGGTCTGCCCCACCTGATCGGAATTGACCGTGACCACACAATTGAGTTCTTGTGCAGAGAGCGACAACGAAATGAAAAGTAAAAAAATGGACAACAGTGTCTTACGCATGGATCCTGGAGATGATTTCTTCCCAAATGTCCGAGGCCACTTCGGGCTTCGTCTTCAATCCAAACGTTTTTATGTCCAAATTCTTATCAATGAAGGTAATTTTATTGGTCCCTGCACCAAAACCTGCCCCATCCTCCTTCAATGAATTCAGGACGATACCATCTAGGTTTTTGCGCTTCAGCTTGCCCTTCGCATTTTCCAGCTCATTTTCGGTCTCCAACGCAAAGCCTACCAAAAACTGGTGTTTTTTTTCTTCTCCAAGGGACAGGAGGATGTCCGGGTTCCGTTCCAGCTCGATCTGCATGTCGCCATCCTTCTTCTTGATCTTTTCCGTTGCCACATGCTTGGGTCGATAATCTGCGACCGCCGCGGCGCAGATGGCCACGTCCACGGTCTTGTAGTGCTTGTGGCAGGCATCGTACATTTCCCGTGCCGATGTAACCCTGATCAACTCAACCGAGCCATGTTCCAGGTTCAAATAGGTAGGTCCGGACACCAAAATCACCTTTGCGCCAAGGTCTGCGGCCTTTTTGGCCAGTTCAAAGCCCATGGTCCCCGATGAATGGTTGCCCAAAAAACGGACAGGATCAATAGGTTCGTGGGTCGGCCCAGCGGTGATCAGTACTTTTTTGCCACTCAAGGGCAATCCTTTTGCCAGATCCGCCTCGATAAAACTGATGATATTTTCCGGTTCTGCCATACGTCCCTCGCCTTGTAGGCCACTGGCCAATTCCCCTGACTCGGCAGGAATGAGGACATTGCCAAAGGATTCCAATTTTTCGATGGAAGTCTTGGTGGATGGATGCTTGTACATATCCAAATCCATTGCGGGCGCAAAATACACGGGGCATTTTGCAGAAAGGTAGGAGGCCAAAAGTAGATTGTCGCAGGTTCCGTTGGCCATTTTGGAAAGCGTATTGGCCGTAGCGGGGGCAATGAGCATAATATCTGCCCAAAGACCCAATTCCACATGGTTGTTCCAAGAAATGCTCCCCTCCTCTTCGTGGACAAAATCCAGCAGAACGGGATTTTTGGACAACGTGGATAGTGTGAGGGGGGAAACAAAAGAGCTGGCACTCTCGGTCATCACTATTTTGACCTGGGCACCAGCTTTGATCAGTAACCTAACCAGAAATGTGGTCTTGTACGCGGCAATTCCCCCGGAAATACCCAAAAGGATGTTCTTACCGCCAAGCATTTCTTAGGCGTCTTTCTCTGTGTTCCTGTAATAGATTTTGTCTTCCAACCACTCCTGAACGGCCAAAGCATGGGGTTTTGGCAATTTTTCGTAGAACTTGGACACTTCTATCTGCTCCTTGTTCTCAAAAACTTCCTCCAAACTATCGCTGTAGGTGGCAAACTCCTCCAGTTTTTCCAACAACTCTTTTTTGATGTCAGAGTTGATCTGGATAGCACGCTTTGAAGCTATGGAAATGGCTTCGTAGATGTTTCCGGTCTTGGAATCGAACTCATTCCTGTTGTGGGTAGCTGTGGAAACCGGAGCTTTGGTATTCTTCAAATCTTGCATAATGTGTGCAGCTTTAAACTTTTTATTTTGAAACGGTGGTGGTATATGCGCCCAGTTCCTTCTGGATGGACTTGGCAAGGTCGTCTGCCTTGTCCTTGAACTTGGTTTCCGGAAAGTAGCGCATTAAATTGTTGTATGATCCAAGAGCGTCTTCCAAACGTTCTTTCTTTTTGTCCTCGGTACTGTTCATGGCAAGGTTGGTAGTCGCCTCAATACGGTAGTAGAGTGCCTCCTCCCTGTAGATGGAACCTGGATTGTCCGAAATAAAATTGTCAAGGGCCGTGATGGCAGAAATCAAAATGGGATAGTTGAACTTGCCCAATTTATTGAACTGTTTGGCTATCTCGATCTCTTTTTTCTCTTTTTTGGTGGTCAGCTCCGTGGCCATGGCGTTGGCCTCTTCGAAAAATTCTGACTCTGGATAGGTGTTGATAAAGACCTGTAGCTTGGAAAGTGCCTTGTCCGTATCGGTTTGGTCCAGCGTATATCGTGGGGACAGCTCATAATAGCTCTTGGCCCCATAAAAACTGGCCTCCTGTATTTTTTCACTTCTGGGGTAGGATTTCACAAAGCGCTCAAACTGATATCCGGCCAAGTAATAATCCTCATTTTTGTAATAACAGTCGGCAAAGAAGAACATGACCCGTTCTCCTTGGGGTTTTCCAACATATTGTGGAGCTATCTGCTCGAACAGTCGAACTGCTCTTTTGTAATCCCCTTCGTTATATAGTTTTTCGGCCAAATCGTATTTGGCTTTGGAGTCCGTGTTCTTGAGTACTTTTTGGTACTCGCTACAGGACGTTAGAAAAACTACTGCTACGCAAAGAAGGAGAATTGACCTCATTTTCAAAAACATTTTGCAAAATTAGTGATAATGAACGGATTTAAAAAAAGATTTTACCGCTCAAAAGTAAGGGTATGGAGGTCACTACCCAATAACCAAGGGCAATATTTAACGAATTTTAAACACGTGCCGCGTCCATCGACTTCAAAAATGCCTGGATCTTGCTTTTCAATGATGGACTTGCCTCCACCAAGGGCAACTTGACCGTGGCCTTGGAAAGCCCTAGGTTTTCCAGCACACTTTTGATGCCTGCCGGGTTTCCTTCCTCAAAAATGAGTCCCATCAAAGGCAAAAGTTGGTAGTGGATCTGATAGGCTCCTGCTGTATTGCCCTGTATGCACAGATTCATCATTTTGGAGAATTGGGAAGGCAATCCTTGTCCCAAGACCGATATCACCCCTGCTCCACCCGCCAAAACGGTTGGAAGTGCGGTGAAATCATCACCGGAGATGATCAAAAAATCCTTGGGTTTGCCAGCGATGATCTTATCGATCTGCACCATATCACCACAAGCTTCCTTGATGCCGATGATGTTGGAAAAATCGTGTGCGAGGCGCAATGTGGTCTCGGGCGACATGTTACTTCCGGTTCTCGAAGGCACATTGTATAGGATGACTGGCTTTGGGGAAGCTCCCGCAATGGCCTTGAAATGCTGATAGATGCCCTCCTGGGTAGGCTTATTGTAGTATGGGGACACGGATAGAACGGCATCGTATTCCGTCAGATCCAAAGCATTCAATTCCTCCACAAGCGCTTCGGTATGATTTCCCCCAACACCCAATACCAAAGGCAATCTTCCGGCATTGGTGCGCACCACTACATCCATGACCAATTGTTTGTCGGCCTTGGAAAGTGTGGCAGATTCCCCAGTGGTGCCCAACACCACTAGATAATCAACACCTCCTTGGATGTTGTGCTCCACAATTTGTTGTAGGGCAATGGTATCCACGGATAAATCTTCCCTGAACGGAGTAACCAAAGCGACTCCTGTACCGATCAATTGTTCCATCTATATTTCGTTTAAAACCTTTAAATATTTTTTCAGTTCCGTCTTGAACAATTTAAAATCGTTCAAGGGCGTATTCAAGATCAAATCGTTGATCTGTTGATCCTGAGACCCTAAGCCCACCTTCAAACGAGCCTGTGTCTTTACGGACAGCAGCTTCATCATCAGGTTGTCCTCTTCATAATAGTTGATGAGCATATCGTACTCCCTACCCAAAAACTCCAGTACATATCCGTTCTCTATCTGCCCTTTCCACCCTAGGTCCCTGTCCGAGAACATTTGGATGGAGTATGGGGAGTTTTTGTCGTATTCCCTCTTATACCCAACAATCTTTATGGCATTGGGGCGTAGCGAAAATTCCTCGATCAATTCATAAAAGAGCTCGGCCTTCTGGAAATTGTCCACGTCCACTATACAGCCAACACTGGTAATTCCTTTTTCCCGGTCTATGGGCGTGGAGGGCTTTTGCATTTCCTCCTTCAAATATTTGAGCCCAGATTTAACCTTAAATTTGTCTTGGAGTCCCCTTATGAACATATTTTTGTGCATTTTTACAAAGGTAAATAATCTACCAAGACGACTTAACAAAGATACGCACGTGATTGATTTAAAATTTAAACAAATTGTTGCAATTGTAACTTTTTGTTTTTTATTCTCCTGCAAGAATACTACCGGTGACCTCGCCGAAATTCAAGGAAAGCAGATTCCCATTGATGCGTCCATCAAACCGACCGAATCCATATCCGAATTTGTCTCCCCATACAAAAACCGCATAAACGAAGTGCTGGACAGCACCTTGGCCTATGCCCCAAAACCATTTTTATTGGACGATGGCAAGCGGAACACTTCCATGGGCAACCTGATGGCCGACATCGTTTTTGAAGAAACGGCCCCTATTTTCAAGAGC
The DNA here is from genome assembly GCF_003058265.1 of Flagellimonas amoyensis. Taxonomy (GTDB): domain Bacteria; phylum Bacteroidota; class Bacteroidia; order Flavobacteriales; family Flavobacteriaceae; genus Flagellimonas; species Flagellimonas amoyensis. The sequence continues at coordinate 85,409 of NZ_QBUK01000002.1, forward strand.
AGGACAGGAAAAGATCTAGATTTTGTGGTGCTCAATTACGGTGGTGTACGATCCATCATTTCCGCAGGCAATGTCAGCGCGCGAAATGCTTATGAGGTGATGCCTTTTGAAAATTATATCGTAGTGGTGGAACTGGATGGTTCCGCCGTGAGAAAGCTCATTGATTTTGTGGCCAAGGCCACCCGAAGACATCCTGTTTCGGGGATACATATCGTAGTGGACAAAAATAGTGGCCTGGAAGCCGTGGACATCCAAGGGGAACCTTTTGATGAATCCCGCAACTATTACGTCGCCACTTCCGATTATCTGGTACAGGGTGGGCCGAGCATCGGCTTTTTCAATGAAATGATATCTGTTACCGATACCGATTACCTATTGCGCAATGCCATTATTGACCATTTCAGGAAAGTAGACACCTTGAAAGCTGTAGTGGACGATCGTTTTATACAACTGGATAAATAAAATGGAAAGAGTTATTAAGTTACAGGGTTACTCCGTTATTCGGCAAATGGTTCGCTTCAATAACTCAATGATCCATAACCCAATAACTCTTATGAAAATGATATTCATAAAAAGTGAAGTCATACACTTAAGTGTATAGTTTCAACAACATATGTGACCAATGAAAAGAAGGGATTTTATAACGAACACCGCTGCTGCTTCCACCCTCATAGGTCTTGGAGGATTGGGGATGAATTCTTGCTCCCGTTTGGGCCAAAAGCACATCACCATTTTGCACACCAACGATGTGCACAGCCACATAGATCCATTTCCTGCCTCCCACTCCGAGTTTGCCAACTTGGGCGGAATTGCCAAAAGGGCCACTTTGGTGGAGCACATACGAAACGAGAACCCGAATACCTTGCTTTTTGATGCCGGGGACATTTTCCAAGGGACGCCCTATTTCAATTTTTATGGAGGCGAACTGGAGTTCAAGTTGATGAGCAAATTGAAGTATGATGCATCGGCCATCGGCAACCATGATTTTGACAACGGGATCGATGGACTTTTGGCCCAAATGCCCCATGCCTCCTTTGAGCTTATCTGCGCCAACTACGATTTCACCAACACAGTAATGAACGGCTATGTGAAACCTTACAAGACCTACTTGGTGGACGGTGTCAAAATTGGGGTATATGGACTTGGCATTGCGTTGGATGGGCTTGTCACCAAAAAGTTGTACAAAGAAACTGTTTATCTGAATCCGTATGAGATTGCTTTGGATATGGAGCGAAAATTAAAGGAGGAGGAAAACTGCGACCTGGTCATCTGTCTTTCACATTTGGGATACGACTATGACAATCCCGAAAGACCCATGGACACCCAATTGGCCCAACGCACCCATTATACCGACCTGATCATTGGGGGGCATACCCACACCTTTCTTGAAAAACCTGATGTGCGGACCAACCAGAAAGGAAATGCTGTTTTAGTGAACCAAGTGGGCTGTTACGGCATCAATTTGGGGCGTATCGATTTCTATTTTGATCCTGATAAAAATGCCTCTGCCGAAGGCGTGAGTATTGTGGTCTGATGTGGTTGGGGAAGTTTAAGGTTTCGGGTCTCAGCTCAAAGTTCAAGTCCAAGAGCAAAAAAAAACCAATAAACTACCACCAAATCACAAATTCCAATAACCTGAAACCGCAAACTAGGAAAGGTAGTAAACAGTTTGTCCAGAGCAACTGTCCCCTTGAGGGGACTTTAGGGGTGTTTTTAGGGGACACGAATTGCACAAATCACTTCCGACGTTTCGACTGCGCTCAACGTGACACTTCAGACTTCTGACTTCTGACTTCTCAAAGATGCGCCTCCACCAAAACCTTGAGCTCTTCTTCCAGGCCATACTCCGGAAAAGGCCGGCCTGCTTGTCGATACCAATATCCCGCATTCCACTTATCCCCTTCCCAGCGATGTAGGTACGCATGGATCCAACTACCCATGGAGGTGTGGATGTCCTGTGCAATATTGTGCGAAGCATCCCAATCCTCCTTGGCAGCAAACCAAAGGGATTGCAAGGACTCTGGCCAATCCGTGGGCGGAGCGGTCAAATCCAGACTTTCCTGAAAGGCGTCGTAGGTTTTGGGTCTCATGCGTGCAATTTTTGTAAAAATTCCTGTTCGGATATGATGGGTACCCCCAGACTTTCCGCTTTGATCCTTTTGCTGGGCCCCATACTGTCCCCCGCCACCACAAAACTGGTCTTTGAAGATATGGAAGAGGCTACTTTGCCCCCATTGTCCTCGATCAGCTTTTTCAATTCGTCCCTACTGACGGTCTCAAAAACTCCCGAAACCACAAAAATCTGCCCCTTCAACTTGTCCGTTTGGTTCTCCAGTTGTTCTTCCGATAAGGAGAATTGCAATCCGTAGGATTTCAAGCGATCAATGATCTCCAAATTGGTAGGTTCGGAGAAAAAGTTGACCACACTTTCCGCAATACGCTCCCCAATTTCATCCACGGCCACCAATTCTTCCTGGGATGCGGCCATCAAGGCATCGATGTTCTTATAGGCCTTGGCCAGTTTTTTGGCCACGGTTTCCCCCACGTATCGAATACCCAAGGCAAAAAGTACCCGTTCAAAAGGGATGGCTTTGGAGGCAGCAACCCCGTTCACCAAATTTTCCGCGGATTTATCTGCCATACGTTCCAAAGGAACGACCTGCTCCTTGGTCAAGGTGTATAGGTCTGCGTAGTTAGCAATCAACCCTTGTTTGAAGAGCAGTTCCACCGTTTCACTTCCCATACCCTCAATGTCCATGGCCTTCCGGGAAATAAAATGCTGGATGCGCCCCGTGATCTGGGTGGGACATCCCGTGTCATTCGGGCAGAAATGTTGGGCCTCCCCTTCCTTTCGGATCAGTTCGGTGGCACATTCTGGACAATGGGTAATATATTCGGTCGGTTTGGAATCGGCAGGTCGCTTGGTAAAATCCACCGCGATGATCTTGGGGATGATCTCTCCTCCCTTTTCCACAAAAACGGTATCGCCCACCCGAACATCCAACTTGGCAATTTGATCGGCATTGTGCAAAGAAGCGCGTTTCACCGTGGTACCCGCCAACAGAACAGGTTGAAGATTTGCCACAGGAGTTATGGCACCGGTCCTTCCTACTTGATAGGTGATCTCATTGAGCACCGTGGAGGCCTGTTCTGCCTGAAATTTATAGGCCATGGCCCATCGGGGGGATTTGGCGGTATAGCCCAACTCTTCCTGCTGCTGTATGCTGTTCACTTTGACCACTACCCCATCCGTTTCGTAGGGCAAGTGGTGCCGATTCGTGTCCCAATGTTCCACGAACTGCATCACCTCGGCGGTGGATTTGCAGAGCTTGGCCACTGTCGGGACCTTAAAACCCCATGAGCGGGCCTTTTCCAAGACCTCAAATTGGGAAGATATGCCCAGATTGCTGCCTGTAATACTGTAGAGCAGGCATTCCAAAGGACGTTGGGCAACAAGGGCACTGTCCTGCAATTTCAAACTGCCGGAAGCTGTGTTCCTTGGGTTCATGTAGGGGTCCTCCCCAGCCTCCAAGCGTTCTTGGTTCATTTTGGCAAACCCCTCCAAGGTGAGGATGATTTCTCCTCGGATATCAAATTTAGGAGGATAGTCCCCTTTCAATTGCAAAGGGACCGATCGTATCGTTTTGATGTTGGTAGTCACATCATCTCCTTGAAAGCCATCGCCCCGTGTGACCGCCCTTACCAGTTTTCCCTCTTCGTAGGTCAGGCTGATGGAAGCTCCGTCGTACTTCAGCTCACAGGTAAACTCAACCTCCACATCACCCAAAATGCGCTGGATACGCTTTTCCCAATCCTCAAGATCCTCTTTGGAATACGAATTGTCCAAGGAATACATCCTATGCTCATGCGCCACGGTATCAAAGTTCTTGGTGACCATGCCCCCTACGCGAATTGTGGGCGAAGCGGGATCATAAAACTCTGGATGCTGTGCTTCCAATTGCTGAAGCTCTTTGAGCTTCATGTCAAATTCATAATCGGAGATGGAGGGTTGGTCTAGCACATAGTATTTGTAATTGTGCTCGTTGAGTTCTTCCCGTAGGGCGATTATTTTTTGTTGGATGTCCATTTCTGTTGTGCTTTTAGCATTCTGTCATTGCCGAAGATGTCCTTTCGCAGTTCAATTTCCGAAAAATTATGGGCTTTCAAAAGCGCCTTTGTTTCCTCTCCCAGATACTGGTTGATTTCCAGATAGAGACTTCCCCCTTCTTTCAAACGGGTTCTGCCAAATTGGGCAATGGCCCTATAAAAAACAAGCGGGTCCCCATCGGACACAAAAAGCGCCAAAGATGGTTCATGGTCTTTGACGTTGTTCTTCATTTCTTCCTTTTCCAACTCCCTGACATAGGGCGGATTGGATACGATGATATCAAGTTCAAGCTCAAGTTCAGGGGCAAGGATGTCGTTTTTCAGGAAGGTGATATCCACTTGGTTCAGCCTTGCATTTTCACGGGCCACTTCGAGTGCCCTTTCCGAAACATCGACGGCATATACTTTTGCATGGGGCAAATGTTTGGCCAGGGCAATGGCGATACAACCACTTCCGGTGCCGATATCCAAAATTCGCAAGGAATGGTCATTGAGCGTAGTCGAAATGACGCTTCGACTACGCTCAGCGTCCAGATTCTTCTTTTTTGTTTGACAATCCTCCAAAATCCACTCCACCAACTCCTCGGTTTCTGGTCTGGGAATCAGAACGGCTCCGTTCACGTGAAGTTCCAAGTCCATAAAATGGGCCGTTCCCAGAATATATTGCAGAGGCATTTCCTGCTTCAATTGGGACAATGCCTCGAACAACGGCTGCTCCTCTTCCTTGGTCAAAACAAGTTCGGGTTGGATGGCCAATATGAACCGTTCCAATTTCAGATAGTGTTCAATGCAACGGTAAAAAAAGGAATCGATTTCTTCCTTGGGATAGGTCTTCCCCAATTCGTCATGAAAAATGTTCTTGATCTCCTTGAGCAGCATTACAACTTTTTAAGCATCCAAACGGGGCAGGAAAAATGCCCTGTGTTCCCCAATGGCGCATCAATATATTCAAAACCACTTTTCTTATAGAGTTTTTGGGCCGCCGCCATATAGGGCATGGTTTCCAGATAACATTCATCAAACCCAAAATCCTTGGCCTTTTGCAAACATATCAGCATCATTTCCGAGCCGATGCCCTTGCCCCTGGCCTCTTCCAAAAAGTACATCTTTTGCAGCTCGCAAACGTTGCCCGTATAGTTCTGCAATGGGGCGATGCCGGCACAGCCGATGACCTTTCCATCGTGCTCCACCACAAAATAGGTTGCCTTGGGCACGTCATATTCGGCATACATATCGTCCAGAGCTTTGTCCGCATAGGCGGTGCCCACTTTTGGGACACCCATGTCCTCCAAGACCTTGCGGATCACCTTGGCCACTTGTTCGTTATCTTCGGGCTGAATTTCCCGAATTTTCGCATTTCCCATAATGCCGTTTAATATGCTATTTTTGCTGGGTGAATATACACCAAAAATATATCCTCCGTTGCATGGAACTGGGCAAAAAGGGACTGGGAACCACAGCCCCCAACCCCATGGTGGGATGCGTGATCGTGCATGATGGAAAAATTATCGGGGAAGGCTTTACCAGTCCTTATGGTGGTCCACATGCAGAGGTAAATGCCATCAACTCCGTCAAGGACAAAAGTGTACTTTCGCGAGCTTCGCTCTATGTGACCCTCGAACCTTGTTCGCATTATGGAAAAACACCTCCTTGTGCCGATTTGATTGTAAAACACAACATTCCAGAAGTATTCATCGGGTTGAAGGACCCCCATGAAAAGGTGGCCGGCAAGGGCATCCAAAAACTGGAAGAATCAGGTTGCAAAGTGACCGTCGGTATCTTGGAAAAGGAATGTAGGGAGCATCACAAACGATTTCTGACGTATCAGGAAAAGAAAAGACCCTATATCATCCTCAAATGGGCCGAGACCCAAGATGGTTTTATGGCCCCCGACAACACCAAAAGGGAGGACAAACCTGAACCCTATTGGATCACAAACCCCTATTCCAGACAGTTGGTGCACCAATGGCGGAGTGAGGAACAGGCCATTTTGGTCGGGACCAACACTGTGCTGGAAGACAATCCGAAATTGAACACCCGAGATTGGGTGGGCAAAAACCCGATCCGAATCGTTTTGGACAAGAACCTGAGGATAGGCCCTGAATTCCATGTGCTGGACGGGTCGGTGAAGACCATAGTACTTACCCAGCAAATGGACGCTACAAAATATATTGATGGTGTTGCCTACGAAGTCTTGGATTTCAACAAGCCTTTGGCCCAGCAGATGTGCGATGCACTCCACAAACATTCCATCAACAGTGTCATTGTGGAGGGGGGCTCAAAAACCCTTCAAACTTTTATCGATGATGGACTTTGGGACGAAGCCCGAATATTTACGGGGACCGTTCGTTTTGGCAATGGGATTGCCGCTCCAAAATTAAAAGCAGCCCTTCAACACAGAGAAACGATATTGTCCGATATTTTATCCATTTATACTCAATGATCAAAAACATCATCTTCGATTTTGGCGATGTACTCATCAACCTGGATAAACCCGCCACGGCAATGGCCATGATGAAGTATGGGTTTCAAGGCATCACTCCCGCCTTGGACGCCCTGTTCAAGGACTATGAAAAAGGAATGGTGGATTCCCCCAGCTTTCTCGGCGAAGTGTCCGGGCTTTTCCCCAATGCGGACATGGCGTACCTGACCCATGCCTGGAATGCCATTTTATTGGATTTTCCGGAGCATCGCTTGGAGTTTCTGGAAAATCTTGCACAAGAAAAGGAATATCGCCTGTTCCTATTGAGCAACACCAACCACTTGCATATGGAATGCGTGAGGGAACAAATGGGAATGGAGCGGTTCAACAGGTTCAAAAATGCATTTGAGGTGTTTTATCTGTCCTACGAAATGGGCATGCGAAAACCCGATGCCGAAATCTTTGAATTTGTGCTGGAAGAAAACCATTTGGTCGCCGCGGAGACCCTTTTTGTGGACGATGTGAAGGAAAATACGGATGCCGCTGCGCTTTTGGGCATTCATGTATGGAACCTGCAAGTGGGCCAAGAGGAAATTACCCAACTAAAATCGCACCTATAAATGATAGACCTGGCCCTTAGTGTTCTCAGCTCCACCCTGATTTTTGTCGCCTTCAAGCTGTTCGATGTCTATAAAGTGCAGACCCTCTATGCCATCATCACCAATTATGTGGTGGCATGCTTGGTGGGCCTGTTCTTGTACGAAGGAAATGTGGACGTTACGGAATTGACCACTACTTCGTGGTATTGGGGACCCATCGCGCTTGGCGTATTGTTTATCACCATCTTCAACTTGATGGCAAAGTCCACACAGGTTTCCGGGGTAACGGTGACCTCGGTGGCCACAAAAATGTCATTGGTAATTCCCGTTGTCGTCGGAGTGCTTATATATAAGGAAGAACTGTCCCTGCTCCAAATTGTTGGAATCGTGCTCGCCCTGTTGGCTGTTTACCTATCTTCCCAAAAGGAGAAGGGCATTACCATCAACCAAAAGGACCTCTTGCTGCCGCTATTGGTGTTTTTGGGTTCGGGTATTATTGACACCAGCATCAAATATTTTGAGGAAAAACACTTGACCGACCAAGAGATTCCCATTTTTTCTTCCATGGTGTTCGGCTGTGCCGCCCTGACCGGATTGGTTTTCATCGGCATCAAATCCTTCAAGACGCCATTGAAGGTCAATTTTAGGAATATCCTTGGTGGGATTGCACTTGGGGTACCCAATTACTTTTCCATTTTCTTTTTGATACGGGCCCTTCGCTCGGACATGCTCAATAGTGCCGCGGTCTTCACACTGAACAATGTGGCCATCGTTATGCTTTCCACCATTCTCGGCATCCTGCTGTTCAAGGAGCGATTGAGACCCAAAAACTGGGGCGGTGTTGCCTTGGCAGTCCTGAGCATCATATTGGTAGCTTTGTTCTGATGGAAAAAGATGATGTCTACAAAACCATTGGAGCGCCCTCCCCTGAAATTTTATATAAGGATAAGAAGAGTAAGTTCTTTGCCTCGGCATTCCCCATTACTTCCGAAGATGAGGTAAAGCCGATTGTGGAAGAACTCCGCAAAAAATACCACACGGCCAACCATGTCTGCTATGCATGGCAATTGGGCGAGAAAGAACGTTCCTACCGCGCCAATGATGACGGAGAACCCAACAATTCGGCAGGCATGCCCATTTATGGGCAGATACAGTCCTTTGATGTGACCAACGTGCTGATTACGGTGACCCGGATATTCGGGGGCACGAAATTGGGGGTCGGCGGATTGATACAAGCCTACCGAACCGCGGCGCAAATGGCCCTGGAGAGTGCGGAAATTGTGGAACGGGTCATACAGGACCGGCTCCAGCTCCGTTTTGGCTACCCGGAAATGGACAAGGTGATGCGGGCCATCAAGCAAAAGAACCTCGCCATGGTTTCCCAAAAAATGGATATGGATTGTGAATTGATCCTCTCGGTCCGGTCAAGTGAAACGGAACAGGTGTTCCAACTTTTCGATGAAATGCAAGGGGTGGATGTGTCCATTATTTAATGGGACCAAGACCGCTTCGCTGCTAGAAAAAAGAACAGAGACCTTTTTGGTTTTTCAGGTTTGAGGTTTCAGGTTCAAGGTTGCTGCAAACTGCATACTGTTATTTGATGTTAGATCCTCGATGCACGGTGTTTGGTATTCGAAGTCAAGTAAGAGGTGGGTTCTTTGTTCTTAAACTTGATTCTTGAGCTTGTCACTTGAAATTTCTTGGCTGCATACTGTCAACTGCCTTCTGGTTTCAGGTTGAAGGTTACTGCATACTATTATTTGATGCTCGATGCACGGTGCTTGATGTTCAAAGCAAAGTCAGAAGTGATCTCCTGTCTCCTGTCTCCTGTCTCCTGTCTCTTGTCTCTTGTCTCTTGTCTCTTGTCTCTTGTCTCTTAAAAAAAATCAATCCTCCAGTTTTTCCAGAATATAATCGGGGCATTTGATGGGCCTGCCCGTGTTTTTGTCTATAAAGGCCAAAACGGTATGGCCCGTGGCCAACAGGTCCCCCACTTCATTGGTGACCTTGTACTCAAACTCTATTTTGACGAGCGGTCTGCTCTTCAGGCTGGTTTCCACAGTGAGCAGGTCGTCGTATAGCGCAGATTTTTTATAATCGATATGCAAGGATATTACGGGGAGCATCACCCCGTTGTCTTCCATACTTTTATAGGTGATGCCCAAGGCCCTGAGCCACTCCACTCTTCCCATCTCCAAGTATTGCGCATAATTACCATGGTAGACCACTCCCATTTGGTCAGTTTCTGCATAGCGGACACGAAAAGAATGTGAATTTAACTGCATAGTTTAACTTAAAAAGTATATATTTAAAGTCTTGGTTAAATTGCAAGCAACATGCGAAAAAAAAATAGAACATTCAATGACAAATTGATTTTTTTTTTAAAAGAATTGTTCACATATTTGTCGCATCCAAAGGCGTCTAAGATACCCATAGATGCTGCATCAAAAGTGTTATAGCTAACCAACAAAAACAAGGAAAAACTTCTATGAGTGTCACTGCTAATTCCGTATGGAACAACTGTTTGGCTTTTATCCAGGATAACATCCAACCGCAGGCATTCAAGACTTGGTTCGAGCCCATCAAGCCTATCAAATTAACAGACAAGGCACTCAGCATTCAAGTTCCCAGCAAGTTTTTTTACGAGTGGTTGGAGGAGCATTATGTGAAGCTTTTGAAGGTGGCCCTCACCCGCGAACTGGGAAGCAGTGCCAAGCTCATTTACATCATAAAAATGGAGAACAAGTACGGAAACAAGGAACCATTCACGGAGCAGATTCCGAGTTCCAATCGTACCGCTGTCGCGCCCCAAGAATTGGACGTGCCGATCACCTCCAAAAGTCCCGAACTCAAGAACCCGTTTGTCATACCCGGCATCCGGAATATCAAGATAGAGTCCCAACTCAATCCCAACTACAATTTCGACAACTTTCTGGAAGGGGATTCCAACCGTTTGGCACGATCGGCAGGTATGGCCGTGGCCAACAAACCGGGAGGCACTTCCTTCAACCCATTGCTTGTCTTTGGAGGGGTCGGATTGGGAAAGACGCACTTGGCCCATGCCATTGGTGTGGAGATCAAGGACAAATACCCAGAAAAGACGGTGCTCTACATCTCTGCGGAGAAGTTCACCCAACAATATATTGAATCTGTAAAAAAGAACACCCGGAACGATTTCATCCATTTTTACCAATTGATCGATGTACTCATTATTGATGACGTACAGTTCCTCTCCGGTAAATCTGGAACCCAGGACGTGTTCTTCCACATATTCAACCACTTGCACCAAAACGGCAAGCAAGTGATCCTGACCTCGGACAAGGCTCCCGTGGACATGCAGGACATTGAGCAGCGATTGCTTTCCCGTTTCAAATGGGGATTGTCCGCCGAGCTCCAAAGTCCGGATTATGAAACTAGGGTTTCCATCCTAAAGAACAAATTGTACAGGGACGGTGTGGAGATGCCGGATGACATCATAGACCATGTGGCCCGAAACATCAAGACCAATATCCGCGAACTGGAAGGCGCCATCATTTCCTTGATTGCCCAATCTTCCTTCAATAAACGAGAGGTTACCTTGGAACTGGCCCAACAAGTGGTGGAAAAGTTTGTCAAGAACACGAAGCGCGAGGTTTCCATTGATTATATCCAAAAAGTGGTCTCCGATTACTTCGAAATGGATGTGGCCACCCTTCAGTCCAAGACCCGGAAACGACATATTGTACAGGCCCGACAATTGGCCATGTTCTTTGCAAAGAAATTCACGAAGGCCTCCTTGGCCAGCATTGGCTCCCAAATTGGGAAAAGGGACCACGCCACAGTGCTCCATGCCTGTAAAACTGTGGACAATCTGGCCGAAACCGACAAACAGTTCCGAAAGTACATCGACGACCTGAACAAAAAGTTCAGCTAGGAACCAATTCCCTTTTTTATGAAAACCAAAGTCTTGATGGTCTGCTTGGGCAACATTTGCAGATCACCCTTGGCCGAAGGTATATTGGCATCCAAAGTGGACCCTGATCATGTCTTTGTGGATTCTGCCGGAACCGGGGGATACCACATAGGAAACCCACCTGACCGAAGATCCGTTGCCGTGGCCCGGGAACATGGATTGGACATTAGCCACCAAAGGTGCCGACAATTTTCCAAAGCGGATTTTGAAACGTTTGACCTGATCTACGTGATGGACCGAAGCAATTTTTCCAATGTGGCCAATTTGGCCTCCACAGCCGAAGAGACCCAAAAGGTAAAACTGTTGTTGGAAGAAGTCGCGTTGGGCATTTCCGAAGTTCCAGACCCCTATTACGGTGGGGCCGATGGTTTTGAGGATGTGTACCAAATGATCGATAGGGCTTGCGAGGCTATTGCCAAAAAGCTAAATTGAACCCATGGAAGAGAACAAACCTGGTCTGGTCGTGGGCAAAGTCTACTTGATTCCCACAACACTCGGAGACAACGCTCCTTTGGAAGTGATGCCCATTTCCATTAAGGGCACCATTGAACGCATTGACCATTACATTGTGGAAAACGAGAAAACGGCGCGACGTTTCATCAAAAGGGTGAGCCCAGGCAAACCACAGCCCAATCTCTTGATCCAGACCTTGAACAAATACACCAACCCGGAAGAAATCCCATCCTACTTGGACCCCTGCATACATGGCCATGATATTGGCCTGTTGTCTGAAGCCGGCTGCCCGGGCATAGCCGACCCCGGTGCCGATGTGGTCCGGGTAGCCCATCAAAAAAGGATACAGGTGGTTCCGTTGGTGGGCCCATCTTCCATTTTGATGGCCATGATGTCCAGCGGCATGAACGGACAAAATTTTGCCTTCAACGGGTATTTGCCCATAGACAATGCCGAACGCAAGACCATGGTAAAAAACTTGGAAAAGCTGTCCCGTGAAAAAGGGCAGTCACAGATTTTCATGGAGACCCCTTATCGGAACAACAAACTATTGAAGGAGCTCCTACGGATCCTCCAAAAAACCACCCGTCTTTGCATTGCAAGTGACATTACGCTGCCCACGGAGTTCATCCAGACGAAAAGCGTGCACGAGTGGAGCGAAATAGAACTGGACTTGGACAAAAGACCCACCATCTATATCATTCAGGCATAAAAAAACCCGGAACTGGTCCGGGTCTTATTCTTTTTTTGGTCGTTCTTAGACCTTGGCGTTTTTTTTCTGCTCAATGTTGGAAATGTCATATCCCGCAAACTTTTTCATGTAGTAGGAGATGCTGCTTCCATAAGCGTCCGTCACATCTTCTTGCCCATAGGACCGTAGGTACTTCTTGACGTTTCCTGCCCCGGCCAAATGCGCCGCGGCCAAAATCCCTGATTCGGTCACTTCCACCCCAGCTATTTTCTTTCCATTGAAACGCTTGATATCCTTGCGTAAAATCCATTTATTGCGTGCAATATTGGCCTCAAACGCCTTTTCTTGCAATATTGGGTCGTCCAAAAAGGCATCCATATCATAAATGCCCATAAGATTGAGGGTGCTGCCCCCAAACTGGTACTTGCCCAAGTAACCCAACGAATTTACTACATGATATCTGCCCTGGGACTCTTTGAAGGCAAGTGCCTCCTTGAAACCATTGTACGCCTTCCCAATAAAGGGGGGCACAACTCCTGTTTCACCCACGGACGAAATGGAATCCAGCGGTGCAAATTGCTCTAGACCGGTCGCTACCTTCAATGAATCAGGAACATGATAGTCCACTTTTTTCATTAGGGTATAGGAACCAAAACTTGTCAAAACTACGATCATGGCAAGATGTAGAACGTAACCTATCCATCTTTTCATAATGTTCATATTTGTGATCTCGACACTATATACGTATCAAAAATCAATTTGGCCGGCAAATATAGGGGGAGTTCACTTAACGGGTTGAGTAAAGCTCCTAAGATTTTCTTAAATGAGGCTTAAAATCCGTTAAATGGCTGACAATTAACGTCAAACAACATTATCTGAGCACTTTTTGCTCATTCAACCATCGGGTGTACTGCACCTTATTTCGGTTGTGCTGCTCCAAGGTTTTGGCAAAAATGTGATATCCGAAGTTGGAAACGTCCGCCACAAAATAGAGATAATCGTGCTTTTCGGGGTTCAAAACGGCATCTATGGACGAGATGTCCGGCATGGTAATGGGCCCCGGAGGAATACCCGCATATTTATAGGTATTGTAGGGTGAATCCATTTCCAAATCCCGATAGAGCACTCGCTTGATGATGGTATCGTAATTGCCCGTTTCCTTTTTGATGGCGTAGATGACCGTAGGGTCGGCCTGCAACAGCATCCCTCGCTTCACTCTGTTCAGGTATACCCCGGCAACACGTGGCCGCTCATCGGCCTTTACGGTCTCTTTTTGTACAATGGCCGCCAAAGCACTGACCTGGTTGGGATCAAGTCCCAAGTTTTGGGCCTTTTTTTTGCGTTCTTCGGTCCAAAACCTATCGTATTCCGTCCACATCCGCTCCCGAAAAGCTTTCGCATTGGTGTTCCAAAAGAATTCATAGGTGTTGGGCAAATACATGCCAAGCTTGCTGTCCTCATCAAAATGGGACGCCTTCAAAAAAGCAGGGTCGTTGAATGCCTGCAGTAGTGAAAGACTGTCCGCTTCAATCTGTTCCGATATCCTGCCCGCCAATGCCTGCAAGGACTCTTGATTATTGAACGAAACCCGTACAGGGATATTGGCACTACGAAGGGTGTTGATGATCTCGTTGTTGTTCATCCCCTTTTTCAGGGCATATTTTCCGGGTTTCACATTGGTGGTGTATCCCTTTCGGCGGGCAACGGCCTCAAAACTGGAAAGATCCTTCAACAAAGGCTCCAACGAGGTCTTTACATCGGTGAAAATGGCATCGGAAGGTATATACACATAGGCTTCCTCATTGTTGAACTGGGTATTTGGACTAAAAATGGCGCTATAGATCTGATAAACTACAAATCCACAGATCAGTAGTCCCAAAATGGCTACTGCCCACAAGATTTTTTTAAGATACATCCGAATTTATCTTTTGAAACATGATTTCATTCTTGAACCCTGAACTGGTTCTCATCCACTCCTTTTTTACGCCGATCGGCACAAAACCCATTTTCTCGAAAAGGTGGATACTGGCCTCGTTGTCCTCCAAAATATTGGCGTACAATTGATGGAGGTCCAAAGTGGAAAAGGCATAATCACACAACAGGGACAGCGCTTCGGCACCTAGACCCTTGTTGCGGTCACCGGGGTTGGTGATCACAATACCAATGCCCGCTCTTTGGTGCTTGGGGTCAAAATCGAACAGATCGATCAAACCGATGCATTCCCGGTCCGCCCTACAAATACAAAGACGAAGCTGTTTCACTTCGTAGATGTCCCGATGGGCGTTCTCCAGATACAACTGTAGTACTTTTTTGGAATAGGGCTTCAACGTTCCACTGATTTCCCATATGGCCGTATCGTTCTCCAGTTCGTACAAAAAGTCCAGATCAGAGGGCTCCAACGCCCTGAGGTGGATTTGTTTCCCTTTTAAATTGAGCATTCCACTTCTCCTTTAAATACTTGATCGGCAGGCCCTTTGAGGAATACATGGGTGTATTTTCCGTCCTGCTCTTCAAAACCGATGGTCAAATCCCCGCCCAGTGTCTTGATGTTGACATTGGTTGCGGTGGTTTTTCCTGACCGGTGCATGGCCAAGGCCACAGCGGTGACCCCGGTACCACAGGAAAGGGTCTCGTCTTCCACTCCCCGTTCATAAGTCCTTACCTGAAAGGTGTCATCATTCAACTGCTCCACAAAATTGATGTTGCTCCCCGATTGTCCATACAATCCGTAGCGAAGCTTTTTTCCTTCCTTATATACATCAAAATGTTCCAAATCTTTTACCAATTGTACATGGTGGGGGGATCCTGTGTTCAGAAAACTGTAATTG
Organism: Flagellimonas amoyensis; assembly: GCF_003058265.1. Taxonomy (GTDB): domain Bacteria; phylum Bacteroidota; class Bacteroidia; order Flavobacteriales; family Flavobacteriaceae; genus Flagellimonas; species Flagellimonas amoyensis. Next base: position 100,461 of record NZ_QBUK01000002.1, read on the forward strand.
CCCTTTTCGTGGATCTCATCAACATCCACCATCTTTAGGTTAACGATATTGCCGTCCACACTGGCATGGTGCAGTCCATCCACGGCATTGAAGACCGCTTCTTCCCCAACTACACCCAAATGGTTGGCAAAGGCCACGAGGCACCTGCCGCCATTGCCACACATGCTTCCCTCTGCCCCATCGGCATTGAAATAGACCATCCTAAAATCCGTCTCCGTATCATTTTCAAGAAGCAAAAGGCCATCGGCCCCGATACCAAAACGTCTATCACACAAATGTGCCACCAAACTGGTATTGTCTTTTGGGAACATATGCTGACGGTTATCCATCACCACAAAATCATTCCCCGTTCCCTGATATTTAAAAAACTGCAGTTTCATGTTTACTTACAAAGGAACAAATATAGGGTATTCTTTAAGGATATTTTTGCAGTTAAAACAGCGTTAAACAGACCGAACCAAAAATGCAATTCTTTTAAATTTGTTGAAGCTAAATGTTAAATACGTATTGAGTTATGAAGAGAATAGCCAATTTATTCGTCGTATCACTTTTTGCAGGCGCCATCACACTTGGCGCGTACAAATTGTTCTTTGAAAAGGACAATTATAAATGGATAGCCGCAGGACAGGAAATGCCGCTTGTGGCCACCAGTAATATACCCGCCTCCGCCAAAGGGGCCGGCATCAATGAAGTGGATTTTACCCTGGCCGCCGAAAAAACGGTCAATGCGGTGGTACACGTGAAAAACCTCACCATGAGCAAAGGCCCCAGTAGCCTTTCCGATTTTTTCTATGGATTTGAACGTCAACAGACCCCCCAAGTGGGAACAGGATCTGGAGTGATCATCACCCCGGACGGATACATCGTCACCAACAACCACGTGATTGCCAACTCCAGCCAGTTGGAGGTGACCTTGAACAACAACAGGACCTATAAAGCGGAGCTTGTTGGCACCGATGAAGATTCCGATATAGCCCTGTTGAAGGTGGATGCCGAAGAGGCCCTGCCTTATCTGGCTTTTGGAGATTCGGACAATGCCAAGATCGGGGAATGGGTACTCGCCGTAGGGAACCCGTTCAACCTGACCTCTACCGTAACGGCAGGAATCGTGAGCGCCAAGGCCAGGTCGTTGTCGCCCTTGAAGTCACAATCCTTTATCCAGACCGATGCGGCCGTGAATCCCGGCAACAGTGGCGGGGCACTAGTCAACACCAACGGTGACCTGATCGGGATCAATACCGCCATTACCTCACAGACCGGTTCCTATGTGGGATACGCCTTTGCCGTGCCCAGTAACATTGCCAAAAAGGTTGTAGAGGACATTATGGAGTTCGGCAACGTACAGAAAGGGCTTTTAGGCATTTCTGCCGCAAACATAAATTCCCCAGCTGCCATTGAAAGAGGCCTTGACCAGTTGGAGGGTGTATATATCCATAGCGTTGAGGAGGAATCTGGAGCGGATGAAGCTGGACTACAAGAAGGTGACATCATCAAACAGGTGGACAACATTACCATCCATAAGTTCTCCGAACTCAACGGCTATCTTTCCTCTAAAAGACCGGGCGACATGGTGAAGGTGACCGTGGACCGTGATGGCAAAAGTTTTGTCAAAAATGTGACGCTAAAGGAGCGACAGTCCGTCACACTTCCTGTGACCAATTTTTTGGTAAAAAACCTTTCCAAAGAAGACAAGAAGAAATTCGGGGTCTCCAAAGGGGTCAAAATCATGGCCGTACCCGAGGCATTCAGCCAATACCAGTTGAAGGACAAGGTCATCATTGAGTTGGATGGAGAAGAAATCAACAATATTGATGATGCCCAAGAGCTTTTTGGAAAAATTTCAAGATATGGCAGGACCAGTTTCACCATGGTAACCGAAGAAGGTGAAAAAGTACGAATGATCCTTTGATAGAAGTGCCTGAAAAACACTTGAAAGCACCCTGAAAATGGGTGCTTTTTATTTTTCAAATTCTTTTACGAAAACGTTTGAAATATTTATTTTAGCCCCATATTTTTCAACTATAGAACTGCAACCTGTTCCATGAGCAACATCAAATCTTACGAAAAAGAGCTTGCCTTTCAGGCAGATAGAAGAAAAGCGACCACAGAGTTCATCAAGATCATCAGCGACCTTTGGTACGACAAGGCCATTGAAGTGGTCCTTTTCAAAAACCAGATTATCGACAAGAATGTCAGCGATATCATCAACCTGCACGAATATGCAGGTGAATTTGTACAGAAACCCATCTCCATTTTTGATTCTGTGGAAATTTTGCGGGCCATCAACGACATCAACCTGCCCCCTGCGAAGCTGGACATTGGAAAGTTGACCTACGAGTACCATTCGGACGACAACAACCATCTCAATGTCAAGGCTTTTGTCATAGAAAAACTGAAGGACGCCGAGCACACCAAGGAGATCAAACCCAAGGATGTGGTGCTGTATGGCTTTGGCAGGATCGGGCGGCTCGTGGCCCGGGAACTCATGGCCAAGACAGGACGGGGAAGCCAGCTCAGACTCAGGGCCGTTGTGGTACGGGACGAACTGACGGCGGAAAACCTCGAAAAAAGGGCCGCTTTGCTTAAAACCGATTCGGTTCACGGCCAGTTCATGGGCACTGTGGATGTGGATGCCCAAAATCAGGCATTGATCATCAACGGGACCACCGTAAAGTTTATCCGTGCCAACAAACCTGAAGACATCGATTATACGGCATACGGAATCTACAATGCCCTCATCATAGACAATACAGGCGCTTTCCGTGACAAAGAGGCCCTTTCCAGACATTTGGAATCCAAAGGGGCCAGTAGGGTTCTCCTCACCGCTCCGGGCAAGGAAGTCCCCAATATTGTCCACGGCGTGAACCACAAGAGTTTTGACCCCGACAAGACCAAAATCTACTCGGCGGCCTCATGCACCACCAATGCCATTACCCCTATATTAAAGGTAATGGAAGATTCCCTGGGCATACGGAAAGGACATTTGGAGACCATCCACGCCTACACGAACGACCAGAACTTGGTGGACAATATGCACAGCAAATACCGTCGGGGCCGTGCGGCCGCTCTGAATATGGTGATCACGGAAACCGGTGCCGGTTCTGCAGTGGCAAAGGCATTGCCCTCATTGAAAGGCAAATTGACCTCAAATGCCATCAGGGTGCCCGTACCCAATGGCTCCTTGGCCATTCTCCATTTGGAGGTCAAGAACAAGACGACAGCGGAAAGCATCAATACGATTCTGAAAAAATATGCCCTTGAAGGGGATTTGGTGGAACAGATCAAATATTCCTTGAGCAATGAACTGGTCTCGTCGGATATTGTGGGCACCTCTGCCCCATCCATCTATGACAGCAAGGCGACCATAGTTTCCGCTGATGGGAAAAGCGTGGTGCTCTATGTTTGGTATGACAATGAATACGGTTATTCGCACCAAGTGATACGACTTGCAAAATATATTGCCAAAGTAAGGCGTTATACGTATTATTAACGATTGCACCATAGGGGCAGATATCGCCGGTAAGCAGGTTTTTCTTTTGAATTTTGGTTTATTGGTGTAATTTCGTCTTACCCTTAATCTAAATTTAATACGAGAACACTTTGACCATGAAGCATTTACGAATTTTGTTTGCAGTTGCCCTGCTAGCACCCTACTTTTCATCCTTTGCACAAGAGGAAACCTCCGAAGAACCACAGGACATGACCATCAAAGGTCAGTTTGAGGTCATGGAAAGACAATCCACCAATTATAGGTCGGGAAATGGCGTTCCATATGAAGTCGTCAAACTGTCCACGCTCAACGAGGTGAAGAGCAACATCTTTGATACCATCAACACGGCTTACGGGTCCATAAAGACCCTTTCCGCCACCATAACTGCCAATGAGGCCGAAATAGACAACCTCAATACCAAGTTAAGGGACACCACCGAAAAGCTGAACACCATTACGGAAGAAAAGGACAGTATTTCCTTCTTCGGCATCCTCATCGGGAAAGGAACGTATAATTTTATCCTCTGGTCCATCATTTTTGGACTATTGTTGTTGCTTTTGTTCTTCATTTATCGATTCAAAAACAGCAACTTCTTGACCCAACAGGCTAAATCAGCACTGGCCGACCTGGAATCAGAATACGAAAGCCACAGAAGAAAGGCCCTGGAACGGGAGCAAAAAATAAGCAGGCAACTGCAGGACGAGCTGAACAAACAGAAAAAATGACTCAAAGGCTTCCCAAAAGGAAGCCTTTTCTTTTGGGGCCATCCCCAAGTTTTTAACAGCTTTCACTACTTTTGGGCCAAGAATCCATAACAGACCTTATCCATGCGGATAGACATCATAACAGTACTGCCCGAACTTTTGACAAGCCCTTTTGAAGCTTCCATATTGAAAAGGGCCATAGAGAAAGGATTGGTGGAAATCCACCTTCACAACCTGAGGGACTATGCGACCAACAACTACAAACAGGTGGACGACTACCAGTTTGGGGGCGGCGCTGGCATGGTGATGATGGTGGAACCCATTGACAAATGTATTTCAGGCTTAAAGGCCGAGCGCGATTATGACGAGGTCATCTACATGACCCCGGACGGAAAAACCCTGAACCAAAGCATGGCCAACGAGCTGTCGCTAAAGGGCAACCTCATTATACTGTGTGGCCACTACAAAGGGGTCGACCAAAGGGTGCGGGATATGTTCGTGACCCGTGAGATCTCCATTGGCGACTATGTCCTTTCCGGGGGCGAACTGGCCGCTGCCATTGTCTGCGATGCGGTGATCCGACTCTTGCCCGGAGTTTTGAATGATGAAACCTCTGCCCTGACAGATACCTTTCAGGACAACCTGTTGGCTCCCCCCGTTTATACGCGCCCTGCCGAGTACAAAGGAATGGAAGTGCCCAAGATCTTGCTGAGCGGAAACCTGCCCAAAATTGAAAAATGGAGGGAGGAACAGGCCTTGGAGCGGACCAAGGAACGACGGCCCGACCTTTTGGAATGAACATTTTTCCCGAAATTGCCCAAAAACCATCAAAACACCTTGCTATTTCTAAATATTGCATTACTTTTGCAATCTCAAAATCAACCTCTGACGAAATACGTGAAAGTTGGTCTTGGTAAACGATAAAAAAAAATACCATGGAATCCTTAGTAAAATTTGTTGAAGACGAATTTGTTCCAAAAAAAGATTTTCCAAAATTTTCATCCGGTGACACCATCACCGTGTATTATGAAATCAAGGAAGGTGAAAAAACACGTACCCAGTTCTTCAAAGGAGTTGTGATCCAAAGAAGGGGAAGCGGTGCCACAGAAACCTTCACCATTCGCAAAATGTCAGGCACAGTAGGTGTGGAACGTATTTTCCCAGTTAACATGCCCGCTTTGCAAAAAATTGAGGTCAACAAAAAAGGTAAAGTACGTAGATCTAGAATCTTCTACTTTAGAGGTCTTACCGGTAAAAAGGCCCGTATCAAAGAAGTTAGGGGATAATCCATTGCCCCATCAAAGAAAAGAGCACCCCAAAAGGGTGCTTTTTTTATGAACAATTGTTAATAACTTCGGTTCATACGTTGTTGATTTTTAATCGGTTATAAAATGTGATTATCCAACGCTTTGTTATACTTTAGTATAAGAGATATGAGAGCGATACCATTCAGGACCATATTTCGATTTTAAAGTTGACGTTCTTTAAAAACCGAGGATTCCCCTTTAAATTAGTAACACTACTGATCACAAAAGGAATTTCGAATTGGGACAGGTTAAGGCAGGTCCGAAATCGAAATAATGGATTTTATGTGCGGACGGGAGAGCAATTTCCCCTCTTGATAAAATTTAGGGAACGAGGTACACTTTGCTTGATGGAGTTTAGTTGAAAAATTAAAAACACACGCAGAGGAAACGTCAAAGGTCTGTGGATGCAATCCAGGATTGCAGGTTTTGTGTAACAATGCAGAACAATCCAAGATCTTTTCTGAAAGCCATATCTATGTTCAGGCACAGATATGGCTTTCGTTTTTTCACGCATCCGCTTCTCCCTGTTAGTTTTATTGGCCGTTCAACATACAATATATTGTATATTTGCAACGCTCAAACATTATACACATAAATGGCTAAAATCTATTACACCAAAACCGATGAGGCACCTGCCTTAGCAACACTATCTTTCCTACCCATTGTCAAATCCTTCACAGAAACCGCCAACATTGCCATAGAGACCAAGGACATTTCCCTGGCCGGCAGGATCTGCGCCATGTTTCCTGAATATTTGGAAAAAAACCAACAAATTCCGGACGACCTGTCCATTTTGGGCGAATTGGCCAAAACGCCTGAGGCCAATATCATCAAACTACCCAATATCAGTGCCTCTATCCCACAGCTGAAAGAGGCCATTGAAGAGCTACAAAAAAAGGGATACAACCTCCCCAACTACCCCGATGAGCCAAAGACCGATGAGGAAAAAACCATCAAAGGAAAATACGACAAAATCAAAGGTAGTGCCGTAAACCCTGTGCTAAGGGAAGGGAACTCCGACAGAAGGGCCCCCAATGCCGTAAAAAATTACGCCAAAAAACACCCACATAGCATGGGTGAATGGGCCGCCACTTCCAAGACCCATGTGGCCAGCATGACCCATGGAGACTTCAAGTCCAATGAAAAATCGCTCACCATGCCCAAAGCGGATGATGTGCGTATTGAATTGGTCGGCACCAATGGAGAGACCATTATCCTAAAGGATAAAGTGGCCCTTCAGAAAGATGAGGTCATAGATGCCACCGTCATGAGCAAAAAAGCATTGGTGGATTTTCTAACAAAGGAAATCGCCGAGGCGCGAAAAGAAAATCTACTGCTTTCCCTGCATTTTAAAGCCACTATGATGAAGGTTTCCGACCCCATCATTTTTGGCCATGCCCTAAAAGTATATTTTGCCGACCTGTTCAAAACCTATGGCGGCACGTTTGAGAAATTGGGCATAGATGCCAACAACGGATTGGCTACGCTATTGGACAAAATTGGCCAATTACCAGCCGACCAACACAAAGAGATTGAAGAGGCCATTGCCAAGAGCATGGAAAATGGTCCTGATCTGGCCATGGTGAATTCGGACAAAGGAATCACCAACCTGCATGTACCCAGCGATGTCATCATTGATGCATCCATGCCTGCCATGATCCGTAGCTCAGGTAAAATGTGGGACAAGAACGGTAAATTGAAAGATACCAAGGCCATCATTCCCGACAGTAGCTACTCGGACATATACCAAGCTACCATCGATTTTTGCAAAGAACACGGTGCTTTTGACCCCACCACCATGGGGACCGTTCCCAATGTGGGACTGATGGCACAAAAGGCCGAAGAATATGGTTCCCACGACAAGACCTTTGAAATTCCAAAGGCTGGGACCGCTAAGGTCGTAAGCATTTCAACCGGGGAAACCTTACTAGAACATCCCGTGGAGGAAGGCGATATCTGGAGAATGTGCCAAGTGAAGGATGCCCCCGTACAGGATTGGGTAAAATTGGCCGTTTCCAGGGCAAGGGCAACCGATACCCCAGCCGTTTTCTGGTTGGACAAGGACAGGGCGCATGACGCGGAATTGATCAAAAAAGTGAATCTATACCTAAAAGACCACGATACGAATGGTCTTGACCTTAGAATCCTTTCGCCACTGGAAGCTACCACATTTACCCTAAAACGCATAAAAGAAGGCAAGGACACCATTTCGGTTTCCGGAAACGTATTGCGGGATTACCTTACCGACCTCTTCCCTATCCTAGAAGTAGGCACCAGTGCAAAGATGCTCTCCATCGTACCGCTTATGAACGGTGGTGGATTGTTCGAGACCGGAGCAGGTGGCTCGGCCCCCAAGCACGTGGAACAATTCCTCGAAGAAGGCCACTTGAGGTGGGATTCTTTGGGTGAATTCTTGGCACTTGCCGTATCCTTGGAATTCTTTGGGGAAAAGAACAACAACAAAAAGGCCAAAGTCATTGCCGATGCATTGGACAAGGCCACCGAAAAATTCTTGGATAATGACAAGTCTCCCTCGCGAATGGTAAACGAACTGGACACAAGGGGCAGCCATTTCTATTTGGCACTCTATTGGGCCGAACAATTGGCATTGCAAGACCAAGATAGTGACCTAAAAGCCACCTTCAGTAAGGTTTTTGATAAACTCTCTTCCAACGAATCCAAAATTGCCCAAGAATTGATAGATGCCCAAGGAGCTCCTGTAAACATTGGAGGTTATTACCTTCCAGATGCCGAGATGGCTTCCAACGCGATGAGACCCAGTAAAACCTTGAACAGCATATTGGGTTCCATTTCGTAACAGATAACAAGTCAACGACTTACCACCTAAAAGCGCAACCCTGTTTATTTTTCAGGTTTGCGCTTTTTTTATGCCAAAATAGGTCTGGAGTGTGTATTTTAGAGGAAAACACCTTTCAATGTCCAAAAGATTTTTGGCCATTTCGGCCATCTTACTTCTTCAACACGCTTGGGTCCAGGCCCAACAGAAATTCACCCTTAGCGGCACCATTTCCGAAGCCAGCAGTAACGAGACCCTGATCGGGGTCACCATAGCCATTCCAGAGTTGGGCACTGGAACCACGACAAACGAGTACGGCTTTTATTCCATTACCCTTCCAAAAGGCGAATACAGGGTCATGGTAAGTTATTTGGGATTTCAGGATGTGATGGAGAACATATCCTTGGACAAAAACATCAAGAAGGACTTTTATTTGGCCGAAGAAGCCGAGGAACTGGATGAAGTGGTAGTCACCGATGATGTGGAACGATTGGACATCCGAAAACCCCAAATGAGCGTGAACACCCTGACCGCACAGACCATCAAACAGATTCCCGTGGTGCTCGGGGAAGCCGATGTGATCAAATCGCTGTTGTTGTTGCCCGGGGTTTCCAATGCCGGTGAAGCGTCATCAGGATTCAATGTCAGGGGCGGTGCCGTTGACCAAAACCTGATTCTTTTGGATGAGGCCACAGTGTTCAATTCTTCGCATTTGTTTGGTTTCTTCTCTGTTTTCAACCCAGATGCCATAAAGGATGTAAAACTCTTCAAGGGAGGCATTCCTTCCAGATATGGAGGAAGGGTATCCTCCGTGCTGGAGATTTTTCAAAAGGAAGGGAACAGCAAGGATTTCAAGGTCAATGGCGGGATTGGTGCCGTGGCCAGCCGACTGCTCTTGGAAGGGCCCATCATCAAGGATAGAACCGCTTTTTTGGTCGGGGGAAGAGCTTCCTACATTCATCTGTTCCTGCCAATTTTTGATGTGGACAACAAGGCCTATTTCTACGACTTGAACACAAAGATCAACCACAAGATCAATGACAACAATAACATCTACCTCTCCGGTTACTTTGGCAGGGACCTGTTCAGCATCGGTGATCGTTTTGTGAACACCTATGGCAATGCCGTCGGAAATTTCAGATGGAACCACTTGTTCTCGGAAAAAATCTTTTCCAACCTATCGTTGATCTATTCAGACTATTATTACGGACTAGAGCTTGATTTTGTGGGGTTTGAGTGGAATTCAGGCATCCAAAACTTCAACCTCAAATACGACCTGAAACACTACCTGAGCGACAAGGTGCAGATGAACTATGGCCTCCAGAATATTTATTACGTCTTCAATCCTGGAGAAATAACCCCGAATAGTGCAGACTCTGGCATTGTTGAGGAACAATTGATCAAAAAATACGCCAACGAAAGTGCCATCTATATTGATGTGGAACACGATGTGACCGAAAACCTGAGCATCGAGTATGGGCTTCGGGCAAGCCAATTCAACCGATTGGGGCAAGATGAGTTCTATGTGTACAGGAACAACAACCCTGTGGAATTTGACCCCTTCACCTTGGTCTATCGCGAAGCGGAACCCATCGACTCCATCAACCCTGGAAGGTCCGGCACCTTGAAAAAATTCTTCAACTTGGAGCCCAGAGTGTCCATGTCGTACAATTTCAACGAAAAGAACGCCATCAAAGCAAGCTACACACGCTTGTCCCAATACCTGCACCTCCTGTCCAACACCAGCTCCCCTACTCCCCTGGATGTATGGACGCCAAGTGGTCCTTTCGTGAAGCCCCAATTGCTGGACCAATATGCCATCGGGTATTTCAGGAACATCAAGGGCGGGGAATACACGTTCGAAACTGAAGCCTTTTTCAAGGATATCCAGAACAGGATCGATTATATTGATGGGGCCAATCTCATCGCCAACAATGCCATCGAACAGGTTATCCTCAACGGACAGGCCCGGGCCTATGGTCTGGAAATACTTTTTAGGAAAAATGAGGGGCGGTTCACGGGCTGGTTGGCTTATACCCTTTCCAAATCGGAACAACGCACCCCAGGAAGGGATTTGGATTTTGATACCGGCCGATCCAATCTTGAAACAGGGATCAATCTTGGGCAATGGTACAATACCCCTTATGACAAAACCCACGACCTTTCCCTATTTGGCAACTTTGAACTTAACGACAAATGGAGCTTCAATGCCAATTTCATCTATCAAACCGGCCAGCCCACCAACTACCCCATTGGCCAATTTGAATTTGAAGGGGTCACCGTGCCCTATTATGGCTTACGGAACAAGGAAAGGTTGCCCGACTATCACCGACTGGACGTTTCGGCCATACTCACCCCAAAGAAGAACAGGTCTCGGAAAGTACAGGCCGAATGGGTCTTTGGCATCTACAACCTGTACAGCAGAAAGAATGCGGCCTCCATCAACTTTAGGGAGAATGAGGACACCGGGCGAAACGAAGCCTTACGCACTTCGGTATTCGGCATCATCCCATCTGTGACCTACAACTTTAAATTTTAGCACCATGAAAAAAGGAATTCTATATATCGTCGGACTTCTATTGCTCTTCGCATGCGAAGATGTTATCGATGTCGATTTGCCCGAAGTGGAAGCCAAACTCATTGTCGATGGCCTTTTGCGGGTGGATAAAAGCCAGGAGTTTGTGAACGTGGAGATCCGCATGAAGGAAACCACCAATTATTTTGACGAAAACCTGCCCACCCAAGTGGAAAATGCCGTCATCACCTATGGCATACCCCTAAACGGTGATATTTTTGAAAGCTTGGCATTCTGTTCCTTGGCCGAAAGAGAACCGGGAAGTGGCATCTATGTCCCAGACCCCAACTTTTCCTCGGACCAACGCATCCGGACCTCCGTTGTGGAACCGGGAATGGTCTTCATCCTAGAGTTGACCCACAAAGGCAAAAGGTATTATGCCCGGACCGAGTATGCCCCAACAGTCCCGATAGATCATTTGGAACAGGGTGACGGCACTCTTTTTGACGAAGAGGAGACCGAAGTGGTCGTAACTTTTACGGACGATGGCGACCGCGATGATTTCTATGTATTTGATTTCGGTTTTGGAGAGTTCCTGACCGTGGAGGATCAATTCTTTCAGGGACAAGAATTTGAGTTCTCCTATTTCTATGACGACAGCCTCAATGCCGGACAGGATATTACAGTGAGCATTTTGGGGGCCACCCAGGACTTTTACAATTATATGGACTTGGTCATCGAGCAGACCACTAACACTGGAGGCGTTTTTCAGACCCCGGTTGCAACTGCCAGGGGCAATGTTTTTGACATCACAGGTTTGGACAATATCAACATTTTTGACAATGTGGAACGGCCCAATGATTTTGCGCTAGGTTATTTTGCAGTGGTACAGACCTATTCCCAAACCATCACCATCGAATAGCTCACAGTATAAAATAGAGCAGCAGGACCATCAAAATACCTGTGGCCCCTTGCAGCAAAGTCCCTAGGGTATGGCCTCGCAAAGCGGTCTTTACATTGATGTTGGAAAACTGGGACACCACCCAAAAATAACTGTCGTTGATATGGGACACCGTCATAGCCCCGGCACCCACAGCCAATACGGCCAAAGCCTTGTCCGTAAGGGTCAGCAGTCCAAAAGTTTCCAATAAGGGCGCAATGATGGCAGAAGTGGTGATGATGGCCACCGTGGAAGAACCTTGGGCCGTCTTGAGAACGGCCGCAATCGCAAAAGCGATCAACAAGCCTCCAGCTCCCGTACTGGACTCCAAATTGATGATGGAAGCAATATCAACGGTCCGCAATATGGCCCCAAAAGCACCTCCTGCACCAGTGATCAATACTATGGCCCCAGCCTGTTTAAAGGCCTCGGACACCCATTCCCCTCTCTCCTTGGTAGGTGCTTTTCTCCCCAACGAAAAAGCAAAGAATACACCAATGAGCAGGGCAATCACCGGGCTACCCAGAAAATCGAGCACCCCAAAAACCCAACCCTTACCCAAAGGGTAAGAAGGATAATTGGCAACAGACTTCAATGCAATCAAAATAATAGGGACCAACAAGGGCAAAAATGCCTGAAATGGTTTCACCGTTGATGGCACTTCCTCTTTTCCTTCCGGTTTTTCTACGCCATCTTCCTCCTTAAGGGACCTACCAATAAACCTGGCCCAAAAATAACCCGTCAACGAGACCGGCAAAGAGACCAAAAGTCCCAATACCAACACCAATCCCAAATCGGCATCCAAAATGGCCGCTGCGGCCAAAGGTCCCGGAGTTGGGGGCACAAAAACATGGGCCGCATACAATCCCGTGGCCAATGCAATGGCAAAAACCAATACAGGGATGCCCGTGCGTTTGCTGATGGCCTTGTTGAGGGATGAGAGGATGATGAACCCGGAATCACAAAATACAGGGATGGAAATGACATATCCAGCCAAGTTGATGGCCAATGGGGAGCGTTTCAATCCTATCAATCCCAAAATACTGTTGGCCAATACCTGGGTGGCCCCGGTCTTTTCCAGATAAATACCAATGACCGTTCCAAAGGCAATGACGAGACCAATCCCAGAGAGTGTCTTGCCAAACCCCTCCCCGATGGTCTCCATGATTTTTTGCGGGGACAACCCCAAAAGAAAACCCGAGATCACCGCAGCTATGGTCAGGGAAAAAATAGGATGCATTTTGAATTTGACCGTGGCGATGATGATAAAAAGCACCACAGCTCCCAAAACAAGTATTTCCATGGTTAATTTTTGTGCGTTACCCTCTAAATATAAGCTAATATTGCTACTTTGGTCCTATGAGGCACACCGACAAGGAACTTTTGGTAAAAGGATTGAAATCGTTTGGTTATACAGTACTGGCCATGTTCGCCGGGCCATTTCTGATCTATCAGGCCTTCAAAAATCAAGACCACCCCTTTTATTTGCCCGTATTGATCCTGGGAATAATTTGCGCTGGGACGGCCATTTATTTAGGGTTCCGTTCCATCAACATTGTCATGGATGCGGTTTTTGGGAAAAAGACCAAAGATTAGTCCTTAGGTTTTGGAGGACTGTTCTTCCACTTGTTGGTCAATTGGGCATAATCGTAGTCCAAAACCGATTTTTGGCGTTCCAACTGATTGGCCACAAAGGCACGTTGCAAAATATCCTCAATGAGATAGTCCTCATGCACCAACTCTGGATGGAATTCTTCTTTCAAACTGATTTTGAACATACTCGCCGTGGTATTGTACCAAAAGGCCCGCCATCCGCTACGAAGTTCCTTTACCAATTCAAAAGCCGTTGTCCCCGTTTGGCGGTGGATCAACTTGACCAAAATCTGTCCTTCGGTGCGGGTAAGTTTCTTCAACTCTGCCGAAAATTCTTCTTCGATGTATTTTTGGACCTTTTTGGTGTATTTTTTTTGATGCCGTTTTTTCTTGATATGCTGCAAGCTGTCGTTCAGTTCCACCAAACGTTCTGCGGCCAATTTGGCATAGGGATACACCTTTAATGTCTTTCTACGCAAGATCAAATAGCGTAAACGGTCCTTGCGGTCGGCAAAGTCCAACTCCCCAAAGATATAGACCTCGTCCAGTTCAATGGAGCTGAGCAGGACGGAATCCCCTTCAAACCGAACATAATAATCCTCAATGGAATCCTTTGGATACAACAACGAATCCTTTTCGGATTCCTGGGAAAATCCAAGGGCACAAAGCACAAGAAAAACAACAAGAAAACAGTTGCGCAACATTCGGTCAAATTCTCAAAAGTCTTGCCAAAATTAAGGATAAAGGTATGATTAGGCCATTGATGTACTCCAAACTTTAACAAAAAGTAGTATCTCTTTCAAATACCAAAAGCCAAATTCCAATAACCAATAACTGAACAACCTAATAACTAAGTAAGGAGTGGGCAGTATGCAGTAGTTTCATGTTTTGGGTTTCAAGTTTAAGCAACAAACCACAATAACCTAATAACCGAATAACTTAGTAGGCAGCATGCAGTTGGGAGTTTTCAAGTACGAGAACATAGAAAATAGAATAGAGAGCAAAGAGACAAAAACCGACTTCGCCTCAAGCATCCATTCGTGGACATTGGTGAAATTCGTGTCAGAATGCAGTGGGCAGTGATCAACTTCGGGCATCGGACATCGGGTACCAAACATCAAATTCCAAATCCCAGAAATCAAAATAAGTGGAAAGTCAGTAGGCAGTATGCAGTTGACAATAACCTATCCGCGACCAAACCACCGAATACCCCAGCAACAAAAAACAAACGAAACTGGAAGATTTTCAAAATAACATTGAATATGCTTAAGTTTGTGGACTAAACGAAATACATGGCCACAACGAAAATCATCAATAAAAAGTCCCTTGAATTTTTAGAAAAATACCTGAACAATCCCTCCCCCACGGGCTACGAATGGGAAGGCCAGAAAATCTGGATGGACTACCTCAAACCCTATGTGGACGAATTTATAACGGATACCTACGGAACGGCCGTGGCCGTCATCAACCCAAAGGCAAAATACCGGGTAGTGATCGAGGGACATTCGGATGAGATTTCTTGGTATGTCAACTATATCACCGACAACGGATTGCTATATGTGATCCGTAACGGAGGTAGTGACCACCAGATCGCGCCCTCAAAATGGGTGGACATCCATACCAAGAACGGCGTGGTGAAGGGCGTCTTCGGATGGCCTGCCATCCACACGCGCGATCGTGCGAAGGAGGAAGCACCGACCTTGGAAAATATTTTTATCGACATAGGTGCCAAGGACAAAGCTGAAGTGGAGAAAATGGGGGTGCATGTGGGCTGCGTGATCACCTATCCCGATCAGTTCCAGATTCTGAACAAGGACAAGTTTGTATGCCGTGCGCTGGACAACCGCGTAGGTGGTTTTATGATTGCCGAAGTGGCCCGTCTGTTGCACGAGAACAAGAAAAAATTGCCCTTTGGTCTCTATGTGACCAACTCGGTACAGGAAGAAATCGGTCTTCGTGGAGCAGAAATGATCACCCAGACCATAAAGCCCAACGTGGCCATTGTCACCGATGTGTGCCATGACACCACTACACCCATGATCGACAAAAAGAAAGAGGGCGAGATCTTGATAGGGTCCGGACCTGTGGTTTCTTACGCCCCGGCCGTGCAAAACAAGCTCAGGGAACGCATCATTGAAACGGCCGAAGGCAAAAAGATCCCGTTCCAGCGATTGGCTTCCTCAAGATACACCGGAACGGATACGGACGCCTTTGCCTATAGCAACGGTGGCGTGGCCTCTGCTTTGATATCGCTCCCATTACGCTACATGCACACTACGGTGGAAACTGTGCACAAGGACGATGTGGAAAACGTGATCCGATTGATCTACGAAACCTTGTTGACCATCAAAGAAGGGGAGACATTTAGTTATTTTGATTAATTGTAGATTATGGTCATGCTGAACTTGTTTCAGCATCGCATACCGTTTGATATGAGACCCTGAACCAAGTTCAGGGTGACGTAGTCGTGTAGTTCTGAGATTTAAAAGACTGGTTCAAATGGCCTGAAAATCTTTGGAAAGAACTATTGGTTTTCTATCTGTGGTCGATGGAACAATTTCTTATCTTTATGAACCTATGGACGAGCTGGTAGACATTCTGGATGAGCAGGGCAACCCGACCGGACAATCGTGTTTGAAGTCGGAAGCGCACCGAAAGGGGCTATGGCACCCTACCATCCATGTTTGGCTCTATACACAGGAGGGAAAGGTACTGATCCAACAACGTGGAAAGCACAAAGATACGCATCCCCTACTTTGGGACGTGTCAGTGGCCGGCCATGTGGCCGCCGGGGAAAATATTCCGCTTGCCGCGGTCCGGGAAGTACAGGAGGAAGTGGGACTCACCATTTCCGAAGCGGACTTGGAGCCTATTGGCACTTTTAAGGCCATCCATAAAATTTCCGAGGTCTTTATCGATGCGGAGCTCCATCACCTCTTTTTATGTGAGCTAAAAGTCCCTATCACCGCACTGACCAAACAAGAAAGCGAAGTGGATGCCCTGGAACTGATTCCGCTCTTCCGATTTGCCGAGGAAACTTGGGGTCTGGCCAATGCGGCCAACTATGTGCCCCACGGCCCCACCTACTACAAAACCATCGTAAAGGAGATCAAAAATCGGATTTGACAGCTTCTGCAAATTGTGCAAAAGCACCCAGACCATAGACCTTCTGGTCGCCGGTTTTCATATTCTTGGCCACAAAGTTGCCCTCGGCCAGTTCCTGTTCACCCAAAAGGACCACATAGGGAACTCCACGCTTATCGGCATACTTGAACTGCTTCTGCATTTTGGCATCCATAGGGTACAGATCGGCCCTCAAGCCCAATTGGCGTAAAGAGGACACCAATTTGAGGGCGGCCAAACCTTCCTGCTTTCCAAAGTTGAGACAGAGCACGTCCAACGAAGTGTCCAAGCTGTCCGGGAAAAGGCCCAATTCTTCCAGAACGAGATAGATGCGGTCCAACCCGAAGGAAATGCCCACACCACTGACGTCCTTCAAACCAAAGATTCCGGTAAGGTCGTCGTAACGGCCTCCACCGCCAATGGAACCCATGCTGACGCCGTCGGGAGCGGCCACTTCAAAAATGGCCCCGGTATAGTAGTTGAGCCCACGCGCCAAGGTCACGTCCAATTGCAATTGAGCAGACTGTAGCCCAATCATCCCCACGGCAGAAATGATCTCTTCCAGTTCCGCAACCCCGAGCATGCCCACTTCTGAGTTGGTAAGCAGGGTTTTCAGTTGCTCCAATTGTTCCGAAGCGGAGCCGGACATCTCGAATAGCGATTGTGCTTTGGCTATGGCATTTTCAGAAATGCCCTTTTCCATCATTTCGGCCTTCACCTTCTCCTCTCCTATCTTGTCCAATTTATCAAGGGCTACCGTAAAATCGACCAACAGATGTTTGGCCCCGATCACTTCGGCAATCCCAGACAGGATTTTTCGGTTGTTGATCTTGATGGTGGTGCCCTTCAATCCCAAATCGGTAAAAACAGCATCGTAGAGTTGTACAAATTCCGCTTCCTGCAACAGGGAATTGGCCCCTACCACATCGGCATCACACTGGTAAAACTCACGGAAACGACCTTTTTGGGGCCTGTCGGCACGCCAAACGGGCTGAATCTGGTATCTTTTAAAAGGAAAATCAATTTCGTTCTGGTGCATCACCACATAGCGGGCAAAGGGCACGGTAAGGTCATAACGAAGGGCTTTTTCTGATATTTTTGGGGTCAGCGATGTGGAATTTTTGGAGCTATAGGTCACATCATCCACTTTCGAAATAAAATCCCCGGAATTCAAGATCTTAAAGATCAATCGATCTCCTTCTTCCCCATATTTGCCCATCAAAGTGTCCGAATTTTCAAAAGATGGGGTCTCTATCGGCATGAATCCAAAGGTTTCAAAATGCTTTTTGATGTTTTGGATGATATAGTTGCGCTTAGCGACCTCTGCCGGTGAAAAATCCCGGGTCCCTTTGGGTATGGATGGTTTCTGTGCCATGTGGTTTTTAAAATTCTCGTGCAAATATACACCAATCAAATTGGTCATCCGTCAGATCAAAAGGGGCATCCGTCAATTCATCCAAAAATTATAAAAATATAAACCTATGTTTATTCAATTCTTTAACCAACTATATGAAACTAAAAACGATATTACTACTGGGATTGGTCATCAATTTAGCTTTGGTTTCTTGTTCGGGTGAAAATGGTGAACAGGGAGTCCAAGGCGAGCAAGGAATTCAAGGTGTGCAGGGACCGCAAGGTGAGCAGGGTTCTCAAGGCGAACCTGGGCAAGATGGCAACACCAATGCACAACGTATTATTATAGACCTTAGCGACATTCAACAAAATCAAACAGACATATTCTTTGAAATCCCTGAATTGACACAGGAAAGATTGCAAAGCCATTATGTTTTGGCATATTTAAAGACTAGTAATGAACTATATCCCATTTATGTAGCAATCCCTGGTGCGGTAAAAGAATTGGACAGAAAATTCATTTTCTATTATACAGTAGGTGAAATTTTCATTGGGGTTTCTAGCTTGGATGGATCTGATTTAACCAAGGGTTGGGTTCTTGCTGCAGAGTTTACAGAGCTCCATCTTATTCTCATTGAAATTCAGAACATAAATGGCAAATTGACGCAGGATGAGATGTTTTCACTGAAGAATTATGGAGTGGATGCAAATGACTATAATGAGGTGATTCGTTTCTTTGGATTGGAATAGATGTTGAACGATTTCAATACCAAATCCATATGATTATTACCTGACACGAATTGCACGAATCAACACGAATACTTTTGATTTTGTGACTTGCTCTTGCACTTCTGCTTTCATGGGGTTACTCCATAATCTGTTCAAACCATTGGTAGAGCTCACCTTTGGTGATGACGGCTCCTTGCTTCAAAAGTTCAAACTTGTCCACGTTCTTGTCCTCGCCATAGGCCTTGGATGCAGTAAGGTATTCCACAAAATCGGACTGGAAATTGCGCTTGAACCAACCAAATCCTTCATGGGTCCGCAGGTCGATCTCAGGATTCAGGACTTTTACGGAAAGGAGCTTCATTTCCTTCTCCGTAAGGTGGAACAGATGCATGTGCTGTTCGGAAATGTTCTCCAGGTATTCCACTTTGGACAACACCCCTTCCCAGATCAGGTCGCTGAACACATCCAACTCTTCTTCGGCCACCTCTGGCTTATCGGCCTTGAGGGTTGCCCATTCGTCGGCCGTGATGGACTGTGTGGCCAAAAAATTGATGAACTCCGGGTGCAGTTCCTCCAGTTGTTCCTTGGTCAATCGTTTGTACTTCATGGTGCAAAAATAAAAAAGACAGGTTGTTGATGTCCCAAAAAGCGGGAACAAAAAAAGGGCCATGCAAGCACGGCCCTCTATAAATCATATCACATTGAGATCAATTCGCCTCGGCGATCACTTCAAAAGGGAATTCCAATACAACTTCCCTGTGAAGCCTAATGGTAGCCTCGTAAGGACCAACTCGTTTGATAGATCCACCTTTGATATTGATGAATTTTCTCTCAATTTGGTGTCCTTCCTTGTCCAAAGCCTCTGCCAAATCAATGTTGGTCACAGATCCGAACAATTTGTCACCGGCACCAGCTTTGGCAGCGATGCGGATCTGCAATTGTTTAAGGGCTTCGGCAATCTTGGTGGCCTCATCAACGATTTTCTTCTCTTTGTGGGCTCTTTGCTTAAGGTTCTCGGCCAAAACTTTTTTGGCAGATGGAGTGGCCAATGTGGCCAAACCTTGTGGGATAAGGTAGTTTCTGCCGTAACCGTTCTTTACGGAAACGATATCATCCTTAAATCCCAAATCCTGTACATCTTCTCTTAGAATAAGTTCCATTCTTCGGTATTTTTTATTTCAACATATCGCCAACGTACGGCATTAACGCAATGTGACGGGCACGCTTAACGGCCTGGGCCACTTTTCTCTGGTATTTCAAGGAAGTACCTGTAAGTCTTCTAGGAAGCAGTTTCCCTTGCTCGTTCACCAATTTCATCAAGAAATCCGGGTCTTTGTAATCAATGTATTTGATACCTGATTTCTTGAACCTACAGTATTTCTTTTGCTTGTTGGTCTCGATATTGAGAGGGGTCAGATATCTGATTTCCCCGTCCTTTTTTGCTTTTGCTTGTTGTTCTATGGATGCCATGTCCCTATGCGTTTGCTTTTAATTTGGTTCTTCTTTTCTCTGCCCAAGCAATTGCATGCTTGTCCAGTTTAACGGTCAAGAAACGCATGATGCGCTCATCTCTCCTGAATTCCAACTCGTAGGGGCCGATGGCCTCACCTGGAGCGGTGAATTCGAACAAGTGGTAAAAACCACTTTTTTTGTGCTGAATGGGATAGGCCAATTTTTTAAGTCCCCAATCTTCCTTGGAGACCATTTTGGCACCATTCGTAATCAAGAAATCCTCAAATTTCTTGACTGTTTCCTCTATCTGGGTGTCAGATAGAACGGGATTCAAAATGAAAACAGTTTCGTAATGGTTCATATTATATATTTTTAAAGGAGCGCAAAAGTAATAATTATTCCTTCTCCTTGCAAGAAAACCAAAAAAACTTCGTTTAAATCACAAGAGTTATCAACAATGAAGAACCCCATAAACCTAAATAACGTAAAAGGTAATATACACAACAAAATAGACCATGTTTACATCTTTTGTTGCTCTTAAGCGTCTTTTTTATGTAATTTGCCGATGATTTAAAACCCTACAAATCACCCCATTCTATGAAATTAAAAAGTATAATTGTAGACGATTCTTCCATGCAGCGGATGGCCGTTGCTAAATTGGTCAACAATCATCCACATCTTGCTTTGGTTGCTGAATACAGTAACGCCATTGAAGCCAAAAATGGCCTGAAGAACCACGACATCGACCTTATCTTTTTGGATGTGGAAATGCCGATCATCAGTGGTTTTGACCTTCTAGAGGCCCTAGAGAACCCACCACAGGTCATCTTGATCACAGGGAAACCCGATTATGCCCTCAAGGCATTTGATTATGATGTGACCGATTACCTTCACAAACCCATCACCTTGGCCCGTTTTGAAGCCTCTGTAAAAAGAGCTGTTGCCAAATTTGAGCAGATCAACCGGGTAGATGAGGACGAAGAACACATTTTTGTAAAGAGCAACCTTAAGAAACGTAAGGTTATCCTAAACGACATTAAATGGATCGAAGCGCTTGGGGATTACATCAAATTGGTGACCGATGAAGCCAATATCGTGATCTTGTCCACCATGAAATCTTTCGAACAGCAGTTGCCTGCCGAAAAATTTCTGCGCATCCATAAATCTTACATCGTGAATCTGGAAAAAATCGAAAAGTTCAACAGTAAAAATGTTGAGGTCGGTGGCAGACAGATTCCATTGAGCAGAAACAAAAAGACGGAGCTGGCAGAAGCGCTCGCCAACGTATAGTCAAAAGCTATATGTGGTCCACATTGTAGACCAGTCTTACACTTTTATACTTTGAAATAGCATTGAAGGATTTTTCAATTCTTTTAATGCTATTTTTTGTTTGTGCCAACGACTGTTTTTTGGGGATCTTGATCAAGATGTTTTTCAGGTAGTCCCGCCGAATCCTGCCCACAGGAGGGTATTCCGGCCCCAAAATCTGGTGTCCGAGCACATTGCGGAGCGAGTCGGCCAGCCATTGGGCGGCCTCGTTCAGTTTGTTGTAGTCCCTGTCCTTCAACGTGATCTTTATGATCCGCACCAAAGGTGGGTATTTGAACTGTTCGCGTTCGTACAACTGTTCCACGAACATTTTATCATAATCGTGGGTGGTGACCTGTTGCAGGATCTGATGGTAGGGATTATAACTTTGGATGAGCACTTTTCCCCTTTTCTGGGTCCGCCCTGCCCTACCCGCCACTTGGGTCAGCATTTGAAAACTCCGCTCATGGGCACGGTAGTCGGGAAAATTGAGCATCGTGTCCGCATTCATGATACCCACCAAACTCACATTCCTGAAATCCAGACCTTTGGTCACCATTTGGGTGCCCACCAATATGTCCATTTCTTGGTTCTCGAAGGCTGAAATGATCTTTTCGTAGGCATATTTTCCCCGTGTCGTATCCAAATCCATTCGTCCCACATTGATTTCGGGGAACAGTTGACCCAATTCTTCCTGGATCTGTTCCGTCCCAAATCCTTTTTTGTCCAACGTAGGACTTCCGCAGGCCAGGCACGCCTGTTGCAATGCTATATGGTAACCGCAATAGTGACAGCGAAGCTGGTTCATGCGTTGGTGGTAGGTCAAACTCACATCGCAATTGGGACATTGGGCCACGTGCCCGCAAGTAGTACACTCCACCACTGGGGCAAATCCCCTTCGGTTCTGAAAAAGGATGACCTGCTCCCCTGCTTCCAAAGTTTCGGAAATGGCATTGATCAAGGTTTCGGAAAAATGGCCCTTCATCCGCTTTTTTCGGGTGGCTTCTTTGATATCCACCAAATTGATGTCGGGCATCAGCACATTTCCATATCGATATTGAATCGAAGCATAGCCATATTTCCCTTTTCTGGCATTGTACATACTTTCTATGCTCGGCGTGGCCGAACCCAAAACGGTGTGGGCCTTATGCAGCGAGGACAGCACAATGGCCGCATCACGGGCATGATATCTGGGCGCGGGATCAAATTGCTTGAAGGAACTTTCATGCTCCTCATCCACCACAATGAGCCCCAAATTGGAGAAAGGCAAAAACAAGGAGGAACGGGCACCGATGACAATCTGTGCCTTATCGGCGCTTTTCAGCACATTGTTCCAGACCTCAACGCGTTCGTGGATACTGTATTTGGAATGGTAAACGGACACTTTGTGCCCAAAATAGTCCCTCAACCTATTGATCAACTGGGAGGTAAGCGCAATTTCAGGCAAGAGATAGAGCGCCTGTCGGCCACCGTCCAAACATTGCTGGATCAATTTTACATATACCTCTGTTTTTCCCGATGAGGTGACCCCATGCAGCAAAACCGGCCTGTCCTCCGCCAAACCTTTGTTGATATCCTCCAACGCCTTGCTTTGGTGTTCGTTCAGGGCAATGTTCCGAGCTTCCTCAGATTCCTCGTTGTACTCCACCCGATCTTGCCTGATCTGATATTCTTTTAGAATATCCTTATCGATAAGGGCCTTGATCACGGCCTTGGAGCTACCACTTTGCTTTTCCAGCTCGGTGATGGGGATGGGCTTGTTGTTCCCGCTCCGCAATTGAAAAAGGGAGAGTACCACTTGGCTCTGTTTGGGCGCCCGGGAAAGTTCATTCAGCAGCTCTTCCAATTGTTGGTCATCGTCATACTTCTCGGAAAGTTTCACATAGCGGACCAATTTAGGTTTGTACTGTTCGTAGAGTTCTTCCTTTTGCCGGACCACTCCTTTCTGTACCAACCTGTTGACCAAGGAAAGGACGTTCTTCTTGTCCACGATATCGCTGATTTCCTGGATATGGAGAGCTGACTGGTGCTGCAATGCTTCATAGATCAGAAATTCATCATCAGTGAGTTCCATTTCGTCCACACTTGCCTCTTTGTTGGGCAGGATCAAAGTCTCACTTTCCAATAAAAAGGCACTGGGCAATGCACTGCGAATCACTTCCCCCAGGGTACACATGTAATACTTGGCCAACCATTCCCAATGCTGCAGCTGAAATGGACCCACAAGGGGGGCATCATCCAGAATTTGATAGATTTCCTTGGCTTCGTATGCAGTCGGGGCATTTTGGTGTACCCGATAGGCCAGGGCCGTATATATCTTTGATTTCCCAAAGGGAACGGCAACGCGCATTCCCGGCTGGATAAAGTCTGCCTCCCGTTGGGTAATGCTATAGGTAAATAGTCTTTCTAAAGGGATGGGAAGAACAACCTCCAAAAAATATTCCATACACTACTCCTCAATCACCCTGTGCCAGGTCTGTGTTCTGTGCAAAAAGGCCAGATAGCCCCTCACCTTCAGTCGATTATTGTTTTCATCGTCCAGCCAGACCTTGCCCCTAAAGGTCATTCCCTGTTCGGGATCGAACAACCTGTCCCCCTTGTATTCCCCTCTTCCATTGTCCTCGAAATCGTCCATGATCTTCATGCCGAGCACCGGTTTGTCCTTCAGCTCGCCATCGCATTTGGTACAGAGGGCATCTTGCTTTCCTTCTTCCAATATTTTGACCACCCTGGCATGCATCAGGCCATCTTCCTTATAGATTTCAATGATCGCCTTGGCAACACCGTTACGGTCATCAATGGTTTTCCATTTGCCGAAAACAGTCTGTGACCACACCCCCTGAACACACAGAAAGCCTATCAGGAAAATGCACTTATGGATTGTTCTGCTGCCTTTCATGTCGTTTTTTTAGAGAGTTGAGGGTTGCGTTGAGTTCAAAACCCAACAGTAAGATATTGGAATTTAACCAAATGAACACCATCAAGATCAATAATCCTCCCAATGCTCCATAAAGTTCGTTGTATCGGGCGAATTTTTCCACATATATCCCAAAAAGATATGAGGTCAGAAGGAACAAAAGTGTGGTCATGAGTGCCCCTGCCGAAAAAAATCGCGCATTCCTCCCTTCGGCGGTCCCAAAATAATACAGGATGGAAGTGGTAAGGTAGGACAGGCTCAGGAAAAAGATAATCTTGGCCGCTTGTATGCCCACATCGTCCCCTTTTTCAACATCGTAGCCCAAGGTCTTCCCGAGATATTGACTCGTGTATTCCACAATATAAAACTCGAAGTACACAAAGGCCACGGCCCCAATGATCAGCAAAATGGAAAGGATGAGCCCCACCATGAGCGCATAGGCATACTGCCTGAAAAAATTACGGGTAAGCTCCACATGGTACGAATTTTCGAATCCTCCGAAAATGGCGTTCACCCCATTGGCCACCAAAAAGATGGACACCAAGAATGCCGATGACAGCAGCCCCCCTTGCTTCTGGTCCTTGATCTGCTGATAGATGTCGCCAAAATAATCACTGGTGGCCGACGGAAGGAAGGATTCCAAAAAATCGAGGAACTGTGCATCGAAATTTTCATTGCCCACACTCACGAAGGGAATGATGAAGGGAATGAGCGTCACCAAAAAGATGAGCAACGGAAACAGGGCCATAAAAAGACTGAAGGCAATGGAGCTGGCACGGGAGGACAGCGTCCCCTTCACGATGCCCACCAAGTACATTTCCATCACATCATAGAAGGACAGGCCCTCAAAAGCCTTTAGTTTGATGCGTTTCAACAAGCGCACCAACCAATTGACCACGGGTATTTTCTCCAATTGCTCTTCTATGGCCACTGACATCTACACGGCTTTTAAACTAAGGTCCATATTATAGACCGAATGGGTGAGTGCACCGGAGGAAATATAATCAACTCCACATTCGGCATACGTCCGGATGGTTTCTTCGTTGATCCCTCCAGAGGATTCGGTCTGGCATTTGCCGTCTATGCGTTTTACGGCTTCGCGGGTCTGCTCGTAGTCAAAATTGTCCAACAGGATGCGGTGCACTCCATCGGATTGTAGAATTTCATCGACCTCGGTCAAATCCCTGGCCTCCACAATGATTTTTAGGTCCTTGCCCTTTTCCTTGAGGTATTCCTGGGTCTTTTGAATGGCCTTGGTGATGCCCCCCGCAAAATCGATATGGTTGTCCTTCAACATCACCATGTCGTACAGGGCGAACCTATGGTTCTCGCCACCGCCGATCTTTACGGCCCATTTTTCCAACGCCCGGATGCCCGGGGTGGTCTTTCGGGTGTCCAAGATCTTGGTGTCCGTGTCATCCAAAAGGGACACAAAATCCTGGGTCTTGGTGGCAATGGCACTCATGCGCTGCATGGCGTTCAGTACCAACCGCTCCGCCTTTAGGATGCTTTGGGAGCTTCCTTCCACATAAAAAACGACATCCCCATATTTTACAGGACTTCCATCTTCCATCAGGACATCCACCTTCAATTTAGGGTCGATGTAACGAAAAACCAGCTTGGCAAATTCCACACCGGCAATGATGCCCTCATCTTTCACCAACAGTTTGGCCTTTCCGGTGGCCGATGATGGAATACAGGCCAACGAACTGTGGTCACCATCACCAACATCTTCACGCACCGCATTGGAAATGATCAGATCCAGTTCTTTTTGAAATTGTTCTTCAGAAATCATGCATTTGGGTTTCCACGAAAATACTAAAAACATTGGTGTTGTTTTGTGATTTGGTTATTGAGTTATTGGGTTATTGATGTCCGATGCTCGAAGACTGATGTCTGATGCCCGAAGTCTGAAGTGTCACGTTGAGCGTAGTCGAAACGTCGGAAGTCAGATGTTAGAGCATAGAACAGAGAAAATAGACTTGGATGATTCGGTTACTGGGTTATTCGTGATGCTTGACATTCTGAAAAACGCGGAGCATTTGATGAATCTGATCCTGTAAGAGATTCTTCGCGTTGCTCAGAATGACAAAGTCTGCTGCATACTGAAACAACTGTAACCTGAAACATAAAACTTGGAACCCAAAACCCATAGTTCCACCTGCATTTGAACTTGAAACTTGCACTTGGGCTTTTCCCCCTCAACCCAAAACTACCATCCGTCAACCCAAACCACACATCCGTCAGATCGTGCAAAAATCTTTTTCGCCCATTTCCCATCTTGCCGCGTTATTCACCCTAAAACAAAAAAATGTTATGGAAAACATCATGAAAAAATTGGGACTTACCATCCTTGCCATGGCCCTTGTATGGTCCTGTGGAAAGGATGATGGGCCCACCGACCCAAAACCATCCGACAAGAACACGGCCCCAGTGATAGCAGCACAGGAATTCACTGCCTTTGAGGGCATTACCGAAGCCCAAGTTATCGGAACCGTTGTGGCCACCGATGCGGACAAGGACGCCCTTACCTTCTCCATCAAGACCAACGACAATGCCCTTTTCGAGATCACGGCCGCTGGGGCCCTGAGCCTGGCACCCGGCAAGGCGTTGAGTTTCGCCACCAAGGCACAGCACAGCATCACCGTGGAAGTGACCGATGGGGAGGATGCGGCAACGGCCGCCATCACCATCAAGGTGAGCCAGACCGTTCCACAGAACACCGCTCCCGAGTTTACGTTTAACAATGGGGGTGAATTCATAGAGTTCACTGTTCAAGAGGATGTCTCGGATACGGATGTCATTGGCACTGTCCTAGCTACAGATGCAGATGGCGATGAGCTTACCTTTAGCATCAAGACCAATAGCGATGACCTCTTTGAGATCACCACTACAGGAGAACTCTCTTTGTTCACTGGCAAGAGTCTGGACTATGAAACTGCAACTTCTTACAACATTACCGTTCAGGTAAGCGACGGACTAGCCTTAGTAGAAGAAACTGTGACCATTGTTGTAGAGGATATAGAAGAAGATATAGATCCTGGCCCTGCCAACGACCCCAACGCCTTCATCACCATCTGGAAAACTGATGCCGACAACGAGGAAATTGTCATAGGTACCAACAACTCTTTCACCTATGACTATACAATCCAATGGGGTGATGGCACTTCAGAACAGATTACTTCCAACACTCCTGTCAGCCACATCTATGCCACAGCTGGTAACCACACCGTAGTCATTAAGGGTACATTCCCTTCAATTCAGTATATCAATGGGGTGACCACACCATCCAAATTGCTGTCCATAGAGCAGTGGGGTACCATTGCTTGGAAGCTTTTGAATCGTGCTTTTGCCTATTGTACAAACATGACCTATAATGCCACAGATACTCCAGATCTTTCCCAAGTGACCAACATAGGGTATATGTTCTATAAAACAGATGCTTTCAATGGACCGATAGGAGATTGGGACACCTCCCATGTGACCAACATGTCCAATATGTTCAATGAAGCTACTGCTTTCAATCAGAACATTGGAGACTGGGACACCTCCCATGTGACCAACATGTTCAACATGTTCAATAAAGCCACTGCTTTTGACCAGAACATAGGTGGTTGGGACATCTCCAGCGTGACCAATATGGCTGGGATGTTTGACAATTGTGGCATGTCAGTGTCCAAGTTCAGGGATACCCTTGTGGGATGGAAAAACTTTGTGGTACAAAATAACGGCCCGGATGGGGTGACCCTCGGTGCCGATGGAATCATTTTTTGTCCAGAGAGTGTTGAAGCCGTAGTGATCTTAACCAATCACAATTGGGTCTTCACAGGGAATGCCTCCCAACAGAACACCTGCGACTGATCCCGAAAAAATTGGACTATATGCATTAAAATTTACCACCGTGAGGCCCTTGGTCTTTCGGTGGTTTTTTTGTTAAGTTATTTGGTTACAGGTTTATTCGGTTATTTGGATTGTTGGTGCAGGTCATTCTGAAAATACGGAGTGTTTGAAGAATCTGTCCAGAGAGGGATTATTTGATGGTCTGGAGTCAGAGGTCAGAAGTCTGACTATTGTGATATTGGTAATTGACAATTGTTCATTGCAAATCGGATTTTCCTTTTACCCTTGAACCCTTCACCTTTATCCTCAATTGTATTCCCTCCTTTGACTTTTGATCCCAACCGCTTTCTTTCCCCATAAAGAGCTACTTTTGGATCATGCAGATTACATTGATTGCCATAGGAAAAACAGACAAGGCCGAACTGGAGCAACTGATAGCCCTATATGAGAAGCGGCTAAAACACTACATCAAGTTCGAGTTTGTGGTACTGCCCGATATCAAAAACAGTAAAAACCTATCGGAGGCCCAACAGAAGGAAAAGGAAGGGGAACTCATTTTGGCGCAGCTACAGCCCACCGATACCCTGGTGCTTTTGGATGAAAATGGCAAACAATATACATCACTGGATTTTGCCCAATTTCTGCAAAAGAAAATGAACAGTGGCCTTAAAAACCTGGTCCTGGCCATTGGTGGTCCCTATGGGTTCAGTGACGCGGTCTATGCCAAATGCTCTGGAAAAATCAGTCTTTCCAAAATGACCTTTTCCCACCAAATGGTCCGCTTGTTCTTGGTGGAACAATTGTACAGAGGATTCACCATCCTACGGAACGAACCGTATCATCACCAGTAATCCTTAAATTCAAGAGACAGGAATCAAGAAACAAGACCAAATGTCTTTGTTGTTCCTGTTTCTTGCAACGAAGGGGTCCTGAATCGATTAATAAAGTACCCTAAACTTGATGGTGTTTTCCACGTTCTTCAGTTCCTTCACCACATCTTTGTCGTACTCCCTGTCCAGATCAGTGATCACATAACCCACTTCGGGGTCTGTGGAGAGGTATTGTCCAGTGATATTGAGACCGTACTTGGCCAACACTTCATTGATCTTCGCCATGATGCCCGGCACATTTTTATGGATGTGCAGGAAACGGTGCGCCTTGTTCTGTTTGGGCAACCTGATATTGGGAAAATTCACAGCATCTACCGTGTTCCCTGAATTGATATAGTCCATGATCTTGCTGGGCACAAAATCAGCAATGTCGCGCTGTGCCTCTTCGGTGCTACCACCAATGTGTGGTGTGAGTATCACATTGGACAAGCCTTGCAAAGGCGTTTCGAAAGCGCCATTGGCACTTGGTTCGGAAGGAAACACATCTACCGCGGCACCACCCAATTTTCCACTCTTCAACGCAGATGCCAGTGCATCGATATCTACCACAAAGCCCCTAGATAGGTTGATGAGCATAGCTCCATTCTTCATTTGGTTGATCTCGCGCTCACCTATAAAGTTCTTGTTGGCCTTGTTGTCGTCCACATGAAGGGTGACCACATCGGACACGGACAATAAGTCTTCCAACGTATTGCATTTCACCGCATTGCCAAGGGCCAATTGGTCCTCCACATCATAATAGTACACATGCATACCGATGGCTTCCGCCAATACGGACATTTGCTTTCCGATATTGCCATAGCCCACAATCCCTAGGTTCTTGCCCCTAACTTCCCTTGAATTGGAAGCCGTTTTGTTCCACTCCCCATTATGGATCTCGGTACTACGCGGGAAGATACTGCGCATAAGCATGATGATATGGCCAACGGCAAGCTCCACTACGGACCTTGTGTTGCTATAGGGTGCATTGAAGACCACTACCCCCTTCTTTTTGCTGTATTCCAAATCGATTTGTGTGGTCCCGATACAAAAAGCCCCTACCACCAACAGTTTATTGGCGGCATCCAACACTCTCTGAGTCACTTGTGTCTTGGAGCGGATACCAAGTACATGGACCCCTTTGATGCGTTCCACAAGTTCGTCCTCGGAGAGACTGTGCTTTACCAGTTCCACGGAAAATCCATCTTCGGATAGGTTCTCAAAGGCTGCTGTGTGCACATTTTCCAGCAAAAGGATCTTGATTCGGTTCTTGGGATAGGACAGGTTTCTTGGTAAATCGTTCACAAATAAAAATTCATCTAGGTTAGGTGCCACGTGATCGGCATTGTTAGCCGCTTTTTCACGGTGCACGTTTTCAGTGTAGGCAAAAAACTTATGGGCTATTCCGGCCTCGCGCATCACATAATCGCTATAACCGTCGCCAATCACCTGAACCTCGCCTTCCAGACCCAGGTTTTTCAAACATTCTATCTTTCCGTTGTGGGACGCGAGCACATTGGTCTCATCAAACCCAACAATATTGCCTTCTTCATCAAACTTGAAGGTATTGGCATATACCCTATCCGAAGGAATCTTGTATTCTTCGACTATGGGATCTATAAATTCCTTGAATCCGCAGGAAATCACATAGATATCTTCTGAAAATTCGTGGAAAAAATCCTTATTGGCCGCGATGGATTTGGATATCTTTTGGCGAAGTTCGGCAACGAGGTCCTGAAGATCGCTCTTGTTCGCGTTGAGCAGACGTATCCTTCTTTCCAAGGATTCAGTGAAGGAAATGTCACCATCTATCCCCAAGTTGGTGATCCGTTGGATTTCCTTTACGATCTCGTCACGCTTTGGGTTTCCCTGAAGGGTCATTTCCGCCAGAACATCCAACGCTTCGACCCTTGTGAGGGTGCTGTCAAAATCGAAAACATATTTGCGTCCCGTTTGCACCATGGATTCCATCAAAAAAATTAAGGTGTAAAATTAAGCATTAATTCCATCCCTGAAATCTGAGCTGCCCAAAAACCTTACAGAATTGTCGATAAATCAAAAAACCCTTACATTTTGTTTTAAATGGCACCTGAAATCCAACTTTTTGCAATTTGGTTCAAGATGAAGTGAAAGTTCAAGTTCAAAACGCAAGTTTCAAGCACAAGATTCCAAATTCCAGTATGCAGTTGGCAGAAGTCAGTAAGCAGTCATCAATAACTCAATCACCAAAGTCTATGTTCTTTCGTCTATTTCGACACGAATTTCACGAATAGGCACGAAATACTTCCGACGTTTCGACTACGCTCAACGTGACACTTCAGACCTCAAAACCAACGCCGGGTCAGTTTGCAGTACATACTGTATTCCTTACCGAACATTTTTGCCAATGCCTCTTCTTCCCCCTTGATCTGGAAACGGTTCATGTAGGACACAAAACCCGCTGCCAAAAGCGTATTGAAAGCGTTCCCCAATTTCAGGCCTAAGGCCAAAAGAAAAAGCAGCATTCCCAGATACATGGGGTTTCGGGTGTAGTTGTAGATGCCCGAAGTCACCAATTGGGATGCCTTGCCCGGACTCAGTGGGTCCGTGGTGGTCTTGGCCTTGATGAATTGTATGATAGAAATGAAAATCACCAAAAATCCCAAGCCCGCCAAGAAGAGGGCCAGCTCCCTCCTGCCAAAAAAATCAAAGGCCCCAACGGGCAGGAATTTGGCAAGGACATACATTGATCCCCCAAACAGCAACATCACCAGAACCGGTGGCAATTTCAATTTCATGCGACGTGTTTAAGTTTCGAAATTACTACTTTTGATCATCAAATAGAACCCCTCCACGTTTTGAAACTTGTATTTGCCACCCACAACGACCATAAACTCCACGAAGTCCAACAACTTTTACCGGAATCCTTCGAACTTTTATCGCTCAAGGATATTGGATGCTTCGATGAAATCCCCGAAACTGGGCTGACTTTGGAGGAAAATGCCAAGATCAAGGCCGATTTTGTGACCCAAACCTATGGTTTGGACTGTTTTTCGGACGATACAGGTCTTTTGGTGGACAGTCTCAATGGTGAACCGGGCGTGTATTCGGCAAGATATGCCGGGGAGCAAAAAAATGCAGGTGACAACATGGCCAAGCTATTGTCTAAATTGGACGGTAAAGATAACCGTTCGGCACATTTCAAAACCGTTATACACCTGAATATCAAAGGGAAAAGTTTTGTTTTTGATGGTATTGTCGAAGGCTTCATCACTGAAAGCCAACAGGGGAACAGAGGCTTCGGCTATGACCCCATCTTTAGGCCTGTTGGTCACGAAAAAACCTTCGGGGAGCTATCCTCAGCCACCAAAAACGAAATCAGCCACAGGGGCAGGGCCATCCAAAAATTGGTCGAATTTTTAAAAAAGAGTGCCCTATAGCTACGGCTGACCAAATTTAATGTACCTTTGCCGCTTTAATAACGCCGCCGGTATGGGCAAGGTGTTGCGATGGGCTTAAAGGGTTATAGAAAAATCGCTCGGTGCAACACAACATATTTGCGATTTTAAGGTATACACCACTATGACAAAATTTGAAGCCTTGGGGTTGGATCAACCCCTATTGGATGCCATTTCCGATCTTGGATTTGAATCCCCCTCCGAAGTACAGGAAAAATCAATCCCCATTTTATTGGGACAAGACACCGATTTGGTGGCCTTGGCACAAACGGGAACAGGTAAGACCGCTGCTTTTGGTTTTCCCATGATCCAAAAGATCCATGCAGAGAGCAGGACCACACAGGGACTTATCCTTTCCCCTACCCGTGAGCTCTGTTTGCAGATCACCAACGAACTAAAACTGTATTCAAAATATATTAAGGGTCTGAACACCGTGGCCATCTATGGTGGTGCCAGCATTACGGAACAGGCCAAGCAAATAAAGCGTGGTGCGCAGATCGTAGTCGCCACTCCCGGCCGTATGAAGGACATGATCGGACGTGGAATGGTCGATATTTCAAAAATCGATTACTGCGTTTTGGATGAAGCCGATGAAATGCTGAACATGGGCTTCTATGAGGACATCAAGGACATCCTCTCCAATACGCCCCAAGAAAAATTGACATGGTTGTTTTCGGCCACCATGCCCAAAGAAGTGGCCTCCATTGCCAAAAAATTCATGGATCAGCCCGTTGAAATTACCGTAGGCACCAAAAATGCGGGGGCTGCCACTGTACAACACGAATATTATGTGGTGGGCGGCCGTGACCGATATTCGGCACTCAAACGCCTTGCCGATGCCAATCCCGGTATCTTCTCCGTGGTCTTTTGTAGGACCAAACGGGACACCCAACGCGTAGCGGAAAAATTGATCGAGGATGGTTACAACGCAGGCGCACTTCATGGTGACCTGAGCCAGAACCAACGGGACATGGTCATGAATGCCTTTAGAAAAAAACAGGTGCAGATGTTGGTGGCCACCGATGTGGCGGCCCGAGGCATCGATGTGGACGATGTGACCCACGTGATCAATTACCAATTGCCCGATGAGATAGAGACCTACACCCACCGTAGCGGTCGTACCGGCAGGGCCGGGAAGTCAGGAATTTCCATGGTCATCGTTACCCGTTCGGAACTCCGTAAGATCAAATCCATCGAAGGAAAGATCAAGCAGGACTTTATTGCCAAAAAAATTCCTTCGGGCATAGAAATCTGCGAAATCCAGTTGTACCACTTGGCCAACAAGATCAAGGAAACCAAGGTCAACAAGGAAATCGACAGTTATCTTCCCGCCATCAACGATGTGTTGGAAGGCATTGACCGCGATGAGCTTATCAAAAAAATCGTTTCTGTAGAGTTTACCCAATTCTACAACTACTATAGCAAGACCAAGGATCTCAACACTTCCGACTCTGACAGGGGAGAACGTGGCAGTAGCGAGGACAGAGGTGGGGATATCCCATCTGAAGGTTCCGTGCGTTACTTCATCAACATTGGTGAGCGTGACGGCTATGACTGGATGTCGCTGAAAGATTTCTTAAGGGACACATTGAACCTCGAAAAAGAGGACATTTTCAACGTGGATACCAAGGACAGTTTCTCCTTTTTCAATTCGGATGCACAATTGACCGATTTCATCTTGCAGACCTTCACCGAATTCAAGGTGGATGGGCGCTTCATCAATGTGGAGGTGTCCAAAAACCCAGGGGGGTCTGGTGGTGGTAAAGGCGGCAAAAAACGTGACAGGAAACGTGGCCATCGCAAAGGTGGGGACAACCGTTCCTTCAAAGGTGGCAAAAAAGGCGGATTCGGCAAAAAAGGCGGCGGCAAAAAGAGAACTGGCTTCTATTAGTTAATTCTATATTAAATGCTACTAGGGTACTGTAGTTTTTTCTTTGTTTAGTACTTTTATACCTACTAAGATTGCATGAGAAGAATATTACTTACACTTTTCGCCCTTGTTTCCCTTCATGGCTTTGCCCAAGATGATCTGGAAAACCAAGTGGTCGGTGAAATCACTGCCACGGTGATCAATGCGCAGAGCGATATGCCTTTGGAAAGTGTGCACGTCATCAACCTGAACCAGGTAAAAGGGACCATCACCAACCAAAACGGAAAATTTACCATTCCGGCCGCCGTGAACGATACCCTTTACCTTTCCTATTTGGGTTTTAAGACTCAAAAAGTGAGGGTGACCAACGATATGTTCAAGTTCGGGGATACCAAGATAGCACTGACCGAGCTCGCCTACGCACTGGAAGAAGTCATCGTAAGACCTTATCAACTCACGGGCTATTTGGAAATCGATGTAAAGAACCTTCCCATCAACAATGCGCCGCAGTACAGCATTTCTGGCCTCAACACCAGTTATGAAGCTGGGAGCAAGAGCCCTAGTGCAGTGACAAAGGTCCTTGGGGCCATATTGAACCCTGCCGACCTGCTGCGCAACCTTTTTGGCAAACAGCCACGGCAGATGCGCAAACTGCGCCTGGTCAAGGAAGATGACAACATTAGGGACCTGCTCGCCTCAAAATTTGACCGAGAGACCCTTACCGAACTGCTCCAATTGGAAAAAGTGGATATTGAGGACATCCTCAACAACTGTAACTATTCCAAGTCGTTCATCAACACCGCCAACGATCTCCAGATCTTGGATGCCATTTCCAGTTGTTACGAAGAATACAAAGTATTGAACCGAAAACAATAGAACCGTTCATTTTCAGGTCTGGGCCCAGCTATAAATAAATTTTATATTTCCACATTCATTTTATAGCTTTAGAAAAAATCCCAATACATGAAAAAGCTACTTGTCGTCATGTACTCCATTCCCTTGTTCATCGGCTGTAAAGAGGTTAAAAAACAACCTGAAAAAATACAAGTAGTCCAGCAAGAGGCACCCAAAAAAGAGGTTCCTTTTGTCTGGGAGGCCGCCAATGTTTATTTTCTACTGACGGACCGTTTCAACAACGGAAATCCCGAAAATGATGTCAATTTTGAACGAACGGAAGAGACAGGCGTGCTCCGGGGATTTATGGGCGGTGACCTACAGGGCATCACCAAAAAAATTGAAGAAGGCTATTTCACCGACTTGGGCATCAACGCTATTTGGTTCACTCCCGTTGTGGAACAGATACACGGGGCCACGGACGAAGGCACTGGAAAAACATACGGCTATCATGGCTATTGGGCCAAGGACTGGACCGCCATAGACCCTAATTTTGGCACCAAACAAGATTTGGGCAATCTGGTGAAGGCTGCCCATAAAAAAGGTATCCGCATCCTACTGGACGTGGTGCTGAACCACACGGGGCCCGTGACCGAGCAAGACCCCGTATGGCCCGATGATTGGGTAAGGACCGGACCCAAATGTGAGTTTACCACCTACGAAAACACCACGGCATGTACCTTGGTAGAAAACTTGCCGGACATCCTTACCGAATCCAACGAAGCTGTGGAACTCCCAGATGCGCTTTTGGCCAAATGGAAAGAAGAGGGCCGTTTGAGCAAGGAACTGGATGAACTCCAGCTTTTCTTCGAACGCACAGGCTACCCAAGGGCCCCACGCTACTACATCATCAAATGGTTGACCGATTACATCAACGAGTTCGGAGTGGATGGGTTCCGCGTGGACACTGTAAAGCACGTGAACGAAGATGTATGGGGCGAACTGCACAAGGAAGCCAACAACGCTTTCGAAATGTGGAAAAAGAAACACGAGAGCAAAATCTTGGACGACAATGCTTTCTATATGGTGGGCGAAGTCTATAATTATGGAATTTCAGGGGGACGCCAATTTGATTTTGGCGACAAGAAGGTGGACTTTTTTGAGTATGGGTTCAAAAGCTTGATCAATTTTGAGCTGAAGGCCGATGCCGATAACGATTATGAATCCATCTTTAAAAAATACAGTGACATCCTCAATACGAAATTAAAGGACAAAAGCGTACTCAATTACCTCACCTCACATGATGATGGCACCCCTTACGACAAGGAACGGAAAAAAGCCATTCGTGCCGCGAATGTCCTGCTTTTGACCCCCGGCGCCTCACAAGTCTATTATGGGGACGAAACAGCCCGAAGCCTCACTATTGAGGGCGCCGAAGGTGATGCCACTTTGCGCTCCTTTATGAACTGGGAAGACCTGGATAGTTTGCCCAACGTGCAACAGATCCATAAACACTGGCAAAAACTGGGGCAGTTCCGTAAAAATCACCCAGCAATAGGGGCCGGCAAGCACAAAAGGTTGGCCAAGTCCCCTTATGTGTTCTCAAGGACCTATGTGAACGGTGATTTCAGGGATAAAGTGGTCGTTGGACTGGACTTGCCCAAGGGCAAAAAATCCCTATGGGTGAAAGGATTCTTCGGGGATGGCACCAAACTGTACGATACCTATTCCGAAACAGAGGTCACCGTTGCCAACGGGAAGGTACTCTTGAACAATGACTTTGACATTGCCCTTCTTGAATTGGTGGAACAGACCTTACTGCCTTGAATGTAGGGCAATCCGGTTGCCTTCTGTATCCAAAAACACAGCCATAAAACCTATTTCCTTACTGATTTGGGTCTTGGGTTGCATAATTTTTCCTCCGTTAGACTCAATACGGTCAAGTTCATTCTGCACGTCCATACTATTAAAATAAAGCAATGTTCCCTCGCTCCCGCTAGGTTTGTACCAATCCTTATTCTGGATCAAAGATCCTGCCGCACCAGGTTTTGCATGATCCATTGGGAACCAGCCCATTTTTGTGCCACCAAAATCCTGTAGGCCTATTTCTATCTGAAAAACTGTTTCATAAAATGTTTTCGCCCGTTCCATATCCTCCACTGGGATCTCGAACCAGCCCACCATATTGTAATCCATATCCGTTATTTTTCCAAAGTTGTCTTTAGGTTGCTGAGACCTTCCTCAAAATCTTTACCAACGGCTTTGTCCATGCTCATGAACAGCATCATAATGGTCATGGGGAATTTATTATGGCCAGAAAAGCCCCAAGTGACCTTGGTTCTGTCCCCGGCAACACTTTCGGTCACCAAATAGGCATCCGAAGTGGACTTGAAAGGTTTTAGAAAACGTAGTTCAGTTTCCACCCGTTCGCCTTCCACAATTTTTTTGATTTCCTGCTCCCCTTCCCCTACTTGTTTGTTGCCGTTCCAATAATTGGTTGCTCCAACCTCACCATCGGTTCCCGTGAACTTTTGTTGCATATCCGGATCCCTTTTGGCCCAAGGGGACCATTCATTTTGCTTTTTTAAGGATTTCAGATGCACAAAGACCTCATCCTTCGGCCGGTTTATCTCTATAGATCGGGAAACGTTGTAGGTTTTGGGCGCGATTGTGGCCAAAATCAAGATCAACAAAACAATTCCAAGGACAATGTAAAGTGCTGTCATCATATGCTTAAATGATTGGTTAACAGCTAAAAATACAAAAAAACTTTACTCAGAACGGTATCTTTTGATGATTCCCTTCACATGGTTGATGGACTTTTTGGTCCAATCCAATCGTTTTTCAAGAATCTCAATGTCAGACAGTTGCCAATCTAACTTGGATTGCCTCACTTTTTGGGCCAAGTACTGTATGATGATGGCCGCCGAAACGGAAACGTTCAGGCTTTCCGAAAAACCCACCATCGGAATCTTCAAAAAAATGTCCGCCTGCTGCATCACCTCATCGCTGAGTCCTGCCTTTTCCGTGCCAAAGAAAATGGCCGACTTTTTCTCTGGGTCAAAATCATGGAGCAGTGTGGAGTTGTCATGCGGCGTGGTGGCAATGATCTGATATCCTTCCTCCTTTAATCTGGTCACACAGTCCCCCGTGTTCCTGTACCTATGGACATCCACCCACTTCTCCGCCCCCATGGCGATGTTCTTGTCCAATTCCTTGGCAAAACGGTCTTCCACGACATGCACTTGCTGCACCCCGAACACATCGCAACTACGGATAATGGCACTGGTGTTGTGCATTTGGTACACATCCTCAATGGCCACGGTCAAAAAATTGGTACGGTGCTGCAGCACCTCCAAAAAACGCTGTTTGCGTTCCTCGGTGAGATAGCTTTCCAAATAAGCAAAGAGATCATGATCGAACATGGGGCGCAAGATAGACAAATTTGAAATGTGCCGGGATTCAACACAGGATATGCAGTCCCTTGTTCCAATGGCAGCAAGCAACTCTTTATCCCATAAAAATGATAAGAACCACTAAATTCACTTTCAAAACAATAATTATTTTGTTGTTTTGTAAGGCAGGCCATCATCTGGCAAAAAAGCCTGCTTTTTCACCAAACAAGAATTGATGGAACTACAGTGTTGCCAGGGCACCGTTCACCACCAAAAACGGAAAAATGATCAAAAAAATCATCCTGACCCCTTTTCAGAGTTTTGTAAAGATTGAGGGCTTTAGTGGCATCCTATTGCTCATCACGACCATAATAGCCCTTATCTGGGCCAACTCACCGTTCGGGGACAGTTACCAATCCATTTGGCAGTACAAGCTAGGGTTCAGCACTCCTTTTTTTGAACTGCAAAAACCGCTGATCCTTTGGATCAATGATGCATTGATGGCCATTTTCTTTTTCCTGATCGGATTGGAGATCAAAAGGGAATTTTTGATCGGGGAGCTCAACTCGGTCAAAAAAATAGCTTTCCCTCTTTTTGGAGCCTTGGGCGGTATGTCCGTGCCTGTACTTTTTTACCTCTTCCTCAACCACAGTCCAGAAACCCAAGTGGGGTGGGGCATTCCCATGGCCACCGATATTGCATTTTCTTTGGCCGTCCTAAACGCATTGGGGTCCCGTGTGCCCCTGAGCCTGAAAATCTTCCTGACCGCATTTGCCATAGTGGACGACATTGGGGCCGTTCTGGTCATCGCTGTTTT
Organism: Flagellimonas amoyensis; assembly: GCF_003058265.1. Lineage (GTDB taxonomy): Bacteria > Bacteroidota > Bacteroidia > Flavobacteriales > Flavobacteriaceae > Flagellimonas > Flagellimonas amoyensis. The sequence goes on from NZ_QBUK01000002.1 coordinate 139,751, forward strand.
TTACAGCAGTGACATTGACTTCTCCCTCCTGCTCTATGCCTTTGGGCTTTTGGCCATACTCTATGCCATAGCCTACAAAGGGATCTACTCTAAATATCTGGTCACTTTTTTTGGCATCATCATCTGGACATTGTTTTTAAAGGCGGGGATCCATCCAACCTTGGCAGGGATCCTGTTGGCTTTTTCCGTGCCCATCAGGCAAAAGGTGGATACCCCTGAATTCATAGACAATCTGACACGGATCACTGAACGGATCAAAAAGGCCAAGGTCTTGGACAACTCCATGCTCTCCAAAGAACAGATCGGGGAAATTGACACCCTGGAATATTGGACCGATAGCTACCAATCCCCTCTTCAACGTCTGGAACACAATCTGCACGGCTGGGTCGCCTATTTCATCATCCCGGTCTTTGCCCTGGCCAATGCAGGGGTATCATTTAACAACTCGACGGACCTGGATACCCAACTCATCATCAATATGACCATCTGCCTTGTGGCCGGAAACAGTATCGGTATCTCAACCATCATCCTATTGGCCAAAAAAATCAAATTGATCGAGGTGCCAAAGGACATCGGGACACAGCAGATTGTGGGAGTCGCCTTTTTGGCCGGTATCGGTTTCACCATGTCCATTTTCATTGCAGGGCTGGCCTTTGAAAACGACCCCATCAATATAGACTCGGCCAAAATCGGGATTCTTGTGGGATCGTTCATCTCTGCGGTCATCGGTTTCCTTATTTTGAGGTGGAAACCCCGTAAGACCATTTCCATTGATCCTCAATAAAACACAACCATGAGCAAGCCAAAAGTCGTTGTACTTACCGGAGCAGGCATGAGTGCCGAAAGCGGATTGAGCACCTTCAGGGACGCCAATGGTCTTTGGGAGGGCCATGATGTGATGGAAGTGGCCTCACCTCAAGGTTTTGCCCGTAATCCTGAATTGGTGCTGGAATTCTATAACCAACGTAGGCGACAATTGCTCCAAGTAAGCCCCAACCAAGGACATCTGGCCTTGGCGCAATTGGAAAACCGATTTGATGTGAGCATAGTGACCCAAAACGTGGACAACCTTCACGAACAGGCGGGAAGTTCCCATGTGGTACACCTGCACGGTGAACTTTTCAAGGTGCGGAGCACCAAAGATGAAAATCATGTGTTGGAATGGAAGGAAGACCTTGTGCTGGGCGATCTGGATCCACACGGACATCAACTACGGCCCCATATCGTTTGGTTCGGGGAAATGGTGCCCTTGCTCCAAACGGCAGCAGAAATCACCCAACAGGCCGATGTGCTGATCATCATCGGCACCTCCATGCAGGTATATCCCGCAGCCAGCCTGATCCATTATGCGGATGGCCAAACGCCCATTTATTTTGTAGATCCCAAACCAACTGTGCGTGCATCGGATTTTGGTAACCTGACCATCATCCCAAAAACAGCTGTGGAGGGGGTTCCGCCCCTTGTGGAAGAACTTTTCAGTACTTGGCCCTAGCGCCATCGGCCCAGGTCACCAGAGCGATGATCTGTTCTTGGGTCAATCTGGCATCGCCATGGGTCCAGGTGTATTCCTTTAAGGGCATACCTCCTTTTTTCACCTCTTCCACCACTTCTTCCAATTTATGGTCCTTCTTTTTGTCCGTATAGTTTTCCCAATCGGAAAAATTGAGGTGTTTCTTCCCATCTTTGATGTGATCGGCCAACCAATAGGATACCGGTGCCACATTGTTGTACCACGGATATTCCGTATGGGCACTATGGCAATCATAACAAGCCGATCGCAAAATTTCCTTCACTTGTGCACTGGGCGCGGTCTCTGCTTCAAAAGCAGCAACATAATCGCCTTCGGCCTGGTTTTTTTCAGGTCTGTAAAATTGCATGCCTATCAGGATCACCAATAGGGCAATCGCTATTTTTTTCACTATTTTCATCACGAAAAGGTTTGTCATAAATATACTTTTTTTTGTGACTGAAAAGGAACTACATATCGCACTGGACTCCGGAAGGCTTTCCAAGCCCCAAATTGACCGATTGGTACGCGAGCTTGAAAAGCAGCCCGAACTCGCCAAGGTGCTATTTGAAGCGATATTTATGGAGGACCGGGAGGGTACGTTCAACGCCAGTTGGACCTTTGACCACCTGATGCGAAAAAAGTTGGAGTACCTGTTGCCCTTCTTTGATGATTTTGCGAACAGGTTGGGCGAACTGAGGACCGAGTCCTGTATCCGCCCCATGGCCCATGTGTGCGAAATGGTCTGTAGGGCCTATTTTAAAAAGAAGGAACCCGCTTTTACACAACATATTACCGACACCCAACTGGAACAGATCATGACCGTGTGTTTTGATTGGCTCATCAGCCCCATGAACATGGCACCAAAGGTATTCTCTATGACGAGCCTCTTCTATCTGGGGCTAAAATTTGATTGGGTGCATCCAGAACTGAAGCAGGTTTTGCAGGACACCTTTGCCGATGGAACTCCGGGATATCGGAACCGGGCCAAAAAAACCCTGGATAAGTTGGCCCAATTAGGCCATTAAACTCTACGAGTTTAAGTATCTTTGGGGCTTTCAAAATTTTCTTGACCATGTCTTTGACCCAACTCAATGCGATTTCGCCCATTGACGGCCGATACGGAAACAAAACCAAGGCACTAAGGGATTACTTTTCCGAAGAGGCCCTGATCAGGTACCGTGTTCTGGTAGAGATTGAATATTTCATTGCCCTATGTGAGGTGCCTTTGTCCCAATTGGCCGATTTCGACAAAGCGTTGTTTTCCGATCTTCAAAAAATCTATTTGGAGTTTTCTTCGGAGGATGCACTGGGTATCAAGGAAATTGAAAAGACCACCAACCACGACGTAAAGGCCGTGGAGTATTTCATCAAACAAAAATTTGATGCTCTGGGGCTCCAAAAATACAAGGAGTTCATCCATTTTGGACTGACTTCGCAGGACATCAACAATACGGCTATTCCGCTATCCATCAAGGAAGCCATGCACGAGGTCTATGTCCCTTCTTATTTGGAAGTATTTGAAAAATTGAAGGAGCTGGCCAAGGAATGGGAAAACATCCCCATGCTGGCACGAACACACGGTCAACCGGCCTCCCCTACCCGTTTGGGCAAGGAAATCGAAGTATTTGTGGAGCGGTTCAAAGAGCAGTTCAATTTATTGAACGACATCCCGAGTGCGGCCAAATTTGGGGGTGCCACCGGAAATTACAATGCCCACAAAGTGGCCTATCCGAACAGGGACTGGAAAGCTTTTGGAAACCAGTTTGTCCAACAAAAGCTGGGGCTCCACCATTCGTTTCCCACCACACAGATTGAACACTACGACCACATGGCCGCCCTATTTGATGGTTTGAAGCGTATCAACACGATTTTGATCGACCTCAACAGGGATATCTGGACCTATGTGTCGATGGATTATTTCAAGCAAAAGATCAAAAAAGGGGAAGTGGGCTCATCGGCCATGCCCCACAAGGTCAACCCCATCGATTTTGAAAATTCGGAGGGCAACCTTGGCATCGCCAATGCTGTTTTTGAGCACCTATCGGCCAAACTGCCCATTTCCAGAATGCAGCGTGACCTAACGGACAGTACGGTATTGCGAAATGTGGGTGTTCCTTTTGCGCACACCCTGATCGGGTTCCAATCCACTTTGAAAGGGCTGAACAAATTGGTCCTGAACCAAGAAAAGTTTGAAAAGGACTTGGAGGACAACTGGGCCGTGGTCGCCGAGGCCATCCAGACCATTTTGCGCAGGGAAGGCTATCCTAATCCCTACGAGGCCCTAAAGGGCCTGACCCGGACCAATGAAAAAATCACCCAAAAATCCATTGCGGATTTCATTGAAACGCTGGAGGTTTCGGATGCCATCAAAACGGAATTGAAACAGATCACACCGGCAAATTATACAGGAATCTAATGACTCTTTACCAAAAAATCCTGTTGACTTTTGGTTTCCTTTTTCTTTTCGGTGGATCTTTGATAAAAATTCTGCACTGGGAATTTGGCCCCATCAATGGCTCCCTATTGATATCCATTGCCTATCTTCTGCTTTTTATTGCAATACTTCTTTACATTTGGCGGAAACCAAAAAAATAATCTCAGTGAATTGACTAGAGCCAGATTTTGTTTTCAATCTGGACCCGGTTCATTCCTTCAGTTGTTCCAATCGGGTAATGGCGTTTTGATTTTGGGAATTCAATTCCAACGCCTTTTCAAAACTTTCAATGGCCTTTTCCTTTTCACCCATGAACAGATACCCTTCTGCTAGACTGTCATATAGATTGGACGAATTTGGAAAAAGCGCTATGGCCAATTTAAATACTTGGATTCCTTGGGAAGACCTTTTTGGATTGAAAACGAGTTGTAGTCCAAGGGTGTTCAAATCAGCTTCCGGTATTTTAAACGTGGGATGGCTTTTCAGTATTGAATCGAGTAGCTGAGATAGGTTTTCATAGTTCTGGGCCATGGCCAAATCATTGAAATCCTGAAAGTTGAATCTTCCTATTTTCGGTTGTTTGATGGTTTGGGTCGCCAACGACTTTGCCATTCCATTGGCCAAGGGACCATTTTCCATAAAATCCGATGCTTTTTTGTTTTGATTCAACGTGGCCTCTAGAAAGTTCAAGGTGTAGGCCGCGACCCATTTATAGGATTCCATGATTTCCGAATCACTTTTGTCCTGCCTAGGGTCCCTATGGGCAAAAAGGACGCCCAACGTGCTGAAATGGCTATGCGTCAGATTATGGAACTTCAATCGATAGGATTTACTGTTTGAAATACTATCATACAATTGGAATTTGGAGTTCAGTTCCGCATCTATCTGATCTTCCTTCAAGACGATTTCTGGGATGTCCTTCTGCGCCATATGAATGTAGGGGACGTCTATCTTACCTTCATCAAAAAAAGGGGATTGATTGAGCAGTCCATATTGATACCGTTCTGTTCCATCAAGGCTGACAATGGCTTTTACGTTGTCATTTCGATTTTGCACGATAATATTCGACAATCCTCCAAAACTGAAACCCATGACTGCTATTTTATCATGATCCACCATTGGAAATTTCCCCGCTTCTTTCATCAAAAACTCCACATCCCTGGCTTGGGTCTCCATTTCCTTTGCATTGTTGTTGCCAAACCAGCGGGTTTCGGCCCCCCTACTTGGACTTGACATGACCACAAAACCATGACTTGCCAAATATTCACAAAGGGCAAAGTTCTCGATGGATGACGCTTGGAAACTGGGCGTATAGAGAATCAGTGGAAATTTTCTTTTTTCGAATTCCACATCAGCATATGCGGTCGTTTTTTCTTCAAGATGCTTTTGGTTTTCCGGCGTATCGGAATAATAGAACCAATTCAACAATTGCTCGTTGGGCAAATGCTCCCACTCCTCTTCCTTTTTCAGTATTTCGAAGTAATCTAAAATCTGTAAGGGTTCCAGAACTTCAACATTTTGTCCGGACGGATACCACATACTCACGGAAATAGGCCTTGGCACCTTGGCGTTGGTGTAGTCGTATATTCTACTGTATGTCCTTGTGCTGTCAGAAATTGTATACTGCCGAAATCCTACGTTGTGATGGCCATTTTCAAGGTTGATTTCCTTGAGTGAAGTCTGGGCAATGATCAGTTGTGCTTGGAAAAGCATCAAAATGGGTAGAATGGTCAATCTCACAATAGATCGGTTAGAATTCATTTTTAAAGATGTCCTGATTTCTTCTTTGTTACAGTTTTTGCCCTTTTAAACCCTACTTGGCCCGGTTTTCTTTCATTTTGAAGGATTATCTCACTTCAGATTCCTCACTGCGTTCAGAATGCCAAGTGTTGTGTGCGTTCGAGCGCAGCCGAGAACTGAATGCTTATCGATCACACATATTTCGACACCCCTAAAATCCCCTACCTTCGGCAGGCAGGCCTAAAGCGACAACTGTATTACCCTTCTTTGCGAATTTCCACTCGGTGCGGATAGGGTATTTCGATACCAGCGGCATCCAAGGCCAATTTGGATTTTTCATAGGTCTCAAAATACACATCCCAGTAATCCTCAGGTTTACAATAGGGTCTCACCGCAAAATTCACGGAACTGTCCGCCAGTTCCAATACATTTACTGAAGGAGCTGGCTCCTGAAGCACTTTGGGGTTGCTGGTCAACACATTCAAAAGCACTTCTTTGGTCTTTTTAATGTCCTCTCCATAACCCACCCCGATCACAGTGTCCACACGCATCTTCCCCTCTGCCGTATAATTGATGATGTTCCCGTTCGCCACAGCTCCGTTGGGCACAATGGCAAGTTTGTTTTGAGGAGTCACCATCTTGGTGGTGAATATTTCGATTTCCTTCACTTTTCCCAGAATACCCTGGGCCTCGATAAGGTCCCCAATACGGTACGGCTTGAAAATCATAATGAGCACTCCGCCCGCAAAATTGGAAAGAGATCCCTGCAACGCCAACCCAACAGCAAGGCCGGCAGCGGCGATCACGGCCGCAAAGGTGGTCACATCCACCCCCAACCTGGAAATAACAACAATCACAAGGAAGACCTTCAGCGCCCACGAGAACAGGTTCAACAGGAATTTTTGGAGCGATTCGTCATATTTGCTCTTGGACATCATTTTTCGGGTGCCCCCTGTTATTCTCTTGATCACCCAGATGCCTACAAGGTAAATGAGTATGGCGGTAATGAGTTTGGGACCAAATTCTTTGGCCAATTCCAGGCCGTAGTTCATCCATTCTTCAGCTTTTTCCATGATAAGATTTTTAAGTTAGTGTTCTTACAATGAGACACTAAGTTAAAAAAGATGGTCACAAAAAGGTGCGAAAAATAGGCCCAAAAACAAACGAGGGCGACAGATGTCGCCCTCGTTCCATTGTATGATGGTCGGTCTTAACCTTTCAAAAAGTCACCGATTTGGCCCAGACCTTCACCCTTGTATTCGGATTTTTGGATGGCCTGCATCAATTGCATGATGTGGGCGGGATTCATGTCCTTGCCCAAAACGCGCACTAGGGCAAAACCCTTGTCGTCACTGTCCCCGTAAATGATCACTTCATCAATGGCATCTTCATCGCCAAGATATTTGATCACTCCCTTCCCGTACTTCGAATTGATCTTCATCAATTCCACAAAATTGTCGCCTTTGAGGATTTCCTTTACTTTTTTCTTCTCTATCTCAAATTCGGCACCGTTCTCTGAATTCTTCTTGAAAGCCAACAAATTGAACTTCCTCAAGGATTCCACTGCTTCTTTTTGTGTGGGTGTCAAATCCACGCCATCCATTTTAAGGATACTGGCCGGGACATCTATGGACAGGAAATTGGGGTTCTCTGAATTGTCCACATAATATTCCTGTAGGCTCTGTTGCGAAGAACAGGAAGCCACAAGGATGGCCATGCTTGCCAAAATACTTTTAATCATACCTTTCATCTTTGCTCTTTTTTGATTGATTCATTAAAAACCAGCATGTCAGCTGATAGTTATTGGTGGTTGGGTTTTGTGTTTTGTTACACTTCCAGCCCATAACGATCAGCCGACAGACTTTTTAGTTGTTCTTTCCTGCTTTGTTCAGCTCTTGGGGCAGGTTCATTTTCTTGGTCAATGAATTGATCTTGTTGAGATCGATGTCCCCGGTAAGTGACAACAGCACGGTCTCCACGTTTCTTCCATTGGTCTTCACCTTGTCCAGGTCGGTCACCAACATGAGCAGCTCGCTCACATGGTCATCATCCCTTCCTTGTTTGATATAGAACTTCACGTTGGCGTCTTTGTCCTTCACTCGCATCAATTCTTCCATTTTGGAAGAATTCAGGTAGCTGTTCACGGCCGCTGTCATATCGGAACCGATACTTTTGTTGTCGGTAGTGAACACTTTCAAGCTTTTCAGGCTACTGGCAATGTCCATAAAATCCCTGGCCTCTGGGTCATTGACCTCTACTTCTATTTTTGACAACAGGTTGAACATGCTCTTGTTCACCACTACGGAGGTGACCTCGTCCATATCTTCAAACTTGTCAAAAAGGGATTGTGAAAATCCGGCCAAAGGCAACAATGCCATCACTGCGATCAAAATATACTTTTTCATCTTTTTCGTTTTTTAATTGTTGTTGTAAATTTTTTGTTTTGCTTCTTCGAACTCTTTTAGGTAGGCCACTTTTTCCGTGCCCCTTCCAAAATTCTCGGCCAAGAGCTCAAAGGCCTTTTTGGTTTCCTGATAGGCATATTCTGCCTGTTCAAGTTCCTGCTGTTTTCTATCCTGATATTGCTTACCAAAATAGAGACCAAAGGTGAGAACTACTGCCGCTGCAACGGATAGCCACTTGTAATAGTTTACTCTAGGTTTTAATGGAACCTGCTTGGTGTACCTTTCTTCCTTGGCGATGGAAAAGTAGTTGAACATGGGCCTATATTGCTCTAGGTGCGGTGCTACGCTGTCCTGTGCGAAATACTCCCTAAGTTTCCGTTCCTCGGCCACGGTGGTCGTGGCCTCGAAATACTTTTCCAATATTTTTTCTATGTTACCCAATTCCATAGCTATGTTTTTTTGTTAATTCGTCCCTAACTGTTTTTCTTGCCCTGGACAGTGCCACGCGCACCGCCGTAGGTTTCATGTCGAGCAGGTCACAGATCTCCTCGAACTCGTATTGCTCCACATCGCGCAGTTGCAATACCATTTTTTGTTGTTCCGGCAGTTCTTCCATGATGCGCTCCATCCAACCTATGCTATCTTCGGCTTCCAATTGCTTCTGTAGCGACACGGTTTCATCCGTGTAGTTGCTGTGCACCAATTTCAGGTTACCAGCTTGTTTGGACTTCAAACGGTCCAAACAAAAGTTTTTGGTCATGGTCATGGCAAAGGCCTCTACATTTTTGTACTCTCCCATCGACTCATTTTTCGACCAAAGCTTCAACAAAATTTCCTGTGTGGCATCTTCCGCTTCCTCCCTGGACACCAACAGCCTTTTGGCCATTCGGTAAAGCTTGTCCTTGAAGGGCATCACCACGTTTAAAAATTCTGTTTGTTTCATTTGGTTGTCTTAGTTGTTTTCAGGCTTAATTATCGCCCTACAATATCACGACGACGCATATCGAAAATTGTTACAAAAAATTTGTAATCTCCCTTTATGTGCCTATTTTGCATAGTGGTTCTTTCAATTTTACCAAACATTCCAAGCCCCTATTCCAACCTATTTATCGAATTGGAATGAAAATTGAGGAATTTTTATAAAATTAAGCTATGAAAAAATATTTCTTTCTCCTATTGGGCGTTGCCTTGGTCTTTTCTGCTTGTAGCGATGATGATAATCAAATTAAAAATGGGGAAACCCCGCAACTACTGGCGGGTTCTGAAGCTATAGCTCAACATTTTATGTGGCAGGCGATGAACCTTTGGTATTTTTGGCAAGGGGATGTGGCCGACCTAGCGGATGACCGGTTTTCTTCGGATGCAGCATACACAAAGTTTTTAGAGGCCACATCCAACCCTGAAGCCTTTTTCTATCAAATCTGTAACAAACACGAGGAAATTTACGGGGACAATGCGGTGGACAGGTTTAGTTTTGCCTACGAAGATTACGAAGATCTGGTCAGCAATCTTTCCGGGGTTTCCAAGAGCAATGGCCTTGAGTTCAATTTGATGTATAAATATTCCACTGGCAATGAAATCTTCGGATATGTATTGTATGTATTGCCCGACTCCAATGCTTCTGGTGCCGACATTGTTCGGGGAGAAATGTTTACCCGTGTCAATGGTGTACAGTTAACAGATAGCAACTATATCAGCTTGCTCTTTGGCGCCAACGATACCTATACGTTGGGCATGGCCCATATAGAAAATGGGGATTTTGTGAATGACGCCAAGGAAGTCACCCTGACCAAAGTGGCCAATCAAGTCGAAAACCCTATTCTGGTAGCCAAAACGCTGGACGTAAATGGCACTAAGGTGGCCTATTTGATGTACAACCGTTTTTTGAGCAGTTTTGACGAACAACTCAATCAGGCCTTTGCACAGTTTAAAGTGGAAGGAGCCACCGAACTCGTGCTGGATATGCGCTACAATCCTGGTGGCAATGTGAACACTTCACGCCTCTTGGCCAGTATGATCTATGGCACCCACACCGATGAAGTTTATATAAAACAACGATGGAACGATAAAGTCCAAGCCCAATTGACCAATGAATTTTTGACCGATTATTTTGCCAATACCACGGGCACGACCAGCATCAACGCCCTAAACCTAAGCAGGGTCTTTGTATTGGCCACCAACGATTCGGCCTCTGCCAGCGAACTGGTGATGAACGGATTGGTACCTCATATGGAAGTCATCCACATTGGTGAGACCACTAGAGGTAAAAATGAATTTTCCATTACCTTGGTGGACGATCCGGATAATAACTTTGCTTATAATAGTAACCGTGAGGACAAAATCAACCCAAACAATAGCTGGGGTCTCCAACCTTTGGTTGGACGTAATGAAAATGCAGCTGGGTTTTCCGATTACACCAGCGGCCTAGTTCCCGATATTGAGTTGGTAGAAGACATCACCAATTTGGGAATTTTAGGAGAAATGGATGAACCTTTACTGGCCCGTGCATTGTTAGAAATCTCAGGAGAATCTGCTAAAATGGACTTTACGGTTGAAATGCCGGCTGAACCGTTTACTTCCTCAAGGCTCCAAACACCCATGAGGGACAATATGTACTTAGATAAACCTTTGGATCTCCAAATACAATAAAAAAAGTCGTCTCTAAAGTTGATTTTTCCGTCAACCTGAACTTGTTTCAGGTTCTCACAATGATTTGTTTGTCAATGATAGGATTCTGAAATGAATTCAGAATGACGAACCACCATACTTTAGAGACGGCTTTTTATTTTTATAGATTCAAGTTCAGGCCTAGCCGAAAATTTCGTCCCCTAGTGGTAAACCCAATAATTTCTGTGTAATCCTCGTTCAGTAAATTGTCCGCCGCCAAAAACACATGGAGTTTGTTCTGAATCAACTCGTGCCCCAGATACAGGTTCACCAAAGAAAAAGATTCCAAAGCCACATCGGTATAGGTCACAAAATCTGTATCGAACCGTTGGCCCGTGTAGGCATAGCTCAACGATACATTTGTTTTCTCGCACAATTGATACCCCAAGGTCACATTGGCCTTGTGTTTCGGAATGCGGATGGCATTGTCCCCTTTGCGTTCCGTAAAGGTATAATTGGCATCAATGGTCAGGACATCCAAAGGAAACCATACCGCTTCCACTTCCACTCCATTGGCATCGATCTCATCGGCAATATTGATGCTCATAAAATTGACATCGTACCCAATGGCATTCTTTTCGTTTCGGTCAAAATAAAGCGTGCTGAACCGCAACCTATCGTTCACCTTGAATTCAAGTCCGCCTTCTATGGTCCTGTTCTCTTCGGGCTCCAAATCAGGATTTCCTCCAAATGCCCCAAAAAGTTGGGTCAAGTTGGGCGTAATGTATGAAGTGGCATACGACCCGAGCAATTTCACATATCCGTTCGAGGTCTGGAACACATAGGACGGATTGACATTGTACACCACATGGTTTCCATACTCCGAATGGTTGTTCAAACGCACCCCGGCATTCAGGTTCAAACCAAAATCAGAAACATAGACCACATTGGCATAGGGATCTACAATGGTGAAATCCACATCTTCTGAAAAAATAGCTTCATCCTTGATGTAATTCACTCCAAGTATGGTATGCCACTGCTCCCCGAAAACATATTTGTTGTAGAGGTCCAACACCCAATTGCTTCCCTCAGAAACACTTTCACCATAGGTATCCCTGGAGTTGGTCTCATAATCGGTAAGTGCCGCATTGAGGTGCAAGGAACCTTTTCCATACGAAAAGGAAGAGGATACACCCACCCTTTCCTGTTCATTTCTTCCTATGTTCGGGGCGTCCGCATTCGATGCATCGTATTCGTTGCTGAACTTGGTCTGGTTGCCATAGACCGACACCTCAAAATCTTTGGAAAACTGATAACCCAACCTCACATTGGTACTGTAGTGCGAAAACACATCCTCTTCATTGTCCGGCGTTACCGCTGCAGACAATCCACTCTTGTAGCGGTTGGAAAAATCCACGGCATAGTTGAACTTGTCCAAGGTACCGTTCACATTCACCGCATTGCTGATGCTTCCCAGATCATAGTTCTGGTCCTCCGCGGTCTGGTTGGTGCCGATACTGGTACTGAAACTGCCGGAAATGTCCTTTTGGGAGCTTCTTTTGGTGGTGATGTTGATCACGGCCGCGGCTGCATTGGTGCCATACAAGGTACTTGCCGCCCCTTTGATGATCTCTATGGACGCAATGTTTGTGGGGGACAACAACCGAAGGTCATATTCCTGCGAAAATGTGGAGGGGTCGGATACCCTCACCCCATCGATGATCACCAAGACCTGTTTTCCCCGGCCGCCGCGGGCATAAACGCCCAAAACATCACCGTCGCGACCACGGCTACCGGCAATCTCGATACCGCTCTTGGTGTTGATGATCTCGGCAACCGTCTTGCCTTGGCTGCGTTCCAGTTCCTTTGCGGTGATCTGGATTACCGTCTTTCCTGAATTTTCTCGTTTCAGTTCAAATTTTGAATCGCTCACAACAACCTCGTCCAGTTGCTGCACTTTTAGGGAATCCTGCTGTGTGTTTTGCGCAAGAAGTCCCTTGCCCGCCAATAGAGCGGCCAATAACCAAAAATGATTTTTTTTCATTTCGTTTACGTGAATAAACGGGAGCATAGTATGGTTTCCATACGTAAACTTTTATCCCGAAAGTTTAACATTGTTTGTTTGAATTGGGCAGGTCTCCTGACTTATCATCTGTTGCAACACCTTCCCATCCCATAAACTGGACAGTGGTTTTGAAGAAAGCAACATCCCCAAAGGGGTGCCAAAAAGCCTGTCTGCAGACAGGTGGTTTTGGCAAGACTTACAGTTGCGGGAACAGCTCCGGATTTGCACCGGATTCCCTTTTAATCGTACAGGAAAACGCCCTGCACGAACCAAAATTCAGCGCGAAAGTAATCATTCTGTTCAATCTTTTTCTGCAAAAGTGAATTAATCTTACTTTTGGGTCCATGGGAAGAAAACAGCTTTACATAGGGTCCATATTTGCCTTTTTGATGCTCATCGGATGTGGCGAAAAGAAGGTTCCCCTTACCGAAACCCCTCTCAAAAAAGACCAGAACATCCGGCACGCCAAAGGGTTTACCGTGCATTCGGAAAATAAGGTCACCATCATTGAGGTCACGGCCCCATGGCCCGGAGCACAGCAATCGTTTACCTACGCCCTGGTCCCCAAGGAAAAATTGGCGGTCATGACCTTTCCAAGGGATACTTACGATGCCATTGTGGGCACTCCCGTGGAGAAAATGGTGATCACCTCCACTACCCATATTCCCTCCTTGGAAGCATTGGACGAGCTGAATGTGGTGGTCGGCTTTCCCAATACGGATTTTATCTCATCGCCCAAAGCCAGGGAACTGGTGGAGAATGGTCAAATCAAGGAACTGGGCATGAACGAAAGCATCAATACCGAGATTGCCTTGGCCATGAAACCCGAAGTGGTGATGGGTTTTGGGATAAACGACACCAACAAGGCCTACGAAACGCTACTAAATGCAGGTATTTCTGTAGTTTACAACGGAGATTGGGTGGAGCAGACGCCGCTGGGCAAAGCCGAATGGATCAAGTTTTTTGCACCTTTTTTTCAAAAGGAGCAGCAAGCAGATCGTATTTTCAATGACATCGAAACATCCTACCAACAGGCTAAACAATTGGCCCAAAAAGCAACAGAAAAGCCAACGGTCCTCACTGGTGGGCTCTACAAGGATGTTTGGTACGTGGCCGGGGGGCAAAGCTGGATGGCCCAGTTCCTGAACGATGCCAATGCCGACTATCTCTGGGCCGACACCGAAGAAACAGGAAGTATCGGTCTGAGTTTGGAATCTGTACTGGAAAAGGCCCAACAAGCCGATTTTTGGCTCAATCCATCATCACAAACATCATATGAAGAACTCGAAAGCGTGAACGTACACCACAAACAGTTTAAGGCCTTCACCCAAAAGAAAATTTATTCCAACGCAATAGAGAAAGGGGCCAAAGGAGGGCTTGTTTTTTATGAACTGGCCCCACAACGGCCCGATCTGGTCCTAAAGGATCTCATCACCATTTTGCACCCAGGGTTGCTGCCCGATCATGAACTCCGATTCATCAAACCGCTACAGTAAATGCAGGGAACAGCACCATATCGCCTTTCCTTTGTCCTATTGGGCATCGCCTTGGTACTCGCATGGTTGCTGAACATCAGTTCAGGGTCAGTGAATATTCCGTTTTCTGAAGTGGTTTCCATTCTTTCGGGCACCGCTGCCCAAGTGGATACCTGGAACTACATTATCTGGGACTTTCGGGTGCCCAAGGCATTCACCTCCATTTTGGTGGGCGGTGGGCTTTCGCTGAGCGGACTTTTGATGCAGACCCTCTTCCGTAACCCATTGGCAGGGCCTTTTGTACTGGGCATCAGTTCTGGGGCCAGTTTAGGGGCCGCACTCTTGCTTATGGGAACCTCATTGTTCGTCGGGATGGGTTCTTTGTCTTTTTTGGGCGATGTTTCCTTGGCCCTCGCAGCCAGCATCGGCAGTTTTTTGGTGTTGGCCGTGGTGATGGTGGTTGCGCAACGCGTAAAAGACACCATGGCGCTTTTGATCATCGGGTTGATGTTCGGCAGCATCACCTCCGCAATTGTGAGTGTCCTGGCTTATTTTTCCAGTGCAGAAAACCTCCAACGTTTCATTTTCTGGTCCTTCGGAAGTGTGGGCAACCTAAGTCCACAGCAAATCCTTTTGTTGACGGGCATCGTTTTGATGGGCATCTTGCTCAGCATCATCTCATTGAAACCATTGAACGCCTTTCTTTTGGGGGAACGCTATGCACAAAGTCTGGGAGTTTCCCTGAAACGGTCCCGGTTCATCATCATCATAGCGACGGGTCTATTGGCAGGTGGCATTACAGCTTTTGCCGGACCTATAGCCTTTGTGGGCTTGGCCGTCCCTCACCTCACCCGACAGCTATTTGATACCATGGAACACAAAGTGTTGGTGCCGGCCGTGTTCCTTTACGGTTCCATATTGATGCTGCTCTGCGATATGATTGCACAATGGCCCAATTCGGCCAATGTACTGCCCATCAACGCCATTACTTCCTTGGTGGGTGCCCCCGTGGTCATATGGCTCTTGGTCCGAAAACGCAAAATGCTATTCTGATGGAAAACAAAAGTAAGACCATCCTCTCAACCAAGAATTTGTCCATCGGATATGGCTCAAAAATCGTGGCCAAGGACATCCATTTTGTTTTGGAACCAGGGGTGTTGTGTGGAATTGTCGGTGTCAACGGCATAGGAAAATCCACTCTGCTCCGTACCTTGGGAAGGTTCCAACCCAAACTATCCGGAAGCATACAACTGGAAGGAAAAAATGTGGAAGACCACTCCCCTTCCGGCCTTTCGAAAAAATTGAGCGTGGTGTTGACCGAACCACCTGCCTCCAAAAACCTTACTGTTGGAGAACTCATAGCTTTGGGCAGACAGCCCTATACCAATTGGTTGGGCACCCTGTCCCCTGAGGACCAAAAACAGGTTCAGAACAGTCTGGATGCCTTTTTATTGAACGAGCTCAAACACCGAAAATGTCACGAACTTAGCGATGGGCAATTGCAACGGGTATTGATTGCTCGTGCCATGGCCCAGGATACCCCAGTGATCATTTTGGATGAACCCACCACACATTTGGACCTCTATCATAAGGTACAGATCTTGAAAATGCTGCAACAGTTGGCCCACGACCAGCAAAAGACCATCCTTTTTTCCACCCATGAGATTGACCTTGCCATCCAACTGTGCGACAAAATCCTGATTTTGGATGGGGACACCAATCCCTTCGGCGACCCTTGTGAACTGATTGAACAAAAGCATTTTGAGCGTTTGTTCCCGATGGAAATGGTGCAGTTTGATGCAAAGACCGGTTCATTTAAAATCACCAAATAATGCCCGTGATCCGTTATCTTTATCCTTCAGAAACCATTACATGAGTACAGAATTGATCTACGTCATCATCGCAATAATCACTTTGGCCCTTGGGCTCTTCGGGGGCATGTACATCCAAAAACTGAAGACTAAATCCGATATAAGTGTTTGGAATGATAAGGAAGAAAGAGCCCATCAAGAGATTACATCCCTGAAAACAGAACTCAGTCATACCCAGAATCGAAAGTCCGAACTTGAAATTGCATTGGCAAAAGAAGAAGCCAAATCCGGAAATTTGACTGAAAAACTTGTGGAGCAAAAACAGGAAGTTGAAAAGCTCCAGGAAAAGTTCACCAAGGAATTTGAGAACCTGGCCAACAAGATCTTGGAGGAAAAGAGCGAGAAATTTACGGAGCAAAACCAAAAGAACATCAAACTTATCCTAAACCCGCTCCAGGAAAAAATCCAGCTATTTGAAAAAAAGGTAGAGGAAAACCAAAAGGAAAGCTTTGGTCTACATGCAGCCCTTAAAGAACAATTGCTCCATTTACAGACCCAAAACCTCAAAATCACCCAAGAAGCCGAAAACTTGACCAAAGCTTTGAAAGGCGACAGCAAAATGCAGGGGAATTGGGGGGAACTGGTGTTGGAACGTGTATTGGAAAAGTCTGGCCTTGAAAAAGATAGGGAATATAGTGTACAGCAAAGCTTCACGCGGGAGGATGGCGGAAGGGTGATGCCCGATGTAATCATCCACCTGCCCGACGGCAAGAAAATGATAGTGGACTCCAAGGTTTCCTTGACGGATTACGAACGCTACACCAATGCCGATGAGGGGGACAAGGCCAAATTCCTGAAGGACCACATCAACTCCCTGAGAAGGCACGTGGAGCAGCTCTCCGCCAAAAAATACGAAGACCTGTACGAAATGGAAAGTCCGGACTTTGTATTGATGTTCGTTCCGATAGAACCTGCCTTTGCCATTGCTATCAACGAGGACAGTTCCATATACAACAAAGCTTTTGAGCAGAACATCGTCATCGTTACCCCCTCCACTCTTCTGGCCACACTCCGTACCATTGACAGTATGTGGAGCAATGAAAAACAGCAACGGAATGCCATGGAAATTGCAAGACAGGCCGGGGCACTTTATGACAAGTTCGTTGGTTTCATGGGTGATTTGACGCAAGTGGGCAAAAAGATGGACGACGCCAAAGGAGAATACAAAAACGCTATGAACAAATTGTTCGATGGGCGTGGAAATATCATCACAAGTATCGAAAAGCTTCGCTCCATGGGTGCCAAGGCCAAAAAAGCACTGCCGGAGCCTATTTTGAAACGCGCCCAAGAGGACGATGAAGATTAAATACACTGACCATGAAAAAATTCCTGATCCTTTTTATCTCTGTCGTTGTATTGGGGACAGCGGCTTACTTTGCCTTTATTTACTACGTCCCGTTCAGTGAGGGGTACCGCTCCGGGGAACTCATCAAGTTCAGTCGCAGGGGCGTTGCCGTAAAAACCTGGGAAGGAGAGATTACCCAAGGATTGGGCGGCACCAATGTATTTTCCTTCTCTGTGGAGGACAAGGAAAAGGAAATCATCGAAAAGATGAAGGAATACCAAGGCCATTACATCAAGGTCACTTACAAAGAACGCTACGCCACCTTTTTCTGGTTGGGCGACACCAAATATTTCATCACGGAGGTACAGGAAGAAAAATCGCCTCTTTTTAGAAACTAGACACACCCCTTGCCCCCTTTTTAGAGGGGAACGGAACTTCCCTCCTAATAAGGAGGGGTAGAGGGAGGTGTGGCCTCAAAATTTGAGATATAATCCTCTATCGTCCGTAGGACATTCTCCATATCCTTCAAAACCTGATGGTCCGAAAATCGGAGGACATGGATGCCCAGTTCGTTCAATCGTTTGGTTTTTTTCACATCTTTTTCCCAAACTTCCAAGATTTCATGTGAATACCCATCCACTTCTATGGCGAGTCGTAATTTGTTGCAAAAGAAATCAACGATATATTCATCAATTGGCTTTTGTCGGTGAAAATCATATCCATGCATTTGGTCCCTCTTCAACTTCTGCCACAAGAGCACTTCGGACCTAGTGGCATTGTTCCGCAATTGTCTTGCAAGTTCTTTGAGCTTTGGGTTATATTTGATGATCATTTCATTCCGCCATTGTTCCTTTTCAAAAGGGATTAAATCCCGACAAAATATGAAAAAATTCAAGTCGTCCAAGGAAAGTAGGGTATCCATCACCGAACTGATGCTCCCCTCCCATTCCAACTTTGGGGGCAAGGTGCACGGGG
The DNA here is from genome assembly GCF_003058265.1 of Flagellimonas amoyensis. GTDB lineage: Bacteria > Bacteroidota > Bacteroidia > Flavobacteriales > Flavobacteriaceae > Flagellimonas > Flagellimonas amoyensis. The sequence continues at coordinate 158,118 of NZ_QBUK01000002.1, forward strand.
GGCACATCCTGAACCTGATGGACCAGATTGCCTTTGCCTGTGCCTCCAAACACTCCCAGAGTTATTGTGTGACCGCTTCCGTGAACCGTGTAGATTTCCTCAATCCCATCGAGGTGGGCGAACTGGTCACGCTAAAGGCCTCCATCAACTACACGGGCAAGACCTCCATGGTGGTTGGGGTGCGTGTAGAATCCGAAAAAGTGACCACTGGAGAGGTAAAACATTGCAATTCCTCCTACTTTACCATGGTAGCCAAGGGAAAGGACGGCAAGAACAAGACCGTTCCCGGTTTGATCTTAAAGACCAAACAGGACATCCGACGTTTTGCCCGGAGCAAGGAACGGAAAGAATCTGCCTACCAACGGGACAGCAAGTACGAATCGGCCAATTTTAAGGTGAACGATTTTCTGGAGTTTCTACAAGGGGAAAATGTTATGATGGACTTTGATTGAGTTGGGCCGCGGCCTCCTCATCCAAGAACCAGACCAATTTTCCCGATGTTGGGTGGACCAACGATGCAGGATACATTTCTGAGCCTTGCGTTTTTTCAATGATGGCCTCCACTTTTTCCGCTTTTGATGCGCCTGTGACCAAAAAGGCCACTTCTTTGGCCGTATTGATCACTTTTCCATTGATGGACACCCGTTTTTGACCAGAATCGGGATGGGTGGCCACCACACAATGGTCCGCAGCATCCCAAAGCTCTATTTGATGGGGAAAAATGGATGCCGTATGTCCATCATCGCCCATGCCCAAGATCACCAAATCGAATTGGGGCACCTCCTCTACCCTGTCCAGGTTGATTTCTAGAAGATTGGCATAGCGCATGGCCTCGCCTTCAGGATCCTTTTCACCCAAAATACGGTTGATGTTCCCTTCGGGCAGGTCAAGTTTGGAAAAAAGGTGCTCCACGGTCATTTTGTAATTGCTCTCATCATCCGTTGGGGGTACACAACGCTCATCTCCCCAATAAAAATGCACTTTGGTCCAATCCACTTTATCGGCAAAGTTTTGGGCCAACACATCGAACACAATCTTGGGGGTACTCCCTCCGGAAAGGGCCACATGAAAAGCTCCTTTTCCATTTGCCTTTTCCACAAAATAGGCCGAGAACTGCTCAGCGACTTCGTTTTTGTCTTTATATATTTTTATTTCCATCTAAACTTACTTGTGTTCTTGAGCATTCCTTCGACTGCGCTCAGAATGATATCCCAAACTGAAAATTGTTTATTGTTCATTGATAATTGAAATCAACAAATCACACAATACCCAGGATCATCGGCCAAATTCTCCCCTGGATTGCGCCAAAAGCCATCTCCTTCGAACAGTTCGTCAGCATTTTCGGGTCCCCAGACACCGGCGGCATAGCCGTACATGCGCACATCCTTGCCTTTTTGCCAATAATTGAGGATGGGGTCCACAAACTCCCAAGCCGCTTCCACCTCATCAGCACGCGCATAAAGGGTGGCATCGCCCTGCATGGCGTCCAACAGCAGGCGCTCATAGGCTTCCATCACATAGGTTTCGGCCAGACTGGAATAATAAAAATCCATATTGGCCCTCTCCACGGTAAATCCTTGTCCGGGCACCTTCACACCAAACTTGATCAAAATACCTTCGTCAGGTTGTATCCTGATGATCAATTTGTTGTCCTTGTTGTGCATGCCGGGCTCCTTAAAGATTTGATGGTGTGGTTCCTTGAAGTGGATCACCACCTCGGTGACCTTTGTTGGCATTCGCTTGGCGGTCCGCACATAGAAAGGGACACCATGCCATCTCCAGTTGTCCACAAAGAATTTGATGGCAGCATAGGTCTCTGTCGTGGAATTGGGGTCCACCCCCTCTTCTTCTCGGTACCCTTTCATGGGCTCGCCGTTCACCACAGACCCCACATATTGGGCCCGGATGGTATTTTGGTAGAGCGTTTCCTCATCCTCCATGATACGCAACGACTTAAGGGCCTTTACCTTTTCATTTCGGATTTCTTCTGCTTCGGCACCAATGGGCGGTTCCATCACCACCAAGGAAACTATCTGGAGCAAATGGTTCTGGAACATATCGCGCAAAGCCCCCGATTTGTCATAATAACCCCCTCGTTTTTCCACACCTACCCTTTCGGCATTGGTAATTTCCACGCGTTGTATGTAGTTTCGGTTCCACAAGGGTTCAAAAATGCTGTTGGCAAAGCGTGTCACCAAGAGATTCTGTACCGTCTCCTTGCCCAAATAATGGTCAATGCGGTATATCTGTGGTTCCGTAAAATACTGGTGCAGGCCTTCGTTCAGTTTTTTGGCGGTTTCCAAACTATAGCCAAAAGGCTTTTCCACGATCAACCGTTTCCAACCATTCTTTTGGGTGTTCATTCCGGCATCGGCCAGCTTATGTGCCACGGTCTCGTACAAAGTGGGTGGCGTGGAAAGGTAATAGATGATGTTCCCAGAAGTATCATGGGCTGCCTTTAGTTCCTCTACCCGCTTGCGCAAGCCTTTGTAATCGGTATCGTAGCTTTCGCCCAAATCCTCATAGAAAAGTTTGTCCGCAAATTCCTTGATCTCCGCTTTGTCCAACTTCTTCAATTTATCCTTCAGGTAATCGCTGTCATAAACCACTCGGTCCCGGAAGGCTTCATCAGTCATATCACTTCGGCTCACCCCAAGCGCAACAAAGCCTTTGGGCAGTTGTTTGGCCAAATGTAGGTTGAACAGTGCGGGAATCAGTTTTCTTGCAGTCAGATCTCCCGACGCTCCAAAAATTACGAGCATCTGGTTCTCGGTCTTCTTCATAGTATCTTAAAATTTTGCTGGTCGATTGTTGCCATGACCCAACATCAAGCTTGTGGTCATTTATTTTTGAGCATCACGAATATAAGGTTTATTTTAGGTTCGTAATTGAAGAAAGGGCATCCTTAGGGTTGTCTTAACAACGAAAGAAGATAAAAAAACAAGATGGCAGATACGTATGATTTTGGCCTTGTGGGCCTTGGGGTAATGGGACGCAATTTTATTTTGAATGTGGCCGATAATGGTTTTACCGCTTTTGGGAACGATTTGGATGATGAAAAAGTGGAAGCTTTGATCAAAGAAGGGGGCGATACAAGCAAAGTCAATGCCTCCACTGATGCAAAAACCTTCATAGATGCATTGACCACACCCCGAAAGATCATGTTGTTGGTACCGGCCGGAAAAGTGGTGGACATCGTTATCGAAAGCCTACTGCCACATTTGGACAAAGGTGATATCATCATCGATGGTGGAAATTCCTTTTTTACGGATACCGACCGTCGCGAAGCCTATTTGAAAGAAAAGGGCATCAACTTTTTTGGCGCCGGGGTTTCCGGAGGTGCCAAAGGGGCCCGAAAAGGGCCAAGTATCATGCCTGGAGGTTCCAAAGAAGCCTACCAACATGTAAAACCTATTTTTGAGGCGGTTTCCGCCAAATATAAAGGTGAGCCCTGTGTGGCCTATTTGGGTCCGAAATCGGCCGGAAACTATGTGAAAATGGTCCATAACGGTATTGAATATGGGTTGATGCAGCTGACTTCGGAAATCTATGACCTGCTGAAAAAAGCAGGCGGGCTTTCCAATGCAGAACTGCACCAAACCTTTGCAAAATGGAACGAAGGCCGATTGCAATCCTTTTTGGTAGAGATCACTTCTGAAATTTTTGAGCAAAAAGACGATTTGGGCGATGGCGAACTCGTGGACAAGATCCTGGACAAGGCCAAACAAAAAGGAACCGGAAAATGGACCTCGCAAAACGCCATGGACCTCGGTATTCCTGTGCCCACTATCGATGTGGCCGTGAGCATGCGGGAACTTTCCGCCTTGAAGGAAGAACGCGTAAAAGCAGATGACCTTTACGACCGTCCAACCCCAACAACGGTGGACAAAGCCGATTTTATCTCCAAAGCGGAGCAGGCATTGTACTTTGCCTTTATCATCACCTATGCGCAGGGCATGCACCAATTGGCCGATGCCTCCAAGGAATATGGCTACGAACTGGAACTGGGCGAAATTGCCAAGATCTGGAGGGCAGGTTGCATCATCCGCGCTGCTTTGTTGGCCGACATCACCGATGCCTACCAAACCAATGAAAAACTGGAAAACCTGTTGCTATCCCCATCCTTTGTGGAAAAGGTAAAAGGAACCGTGGGTGCGGCTAGAGAAATGACTGCTTATGGAGCTTTGAACGGAATTCCTTTGGCGGGGCTCTCCAATGCACTCACCTATTTTGATGCGTATACCAGCAGCCGATTACCGTTGAACCTAATCCAAGCGCAACGCGACTATTTTGGCTCGCACACCTATGAGCGTGTGGACCGCGAAGGGATTTTTCATACGGAGTGGGAAGAGTAATCATTCGTATAAAGATGGTGAAATCGATATTTGTTTTCGGCATAGGGTTGCTCTTGATGAGTTGTTCCAGTAAACCGAATGGTTTACAAATGAAGGCTTTTCTTGCCCAACAATTAAAAAACACCCATACCCAGGAGGAATGGTTTGCTCCGACCAAGGTGGCATTGGATGGTGTTACTTTTGAACAGGCAAGCTGGAAAGATAGCACCACAAATCATTCAATAAGTGAGTTGACTTCCCATTTACTGTTTTGGAATGAAACAAACTTAAGGGCCTTCAAAAACGAAAATTTTACCGATTTAAATATCAAAAACGAGGAGACTTTTGAGAAGTACAGTGAGGAAGAATGGGTAAAAACTTTAAGAAAGCTGGACAGTATACAAACCGAATGGGAAACCCTGGTTGAAAATGCAACAGAAAAACAAATCAATGATTGGGGCAGTGAAATTGCCAATATGTGCACTCATACCGCTTATCACACTGGACAAATAGTCTACATTAGAAAGCAAAATGGTTGGTGGAAGCAATAAATCTCCGCACTAACTTTTAATTGATATCCTGACAACAAAAAAATGAAAAAACTCCTCTCCCTTTTCGCCTGCATCCTTTACCTAACCTTTGGTTTCGCTCAGAAAACCCCTTATATCATCTACAACGCCAAGGGCAAAAAGGTATCCTATGAAAAAATGTTGAAGGGTTTGGAGGAAAAGGATATGGTGCTCTTCGGGGAACTGCACAACAACCCCATTGCACACTGGTTGCAATACGAGTTGACTTCCGACCTGTATGCCAAAAGACCGCTGATCTTAGGTGCCGAAATGCTGGAAGCCGACAATCAGGATGAGTTGGATGCCTATTTGGCGGGCAGCATCGATTACAAGGCATTGGATTCCACGGCTCGACTGTGGAACAACCACAAAACCGATTATGCTCCCTTGGTGGATTTCGCCAAGGACAAAAAACTGGTCTTCGTGGCCTCCAATGTGCCCCGTCGCTATGCCAGCCTAGTTTATAAAGGAGGTGGTTTTCAGGTTTTGGACACCCTTACCCAAGAGGAAAAGTCGTGGATAGCCCCCTTACCGATTGCTTACGACCCTGAACTGCCCGGATATAAGAAAATGTTAGCCATGATGGGGGAGCACGCCACTCCTTCCCTAGTAATGGCCCAGGCCATCAAAGATGCCACCATGGCGCATTTCATGCTAAAAAACTACAAAGAAGGCAGTTTGTTCCTCCACTACAACGGGGCCTACCACTCCAACGACTATGAAGGCATTGTCTGGTATTTGAAAAAAGACCGACCCGACCTGCAATACGGCACCATTTCTACCGTCATGCAAGACGATGTTCACCAATTGGATGAGGAAAACATAGGCATTGCGGACTTTGTCATCTGTGTGGACAGCAACATGACCACTACGTACTGACCAGCTATTCCTAATATTTTATTCTTCTTCATTTATAAGGAGAATTATTCCGTATTTTTAGAAATCTAAAACTTTTTAATCCCATCCCAACAAAAAAATCACTCGTCACCTTGCTCCTCTTGGTGGCCATAAACCTTATAAATACAAATGACCCCAAAATTTGAAGCCGGAATCAATATTGCCCTAAAAATTCCAAAAAGTAAGTATGACAAAACTGTTGCTTTCTACAAGGATATTCTAAAATTGAAAGTGGAAGAAAAGCCCATTGACAACCCAACGGTTTCAAGAACACACGAGGTGAAATTTGGCAATAATATTATATGGCTGGATTGTGTGGACAACTACACCCACTCAGAAACGTGGTTGCAGCTTACCGTTCCTGATGTGGAAGAAGCAACAAATTACCTAGAACAGAACGGAGTGGAAACTTGTGACGAGATTGAGGAAATTCCCAAAAACATGCATTGGATCCAAGATCCCGCGGGAACCGTGTTCAACCTACAAAAAAGATAAGATAAATTTCATTGGAACAAGACAAAGAACATCAAAACCTGGCCCCAAGCCCTTTTGCCCAAACCTATTTTCACGGCACAAAGGCTGACCTTAAAATCGGTGATACCATCGAACCTGGATACAATTCCAACTTTGGCCAACGGAAAAATGCCAAATACATCTTTCTGACCGCTACTTTGGATGCCGCCATCTGGGGTGCCGAACTCGCTTTGGGAGAAGGTCACGAGCGGATTTATCTGGTGGAACCCACCGGGGAAATTGAGGACGACCCAGATTTGACCGATCAGAAATTTCCTGGAAATCCGACAAAATCCTATCGTTCCACCCATCCTTTCAAAGTAGTTGGTGAAATCACGATCTGGCAAGGGCATCCGCCCCAGCAGGTCAATGCTATGAAGGGGCATCTTGAACAATTAAAAGACCAAGGTATTGATTCACTGAATGATGAATAACCTCCAAAGCATAGAAACCCATAAAAAAAAGCCCATTTACAAATGTAAATGGGCTTTCACTTGGGTAAATCAACAGCCAACACAGTAGGTCCATTGGTTTTGGGGCATTAATTCCAGCCGCCGCCCAAAGACCGGTACATCTTTACTTGGGCCAGCATCTGGTCTTTTTTGGTCTCTACAAGCTCCATCTTCGATTCCAAAGCCTCCCGTTGCGCCAAAAGCACCTCGATATATTCCACTCGTGCGGATTGGAACAAACGTGTGGAAAGATCAATGGATTGGGTCAGGGCCTGTACTTGACCGTCTTTTAATTCATAGCTTTTCTTCAAATTGTCGATGTTGGACAACTGGTTGGCCACTTCGATATAGGCGTTCAAAATGGCTTTTTCATACTCGTACACCGCCTGCAACTGTCTGTCCGTCGCATTCAGATACTGCGCCTTGATCGCATTTCTGTTGATCAAGGGCGCCACCATGTCGCCCATCACCGAATACAGAACGGATTCTGGCGTGGTGGTCAAGTATTTGGTGTCGAATGCTTCCAACCCCACACCCGCCTTGATGGTAAACTGTGGATAGAAACTGGCCTTGGCCGCTTTGGTGTCCAATTTGGCGGCTGCCAATTCCAATTCAGCTTGACGCACATCGGGACGGTTCTGCAACAATTGCGAAGGAACTCCTGCATAAAGATGATCAATCGGGGTATCGATAAAATTATCCGAAGTACGATTGATATGCTGTGGTGACCTACCGATCAAGAAATTGAGTTTGTTCTCGGTCTCCACGATTTCCTGCTGGATCTCGTACTTGTGGCTTTGGTTCTTCAACACTTCCGCCTGAAAACGCTGCACCGCCAATTCGGTGGCACGGGCCGCCTGCTTCTGGAGTTTCACCATGTTGAGGGCATTCTGCTGGATTTCCAAGTTTTGGTCAATGATGGCCAATTGGTTGTCCAACGCCATCAGCTCATAATAGGAATCCGCAATCTCCGCAACCAAATTGGTGACCATGAAGTTCTTCCCTTCCACGCTGGAAAGGTATTCGTACACGGCCGCCTTTTTCTCATTGCGAAGTTTCTTCCACACATCGAGTTCCCAAGTGGCAAAGGCACCCAGACCATAATTGGTCAGGGGTTCGGGAAATTCTTCCCCTTCCTTCACTTCGAGGTTCTTCTCCACAGCACCATTGCGGGTATACTCCCCTACTTTTTCCACTTCGGCACCGGCCTGAAAGTTGACAAAGGGCAAATATTCCCCGGTTTTGGCCCGAATCACGTTCTTGGACATGTCCACTTGTTGTAACATGATGTTTAATTCCTGGTTTTTCACCAAGGCCGTATCGATCAAGGCAATCAGGTTGGGATCTTTGAAAAACTCCTTCCATTGCACCAACCCCGAGTTCACGGTGTCCGTGGACTGGTTTTGGTACTGCTCGGGAACCAAGGTATTCTCGTCCCGGATCTCGCGGGTGGGCACACAAGCATAAAAGGCCACAAGCGAAATAACCCCTATTAAAAATGATCTACTGTTCTTCATCTTTGTCATTTTTCTTTTTTTTTCCATTTCGTGTGGTCATTTTTTTCAACAGTTTGTTCACCTCGCGCAAGCGTGCACGTAGCCTACTTTCGTTTTCATTCTCCTTGAACAATTCTTCGGAAATCGGTTCATCGTGTTCGTCCTTGATAAGGCTCTTGCCTTCGGACATCTTGGCGAAAATGAAATACAATCCAGGAATCAGCAACACCCCGAAAATGGTCCCGATAAGCATCCCTCCCAGTGCCGAACCTCCAATGGTGCGGTTACCGATGGCTCCGGCGCCCGAAGCGACCACCAATGGAATCAAACCGGCGATAAAGGCAAAGGATGTCATCAAAATTGGTCGGAATCGTTGCTTGGAACCTTCAATGGCCGCTTCCAGGATCGTGGCGCCCTGTCGGTGTTTCTGAACGGCAAACTCCACGATCAATACCGCGTTTTTGCCCAGCAGTCCCACCAGCATGATGACCCCAATCTGTGCATACACGTCGTTGGCCAATCCCATCAACTTCAACAGGAAGAAGGAACCAAATACCCCAACGGGCAAGGAAAGGATCACGGCCATGGGCAGCAAGAAGCTCTCGTATTGCGCCGCCAGCACCAAATACACGAAGATCAATACCACGATGAAAATATAGAGCGACTCATTACCGCGCTGTGCCTCATCAAACGACAATCCTTCCCAGGCGATATCGTAGCCACGGGGCAGGGTCTGTGCCGCTACTTCCTTAATCGCATCGATGGCATCGCCCGTGGTATAGCCTTTTGCGGGCAGACCGTTGATGGCCGCAGAGTTGTAAAGGTTATAACGGGTGATCTCGTTGGGACCCAAACGTTTTTCCATGGTCATGAAAGCGGAATACGGCACCATTTCGCCCTCTTCGTTCTTCACAAAGAGTTTTTCCAAATCCGATGGAAGTGCACGATATTCTGGCGCTGCCTGGGTATATACCTTGAAGAATCGACCAAAACGGATGAACCCTTGCTCGTACGTACTACCGATCAAAATGTTCAGGTTCTCCATGGCTTTTCCTATGGAAACACCTTTCTGCATCGCTGCCTTATTATTGATTTTCAGCTCATACTGAGGATAATTGGCCGCATAGAAGGTAAACAGACCTGTCAACTCCTTACGCTGCCTTAGAGCCTCCATAAAGTCATTGTTCACCCTTTCGAACTCGTGGTAGTCGGTACCATTGGTCTTGTCCAACAAACGCATGGCAAAACCACCGGAAGAACCGAACCCAGGAACGGCGGGGGGTTCAAAGTATTCTATGACCGCTCCCAGGTCTTTGGTTTCTTCCTCCAATTCTTCCATAATCTCGTGAACGGTATGTTCCCTTTCGGACCATGGTTTTAGGTTGATGAGACAGGTACCGGCGTTGGAACCCCTACCCTCGGTCATAATCTCATAACCAGCCAAGGACGAAACGGATTCCACACCTTCGGTTTCTTCGCAGATTTCCTGAAGTTTTCGTGCCACGGCATTGGTACGCTCCAAGGTAGCACCTGGAGGGGTCTGGATGATGGCGTAGATCATCCCTTGGTCCTCATTGGGAATAAATCCGGCAGGCAACACTTGGTTCGTAAAGAAGATTCCTGCGCAAAAAGCGATAAGGATACCAAAAGTGACCACCCTTCGGTTCACAATCTTGTTCAAGACACCTACATACCTTCCCGTAAGTTTTTCAAACTTGCCATTGAACCAATCGATGAAACGGTTCACTGGGGATTTCCTGCGTTCCTTTCCATGGGTGTTCTTCAACATCATGGCACAGAGTACAGGGGTCAATGTCAATGCGACTATCGCCGAAATCACAATGGATCCTGCCATGGTGATGGAGAACTGTCGGTAGAAGACCCCAACTGGCCCCGTCATGAAGGAAATAGGAATGAACACCGAGGTCATTACCAAAGTAATGGCGATAATGGCACCCCCAATCTCTCCCAAAACTTCATAGGACGCTTTGTATGGCGTGAGGTTTTCCTCGTGCATCTTCACGTGCACCGCTTCCACGACGACAATCGCGTTGTCCACCACAATACCAATGGCCAATACCAAGGCAAAAAGTGTGATCAGGTTGATGGACAGTCCGAACAATTGCATCACAAAGAAAGCACCGATCAATGATACGGGCACCGCAATGATCGGGATGAGTGTAGACCGCCAATCCCCCAAGAAGAGGAACACCACAATGGCCACCAAAATGAACGCATCACGCAGTGTATGGATCACTTGATCAATGGAGGCGTCCAAGAAGTTGGACACGTCATAACTGATCTGATAGTCCATGCCGGGGGGAAGATCGGCTTCCAATTCTTTCAATTTTGCTTTTACCTCCTTGATTACCTCACTACCATTGCTGCCAAACGTTTGTTTTAACACAATGGAAGCAGAAGGTCTCCCATCCAAATTGGAGTAAATATCGAAAAACTCGCTACCGAGCTCCACATCGGCCAAATCGCCCAATTTTAGGATTTCCCCTTCCTCATTGGCTTTTATAATAATATCCTTGTACTGCTCGGGTTCACTATATCGGTCTTGGTAGACCAACACATACTCCAAGGATTGGGCATTTCTACCTGAACTCTGTCCCAATCTACCGGGACGGGCAATGATACTCTGTTCCTCCATCGCCTCCAAGATTTCTTCTGCAGACACACTATAGGCCCGCATACGGTCCGGTTTCAACCAAATTCGCATAGCAAACTTTCTACTTCCCAAAATTTGGGCAGTGGCTATACCATTGATCCTTTGGATTTCGGGAATCATTTTGGTGTAGGCATAGTTGTACAGGAACAGTTCATCTGCATTGTCCTCCTTGCTATAGAGGTTTACATACATCAGCATACTGGGAATTACCGGGGTAATGATCACCCCTTCCCGCTGCACCAGATCGGGCAATAAGGGCATCACCTGGTCTACTCGCGTTTTGACCCGCACCACCGCTTCGTTGGGGTCCGTGCCCGGTTCAAAAATGATACGAACGGTTCCTTCCCCTGCACTAGTGGCATCGGAAGCGATATAACGCATGCCCTGTACCCCGTTGATCGCCGTTTCCAAAGGAATCAAGGTCGATTTCACCAACACGTCGGCACTGGCACCAGGGTAGGCAATGAATATGTTTACAGTAGTTGGGGCGATCTGGGGAAACTGTGAGATGGGCAACTGCTTGATGGCAAGTAGTCCCGTGAACACAATGATCACAGAGATCACAATGGCCAATACTGGCCTATGGATAAATTTTTTGAACATCTTGTCTGAAGATTTTTAGGTTGTTACTCTGCGTACAGGTCCAGGCTCGTCAAGATCTTCTCTGGTTTCTCGAACACATAGTGGATCTTCTCGCCATTCTTGACCATACGGATACCTTCCAACAATACTTTATCATCTTTTGAAAGTCCCTTTTCCACTACAAACAGGTGTTGAAGTTCGGCCCCTATCGTTACTTCGCGCTGACTTACTTTATCATCTTTGTCAATGACGAACACGTATTTTTTGTCCAACACCTCAAAAGTGGCCTTTTGGGGGATGAGCAGGGCATTCTTCAAGGGAACGGTCATCAAGATGCTTCCGGTTTCCCCATGGCGAAGAATGCCGTCGGGGTTGCCAAAAGTGGCCCGGAAAGCAATGTTCCCTGTCTCGTTGTTGAATTCCCCTTCAATGGTTTCCACAACTCCAGGCTGATTGAACTTTTTGTTGTTCGCCATCAAGAGTTCCACCTCTTGCTTGTTGTTCTTTTTGGCACTGGTGATGTAATCCAAATATTCGGCCTCGGGCACATTGAAATAGACCCACATTTTGCTGTTGTCGGACAAGGTGGTCAACAGTTCCCCTTCGTCCAAAAGGCTCCCTTCCCTTGCTTCCAAGTGGTGCATGATGCCGTCAAAGGGGGCTCGGATGTCCGTAAAGCCCAAATGGGTCTGAGCGAGGGCCACTTCGGCCTTGGCCCTGTCAAATTCGGCCTTCGCCATGGCCAGTTCATTGGAAGAGACCACGTTCCCATCTGCCAACAGTTGGGTGTTCTTGTATTCGATCTCGGCAACTTCGGCCTCTGCTTTTGCTTTTTGTAAATCTGCCTGATAGACATTGGGCATGATGTGGAACATTTGCTGTCCCTTTTTTACATATTGTCCCTCATCCACATAAATGTGCTGCAAATATCCCTTTTCCAAGGCCCTTAGCTCAATGTGCCTAATGGAATGGATCTGACAGACATAATCTTTGGTGATGGAGGTGTCCTTTTGGATAGGACTGGAAACGAGGTATTTGGTCTCGTCCTTTTTTTCGTGTTTTTTGGATTCGCAACTTGTATAACAAAGCAACACAAGCATGCCAAGGAAGATGGTAACTTTCCTCATGGTCTTTACTGGTTTAGAAATTGATTTTTGTGATGTACTTTGGGAAACCCCTATCGTCGTGATGGGATTGCCCGGTCAATGAAAATGGCCCAAAAAGGGCGGGATATGGAAAGCGGTGGAATGAAAAATTGCCTTCCTTGGGTGGAAATACTAAATTCTAAAAACCTGGAACCGGATGTGCCGTTTAAGGTCAACGATTTTGGAATCCGAAGCAAAATGCTTGGGATTCGTTCCAAGTTCACTGGCATTCTGTTCCCCGATAGGAACATAAAAAAAGGCAGTCAAATAACTGCCATGTCCAAAATCTGAATTGTATGAAGAGGCCTCTTCGTCCTTTTCCTCTTTTTCACCTACCTCGGTCTCGGCATAGTGCTTTTTCTCCAAATCCAAATGTTGCAATCCGATGGAAGCTACTGGACATTGGTCTTGTTCGTACTGGATGATACAGGCATTCTCCGGCTCAGAATCGTACTGCGAATCCGCATATAGATTGATGAACCCTCCCAACAAAAGGACACATAGGGGAAGAAAATAAAAGTGGAATGCCTTTTTCATTTGGGCAACAAAACTAGGTCACCGAAGTTTCTCCAACAAATAGTCTGTGTTAATTATGGTTAAAATCAGAAATCAAGAAATCATTTTTACCATAAAATTTGTATAGGCAAACAATACCTTCATTAAGTGTAAAATAATGGTGATTGTTTTAACAAAAGTGATGATATGGGCCTCATCTATACCCATTTTCCGTTTTCCTGCGTAACTTGTCCGTTCCAAATGGATCATTTTCATGAAAGAGGCATCACTTGAGTCATTTTTCAGGCATTTGGGTCAATATGTGGCCCTTTCGGAAGAAGAATTCCATGACATGTTATCTTTTTTTGAAAAACGAAAGCTGTCCAAAAAGGAAACATTGATGCACGCCGGTGGGCCCTGTACCCATACCCATGTGGTCCTGAAAGGTTGCCTGCACATGTATTTCGTCAATGAAAAAGGAGCGGAACGCACGGTGCAGTTCGCATTGGAACACTGGTGGCTCACCGACCTTTTGGCGTTCCAGAACAAGACCAATACGGACTTTTCCATCCAAGCCGTGGAGAAAAGTGAGGTACTCTCTATCAGTCTGGACCAACAGGAACGCTTATTGGAGAAACACCCGCAGCTCGAACGCTATTTTCGGGTAATCTACCAGACTGCATATGGAGCTTCCCTCATGAGGACCAAATATCTGTCCGATTTTTCCAAAGAAGAGATCTATTTCCATTTCACTGAGCACTACCCCAAGTTTGCCCAACGGGTGCCCCAGTACCTGATTGCTTCCTTTTTGGGGCTCACGCCCGAATATGTGAGCGAGATACGTGCCAAAAAGCGTTCTTAAACCTGTTTAAGTTTTTTGGACAGGCCGTGAAATACCTTCGCACTGTATTCAAAAAACAAAAATCATGGAACAAAGAATTCAAATTGATGCAACGGAACCTTTGGCATTCAAGGCCATGTTTGGACTGGAAAAGTATATCCAACAGAGCCAACTGGACAAAATCCATTATGAATTGATCAAGATAAGGGCCTCCCAACTCAACGGATGTGCCTTCTGTATCAACATGCACACCAAGGATGCCCTAAAAATGGGTGTAGACCCACAACGGTTGTTCCTGCTGGATGCCTGGTGGGACACCGAACTGTATACCGAAGAAGAACAAGTCATTTTGAAGATGACGGAGGAAATCACCCTGGTGCACCAAAAGGGGCTGACCCAAGAAACCTACAACAGGGCCATACAGCTCTTTGATGAACATTATTTCGCACAGATTGTCATGGCCATTGTAGCCATCAATGCCTGGAACCGTATATCGGTGAGCACGCACAAGCCCTTACAGGATTGAGCAAGTACCGAAAGTACATTCAAAGGCCCCGATCGGGGTCTTTTGTTTTTGAAAAACAATTAAACCTTATATTCGTCCCAAAACTAATACACCACTAAACCATCCTTATGAAAAAAATGGCCCTCCTATTGTTCGTAAGCCTTTCGTTTACGTCCTGCATCGATTTCAAGACCAAAAAATCCAACCCGGAGCTACAACCTGAGGATTTTAGCACTGTTGTGGTGGATAATCGGTACCAAATAGACATCCCCAGGTTCATGAAGAGCACCACTGGCCTGAACGATGAGGCTTCCCTGCAATACCAAAACCTGTTCAAAGAGGCCTACACCATTATCATTGACGAGCCCAAGGATGAGTTTATGGACCTTTTCAAGGAACTGGACAGCTATGACGAAAATCTCTCGCTGATAGAAAATTACAGGGACATCCAGGTGCAACTTTTCAATGAACGGATGCGGGTCAACACACAAACCTCACCCAGATCATTGAAGATAAACGGTCTTGATGCCGAGCAAGTGGAAATGGATGCCCATGTGGATGGCGTCGATGAGGAAATCTC
Source organism: Flagellimonas amoyensis (assembly GCF_003058265.1). Classification (GTDB taxonomy): domain Bacteria; phylum Bacteroidota; class Bacteroidia; order Flavobacteriales; family Flavobacteriaceae; genus Flagellimonas; species Flagellimonas amoyensis. The sequence goes on from NZ_QBUK01000002.1 coordinate 173,201, forward strand.
GTATTTCCTGACGTTTGTGGAAGGCCCGGTAAATGTATATATGCTCATGGCCTGGACGCTCAAAAGCAAGAAAGAAGAACACGCAAAAACCTATGGTGTGATTGCGGAATCTTTTGGGTTGATTCAGTAAGAATCCTTACACTTTGAACCCCTCACAGCACCTTTCATCTGGTTTGTGCATTTCACCCGATTAATTGCACATTCCATCCTTTGGCCCATTTCGCTCAACAGCATTTTTTTTAAGTTTGTGAGTTGAAATGATATGCAATATTACCCCCATGAAAAAAACCTTATCCCCAAAGCTAGGTACGTTCCTTTTTATTCTTTTGACATTAATGGCCTGTAGTTCGGAAGACGGTGCAAATGGCATTGATGGAATGGATGGCATTGACGGAACTGATGGAACAGATGGATCGAATGGCCTAACCAGTCTGATCAGTACAACAGAGGAACAGCCCGGCACTAACTGCGCCAATGGCGGATTCAGACTTGACATTGGTCTGGACAGCAATGGGAATGGCCAATTGGATTCAGCAGAAGTTTCTTCCTCCCAATATCTTTGCAACCTTGACCCTTCGGAGGGCCTAACCAGTTTGATCGGCACTGTCATAGAGCAGCCCGGTGTAAACTGCGCCAATGGTGGATATCGATTGGATGTTGGTTTGGACAGCAATGGCAATGGCGAGCTGGATGGGGCCGAGGTGACTTCTTCAGAATACCTCTGCAATGCCGATGCTGCTGACTTCAACTACCAATCCTATGCATCGTTGATAAGCCAGACTGGTACGGATAACCCTGTAAGCAGCATATTGGACAACAGCCTTGACCTTACCATTGTATGGACCAGGGAATCCCAAGGAAGATATTTGGGAACCTTGGACAGGTCCATCGATATTGGAAAAACGGTCATCTTTTTTAGCACTCCCAGTTCACATACAGGCGTAAGGGGTGAATTGGTGAGCGACAACCAAATCAGGTTGGAACTACAAAACGGTATCAACGTATTTGCCGATAACTTTGAAAATCTATCTTTCGAGCTTAGGGAGTACGAATAGAGGCATCCCGCTCAGAAGTCATTCATTTGATATATTTCAACCCGAAAAATTATGAAAAAGTTTACCCCAATTAGCTTACTGATCGCGCTGATCGCCACTGTAACCACCTATGGCCAAAACTCATTTCCCGCATCTGGGAGTGTGGGAATCGGAACATTGACCCCCAACCCTAGTTTTGCTTTGGATGTCAATGGTACCGTGAATGCATCGCAAATTTTCGCGACCCAACTCAATGTGACCGATTTATTGATTGATGGTTTGGAAGTGCAAAGCTCACCTTGGACCATCAACGGAAATGATCTATCCTACACTGCAGGAAGTGTTGAGGTAAGTACATTGGACGCCACTACCCTTCTTCTTAATGGAACCAATGTGGTTTCCTCCCCATGGACCATCAACGGAAATAACCTTTCGTACACTGCTGGGGATATCGAAGTAGGCTCATTGGATGCCACTGCCCTGCTTCTTAACGGAACCAATGTGGTCTCCTCTCCATGGACCGTCAACGGAAATGATCTATCCTACACTGCCGGGACAGTTGGGGTTTCCAACCTGAACGCTTCTGGAAGCGTTGGTATCGGCACAACGAACACACAAGGGTATATGCTTGCCGTTGCAGGAAATGTGATCGCAGAAGCGGTTAAAGTGGAACTTCAAGGCAATTGGCCTGATTTTGTGTTTGAAAAGGAATATGACCTGATCGGTTTGTTGGAGACCGAATCATTCATTAAAAAGCACGGTCACCTTCCAAATGTGCCCAGTGCGGAAGAAGTCAAACAAAATGGGATAAGTTTGGGGGAAATGGATGCCAGGCTATTGCAAAAAATAGAGGAACTCACCCTCCACACCATCCAACAACAAAAGGAAATAGAGGATTTGAAAGCTGCCAACCAAAAATTGGATGAGCAGAACAAATTGGTCCAGAACCTACTGGAACGATTGGAGAAAATGGAAAACGCTTCCAAGAAGCCATAAAAAAAAGCCGCTGGATTTCAGCGGCTTTTTTATTGGTTGTCCCTCTCGCATTTTATTTGCTCAAGTACATTTTCCTTCGAGAGTACAGGTTATAGAATTCATCATCCTTCAAGCTTTCAATGAACAGGATACTCTCCCCTGTACTTTTCATCTCCGGCCCCAGGTTTTTGTTCACGTTCGGGAACTTGTTGAAGGAGAACACCGGTTGTTTGATGGCGTATCCTTCCAATTGTGGGTTGAACACGAAATCCTTCACCTTTTTCTCGCCCAACATCACCTTGGTGGCATAGTTCACATAAGGTTCTTTATACGCCTTTGCGATGAAAGGAACGGTACGTGATGCCCTTGGGTTCGCTTCGATGATGTATACAATATCATCCTTGACCGCAAATTGAATGTTGATCAACCCGACCGTATTCAATGCCAAGGCAATCTTTTTGGTATGGTCTTTTATTTGTTGCATTACAAATTCACCCAAGTTGAATGGTGGCAAGGTCGCGTTTGAGTCCCCAGAGTGGATTCCACAAGGCTCAATATGCTCCATGATTCCGATGATATACACATCTTCACCATCACAAATGGCATCGGCCTCTGCTTCTATCGCCCCATCCAAATAGTGGTCCAAAAGCAGTTTGTTATTGGGTATCTTTCGCAACAAGTCCACCACATGGGCCTCCAGTTCTTCTTTGTTGATCACGATCTTCATCCCTTGTCCACCCAATACGTAGGATGGCCTTACCAATAGCGGGAAGTTCAGTTCATCAGCCAGTTCCAGTGCCTCATCGGCAGTCTCGGCCACCCCAAACCTTGGGTAGGGAATATCGTTGTCCTTCAGCAAGGTGGAGAAACTTCCCCTGTCCTCGGCCAAATCCAGGGATTGGAAACTGGTTCCTATGATATTGATTCCGTATTTGTCCAGCTTCTCGGCCAATTTCAAGGCCGTCTGTCCACCCAACTGCACAATCACCCCTTCAGGTTTTTCATGCAAGATGATATCGTAGATATGCTCCCAGAACACAGGCTCAAAGTACAGCTTGTCCGCCGTATCAAAATCGGTGGAAACCGTTTCAGGGTTACAGTTGATCATGATGGTCTCATAACCGCACTCGGCAGCTGCCAGAACACCATGGACACAGCAGTAGTCAAACTCGATACCTTGTCCAATTCGATTGGGTCCCGAGCCGAGTACCACCACTTTTTTCTTGTCCGTAACGATACTGTCGTTGGCCACATAGCGATGCCCATCAGCCGTTTCGATTTCCTCTTCAAAAGTGGAGTAGTAATACGGGGTCACGGCCTTGAACTCCGCCGCACAAGTATCCACTAGCTTATAGACACGGTTGATGCCCATATCCATACGTTTGCTGTGGACCTCGCTTTCCCAACAGTCCAGCATATGGGCTATCTGTCGGTCGGCAAAACCTTTCTGCTTGGCTTCCAACAATAGGGCCTTGGGCAAACTTTCTATGGTATATTTTGAAATTTCCATCTCCAAGAAATGGAGCTCCTCGTATTGCTTCAGGAACCACATGTCTATCTTGGTGATCTCGTGAATCCTCTTCAACGGAATACCCAACTGAATGGCATCATAGATCACAAAAACCCGGTCCCAGCTGGGCACACGTAGTTTTTCGATGATGGTCTCATAATCTTTGTACCCCTTACCATCGGCACCCAATCCATTTCGCTTGATTTCCAAAGATTGTGTGGCCTTGTGCAATGCTTCCTGGAACGAACGGCCAATTCCCATGACCTCCCCTACGGATTTCATCTGAAGTCCCAAAGTCCTGTCCGATCCTTCAAACTTATCAAAGTTCCAACGTGGAATTTTTACGATTACGTAGTCCAACGTGGGTTCGAACAAAGCCGAAGTGGACTTGGTGATCTGGTTATCCAATTCGTCCAAGGTATAACCAATGGCCAGTTTGGCGGCAATCTTTGCAATGGGGTAACCTGTCGCTTTGGACGCCAAAGCAGATGACCTTGACACCCTTGGGTTGATCTCGATGGCGATAATATCTTCTTTCTCATCAGGGCTAACGGCAAACTGTACATTACAGCCTCCTGCAAAATCCCCGATACTGCGCATCATGTGGATGGCCATGTCCCGCATACGTTGGAACGTCCTATCCGAAAGGGTCATCGCTGGGGCCACGGTGATGGAATCCCCGGTGTGGATACCCATCGGGTCCATATTCTCAATGGTACAGATGATGACCACGTTGTCATTCTTGTCGCGAAGCAGCTCCAATTCGTATTCTTTCCAACCCATGAGAGCCTTGTCGATCATCACCTCGTGGATGGGCGATACTTCGAGACCATGGCTCAACATATCGTCAAAATCCTCGGGATCGTACACAATACCTGCCCCGGCACCACCAAGGGTGAACGAAGCACGGATCACCAAAGGAAAACCGAACTCTTGGGCAATTTCCTTTCCTTTTAGGAACGAAGTGGCCGAAGCTTGGGGAGGCATCCCAATACCAATTTTAAGCATGAGCTCCCTAAATTTTTCACGGTCTTCGGTGATGTTGATGGCATCAATATCCACGCCAATGATCTCCACTCCAAAATCCTTCCAGATGCCTTTTTGGTCGGCCTCGATACAAAGGTTCAGCGCGGTCTGTCCACCCATAGTAGGCAAAACGGCGTCCACATTGGGGTGTTTTTTTAAAATCTCAACGATTGATTTGGTGGTCAATGGCTTTAGGTATACGTGGTCCGCCATGGTGGGATCGGTCATGATCGTAGCGGGGTTGCTATTGATCAGAATGGTCTCGATACCATCTTCACGAAGCGACCTAAGTGCTTGGGAACCAGAATAATCAAACTCACATGCCTGACCGATGATGATAGGGCCAGAACCAATAATCAAAATGGATTTTAAATCTTTTCTTTTCGGCATTTTTGTAGGGTTATTGCTTGTTTTTTGCTTTCAGGTCAAAAAAAAGGTGTTACCTAGAAAAGTAACACCTTTAATTTAAATCTGAAATGCTATCATTATTTTTTATGTCTTGGCTCAGAGGAAACAGTTAATCTCTTTCTTCCTTTGGCTCTTCTTCTGGCAAGAACTTTTCTACCATTGGCAGTCGCCATGCGCTCCCTAAAACCATGCTTGTTTCTTCTCTTCCTTTTTGACGGCTGATACGTTCTTTTCATTTCGGAACTTTTTATCGATTTTGTTCGTGGGAATTGTTTTCCCGAAAAATTCTGGGCGCAAATATACGAAGACTTTTTACTTTGGCAAGTCCCAAAAGAAAATATTTAAATTTGTTTTTGTTACTTTTGCCACCTCTAAAACATTCGGTAAAAATCTCCAACTCTATGTTCAACAAAAATATCAAACTCGTTATTGCAGGTCTTATCATTGCTTATGCCGTGTACCAGTTCGTGGAGGGCAACATTGGCAATGGCATTGCCCTTATCCTGTTCTCCCTGGTGTTCATTTTCCTGTACTTCAGGAACGAGTTTATCCTCTTGGCCTTTCTGCGTATGCGCAAACAGGACTTGGAAGGTACCCAAAAATGGTTGGAGAAGATCAAGAATCCCGAGGGAGCACTCATCAAAAAACAACAGGGCTACTTCAATTACCTGCACGGGATCATCTATTCCCAAAAGAACCTGACCCAGGCCGAAAAATACTTCAAAAAGGCACTGAAACTGGGACTTACCATGGATTATGATGTGTCCATGGCCAAGTTGAGCCTTGCCGGGATCGCCATGCAAAAACGCAGAAAACGCGAGGCTACCCAACTGTTGCAAGAGGCCAAAAAGCTGGACAAGAACAATATGCTGACGGAGCAGATCAAGATGATGCAGCAGCAGATGAAGAAAATTTAGGGCAAAATCTCCTAAATCAGTACTTTACCTCCCCGCACTCGATGTGCGATAATACCCCTTGTTCGGGATCTCGATCACATATTTTTTTCGGGAGCTGTTGTTCAAGTGGGGCTCTCGCAACCAAGGGTTGTGCCTTTTCAGCACTTTATAGTTGATCTCGTAAAGCTGGGCAAAGTCAGCCCAACTGGCCACGGCCGTATCCACTTCTACCGTAAAAGTGGGCACTTCGGTGTACAAATCGCCTTCTTCCACCAAAAAGCCATACTTTCCAGGGTTGGCAATGATCTCTTTGATGGCCATGATGCGGAACACGTAGCGGCCGGTCTCCTCGCCCAACAATAGATCGTAGTAATCCCCTGCTTTCTGGATGCCCATAAACCGTTGGATACCCGCAGGGCCTGCATTGTAGGCCGCAGCAGTGAGTGTCCAGCTACCAAATCGTTCCTTCCATTTCTTCAGATAGTCACAGGCCACCTGGGTGGATTTTTCCACATGGTACCGCTCGTCCACATTATCGTTCACCTCAAGGCCATATTCCCTGCCCGTATCTTTCATGATCTGCCAAAAACCCGTAGCCCCTGCAGGTGACACCACGTTTTGAAGGCCACTTTCGGCCACGGCCAAATATTTGAAATCGTCCGGGATACCGTTCTTTTTCAAAATGGGCTCTATAATGGGGAAATACTTGTTGGCGCGTTTCATCAGCAACAAAGCATTGGATTGCCAATACGTGTTCACCAAAAACTCACGATCTACGCGCTCCATGATTTCCGGGTCGTCCAAAGGAACGGGCTCGCCCGCAAAATTGAGGTCTTTGGGAATCTCGATAGCACTGATCCTGTAGCCTTGGGCCACATTTTTATCGTTTACCACCTCTGCTTCGGGAGTTTTTTCCTCAACAGGTTCCGGGGTCGACTGCACCGCAAAAATAAAGGTGCCGGTCACCGCGATCAATCCAATAAATGCCAATATGTTCTTGATATGTTTCATAGCCAAAATTTTTATAGGGTACCGTAAAGATACTATATAGACGTGCTTATCCTAAAATTATTGTGGGGAGATTTTCATTGAACCACCTTGTCCGGTGGATGATCATGGTGTGGGTGCCATTCTTCACCACTATGCACTGCTTGATGTTGGCCACGGGAAAAACCGTGTCCTTTTCCCCTTGGATATGCACCACGTTCGGGGGCGGTACGGTCTGGTTCCAGTTCACAATCTGGTCAATGGACCAATCGATATACTGCTTGTCCCGGACGGAAAGGTATTTTTCATAGAGGTGCAAACGCTTGGTCACCGTTTCGCCAAAGGCATATTTGGCCAAAAGCTCCACATTGGTCACCAACCCCGTCGGGAGCAGTTTGTGCACCTTGGTATATTTGGCAAAGAGCATGCGCTTGGGAAGTTCCGTCCTGCTTTTTACCGAGGAGACCACGATCACCTTTTTGGGGTGGATGAACTTGGCCATCTCCTGCACCAACATCCCTCCGAAGGAAACCCCCAGCAATACAGGATTTTCATGTTGTATGCGGGTACACATTTGCTGCGCGTAGGCTTCTAGGGACATCCCTTTTTCCGGGATGGTCCAATCCAACAAATGGACCTCAAAAGTTTCGGGAGAAAGATGGATGCCCTCAAAAATAGATGGTGCGGCTGCCATTCCAGGCATCAGGTACACATGGGTTTTTGTATCAGGCATATTCCACCAAAGATCGTCAACCACTAGGAAATTAACAATTTTTTGACTAATTTTGTATCCCTTTTGTAGCTGACCCCAATTATTGAACTATTTTTTTAAGGGGATTGATCTGATCATCTTTAGGGATGGTCTAAATCTTACAGAGTCATTAAAAACAGTACTATATGACAGAAATGGAAATTAACGACAATAGTTTCTTGCGCCAGTTTGAAGCTAGGGTCAATGGGCATTTAGCCAAAATTGAATACTCTTCCCAGGAGCGCAAAGTCTTTTTGACCAAGCTGGTGATTCCTGAGGAAATTGACCAAGAGGGATTCAAAGAGGACTTCATCAAAGCCGTTCTGCACCAAATCCAGGAAAAAAACCTTCGCGTGGTCCCGACCAGCCCGCACATTGCAGGTTTTTTGAGAAAGAACAGACAGTACAAGGAAATGTTGCCCGTGGGAATCCGCATCTGATACCCACCAACATTCAAGAAAATCAAAGCCCTCCCTCCCGGAAGGCTTTTTTTATGCCAAAATGGTATCGGTGACAAACTCGAAGCGTACCAGACCGTCCTCATCGATCTCCGTAAGCTCCACATGGTGTAAAGTGTTCACCAGTTCTGGGTTCCAAGGAGCCTTTACCTTCACATAGTTTTCCGTAAACCCGTGAATATAGCCCATCTTGTTATCACCTTCGAACAATACGGTCCTAGTGGTGCCCAATTGGCTCTCATAAAACGCCCTTCGCTTTTTGGTAGATAGACCGCGGAGCATTTTACTGCGTTTGTTCCTCACGTTTTTGGGAACCGCCCCTTCCATGTCCGCCGCCAAGGTGTTGTCCCTTTCGGAATAGGTGAAAACGTGCAGGTATGAAATGTCCAGTTCGTTCAGAAAATGATAGGTTTCAAGGAAATGTTCGTCGGTCTCCCCGGGGAACCCCACGATCACATCCACCCCTATACAAGCATGTGGCATGGCCTTTTTGATACGATTCACCCTATCCACATACAGATTGGAGAGATACCTCCTTCGCATCAACCGCAAAATGGTATCGCTACCACTTTGCAGGGGCACATGGAAATGGGGCACAAAGGAATTGCTCTGCGACACAAAATCAATGGTCTCGTTCTTCAACAAATTGGGTTCTATGGACGATATGCGCAGGCGATGGATGCCATCAATTTGGTCCAGGGCCTTTACAAGGTCAAAAAAGGTATGCTCGTGCCGCTTGTTGCCAAACTCACCCTTTCCATAATCGCCAATATTCACCCCGGTCAGCACAATTTCCTTGATGTCCTGCGCCGCGATCTCACGGGCATTTTGCAGAACGTTCTCCAAAGAATCGCTTCGGGAAATACCGCGGGCCAAAGGAATGGTGCAATAGGTGCATTTGTAGTCGCACCCATCCTGCACCTTTAAAAAAGCACGGGTACGGTCCCCGATGGCATAGCTGCCCACATAAAAATCCGCTTCCTCAATTTCGCAGGAATGCACTTCTCCCCCATCATTCTTGGTGAGATCGTTCAGGTAATCGGTGATCTTGAACTTCTCGGTGGCTCCCAAAACCAAGTCCACCCCATCCACAGCGGCCAGTTCTTCGGGCTTGAGCTGCGCATAGCACCCCACAGCGGCCACAAAGGCCTCAGGGTTTGCTTTTTGGGCCTGTTTCACGATACTCTTGAAACGCTTGTCGGCATTTTCGGTGACGGAGCAGGTATTGATCACATACACATCGGCCCGTTCGGAAAAGTCAACACGCTCAAAGTCCTCCTTTTCAAAACTCCGCGCTATGGTGGAAGTTTCGGAGAAATTGAGCTTGCAACCGAGTGTGTAAAATGCAACCTTTTTGTTCATCTGCCCATCTGACTTTAGGGCCGCAAAGATAATGATTTATTGGGAGTTATGGGAACAGCTTTGCTGTGGAAATAGCAAAATAGGTTTTGTAAAACAACGGGGGTAACTTACCCAAAACGAGATAGATGAACTTTTGAACAAAGTAACATCGGACGTTTGAACAAAACCATCTGCCAATTCCTTCTCCAATTTTGCTCCATAAAACAAATCAAATATGGAACAACACAATTATCAAGGGGCATTGCAGAACCCCATCGGCTCAGGATTCAATGCAACGTCAACCGCAGCTGAAGTCATCCAAGGGATAGATCTTACAGGGAAAATTGCCATCGTGACCGGGGGCAACACAGGCATCGGTCTGGAAACCACCAAAACGTTGGCAAGCGCAGGGGCCACCGTGATCGTTCCGGCAAGGGATATTGAAAAGGCCAAAATCAATCTACAGGGAATGGCCAACATTGAAGTGGAGACCATGGACTTGATGGACCCCAAATCCATCGATGCCTTTGCGGAAAAATTCCTCGCTTCGGGCAGACCGTTGCATTTGCTCATCAACAATGCGGGCATTATGTGGGTGCCTTTACGGCGGGATAAACGTGGTATGGAATCCCAACTGGCAACCAACTATTTGGCGCAGTTTCAACTCACGGCCAGACTATGGCCTTCGCTGAAAAAGGCAAATGGCTCGCGAGTGGTCAATGTTTCTTCGTCCGGTCACCAATTTGCTCCTTTCAACTTTGACGACCCCAATTTTCTGAAAAGGGACTACGAAACCTTGCAGGCCTATGGTCAGTCAAAAACAGCAGTGAACCTATTTTCGCTTGAACTGGACAACAGGGCCAAATCATACAACGTTAGGGCCTATTCATTACATCCCGGTTCCATAGGCGGGACCGAGTTGGCTAGGGAAGCATCGTTGGAACTCTTCCAACAAATGGGTTTTTGTGATGCCGAAGGCAATATTTTGCCCGAAGTGGCAGCATCCCTAAAAACCATTCCCCAAGGAGCCGCCACAACGGTATGGTGTGCTACCAGTCCATTGCTCACCCAACTTGGAGGGGTGTACTGCGAAGATGTGGATATTGCGGCACTGTCCTCCGATGCATCCCTGTCGAGGGGCATCAATCCTTATGCGCTTGACATGACCTTTGCAAAGCAACTGTGGGAGTTGAGCGAAGATTTGACCGGGATATCATTTCCCGTCCACTGATATTGCTACCTTTATACCACACAGGCCTATGGACTATCAATTAAAATATATCACACCCGAGATCAAGCTTTCCTCCTATGAGGACAAGCTGTTCAAAACGGAAGTGGTGTTTGACCACCATATGCTTGTGTGGTTCATTTCAGGCGAAACCAAGATCATTCAGGCAGAAGAAAGCCATGTGTTCAAGCCCGGGGACATCTTCCTGATTCCCAGAAACCAACTGGCCACCATCATCAACTATCCAAAAGATGGGCTACCGCATCAATCCGTGGTGATGCACCTATCCACGGACAGGCTCCGGGACTTCTATACCAAATTGGATGTAAGGCCCAAAGTCGTTCCAGCACCAAAAATCATCCGTTTTGGAAGCCATCCGTTGTTGAAAAGTTGCCTATCCTCCCTAATCCCCTATTTTGAAATGCAGGAAGAGGAATTTCCAGAAAACATCGCTTCCTTGAAAATCACCGAGGCCATATCCATCCTCAGAACATTGGACAGGGACATCGACAACATTTTGGCCAATTTTGAGGAACCGTACAAAATAGATCTGGCCACTTTTATGGAGCGGAATTTCATGTTCAATATGCCGTTGGAAAAGTTCAGCTATTTGTCCGGCCGGAGCCTGACCACCTTTAAACGGGATTTTCAAAAAGTGTTCCATACCACCCCACAGCGTTGGCTTACCCAAAAACGTCTGGAACTGGCACATTACCAATTGGCCAAAAAAGAACGAAAACCGGTAGAGGTCTATCTGGAAACAGGTTTTGAGAACCTGTCGCATTTCTCTTTTGCCTTTAAAAAGCATTTTGGATATGCGCCTACTGCATTGGTCCAACCTCAAAGAAATAGCTAGGACTACCTAAAATGCAAAGGGTACATTCTTTACTTGGATCTATTTTCTATTATTATGATCGAAAGAAAGATAGTCCTCTAAAAAAGAATATTTTGCCCTCAATAGATTTAAATCTTTAATTTGCAAAATCTTAACAGAAATCCTAAAAAGATTCTGTAGTCATAACCCCAAGATGAAATACTTAAAATGATGCCTTTTCCAAAGGTGCCATTCATTCAAATAAAACCAATACAATAGAAGTATATTTTGGGCATGAAAAAAATTATCAAATTTACATTGTTGGGCATCTTGGCTATTGTGGCCCTCTTCGCAATCAACTTTTTCACAATCAAGAAATTAGATGCAAATTATTTGCACTCTGAAAGCCTATTTTTAAAGCAGGATTCTACGCCTCCACCTCATAAGGTCCCATCCCACTTCCTGGACGGTGCGCGTTTCCTTGTAAAGATTCCCATGGCAAACAACGATACTATTTTGGGATTCTGTGATAGTGGCGGAGGGTTATCAATGCTGATGCCTTTTGCCAAAAACACATCTTCTATATCCGACAAAACAAAGAAAGGTTTTCTTAAAGGAGTGATGCCAATGGAGTATATTCTGTTCGGTGACCTTACAAATGATCCAAAATTCCCGGCACCTATGCCTATGCGATATTTTGCTCTAAGAAAACCTTTCTCCCTTATTGATGAGCCTTATTTGATAGTTCCTCCAGAAGACGAGGAGTTAAAAATGTTCGCAGATAAATTACCCATGATGAAAGTTTTTTTAGGGCAAGGATTTTTTATGGGAAAATCATGGACCCTTAATTACATTGATCAAGAAATATGGGTAAACACCCCGCTGGATGAAGACCCCAAGAATGATCACAACATACAAAAGATAGGGTTCAAAAAAAATGACGCCGGAATTCCTATCTATGGGCATCCAAGCATGAAAATTCAAGTTGAAGGAGAAACCATAGATGTCCTTTTTGACACAGGTGCAACTTTTGTGCTTTCAGAGAATGGGCAAAAATTGCTTCAAACCAACAAAAGCACTTTGGCAGGATCATTCATTGCTGCTTCCATTTTTGACAAATGGCAAAAAAATCATCCCGATTGGAAGGTGTACCCTGAATCTGATATGTCCCGTGACATTATTGAGGTACCATTGGTTAAAATAGGCGAATTTGGAGTTGGCCCAGTACTGTTTTCTAAAAGACCAGACGAAAACTGGTCCAAAGGAATGATCCAATCAATGGATAAAGTTGTAAAAGGTGCCATTGGGGGTTCGGCCTTAAAACATTTTAAAGTAACCATCGATTATAACTCCGAATTGATCAAGTTCGGGAAATAGCCAAAAACCTTTTTCAAGTTTTTTTCATCTCTGCATAATAGGTATTCCACACTATTTGTTTTGAAAGTATTGTGTAGTGGAATTGATTCCCTATTTGCGCCTTTTGACTCAAATTAGCAATACTGGGACAACCTTAAGTACCACCGAAATGTTTTAAGGACATTCCTGCCATGCACAAAACTAAACAGATGACCTCCTATTTATCCGACTTGAAAAAAAGCCTTGCTTTTTATGGCTTTGCTTTTGGTTACTCTTACATTCAGTTACTATTTCTGCACAGTCACCCAATGATCCAATAAAGCCTCGGATCGTGGTTACTGCTAATCCCGAACTTGATGACAACAACTCTTTAATCAGGTTTCTACTATACAGCACCGACTATGACATTGAAGGTCTTATATGTACTAGCTCTGGATATCATTGGAAAGGCGACGGCAAAGGCACAAATGGTTTGTTCCAGGGCGGGAATACGACCGCTTTGGTATGGGAACCTGTTCATGTGAATCTTGGAGGTGGGCAGAAGATGAAAAGTTCATTGATGATGTTGTGGAAGCTTATGAAAAGTCATACCCAAACCTAAAAATCCATAACCCTGATTATCCCGAACCTGCATACTTAAAATCGAAGATCAGATGGGAAAATGTAACATTTGACGGTGATTTTCCCAAGGACACACCTGGGTCCGATCTTATCAAATCATTGATATTGGATGACAAACCCGGTCCCCTCTTCATTACGGCTTGGGGAGAACAAAGCACCATTTCCAGGGCTTTGAAATCCATTCAAGATAAATATGAAAATACGATGGAATGGCCTTCCATCAAACAAAAAATCTCCAAAAAAGTTATCTTGTTTCCCTCTGGGGATCAAGACGACACTTATGCCAAATACATCAAACCGTTTTGGCCAGATATTGAATACAGACAATTCCAGAACAGTCCCAATTATGGCTATGGCACACAAATCAATGCCCAAACTGAAAATGCCCAATATTTGACCCTAAAATGGATGAAAAAAAATGTCTCCGATCAAGGAGCATTGGGCGAAATCTTTCGTGTGTGTGGTGATGGAAAACAAATGGTGAAAGGTAGCAAAGTAGACTATTTTGGATTTTCCGGCTACACCAACGAGGAACTTAATAAAATGGGCTATATGGTCTCGATGTCGGTTCAAGAAGAAGGCTCCTGGTTGGGCGAAGAGGACAATCATACCTTCATGAACATGCTTGGTAATGGCCTTCGCGCATACGAAGATGCCACTTATGGAGGCTGGGGAGGCCATTCCATAGGAAAGGATATTTCCAAAGCGGTTACTTTTCTACTCAGGGAAATGCCGATGCCCTTGCTTCACAACTTGGAAACCAGTATAACGCTAAGAAAACCACATATCCCAATTTCTTTCCACAAGCCCAACGTCATTTTTAGCCGCTCGTTTGCAGTGGTCCGTGACTTCAAAATTTAAAAACGCCAACCATGAGCCCAAGGTTCTCATCCAGGGACCTTAGCAAGTTATGGTTTCCCCTTGGACAAAAAGTACCATTGTTCGGAGAGGTTTCCGACTCAGATGGGGACGAGGTAAACATGAAATGGTGAGCGTTCGATAGGGACACTTATCAAAGGACCGTTAACATTGAAAACCATAAAACGTTGAATGCAACCGTTATGGTGCCTCAAGATACCCAAAGAGGCCAAACCATCCACATTGTTCTGGAAGCCACTGATACGGCAGCCTTAAGCTTAACACGCTATCAACGTATCATCATTGAGGTGAAATAGGACTTTCTTCCTTAAGCTTTCCAAGATTTTACCCTAAATTCGTAATGCCGATAGTGCAATCACAATCGGATATCAGATCGCCTTTGGAAAAACTCTTCAAAATATTCAGGTTTACGGAAGCGGATGCCAAAACCCTAGAAGGCCAAAGCATTGAACCGCACATTCACGATTTTGAGGAATTGATCATAGGCGTAGAAGGCAAGATTTCCCATTTCATCGATTTTGACGATGAAATCGTCTATGCCCCTTTTGTCAGCTTTGTGACCCAAGGCAAGCCCCACCTGTTAAGACCTCAGCTGAATGAAGGTAAATGCGACCTTTGGGTCATCCGTTTCCGCAGCGAGTTCATGTCGGAGACCATTTTCAAGCTTTATGGCTATTTCCACAACAGGGCCAACATTACCCTGCCCACCAACCGTTGTTTCGGCAGGCTCACCTCGCTCTGCGAAATGATGCTCGACGAAGTGGAACGCCCCCATCCCAACCTGTCCATCATCAAACAATTGCTCACTTCCCTGCTGACGATGGTGTACAACGAAAAACCTGAAAATCCGGACCAAGACTCCACCAATGCGCATTCGCAGACCTATGCCAACTTTTTGCGCATTCTGGAAGAGAATTTCCGGCGACCGGTGAAAATCTCCTTTTACGCCGAAAAACTGTTCATGAGCGAACGCAACCTCAACCTCATCTGCCAAGAAGTGATGCAGCAGAGCGTGGGCGAGATCATCGAGACCCGCAAACTCACCGAGGCGAAGAACCTGCTCATCAACACCAACAAGACCATTGCCGAAATCGGTTTTGAACTGGGCTATAACGAGAAGGCCTACTTCTCCAAAGTCTTCAAACGCAAGACCGGACAGACCCCATCGGCCTTCAAGGAAGAGATGAAACAGCTCATTTCCTAAAAGTACAACCCTTCTTCCAAAAGGTATTACCCTTGCTTGGGGGTATTGAAAGATCTTTGTATCAAAGAAATAAGTCAATAACCCAAAAATTAAAAACAATGTCAAATAAGACCACTTGGAATTTAGATCCAACACATAGCGAACTTACCTTTAAGGTAAAACACCTCATGATCTCCAACGTAAAGGGAGAGTTCACCAAATTCAGCGCCACCATAGACGGAGCCGATTTTGAGACCGCAAAACTATCGGCCACCATCGATGCCGCTTCCATTTTCACCAATAACAATGATAGGGACGGCCACCTGAAGAGTGCCGATTTCTTCGAAGTGGAAAACTATCCTGAGTTGAAATTTGAAAGCACTTCCTTCAAGAAAGTGGACGACGACGAATACAAACTTACAGGCGACCTTACCATCAAAGGAACCACGAAATCCATTGAACTGGATGTGGATTTTGGCGGATTCATGAAAGACCCCTACGGAAACGAAAAAGCAGGTTTCTCCATTGCCGGAAAAATCAACCGTAAGGATTTTGGCCTGAACTGGAACGCTGCCCTTGAAGCTGGTGGGGTGATGGTGAGTGAAGAAGTGAAAATTGCTGCCGAGGTCCAGTTTGTAAAGACCGAAGCCTAACTCAGATGCAACAGTGTCCCGGATTCCGAAAGGGTCCGGGTTCCCTAAAGTTCCCCCTTTTTAAATGAACCGGAAGGATTTCATCAAAACCCAGGGAATCATCCCTTTTGCCACTACCATGAACGATTTCAGCACATTACGGTCGCTCGACAAGAGCCTGCCCCTTTCCGAGAAGATGCCCGTGCTCTTTTTGGGACATGGAAGCCCCATGAACGCCATTGAGGAAAATGAGTTTATCTCCTCCTTCCGCAAATTGGGCAAGGAAGTGGCAAGGCCCAAGGTCATCCTTTGCATCTCGGCCCACTGGGAAACCCGTGGCACCAAGGTGACGGCGATGCAGAATCCGCCCACCATACACGACTTTGGCGGTTTTCCACAGGCCCTGTTCGATGTACAGTACTCTGCACCTGGAAGTCCTGAAATGGCCCAGGAGACCAAGGACATCATCACCAAGACCGAAGTGGAACTAGACCACCATTGGGGATTGGACCACGGCGCCTGGAGCGTGATCAAGCACCTATACCCCAATGCGGATGTGCCAGTGATCCAACTCAGCTTGGACTACACCAAAGACCCGCGGTACCATTACGAACTGGCCCAGCAATTGGAAGGCTTGCGCCACAAGGGGGTACTGATCGTAGGGAGTGGCAATGTGGTGCACAACCTGCGCCGCGTGGCCTGGCAGAAACTGAACGACACCTATGCCTGGGACTGGGCCCATGAGGCCAATGAAAAGATGAGATCTTTCATTCTGGACGGCAACCACGATGCCCTGATCAACTATCACAAACAAGGGAGCAGCTTTGCGATGTCCATACCCACGCCAGAACACTACCTGCCCCTACTCTATGTCCTGGCCCTGCAGGACAAGTCCGAGGAAGTGGCGCTGTTCAACGACAAGACCGTGGGAGGCTCCATCAGTATGCTGTCCCTCAGAATTGATTGATACACATGAACAAAAAGAACAATACATACAAAATTCATTTACAGGAGGTTACATTGAAAGATGGAACCCAAGGCACACGGTCCATCGAATTTGATTTTGACAACCACGACAACATCTTGGACATATTGGAACTGGTCAAGGACCGCAATCTGTTCCAATCCAAAAATGAAGACATTGAATTTGTGGTGGGACTCAAGCTCTTTGGCGAAGTGCTACTGAAGAACAGGAACCATCCACTTTTCACGGAATTGGCTCCCCAGTTCGCAACATTCATGAAAAAATTGAAAAGTACGGTCAAGCCACAGGACCTCAAGCATTGAAAACGCCTTTACTTTGATTGATGATGAGAATCCCAGCTACCAACGTACCAGTGGTGCTGGGGTTTTCTTTTTTTCGGTCGGGAGCATCCTCATTTTGAAGGCAATGCATCTTAAGGTATGCCAGAAATTGCTACCTTCAAGCAATAAACAAACCCAACCGTATGAAACTTCGAATCCTTGCGGCCGCCATCGCCCTGATGGCCATCCAATCCTGCAAACAAGAACCAGCTACCTCCTTCGCCGACTATCAAGGGGACGAGACCTATACCGTGATTGTCGGTGAGAACAAGGTAGGCCACCTCAAGACCACCACTGTGGGCGATACCATCCATGTGGATTACGATTACAAGAACAACGGCCGTGGCCCGACCATGAAGGAGACCATCGTGTTGAACCCCGAAGGCTATCCCATCGATTGGAAGATCAGCGGGAACACCACCTTTGGCAATGCCGTGGACGAACATTTTGCCCTCGAGGGCACGAACGCCTCTTGGACGGATGCCACAGGTTCCGGCAATGCGAACGTGGAAGCCGCCCAACTCTACGTGAATCAGTTCGGGAGCCCCTATTCCTCCGTACTGGCCGCCAGATTGCTACTGGACGCCCCCAACAATACTTTACCCGTGCTGCCTGCAGGGAACCTCACGCTGACCGAGATGGAGAAAATCAGTGTGCCACAGCCTTCCGGCGAAGGCGAACTGGCCCTGACCACCTACGCGCTATCCGGGGCCGAACTGAACCCTTTCTATTTTATTTTGGATGATCACAAGCGTTTCTTCGCTTTCATCGACCCTCGGTACATTGTGATCCGCGAAGGGTTTGAGGCCGTGGAAAAGGACATGCGTCAACTGGCCGAAAATTATTCGGCCCAACGCTACGAGACCCTTCAAAAGAAATATGCCCACAACTACGATAAAAAAGTGCGCATCCAGAACGTACGGGTGTTCAACCCCGAGACGATGGCCCTCACCGACCCGGTTTCCGTGGTGGTGGCCGGTGAAAAGATCACGGCCATAGAAGCGGCCGATGCCACTGGTGAGAACGAAGTGGTCATTGCCGGGAACGGTGGCACCTTGGTGCCCGGTCTGTACGAAATGCACGCCCACTCCGGCGACAATGGTGCCCTGTTGAACGTATTGGCCGGGGTGACCTCCTTCCGCGATATGGGGAACGACAACGAAGTGCTGTCCGATCTGATCGGAAAAATCGATGCTGGCGTATTGGCCGGTCCACGCATCACCCGATTGGGCTTTATCGAGGGCAAAAGCCAGTTCAACGCCAACAACGGCATCATTGTGGAAAGTGAGGTCGAGGCCCTGGCCGCTGTGGACACCTATGACAGTCTGGGTTATTATGGCGTAAAGCTCTACAACAGCATGAACGGGGATTGGGCGCCCGCCATTGTGAAAAAGGCCCACGAAAAAGGGCTCTTCGTGACCGGGCACGTGCCCGCCTTCTCCAATGCCAATGCCATGCTGAATGCCGGCTTTGACGAGATGACACACATCAACCAAACCATGCTGGGTTGGGTGCTGGAACCCGAGGAGGACACCCGTACCCTGCTCCGCCTAACCGCCATGAAGCGTTTTCCCGGACTGGACCTGAGCAGTCCCAAGGTGCAGGAGACCCTGGGCCTTTTTGTCGCGAACAAAACGGCCATCGACCCCACGCTGTCCATCCACGAAAAACTGATGCTCTCCCGCAACGGACAAGTATCGCCCGGCACCGAGGACTACATCGACCACATGCCGCCCAATGAGCAGCGTGGCATGAAAGTGGCCTTGGCACAGATTGCCGATGCCGAGGAAGACAAGGCCTATCGCGAAGCCTACCAAAAAATTGTGGAAACCCTGCGACTCATGAAGGAAAAAGGCATTCTGATCGTGGCGGGGACCGACCTGGGCGGGGCCTTTAACCTGCACCGCGAACTGGAACTGTACACCCAGCAGTTGGGCTACGCCAATGCCGAGGTGCTGAAACTGGCCACCTATGACATGGCGCAGTATTTGGGCCAAGCGGATTTGGGCAGCATAACCCCCGGGAAACTGGCCGACTTCTTTTTGGTCCCCGGCAACCCGGTGGAGGACATCAAGGCGATCAAGAGCATTGCGTTGGTAGCTCGTGGCGGCACGTTTTACTACCCCACCGAGGTGTACCCCGAGTTTGGCATAGCACCCTTTACCCAAATGCCCGAAGTGAAGGAATAATGCGGGTATCAACAACAGTTTTTAAAAAACCAGTGACCGAAAATGTTGCTGGTTTTTTGTTCATAAAAGCACCTTATCTTTAAAAATTGACGCAAAGGGTTTTTGAAAATGAACACAGCACAAAAATTGGGCTTTGATCCCAAGGCCAAACTATTGATGATCCATGCGGATGATGCCGGACTTTCGCATGCAGAAAACCGGGCCACCATGCTGGCGTTGGAAAAAGGGATGGTGAACTCGTACAGCATTATGGTGCCCTGCCCTTGGTTTCATGAAATGGCGCTCTTTGCCAAAAACTACCCCCAATATGATATGGGCCTGCATCTTACGCTTACCTGCGAATGGGAAACCTACCGTTTTGGTCCCGTGTTGCCCGTTTCGGAAGTGCGCGGTTTGGTGGACGAACATGGACATTTCTTTAGAAAAAGGGAACAATTGCGGCAAAATGCCACCGCCGAAGAGGTGGAAAAAGAGTTGAGGGCCCAGATTGAAAAGGCCCTATTGTTGGGGTTGCGCCCCACCCATCTGGACTCCCATATGTACAGCGTGGGATCCCATCCTGATTTTTTTAAGGTTTACAAACGCTTGGGCGAACAATATGGTCTCCCTGTGCTCATCAACAAACAGATGATGGAGATGGTGAGGTTGGACCCCGTGACACACATAACGCCCGACGACCTGACCATTGACCATACCTATTTGGGCGCCATTGCGGATTTTGAAAAGGGCCAATTTACCCAAGGGTACCAAGATATGTTGGAAAACCTACAACCGGGCCTGAACCAGATTTTGATCCACCCTGCCATTGATGAACCCGAAATGCAGGCCATTGCCATAAACCATCCCTACTTTGGGGCCGAATGGCGACAGATGGACTTTGACTTTTTTACCAATGAAAAAACTAGGGACACCCTCCAAAAGCACCAAATTGAGTTGGTGACCTGGGGTGAACTCATGGCCTACCGAAACAGGTTCCAAATGTAGTATGACCTCTTTTATGAATTGCCTGAAGTGAAGGAAGAGCTTTGGGTATCAACTACAATTGATATAAATCAGTAGCAGAAAATGTTATTGCCTTTTCAATCAGCCAAAGCACACAAATACAGCGGTTTATGTTGATAAATATGTTGATTGATTAGAAAAGATGTAAGCTTTCATAACTAGTTTTCTATTAAATTGGCCAATTGTATTATGCATAATTATCATTCATTTTATAAGATTTATTCAATTCGTGAGGTTCAAACTTTTTTGGAAATCAAAGTTCAAATAACATGTTGATGAATAGAAGTTACTAATAAATATGAAATTCATATAATGACAATAAATTTGCTTATGATTAACCTATAGCTTAATTTTGTGTTGAAGAAAGCGAAAGAAATATTAAAAAGTGCTGACGGGAAAAGAATAATTTGTGTAGATATTGAAGAATGGGAAGAAATTTTCGAATACATTAATCAAGATGAAAAACACAAAAAAAAGTTCAAATACATCTGTGGTATTATTTTGGACGGCCACAGAAATACAGACGTTTATGACAAAGAAGACATAAACGACAAGTGCAAGGATGTTACAGCAATGAAATTCTTTAAAGGGAATGATAATGACAGAATTTATTGCAAAGAAATTTCCTTAGAAGACAAAACCTACGTTGTTATTGCTTGCAAACTTTTAATAAAAAAGAAATCCAAAAAAAATAATAAGAAGAACAACCCACTAATTAATTCAGTTGGAAAATCCAAATATGAAATCATCCGAAAAGAATATCCAAAATCTTGACTCAGCCTTTGACAGCTTATTTGATAATCATGAAGTAGACTACGATATTGAGGCAAAGGTTTTAGCTTCAAAAATTTTGTCCGAAATATCAATCATTACTACTCAAAAAAAAATAAAGAGGAAAGCTTTAGCTGAACTTATTGGGACTTCTGCTAGTTATTTGACTCAACTTTATAGGGGAACAAAACTTTTAAATTTCACCACTCTCGCCAAATTAAAGGATAAACTTGACTTAGATATTGAGATAAAAATTAAGGAAAATAACTACGATAGTTTGCAAAGTGATTCTTACTATTCAAGCCTTACTAAAGAAATAAGTCATGGTGCTGTTAAAACTAAATGGTTTATTTACTCTAAAGTCAATAAAACGAACCAAGAAACATTCACTGATATTGAAGTTACTAAACCATCTTCAGTAAAAAACAAACAATTAATAGCATAATGAAATTAATAGAATCAGATTTAATTTTAGAAGAGTTTTTCATAGTTAACTCCAATTATGCATTTATTGAGCCTAATGAAGACTTGACAGACATTAAAGATTTGATGAGAGATTATTCTCTAGATATTGATTTTGTTGTTAGAGACGTGAAAAATGAAGACAATAAATATCTGATCTTTGCAAAAGTAGAAATAAATGACAACGAAAACCCAGTGCCTGGATATACAATTTTTGCTGAAGGGATTTCAATATTTAGATTTAATGAATCAGCTACATTATCGGAACGTGACAGGTCTGAATTTTTATGGACATCAGGTGTATCAATATCAATTAATAATTTGAGGAATTATATTTCCACTAAAACTTCTTATTATCCATTGGGTAAATACACTTTACCCAGTGTTGATTTGACAAGATTATTAAATACAAAAAGAGAACTAATGAATGAACAAAAAAAGAAAAGCGATAAAAAAAATGATGTTTAACAAACAAAACTTTTCCCAAGTCACAAGCAAACACTTTGCCTTTTTTATCATTTGCTAGACACGTAGTATCTGCCTAACTCCAAAAGGTAAATTTAGACATCAACAACCCTCTTTCTCTTGACTTTGAGATTAGAATTTTGTTCCAATAAATCTCCTAAGTATCGCTGAACTTCCGTTCATTTTTCATCTTCAAAGTGTCAGGACGCTTATGTTCCTGCGACGAAAAAATCATCAATCATCAATCAAAAAACAATCCCATGAAACAATTCCGTTTATCCATGCTCCTAGGCATGCTTTGCATGACCTCAGTTACACAAGCCCAAACTGCCCAAACCATCCCCTTGGAAGAAGCGTATTGGGCCCTTGAAGAAGGCACCAAGGCCACTTTTGAGACCTTTGACGGTCGCCCAACCATGCTCCTCGACGGCAAAGCCTTTGCAAAGGGCATCGAATTTTCCAACGGTGTCCTGGAAATGGATGTGTACGCCAACTCCAAACGCAGTTTTGCGGGCTTTTTGTTCCGAAAACAAGACCGAAATTTTGAGGAAGTCTATATGCGCATGCACAAGTCCGGACAGGTGGATGCCGTGCAGTATACCCCTACCTATCATGGGGACAGCAACTGGCAACTCTACCCTGAACATCAGGCGCAAGTGACTTTTGCAACCCAAGGGTGGAACCACTTGCGGGTGGTGGTGGACAACTGGACTGCGACCCTTTTTATTAATGGCGAGCAGGTATTGCACGTGGATCACTTAAAATCGGGCAACTTGAACGGTGAAGTGGGTGTTTGGGCACTACTGGGCAACTGCTTTTCCAACGTTTCCATTACCCAAACCGGTGAGGCCGTGGCCAAAGAGCCCTTCCCTGTCCCAACCCCGGACGAAGGCATCATTGCGGAATGGCAACTTACCGAGGCCAAACCTTATATCGAGGGAGAAATCGCGCTGAATGATCTTGAAAAGGCAAAGACCATCACCGCACGCACGGAGCAGTCGGGACTTCTCCCTATCTCCAAATATCTGGCAAAGCCGACATCGGGCAATTTTGAAGCCAATCCAGAGGCCTATACGGTGGCTTCCACGACCATTTCTGTGGAGGCTGACCAAACCAAGCTGTTTTCGTTCGATTATAGCGATAGGATCGTGGTGTATTTGAACGGCAGCCCCATTTTTTATGGCAACAATGCCTTTCGGTCCAAGAACAACCAATACCAAGGACACATAGGACTGGGTGCGAACAAAATACCGTTACAGCTCCAAAAAGGCATCAACACCTTGTACTGTGTGGTCATTGACAAAGCCAACGGTTGGGGATTGATAGGAAAATTAGAGTAGGGGTCAGAAGTTCCGCCACTTCTTCGTGAACTCAAAAACGTGTTCCAAGATGCGGGCCTCGGTATCGTTGAACTCCATATTGCGGCGTTTCATCATGGCCGTGGCCACCTCAAAGGCCTTGCTGGGCAAAAAGGTGGAGAAGCCAGCGGCCCCGCCCCAACTATAGCTGGGTACAAAATTTCGGGGAAACCCACCGCCAAAGATGTTGGCACTCACCCCTACCACGGTCCCGGTATTGAACATCACATTGATGCCGCACTTGCTGTGGTCGCCCATCATGAGTCCGCAAAATTGGAGCCCTGTCCGGGCAAAGTTTTCGGTCCGGTAGTTCCAAAGGCGTACTTCGGCGTAATTGTTCTTCAGGTTGGAGGTGTTCGTGTCCGCGCCTATATTGCACCACTCCCCCAGTACCGAATTGCCCAAAAAGCCGTCATGGCCCTTGTTGGAGTTGGCGAAGAGCACGGAGTTGTTCACCTCGCCGCCCAATTTGCAGCCCGGTCCGGCCGTGGTGGGACCATAAATTTTGGCCCCCATCTTCACAATGGCACTTTCACAGAGCACAAAACCGCCGCGCACCATACTGCCTTCCATCATCAGGGCGTTTTTGCCAATGTAAATAGGACTTGTGGAGGCGTTCAAGGTACAGAACTCCACCGTGGCCCCTTCCTCCAAAAAAATATTCTCCGGGGCCAACACTCGATTGGTCTCGGATATGGGTTGACTTTTTCTGCCTGCGGTCACTAGGTCAAAATCCGATTGGATCGCTTCACCGTTCTTGGAAAAGATGTCCCAGGTATTTTTGAGCGTGATGCCTTCAAAGGCATGTTGGATTTCTTGGAATTGCGAAGCGTCAAAAGCACCTTCAAGGGTTTTGGTCGCGTAGGCTATGTATTCGCTGCCATCCATCAAGGCCTCCCCCAATTGCAATTGTTGGATGGCCCGCACTACATTTTCATTGGGGAGATAGCTGCCGTTGATCACCACATTTTCATCACCGGCATGCAACGGGAATTTTTCCGAAAGATAGTCCTCCGTTTGGAAGCTCAGGGGCACACCCAACCATTTTTCCCATTTTTCCCTGATGGTCAGGATGCCGATGCGCATCTCGGCCACAGGACGGGTCAGTGTAAAGGGGAAAAGGTCTTCGCGGTGGATACCATCGGAAAGAATAAAGTTCATAAGCGATGCTTTTGACTTGGTAAAAATAAAAAACGCCCCCGAAAAACATCGGGGGCGTTCCTATAAATCGTTAAAAAGGTTGACCTATTCGGCCTACTCCTCTTCTTGCTTGAACTTTTTGTATTTGTTCTTGAACTTATCGATCCTACCAGCGGTATCCACCAATTTGGTCTTACCGGTATAGAAAGGGTGCGAAGTTCTAGAGATCTCCAACTTCACCAAAGGATAATCTACGCCATCCACAGTGATGGTCTCCTTTGCATCTGCAGTGGACTTGGTAATGAACACATCCTCGTTTGACATATCCTTAAAAGCCACCATTCTATAGTTTCCTGGGTGTATATCTTTTTTCATCGTCTTAAATGCTTAATCTCAGAATTTTCGAGGTGCAAATTTAATGATTTCTTTGACACGACCAACTCAAAAGACCTAAAAAATAAAAAAGTAATTTTAGCTGTAACAAAAAGTGCGGTCTGCGCACTAATGGACTACAATCAACACAAAAATAAAAAAATGGAAGAACAACAACCAAAAACCGGAAAATTCGCCCTCAATTATGGACTATTGCTGGGTCTTATCTCTGTGGTGTTCGGCGTAATGCTCTACACCCAAAAAATGCACTATGAGATGAACGCCTCGATCATCGTGGTCTCCATCCTTATTATGGCAGGTGTCCTCTTTTTTGCCGTCAACGCCTTCAAAAAGGCCAATGGTGGCTTCCTCTCCATTTCAGATGCCTTGAAAGTGGCCGTTGGCGCCGCGGTGGTAGGAGCCGTGATCTCCTTGGCCTATCAGTACATCCTGACCCACTTCATCGAACCCGACTTTTTTGACAAGGCTATGGAAATAGCCAAGCCAAAGGCTTTTGAGCAAAATCCCAACATGACCGAGGAGCAATGGGACCAAGCTGTGGAAATGCAAAAAGGATTTGCTTGGATCCAATATCCCATTGGCTTGATCATGAACAGTGTCTTCGGCTTGGTCATCGGACTGATCGTGGGACTTATCCTGAAAAAGAGCAAACCGTCCTACTAAGCCAAAAAATACTACTTTTGAAGGGAATTCCAGAAACAAGCAATGCAGATTTCCATTGTAATTCCTTTGCTCAACGAGCACGAATCGCTTAAAGAACTTCATGATTGGATTGTACAGGTGATGCAATCCAATCATTTTTTATATGAAATCATCTTTATAGATGATGGCAGCACGGATGGATCCTGGGAAGCCATTACCGAGCTTTCCCAACAGAACGAACAGGTGAAGGGCATCCGTTTTTTCAAAAACTATGGGAAGTCCCAGGCCCTGCACGCAGGGTTCAAAGCGGCCACTGGCGATGTGGTGATCACCATGGACGCCGACCTTCAGGACAACCCCGAGGAAATTCCCGAAATGTACCGCATGATCACCCAAGAGGGCCAGCAAGTGGTATCGGGCTGGAAAAAAATACGGTACGATTCCATCATCGCCAAGAACATCCCTTCCAAACTCTTCAACTGGGCCGCCCGGAAAACATCCGGGGTACAACTACACGATTTCAACTGCGGGCTCAAGGCCTTCAACAATGACGTGGTGAAGAACATTGAGGTACACGGGGAAATGCACCGCTACATCCCTGTTTTGGCCAAAAATGCCGGTTTTTCCAAGATTACGGAGAAAGTGGTGCAGCACCAGGCCAGAAAATACGGTTCCACCAAATTTGGGGCAGAGCGTTTCATCAACGGTTTTTTGGACCTGATCACCATATGGTTCGTTTCAAAGTTTGGCCGCCGTCCCATGCACCTTTTTGGCGCACTGGGTGTTCTTATGTTCTTTGTGGGCCTTTGTTTTTCCGTCTATTTGGGGGTGGACAAACTCTACGTGAACAAAACTGGCCGGTTGATCACCGAACGCCCACAATTTTTCATCGCCCTTACCGCAATGATCATGGGTACGCAATTGTTTTTGGCAGGATTCATCGGGGAGATTATGGTGCGTTCCAGAAAAAACGACACCCGTTACAATATCTCCGATAAAATTAACCTTTAGGGCCCACCAAAACTCATAAAGTTTGTATTTTTAAGCCGTTGTACGTTGCAAAGATTCTTGCACCAAAACTGTCAATTCGAGTGAAATTCCAAGAGGAATTTTGTATCGAGAATTGGTTTTGGTATGGAAATTTGGTTCTCGATACGATTTTTTCTTTCGAAAAATCACTCGAACTGACAAATTCGAAGATTCCACGAAGTCAAGTCCAGTCGTAATACACAACATGTTATTGATATGACACATAAACACTAGATAAAATGGATTCCATTACCGCTACCGCCCAATCTTGGCTGATTGATTTTTTTGATGAAGAAACAAAGAAGGAAATCCGGCATCTTATTGAAAATGATACCGAAGAACTGAAAGATCGCTTCTACAAAGATTTGGAATTCGGAACAGGCGGAA
Organism: Flagellimonas amoyensis; assembly: GCF_003058265.1. Classification (GTDB taxonomy): domain Bacteria; phylum Bacteroidota; class Bacteroidia; order Flavobacteriales; family Flavobacteriaceae; genus Flagellimonas; species Flagellimonas amoyensis. Next base: position 200,443 of record NZ_QBUK01000002.1, read on the forward strand.
TGCGCGGCGTAATGGGCGTGGGAACCAATAGAATCAACAAATACACCTTGGGAAAGAACACCCAAGGACTCAGCAATTACCTCAAAAAAACCTATACGGACAGTGACATCCGGGTAGTGATCGCCTACGATTGCCGACACAACTCCGATACCTTGGCCAGAACGGTGGCCGAAGTGTTCTCCGCCAACGGCATTAGGGTGTATCTGTTCTCCGAACTCCGCACCACACCTGAACTATCCTTTGCCGTGAGGCACCTGAGCTGCCATGCCGGAATTGTGTTGACCGCATCGCACAACCCACCGGAATACAACGGATACAAAGTATATTGGGCCGATGGCGGACAAATTGTACCGCCCCAAGATGAGGAGATCATTGCAGAGATCGATTCCCTCTCCTTTGAGGATATCCAATTCGGACCCAAGGCCGATCTGATCCATATGATTGACAAGGATGTGGACGAAGCCTTTTTTGAGGCCTCCGTATCCAATGGCGATTTCCATGCAAAGGGAAAGGACAATTTTAAAATTGTGTTCACTTCGTTGCACGGCACCTCCATCACGGCCATACCTGAAGTGTTGAAACGGGCCGGATACCACAATGTCACGATCATTGAGGAGCAGGCAAAACCCGATGGCAACTTTCCAACCGTCAAATCCCCCAACCCAGAGGAACCCGAGGCTTTGGCCATGGCCATTGCAAAAGCGGAGGAAATTGGGGCCGATATGGTGGTGGGCACCGACCCCGACAGTGACCGTTTGGGCATCGCCGTCCGCAATCTGGAAGGCAAGATAGAACTGCTGAACGGCAACCAGACCATGGTATTGATGACCAAGTTTTTGCTGGACCAGTACAAGAAAAATGGATTTAAGGGCAACGAGTTCATCGCCACCACCATTGTGTCCACCCCCATGATGGAGCAAATGGCCAAAGCCTATGGCGTGGAATTCAAAACGGCATTGACCGGCTTCAAGTGGATAGGCAAAATGATCAAGGATTTCCCTGCTTCCAACTTCATTGGAGGTGGCGAGGAAAGTTTTGGCTACATGGTGGGCGATTTTGTCCGGGACAAGGACGCGGTCACCTCTACCCTATTGGCCTGTGAGATTGCGGCCAACGCCAAGGCGAACGGCAGCTCCTTCTATGAGGACCTTGTCGATTGCTATGTGCAGTTTGGCTTTTACAAGGAAAAATTGATTTCCCTCACCAAAAAAGGGATCAGTGGCGCGGAAGAGATCAAGCAGATGCTCAAGGACTTCAAGGAAAACCCAGTGGCCTCCGTGCAAGGTTCCAAGTTGCTTTGGGTCGAAGACTATAATACCTCCACTGCCAAAAATGTGCAGAACGGCGAGGAACGCACCATCCACCTGCCCAAATCCAATGTGCTCATCTACGAGACCGAAGATGGCACCCGAATCGCAGCCAGACCCAGTGGAACGGAACCCAAGGTAAAGTTCTATATCAGCACCAATGCAAAATTGGACAAGGCGGAGGATTATAAATCCGTAAATTCGCAGTTGGAAACCAAGATAGAAGGTATCCTATCCGAGCTGAATTTATAAGTGAATGAACTACTTTAAAAAAATTCTCCGTTTTGCGGGACCTTACCGCAAATACGGATATTTGAACATATTTTTCAATATCCTCTATGCGCTTTTCAGTGCACTGTCCTACGTTGCGCTGATTCCCATGCTCAATGTGCTCTTTGATAAGACCAAGCAACTCAACGAGGCACCAAAGTTTGAAGGAATTGGAAAGCTCCAGGATTATTTTGAAGGGTACATGAATTATCAGGTGACCCAATATTCCGGTGACGACCCCATGAAAGGGCTGTTGCTGGCCGTAGGGCTGATATTGACCTTGTTCTTTTTCAAGAATGTCTTCAACTACCTGGCCATGTATTACATCACCTTTTTACGCAATGGTGTTCTCAAGGATATTCGGAACAAGCTGTATGAAAAAGTGGTGGATTTGCCCATTTCCTATTTCTCGGAAAAACGAAAAGGGGACGTCATTGCCCGGATCACTTCGGATGTGTTGGAAATCCAACATTCCTTCCTTTCCGTTTTGGAATTGATTGTGCGAGAACCACTTACAATCCTGTTCACGATAATTGCCATGTGCCTGATCAGTGTGAAACTGACCGTTTTTGTGTTCATTTTTATACCCATTGCCGGAATGCTCATTTCTCGGATCGGAAAATCGCTCAAAAAACAATCGGACAAGGTCCAAAAGGAACAGGGCGAATTCCTTTCCATTGTAGAGGAAACCTTGGGGGGCTTACGGGTCATCAAAGCCTTTAATTCCGAATCAAAATTCTATAACACCTTTAAAGAATCCACCTCCCGATTCTTCAAATTTTCCAACACCTTATTGAACCGCCAAAACCTGTCATCACCCATCAGTGAGTTCCTTGGGATTGTGGTTTTTGGTGTGCTCCTTTGGTATGGCGGAAGCATGGTATTGGTAGAGAAAGCTTTGGACCCAGCGTCTTTCATCACCTACATGGGACTTGCCTTTAACATCCTTACCCCGGCCAAGGCCATCAGTAAGGCTTCGTATGGGGTAAAAAAAGGGAATGCGGCCGCAGAGCGTGTCTTGGAGGTCTTGGAATCCGAAAACCCCATCAAGGACATGGAAGGGGCCCTAGAAAAGACCGATTTCAGTGCAGCCATCGAATTTAAGGACACTTCTTTCAAATATGAGGACGATTATGTCCTGAAAAGCTTCAACCTAAAGGTTGAAAAGGGCCAGACGGTTGCTCTGGTGGGCCAATCCGGAAGCGGAAAGAGCACCGTGGCCAACCTGATCACCCGTTTCTACGATGTGAACAAAGGGGAAATCGCCATAGACGGTACCAACATCAAGAACATCACCAAAAAATCCCTTCGTGGCATGATGGGATTGGTGACCCAAGATTCCATTCTTTTCAATGATTCGGTAAAGAACAACATTGCCCTGGGTAAGGAAAATGCAACCATGGCCGAGATCATTGAAGCGGCGAAAGTGGCGAATGCACACGATTTCATCATGGAACTGCCCCACGGCTACGATACCAATATCGGAGACGGTGGGAACAAGTTGAGTGGTGGGCAAAAACAACGCCTTTCCATTGCACGGGCCGTGCTCAAGAACCCTCCCATCATGATCTTGGACGAGGCCACCTCCGCCTTGGATACCGAAAGTGAGCGATTGGTGCAGGATGCCCTTGAGAAAATGATGAAGAACCGTACATCCATCGTAATCGCACACCGTTTGTCCACCATTCAGAATGCAGATTCCATTGTGGTGATGGGCAAGGGCGAAATCTTGGAGCAGGGCACCCACGAAGAACTGATGCAGTCCCAGAAAAGCTACAAAAAGTTGGTGGAGATGCAGTCGTTCACTTCTTGATCGTCGTTTTGGACAGACAGTTCCTCTATTTTCTAAAAAAGCATATTGGAAATTGATTATTGAACATTGTCCATTGAAAAATTAAACCATTTCCCCTTACCTTAGTCATAGCATCAAAACCTACGAAGATTGATCGCTGAGGAAACCCTAGTACAAGAACTCAAGAGCAAGGAAAGCCAGGCAAAGGCCTTTGAGGTGTTGGTGAATACCTACAAGGAACGCCTTTATTGGCACATACGGCGGATTGTCCTTGACCATGACGATGCGGACGATGTGTTGCAGAACACTTTTATAAAAGTGTACCGGAACATTGATGGATTTAAGGGCGATAGCAAACTGTACTCCTGGATGTACCGCATCGCCACCAACGAATCGTTGACCTTTTTGAAACAAAAATCAAAAAAAATGGGCATTGGCGACCAGGAACTCAAGGAGCATATGGTAGAAAACCTTCAGGCCGACGCCTATTTTGAGGGTGATGAGATCCAGTTAAAGCTCCAAAAGGCATTGGCTACCCTTCCGGATAAGCAAAAATTGGTCTTTACCATGAAATATTTTCAGGAAATGAAATATGAGGACATTTCTGAGGTATTGGAAACCTCGGTCGGGGCCTTGAAGGCATCCTATCATTTGGCCGCAAAGAAAATTGAGGCGTATCTTAAAGCAGATTAAACCTTTGACACAAATCGAAGTCAAAAAACACCATGAAAAAGAACAACGAAAATAAGTTCAACACCCCGGAAGGCTACTTCGAAAGTTTCCATGACCGTTTGATGGACCGGATCCAAAACGAAGAAAGTACCACTGGTTCCAGCATTCCCAAAACCGATGGTTTTGCCGTGCCGGGAAATTACTTCGAGAAAGTCGTTCCCGCGATTCTCTCCAAAACTACAGCAGAAGACGTGAAGGTCATCCCACTGGGCGGCCGTCGGAATTTTTATTACGCAGCGGCATCGGTTGCGGCCATTTTTTTGTTGGTTTTCGGTATCAACTGGAAAACAGAAAACACCGCTTTCAGTTTTGATGATTTGGCCAGTGCCGAGATTGATGCCTATTTTGAAAATCACGACATTGGGCTCAGTTCCTATGAGATTGCCGAGGCCATTCCTTTGGAAGATATCCAGTTGAACGATGTGCTGGCAGAGGACCTGACCAACGATATCCTTTGGGAATACTTGGAGGATAATATGGAAGACATTGAGGATTTACATTTAGAAAATGAAGAACATGAATAGAAGAGCACTTGTATTGTTTACGCTAATCTTGACGGTCTTTGGGCTACAGGCACAAGGCCAGGCGCGGGACCGCATCAAGACCCTGAAAGTGGCATTCATTACCGAAAAGGTAGGACTTACGAGCGAAGAGGCCCAAGCTTTCTGGCCCATTTACAACAAGCACGAAGAGGCCCTGGAGACCATCCGCAGAAAAGAACGCATGGAACTGAGATCACAGATATCCTCGGCAGAAGGCTTGTCCGAAAGCGAATCCGAAGCCCTATTGGGCAAAATGCTTGCCCTCCAAAACGAGAGGCACCGCGAAGAACAGGATTTCATGACAAACATCCGAAAGGTGATCCCGGCCAAAAAGGCACTATTGCTGATCAAGGCCGAGGAAGATTTCAAAAGGCAGTTGTTGCAACAGTACCGTAAGCGAAAAGGTGGTGGATGACAATTTCACGGCATTAAAATCCAAAGGAGTCAATAAAGGCTCCTTTTTTTATGCATTAAACCTTTTCCCCCTACCGAAGTCTTACCTACAGAAACCATAAAAATCCACATTATGAAACTCATGAAGACAATTTTGGTTATGGTGGCCTTTTTGGGAACAATAGTGGCCGCAAGTGCACAAAGAAGAACAGTGGTGAGGGTTTATCCCAAGCATGGAACCGTGGTCACCACCCTGTACAGTCCAAAAGTGGTGGTCCACAAAAACACGAATTATTATTATGCCGATGGCGTGTGGTACAAAGCCCGTGGACGGAATTATGTGGTCACTGCCGCTCCCCGTGGCGTAGTGGTGAGCACGCTGCCCCGAGGCAGTAAGGTCGTCTATGTAAACGGACGAAGACTGTACAGCTACATGGGCGTTTGGTATAAACGATCTGGCCGACAGTACGTAGTCGTTACCGTATAATTTGTTTTTTGGTTGGTTAATTGATTGATTCCGAGGCTCTCCATAAAAGTGTCATTCTGAATGAAATGAAGAATCTATTTGATTTCCAGTTTTTTTTCAATAAGAGAATTGAGATTTTTCACCTCCCCTTCGACTGCGCTCAGGGTGACAGCTCAAAATGACAACTTAATCACTTTTGGAGAGCCTCTTTTTAATTGAACTCCAATTTGGCGATACGCTTGCTTCCTGCGGCATAAGCAGTGGAATCATTCAAAAAGCGCAGGGTAAAGAACGGTTCCTCGCTCAACTCCTTCCAATTTTCACCACCATCACCCGAATAGGAAATGCCCGTAAACCCAATGGCAACTAGCCCTTTCCCTTCCGAATTGGGCACAAACTGCACACAGCTTTTATAGTCCGGTTCCTTACCATCGGCAATCAAGTTCCATGTTTTCCCACCATCAACGGTTATGATCTTGTTCTTTTGGTTGGACTCGGATGAAGTATAGTCCCCGCCAATGGCAAACCCTAAGTTCTCATCATAAAAATCCATGGAATAGATGCCTTGTGTGGGCTCTTCGTGAATGATGGGCGTCTGTTGGATTTCCCAAGTGGCCCCTTTATCTGCTGAGTAATAGATCCTCCCTTCAGTGGTCCCGATCCACACCTTATTTCTTGCTATGGCAATGTTGCTGTTGCTGGCCGCAAAGGCACCCTCTCCTTCTATGCCATCCGGTAAACTGTCACAGGGCACCTTGCTCCAAGTTTGTCCACCGTCTTTGGTAAGGATGATGGAAAGGCACCCATCTACCGTATCACCCACGGCGATACCAAAGGTATCGTCCCAAAAGGTCATGGCATCATAGAACACCCCTTCCCCTTCTTCTTGGTACACCACTTCCATTTTTCCACCGCTCCCGGTCTTGTACAACAAGGCGGGACTTTCCACGGAAAGCATAAAAAAATCATTGGTGGTCTTGCCCACGGCCCTGAAACTGGGCGTCAGCGAATCATAGGTTTGCACATTGGCCCGCACCTTGTGCGTAGTGACATCCACTGTTCCGTACATGCCGTTGCTCCCTGCAAAGGCCAGCGTTCTACCGTCCAGAAACGTGATGGCGCGTATGCTCACCGAATCTTCATAAACAGGTGTCACGGTCACGGATTGGAACGTTGGGTGCTTTTGTTCTTCGGCACAAGAGGCCAAAACCAAGACCATCAAAAGAAAAATGGAAATCCTCATTACATTTATTTTCTTCAAAAGTAAGGAGAAATGATACCTTTGCAACCTTATTTTGTATCATGCGATTGCACCGGAACCTAGTTTTTGCCGTAATAGATGCCTTGAAGCAGATTTTCAACGATGGGGAATATGCCGATAAGGTGATTGAAAAAGTACTTCGATACGATAAACGTTGGGGTGCCCGCGATCGTGCTTTTATTGCCGAGACCACTTATGACATTGTGCGATGGAAGCGTCTCTATACCGAGATAGCCGAAGCCCACGAACCCTACAGCCGTCAGCATTTGTTTCGACTTTTTGCGGTCTGGTGCGTGCTGAAAGGCATTTCGTTGCCCGATTGGAAACAGTTGGAAGAAACCCCGGAGCGAAGGATCAAAGGGAAGTTTGATGAACTGTCCAAGATTCGAAAGTTTCGGGAATCCGTCCCCGATTGGATGGACGAACTTGGGGAGAAATCCCTTGGCAACAAGCTATGGACCAAGGAAATTGCCGCACTCAATCAACAAGCGGATGTTATTTTGAGGGTGAACACACTAAAGATCACCAAACCACAGCTCCAACTATTTTTGGCCAAAGAGGATATCGAAACGGAAGAGATCGAAGGGTATCCCAACGCCTTGAAGTTGAAGGAGCGCAAGAACGTGTTCACTACGGAAGCCTTCAAGGATGGGCTTTTTGAAGTACATGATGCCTCATCACAATTGGTGGCCCCTTATCTGGAAGTGCAGCCTGGGCAACGCGTTGTGGACGCCTGTGCCGGTGCGGGCGGAAAGACCCTGCATCTGGCATCGCTCATGCAGAACAAGGGCCAACTCATCGCCCTTGACATTTATGAGAGCAAGTTGAAAAAACTTAAGGTAAGGGCAAGACGGAACGGAATCCACAATTTCGAAACACGCCCCATCGACTCCACCAAGGTGGTCAAAAAACTGCACAACAGTGCCGACCGATTGCTGTTGGATGCCCCTTGCTCCGGTCTGGGTGTCATCAAAAGAAACCCTGATTCCAAGTGGAAACTGGAACCCGAGTTCATTGATAGGATCATGGGCGTGCAGCAGGACATCCTCCAGAACTACAGCAAAATGGTGAAAAAAGGGGGGCAAATGGTCTATGCCACTTGTTCCATACTTCCCCAAGAGAACACCGAACAGGTCAAAAAGTTCCTGGAATCGGAAAACGGCAAGGAATTCGAATTGGTTAGAGAACAGAACGTTTATGCCTCAGAAACCGGTTTTGACGGTTTTTATATGGCATTGATGAAAAGGAACTGATTCCACCAAGAGCCTTTTAAGCACCTCCATAAATTTCGACTACAACAATCGTAGATTAGGCTACACGCAGCCCTTCTTTTCAGGGCAACTTTGCTGTGTCAATTCTTAACAATCAAAATTCTACGAAAATGGACACAAAAAAAGTATGGTTGGTTACTGGAGCCTCCAAAGGTTTGGGGCTTACTTTGGTGAAAACTTTATTGGATCAAGGATATCGAGTCGCAGCCACATCAAGAAGTTTAAGTGCCTTGGAAAATGCTGTGGGAAAACACGAGGCTTTCCTTCCACTACAAGTTGACCTAATGAGCGAAGAAAGTGTGGACACTGCCATTGCACAAGTAATGGGGCACTTTGGCCGCATGGATGTGGTGGTCAACAATGCCGGTTATGGACAAAATGGGACCTTGGAAGAAATTTCGGATGCCGAGGCACGACAAAATTTTGACGTGAATGTCTTTGGTCTGCTCAACGTTATCCGAAAAGCGATGCCACATTTAAGGGAACAACAGTCGGGACACTTTTTCAATATAGCATCTGTTGCGGGAGTGGTCGGCGATTTCCCTGGATTTGGAATTTATTGTGCCACAAAATTTGCCGTGGTCGGTTTCACAGAGGCGCTATCTGTTGAAGCGAGCCCGTTCGGGATTCATACCACTTTGGTATATCCTGGGTATTTCCGTACCGATTTTCTATCGGATGATTCCCTGAAATTGGCCAAAAACCGAATGGATGTGTATGCCCAAGCCCGTGAATCGGAACGCATGCACAAAGAAGAGATTGCCGGCAACCAATTGGGAGATCCCGAAAAGGCCGCAGAGGTGCTCATCCAAGTGGCTGAAAGTGACAAGCCCGCCCTGCATTTGTTTCTGGGCAGCGACGCCTATGGGATGGCCCAACAAAAACTGAAAACCTTGGAAACTGCCTTAGAAGCCAACAAGGAACTCAGCCTTTCCACGGATTTTAAAAATTAATATGTAATTTCAAAATGGGGCAAGGCTTTGCGCCTTGCTCCTTAACCTTCAATGGATCATGCAAACGTTCAACACCCTCAGCGAATTCCATAAGTTTTGTGCACTGTCCAAACCTGAACATCCTTTGATAAGTGTGGTCGATTATGGGCAAGTGGATTATCAGACCGTCGATAACCAGATCACTTGGACGCAAAATTTCTATTCTATCGGATTGAAACGCAATGTCTCTGGCAAGCTACGGTATGGACAACAGGAGTACGATTTTGATGAAGGGTTGTTGACATTCATCGGCCCAAGACAAGTGCTTCAGTTTGAAATGTTACCAACGGAAAAGAAACCTTCGGGCTGGTTGTTGCTCATCCACCCTGATTTCTTGTGGAATACCCCATTGGCCAAGACCATCAAAAACTATGAGTTCTTTGGTTATGCCATCAACGAGGCCCTATTTCTTTCCGAAAAGGAAGAGAAGACCATGATAGAAATTATGCAGCACATCCAGCAAGAATACCGCTCCAACATCGACAAATTCAGTCAAAACATCATCATTGCCCAACTCGAATTACTACTCAATTATGCCGAACGATATTATCAAAGACAATTTCTTACGAGAAAAATCAATAACCACGAGGTTTTGGTTCGGTTGGAGGATCTTCTCGACACCTATTTCAACGGAGAGGAAGCCATCAACAAAGGAGTACCGACCGTCCAATTCGTAGCGGATACCTTGAATATTTCCTCCAACTACCTGAGCAGTCTGCTCAAAGTCTTAACGGGACAGAGTACCCAACAACACATTCACGGAAAACTGATAGATAAGGCCAAAGAGCAATTATCCACCACCCAACTTTCGGTCAGTGAAATTGCGTATACCCTTGGTTTTGAGCACTCCCAATCCTTTAGCAAACTGTTCAAGAACAAGACAAACCAATCGCCTGCCGCCTTTAGGGCTTCATTCAATTGATGTTTGTCAAATATCAACACCCACGGTTCAAAACTCTGGCATAAGAAAGCAGATATTCCACTCCAAAATCGTAAATTTGCACTTTCTTAAACCGCTCAACGCATCACTCGTATGATCCATTTTTTTGGGGACAAGGCTACCAAGGTTTTTGCCGTCCAGACCGCACAGAAAATTGCTCAGGAAGACAACAGTAAACTGACATGGTTGTTCGGCAACCAACCCAAGATAGAAGCGGCGTCACTCGACGCCTTTTTTGTTGGTCCACGCGCCGCCATGGTGACCCCATGGAGTACCAATGCCACTGAGATCACACAAAATATGGGCATTTCGGGCATCATCCGAATTGAGGAGTATCATGCTGTATCCGAAGACTTTACAGATTTCGACCCCATGCTTTCCCAAAAATACAAGAGCTTGGGACAGGATATTTTCGCCATCAACATCGTTCCCGAGGCCATTTTGGAAATTGAGGACATTGCCGCCTACAACCAAAAGGAAGGGTTGGCATTGAGTGAGGAGGAAGTGGACTATCTGGTAGGATTGTCCAAAAAACTAGGTCGCAAATTGACAGATTCCGAGGTGTTCGGTTTCAGTCAAGTGAACTCGGAACACTGCCGACATAAAATTTTCAACGGGACTTTTGTCATCGATGGCGAAGAAATGCCTTCTTCCCTTTTCAAATTGATCAAAAAGACTTCGGAAGCCCACCCTAACGATATTGTTTCGGCCTACAAGGATAATGTGGCTTTCATCAAAGGTCCAAAAGCCATCCAATTTGCACCGAAAAGTGCCGATAAGCCTGATTTTTACGAGGAAAAGGAATTCAATTCCGTGCTTTCACTAAAAGCGGAAACCCACAACTTCCCTACCACTGTTGAACCCTTCAACGGTGCTGCGACAGGTTCTGGAGGGGAAATCCGCGACCGTTTGGCCGGAGGAAAAGGCTCCCTGCCCTTGGCCGGAACCGCTGTGTACATGACCTCCTATTCCCGTTTGGAAGCAAACCGACCTTGGGAAAAAGGAATGGCAGAAAGGGATTGGCTGTATCAAACTCCTATGGATATTTTGATCAAGGCGTCCAACGGTGCTTCCGACTTTGGAAATAAATTTGGACAACCGTTGATCGCAGGTTCCGTTTTGACTTTTGAGCATGAGGAATCAAAAGATATCTCGACTGCGCTCGATATGACACCTCGGAAATTAGGCTTCGATAAGGTCATCATGATGGCTGGCGGAATCGGGTATGGCAAAACTGAACAGGCGTTGAAGGACACCCCAAAAACTGGAGACAGAATAGTCGTTCTAGGTGGTGACAATTATCGCATCGGGATGGGCGGAGCGGCCGTATCCAGTGCCGATACGGGCGAATTTAGTTCGGCCATCGAGTTGAACGCCGTACAACGTTCCAACCCAGAAATGCAAAAAAGGGCGTCCAATGCCATCCGCGGTTTGGTGGAAAGTCATGATAACCCCATCGTGTCCATACACGATCATGGTGCAGGTGGACACTTGAATTGCTTATCGGAATTGGTGGAAGAAACCGGAGGGAAAATCGACACGGACAAACTCCCCATTGGAGATCCTACCCTTTCCAAAAAAGAATTGATCGGTAACGAATCCCAAGAGCGAATGGGATTGGTGATCGGTGAAAAGGATATCGAATTACTTGATCGTGTGGCGGCCCGAGAGCGTTCGCCCATATATCAAGTAGGAACTGTTACTGGGGACCACAAATTCACTTTTACCTCTGGTACCACAGGTGAAACCCCGATGAACTTGGAGCTTTCGGACATGTTCGGAAGTTCTCCCAAGACCATCATGGCCGATACCAAAGCCCAACAAAACTACCCTGCCCTATCCTATGCGTTGGAATATTTCCACGATTATTTGGAGCAAGTCCTTCAATTGGAAGCGGTGGCCAGTAAGGATTGGTTGACCAACAAGGTAGACCGATGCGTAGGTGGTAGAGTGGCCAAACAACAATGTGCTGGACCACTGCAATTGCCGTTGAACAATGTTGGGGTGATGGCACTTGATTTTAAAGGCAAAGAAGGGATTGCGACCAGCATTGGGCACTCCCCTGTCTCGGCCTTGATCGACCCGGTTGCCGGAAGTAGAAACAGTGTAGCGGAATCCTTGACCAACATGGTTTGGGCCCCTTTACAGGATGGTTTGAAATCGGTTTCCCTTTCCGCGAACTGGATGTGGCCCTGCCGCAACAAAGGAGAGGATGCTCGTTTGTACGAAGCCGTAAAATCGCTTTCGGATTTTGTAATCGAACTGGGTATCAACGTGCCTACCGGGAAGGATTCCCTTTCCATGAAACAAAAATATAAGGACGGGGAAGTACTTTCCCCTGGAACCGTGATCATTTCTGCAGCAGCTCATTGCGATGACATTACCAAAATTGTGGAACCTGTTTTGCAAAAGAATGGTGGGGACATTTATTACATCAATTTTTCCAAAGATGCCCATAAATTGGGCGGATCGTCCTTTGCCCAAATCTTGAACGGCATCGGGGACGAAGCCCCATCCGTTTTGGATGCCGCTTATGTGAAAACGGTTTTCAACACGCTTCAACAATTGATCAAGGACGGACAGATTTTGGCCGGACACGATATTGGTTCAGGAGGATTAATCACCACTCTTTTGGAAATGTGTTTTGCCGACAACGACCTTAGTGCCGAATTGGATTTGACCACCATTGGCGAGTCGGACATCATCAAATTGTTGTTCTCTGAAAATATTGGGGTTGTGCTTCAATCCAAGGACAGTTCCATTGAAAAAGTTTTGGTTTCAGCTGAAATTGAATTCAACAAAATTGGAAGCGTTTCAGGTGGTAACATCCTACACATCAAGAACAATGGTGTGGAAATCGGCCTAAATATCGAATCACTTCGGGATACTTGGTTCAAAACCTCCTATTTATTGGACAACAGGCAGACTGCCAATGGTTTGGCTAAGGAGCGCTTTGACAATTACAAGGAACAACCACTCAAATATATTTTTCCTTCAGAGTTTACAGGAAAACTCCCAATGGCTTCGACTTCCTTCGACTCCGCTCAGGAACCACAGCTCAGCCATCGCCCGAAAGCAGCCATTCTTCGCGAAAAAGGAAGCAACTCCGAACGCGAAATGGCCAACGCTATGTATTTGGCCGGATTTGATGTGAAGGACGTACACATGACCGACCTCATCACCGGTAGGGAAACTTTGGAAGATATCCAATTTATTGGTGCCGTGGGCGGCTTTTCCAACTCGGACGTGCTTGGAAGCGCCAAAGGTTGGGCCGGTGCCTTCAAATACAATGAAAAAGCCAATAAGGCCTTGAAGGATTTCTTTTCAAGACCTGACACGCTTTCGGTCGGTATTTGCAACGGTTGCCAGTTGTTCATGGAGTTGGACCTTATCAACCCGGAACATGAGACGCATGGCAGAATGACGCACAACGAGTCGCACAAACACGAGAGCAATTTTACTTCGGTAAAGATCCAGGAGAACAATTCAGTAATGCTTTCCAATATGGCCGGAACCACTTTGGGCGTTTGGATCAGTCATGGTGAAGGAAAATTCAGTTTGCCGCACAATGAAGAGCAATACCACATTGTAGCCAAATACGGGTATGAGAGCTATCCTGCCAATCCGAACGGAAGTGATTATAACACGGCCATGCTTTGTGATAAAACAGGTAGACATTTGGTAACCATGCCGCATATTGAGCGCTCCACTTTCCCTTGGAACTGGGCCCACTATCCAAAGGATAGGCAAGATATGGTTTCGCCATGGTTGCAGGCCTTTGTGAATGCCAAAGAGTGGTTGGATGCCAAAAAAAATGAACATTAGAAGAGCGACACCCAGTGATGTCCCCCACATAATCCAAATGTTGGCCAACGATGAGTTGGGCAAGCTTCGGGAAGATTTCAGAAATCCTCTGCCCGACAGTTATTACAAGGCTTTTGAAAACATTGGCAACGACCCCAATCAAGAATTGGTGGTCATTGAAAATGGGGATAGTGGCGTTATCGGGACACTTCAGTTGAGCTTTATCCAATACCTTACCTATCAAGGTGGAATCCGGGCACAAATCGAAGCGGTGAGGGTTCATGAACACCATCGTGGCAAAGGCATTGGAAAACAATTGTTCCTCTGGGCCTTGGAACGCTCCAAAGAAAAAGGAGCCCATGTGGTGCAGTTGACCACGGACAAAAAAAGACCCGATGCATTGGAGTTTTACAAATCCTTGGGCTTCAAGGATTCCCACGAAGGGATGAAATTGCATTTATGGTAAAATTGGCAAATTTTTATGCCTGTTTTTAAAAAAGTCGTTTTAAAATACGGTTTCCTTTCCCTACTTTGCAATTACTTTACAGAAACTTACTATGCAAAAAGTTACCCGCTTATTTGATTTTCCCTATCATCAATTGGAAAATCTGCCCCTGGAAAAGTCATTGGTCACCAAATACAATGGCAAATGGGTGGCAACCTCTACCCAAGAATACGTGGACAAGGCCAATGCCATAAGCAGGGGCCTCTTGCGCCTAGGCGTGAAACCAAACGATAAGATTGCCGTGATTTCCATGACCAACCGAACGGAATGGAACATCGTGGACATCGGCATACTTCAGATAGGTGCCCAAAACGTGCCCATTTACCCCACCATTTCAGAAGAGGACTACGAATACATTCTGAACCATTCCGAAGCAAAATATTGTTTTGTTTCCTGTGACGAGGTATTGGAAAAGGTTTTGATGATAAGTTCCAATCTTAAAAATTTGAAGGAAGTCTATTCCTTTGACGAGTTGGGCAATTGCAAGAACTGGAAAGAACTCTTGGAATTGGGGGCCGATGCTTCCAATCAGGAAGAAGTGGAAAAAATAAAGGACAGTGTACAACCTGGCGACCTTGCCACCCTGATCTATACCTCTGGAACGACAGGAAGACCCAAGGGCGTGATGCTTTCCCACGATAATATTGTATCCAACGTTATCTCCAGCGAAAAACGGGTCCCGTTCGAATCTGGCGGTAGCGCCCTCAGCTTTTTGCCCATTTGCCACATTTTTGAACGGATGATTCTTTACCTCTATCAATATTGTGGCATTGAAGTTCACTTTGCGGAAGGGCTGGACAAGATCAGTGACAACGTGAAGGAAGTGAAACCCAATGTAATGACCGTGGTTCCCCGTCTTCTGGAAAAAGTCTATGAGGCCATCATTGCAAAAGGCACCAATCTGTCGGGCATCAAAAAGAAACTGTTCTTCTGGTCCGTGGAACTTGGGCTCAAGTTTGAACCCTACGGAAAAAATGGCTGGTGGTACGAAAAACAATTGGGCATCGCCCGAAAGTTGGTCTTCAGCAAGTGGCAGGAAGGCCTTGGTGGCAACCTGTCCGTGATGGTATCGGGAAGTGCCGCCCTTCAGCCCAGATTGGCAAGGATCTTCGCAGCGGCAGGCATGCCCGTGATGGAAGGCTACGGCCTTACGGAAACCTCCCCTGTCATTGCGGTGAACGATCAGCGCAACAAAGGATGGAAAATTGGCACGGTGGGCAGGATCATTGATGATGTTGAAGTAAAGATTGCCGAAGATGGCGAGATCCTTTGCAAAGGGCCCAATATCATGATGGGCTATTACAAGGACCCAGAAAAAACGGCCGAAGTGATGACGGGCGATTACTTCCATACCGGTGACATAGGCGAAGTGGATGCCGATGGCTTTTTGAGGATCACCGACCGCAAAAAAGAGATATTCAAGACTTCGGGAGGTAAATACGTGGCCCCCCAATTATTGGAAAACCGCTTCAAGCAATCCCGGTTCATTGAACAGATCATGGTGGTGGGCGAAGGGGAAAAAATGCCCGCAGCGCTCATCCAACCCAATTTTGATTTTGTGAAAGAATGGGCCAAAAGGCATGGTGTTGCTTTGGAAAACAACAAAGACCTGGTCAAAGACGATAAGGTCATCGCCCGTTTCCAAGAAGAAGTGGACCTGGCCAATGAGGAATTTGCCAAATGGGAGAAGGTAAAACAGTTCCGGTTGACCCCAGACGTCTGGAGTGTGGACGAAGGACACCTCACCCCTACCATGAAATTGAAACGAAAGATCGTCAAGGAGAAGTATTTGGATCTTTATAATGAGATATATGGGCATTGATGTCCAACTTACATAATCACAACAAAACACGGCCCACATAATATTGTGGGTCTTGTTTTTTGGGTCGATCAATTAATCCTTATTTATTATGCATGCATAATAAATTTTATTATATTTGAAAACACCAAACCTGTTCCATGAAAGATTTGACCATTGATTATGCCCTTAGGGCGACATGGCAAGCCGTTATCAAGATGTATAATGAAGAGGCCAAGAACTATGGAGTCACCATGGCCATAGGGTTCACCTTGTTGAGCATAGACCCAAAAGGTGGCACCCCAAGTACGGCCCTAGGCCCAAAAATGGGAATGGAGGCCACAAGTTTGTCCAGGATCTTAAAAAATATTGAGGAAAAAGGTTATATCCAACGAAAACCCAACCCCAACGACGGAAGGGGGGTTCTCATCCACCTTACCCCTTTGGGGCTCGAAAAACGGAAAGAATCCAAAGATGTGGTACTCCGTTTCAATGACGTGGTCAAAAAGCATGTCTCGGACGGGGACCTAGTCGGGTTCTTCAAGACAATGGATGTCATAAACAAACTTATTTCCGACAAAAAAGTCTATATCAAAACAACGAAATAATTAAAATACAAACCTGCACATGAAAAGGCATATAAACAAAGTTGCCGTAATAGGCTCCGGTATCATGGGAAGTGGCATTGCCTGCCATTTTGCCAATATCGGTGTCGAGGTATTACTGTTGGACATTGTTCCACGCGAACTCAACGACAGGGAAAAAGCCAAAGGGCTGACGCTTCAGGACAAGGTCGTCCGGAACCGCTTGGTGAACGATTCGTTGGCCGCGGCACTCAAATCAAAGCCCTCCCCCATCTATCATCCCAAATTTGCGGAACGGATCACTACAGGAAACTTGGAAGATGACATTTCCAAAGTGGCCCAAGTGGATTGGATCATTGAAGTGGTCGTGGAGCGTTTGGACATCAAAAAACAAGTTTTTGAAAACTTGGACAAACACAGAAAAAAAGGCACCCTCATCACCTCCAATACTTCGGGTATTCCCATTAAATTCATGAGCGAGGGAAGAAGTGAGGATTTTCAAGAACATTTTTGCGGAACCCACTTTTTCAACCCGGCCAGATACTTGAAATTGTTCGAGATCATTCCCGGTCCACATACCTCCCAAGAAGTTCTGGACTTCCTCAACGGATATGGGGAGCAGTTCTTGGGCAAGACCTCCGTAGTGGCCAAGGACACCCCTGCTTTTATTGGAAACCGGGTGGGTATCTTCAGCATCCAAAGTCTTTTCCATGCGGTAAAAGATCTCGGCATGACCGTTGAAGAAGTGGACAAACTCACGGGGCCCGTTATCGGTAGACCCAAATCTGCCACCTTCCGCACCGTGGATGTGGTAGGTCTGGACACCTTGGTTCACGTGGCCAACGGAATCAGCGAAAACTGCAAGGACGATGAACGCCATGAACTGTTCCAGTTGCCCGATTTCATCAAGACCATGGTAGACAATAAATGGTTGGGCAGTAAGTCAGGGCAAGGTTTCTATAAAAAAGTTACTGGTGATGATGGCAAGAGTGACATCCTCACTTTGGACTTGGACACCATGGACTATCGCACCAAAAAAAGTGCAAAGTTTGCCACTTTGGAACTCACCAAGACCATCGACAAGGTCATTGAGCGTTTTCCCGTATTGGTGGATGGAAAGGACAAGACTGGTGAGTTTTACAGAAAGAGTTTTGGTTCTCTTTTCGCTTATGTGACACACAGAATTCCGGAAATTTCGGATGAACTTTATAAGATTGACGATGCCATGAAAGCCGGCTTTGGCTGGGAACACGGACCCTTCCAGATTTGGGATGCCGTGGGATTGGACAAAGGCCTGGAATTCATCAAAGCAGAAGGTCAGGAAGCTGACCCTTGGGTCGCTGAAATGAAGGCGGCCGGCATCAATTCATTCTATACCGTAAAAGATGGCGCCACTTACTTCTATGACATCTCCAAAAAGTCCATGGAAAAAGTGCCAGGCCAAGATGCTTTTATCATTTTGGACAACATCAGAAAGTCCAACGAAGTGTTCAAAAACAGTGGCGTGGTAATAGAAGATTTGGGCGATGGCATCTTAAACTGTGAATTCCAATCCAAAATGAATACCATTGGCGGCGATGTACTCGCTGGCCTGAACAAAGCCATAGACCTTGCCGAAAAAGACTTCCAAGGACTCGTCGTGGGCAACCAAGCAGCGAATTTCTCCGTTGGGGCCAATATTGGGATGATATTCATGATGGCCGTGGAACAAGAGTATGATGAGCTGAACATGGCTATCAAAATGTTCCAGGACACCATGATGCGCATGCGCTACTCCTCCATCCCCACCATTTCTGCCCCGCACGGCATGTGCTTAGGAGGTGGGTGCGAACTTTCACTCCATGCGGACAAAATTGTGGCCGCTGCCGAAACCTATATCGGCTTGGTGGAATTTGGTGTCGGCGTGATTCCCGGCGGGGGTGGTTCCAAAGAAATGGCCCTTCGGGCATCCGATACTTTCCGAAAGAACGATGTGGAACTGAACGTACTTCAGGAATATTTCCTCACCATAGGAATGGCCAAAGTATCCACATCGGCCTATGAAGCCTATGATTTGGGCATTCTTCAAAAAGGAAAGGACATTGTGGTGGTGAACAAGGACCGCCAAATCGCAACGGCCAAGGCACACGCCAAACTCATGGCCGAGGCAGGATACACCAAGCCCGTAAAACGTAAGGATGTAAAAGTACTCGGAAAGCAAGCTCTGGGCATGTTCTTGGTAGGAACGGATTCCATGGAGGCCGGTCACTACATCTCTGAACACGACAAGAAGATTGCCAATAAGTTGGCCTATGTGATGGCCGGCGGTGACCTGTCGGAAGCCTCTTTGGTCACGGAGCAATATCTTTTGGACCTTGAGCGTGAAGCTTTTCTCTCTTTGTGTACCGAAAGGAAGACATTGGAGCGTATCCAACACATGTTGAAAACGGGGAAACCTCTGAGAAATTAGACATAAGACTTTTGGACGTAAGACATAAGAAATGGCAGCAAAACATAACTTTAGAAAGTTAACCATTTGGAAGGAAGGCATTGAGTTGGTCAAAGAAACCTATAAGAGTACCAAAATTTTCCCCAAATCAGAGATCTATGGTTTATCCAACCAGATGCAGCGATGCTCCATATCCGTTCCTTCAAATATTGCAGAGGGAACCAGTAAAGGTTCAACAAAGCATTTTTTACAGTATTTGGAAAATGCCCTTGGTTCTGCATTTGAATGGGAAACACAGCTCATTATTGCATTCGAAATTGGGTATGTTTCAGAAAGCACTTTCTATCATTTGGAAAATAAAATTCAATCAATACAAAAGATGATAACCCGTTTCATGGAAAATATAATGGACCATTAGTCTTATGTCATACGTCTTATCGTCATAAATCAAATAAAAGCAAGATGAAAACAGCATATATCGTAAAAGCATACAGAACAGCAGTGGGCAAGGCCCCAAAAGGACTGTTCAGGTTCAAGAGACCGGACGAACTGGCGGCCGAGACCATTGAACACATGATGAAAGAACTCCCGCAGCTCGACAAAAAACGCATTGACGATGTCATTGTGGGCAACGCTATGCCCGAAGCCGAACAAGGACTCAACATGGCCAGACTTATCTCCTTGATGGGCTTGGACATCGACGACGTACCTGGCGTGACCGTTAACCGTTATTGTGCATCAGGTTTGGAAACCATTGGAATCGCCACGGCCAAGATCCAATCCGGAATGGCCGATTGCATCATTGCCGGGGGCGCAGAGAGCATGAGCTACATCCCCATGGGAGGCTACAAGCCCACCCCTGATTATGCCACGGCCAAAGAAGGACACGAGGACTATTATTGGGGTATGGGGCTCACTGCTGAAGCAGTGGCCAAACAGTTCAAAGTTTCTAGGGAAGACCAAGATGTTTTTGCCTACAACTCCCACATGAAAGCCTTGAAGGCCCAAGAAGAAAACAGGTTCCTGGAACAGATAGTCCCCATAGAAGTCGAGCACACGTTTGTGAACGAAGCGGGTAAAAAAGAGACCAAGACCTACACCGTCAACCAAGATGAAGGGCCACGCAAGGACACCAACATCCCTACATTGAACAAGTTAAGACCTGTTTTTGCCGCTGATGGAAGTGTCACTGCCGGAAATTCCTCCCAAATGAGCGATGGGGCCGCTTTTGTCATGGTCATGAGCGAAGACATGGTCAAGGAACTGAATTTGGAACCCATTGCCCGATTGGTCAACTATGCCGCTGCAGGTGTGGAACCCAGGATTATGGGAATAGGCCCGGTCAAGGCCATACCAAAAGCATTGAAGCAGGCAGGGTTGAAACAAAGTGACGTTGAACTCATTGAGCTGAACGAAGCCTTTGCATCACAATCCCTCGCCGTGATCCGCGAATTGGACCTCAATCCGGAAATTGTGAACGTGAACGGAGGGGCCATTGCTTTGGGCCATCCCCTTGGGTGCACCGGGGCCAAACTTTCCGTCCAACTTTTTGATGAAATGCGAAAGCGCAACATGAAAGGCCAGTACGGTATGGTGACCATGTGTGTGGGCACAGGCCAGGGTGCTGCGGGGATTTATGAGTTTCTTTCCTAAGACACAAGAAAAGAGAGTAAAGAAAAAAGACGTGGCCAATGAAAAGACATAATTATAAAAAAATGAAAATTTGGCTGCTCGGATTGGAAATAGCCCATGACATTTCAGATTTACTCATCAATTTCCCCAATCATGAGCGATACGACTTAAGTTCCCAAATAAGCAGATGCTCAGTTTCAATGCCAAGCAATATTGCTGAAGGGTCTTCGAGAACGGACAAATCTTTTAAGCACTTCATAGATGTTGCATTGGGATCTTCCTTTGAACTTGGAACACAACTTTTAATTGCTAAACATCGAAATTATATCGACCCTGAAAATTTAAACACACTTGAAGATAAAATTAAAGAATGGCAAAAGATGACCATGGGGTTTCAAAACGGATTGGAATAAGTCTTTTATCTCTTTTCTATCTTCTTTAATCATAATCAAAAATGGAAACAACAAACAAAGACATACTCAGAGGTGGTCAATTTTTGGTAAAAGAGACCAAGTGCGAGGATATTTTTACCCTCGAAGACCTCAACGAAGAACAAAAAATGATGCGCGAAAGCACCAAGGAATTCGTGGACCGCGAACTTTGGGCGCATTGGGAACGCTTCGAGAAAAAAGACTATGCCTACACCGAGGAATGCATGCGAAAAGCCGGAGAGCTTGGGCTGCTCAGTGTTGCCGTCCCTGAATCCTACGGTGGCATGGGTATGGGATTTGTCTCTACCATGCTGGTCTGTGATTACATTTCTGGAGCCACCGGTTCTTTCAGCACCGCATTTGGGGCCCACACCGGGATAGGCACCATGCCCATCACCTTGTACGGCACCGAGGAGCAGAAACAAAAATATGTACCCAAACTGGCCTCTGGGGAATGGTTCGGCGCCTATTGTTTGACCGAGCCGGGAGCAGGTTCCGATGCCAATTCAGGCAAGACCAAGGCCGTGCTTTCGGAAGATGGAAAACACTACAGCATCACTGGACAAAAAATGTGGATTTCCAATGCTGGGTTCTGTAACATGTTCATTGTCTTTGCCCGGATTGAGGACGACAAATACATTACCGGTTTTATTGTGGAGAATGACCCAGAAAATGGCATCACCTTAGGTGATGAAGAGAAAAAACTGGGCATCCACTCCTCCTCTACCCGCCAAGTGTTCTTCAACGAGACCAAGGTACCGGTAGAAAATATGCTTTCCGAAAGGGGAAATGGTTTCAAGATAGCCATGAACGCCCTGAACGTCGGACGGATCAAACTGGCAGCAGCTTGTTTGGAAGCCCAACGCCGTATTGTTACCGAAGCAGCCAAATATGCCAATGAACGCATCCAGTTCAAGACTCCGATCATGAACTTTGGCGCTATCAAGGCAAAAATTGCCGACATGGCCACCAATGCCTATGCGGATGAATCTGCCTGTTACCGGGCCGCCAAGAACATTGAGGACAGGATTGCCATCCGGGAGGCAGACGGCAACTCGCACCAAGAAGCAGAGCTCAAGGGCGTTGAAGAATATGCCATTGAATGTTCCATCCTGAAGGTCGCCGTTTCCGAGCACGTGCAACACACCACCGATGAGGGCATTCAGGTCTTCGGCGGAATGGGCTTCAGTGCCGACACCCCTATGGAATCCGCTTGGAGGGACGCCCGTATCTCAAGAATCTATGAAGGGACCAACGAAATCAATAGAATGCTCGCAGTGGGCATGTTGGTCAAAAAAGCCATGAAAGGCCATGTGGACCTCTTGGGACCAGCTACCGCCGTTGGTGAGGAACTCATGGGTATCCCATCATTCGACACCCCCGATTTCTCAGAGCTGTTCGCAGAAGAAAAAGATTTATTGGCCCGCTTGAAAAAGGTGTTCTTGATGGTAGCCGGAAGTGCCGTGCAAAAATTTGGTCCCGATCTGGAAGAGCACCAAATGCTCTTGATGTCCGCTTCGGATATCCTTATCCAGGTCTATTTGGCCGAATCGACCCTCCTTCGTACCGAGAAAAACGCAAAACGTTTTGGCGAAGAGGCACAAGCCGCACAGATAGCCATGTCCAAGCTTTATTTGTACCGGGCCGTGGACATCATCAACCAAAAAGGTAAAGAAGCCATTGTTTCATTTGCCGAGGGAGATGAACAACGGATGATGCTGATGGGACTGAAACGTTTCACAAAATATACAAACCAACCCAACGTAGTGGCGCTGCGCACACAAATTGCAGACAAAGTTGCCGCCGACAATGGGTATACCTTTGACTAATTGAAGATTGCCAAAACAAAGCAAATTTCGATGGACGCCCCTTTTTAGGGGCGTTTTTTTTATCCCAAGGATTCCAGAATGCGTTCCTCGCTCTCTTTCTTTGAGAAGTTGATGGCGCACTCAATCAAGGCCAAATGGGAATAAGCCTGTGGAAAGTTGCCCAACAATCGCTTGGTCTTGAAATCGATGTCCTCACTGAACAGCCCCAAGTGGTTGCTGTAACTGAGCAAACGTTCGAAATGCTCAAGTGCCTTTTCCTCTTCCCCAATTTTGAACAGGCTGTTGATGAACCAGAACGTACAAATGGTGAACGATGACGAAGGGAGCCCAAAATCATCTTCATTCTTGTAGCGGTACAACAGACCATCGTTGCTGAGACCTTCCTCTATGGCCCTAACGGTGCTCACAAATTTGGAATCTCTTGCATGGATAAAACCATAGGATTCCATCAGCAGCACCGAAGCATCCAAATGCCTCGACCCATACGACTGCACAAAGGCATTGATGTCACTGTTCCACGCATTTTTGTGGATATCCTCCTTGATTTCTTGCTCCAGAGCGGTCCATTTTTCAATTTTCCGGGTCTTTCCGAACATTTTGGCCACCTTTATGGCCCTGTCCAAGGCCACCCAGCACAACACCTTGGAAAAGGTAAAATGCCTATCCTCACCACGGAACTCCCAAATACCCTTGTCCGGTTCCTTCCAGTGTTTGCCCACGATCCAGACGATACCCTTGGTGATGCTCCAAAGCTCTTCCCCATTTTCAATATCGTTGCTGAACTTCATCAGTTGCTCATAGATTACATCCATCAAAATGCCGTAGATGTCGTTCTGCTTCTGCTTGTAGGCCGCATTGCCCACACGCACGGGTTTGGAGCCCTTGTATCCCGCCAAATGGTCCAGGGACTTCTCCGTCAGTTTCTTTTCCTTGTTGATGCCATACATGATCTGGAGCTTTTCGTCCTTGTCCGGCATCAGGTCTATGATGAATTGCAGATAGCGCTTCGCAGAATTCTTGTGTCCCAGTTCAGATACCACCTTGATCACCATGGAAGCATCCCGGATCCAGCAAAACCGATAGTCCCAGTTCCGCACCTCGCCAATGGTCTCGGGCAGCGATGTGGTGGCAGCGGCCAATACCGCCCCCGTCTTGTCGTAGGTGAGCATCTTCAAAGTGATGGCGCTTCGTATAATCTCGGCGTTGAACTTGTCATAGCTTGGGGCTTTGTGCGCCCAATCCAACCAATACACTTTGGTACGCTCCAGTTCCAAGGCTATTTTCACGGTGGTGGGTTTCAATATCTTCTCATTGTAACAGACCAAAAAATACCCATCTTCTTCCAAGACCAGCTCCTCACCATTGAGAACACTTTCCTTTTCGAAGGAACTATATAGGAACAAAGTATCATATTTTTCCTGATGGGTGAGGCTTGCCACAAAATCCTCTTTGATGTAGTGGGTGGTTTCCCCCATGGCATATTCCAGCTTAGGATCATAGATGACCCGCATTTTGGGCTTACCGGAAACATAGTTGATATATCGGATGATTTCTGGTGGGGCATGGTATTTACCGTCCTTTTTGTGGTAGCGGGGCATAAAGTCCATCACTTCAAAAACATCTGGCCCATTTGCGTAGCGGGTGACCAATATGGCGGTATCCCTATGGTACTGTTGGTGTATTTCGTAATTGCCCAAGGGCTCTATTTCAAAACTTCCTCCTTTTTCCTCATCCAGTAATTTTGCGAAGACCGAAGTGGAATCGAACTCCGGCAGGCAGCACCAATCCAGGGAACCTGTTTTGGATATCAAGGCCGCACTTCTACAGTTACCAATAATTCCATAATTTAAGTTATCCATACATCAATTATTCTGAAAAGGTTTCGTGTGAATTGTTTTTGCGGTCGAATTTCCCGAAATTTAAAGAAACTTAATTTTAAAACCTTTCAAAAACCATCCTTTTATGGGCAAAACTATCATAATCTCAAATCGGCTACCCGTTCAATTGCAAATCAGCAATGGCTCCATCAATGCCATTCCAAGCGTTGGGGGGCTGGCCACAGGGATGAAATCTGTCCACAGCGGAAGTGAGAGCCTATGGATAGGTTGGTCCGGACTCACGGACGAGGAGACCCCACCCGAACTGGAGGACAAAATCGATAAGGCCCTTAAAGAAAATGGCTGCGCCAAAGTAAAGCTCAACTCCAAAGAAATAGACGGGTTCTACTTTGGGTTCAGCAACCGTACCATATGGCCCCTGTTCCATTATTTCTTGGAGTATTCCGAATTTGAACTCGATTTTTGGGAAACCTACCGATCTGTCAACCAAAAATTTGCCGATGCCATCATCGAAAAATCGAATGAAGACGACACCATTTGGGTGCACGACTACCAACTGATGCTGGTACCACAAATGGTCCGGGAGAAACGCCCCGAAACGTCCATCGGTTTCTTTTTGCACATTCCCTTCCCTTCCTTTGAAATTTTTAGGACACTGCCATGGCGGGAAGAAATTTTGGAAGGATTGCTGGGCTCCGACCTCATCGGTTTCCATACCTATGACTACGAAAGGCATTTCTTGAGTTCCGTAAGAAGATTGTTGGGATTGGAAGTGAGTTTCAACGAGATCTATATGGACAACAGGTCCATCAAAGTGGACTCCTTTCCCATGGGCATCGATTATAAAAAATTCTATGATGCCGCAAAGTCCCATAGCGAGAAAGGCAGCAAGGACAGAAGTGATTTCCAACTGCGATTGGACAGCCATAAGGCCTCTGCCCCGGACACCAAACTCATTCTCTCCATAGACCGATTGGATTATAGCAAGGGAATTGCCAAGCGGCTGAATGCCTTTGAATATTTTTTGAAGAAATACCCTGAATACCAAGAAAAGGTACGCTTGATCATCCTAGCCGTACCCTCCAGGTCCAATGTGCCCCAATATCAATTGCTGAAAAAAGAAATAGATGAACTGGTGGGAAGGATCAACGGGGAACTTTCCACGGTCAATTGGACACCGATTTGGTATTTCTACCGCTCATTGCCCTTTGAAAACCTTATCGACCTGTACACTACCAGCGATATTGCCTGGTTGACCCCTCTTCGGGATGGGATGAACCTTGTGGCCAAGGAATATATTGCCACGCGAACGGACAGGACCGGAGTGCTGATCTTGAGCGAAATGGCCGGGTCGGCTTACGAAATGAACGAGGCCCTCCTCATCAACCCCAATAATTTTGAGGAACAGGCCGACACCTTGAAACAGGCCATCAATATGCCCGAAGAAGAGCAAGTGAACCGTAACACTTTTCTCCAAAACCGATTGGAACGCTACAACGTGGAAGTCTGGGCCAATGAATTCATGAACGCCCTGAACGAAAAACGGGATTTGGGACGGGCCTTTGTCTCGGAAAAAATGTCCAAGGAAATCCTGACCAGGATCACCGACCGGTATTCCAAGGCCCAAAAAAGGCTCTTGTTCCTGGATTATGACGGCACCTTGGCCGATTTCCACAAAGACCCCCAAAAAGCCTCCCCAGATGAAGAACTCTACCAGCTACTGGACCAGTTGCACGAACAGGAGAACACCACTTTGTTTCTGATCAGTGGCAGGGACAAACAGACTTTTGGCAAATGGTTCCTTCCCAGGCACTACAATATGATCGTGGAACATGGGGTCTGGATTTCCAAGAATGGAGAAGATTTCAGGATGTTGGAACAAGTGAAGGGCGACTGGATGGAAAAAATACGCCCTGTTCTGGAATCGTTTGTGGACAGGACCCCCGGTTCGTTCATTGAGGAAAAAAACTATTCCTTGGCTTGGCATTACCGGAACACGGATCCTGATTTTGGTGAAAAAAGGGCCACAGAACTGAATACCGTGCTTAGAAGTCTCATCGGCAATGACGATATTAGCGTGCTCAATGGCAACAAGGTCATGGAAGTGAAGAGCAGTAATGTGAACAAGGGAAGGGCGGCCGTCCGTATGATGGGCGAGGACAACTATGATTTTGTGTTCGCCATTGGGGATGACTGGACCGACGAGTTCATGTTCCAAGAGCTCCCAGATTCTGCCGTCACGGTGAAAGTGGGGCTGAAAAAGACCCAGGCCAAGTACCATGTGGAGAGCACCAAAAAAGTAAGGGAACTTTTAAAACGGTTTGTACAACCATGATCCAAAGACTTTTCATTCCGGTCTTCATTCTAACATATGCCTTGGTCAATGCCCAGGCCAACACGGAAGTCTATCTTTTTGACCTGACCCTGAAAAACGGGACCCCAGTATTGTCCAACCCAAAGAACATTTCCAACAATGAAGGGTATGACAACCAACCCTCCTTTTGGGATGATGATACCGTACTGTTCTCATCCACAAGGGAAGGACAAACGGACATACTCCGGTTCAACATCAACTTGGGCAGCACCACTTCTTGGCTGACCAACACCCCGACCGGAAGCGAATATTCCCCCTTAAGGATTCCTGGCAAAAATGCCATCTCTGCCATCCGCCTGGATTTGGACGGGCTGCAACGTTTGTATGAATACGATTTGAAAACGGGCGACTCCACCCCGATCACCAATCTAAAGATTGGGTACCATGTCTGGTTCAATGAACATATCCTTGTGGCCACGGTCTTGGTGGAAAATCGCATGGACCTAGTGGTCATCGATTTAGAAAAAAACACCACTCGAACCGTACAACGAAATGTGGGACGTTCATTGCACAACATCCCTGGAACCCAATTGGTGAGCTTTATCACAAAGGCCAACAAAACATGGGAAATCAAGTCATTGGAACCAGAAACGGGCATATCCAAAAAAATCACGGACACCTATCGGAACCAAGAGGACATGTGCTGGCTGGACCAGAATACCATCATCACGGGAGTCGGAAAAACATTACTGGTCATGGATACCAATTCCGGGTTGGAATGGGAGCCCATCCTGACATTTCAACAAGAGGAAATCAACAATATCAGTCGTATTGCCGTAAACCAATCCAAAAACCGATTGACCTTTGTTGCTGACGAATCTCCGGCCATGGTCGTTCAAAGACAAGTGGAAGCCTTCAACAAGGAAGATTTGGAAGGTTTCATCTCTTGCTATTCCGATAATGTCCTGGTACAGCGGTTTCCCAAAGAGACCATGTACTTGGGGAAAACCAAAATGACGGAGAGTTACGAACGATTTTTCGCCAACACCGACAAATCCAGTGTGGAAGTGGTCAAGCGTATTGTCATCGGCAATAAGGTGATAGACGAGGAAACCACCTTGGTGGACGGTAGAAAAGGACACCAAGTGGCGCTGTACGAGGTGAAGAATGGTCTCATCGCCTCCATGACCTTTATTTTTCCGGACCAGCCCACTGCAGATGCGGAAACCATAGTCCAAGAACAATTGGATGCCTATAACGCCAAGGATATCGATGCGTTCATGGACACCTATTCAGACAACGTCAAATTGTACATGCACCCGGATAAGTTGCTGTACGAGGGAAAGAAACCAATGACCGCCCAGTATAGGACTTTGTTTGAAAACACTCCCGATCTCCATTGCGCCATCAAGAACCGGATCGTAATCGGCAACAAGGTGATCGACGAAGAGTCCGTGACCGCCAATGGAACCAAGGAGTCTGCCGTGGCCATCTACGAAGTGGAAAATGGAAAAATCTCAAAAGTCACCTTCATCCAATAATTTTTTATAGTTTCCCAATTTAAAATCAACCGCTACACCATGAAGCCTATCTACACTACATTGCTCTTCCTCTTTTCAGCCTTAAGTTTTGCCCAAACCGACCTTCGGATCTATGACATCATCAATTCAGTGTCGGCGGAGCGAATTGAAAAAGACGTGACCACTTTGGCCAATTTTGGCACAAGGCACACCCTGAGCGATACCATTTCCCAGACCCGGGGTATTGGAGCTGCCAGACGGTGGATAAAATCGGAATTTGATCGGATTTCCTCCAACTGCAACAACTGTTTGGAAGTGTTCTACCAAAAAGACCTTGTCAAAAAGGGTGACAATGCCCGGATTGTCCACGATGTATGGGTGGTAAATGTGGTGGCCATTCAAAGAGGTACAAAATACCCGAACCGATACATCATCATGAGTGGGGATATTGATTCCCGGGTCAGTGATCCTGCCGATTTCACTTCGGAATCTCCCGGGGCCAACGACAATGCCAGTGGAATGGCAGGCACCATTGAAGCGGCACGCGTCCTTTCCAAATACCAGTTTGAAAGCAGCATCATCTATGTTGGCCTATCCGGTGAAGAGCAGGGTCTTTACGGCGGAAAAGGATTGGCAGCCCATGCCAAGGAAAAGGGATGGGACATTGTCGGCATCCTGAACAACGACATGATCGGCAACATCACGGGTGTTGATGGTGTGGTCAGCAATACGGATTTCCGGATTTTCTCCGAACCCGTACCACCCACAGAAACCGAGCAGCAAAGAAATGCCAGACGGTTCTATGGTGGCGAAGTGGATGGGATTTCCCGCCAATTGGCCCGCTATGTGTACCAGACCACAAAGACCTATATGCCTGAAATGAATCCCATGATGATCTATCGATTGGACCGTTTTGGTCGCGGGGGACACCACAGGCCCTTCAACGATGCCGGGTTTGCGGGCATCCGCATCATGGAGGCCCATGAAAACTATACCCAACAACATCAAGATATCCGTATGGAAGATGGCATCGCCTATGGCGATGTATTGGAACATGTGAATTTTGATTATGCCAAAAAGCTCACCGCTGTGAACGCAATCAACCTGGCATCCATCGCTTGGGGCCCTCCAGCGCCTGAAACTGTGGAAATCGGTGGGATCGTGGAGCCCAACGCCAAATTGAGATGGAGCAAGGTGGACGGGGCCGTTGGATATAAAATCTATTGGAGGGACACCACTTCCCCTACTTGGGACAACTACAGGTATGTGGGAGATGTGACCGAGCATACACTGGAAGGCATCGTCATTGACAATTTCTTCTTCGGGGTAGCCGCCATTGGGAAGGATGGACATGAAAGTCCCGTGGTTTTCCCCAATAAGATCTTTAGGTAGAACATCACTTTGAACACCAACTAAAAGACGTAAAAACCACACATGAAACACTATTTTATTTTAGCAACATGTCTATTGAGTATGGGCATGGTATCCGCCCAGAATTTCACCCGACAGGACACCCTAAGGGGGAGCATAACCCCCGAACGCGAGTGGTGGGACCTGAACTATTACCACTTGAACGTCAAGGTCGACCCGGCAGAAAAGTTCATTTCGGGGCATAACATTGTTCGCTATAAGGTGTTGGAAAGTGCGAAGGTGCTCCAGATAGACCTTCAGGAACCCATGCAGATAAGTACCATCACCCAAGATGGAAAAAAATTGAAATTCACCTCTGAGGAGAATGCACACTTCATCCAATTAAAGAAAAAGCAGGTGCCTGGCGAATTCAATGAGCTTAAAATCGAATATTCGGGCCATCCCAGAGAAGCGGTGAGGGCCCCATGGGACGGTGGTTTTTCATGGAAACAGGACGCCAATGGCCATCCCTTCGTGGCAACTTCCTGCCAAGGACTGGGAGCCAGTGTCTGGTGGCCCAACAAGGATCATATGTATGACGAAGTGGACAGCATGCGCATCAGTGTGACCGTTCCCAAAGACCTGATGGACGTATCCAACGGAAAACTGGAAAAAGTGGACGAAGTGGGCAATCAAAAAACCTACCACTGGTTTGTGGCCAATCCCATCAACAATTATGGAGTGAACGTGAACATTGGCAACTATGTGCATTTTGGTGAAAAATATGAAGGTGAAAATGGCACTTTGGACGTGGACTATTATGTGCTTCCCGAGAATCTGGAAAAAGCCAAGATACAGTTTGCCCAAGCCCCGATGATGCTCAGGGCCTTTGAACATTGGTTTGGCCCCTACCCTTTTTATGAGGATGGTTTCAAACTGGTAGAGGTACCCTACTTGGGCATGGAACACCAAAGCTCCGTGACCTATGGCAACCAATACGGAAACGGATATTTGGGCAGGGACCTGTCCGGCACGGGTTGGGGGCTCAAATTTGACTTTATCATCATCCACGAAGCGGGCCATGAATGGTTTGCCAACAACATCACCTACAAGGACATTGCCGATATGTGGGTACACGAAGGTTTCACCGCCTATTCCGAAAACCTTTACCTAGACTATCATTTTGGAAAAAAAGCTTCCGCAGCATATGTTGTGGGAACACGGGCCAATATTCAAAATGACAGACCGATCATAGGCCCTTATGGCGTGAACCGAGGAGGTTCTGGCGACATGTACTACAAAGGGGCCAATATCCTGCACACCTTGCGCCAACTGTTGGAAGATGATGAACAATGGAGACAGGTACTCCGAGGGCTGAACAAAGATTTCTACCATCAAACGGTGACCACAGGACAGATTGAGGACTACATCAGCAAAAAAACGGGCAAAGACCTTTCCGCATTTTTCAACCAATACCTGCGCACCACCATGATTCCCAAATTGGAATATCAGTTGGAAGATGGTACCATCAAGTACCGGTATGTGGATGTGGTGGAAGATTTTGATATGCCCGTCCGTGTTTTTGTCGATGGCAACGAAAAATGGCTGTTCCCGAGTTCAGAATGGAAAACGGAAGCCATGGACATCACAGAGCTCAAGTTTGATAAAAATTTTTATATAGAGACCCAAAAAGTCTGATTTGGAAAAACACCCTGAACATTACTTTAAAAATGATGCCGAATGGCGCGAATGGCTACACGAAAACCATTCCACCTATACCGGGGTCTATCTTATCTTCTATAAAGTGGACCACCATAAGGAAAGTATGCGCTGGGAAGAGGCCGTGAGGGTGGCGCTTTGCTATGGCTGGATAGACAGCACCGTGAAGAGCCTTGGCGACGGGAGAAGAAGACAGTACTTCTGCCCCAGAAAGCCCAAAAGCACGTGGAGCAAAGTGAACAAGGACCACATCAAGGAACTGGAAGCCGATGGGTTGCTGCACAGGAGTGGTCTGGAAGCCATTGAACTGGCCAAGGAGAATGGTTCTTGGACGGAGCTGGACGATGTGGAGAACGGTGTGGTCCCGCAGGACCTTCAAAAAGCATTGAACAAAAACAAGACAGCCCTCAATAACTTCCAAGGCTTTACCCCTGGCCAACAAAAAAGCTACCTCTATTGGTTGAACCAGGCCAAGCGGGAAGAAACACGGGAAAAACGAATCCAAGAAATCGTGGAACTCTCCGCAAAGAACATCAAGTACAGAAACTAATGAATACCATGAAAACCAACCTCACACCATATGGCCTTGCACTTTTGATCCTCTTTGTGACCGCCTGCCAGACCAAGACCAAGGAAAAAGTGGACCTGGCCATCACCAATGCCAATGTCATCCATTTGGAAACAGGAAAAGTAGAACTGCAGGACATTTACATTATGAATGGCAAGATCAAGGCCATCAAAACGGCAAAAAGCGAACAGCCGTTTGAAGCAGATTTCACCATCGATGCTACAGGAAAATATGTCTTGCCCGGTTTTTGGGACAACCATATCCATTTGAGGGGTGGTGATTCACTGATTGCCAACAACAAGAACTTCTTAAAACTCTTTATCGCGAATGGGGTGACCACGGTCCGTGATGCCGGAGGCGACCTTACCCCTTCCGTTATGGATTGGAAATCGCAGATTGCTGAAGAAAAACTGATAGGCCCTACCATTTTCACCGCCGGCCCCAAAATTGATGGACCCAATTCCACTTGGGCAGGATCGCTGGAGGTCCAATCCGATGAGGATGTACAAAATGCCCTGGATTCCTTGGAAAAATTGCAAGTGGATTTTGTAAAGCTCTACGACAGCAGGATTTCTGCGGAAAGCTATCTCAAATCCATAGCAGGGGCCGAAGAAAGAGGTCTGGTCGTATCGGGACACATGCCCTTTACCGTAACCCTGGGTGAGACCATCGAAGCAGGGATGGATGGTATAGAGCACCTGTACTACATCATGAAGGGATGCGCCAGCAACGAGGTAGAGGTCACCGAAAAAATGAAGACCGGGGAAATGGGCTTTTGGGGTGCCATGCCCGCCCTTATGGACGGCTACACGGACAGTATTGCACAACATACCTTTACCCAATTGAAGGAGAACGATGTTTTTGTCGTGCCCACCCTCCATATTGGAAAGACCTTGAGTTATTTGGATGAAGTGGACCATTCCAGCGACCCTTACTTGAAATACATGGGCAAAGGTCTCGTCAAAACCTACGAAGGAAGGATCAGAAGCGCCCTGAATGCCTCCGAGGAAGCACGGGAAAGCCGCAAACAATTGGATACCTTTTTCGGAAAATTGGCCAAATCCCTCGATACGGCCGGTGTGTCCTTGCTCGCAGGCTCTGATTGTGGTGCCTTCAACTCCTATGTCTATCCAGGAATTTCACTGCACAAGGAACTGGAAGCCATGGTGGCCAACGGTATTTCGCCATTGGATGCCTTGCGCACATCCGCCTACCATGGAGCCCAATTTTTGAGACAGACTGAAGACTATGGCGACATTTCCGAAGGGAAGGTATCCGATCTCGTCATTCTGGAAGGAAATCCGTTGGAAGATATCACCCAGACCCAAAAACTGTATTCCGTGATCAAGGGGATCCAAGTATTTTCCAAAGAAGAGCTACAACAGCTTCTGGACAGTGCTACCCTAGAA
The DNA here is from genome assembly GCF_003058265.1 of Flagellimonas amoyensis. Classification (GTDB taxonomy): domain Bacteria; phylum Bacteroidota; class Bacteroidia; order Flavobacteriales; family Flavobacteriaceae; genus Flagellimonas; species Flagellimonas amoyensis. Next base: position 234,138 of record NZ_QBUK01000002.1, read on the forward strand.
TAACTTTTGTTCCGAAGGGCATCCATCAGAATCCTGTTGCGCACAAACATACCTTAATACTGTTTTTGGTATCTTTAGAAAAACTAAACAACGTGTAAAATGAGAACCACGCTCCCCTGTACTGATATTTTCAGGTCAGTTTTCCATTTTTCAACAAAATCAACTGAAGCAAAATGAAAAAATTAACAATCATTGCCCTTGTGTCTCTGGTCTGGGCCTGCAAGGAAGAGAAAAAAGAGCCGTCCATAGCGGAAACCATGCAGACCTACACCATTGCCCAGATGATGGACAATGAAGCCATTGGTGGAGGAAGTTTCTCCCCTGACAACAGTAAATTGCTGATTTCGAGCAACCGTTCCGGCATCTACAACATGTACACCGTTCCGGCATCGGGTGGGGATATGCTGCCCGTGACGCAATCCGATAGTTCGTCCGTGTTTTCCATTTCCTATTTTCCAAAAGATGAGCGCATGTTGTTCAGAATGGACAACAATGGCGATGAAATCTACCACATCTACATGCGGGAGACGGATGGCAGCCATAAGGACCTTACACCGGATGAAGGCGCACGGTCATTGTTCTACGATTGGGCAACTGACGATGCTTCCTTTTTCTATGCCTCCAACAAAAGGGACAATCGATTCATGGACCTGTATGAAATGGATTTGGAGACCATGACCCCTACCCTGATCTATCAAAACGATGCTGGATATGACATCAATGTGATTTCCCCTGACGAAAAATATGTGGCACTCAGCAAATCCATCAACACCAACGACAGTGACCTGTTCCTGTACAATCTGGAAACCAAGGAACTCATCAAGATCAACAAAAACCAGAGTGGCAACAGCGGACAGGATTTCTCGCCCGATGGCAGCGCTTTCTACTACACCACCGATAATGGCAGTGAATTTTCCTATTTGATGAAGTACAAATTGGACGATGGCACCTATGAAAAGGCCATGGCACGGGATTGGGACATTGTAGGAATGGGCTTTACCGATAATGGCACTTATCAGGTGACCTACATCAACGAGGATGCCAAGAACACCATCGAAGTGATGGAAGTGGCCACGGGAAAAAACATAGAACTTCCCAAAATTGAGAACATGGAAGTGACCAGTGTGGACTTTTCAGATGATGAGAAGATGATGCGTTTCTATGCAGGCGGCTCGCACACTCCCTCCAACCTATACGTGTATAACTTGGAGACCAAGGAACAGAAACAGCTTACGGATGTCCTCAATCCTGAAATACAGGGTCAAGACCTAGTCAAAGCAGAGGTGATCCGATACAAATCCTTCGATGGGGTGGAAATTCCGGCCATCTATTACAAACCCTATCAAGCTTCCGAAGAAAACCCTGTGCCTGCCTTGGTATGGGTACACGGTGGTCCGGGCGGGCAATCGCGCCAAAACTTCAGTGCCTTTATCCAATATTTGGTGAACCACGGCTATGCCGTATTGGCCGTGAACAACCGGGGAAGCAGTGGGTATGGGAAAACGTTCTACCAAATGGACGACCTCAACCATGGCGACAAAGATCTCAAGGATTGTGTGGAGGGCAAAAATTGGCTGGCCCAACAGCCCGGCATCGATGGGGAGAAAATCGGAATTATTGGCGGGTCTTATGGCGGTTACATGACCATGGCCGCCCTCACCTATGCGCCGGAAGAATTTGATGTGGGGGTGAACCTTTTCGGGGTGACCAACTGGATGAGGACCCTAAAAAGCATTCCGCCTTGGTGGGAATCCTTCAAAGATGCCCTCTACAAGGAGTTGGGAGATCCCTATAGTGCGGATTCCGTTCGCCTGAAGCAGATTTCACCGCTTTTCCACACGGACAAGGTGACCAAGCCGCTCATTGTGCTCCAAGGTTCCCAAGACCCAAGGGTACTTCAGGTCGAATCCGATGAAATAGTGGCCGGGGTCCGCAAAAATGGTGTGCCCGTGGAGTATGTGCTCTTTGAGGACGAAGGGCATGGATTTGTGAAAAAAGAGAACCAAATAGAAGCTTACAGCAAAATATTGGAATTCTTGGATGTGTACCTAAAAAAAGAAGAACAAGGTGCGCCCATTAAAGATGGAAGTTTATGATCAAAAAAATAGTGCCCCTATTCTTATTGTTTGTGTCGATGGTTTCAAATGCCCAACAGCCTGGGGAAGATGAATGGGGAGCGTGGTACATGTACTTTGGCACCAACAAGGTTTCCGAGAATTTCAGCATCCATACCGAGGCACAATTCAGGTATTACGAGACCACCAGCAATTTTAACCAATTGCTCTTGCGGACAGGGCTGAACTACCATATCGCCCCCAATGCCATAGCCACTTTGGGTTATGGTTATATTGATACCGACAACTCCTTTGGGGAAGTGCCCGGAGAGATCAACAGTATAGAGCACCGGATATTTGAACAGTTTATTCTAAGGAATAATGTCTGGGAATTTCTTTTTGAACACCGCTACCGTTTGGAACAACGTTTTTTGGATTTTGGCGATGCCACGGACACACAACATAGGGCCCGTTATCGCTTACAGATGACCCTGCCTCTCACCAATACCTTCTACCTGAACTTTTATGATGAATTGTTCATCAACCTTCAGGACGATCTCTTTGGTCAAAATCGACTTTATGCAGCGGTAGGTGTGAATGTTACGGAGAACAGCAGTGTTCAGTTGGGGTACATGCGCAACCAGTTTCCCAATGCGGTATATGACCGCTTGCAGGTCGCCGTTTTCTACAACCCCGACCTAAGAGGACTGTTCGCTAAAAAGAAACACTGACAAAATACAATCGCCAAAAGGGTTGACACCTCCCTAAATAATGAGTAACTTAGTCTAAAACCTAAAAATTCTTACAATGAAAAAATTACAAGCAATAACACTGGGACTTATTTTGACCATGTCCTTTAGTTGTAAACAAGCTAAAAAGGATGCCGAAGAAACCACCTCGGAAGAGGTTGTAGAAGAGGTGATAGAGGTCGTGGAGCCCACAAAGATATCCTTTGAAATGGAACCAAAGAACGACAGCAATGTGGCAGGTGAGGTCACTTTTACCGAGGACAATGGACAAGTGGTCATGAAGGCAACATTCAGTGGCCTATCGGAAGGCGAACACGCCATACACCTTCACGAAAAGGCAGACTGTTCCTCCGCTGATGGAACATCTACCGGTGGGCACTGGAACCCTACCTTTCAGCCCCATGGCAAGTGGGGAGCGGAAGAAGGCTATCATAAAGGCGACATCGGCAATTTTGTGGCAGATGCGGAAGGCAACGCCACAGTGGATTTTGCCACTGGCGAATGGTGCATCGGCTGCGATGATGAAAACAAGAACATTTTGGGCAAGGCCGTAATTGTACACCAAGGTGTGGATGATTATACTTCACAGCCCAGCGGTGATGCAGGGGCCAGAGTTTCCTGTACCGGCATCATCCAATAATCAACGATAGGGTAAAAAGAGCTGCTTTGGAGCAGCTCTTTTTTTCTTCCCATAAACAAAATGATATATGGAGACTATAAAAGAATACCCCAATGGGGAAATATCGGTGGTGTGGAAGCCAGAACTTTGTCAACATGCGGGCATATGCGTGAAAATGCTCCCAAAGGTCTACAATCCCAAAGAGAAACCTTGGATAAAAGTTGAAAACGCCACTACCGACGAACTGAAACACCAAATCTCAAAATGCCCATCAGGAGCATTGAGCTACCATTAAATACCCCAACAAAAACATGATGGAAAAAAAACACCAACTTGTGGACAACGAGGCCGCCAAACGGTTCCAGTTTGAACTGGACAATGGCGACATTGCAAAAATCGAATACATCAAGGCGCAGGAAAAGATATACCTTACCCATACCGAAGTTCCCGTAGGTTATGAAGGGCAAGGCATTGGCTCCGAACTGATCAAACAGACCTTGGAGCATATCAAGGAACAGGACTGGACCCTGATCCCCCTATGCCCCTTTGTGGCCAAGTACCTCCAACGACATCCGGAGTGGAAAGTGCTGGTCATGAAAGGAATCAATATTGGATAATCAAATCTTAACCGACTTTTCATATCTTTAGCCATAGGCTATGCAATTGGACAACCTCATACAACGATTCCAAGAAAAGGACAGGGCTGCCTTTGAAACCCTATACAATATGTATGCGGACAATCTATGCGGGGCCATCAACATCATCCTCAAAGACCCGGAACGTTCCCAGGAGCTCTGCCAGGATGTATTTGTCAAGATCTGGACCAAATCCGATCAATACGATACCTCAAAAGGACGCTTTTTTACATGGATCTTAAACATCGCCAGAAATACGGCGATCGATGAACTGCGCTCAAAAAGCCATAAAAATCAAAAGAAAAACCTATCTGTCGAAACTCTCGTAGGTATCCATGAAAACAGTGAGGATCTAAATGACAAGGTGGATACCATTGGCCTGATGTCCCTATTGAAAGGACTGAAGGATAAATGCATCTTGCTGATAGACCTGCTTTATTTCAAAGGATATACACAAAAGGAAGCCGCAGAGCATCTCAAAACGCCTGTGGGCACCATAAAAACACGAATTAGAAGCTGTATTTCCGAGATTCGGAAGAATATGGCATAAGTTATGGAAGTTGATAAGTACATAGCATCAGGTATTTTGGAACTCTATGTTGCCGGGGCGCTGACCGCCGAGCAGAATAGGGAGGTACATCGGTATGCGGAAGAATATCCAGAGATAAAAATGGAAATCGAGGCCATTGAGGCCGCCATTATGGAACTCGCCCGTACCATTTCCCCAGGCCTGCCCCAAAACGGTTTCCAGAAAATCGAGGCCGAGTTGGATGATGTGATCACATTTGTTCCGCCCACATCCAAAAAGAAGACCCCATGGGGCAGTTATTTGGGATGGGCCGCTTCTTTGTTGCTCGCTGCAGGGCTGTTGTGGGTCTACACGGAAAACAACAACCTGAAATCGGAAATAGAAGTCTCGAACCAAGAGAAACTGGACTTGGAAGAGACATTGTCGGATATCAAGGAGGAGGCCGCCCGGCAAGAAACGTTCTTGGAGATGCTGAGAGATCAGAATGTCTCCGTGATCGCCCTAGGTGGACAGGCCGTCTCACCAGAGTCCTATGCCAAGGCCTATTGGGACAAAGCAGAAAACAAAGTGGTCATCGACGCACAGGGATTGCCCGAACCGCCATCAGGGTTCACCTATCAGGTCTGGTCCTTGAAACTGGACCCGCTCACACCGACCAGTATTGGCCTTTTGGATGATTTTGTAACGACTGGAGACAAACTCTTCACGCTTGAAAATGCCAATGAGTCCGAGGCATTCGGGATTACCTTGGAACCAGAGGGCGGAAGCGAATCCCCTACCCTGGAACAATTGTACACCTTGGGGACCGTTGGCAGGTAACGAATCTTAAAAAAATAGAGCCGTCCAAAAAATTGGACGGCTCTATTTACCTAAAAAAAACACAATACCCTTTCTATAATTTAAGGCCCACCCCAAATCCAAAGATCCATGGGTCAATATCCACATCAGCTTCCACTGTTGCCCCCAAAGCCGTGGTGGCATCAACTGTGGCCGTGGTATTCAAAAAGAGTTTTTTGATGTCCAGATTCAAGAACCATCTGTCGTTCAGCATAAAATCGAAACCGCCTTGCAGTGCAAAACCAACAGCCGTGTCATACTCCACATCATTGGCCACTGGGCCTTCATCCACACCATAAAAAAGGGTGAGGTTGACCCCGGCACCCAGATAGGGAACAAAGTCGCCCCCTGTAAAATGGTATTGCCCGGTCAACGTGGGCGGTAAAAGCCAAACACTGCCCAAATCGATATCCCCAGCGGCGGTATCCACAGCCTCGACATCATGCTTCGTGGTTCCCAAAATGAGTTCCGCCGACCAGTTTTCCGTGAAAAAGTAGGTGATATCAAATTCAGGTACAACAGCGTTGGATATGGAAACATCCCCGCCTATGGCCTCTATGTCCGCTCCTTCGTCCGGCGCCACCACAATGCCCCTCAACCGGAACTGCCATTTCCCAAAATCACTGGTAGGCGAATCTTGGGACATGACCACGTTTGAAAATCCCATGAATGCCACCACTGCAAAAAGTATTGTCTTTCTCATTATACTGTTATTTAAAGATGGGACAAAACTAGCCCTAGTGGTTTTCCAGATATATGATGTTTGTCATTGGATAAACAACAGAAAGCGCATATCCCAAGGGATACACGCCATAAAAAGATTTTCGCAGCTTAGGGTTTTAGAACCACTTTTTCCGCTTGAAGATGATGATGGAAACAACGGTGACGACCAGCATCAGCCCTAAGAGAATAAAGTACCCGTTGGGCCATCGGAGCTCTGGAATGTTTTCAAAGTTCATCCCATAGATCCCGGCCAAAAAGGTAAGAGGTATGAAAATGACCGAAAAAATGGTCAGGGTCTTCATCACTTCGTTCAAACGATGACCCTGGATACTGAAAAACAGATTGATCTGGCTCTCCAGTTCGTTGATATCGGAATCGATGTCGTTTATCAGGCCATTCAACTGCTCCCTGAGTTCGCTGGAATACTTGTTGTGAAATCCCTTCATCTGCACCCGTTCCAGTTTTATGATGATGTCCCGAAGGCCATGGGATGCTTTTTTGAACTCATTGAGCATGGATTTTTTCTTCTCCACCTCAAACATGAACTCCGGGGTAGGTTCCTGCTTCAGGATAATATCCATGGAATTTTCCATTTCGATACTTTCCTCATACTTGTCCTTGTAATTGGTGATCAAGGTCTCCAAGATGAAGAACAAAAGATAGTCCGCGCGCTTTTTTCTGATGATGCCCTTGTTCTCGAAAATCCGTTGGCGGATCCAATCAAAATGGTCACCCCGCTTTTCCTGTATGCACCAAATGAAATCCTTGGCCACCACAAAGAACATCTGTTCGGATTCCAAACTATCATGCTCCGTCTTCACGATCCTAGCGGCCACAAAGAGCAGTTCTTCCAGTTCTATCACCTTGTTGCCCATCTTTTGGTTCAACAGCAGCCGTAGCAAAAAGTCGTCCAGGTTGTTCTCCAGTACCATCCTCCTGAACTCATCCATATATTCAAGTCCATAGGTGTTTACCCATGTGACGGATTTGTCCCCTTTGGAAAGGATGATGTTATCCTGCAAGGAGAATTGGTGGTTATTATAGTTTTCTGGGGAGTAATTGATCACCCATGTATTTTTTTCAAATTCTGTCTCCATTGTTATGCAAGTAAAATGGGTTATTTGTAGTTTAGAGCATAAGTTAACCCAAAAATAGCAAGAACACCGCATGATAGACCCAATGTCTTTTAAAACCGAGATTTTGTTCACGGTTATCCTACTGGCCTTCATTTTGTTAGTGAACACATTGACCAAAAGGGGCATTCGAAAGTTCGGCAAAAGCAGTTCCATCGACATGAACAGCCGGAAGATCATTTTCTACCTCAGCAATTTGTTCTTTTACATTTTGGCCTTCGTCGGGATCTCACTGATATGGGGCGTCAACCTAAAGGATTTTTCCCTTTTCCTGTCCTCGGTGCTGGCCATTTTGGGTGTTGGCTTTGTGGCCCAATGGTCCATTCTATCCAATTTGACGGCCAGTGTGATCTTGTTCTTCAGCCACCCGCTTCGGTTGGGGGACCGGATCAGGGTAATGGACAAGGATTTTGACTGGACCGGAAAAGTAGAGGACATCAGCGGGTTTTACCTGTTCATGCGCACGGATGATGGGAGAAGGTTGACCATACCCACCAACCTCGTCATCCAAAAAGGGATTGAAATCTTGAAGGACATCGAGGAAGTTTCGGATGAGGAGGAGATCATTGAGAATTAACAAGGGTGCCCAGCAAAACCGAACACCCTTGAAAACAACAACCAAGTGAAAACTTGGAAACCACTCATTGCAACTTTTTAAAATGGCCCTATAGGCTGGCCAAGCCCATTTCCTTCACAGGGCCCAATTCATATACCGCCCCAAGGAGTTCCTTTTTGATTTCCTTGACCTTCTCGGTATGTCCATTGGCTTTGTAAACTTCGGCGATACAGAACAAGATTTCGGGTTCAAAGGTCTGCCCTTCCACATAGTCTTCAACCAATTCCAAGGCCTGTTCCTTTTCACCCCTCTTCAATAAACTATAGGCCAGCCAACCGTAGGTTTCCGGAGTGGGTCTGTTCCTCACTTCCTGCTTTGCCAAATGCAATGCCCTATCCATGGCATCCACATCCAAATAGAAACCTACATTGTACGCATTGTACATTTGTCCATATCCGTCATGCGCCACACTCTTGTAGTAATTGTCCAACGATTGCATCCGAAGTGTCTCATCGTCCAGGAATGAAGCTATCTCCGCTTTGAGCAAATGGTATTCGGGGGATTTGTTTGCCTTGATGATCGAGTCCAATATCCGAAGGGCCTCTTTGCCATTTCGCTCGTGGGAATATACGATCCATGCGATTCCTTTTTTGGCATAGGCATTTTGAGGGTCCATCTGCAATGCTTTCAAATAAAACCGGTACGATTCTTCAATCCGTCCCGCATGCCCATAGAAATCGGCCAGGTTGGTATAGGACCAGAGCAACAAGTTCCTGTTGTTGGAAGATTCTGCTTTCTCCTTTGCCTTTTCCATAAAACGGATGGCAGTTTCTAGATCACCTTTATGGTCGTTCCATTTGGCCACACGGATCAAATAACCAAAATCCGACATGTTCTGGATACTGTCCAAGTACAATTGTGCCTGTCCATAATTACCCAGTTCCATATGAACATCGAACAAAAGACCATGGGTGGCATTCACGCCGCTTCTCATTTTCATGGCCTCGCTGGCCAGTTCCAAAGCCTCCTTGAACCTGTGCTGGGAAATATAGTTCCGGGCCAAGGCCCTTAAATAGCCCGCTTTGCCAATAGCCGCAATATCCACTGCCTTTTCCAAGGATTGCTCTGCTCTTTTAAGATGTTCAATGTCTCCAGTTACTTCAAAAAATCGGGTGTACTCGCTGGCCACATTTCCCAAGCTCAACAATTGTGCACTGTCCTGCATGATCTTATTGTCCCAGAGCTCAAAATATTTGGAGTTGGTTTTGACAGGTGCTGCTGTTAGGTATTGGTCATAATCCTGCCTGTCCGTTTTGAACCCTTCTTCTTGGGCACAGGAAAGGCATATTAGACCTATAAAAAGTAGACTACTATATTTTGTTAGTGTTTTCATCATGTGTTGTTGTTGTTTTATAAAAGGGAAGGGATTTCTCCCTTCCCTCTCCTTTTCATAGCAATTACTCAGGATTTCCCAAATAAGGGAAAGTTGTAGCAATAGTGGCGGTAAGCCCTACCCCATCGGAAGTCAGTCTTGGCAGATCTGCCATTCCGTCGTCATCCAAATCTTGACCGCTAAAGCGGGTCCCTTCCATACCGCCAAAGAACAATATCAAGGAAACATCAATGATATCGTCATTGGGATGTCGGCCCGTCAAGGCGACTTCATCACCATCAGGAACGAGAATCCGTCCATCGTTGTCAAAATCAGTACCTGGATTGAAATATGTTGTGGGTAAGTCTGGGGAAACCTCCAATACGTCAGCAGCCAGGACCGTGGTAAGCGTGGCAGCATCCAAACCAAGGATATTGTTCTCATAATCGACCGCTGCTGGGTCCAAACCAAGTTTGAGGGCATACACATCATGATATTGCTCCAATCTGGCTTGGAAACCTGCTTGAAAACTGGCTGCCATTTCGGAAGGTATCGTTGTATTGTGGGCGTCCTTGATGCTGGGCGAACCATCCATGTCCACACTGAGCGTGGTATTGATACCTGGGCGGCCCAAGTGATCCACCTGCGCATAGGTACCAGAAAAATCTACTGCCATCATGCCATCGTCATCATTCATATATGGTCCATTATCATCATTACTGCAGCCAACGACCCATCCAAAGGATACGGCCACGGCACTTATATATATTGCTTTACTTAATTTCATGATATCGTTTTTGGATTATTGTTTTTTGTTTGTGGTCACCCATGTTTTGTACACCGTCAGCCCCAATGCATTGGTTGCCGTAGGGGTACCCAACATGCTATTGGGCAGTTCTATGACGATGGACATGGTATTGGCTCCGTCAAAAGTGTCGGCTGCTTCCTCTGGGGGCAAAAAACCTCCGGGTGCAGACTCCAATTCAGGGGAAATCACAGCATTGAACTGGAAAAAATCGAAAAAGAAGGGATCCTGTCTGGGGCCCGCAAATAGGGACACTCCATCAGAAGTCGTCTCCACAATGGCGGAAGCTCCTGAAATTTCCACATCACCCAAGGCCTCATCCACATATACTTCGCTGTTCAACCCGGTCTGCAATGGAGTCGCCGGACCAAAGAAATACATTCTACCTTCTTTGGCGATGGCTTGGATGACACGGTCCTCTACCAAGTCCCCATCCAAATCAATATTGATTTCCACAAGCACATCCTCATCAAAGGTGCCATAGGCAAGTTCGGGCAATACATCCGATTGTAGGTCCACTACAAAAACCGTATTGTCTGAACCTTCACTGGGTTCAAAAGCATAAAAATCAGCAATATCTGCTGTTGTCCCGGCTGTTGACGGCGCATCGATATGATCTGCGGCAACCAATATGACGGCCACGAACGCAACTGCGGACAGACCTATCATATATTTCATCTTTTTTTTCATGTTGTTTATTTTAAATGTTTCTTACACCCCTACCTACGGAACTTTTTTAGGGTGGGTTTGGAATTGAAATGTTAAAAAAAACTTAATGGAGTTTTAATGAACCTGTTCCTTATCCTTTCTGATAATTCCCATATTTTGTTTTACTTTGAAGTTCAAACCAAGCATGAATGAACCCTTCTGCCTCTGGATGGATCAACAAATTTGGTCATCTTGCCCATAAAGAAAATACGGGGTTTGCCGATTTTGGCAGCCTATACCTAGAGCTCAAGAAGAATGGCTTCGTTTATGGGGTACACTTGGACATTGCCCCGTTCATTGAAGTGGAACATGCCCTGAGCGAGGACGAGATTGCCAAGATCAACCTGCTCACTGCGCTCTACTATACCTATACTTTTGAAAAGGGAAAAACGGATTTTACCGATTTTGTCAACACGGTTTTTGAGTATTACCAATCTCTGGACGTGGGCAGGATATCGTTCCTGAACAAAATATTGAGCGGTTCCAAAACTGAATCTCAGCTCGAAAAACTCATCGACTCCAGAATATATTTGGGAGGCAATGCCTTCAACCGTGCCTTTGGAAACAGCCTCACCAATTCCTTGCTTTATGTGGATGTGCTCATTTTTATGGTCTATCTGAACGGAAAAGCCGATGTAAAAGGACATGCCCAACTGCTCGAATATGTGACCATCAACATTGCCTATCACGCCCTAAATTCCAAAGAGACCGATGGGAACGATGCAAAACTCATCCAACTTTTGGCCTCTTCCCTTACCTATGTCAACCTCGGTGAAACGAAATTCGATGGCTCCTATCTGGATCTTTTGGACCACAAATTCACCCGGTTCGAGAAGGACTATTTTTTGGATATGGCCTGCCTGACGATTTGGGAAGACAAGTCACTTGACTACACCGAATCCGATTATATTTTTGGTCTTGGAAAGGACTTGGGCAAGTCTGAAAAAGAGGTGAAATTGGAGCTGGAATTTGTCAAACATTTCTTTGATGGGAACAAGGAAAAAGTACCCTATCTGAACGACAAAAATTTGGCCATACAGTTCTATGAGGGCATGTCAAAAAATGTGAGCAAACTTATTTTGAGGAACAGCAAAAGACTCAAAAAAGAGTTGACCCAAAGTCGGGAACTGGTATCACTTTTGTCCAAATCCACCGTCAAAGATCTGAGCGAGGAAGAGAAGAAAAAAGTACAGGAGCAATTGGTGGATATTTTTAAAAGCATACCTTCCTTGGCCATTTTTATGCTGCCCGGCGGAGCCGTTCTTTTGCCCATTTTCATCAAGCTGATCCCCAAGTTGCTTCCCTCCGCATTTGACGACAACAGGGTAGCGGAAGATTGAGCCTTTTTCAGCAAAAAAGCCACTATAAGAAAAATTTATAGTGACTTTTTAAATATATTTAAAATTTTGGTAATCAAACTTTTAAATAGACCTATTCCAACCACAACTTAAAGTCCTTTACCCGCTCCCTGCTCACGATGATTTCTTGCTCATTGAAGCGCTTCAACTTGATCTGGAGCCTCGAATTTGTATAGGAAATGATGTCCCCAATGTGGTTGATGTTGACATAAAACTTGCGGCTGATCCGGAAAAAAACTTTTGGGGAGAGCTCCTCTTCCAACTGCTCCAAAGTGGTATCCAAAAGATAACTTCTGCCGTCCGAAGTGGCAGCATAGGTACCCTTGTTCTCACTGTAAAAACATTCCACCTCGTCGGCATTGATGATCTTAAGGTGCTGCCCCACTTTCACGGTAAACCGTTTTTTGTATTCCCGTTCGAGGGGGTTCACCAAGAGGTTTTTGATGTCGTTGAAATCGACCGATATTTTCCTGTTTTCCGGCTTGAAATTCTTGTACTTTTTCACGGCACTTTCCAGCTCTTCATCATCTATGGGTTTCAACAAATAATCGATGCTGTTCAGCTTGAATGCTTGGAGTGCATATTCATCATAGGCGGTGGTAAAAATGATCGCACTTTTCACATCGACCACATCAAAAATTTCGAAGGAAAGACCATCGGACAATTGGATATCCAAAAAGATAAGATCGGGATGGGGATTGTTCTGGAACCACTCGATGGATTCGTCCACCGAATGCAACATGGTGGAAACTTCCAGATCCAAGTCTGCCAATAATCTGGCCAATCTTCTTGCGGCCGGTTTTTCATCCTCAATGATGATCACATTCATTGTCGTTCGGTTTTGGTTGTTTGGTTTTAGAATTCTTTTTGGCTATTCATTTGATGCCTATCTGTACCTGTCCATTTCCTTGCTGTCCTCTTCCATATATTTCTGGATCTGGCGCTCTTCCCATTTTTTGAAGAACGGGAATTTCCATCGATACACAATTATGGCATGCACGAGCAATATAAGCCCCCATATGGCAATATTGGCATTGACCCAATCAAAATAATAGGGCTCTGTCGGGAAACCTTCCGGCATAAAGGGATGCAGGACCCCACTCTGTAGCAGGAACAGAAATCCATTCACCACGACAAAGATCAGTATGTGCCTGTAAAAGCCTTTCAGCTCCTTGATCCGCTTATTGGCCCTTTCGAGGCTTGTTTCGCTTTGGTTCATGGTCATTTGTATTTATCCATTTCTTTTTTGTCCTCGTCCATATACTTCTGGATCATGCGCTGTTCCCAATTCTTCCCCAATACTGGGTTGAACCCGAACACATACAAGGTATGGAACGCAATCCCCAGTCCCCAGGAGAATAGGGTGACAAAATGGGGCCATTGCCAAAAATTGTCCGTTCTAAGATACACATTCACCAAAATAAATGCGTTGACCACTATGTAGATCGCCAAGTGGATGTAGAACCCCTTAAGTTCGTCCACCCGCTTCTTGGCCCTTTTGTACTTGTCTGTCTTGATGTCTTCCATGATCATTTCCATTTTTGGGTCTTGTCGTCCTCGTTCATAAACTCCTCAATCTTGCGCTGCTCCCATTGCTTTCCAAAAAATGGGTTCAGGTCGAAGGTCTTCAGGGCGTGGAAAATAATCCCGATGCCCCAGCCAAATGCAGCCCAAAGGAACCACATGTATCCAAATCCTGTTGTGAAATAGTTGATCAGTGCCAAACCGGATATGACCACGACGTAGGAGAAAAGATTGCCGTAGAACTTTTTAAGTTCTTCCACTCTTTCCTTGGCCCTGATGTATTTGCTTTGTTTGTCAAAATTTTCCATAGTGTTGTTTTTTAACGGAATGCGACAGTTAAATATACTCATTGTTAAAATTCTTTGTTGTCCATGAACTCCCTGATCTTACGCTCCTCCCATTCTTTTCCAAAAATGGGGTTGTAGCCATGAGAGGTCATCCAGAGGCTCACGAGCCCTATTCCCCAGCCCACTGTTGGGAAAATGGCCCAGGGGAAATCCGTTGTCCACGAATTGACCCACCATAGAAAAGGAATCACAAAGCAATAGGCCACCAAGCTATAGTAAAAGGATTTCAGGTCCTCCACACGCTTCTTGGCCCTATCGTAACTATATTGTCTTGAATCTTCCATTGTTCGATTGTTTTTTGATTACTCTGTAAAATTCGCAATACGCCTTGAGGAGGGAAAAAGTAGTTTCTTGAACTGTTGTTTCTGGGGGATGAATTGTAGGGTTTAGGGTTTAGGGTTTAGGGTTTAGGGTTTAGGGTTTAGGGTTTAGGGTTTAGGGTTTAGGGTTTAGGGTTTAGGGTTTAGGGTTTAGGGTTTAGGGTTTAGGAAGAAAAAAATATTTTGGTTACTTGGTTATTGGATTTTTGGAAAAATTACAATCATTTTGAAAAAGTAAATCTGTTCCTGAGCCTGTTCTTGTCTTTTGAACTTGAGCTTGAAATTGGACCTCACCTTTGACCTCTCATCAAAAATCATCCTTTTCCATCAACTCCTTAATCTTTCGCTCCTCCCATCGCTTGCCCCAAAGTGGATTATAGCCAAAGGCTTCCATGCCGTGCATCAGCACACCAAAGCCCCAGCCCAAGGTCGGGAAGATGGCCCAAAGAAAATCCGTCGTCCTGGAGTTGAGCCACCAGAGAAAGGGGATGACGATACAGTATGCGGTCAAGTTTCCATAAAAGTCCTTGATGGCTTTTACCCGTTCCTTGGCCTTCATATAGCGTTTTTCCTCAATATAGCTCTGCTGGGTCTCCACCACAGAGAATTCCTGTGTCAACATGGGCAATTCCACACTGAAGTCTGACACCGTTTTGTTGATGACCACCCCACGATCGGTCAAGATATTGTAGCGTTGCTTGATGTTCTGTAACCCCACCCCACTGCTCTTGTTCACCACTTGTTTTTCCTGAAGGTTGTTGCTTACCACCAACATGGGCCCTTTTTCGAACACCTTGATGTGCAGCGGCCTGGACGCTTTGACCACATTGTGCTTTACCGCATTTTCCAAAAGGAGCTGTAAAGACAATGGGACGATTTTCGCATCGGGCACTGAGCATTTTTCAGGAATATCAAAGACAATGCTGTCCTCAAAACGCATCTTCAACAGCCCCACATAGGTCTTGGCAAAATTGAGCTCCTCGTCCACTGTAACCAAATCCTTGTTTTTTTGTTCCAAGACATATCGATACACTTTGGACAGCGAGGTGGTGAATTTCTGGGCCTGTCGTGGGTCTTCTTCTATGAGGCTTGTGAGCACGTTCAGGCTGTTGAACAAGAAATGGGGGTCCAATTGGTTCTTGAGCGCATCGAAACGTGCCGAGGCGGTACCCGCAATGATCTTCTGTTCCTTTACCTGTTTCTCTTTGTAGTATTTGTAGTAGTAAGCGGCATAGAATAGTACTGCCACGACCATGGAAATCAAAAAGGAAGTCAAATAGTATTGGGGGCGTTCCCCAAAAAGGAATTGATCCAACGGCACTTTATGGATCAATACCCGAACCACTAGCCGGGAAAGAAAAATACCCAAAATGGAGGCCCCTATGTTTCCTGCCAAACCGTAGCCAATGTACTTTCGGGTGAACAGTTCCTTGCCGTATTTCCGCATCAACAGGATGAAAGAACATGCATTGCACAGGTAAATGATCATGGAAAAGAGCATGGTCTCCAAAAAATCGTCCCAAAGTTCTCCTGCACTAAAATCCCAGCCATTCACAAAATAAATAATGAGGAAGACCACATAAATGGCCATCCCCACTAAAATGGATTTGAAAAGTTCCTTGAAAAAGAGTTTCATCCGATCTTATTTACAACTAGTCAAAACCTCCTCTGCTCTTTCCTTGCCCCAGGAAGGATAAAACGGTGTTTCGGATTTAAAGGTAGCAAAAAGTTCCAACGCCTTTTCCACATCCTTGCAATACGGGGCCGTATCCTTTCCAAAATACCGGGCCGCACCCATGTCCCATTCCGCCTTTGACAGTACGACCCTTGGGTTCTCCGGGGCCAGTTCCAATGCTTTCTGGTAAAGCTGGACGTTCTTTTGGGACATCGTCATTCCGTAGGTGGCACCATCAAAAGCGATCCAAGCCGTATTGATGAGTGCTTCCTGAATCAGGATCTCCGGGTTGTCTGGCGAAATGGCCTTTGCCACATCCAAGAATTCCTTGGCCTTTTCCAGTTGTACGGTCAACTTTTTCTCGTCTTTTTCCCCGAAGGAGATGACCGTGTTGATCTGCGAAGCATAATAATAGGGCAGCCAATTGTCGGGTTCTGCCGTGGCTATCCGCTCAAAGAGATTGGAAGCTTCGCCTGTTTGCCCGCTCTCCCACAATTGAAAGGCCTTTTCCATTCCTTTGGTGTAACGGTCCTGCGCACTGACCGTAAAAATGGTTAGAAATACCAGTAAAAAAGTTAGTTTTTTCATGATTGTCGTTTTTGTTGATTCCCTCATAGGGTATCCGTTATTGATTATTTATGATTATCGTGCCACAAAAGTGCATCGGCCAAATCAGCAAGAAAAAGAAGGCTTACCGAACTGTGGTTTTTAAGGGATGAACCGTTTCACTAAGTGTGCATTTCGTCGAAAAGAACAGGTATGGACATCGTTCTGCCGTTTTGGTCCGTATATTATTGTGATATGATTAACAAACCCCATACTATGAGAACAAAAATCTTTTTTAATGCACTGATTCTGGCCTTTTTGACACTGATGGGCTGCTCTGGAGACGACAACAACGGACCCAATGGCGAAACGGGCAGATTGAGCATCCAATTGACCGATGCCCCTTTTCCCTTTGATTTGGTGACCGAAGCCAATGTGACCATTTTCAAAGTGGACGCCAGATTAGCGAGCGATGATGATGATGAAATGGACGACGACGAAAGTGGATCTTCCTTCGTCACCCTTATGGAAGAGGAAATTACCGTGAATCTTTTGGACCTCACCAATGGCATCACCGAAGAGTTGGCCGATGTTGAAGTACCTGTAGGCACCTACAATTTGGTCAGGGTACATGTGAGGGGCGTGAATGTGGTCCTTGCCGATGAGAGAAGCTTTGACCTTAACGTTCCCAGCGGCGAACAGACCGGCATAAAAATCTTTATAGATCCCGGATTGACCGTTGCCGGTGGCTTGAGCAGCGATCTTCTACTAGATTTCGATGTTAGTCGATCTTTTGTTGCCAAGGGAAGCACCAACAGTGTGGACGGCATCACCGGGTTCAACTTTAAACCCGTCATCAAAGCCAGCAATCTTTCCACTGCAGGCACTTTGAGCGGAATTGTGGCCACAATGGACGGCGAAACAGCAATTCCTTTGGAAAACGCCCAGATTTCCGTTTTGGACATGAATGAGGAGCCTGTTACCTCTGGTGCCACCAAGATAGATGGTGCATATGCCATTATGGGTCTTGAGGCCGGAACCTACAAAGTGTTCTCCTCCCTCAATGGATATGTGACCAGCGATACACTGGATGTGGAGATCGTAGCCGCCAACAAAACCATCCAAGATTTTATTTTGGAAGTTGAAGCTGCTCAAGAAGCCAATTGATTTGATACAATATAGCCAATACGAAGCGGGGCAATTGCCCCGCTTTTTTTTTGTAGTAACCCACCCATTTTCAATCCAAATTGAAGCGGTATTTCTATTTTAGCAAAAAGAAGAACAATCCCTAAAACATATGTACACCCCTTCCCACTATCAAAACAGCGACATGGCGGAGATCAAGGATTTCTTGGCCCACAACAGTTTTGGCATTCTCATCAATATCATCGACAACAAACCTTGGGGCACCCACATCCCTTTGGAACTGGAAAAGGATGGAAATGGGCATGATGTCTTGGTTGGGCATATCGCAAAGGCGAATCCGCAATGGAAGGGTTTTGATGAAGAAGCGGAAGTACTTTGCATCTTCAACGGTCCACATGCCTATGTTTCCTCCTCATGGTACAAGGAAGAGGAGGTTCCCACCTGGAACTACATCGCTGTACATGTTTATGGCAAACTAAAGGTCTTGACTGAAGCAGAGACCATGCAATCCATGCATCGATTGGTGGAAAAATATGAGCGTGACTCCAAGGACCCCATATCGCTGAAAAATATGTCGCCAAAAACCCTTCGACAGGTAAAAGGAGTGGTCGGCTTCCAAATCCGGATCACGGACATCCAAGCGACTTACAAGCTATCCCAGACCCGCGTGGAAGACCACCCCAAAATCATTTCCGAACTTGGCGAAAGGGATGCCGGGAGCAAGGCCATTGCCCAAAAAATGGATGCTAAAAACTCCTAGAGTCTACTCAACATCCTGAAAAATGGCATCCGCCCAATTGGAGTATCTGGGGTTCTCCACGTGCATGATCCAAAGCTCATCGGTATATTTCCCTTTCATTTTGCAACTATAGGCCGCATAGGCATCTTCATTCTCCTGATATTTGGCCAAATACACATAATTGAGGCCGTTGTCCGGGTTTTTGAAATATTGTGCCTCCAAGCCTTGCTTTTTCAGTTTTCCCATGAACTCCCTTAGATAGTTCTCATTTTTGAAAACATTGGCCACAATGTAATGCCCTTGCCCCACTCCATCCAGATTGATGAATTTCTCAATGGGCTTGAAGGCACCTCCATGGAAGGTTCCCTCCTTCTCTTTTTCCACTACTTTTGGAGTGTTCTTGGTCTTGGAATTTTGGGCCAGTGCAGTACTTTCCATAGAACTGTAAATGGAATCCAGATCCTCACTATCGGCCAAATAGAGTTTCTGTGCCTTAGCCTCAATTTCAGGTGTTTTGTCCCCTGTATGTCGTTTCACGATGCGCATCACCATTTCAAAACGCTTTTCCATATCGCGTTCCCTGTTCCTTTCCAAGGAGTCCATTCGATAGACCAGTTCGTTGATCACCGCATAGTTATCCTCCTGCTGCTCCCTCAACTGGGCAATCTGCTCCTCCCAGAACGCCAAGTCTTCCTTGTTGGTGGGGCGCAAAGTGGTCTGGGCGTCCAACTTGCTCCTTGACCCGTCCTTTTCTTTATTGTCTTTCTTATCGTTATCCGCCACAAAAGTACCTTCTATGGGCTTTTTGGTCTCCCCATCCGGATTTTCCTCGTTGGACACAAAAGTGTTTTTGGAAAGTGTGGGAACAAAGGAATAGGCAATGGAAATTTCGTGCGTTACCCCAAGGTTGGCTATACTGTTGCTGATGTTCTTTTCAAAATTGTAACCAAAGGAAAGCCTCCTGTTCAGGTTGAACCCGGTTCCGGCCGAAGCACCGTACAATTGATCGTACCCCCCTTGGATCCACCCCAATTTGGGAAGATCCAGAATGATACCACCTCCAAAAATGGGGTCTTCCTCCCCGTCAAAACGGGTCCTGAACAAAGGCAGCAACCTACCATCCTCAAATATTCCGGCACCGTTCACAAACTCGTGGGTAAACTGGATATGTCCAGAAAAGGTCTTTTGACCCAAATCGGTCAAAGATTTGCCTGAGTTGATGTTGTAATCCACCAAATTTTGGGCAAACACCCCAAAATCGAACTTGCCAACGGACAGGTTAAGACCTGGCTGAAAGGAAATGATCGAATTCTGGGAGGCATCGTTCAACAAAGGATCGTCTTCCACGGTAACCCCTCTACTGGGGTCATAACTGCTCACATAATAGGGAATGTTCACCCCAAAGGTGAGGCTGCTCTCCTTTCCCAATTTGATACCGTGCGAATAATTGGCCATGACCCCCAAGTTGGAAATGACCCCTTCTTGTTGGTTGTAAAGACTAAAGCCCAGACCGATCATATCGTTGATCCTCCCGCTATAGCTGAGAAAATAGTTCTGCCTATTGTTATCAAAATCAGCACTTTGACTCCTATGAAAAAGGTTCACGTACGATTTGTCCTCCCTCACCGCAGAAAAGGTCGGATTGATCAAAAACCTATTGAATTTCAACAAGTTCTGAAAAGGAACATCGTAGCTCACATATGGATTGCCCTCTTGGGCAACGGTGGCCTGCCCCATCATCAGGGCAGCAGCCAGAAAGTAAAATACCCGCTTACAATTAAGTAGGGGAAATTTTAGGGGGAATAAAAGTAGTTTTACATCCATAGCCGATTGGATTTAGTAGGTTAAGTTTCCTGTTTGGGACAGGGTTGTTTTTTTGATTAAGTCTCATTGCAAGATTTGGGAACTTGTAAGAGTTTTATTACTAATTACAATGTAATATTACGCAAAATATCGGCTAAGCGCCAATTTTTTCGTTGAATGGTGAGGTGAATTGAATATTTAACGTATTAGCCCTCAAAATATTGGGGAAATTCCCCAAAAAAAGCTAAAAAATCCTCTTAATTTTGATCTACAGATACACACAAAAATGTCAATATCCGAGAGCTTTTCCATAATTCCGTATTCCGATTCTTATAAGCAGGATTTTAAGGCGCTTAACGAAGCCTGGATCACCAAGTACTTCAAGATGGAAAAGATGGACTATGCCGCACTTGACCATCCCAAGGAATACATTCTGGACAAAGGCGGCTATATTGGCGTGGCTGTTTTGGAAAACCGGGCCGTCGGGGTCTGTGCGCTCATCCCAAGCCAAAAGGAAGGGTATGATTTTGAACTGGCCAAAATGGGTGTTTCCGAACTTGTACAGGGCAAGGGAATAGGCAAATTGCTGGGACAGCACATCATTCAAAAAGCAAAAGAGCTGGGTGCCAAAAAACTCTATCTGGAGAGCAATCGTGTCCTCGAACCCGCCCTTTCCCTCTATCAAAAGTTGGGTTTTACGGAAATCGTAGGGGCCAATTCCCCTTATGAGCGCAGCGACATCCAGATGAAACTGGACCTTGGCCTTTTGGAGGAATCAGTCCTTTCATAATTTCCCCAATTCAACCCCAAATTTGAAACAAGGACACTTCCTGTTTCACATCTCATTAAAAATGAGTACCTTAATACTGTTCAACTTAAAAACCTTTCAGCCATGGGAACAGTAAAGAAATTGAACAAATGGGCCAATGCACACACCTATTATCCACTGGATTTTTTACGGGTGGCCCTTGGGATTTTCCTTTTCATCAAGGGAGTGGAATTTATGGCCAACTATACCGAAATGGCAGAAATGGCCAAGCCTTTTGAAGGGATGCCCGGGGGCATGATCATTCTCCACTACATTGCCCCGGCACATTTTGTGGGTGGGATATTGATCGTTGTTGGACTCCTGACCCGCTGGGCAGCCGTTGCGCAGCTACCCATTCTGTTCGGGGCCATCCTTACCAATTTCCTGGGCACCATGGATGTAGGCAATCTATCCATAGCGATACTGGTATTGCTCGCTTGCCTCTTCTTCATGGTCTATGGATCAGGGAAACATTCGGTGGACTATTATCTCAAAATGGAAAAATAACCTAAAGGTTGTCCAATTGGTTGCTCTTACCGTCTGAACTGATGGTCCAAAAGAAGCCTACAAAGAAAAAGCTGTCCGCTGCGGGGGTTATGGCCCGCCTGTCAAATACCCCATCCATGTTGGGCGTATTCGCATATTGGTAATTGCTGACATTGTTGAACCCCAAAATATTGCTCGCCGAAAAATAGAGGATTTTCTGTTGGTCTATCAAATAGGCCCAATTGAAGCTCAGATTGTTGAAAGATTTGGTCTTCTCTGCCATAAATTCAGGAGTGTTGGGGTTGTCGTAAGGTCTTCCCGAACCATAGGAATAGGTAAGTCCCACCTGCGAACGGAGCTTGTCCACCCAATATTTGGTCACCACGGACAGGTTGTGCTTTGGGGCAAAATTGGGTGTGGCCTTTTCGCTAAAATTTTGATAGTCCCTTTCCGTGTCCAAGTATGAATAGGAGACCCAATAATCCAGATATTCAACGCTTTTGTTGTCCCTCCAGAACAGATCCAAGCCACTGGCATATCCAGCACCAGAGTTGGCGTAAACGGAGCCAAATTCAGGCATTTGGGTGTCATATTTGATCAAATGGTCATAATCCTTGTAATAGGCCTCGGCCCTAAAAGTCCTACCGTTGGCCAGATATTGATAGTTCAGGATGTAGTGCGAAGCTTTTTCGAAGTGTACGGTCCCATCAAACTTGACGACATCCGAAACAGGTCTTTGGTAAAAATCGCCATACGCCAAGGAGAACTGTCCATTTTCCCCTGGTTTGTAGGCCAGCGATACCCGCGGTGAGACATTGAAATCATCCAGAAGGGTACTGTACTCTCCCCTTACCCCGAGCTTCATGGCAAACCTGTTGCTCAAAAAGATATCGGATTCCGCAAAGGCGGCCCAAAGTTGCCCGTCATAGCCCGTATCAAAAGTAGCGTCCGCCACATCGGCAAAGGTCTCTTCAAAATCCGAGGTGAACAGCTCCGCCCCAATACTGAGGTCGAACCGACTGTTGAAGTTTTTTCTGGCCTTGACCTTGATGTGGGAACCTGTTTCCTTTGAGTCGATTTCGTTTCCTTCAAGCCCTATATCATTGGTGTCCCAAGAAATGGAGGCCCCGGAGACAAGGCTCCAGTCATTCTCAAAAAAATACTTGTACGTGGCATTAAAGTAAAGGTTGTTATTGGTCATCTGAAAACGTACAAAATCAGCATAATTGATATCTTCCTGAGCTATATCCAGATTGGCATGGTTGAAACCTGTGTAGAGCTTGAACATACTCCTATCGCCCTTGCTCCTGAAGACCGCTTCCCCGGAAATGGATTCGTAAGGACTGTTCCAACGAGTCCCATTTTTGGAAGGGATCAAGGCCTCATAGGGCGCCAAGTTGATGTAGGACGTGTTCAGGCTCAAGGACTGATCTCCCCAGATTTTGGTATGCCCCAATCCTCCCCCTACGGACATGATGGAAATATCCGTTTTCTCCTGATCGGGCACATCTGTGGTATTCAGCAAAAGTACACTGGACAAGGCTTGTCCGTATTCGGCCGAATATCCTCCCGTACTGAAGGTGATCCCTTTAAAAAGAAATGGGGAAAACCGGCCCCGGGTGGGAATGTTGTTGGCCGTGGCACTGAACGGTTGAAAGACCCTGAGCCCATCGATGAACACCTGGGTCTCCCCCGCTGTTCCTCCACGTACGAACAAGCGCCCATCTTCATTGATGGTGGTCGTTCCCGGCAATGTCTGCAATGCAGCCACAAAGTCGCCCGCAGCTCCGGCCGTGGTCACAATGTCCAACGGTTTCAATACCGAGACTTTGGAGTTATCGCCCGCTTCAAAGGTTCCTGCGGTCAAGGTGACCCCTGAGAGCGAATTGATGGCCTCCACCAACTGGATCTTTAAATCCTTGAAGTAAACAATATCACCGATCTCATAATGAGGTTCATAGGACAACATGGAAACCACCAAGGTCTGGGTGCCGCTTTCCGAGGTTTCAAAACTAAAGTGGCCGTTCTTGTCGGTGGATGCGCCATCG
The DNA here is from genome assembly GCF_003058265.1 of Flagellimonas amoyensis. Lineage (GTDB taxonomy): Bacteria > Bacteroidota > Bacteroidia > Flavobacteriales > Flavobacteriaceae > Flagellimonas > Flagellimonas amoyensis. Next base: position 257,658 of record NZ_QBUK01000002.1, read on the forward strand.
TAAGTGCCCTCCACATATACATTGGCCCCTTCAATGGGATTCTTCTTGGCATCGGTCACAGTGCCCGATACCGTTGTCTGGGCCATCATAAAACCGAAATTGGAAAATAGGATGAATGCAATAAAAATGTTTTTCATGACTGTTCGTTTGATTGTTGCCGCAAAATTGCCCCACCCTTGGTTGCCATACCAAAAGGAAATACCCAACTGTGGATTTTTCAGGATGGATCGGGATGCCATTCTCTCCACTACAATTCAACCTTGAAAAATGACAGTTCGGTGTTTCCCAATTTTTAAAACGGTTCCCCTACCCGAGATTTGTGGCAACATTAACGTCAAAAACAATCCTTATGAAAACTGTTACCCTAGTATTGAGCTTTTTCTTGGTGAGCCTGATATCCAAAGCACAAGAAGCGACCGGCATAAACATTACCGTTACCATTGACAATGTGACCAGCAATGAAGGAAAGGTGATGGCCGGCCTGCACACCGCAGACACTTTTATGAAGGGACCCGGTATCCAGAATCTTGAGAGCACCATCGAAAATGGAAAAGTGGTACTGACCTTTACTGCCGTTTCCCCTGGCACCTATGCCATTATGGCCATGCACGATACAAACGGGAACAACCGAATGGATTATGAGTCCAATGGGATGCCCATGGAGAGCTATGGCTCGTCTGGAAATGACATGTCCTTTGGCCCGCCCAACTTTTCTGCCTCCAAGTTTGAGGTGGGGGAAGAAGACTTGGAGCTGACGATACGGTTCTAGAACGCTTTTCAACCTATAAAAGCCTGCTCAGAGCAGGCTTTTTGTTTTATACGGATACCGTTTTTTTGTATAGATTATCCTGATGGTTTTTTATACTTTTATATTTCAAATTTATTGTTAGATGACCATCACCCAACTTCAATATGTCCTAGCGGTTGCGGAGCACAAGAACTTCACCTTGGCCGCCGAGAAGAGTTTTGTTACCCAACCCACCTTGAGCATGCAGGTGCAGAAATTGGAAGATGAGCTGGGTGTGCTCATTTTTGATCGCAGCAAAAAACCCATTTCCATTACCGAAGTGGGCAAGAAAATCGTGGCCCAAGCCAAAAATATTGTAGCGGAAGCGGAGCGCATCAAGGATATTGTGGACCAGGACAAAGGATTCATTGGCGGGGACTATACTTTGGGCATCATCCCGACGGTAATGCCCACCTTGTTGCCGATGTTCCTGAACACCTTCATCAAAAAATATCCGAAGGTGAACCTCATCATCAAGGAACAGTCCACCGACAACTTGATCAAGAACATTATGGACGGCCACTTGGATGCCGGTATTGCCGCTACGCCGTTGGAAATAGAGTTCATCAAGGAAAGACCGCTCTATTATGAGCCTTTTGTAGGATATGTGCCCAAAAGCCACCGACTATCCTCCGAAACACAACTGACGACAGATCATTTGGATGTGAACGATGTGCTTTTGTTACAGGACGGACACTGCTTTAGGGATGGGGTGATCAATCTGTGCAAAGCGTCCAAAAATATGAACGGGGAGCAGTTCAAAATAGAAAGCGGAAGTTTTGAGACCCTGATCAGTCTGGCCGATGAAGGCATGGGCATGACCTTGCTGCCCTACCTGAACACCCTTCAACTGGGACCTCAAAAAAAGGAAAACCTGAAACCGTTCAAAAGCCCTTCCCCTGCACGGGAAATAAGCCTTATCTACCACAAGAGCGAACTGAAGATCCAGATCACGGAGGCCCTCAGGGATGTGATTTCCAGCATCGTTAGGGGTGCCATCACCTTTCAGGACGTGAAGATCATCAGCCCGTTGGCCAAAAATTAAAAGGGCCGCATTTCTGCGGCCCCAGTTTTAAGCTTTTAACAATAGTAATGTGGGTTGCAACTCCGGTTTGTCCAGAATGTAAAATTGCAACCAGATTTTAAGTTCCTCAATTTCACTGGGCAATAGCCTTGAAATAGCTTTCTTCAATTCCTTATTGAAGAGTTTAGCATCAAAACTTACCTTTTGCAGGATGGTTTTGGTGTAATCCAACATAGCTCTTGGCATAGAAATTTGATTAAATTGGGTCATTGGTTGTGCTCTAAATTAGCTAAAAAACCTTTTTGAAAAACCAAAAATCCAGTTAAAAAATAAATAACTTCGTGTTAACCACAACGTACAAAGTGCATGGATATTTCACCTGAAAACCGCCTCCAAAAAACCGTTTATCTCCTTCCCCTTCTGTTTGCCCTTCTCACCAGCTGCTCCTCCACCCGAAGATTTGTGAACAGCGAATTGGACAAGGAGAGCCTATCCAATTCCTTTCATGGCTTGGTGGTTGTGGACGCACAATCACAGAAAACCTTGTTCGACAACCATGGGGACCAGTATTTTACCCCAGCCAGCAATACCAAGATCGTTACCTTCTACACAGGCACGAAACTGCTGCCCAAAAATATCCCCACCTTACGATATGCCACCGCCAACGACACCTTGTTCATTGAGGGAACGGGAGATCCTTCGTGGCTACACCCCCACCTAAAGGACAGTACGGCCATCCACTGGTTGAAAAATCAGGGAACCATTGCCCTGTACACCAAAAATTCCAAAGAACTCCGTTTTGGCCCAGGTTGGGCATGGGAAGATTATGACACGTATTTTTCACCTGAAAAGACCACTATTCCCCTATATGGCAATGTGGCCACCATTTCCAATACCGCAAACTTGGAGGTTTCACCCTCACTTTTCCTTGATTCCACAGATGTGGTGGAGAAGTCTTTTAAGAGGGACGAGCTTGCCAACCGTTTTCATATAGCACCTACGGAACAGGACACACTTGAGGTACCCTTCATCACCAGTGACAGCCTTACCATGCAGCTACTGGAGCATGTGCTCCAAAGAAAGATCACACTGGTGGACCATTTCCCCGATATGCCCAAAGAGACCTTATATGGTATGGAAACGGATTCCATCTTTAAGCAAATGCTGTTCAAAAGCGACAACTTTTTGGCCGAACAATTGTTGATGACCGCCTCCTCCATGCTGTCCGACACTCTGGGGACCCAAAGGGCCATAACATATATGTTGGAACATGATTTGGCAGATTTGGAACAGCAACCTCGATGGGTGGACGGTTCCGGACTTTCGCGCTACAACCTGTTCACGCCTCGTTCTTTTGTTCAGATTCTCCAAAAACTTTATACTGAAATGCCAGAGGAACGGCTTTTTGGCATATTCCCGATGTGGGGGCCAACAGGCACTGTGGAAAAATGGGAAGACCCTAGCACAAAGCCTTTCCTCTTTGCCAAATCCGGGTCGTTTGGGAACAATTACAACCTGAGCGGTTACATTAAGACCAAGAAGGGCAGGTTGCTCATCTTCAGCTTTATGAACAATCATTTCAAGGTGCCTTCCTCCGAGATACGGAAAACCATGTACTCCATACTGAAGGAACTCCATCTCAACTATTGACCAAAAATAGCATTGATCTGTGCATATTGGAGCAGCATAATGGTCTTGGCATCCTTGATTTCGCCCGTTTTTACCATTTGTAGCGCCTCATCAAAACCGATTTCCAGCACCTCAATGTTTTCGGTCTCATCTTCCGCGCCGCCTCCTTCGCTGACCTTCATGGCCGCTTCGTATTCACCAATGAAGAAATAGAGGATCTCGGTGACGGAACCTGGGGACATGTAGGCTTCGAACACCTTTTTTACCTTGTCGATCTTATAGCCCGTCTCCTCCTCCACTTCCATTTTTATGGTCTGCTCGGCATTGCCTTTTTCCAATAGGCCAGCACAGGCTTCCACCATCATGCCATCCGCATTGCCGTTCAAATAGGTGGGCATCCGAAACTGGCGGGTCAGAACAACTGTGCTTTTATTCGGATTGTATAATAGGATTGCTGCGCCGTTCCCACGGTCATAAGCCTCCCTTGTCTGCTTTTCCCAAGTCCCATCTTCCCGTTGGTATTCAAAAGTGACTTTGTTGAGGGTGTACCAATTGTCGGACAACAGCTCTTTTTTAATGTTCCTGATGTTTCCGTATTTCATGGGTGGATTTAAACGGTTACGGTTTTGTTCAAATATCGGCGGAATGGAAGCATTTCCTTATAAACTTCCACGATTTTTTCTTTGAAATCGGGTCGGAACACCTCTTCCCGTGAAAATTCATGTGCCACGGCAAAGGTCTTGTTCTTCAGCAAATCGATATGCGGATGGTCGTTGGAAAATCCTTTGGGGACATTGGTCAACTTCTCATCTTCATACAGACCCCCAAACGTCTTTTTGAACGAAGGTTTGTCCAATATTTCCTGCAACACCTCCCCATCATAATCGATACCCTCCCGAATGCTCCTCAACGTGTTGGGGTCGGGACGCCAAAAACCCCCGGCCAACAGACACTGCTTCAATCCAATCTCAATATAGAAATCGGCCAATTGGGGCGCTTTGTCCAACCCGGCACCAAAATGGTCCTTGTACACCGGCTTGTTCGGGTGGAACATCAGATTGTTGTTGATGCGGTTGATGCCTTTTTTGCCAGACGTAGGATAGTAATCGTCGTGCAACTGCGCCATGGTCAGATCCAAATCGTCCAACCATGCAATGAAATCATGTCGAAGGGAGCGGTACCATTTTCGGTTCGCATCCATCCATTCCTTATTGTTGTTTTGTTGCAGTTCCTCCAGAAAATGGAACAGGTCTTTAAAATTCATGGGCTTTATGGTCAATTTTAGATGCGACCTTATGTGTGATATGATTCTTTTAGTTGTTTCCCTTTATGATATCTTTCAATTTTTCCAGTTGCGTATCGGATTTCCAAAGAATTTGATCTATGTCCCGCTCAATTTTTATGTCGGGCTCCGTACCGAATCCGTCAAGGATTTTCCCATCTTTTTGAAAGGAGACCATGGTACTGATCTTTCCAAACAATTTGGAATTGGGCAAATCGAACCAATCACTATTGCCACTGGAGCCATCGGTTGTTGTGCCCACAATGGTCATGTTGGGCAACTCTTTGAAAACAGAGACAAAAATGGATGCTGCACTGAAAGTCTTTTCATTCGCTAAGATATAGACAGGCTTGTCATAATAAAAGGATTGTCCGGTCAATTTTTTTCCGTTCAATAGGCCAAAATAATATTCGCTGTACTTGGCATTATCCAGTTCATATATCGGTTCGAAGGTGTTCAAAAACGCTTTAACAGCTGCCCGCTCCCGTTCCGTCAGTTCATCGAGAGGATACAAAAATCGATTGTTCAAACTCAGTTTGTAATCTTCCGGTAATGGAATCGGCCCTCTTTGTCTGGTAGCGTTCACCACATGGATGGAATCGGGGTGTACCATATACTTTGCAAATTCATAAAGCAAGTCACGGGTCCCACCACCATTGCTCCTTACATCGATGATCAATGCTTCGCTATCGTCCTTGATGGATTCCATAAATGAATTGAACCGCTCAAAAAGAAGGGGAGCTTCTTCTTTGTCGGCCATTTCAGGGAGCTTGATATACGCAATACCGTCTTCTATATCGAAAAGCTTCTCGATAATTTCAGGCTTGTTGTAATCTTCATCCTTCACAAAAAGATATTCCACTCCAAACTTCTCGTCCCAGGGGCGTAATCTTTCCGACCTGTCAACTACAGGTACCACCACGACTGTATCCTTTTGCCAATTGCCATCTGAAAGTGTCAACTTGATCTCTTTTGGCAAGGGTCTGTTGAGCAGTCTGTAATTTTTTTCTATGTCCCGAATATCCCTCACGGCCAAAGTGAAATAGGTTTGCTTCGGGGCGGTTATATCTTCAGGGCGTGTCTTTTCCAGAAAATCCTGAATATCGGTTCCATCGATTTTTTTGAGAAAAGGGAATTGGGGGTAAAGTATTTCCAATTCGTTGTCTTGGTCCGAATTCAAAACAACGACCTTGTCATTGAGCGGTGCATAGATGAATGGCAAAAAGAGGGATTCATTCAAGTCATACCCTCTTATGGTGGCCATCGAGGAATGCCTGTCCCCAATTTTCCCCAGCGTTTGGCTCAGAAAAAAGCCAAAATCTTCAAGTTGAGTGGAATCCCCTATTTTCTTCAGATAACCGTCAAAATCACTGTTAAAGTCATAACCATTCAGATACACATAGGAAGATTTGTCATTAAGGGTCTTTCGTAAAAATTCAATATCACCTTGTATCTGTTCCTTGGTAAGCACATCATCCTGAGCTAAGGAAATGATCACATTCAGGCTGCAAAAGATGGTAATCAGGGTTTTCAGTTTCATCGGAAAGCTTCTTTTTTGAATCATTTGGCAATTGGTTTCCAAAGGGTTTAAATGAAAAATTGGATGTTAAGCTTTGAAACCTAACATCCAATTTCTTTTGATTTATTCCTAAAATCGGTTGTCCCCGTCCAGCAGGTCGCCCAATCCACCCAAGATACTGCCCTCGCCCTTGTCCTTTCCGCCCCCTTTTGGAGCGGCGGCCCAAACGCGACTGGCCAATCGGCTGAATGGCAAGGATTGGATATAAACGGTGCCCGGTCCATGAAGGGTGGCAAAGAAGAGACCTTCCCCGCCAAACACGGTATTTTTGATGCCGCCCACAAATTCGATGTCGTAGTCCACGGTCTGGGAAAAGCCGACAATACAGCCCGTATCCACCTTGAGCACTTCCCCGGGAGCCAGTACTTTCTTGGCCATGGTTCCGCCTGCGTGCACAAAGGCCATCCCATCTCCTTCCAGTTTTTGCATGATGAAACCTTCACCGCCAAAGAAACCCCGGCCCAAACGTCTGGAGAATTCTATCCCTACGGAAACGCCCTTGGCCGCACAAAGGAACGCATCCTTTTGACAGATGAACTTCCCTCCTTTTTCCGAAAGGTCTATGGGGATGATCTTGCCCGGATAGGGCGAAGCAAAGCTTACTTGCTTTTTGCCTTGACCAATATTGAGGAAGGCGGTCATGAACAGGCTTTCACCGGTGAGCAAACGCTTGCCCGCGGAGAACAGTTTGCCCAAAACCCCAGTATCCTGATTGGAACCGTCCCCGAAGATGGTATCCATTTTAATATCCGAATCCATCATCATAAAACTGCCAGCCTCGGCCACAACGGCTTCTTGTGGATCTAGTTCGATCTCCACATATTGCATTTCCTCTCCGTAAATGTGATAGTCTATTTCGTGTGCGTTCATTTTTTGATTGTTTTTTGATTACTGTTTATATGTTGGCCGGTTTGGGGTTTTGTTACAATTATCTGTATACAAAGTGGCATCATCTTTTCATCATTACCATTTGTCATTCACTTTTACCATATCTATGCCTTCACTTTCACCGTCCATTCAACCCTTCGATTCCGCTCAGGGTGACAAAGACAGATAGTATCAATTATTTCTTCAACAGAATTGTCCACTCAAAATGAAAAGTGGAGACCTCTATCCCATCCGCATTCACCCCAACGGATTTCATCCAGCAGGTTTGCCCCTCTCCCGTTTCCACTGTTTTTTGGATGGCATCGGCGATCATGGGCCCATCTTCACAGGTAAATGAAATACGTCCCGTAGCCTTTTTGGTGAAGGTCGCCTTGTTGTTGGCCACCAACATCGAGATTCTTTTTCCGCTCTTTTGGATCTCGTTCATCACCAAGGCCCCAGTACTGAGCTCGGCAGCCATGCCCTGCACGGCCCAAAACATGGATTTGAACGGATTTTGATTGATCCATTTGTGCCTTACTGTGGTGATGGCCTTTTGCTCATCGATATATTTGAGACGAATGCCGCACCACCAGGCCGACGGGAGTTTAAGAAATGTAAAGGTGTTGATTTTACTGGGTGTCAGTGCCATAAGCTAAGATTAAGAAGCCTAAAAATAGGCAAAAACCTGCGATGTTTAATTGTTAAAAAAAAGTTAATTATTAGTACTTTGTTTTGCATAGTACTGTCTTTTGGATATATATTTGCATCGTAAGCTAATAGGTTTACCCTTTTATTCATCAAAATCATCAATCAAAAATGGCAGCAACATTGACCAAACACGAACGAAACTTATCCGCGATCATCCACGCGTCCACGTTCTCCAAGTATTTTATTCCCTTTGGGAACTTTATCGTCCCCTTGATCCTATGGATGTCCAACAAGAAGCAGTACGATTTTGTGGACTACAACGGAAAGCAGGCCCTTAATTTCCAGATCAGCATGCTACTCTATTCCATTGTAGCGGGTTTGATCACCATTCCCTTTTTCATTGGGTCCATGCCGGGTCTGTTTGATTGGGATGTGTTCGGGTTTCACCGTTTGAGCGATCTCAACAACCTGAACATCCATATTGACAGTGACGATTTTCGGTTTGGCCGTTTGTTCTGGCCCGTTGGAATAGCCGGAATCATACAGGTGGGGTTGGCCATAGCGAACATTGTGTACAGCATATTGGCCACGATCCGTACCAATGAGGGACAATATTTCAAATATCCGTTCACCATTAAATTCATCAAGTAATGTACCAGACCAAAAACATATTGGCCCTTGCCTTGATTGGAATGACAGCTATGACCAATGCGCAGGTTGCGGAGGATACAGAACTCTATAAAACCTTAAAGTCGAAAGACAGCCTATTGTTCGATGCGGCTTTCAATCGATGCGACATTGACACTATGGAGTCTTTGTTCACTGAGGATTTTGAGTTCTACCATGACCGAGGAGGTTTTACCGATGGGCGCGAAGAGTTCCTAAAACCTACCCGTGAGAACTGTGAAAAGCGAGATTCTTCCGCTCCACCATATTCAAAAAGGATATTGATCGATGGAAGTTTGGAGGTTTATCCACTACATAAGGATGGGAAACTGTACGGAGCCATTCAACATGGGGTGCACCGTTTTGAATTCTTGAACGATAAAAATGAATATCAAAAAGGCGACATTGCAAAATTCACCCATGTGTGGATGCTGGTGGATGGCGTTTGGAAAATCAAAAGGGAGCTGAGCTATGACCATCATTTGATGGAAAGCGTAGAACCTAACGAGGCAATCACAGTGTCAGAAGAAATATTGGACACATACGAGGGAAACTATACTTCCGTGCAAGTTGGTACGGTTCAGATTAAAAAAGACAATGGTACGCTTCTGTTAGTAACGGAAAAAATGCAGGCGACACTCTTCGCAAAAACAGCGGACACCTTTTTTATGAAAGAGCGCCCCGTACAATTTAAATTTATCGTATCGGACAATGGAGGTGTTGAAAAAATGCAAATTATCGAAAATGACAAAGTTGTGGACGAAGCACAAAGGGAATAAAATAATCATCAATCATAAAAGGAGTTTAATCATCAATCAAAAAACGAACAAAAACTTGCCCTGAGCGTGTTTATGCTGAGCGTAGTCGAAGCAAAGGGTCAATCAAAAAACGAAAAAAGTTCATCAATCATCAATCAATCATCAATCAAAAAACGTTTCCACTCCCCTGCTCATCACAGGGGACGGAGTGGGAACAAGGCCGGACCTGGTTTGGCCGATCAAAAACGAACAGTTAATTTAATAGACCCATGAAGTTATGAACATAGAAAACACAAAAGCACAGATGCGCAAAGGGGTCCTGGAATACTGCATCCTGTCCATCCTAAAGGATGACGACAAGTATGCCTCGGAGATTCTGGATGCCCTGAAGGACGCAAAGATGCTGGTGGTGGAAGGTACCATATACCCTTTGCTCACAAGGCTGAAAAATGCCGGATTGCTCAACTACCGTTGGGAAGAATCCACATCGGGACCTCCCCGCAAATATTACGCGCTGACAGAAACAGGCCAATTGTTCCTCAAGGAACTCAACGGCACCTGGGACGAACTAAGAAATGCAGTCAATCTGGTAACCAACACAAAATAAGTATCAAAAAATGAACAAGACAGTTAATATAAATTTGGCAAATACGCTCTTCCACATAGACGACGATGCGTACAACAAGCTGAGACGGTACCTGGAGTCCATCAAACGGTCGTTTGCAGGTACCAAGGGAAGCGATGAGATCATAGCCGACATCGAGGCAAGGATCGCCGAGCTCTTTTTGGAGAAAATGGAAAACGAGCGACAGGTGATCACCCACAAGGAAGTGGACCAAGTCATCGATGTGATGGGACAGCCCGAAGATTATATGGTGGACGAGGACATTTTTGAGGACGACCCCAAAAGGACCTATGCCGAACCCAATCCGAAAGCCAAAAAATTGTACCGCGACATCGACCATAAATACATTGGTGGTGTGTGTGCGGGTCTGGAACACTATTTGGGCTTCGAGGCCATATGGATCAGGATCATCTTTATCCTACTGGCCGTTTTCACCTCCGGTTTTGGGCTTATCGCCTACATCCTACTCTGGATATTGGTCCCGGAAGCGGCCACAACCTCCCAGAAATTGGATATGCGGGGGGAGCCCGTCAACATCAGCAATATAGAACGCAAAGTTAAAGAGGGGTTTGATGATGTTGCCGACAAGGTAAAAAACGTTGACTACGAAAAAGTCGGCAACAAGGTCAAAAGCGGCTCCAAGACCTTTTTTGATACCATCGGGGACATTATCCTGTTCCTTTTCAAGGTATTTGGCAAGTTCATTGGCATATTGCTGATCCTTATCGGGGCATCTACCCTTATCGGCTTGTTCTTCGGGCTGTTCACTGTGGGTATGTTCGATGCGATACATTTCCCCGGAGTGGATTTCTATGAGATCGTGAACACTACTGGAGCACCTGTTTGGGTAGTATCCCTGCTCATGTTCTTTGCCGTCGGCATTCCCTTTTTCTTTGTCCTATATCTCGGACTGAAGATTTTGGTGACCAATTTGAAATCCATCGGTAACATTGCCAAATTCTCCCTTTTGGGACTTTGGTTGATCTCCGTTGGGGCCCTGATTGCCCTTGGCATCCGTCAGGCCGCGGAATTTTCGAACACAGGCAGTGTGCACGAACAGGGCCAACTGGTCATGGAAAACGTGACCGATACGCTTGTTATCCGAATGAAGAATCCTGGCTATGAATATACGAGGGACGATGTTCATTTTGGACGCATGTCCTTTGCCTACGATAAGGAGGACAATCGGGTGCTCATTTCCGATGAGGTGGACATCAATGTGAAAAAGGCAGAGGATACCATCGTTTCCCTCTCCATTCGAAAAGATTCCAACGGCAGCTCTTCACGGGCCGCCAGGGATAGGGCCAAGAACATCAACTATGGCTACGAACTCTCTGGCAACGAGGTCATTTTGGATGAATACCTCATCACCGATGTTTCCAACAAGGCCAGGAACCAAGAAGTGACCGCCACCATCTATATCCCCGAGGGCAAAATGGTACTGTTCGAGGAATCCACTAGGTACCATATGGGCCATGGCATAGCCAACGACATGGATTTTTACAGAAACAGCATTGTGGGCCATGTTTGGTTGATGGGCAAAGATGGAGAACTGAAGTGTCAGGACTGCCCCGAAGAAAAGGGCGATGATGAGAGGGATGGAAATGGCAAGATCATCATCAATGAAGATGGCATCGATATCAACATCAAGGATGAGAAGGATTCCTTCGAAATGAAGATCAATGAAGACGGCATCAAGGTAAAGGCCGGAAACTAAAAGCTACAATTGGGAGTTCAAATTCCACAATTGGGTACATATTAATTCATATCACACCTATAAAAAAGGACATTTACACTGTTGAATTTCAGTGCAGATCACAACTTAATCAATCAATAACAAGTGTCCGGTCTGACCGGCACAAAAAACAACAATCATGACAACACTAGCAAGATTAGCAATCGCAGCACTACTATCCTTGTTCACCTCATCCTGTATGATGGACATGAACTTTGGGAGCGGCAAGACCGGCAACGGCGAAGTCGTAGAAGAAACCCGGAACGTGGATGAAGATTTCACCATCGTATCCGCTTCAGAAGGAATCGATGTGTTCGTTACCCAAGGCGCGGAGTACAAGATCACCGTTGAGGCCGATGAGAACATCATTGAACTGATCGGAACGGATGTGAAGGATGGAAAACTGAAAATCCATGCCATAGAGAACATCGGAAGGGCCACCAAGAATGTGTACGTGACCCTTCGCAATGTGGATGCATTGGAAAGCTCCAGTGGGGCCGACCTTACCGTCAAGAACATCATCGAGACCGGGAAGATAGACCTTGATGCCAGTAGCGGCTCGGACCTTCAGGTAGAAGTGGTGGCCGATGAAATCTCTGCCAATGCCAGTAGTGGTGCGGATATCCGAATAGCAGGTAAGGCAGATATGCTCTATGCCGATGCCAGTAGTGGCTCCGACATCAAAGCTAGGGACCTAACCGTAAAGACCTGCCACGCCGATGCCAGTAGCGGTGCCGATATTTCCGTAAACGTATCCGAATCCTTGGTGGCCGATGCCAGCAGCGGTGCCGACATCTCCTACACCGGGGATGCCAGTGTGGAGACCAAAAAATCGGTTTCGGGAAGCGTGCGCAAATACTAGCATCCCACCTTTCAAAAAAACAAAAGGCCTACCTGAATTCGGTGGGCCTTTGTCTTTAATAAGTAGGCCCGAAGCCCTATCTTAGCAGGATGATAAAAAAGAAAGATCCATGCAGATAGCAATCAAAAAATACACCTTACAACTCGCCCATACCTTTACCATATCCAGAGAATCGCACGATACCCAGGACACGATGATCGTGGCCCTTTCCCATAAAGGAAAGACCGGATATGGCGAGGCCACTTCCAATCCCTACTACAAGATTACCGTGGAGAGCATGACGGCCGAAATTGAAGCGGTGAGGAAGGCCATTGAAGGATATGACTTTGACGATCCTGAAAATTTCTATCGGCAATTGGAATCCCTGAAGCTTGAAAAATTTACGTTGTGCGCGCTGGACCTTGCTGCCAATGACCTCTATGGAAAGCTATTGAGCAAACCTCTTTATGAAATCTGGGGCACCGATAACAGCCACTACCCCACCACCAATTATACCATCGGGATTGATACCGTTGAAAAGATGGTGGAAAAGCTCAGGGAAAAACCATGGCCTGTTTACAAGATCAAACTGGGCACCCAGGATGATGTGGCCATAGTACGGGAGCTCCGTAAACATACTGACAGTATATTCCGTATTGATGCCAATTGCGCATGGACTGCGGAGGAAACCATCCAAAATGCACCGCTGCTGAAGGACCTTGGTGTCGAATTTTTGGAACAGCCCCTCAAGGCCGATGACTGGGAAGGCATGGCAAAAGTGAAAGCCCATTCCGCACTGCCCGTGATCGCCGATGAAAGTTGCATCGTGGAAAGCGATGTGGAAAAATGCGGCCCCTACTTCCATGGCATCAACATCAAACTGACCAAATGTGGTGGGCTCACTCCCGCCCGACGCATGATCCAGAAAGGAAAAGAACTGGGACTGAAGATCATGGTGGGCTGCATGACGGAATCCTCCGTCGGAATTTCCGCCATTGCACAACTGACCCCCCAATTGGACTATGTGGATATGGACGGTTCGCTTTTGCTCAAACACGACATTGCCCGCGGAGTCCAAATTTTGGATGATGGAAAGGTCATTTTTCCCAAACTTCCCGGAAGCGGGATAGAACTGCTCTAATGGCGCATTCCATTGCCCGCATACCCAACCGATTGGTCCAAGTGGAAGGCAAAACATACCTCTATTTTGGAGGCACCGCCTATCTGGGACTTCAATCCCATCCTCCTTTTCTGGAGCGTTTTTCCAAAAATGTGGAACGCTATGGCATGCATTATGGAGCGTCAAGAAAATCCAATGTTTTTTTGGACATCTATGGAATTGCAGAGGACCATTTGGCTAAATGGGTCGGGGCGGAAAGTTGCCTTACCCTATCCTCTGGATATTTGGCCGCCCAATTGGTCATCCAGACCCTAGTGCAGCAAGGACACTCCTTGTTTGCCGCTCCCAATGCCCACACTGCGCTCCATTTGAACGGGGTGATTAGAACGGAGAGCTTTGAAGAACTTAGCAATCATCTCCTGAAAGAATTCAATAGCGGTGGCCCAATGCCTGTGCTTCTTTTTGACACGATTGATTTTTCTGGGAACCAGTTCCCGCATTTCGATGTCCTGAAAAGGCTTCCTTTGGAAAAGATCATGCTTGTGGGTGATGATTCCCACGGTATCGGTGTTGTGGGAAAAGATGGGGCTGGTTGTTATGAACTGCTCAAAACATTGAACCCAGCCAAGTTGCTGGTCTGTTGTTCCTTGGGCAAAGGTCTCGGTATTCAGGCCGGGGCCATATTGGGTAACGCGGTAGACGTGGAACTGCTTCGCAATACACCTTTTTTTGGAGGAGCAAGCCCTGCCCTACCCGCTTTCATGGGTACTTTGTTGGATGCCACCGACATCTACGCCGAAAGGAGGGCAAAACTCATGGAAAATGATGCCCTTTTTAGAAATTCATTGCATCATCTTTCCCTTTTCAAGCACATGGAAGGGCATCCTACTTATGAGTTTGAAGATGCTGATTTGGCCAAGGCTTTGGAGAAAAATGGTTTCATCACCACCTATTTCAACTATCCGGATGCGGACGGTCCCATTGTGGGCCGTATCGTCCTGAGCGCCTATCATGAAAAAGAGGACATCCAACAATTGGCCAACTGTTTGAACGCACTTCAAGGTTAGCTGATGAGTGCATTTGTAAATAATTAAACCAAGTTCTACAATGAAATTTCAATTCTCCCTTAAAAAAAGATACTGCTTTTATGCACTGCTACCCCTTATTTTCATGGCATGCGAAACAAAGACCGATACGGAAGGACCCAACAAAGTTGAAGAAGCCATTTCTTCCATCAAAAGCACCTACGCTCCCGATACTCGGGTGGCCCTTTTCGATATCGAAGTGATAGAAGGCCTTAAAGGATATACCTTGAAAGGGAGTACAAGCCTTCCAGAAGCTTTGGATGCCTTGCGGAAACAATTGGAACAGGAACAAATTGCGTTTCAGGACAGTGTGGAGGTGCTACCTTCAGCCAGTCTGGAGGGAAACATATATGGCACCATAGCTCTTTCCGTGGCCAATTTAAGGTCCCGCCCTGCCCATTCCGCAGAAATGGTGACCCAAGGAACTTTGGGAATGCCCGTAAACGTGTACCAAAAACGAGGTAGCTGGTACCGTATCCAGACCCCGGACCACTATTTGGGATGGGTGGACAGCAGGGGAATCGAGTTGATGGACAAGACCCATTTCGAAGATTGGCAAGGTGCGGAAAAATTGATCTACACCCAAACCTATGGGCATGCTTTTGCCGAAGCAAATGCGGCTGCACAAGTGGTATCCGACCTTGTTGCGGGCAATATTCTAAAGTGGATTGGCGAAGATGGCACTTTTTATCAGGTGGAATATCCTGATGGAAAAAATGGCTTTGTGGCCAAATCCGAGGCGTCTCCGTATCTGGATTGGAAATCAAACCTGTCCTTTACCAAAGAAGCCTTGGTGGAAACTTCCAAAACGATGTTGGGCGTGCCCTATCTGTGGGGAGGCACCTCCACAAAAGGTGTGGATTGCAGTGGTTTTACCAAGACCGTGTATTTCATGAACGGCATGATCATCCCCCGTGATGCCTCGCAACAGATCCGTGAAGGGAGTTTGATAGATGATTCAAGGGAGTTTGACAAACTCATTCCCGGAGATCTGCTCTTTTTTGGAAGAAAAGCCACGGATTCCACTTCGGAAAGGGTGGTCCATGTGGGTATGTGGATCGGGAACAATGAATTTATCCATTCCGCCGGGAATGTCCACATCAGCAGTATGGACAAAAGTTCGGACAATTTTGACGAATACAATTATGACCGTTATTTAAGAAGCAAACGTATCCTGAACCAAAAGGATGAAGGTCTCCTTTACTTGACGGAACAAGATGTTTTTTAAGATCTAGTGAACACACATAAAAAAGGCCATCCGTTTGGATGGCCTTTTTGCATTCATGACTAACTCGTGAGAGCCTATTCGTCCCACCAAACGGGAACCACGGGATCCTGTTGGTTGGCCAATACGTTGGCTTCGTTCCTGGTAAGTTCCGTGGAAGGGTAATTGGCCCTTCTGAACCATTGTCCGGGGAACTCGGTGTCTGCACTTTCCTCTTCGCTTCTGATCTGCAATCCGGTAAATACATCATCAGAAAAATCATATCTCCTGTAATCCACAAAAGTCTCTGGGTTTAAGAAGTTATGGATGTATTTTTCCTTCATGATGTGGTGTAGCATCAGTGCACCTTCACCCACATCGATGGCGGCATCTGCCATATAGTCCTCACCGTCCACATCATACATTTCCATACTGGCGGCTATTCCATCTATGTAGGCTGTATAAGCTGCGGCATTGGAACCAACACTGGTCTCGGTCCCCCCATTGGCCAAAAATGCGGCCTCTGCTCTTATGAAAAGTACTTCAGCATAGCTGATGAGGATGAGTGGGGAGTCCACACTGGTATAAAATCCGTCCTCCCTGAAACGGGTATTGGCATCAGTGCCATCTGGAGCTATACCTCCACCACCACTGACAAATCCTTTGTACTCGGCCTCATCGCCATTTTCGGCAAACAAAGGCAGTCGTGGGTCGATTTCCACAACACCTCCCAAGAAAGGATAGTAATCCCCGTTCATGGAGCTTACCAATTGGCTGGCTATGTCCTTGCTCAAGTTACCTGTATTCCTGGCCAATATCTCTTCAGAATACCATGGATTGATATTCTTCTCATTATAGTACATGGCGAAGTTGTCGTCATTGGACGTAAATCCATTTTGTACCGTTGAAAGTACTTCTGCGGCCGTGACCACGCCCTTGTTCACCAAGTGCAACTGATAACGGGCCTTTAGGGAATAGGCTGCCCTTAGCCATTTTTCCACATCCCCATCATAGATCAGATCTGATGAACCCAGCCCAAAACCAGAGGTATCGGGTGCGCTCAATTTTGCTATGGCACCATCCAATAGGATGAACACCTCATCGTAAATTTGCTCTTGTGTATCAAAACTCGCAAAGTTATTATCTGGGCCCTGCGTAGCATCGGAATAGGGAATATTGTCCCATGTATCCGTGGCCATACCTATATTGGCCGCGATAAGGATGTCCGCTATGGCTTCAATATGCGTGGCCCCGTTCTCTACCGCCTTTTCCTTGGCTGCTTCAAGATTGGGCAGCACATAGAGATAGACTTGGCTCCAAAGTCCATCGGCAGAGGTCTGCCCTGCAGCACCACCGCCAGTGCTCACAAAATTCTGCACATAGTTGCCAAAAGCAAGTTCTGCCGACCTCTGCCCCTCCAACGTACTGTGGATGGCCGGCGCCATTAGGTCCTGCATGCGTAAATCTTCCAATGGCGCTGTATTGGAAGGCGTGTTCACATCAAAATAATCTTCGCTACACCCCACATAGGCCACTGCGGAGAATAGTAGAAATGCCTTTATTATATGTATTTTTTTCATAGTTCTTTTTTTAAAATGCAATGTTCAATCCAAAAGAATAGCTTTCGGCCAATGGTATGTTCAATCCAGTGAATCCATATACGTTACTTCCTGCACTGTATTGGTTCCCCTCTGGGTCATATCCATCAAAAGGCGTCCAAAGAAGGATGTTGTTCGCACTGGCAGATATGCTCACCTTGTCCAGATTCAAATCTTTGATGAACCTGCTCTGAAAGTCATAGGAAAGGGAAACGTTTCGCAGTTTTACCCAAGAAGCATCTTGTACCAAAACCTCAGCGGCACGGTTGTACACATTGGAATCCCTATAATAGTTCTCATCTATCAGGGCTTCGGTCGTATTGGGTACAAAACCACCACTTCCATCGTCCATCACACCGTCCAGGACCACATTGACGTATCTTTCAATAGTACTTTGTGGCGTTCCGTTCCGAATGGCATTCCGAATACCTGCATCATACAGATCTCCTCCTTTTTTCCATTCCAATAGAAAGTTGAAGCCAATTCCCTTGTATTTGAAATTGCTCCCCAATGAAGAAATGAAATCCGGGAAAGCGTTTCCGACCACTACCCTTTCGTCTATGTTTATGACAGGATAACCGTTGGCCCCAATATATCGCTCCCCATTTTCATATCGCCATTTGTAGCCGTACAGGTTGCCCATTTTGTCCCCGGCCCTCACTTCTGAGGTTATACCGGTAAATCCAGAGTCGGCAAAAACCACGGATTCAATATCTTCAGGGATTTCCAGCACTTTTCCTTCACTGGTGGACCAGTTGAGGATCACTTCCCATCTAAGGTCTTGGTTTCGGATGATGTCCGCGCTCAATAGGAACTCATGTCCAAAGATTTCATAATCCCCGGCATTTCTGGTGATTCCCGAAAGTCCTGAGGAATAAGCGGTGCCCACCGTAAATATCTGGTCTTTGACCCGTGTGTTGTAGTAGGCATAATCCAATCGGATCCTATCTTTCAAGAACCTAAGATCTGCCCCAACCTCAGTGGACTGGTTTCTTTCAGGCACAATGTCCAAATCTCCCAAAAGGGTGCTTCTTCGGTATCCTCCGACACCTCCGAACGGAAAGTCGCTATCTACAACAAAATACTGTCCAACATCACCAAAGCCAGGTCCTTTACCAACTTCGGCCCAAGAAGCCCTAAGTTTCCCGAAGGTGAAAATATCATTGTCACCGAATAGGTCAGATACATCGTAGGCCAAACTCACTGAGGGATAAAAAAACGATCTGTTCTCTTTTGGCAGGGTGGAAACCCAGTCGTTCCTACCGGTCAGTGATAAGAACAATTTATCCTTGTATCCAAATTTGAGTTCGCCAAACACCCCAACATTTCTGAGCTGGACTATTTCCTTATTGATAAAAAAGTTGGTGGTGTTCCCAATCTCATTCACTCCGGGCACGTTCAACCCCTCTCCCCTTGCTTCCAAATAAGATCTTTTGGAATCGGACAATTGGTGCCCCAAGGTAAGGTCTGTGGTGAAATCATCGGACCAAGCCTTGTTCATGGCCACCAAGAAATTGGACTCCAGACCCGTGAAGTTTACATTTTGCTCCAAAATGAAACCACCCACTTGCGAACCTCCATCCAGATCAGGCCCCACATATCGGTTCCTTGCATCGGAATAGTTGTCTATCTGTGCCGCGTAGGTGATGGTTACCCAATCCATGGGAGACCATGTAAGGGTCGTGTTCCCTATCCAACGGTTCACGTCGTCCTCCAAGGTGCTGGTTTCCAGCAAATACCTTGGGTTATCAATGATTCCAAAGGAATAATCCCTTTCACTGCCATCGGCATTCTGATAATCGTTTATGGGGAATGTCCCTGCAAAATAGTACAAGGCACTCATCACGGATTTGTCACCTCCATTTGCCCGCTTGCCTCCAGAATTGGTGAATGATATGGAACCGTCTATGTTAAAGTTGTCCGTCACTTTATATCCGGCCTTCAACCTGAAATTGTTCTTTTTGTAATCCGTGTTTGGCAATACCCCTTGCTCACTATTGTTTCCCATGGAGAAATAATAGTTCAACCGGTCACTGGCACCGCTCAAATTAAGGTTGAGCTGGGAATTGAATCCGGTCCTGAAGATATCGTATGGGCTGTAGAACCTATCATCGGAAAGGTCAACTATGTTGCCCCCACCCAAATCATAGGAATCCAAGGCATATTCCGGGCCCCATGAATAGAACGATGTTGAGTTCTGGACCCTATTGAACCCTGTTTCTGAAGTGGGATCATAGAGTGTTCTGGGCGCGCCACCAAAACCTTCCCGATATTTGGTTTGGAGCGTTGGCGTTGTTTTTACATTCCGGAAAGTTGTTGAGGCCGATATATTGATCTTTGCCTTTCCTTGCTTCCCTTTTTTGGTAGTAATGACAATCGCGCCATTGGCAGCCCTTACCCCATAAAGTGCAGTCGCCGCAGCTCCTTTCAGTACGTTGAAGCTCTCTATATCCTCGGGGTTCAAGTCACCGGCCCTGTTCGAAAAGGCGAACTGTTCCGAACTGTTGGGTGAATTGGAACCTGCACTGGGCCTAACTTCCCCGGAAAAGGTGTCATTGTCCAGGGCAAGACCATCCACGATGATCAAAGGTTGGTTGCTCCTGTTTGGGTTGACAGAGGTAACCCCCCTGATCAAAATGTCAACACCACCTCCCGAAGTACCGGAAGACCTATTGATCTGCACCCCGGCAACTCGACCCTGAAGGCTTTCAATCGGGTTGGACTGGCCAGCCAGATTAAGGTCCTCGGTGTTTACCTTCGTAACAGAATATCCCAGGGATTTCTGCTTTTGCTCCACACCAAATGCGGTCACCACAACCTCGTCGAGCTGTGTGGAGTCCTCTTCCAACACTACATCGAGTGTGGTTGCTGAACCGACCGTTACATCTTTGGTGGTCATTCCCAAATAGGAAAATCTAAGTACCTGACCACTAGTGGCATTGATGGTGTATTTTCCATCAAAATCAGTAGTTGTCCCGTTGTTCGAGCCACTTACCACAATGGTCACCCCAGGCAGTGGTGTACCCGAAGTATCGGAAACCGTACCTGAAATGGTCTGTCCAAAAGCGGCAATGCAAGAAAACACTGCAACAAATGTTAAATAAATGCTTTTCATTTCTTTAGTTTGTGTTAATACTTCTGAAAATTGCCCAAAAAATTTTACAAATCAAACATTTAAGTAAAAAAATGTTCATCATATAAAAATAATGCCGTTTTGTGCAATTATTGTTAGATCATCTGCAAATCTTTTGAAAAAGACATTTTACCATATTCTCCACAAGACTCCATCTCTTGTTCTCTCTGAAACATTGATTTAAAAATATGTTAAAATTTTAAGCATCATATTTATATTTTGACAATAATTATCACTATCTTTTAGATATTCTTTAACCTCCTTAACGTCAATCTCTATGAAAAAATCAGTTTTTATCATTGCGTGCTTTGTCGTTTTCTTAATGGCCGGGAGCTTTAAGGGAATGGAACAAAATCGTCCCTCCATCGAGGGTACGTGGGAATTACAGAGTTTTTATAGTTATGACGGTGAGAACATCACGGATACTATTGAAAAATCTGATGGATATCGACAGGTCAAAATGTATTCCAAGGAAAAGATCATGTGGACCAGATATGTGCCCGATGACCCCAATGGCAGGTTTGGCTATGGCTCGTACAGGACAACGGATTCTTCCCTGATAGAAGTTATTGAATATGGGGACGATGAAATGATGAAAGCCTTGGACACCATGCGCAACTTCACTTTTGAACTGGTGCTCACAGCGGATTCCTTTAGCCAGATTACCGTGGACAATGATGGCAACAGGACCTTTTCTGAAAACTACAAAAGAATTGACTAAAAAATATCCAAAAAAGAAAAAGGCGCTGTTAACAGCGCCTTTTTTATAATGGGTATTGTGTAATTCCCTGTTTAAGAAGAGGCCAATATTTCCTTGCTCTCCACAGCGGCCAAATAGCGTTCGGCATCCAAGGCAGCCATACAACCCGTTCCAGCAGCGGTAACTGCCTGTCTGTATATTTTGTCCTGCGCATCGCCACTGGCAAATACTCCAGGCTTGTTGGTCTTTGTGGATTTGGCCTGGGTGATGATATATCCTGTTTCGTCCATGTCCAACTGCCCCTTGAAAATGTCCGTATTGGGTTTGTGGCCAATGGCAATGAACAATCCGGTCACGGCAATATCCTCTTTTTCACCGGTCTCGTTGTTCACCATTCGGATACCTTCCACCACTTGGTCCCCAAGCACTTCATCTACTTCGGTGTTGTATCGGATCTCGATGTTGTCTATGCTGTTGACCCTGTGCTGCATGGCCTTGGAAGCCCTCATGTGGTCCTTCCGCACCAGCATGGTCACTTTTTTACAGATATTGGCCAAATAGGAAGCCTCTTCGGCAGCGGTATCCCCTGCTCCTACTATGGCTACTTCCTGACCTTTGTAGAAAAACCCGTCACAAACGGCACAGGCGGAAACTCCACCTCCCCTTAATCGTTGTTCGCTGGGAATGTTCAGGTATTTGGCCGAAGCCCCTGTTGATATGATCACGGTCTCTGCCTCTATCACCTTGGATTCGTCCACGGTCATCTTATGGATGCCCCCGATCTCATCACTGAAATCCACAGCAGTCACCATACCTATCCTTACATCCGTACCAAATCGCTCGGCCTGCTGTTTTAGCTGCATCATCATGGTGGGTCCGTCTATCCCTTCGGGGTATCCTGGAAAATTGTCCACTTCGGTAGTGGTGGTCAATTGCCCACCTGGCTCCATACCTGTGTACATTACAGGTTTCAAATCTGCCCTAGCTGCATAAATAGCAGCCGTGTACCCGGCCGGTCCCGAGCCAATAATCAATGTTTTTATTCTTTCCATCTGTTCTGACATATCAAAAATCTTCCTCTGATTGGTTCACTTACAAAAGTAGGTTTTTTGCATAAAAACTTACACTTTGGGATTTCCACGTTTTCTTAAAAGATGTGAACAATTGGAGTAGACTAAAAGAAAAAGGAGCCATTTTCATGGCTCCTTTCCAAATAAAAGTAGGTCAAATTTACGGGAACATATTTTTTGACTTTGAAACCGTTACAGCCGAGGGGGCTCAACCTCAAAAACCCCCTGGCGCAACGTAAACCTCCTTTTGATAAGATATTGGGCAAAAGAACACTAGAGTACCCTACTATCACCCCATCCTATTAGGTGGCTTTCTTTTGATTTCGAGACAAACATACTACTGGATTTTATATTTTGAGGGTCCCAATTAACGGATGGGGCTTTTGACTTAACGGATTGCCGTTTTCAATTTATATTCAGAAAAAAATCCGCACTCGTAGGAAAGTACGGACTAAATATCCAACTGTTTGATAATGAATCTATTGTTGTGAAATCGATAAAATCAGGAATTGTATTTCAGTTTCCGCTCGATGGTCTCGATCATCACATTCGCAATGTCCATTCCCGTGGTATTTTCGATACCTTCCAATCCGGGTGAAGAATTTACTTCCAGAAGCAAAGGCCCCCTATTGGAACGGATGATATCTACCCCAGCCACATCCAGATTAAGGACTTTGGCCGATTTAATGGCCAGTTTTCGTTCCTCCGATGTGATCTTGATCAACGATGCGGCCCCACCTTGGTGAATGTTGGCCCGGAATTCCCCTTTTTGGGCCTGGCGCTGCATGGACGCCACTACTTTGCCATTCACCACAAAACAACGGATATCCTGTCCGTTGGCCTCTTTGATAAACTCCTGCACCAATATGTTCGTCTGCACGCTCTTAAAGGCATTGATAACACTCTCGGCGGCCTTGTTGGTCTCGGCCAGTACCACGCCCTTCCCTTGTGTGCTTTCCAATAGTTTGATGATCAAAGGCGCCCCGTTCACCATTCGGATCAGATCCTTGGTGTCCATCGGGGATTTGGCAAACCCCGTTATGGGGATATGGATATCGTTCTTGGAAAAGAGTTGTGAGGCAAAGAGTTTGTCCCTGGATTTGCTGATTGCATCTGCCGTGTTCAAACAATACACCCCTAGGGTATCGAACTGCCGCAATAGCGCGCAGCCATAAAAGGTGACCGATGGTTTGATCCTTGGGATCACGGCATCGAACTTGTCCAAAATGTTCCCGCCCCGATACCTGATCTCCGGCGAACCGGCATCCAGTTTCATGTAAACGTTCTCCACATTCAAAAAGACCACCTTGTGACCTCTCATCTCACCGGCCTCAATGATCCGTTTGTTGCTGTACAGTTCGGGATTACTGGCCAAAAGACCCAATGTCAATCCAGATTTGTCGGATTTATAGGGACGGTACTTGACGGCCATGTCCTCTGGGGATATATTGCCCAGACAGAAGCTTTTGGAGGGATCTACCAAATACCTATCGTTGATGGCCTCTCGCCCCAACAGCATCCGATATTCCATGGTGTCCCTGTTGGCCAAGGTAAGTTCTATATCGAAGATCTTGCCCCCAATGTTCACGGGGGTCTTGATCACTGGCCGTTCTTCGGATATGCCTTGCGAACTTTTCACACTACGCATATCCACCAGTTTGGACTGGCACAATATGGAAATGCTCCTGTTGTCCTGCAATGGGCTCACCTCGAACCTCACCCAGTCTTCCAGTCCTTTAGTAAAGACCTTGATCTTACTGGCCTGTATGGACGATGTCTTTGCACCGGAATCCACCCTGGCCTTGATGGCCGGTATTCCTAGTTCTTCAAAACGGCACCATTCCTCGCTGCCCAATATTTCCAGATTGTCCAAAATAAAATGCTTTTAATTGATTATACGCATGATGAAAAGGTCCAACACTTCGACCAAAATCAGCAAAATAATGATCCATTCCAGTCTACTGCTCTCCCTGTGGTCCATAATGTCCTTGAAAAGACTCAGATTCTCCTTGATGATGTAGCCCTGTTCCTTGATGGTCCTATAGCGTTCCTTCAGGTCAAAGATCTGTTTCAGGTTCCTGTCCAATCGATCAAGGGCCTCATCTTCCCAAACCACTTCGGGGGAATCAAAAATATAGAGGTTTTCAGAAATCTGGTTGTTGATGTTCAAGACCCTTGCAATGTATCTTTTGAGTTTTTTGCCCCCAAGATCCAAATGACCGTGGTGTTCCAAATAGTTGGTATGCTCCCGGGTCTCTTTCATGATTTGGTCCGAAAGCTTTTCAAAATGGTCCAATGCCACCGACTGCGATAGGTGCAATAGGGCCAAACGCATTCCTTCCACGCTGGATTTTTGCAGTTCTATCTTATTGTTGGTGACTTTTGCAGGCTCTTCATCGGAGACAAGTTCTATCTCCATTTCATCCGTGAGCTCAGAGCGGTTCCAGCCTTCACAAAAAGGTTTCAGTTCCTCCAAGACTTCGTTCATGGAAGCATCGTCAAAACCGTAAAAGGAGACAATCCCATACCTGAACACATAAAGATATTGGAGTTCGTCGGCATAGAAAAGTTCGTCCCTATCACCAAAGATGAGTTGCCTTCCTATGGCCTGTCTACATGCAGAAATGTCTATGTTCCCCGCAAGATGCAGGGCTATGGCTTTTGAATCCATATTCTCAGGTTGCAAAGATCTCCTCGGGATCCCTAAAGCTTTTGAACTCTACCATGTAGCCATTGGGATCTTGTATGAAAAAGGACAGGTGCTCACCGACCTTGTCCTGCATGAACGTGGCCTCTGTGGTCACTTCCAGATCTAATTGAAACAGTCTTGAATACAGTTCTCCCCAGACATCCACAGGAACGATCACCCCAAAATGAAAGGAGGGCAGAATATAATCCTCCAGGCGGTAGTTCTTGAAATCAAAGTTGAAGTTCCCCGACTGGGTAAAGGTCAACTGGTTGCCAAAGAGGTCAACATCCAACCATTTTTCGGTATGTCTGCCCAAATTGGCTTTGACCACATCCTGATAAAAGGCTCGGGTTTCTTCTATGTCCTTACATGGCAAGGCGAGGTGGAACTTTGTATCCATTTGTTTTGCTTGTTTTTCTTCCTATACTTTTAAAATAGGACCTAACGGCCATACGGTCCATTTTGTCCATAAAGGGCAGGGCTTCTTTCCATTCCAGCCAAAGGGCTTCTTCAAACTTGTATTTCTCTTTTACTTTTATGGCCTTTGACTTCATCTGGACCAAAAAATAGTTCTTCACCATATTTTCCATCTTCCCTTTCTTGATGTGGGAAAGATAGAAACTGAGCTGTTCTTTGGCCAGTTTCAACTTGATTTCCTCACCCACTTCACGAATGAGGGTCTCACTCTCCGTCTCCTTCTTTTTCTTCACGCCACCTGGCAGAGTGTACCTTAACGGACCTCCCACTTTTCTCAACACCAGGACCTTGTCCTTGTGTATGGCAATCAATCGGGATTTGACTGTTTTTTTCATAAGGCTCCTCTTTTACTTAAGGAATGTAAATGGAAATTACGCATATATAGTCTGGTTTCAATGCTTCCAAGCCTATATTTTTTCCTCCATATGTGCTGCAGTCTTTAAAAAATGGGGCTACTCATCCTCCTCGCCACCCTCCAGACCTTCGGTGTCCAGAGAGCTTTCCTCGTCGGAATCAGCATCGGTGTCAACGTCCTCGTGGACTTCCATGGCCATCACCAAGCGCTTGCTCACTTTCACGAGATAAGCGGTGTCCTCGGTGCGCACCTCAATGCATTCCACCACTTCATTGCTGGCATTCCGGTAGGTGACAATATCATCGTCATCATACCCATCCGGAAATTTCTCCACGAGTAGGTTCAGGATATGGTTGTCGAGCTTTTTATAATCCACTATAACACGCTTCAACGTCATTGTTTGCTTGTTCTTCATCATCACATGTCTAGGAGGTAGGCAAAAATCAGGGGCGCCACAATGGTCGCATCCGATTCCACAATGAATTTGGGGGTGTCTATGTCCAATTTACCCCAAGTGATCTTCTCATTGGGTACGGCTCCGGAGTAGGACCCGTAACTTGTGGTGGAATCACTGATCTGACAGAAATAGCTCCAGAATGGAGTCTCTGTCTGCTCCAAATCCTGATAAAGCATGGGCACCACGCAAATGGGGAAATCCCCCGCAATGCCTCCGCCAATTTGGAAGAAACCGATACCTTTTTCAGAATTTTTCTGGTACCAATCGGCCAAAAAGGTCATGTACTCGATCCCTGATTTCATAGTGCTCGCCTTCAGCTCGCCCTTGATCACATAACTGGCAAAGATGTTCCCCATAGTGCTGTCCTCCCAACCCGGAACCACTATGGGCAGGTTTTTCTCGGCAGCGGCATACATCCAGGAATCCTTGATGTCTATTTCGTAGTATTGCTCCAAAACCCCTGAAAGCAAGAGCTTGTACATAAATTCATGGGGAAAATAGCGCTCCCCTTTGTCATCGGCATCTTTCCATATCTTGTAAATGTGCTGTTGCAGGCGCCTAAAGGCCTCCTCTTCGGGAATACAGGTGTCGGTAACACGGTTGAGTCCCTTTTCCAACAAATCCCACTCTTCCTGCGGGGTGAGGTCCCTATAGTTGGGCACCCTTCGGTAATGGGAATGCGCCACCAAGTTCATAAGGTCTTCTTCCAAGTTAGCCCCGGTACACGAAACGATGTGTACTTTATCGGTGCGTATGATCTCGGCAAAAATCTTGCCCAGTTCCGCCGTACTCATGGCTCCTGCAAGGGACACCAACATCTTGGAACCTTGGTTCAATTGGTCTTCATAGCCTTTGGCGGCATCCACCAAAGCAGCGGAATTGAAGTGCAAAAAATATTTTTGAATGAATTGTGATATTTCTCCTTTATTGTTCATCGTAATCGTCAATTGGGTTTACGGATTTCTTAAAGTTATCATTGTTTTCGTCAAATCCGTCCTCTAAGTAATCATTCTTTTTTAAAAATTTATAGCTCACCATCTTGTAATACAGCTTTGCGGCCAAAAAATCGGAAGATCTTTCCTGTGCATTGGGGCACAGTTCCACAATATCAAAGCCCACTACGTTCTTTTCCTCAAAGACCCTTTTTAGAAAATCCAAGGTTTCGTACCAGAAAAGCCCTCCCGGCTCCGGTGTCCCGGTCGATGGCAATATGGATGGATCAAAAGCGTCCAGGTCAAAACTGATGTAAACGTTATCTGTCATCAGATCCAGAGCGGTATCCATCCAAAAATCATCGGTGACCATTTCATGTGCAAAGAACACTTTGTCCCTATCCATGACCAAAGTTTCCGAATGGTCCATGCTTCGGATGCCCACCTGCACCAAATTGGTGATCTCGTTGGCTTCGCGCATAGCACAGGCATGGTTGTAGGGGGAACCGTTGTATTCCTTTCTCAGATCGGCATGGGCATCCAAGTGCAGCACGGTAAGGTCTTCAAAGCATTCATTGAACGCCCTAATGGCCCCAATGGAAATGGAATGCTCCCCACCGATCATAGTGACCAGCTTGTTCCTTTTGATGTATTCCTTTACGGTTTTATGGACGGCATCCACCATCTGTTCGGGGGAACCCAGTGCATCAATCGGATTGGCCAGATAAATGCCATGTCTATAGGCCTCGGTATCCGTTTCAATGTCATACCACTCCATGTTCTCCGATGCTTCCAAAAAGGCCTCAGGGCCCTTGTCAGCTCCCTTTCCCCAAGTACTGGTCGCATCATAGGGAACGGGCAACAATACTACTTTGGCTTTTTCTGGAGATGCGTATTCCTTTGGAATACCGGCATATATTCTATTCGTTTTCATTTGGGATTATGGTTCATGATCAGTTTTTGCTGGGCTCGGGCAACTTCTGTGAACCCACAAGGGTATCCGATGTTTTTTTGGCCCCATAGCCCAAAATGGAAAGGAATTCCCCGGCAGTCTGCTGCTCCGCAAAGACAGAGGTCTTCATATTCCCTTCCTTGTCCTTGTTGATGAGGATGTGTTTGGGATGCGGGATAAGGCAGTGCTGTAGTCCGCCAAACCCACCAATGGTCTCTTGGTAGGCCCCTGTGTTGAAGAATCCGATATAGAGCGGCCTGTCCTTTCTGTATTTTGGAAGATAAATGGCGTTCATGTGCTGCTCCGAGTTGTAATAATCATCACTATCGCAGGTTAGTCCTCCCAACAGCACTCTTTCATACTCTTCATTCCACCTGTTGATGGAGAGGGTAATGAACCTTTTGCTGATGGCCCACGAATCGGGCATGGTGGTGATGAACGACGAATTGATCATGTTCCACTTTTCCCTATCGTTTTGCTGTTTTTGATAAAGGACTTCATAGATGGTGCCACCACTTTCCCCTACCGTAAAGCTTCCAAATTCGGTGAAGATGTTGGGCACTTCCACCCCGGCCTCATCGCATGCCTGTTTGATCTGATGGATGATCTCATCCACCATATACTCATAATCATATTCGAACGCCAAGGAGTTCTTTATGGGAAAGCCGCCACCGATATTGAGACTGTCCAAGGTTGGACATACTTTTTTGAGGCTGATGTACACCTTCATACATTTCAAAAGTTCGTTCCAGTAATAGGCCGTATCCCTTATGCCCGTATTAATGAAAAAGTGGAGCATCTTCAGCTCTACCTTCGGGTTTTCCTTGATGGATTGGTTGTAGAACGGAACTATGTTTTTATAGCCAATGCCCAATCTGGAGGTATAGAACTCAAATTTCGGCTCTTCCTCGGAAGCAATACGGATACCGACCTTGAACTTGTCCTCAATGGCGTCGCTCAATAGCTCAATCTCTTCATAATTGTCTATGATCGGGATGCAGTTCTTGTGCCCATTGTTGATCAATCGGGCTATGTTTTGGATGTATTGGTCCCTTTTGAAACCATTACAGATCACATAGGTATCCTTGGTGAGCTTGCCCGTTTTCTTCAAGTGCTCCACGATGTCAATATCAAAGGCCGATGAGGTCTCAATATGGATGTCATTCTTCAAGGCCTCGTTCAGCACGTGCTCAAAATGGGAACTCTTGGTACAGTAGCAATAGTGGTACGAACCTGAATAATTATGTTTCTTCATGGCCTCACCGAACCATGTCTTCGCGCGTTGGATGTTGTCCGATATCTTGGGCAGATAGGTAAACTTCAGGGGAGTGCCGTAGCGTTCTATCAAATCGTACAGGTCTATACCATGGAACTGTAGTTTGTTGTCCTGAAGTTTGAACTCCTCTTGTGGAAAATCGTAAGTCTGATCGATGAGATCGATATATTTTGTTTTCATTTAAATTTCGTATTGATAAAAAACTGATAGCTATTTTTTGTGGTCAAATGAACAGCAAGTTCTCAGATACGAAACTCGAATACGGTGTATGCAACGAAGAAAGGTGTCCGTGAAAAATCACGGATTATGGAGTGTTTTTCAGAAGTCATTCCTAAAATCCGGTGTCTTGATCTCAAGACGGCTTTTTGGGTTGACTTCCTTATTCCCAAAAGCCCGAACATGAAAAAAGTTTTCAACGCAATTAGGTGATGTGTCCTATTATTCTGGACGCATTCAGGGATCAAACATAAACAAAAAACAAATACATCTACTTTTTTTGCAAAAAAAAATAATTCAACTCAAAACATTGAAATACAAGGTTTTAAATTTTAAAAAACTCCATCACCCTGCTGCTATTTGTTCCAAAGGCAATAAATTAAGAACCTGAATACCTCTATTGGCATTCCAAATAATATGTTACCCCACCAAGGGTGGTCTCTCGTTAATGAAAGGTTGACTGTAGTGGCGTCTGCCCGTGGCTTTGTACAAGGCGTTGGACAGGGCCCCCACAATGGGTGGCAATGAAGGTTCGCCCAAACCTGTTGGGTCGATACCATTGTCCACAAAGAACGTCTCAATTTCCTTGGGTGCTTCCATGTTCCGTATCAATCTGTACCTATCAAAGTTGGATTGCTCGGGTTTCCCATCCTTGAACGTCATGGCACTATAGGTCGCATGGCCTATACCATCAACGATGCCTCCTTCGACCTGATTTTTGGCACTCAATGGGTTTATAACGATGCCACAATCCACGGCACACCATACTTTGTCCACTTTCGGCATTCCATCACCCTCTTCCAGGTCCAAAACTTGGGCCACATAGGAATTATGACAATAGTATGCCGAAACTCCTCGCGATTTTCCGGTATCGGTACCCCAGTTGGATTTTTCCTTTACCAATTTGAGCACGCCGGCATAACGCTCGGGATTGTAATCGTTTTTCTCTGGTTCCCCCACAGGATTGTTGATTGCCCTTTCAAAAAGTTCCAATCTGAACTCAATAGGGTCTTTTCCTGAGGCTTCGGCCACCTCGTCCATAAAGGCCTGTTCCGCTCCTGCAATGAAGTTGGAACGGGGTGCACGCCATGCTCCGGTGGTCACATTGGTCTGTAAGCTGTGCTTTTCCGCCAGATAGTTGTCCACGGCACCTGCAGGAAAACGGTTTTCAAAGATAAGGTCATCATTGGTTCCCGCACCCCTTACGTGCCACGCAATAAGGTTGCCATTTTCATCCAGCCCAGCTTTGTATTTCACTTTGTATGCTGGTCGGTAAGTCCCTTGCGTCATATCATCTTCGCGGGTGTAGACCAACTTGACGGGCGCATTCATTTTTTGGGAGATGACGGCCGCTTCCACGGCAAAAGTACCATATAGGCGTCGGCCAAAACCACCACCCATACGAGTCATCATCACATCTATTTTTTCAACGGGCATTCCCAGTCTGGACACCAAGGTCTGTTCCAAAAACTCAGGGGTCTGTATGGGCCCCAACAATTCTGCTTTTTCAGGAGTGACATGGGCGAAGAAATTCATCGGCTCCATGGTGTTGTGTGCCAAATATGGGGCAGAATAGGTGCTCTCCACAATTTTTGCCGCCTTTTTGAAGGCCGCTTCCACATCGCCATCCTTACGTGCTGGCTGCTCTGGAGCTTTTGCCAACAATGCGGACAAGGCTTCTTCGTGGTAGGCGGTACTCTCCAGTTTGGAACCTTCTTCCCACTCCACTTCCAAGGCTTTCTTGGCCTGCATGCATTCCCATGTGCTGTTGCCCACAATGGCCACCAGTTCGGGTATTCCTCCTTCATCGGACCACTGTTTTTGGGTATCTTCCTGATACACCTCAAAATGGAACACATCTTTGATGCCCGGCATCGATTTCACCGATTCGGCATTCATTCCTTTATATTTCATCCCAAAAGCGGGAGGATGTACGATCATGGCGGTCAACATTCCTTCACGCTGCACGTCCAGACCAAACAACGGTTTTCCGGTAACGATTTTTTGACCGTCCACATTTTTGGTGTCCGTGCCAATAATCGAAAAACTATTGGTTTCCTTCAGTTCAACTTCTTCTGGAACCTCAATTGCTGTGGCCGCTGAGGCCATTTCTCCGAAACCAGCCGATTTACCACTGGCCTCGTGCATCAATTGTCCTTCTTTTGTAGTGATTTCGCTGAAAGGAACCTGCCAAGCTTGGGCTGCGGCCTCCTTCAACATATGCCTAGCGGTGGCCCCGGCCATACGGAGGCTTTCCCACCCTTGCCGAATGGATTGGCTACCTCCTGCCAATTGTCTTGAAAAAATGGTGGTGTTCAAGGGAGCTTGTTCCACGATCACATCTTTCCAGGCCACATCCAGTTCCTCTGCAATGATCATGGGCATTGCAGTTTTTACGTTCTGGCCTATCTCTGGGTTGGGCGACATGATGGTCACCAAACCATTGTCCGCCACTTTGAGGAAACCATTCAGTTCAAACCACTCCTTGGGCAAACTTTTGACCTGTTCAGGGGTCATCTTGCAAGATGCCAACCAGTTGAAGCCCAGAACCAGCCCTCCACCGGCCAAACCTGTATTTCTGATAAAAGCCCTTCGGCCAATTTTTGTCCTTACGAGTGTCATGATGGTCTTTTTTTAGATGTGGTGGATTACGATTTTGCTGCAGTTTTCACGGCTTTGCGTATTCTGAGGTATGTACCACAACGACAGATGTTTCCGTTCATGGCACTTTCGATTTCTTCATCCGATGGATTTGGGTTGCTCTCCAAAAGCGCGGATGCCGTCATGATCTGGCCGGCCTGGCAATACCCACATTGGGGCACGTCCACCTCCAACCATGCTTTTTGTACGGGATGGTCGCCATTTTCGGACAGTCCTTCAATGGTCGTGATTTTTTGCTCTCCTATAGATGATACGGGAAGAATGCATGATCGGGTCGCCTTGCCATCCAAATGTATGGTACAGGCACCACATTGGGCTATGCCACATCCATATTTGGTGCCGACCAAGCTCAAATGATCGCGCAAAACCCATAGGATCGGCGTGGATGGATCTACGTCCACCTCTTGTTTTTTTCCGTTGATGTTTAGTGTATATGTCGCCATGATGTAAAAAATTCCTCTTGAAGGTAAAGATTTCCTTCTAAAGATGGAGCACTTTCCCCTCTCAACCCTAAAAAATTAACACTGATTTTACGTTTTTGAAGCTTACTTAAAACCAATACAAATAAGAGGCTTGACCTCATAATCTTTAGTTTGAATGGCTTGAATGCCCCCTTACAGCCCTATTTAAACTTCAAACGGGCAAAGACGGGAAGATGGTCGGATGGGTATCTCAGGTCTTTGGAGTCGCTCAAAATGGCACTTTTGAGTACTTGAAAGGCATCGGAAACAAAAATATAGTCTATTCTACGATCCACTGGTTTGGCAAAATCAAACCCATTGAACGTACCAGTAGGTCCAAAGGCATTCTTGCCGGCAGCGATGTGGGTATCCTTCATTTCACCCAAAATCACCTGGACCCCAATACTTTCACCGCCCAGATTGAAATCCCCGGTGAGGACCACAGGCCATCCGTCCGGGTTCAGTTCCTTGATCTTTTTGAGGATGAGTTTAGAGCTTTCCTCCCTCGCCTTCTCTCCCACATGGTCAAAATGCGTATTGAAGACCATGAATTTTTGGCCATCCCCAATGTGTTCAAAAAGGCCATAGGTACAGATGCGCGGCAAAGCAGCGTCCCATCCTTTGGATGGGGTCTGCGGGGTTTCGGACAGCCAAAATGTGGATTGCGCCAACAAGTTCACCTTTTTGGTATTGTAAAAAATGGCGGTGAACTCTCCCTTATCGTCCCCTTGGTCGCGGCCAATCCCAAAATAGGTATAGTCCTCCAGCCCCGTATCGATGTCCTTCAACTGATGGACAAGACCTTCTTGCGTACCAAATACATCTGGGGCATAGAAATTCAATTGTCCGATAAGAAAATCCTTCCGATTGTCCCAATTGTTGGGTGCATCATTGGGATTGTCATAGCGAATGTTGTAGGAAATCACGTCAATTGTCTGACTGTGGGCACTTAACAGTATGCCCATCGCAAAAAGAATACAAAAGATATTTTTCATTGGATCGGGGTTCCGCGCAACTTTTTAAAAGCCTCATAGGTTTTGTCCACCTTTTCCTTGGGTGTGGTTTCAAATTCCTTTTCGGTTACGCTGTAATAGTCCTGCAAGCTATCCAATTTTTTGTGCATTACTGTTACTATATCTTTATATTCTTCATCATTGATGGCATTGTGCTGTTCTTTGGGATCTTTTTCAAGGTCATAGAATTCCCATTCGTCAATGTCATCATAAAAATGGATGAGCTTATATCTTTGTGTCCGCACCCCATATTGCCGTTTTACCATGTGGAAGGCCGGAAAATCGTAATAGTGGTAATATACGGCATCATTGAATTCATTTGTTGTTCCTTCCAAGACTTCCCGGAACGACCTTCCCTGCATTTCGGAAGCATATTCTGTGCCTCCTGCCAAATCCAAGAAGGTCGGTGCAAAATCCAGGTTCTGTACCATGGCATCGATATCCGTGCCCGGTTTGATGACACCCGGCAGCTGCATCAACAGCGGCATCTTCATGGATTCCTCGTACATAAAACGCTTATCGAACCACCCGTGTTCCCCCAAATAAAATCCTTGGTCGGAGGTATAGACCACCAAGGTGTTCTTGTCCAGACCTGTTTCTTCCAAATAGTCCAAAATCTTCCCCACGCCTTCGTCCACAGCCTTCACAGTGGCCAAATATTCGTGTAGATAGCGTTGGCCTTTCCATTCCGCTAGTTCTTTTCCATGCAAATTGGCTTCCCAAAAGGCATTGTTCTTGGGCAAATACGCCTCGTCCCATATTTTGCGCTGTTCCGGGGTCATACGGTCAAAATCCGTAGTCCAAGGATTATGGGCCAGTTCGGTACTGCCCTTTACTTTGCTCAATTTCAGGTCGTGGCCCTCATACATGTCCTTGTAAATGGTCTGTTGCTGTTCGGCACCTGCCTTTTGATCCACAAACTCGGGAAAATAGGTGTCCGGCAAGGGAAAGGTAATGGAATCGTAGACGTTCAAGTGGCGTAGGGCAGGCATCCAATTCCGGTGTGGGGCCTTGTGGTGCACCATCAAATAGAACGGTTGCTGGGCACTGTCCCTTTGCTTCAACCATTCCAGACTTTTTTCCGTGATTAGGTCCGTGGCATATCCTTCCACCACCGTGGTATCCTTACCTTGGATAAACTCTGGATTGTAATAATTTCCCTGATCGTTCAGGATGTCCCAATAATCAAACCCAGTGGGCTCGCCGTGCAGGTGCCATTTGCCCACGATGGCCGTTTCGTAGCCCATCTTTTTGAGGTGTTTGGGCAATGTGGGCTGACTGCTGTCAAACTGTTCCCCATTCATGCGAAAACCGTTGATGTGGCTGTGCTTGCCCGTCAGGATTACCGCCCTACTCGGACCGCATATCGAATTGGTGCAGAAATTGTTCTGAAAGATGGCCCCGTTCTTGGCAATCCGGTCAATATTGGGCGTGGGTGCCAATTTTCCCAGTTCATGCCCATAGGCACTAATGGCCTGAAAGGCATGATCGTCCGACATGATGAAAATGATGTTCGGCGGGCCCTTGACCACTTCTTCTTTTGGTTTTTCCTGTTGCTTACAGGCCAAAACCATCAACAGACCTGCCAATACCCATCCAATACGCATGATATTTTATTTTAAAGTGAATTTCTGTGATAGTTGGGCATCCGAATTGGTTCCCACAAACACTTCAAACTCTCCAGGTTCGGAAACGAACTCCAATTGACTGTTGTAAAATTTCAAATCATTGGGCGACAAGGTGATGGTGATTTCCTTCTTTTCCCCTTTCTTCAAAAACACTTTCTGAAAACCTTTCAATTCGCGCTTGGGTGGGGTTATACTTCGAACGATATCCTTTACATACAGCTGTACCACTTCTTCCCCATCAAAATTGCCTGTATTGGCCACCGTCATGGTTACTGAAATCGATTCGCCTTGACCTAAATTGGTTTTGTCCAATTTGAGATTGGAGTATTCAAACTTGGTGTAGCTCAATCCATAGCCAAAAGGCAACAAAGGCGTATTGGGAGAATCCAGATAGTTGGACCTGAATTTCTGGAACTCATCGCTTTCAGGAGCTGGTCTTCCCGTATTTTTCACACTGTAATAAATGGGGATCTGCCCCACATTCCGTGGCCAGGTCACCGTTAATTTTCCAGAGGGGTTGTAATCGCCAAAAACCACATCGGCAATGGCATTCCCCGCTTCCACTCCGGGGTGCCAAACTTGCAGGATGGCCACAGGCAGTCCAAGTTCTTCGGGGATGGTCAAGGGGCGGCCGCTCATCAAGATCAAGGTAACAGGTTTACCAGTTTTGACCAATGCCCGGATGAGTTTCTTTTGACTGTCCGGAATTGAAATATCGGTGCGGCTGGCCGCTTCCCCTGTCATTTCGGTGGCCTCGCCCACCACGGCCACGACCACGTCCGAATTTTTCGCCAAGGCAACAGCTTCTTCCATCATCACTTCTGGGGAACGTTTGTCAATTTCGATACGGGGACCGAATACGTTCACATTCTTGGCAAATTCAGGGTCATCTGAAACATTGGCCCCTTTGGCATATTGGATGGTGGCGTTTGGGGCCACATTTTTGAAACCTTCCAAAATGGTGACGGCCAAGTTTACGTCTCCCGTGGGCGCCCAAGTACCCAACATATTGTTCCGACTATCGGCCAATGGCCCGATCAGGGCTATCTCTTTGTTTTTTTGAAGGGGCAATACTTGGTTTTCATTCTTTAGCAACACAAAGGAATGTGCTGCCAATTCACGGGCCAAGGCCCTGTTTTCTTTGGTGAGGATATCCTTTTCTGGACGCTCGCTGTCCAAATATCGGTACGGGTCTTCAAAAAGTCCGGAAATGTACTTGGCCTCCAACACCCTTCTGCAGGCACTGGTGATCTCTTCCTCGGTCACTTTTCCTTCATCCAATGATTTTTTTAAGGTGGTGAGAAAACCTTCGCCCACCATGTCCATATCCAACCCGGCCTTGAGCGCCAGGGCAGAAACAGCTTGCAGATCGCCAAGACCATGGGCAATCATTTCATTGAGGGAAGTATAGTCCGACACCACAAATCCTTTGAAGCCCCATCGATCGCGTAGCAAATCGGTCAGCAACCATTTGTTGCCCGTTGCCGGAATGCCATCCACATCGTTGAAGGAGGTCATAAAACTGGCGGCGCCTGCATCCAAAGCAGCTTTGTAAGGGGGTAAATACTGATTGAACATCTTTACCTTGCCCATATCCACTGAATGGTAATCCCGGCCCGCTTCCGCAGCACCATAGAGGGCAAAGTGCTTTACACAGGCCAACATGGTGTGGGCCGCGGCCAAATCATTGCCCTGATATCCCTTCACCATGGCCTCGGCAATCCTCGACCCCAAATAAGGGTCCTCCCCTGCCCCTTCGGCTATCCTGCCCCAGCGGGGATCGCGGGCAATATCCACCATGGGCGAAAAGTTCCAGTTGATGCCGTCCGCCGTAGCTTCCTTTGCTGCCATTTGGGCCGCTTTTTGCACCAGTTCCATATCCCAACTGGCCGACAATCCCAAAGGGATTGGGTACGTGGTCTTATAGCCATGGATCACATCGGAACCAATGAGCAACGGTATGCCCAATCGGCTTTCCTTTACGGCGAGTTCCTGTGCTACCCTGACCTTATCGGGTCCGGCCACTCCAAAAAGCCCGCCCACTTGGCCGGCCTTGATCTTGGCCTCCACATTCTTACTGACCACTTCACCAGTGGCCACACCCCCGCCAGGGGTCAAAAGGTTGAGCTGACCTATCTTTTCCTCCAGGGTCATCTTTTTCAAAAGTGCCTCCACTTCGGGAATCCGTTGTTGGGCATTTGCTCCCCAAAAAGAGAGCACAACTAGGGCTATCACTATTTTTTTTGTGAACATGATTTGGTTGTTTTGTTTTGGTATTTTATTCTGATTTGACAATGGCCGATCGCTCGGAGATACCATTGTTGTTAAAGGCCTCTATTTGAAAATAGTAGGCATCCGTTCGGTCCATTCCGGAGAAATAATATTCGTTTTTCCCATAGACCATGATGCTTCCGTAGAGCTTGTCCTCCGATTTTCCGAAATAGATGACATAGCCATCGGCATGGTCGTTCTGTTTCCATCGGAGCCAAGAGTTCCTTCGTTCCCCAAACTTTTCGGGACTGGAGCGCAACACAATGAAGTCTTCAACCTTGGCTGGTTTTTCACCTGCACCCTTGCCGAACACCCGAAAACCGCTCAGGGCAAACTTGCCCGTGGGCATTTTGATGTTCTCGATCTTTAAGTATCTGGCCTGTGCCGTTTTCTTCAATTCGATATAGTCATGGGGCACATCGGTCTGGTTCTTGCCCTTGTCCACCAACACGGTCCATTTTTTCCCATCAAGGGAACCATAGATTTTGTATTGGTGATAAACTCCCTCGGATTTTCCCAGAAATTCGACATCTTGATCGGCATAATTGATCTGTATGGCATGGATGGTGGACACTTCCCCAAGGTCGGTCTGGAACCATTCGCCCTTATCTCCCGTCTTGGCACTCCAATAAGTCTTCATGTCCTCATCCACGGCAAAATTGGGTTGATATCCTCCCAAGGTGGAAGAGGCTTGAACGGGTTTGTTGTAGTTCAGGACCATCCAGCCCGTGAACAGCCCTTGGACATGATCTGCATTTTCCTTTGGAAGATAGGTCGGGTAATCGCCATACGCGGTATTGCAGTACATGACATCCTCTTGGTCAAAACCTGCTGGCCAAATGCCAATTCGACGTTCAAAACTGTTCTTTTGGTTCAAAATGATGGTGGACACATGCCACCAATTGCCATAGGTATCCTGATAGGTTGCACCATGGCCTGCCCCCCTTGCAAAACCCCCAGGTTTGTATGAAAAGGGATTGTGGTCTTGATAGGCAAAGGCTTCCAATGGCTTATCGCTCACATAGACCCCATCGCCATAACCGCTGAATTCGGTACCTGGGGCCCCATATTGCAAATAATATTTGCTGTTGTGCTTGGTCACCCATGCCCCCTCCATAAAGGGTTGCAGAAACGTATTGTCATTATGTTCACCGAAACGCTCCCATCCATGGTCTTCCGGGACAAGGGAAATCAAAGGTTTTACATAGCCTTCCGATTGCAGGGTCTTGGTATTGATTTCGGTGCCCAAAAGCGGAAACACATTGCTGGAGCCCCAGTACATGTATAGCTTATCGGTGTCCTCTTCGTAGAGGAAACCGGGGTCCCAGGCGCCGGCTTTTAACGAATCGACAGCGATTTCCCAGTTGTCCGTGGTCGGGTCCTTGCTTTTCCACATCGAAAATGCAGGACCGTGTGTGGAGCCAATCAAATACAGTTCATCCTTCATCACGAAGGCTGCCGGAGCGCAGAGTTCGTCATAGACCTTGTTCCTCTCCCTCAGAAACTTTCGGGGAATGAATTTCCAGTCGTACATATCGTCGCTCCACCAATAGCCCCATTGGTTGGTAGAGAAAAGGAAGTATTTGTCCTTGAATGTAACGATTACCGGGTCTGCCGTGGCCCTATGCTTGCCGTGAGTGGCAAAATTGGGTATGGGCGTGTAGCCATAGTCGATATTGATGGGATTGCAATAGGTTTTTTGTTGGGCATTTCCTTGGATTACCAAGCCCAAAATGAACACGAAATGCAGTACAAATCGATATGGTCTACGAAGTTTCATAGGTTATGGTTTCTCTTTTTTGTGCGAAAACAACCAAGGCAACAGGTCTGGTTCCGCAAAAGCAGGATCCCAACTGTTGTGGTTGGCAAAATCATACATCGTGAACTTGGGATAGACCCCTGCCTTGAGCAGGGCGTTCACCATTTCCATGGATTGGAGCGGGTTCACCACATTGTCCTGTGCACCATGAAAAACCCAAAGTGGCGTGTTTTTGGCATATACGGCAACTGAATTGGGATCACCTCCCCCACAAATGGGAACGGCCGCTGCAAAAGTGTCAGGCCTACGGCTCAAAAGCTCGAAGCTGCCCATTCCTCCCATGGAAAGCCCCATAAGGTATATCTGGTTGTCATCCGAATAGGGTTGCCGTATGGTACTGTCCAACAGATCCATCACCATTTTTAAAGGCGTTGTGGGGCCATCGGCATATTTAAAATCCAAGCTGATGGGATAGGTGCTTCGATCCACATCCACCTTGGCCCAATAACTGTCCTTGGGACATTGCGGAAAAATGACAATGGCGGGATGGCGCTCCTGAAGGTAATCCGTTGCGAAGAGTTTGCCACCATGTACCAATTGGCTCTCATTATCATTTCCACGTTCCCCTGCCCCATGCAAAAAGAGGATGACGGGATAGGTTTCGGTCTCCTTAAAATCTTTGGGGTACATGATCCGATACCTTAAGGTATCGTTCCCTTGAATGAGCATTTTTTTCTCATACTTGGCTTGCCACTGGGCGGAACCCAATGAACAGATCAAAAACATCAACGGCAACCATAAAAGTCTTTTCATATCAGAATCCGAGTTTAGTGAGCCCTGCCTGTACTTCTTCATTGGCCATGAACAAATTCCATAACAATCCTGTGCGGTGGTTTTCGATCATGATGATCTGCGGCCCTTGGTCTATGGCCAAATAGGCCTCGGCCACCCAAAAATTGTACTCTGGACTGAAGGCATCATAGAAGCCGGCAGGCCCCAATAGTTTGTCCTTATTTTTATAAAAATAGTGCATTGCCTTTAAAGATTCCTCTGGTGTGTAGGGAATGGAACTAACGGCCGCAGTGGGGGAAATCACTCCTGTATCGTTGGACGGGCTATGGGCATTGTAGCCAAGGCTACCATCGTTGTTTCTAGAATAACTGGCTGTCAGCCCCCAACAATCATTTCCATAATCCTGAAAACCTTGTGGATTAGTGACACAATATTGATAATTGATCTTGGAATGGTTCACATTGACGTCCCAATAATCCACATATTCATCGGAGAGGTTGGTGGGGTTGAGTCCCAAATAGGAATAATGTGCCCAAAATAGAGGCCCGCCAAACTGTTCCGAGCCTGTATGTCGCGCCAAAAGTGGGATTCCATATTGTGAATTGGCCGATTTGATCCCTCCATTGGATGCCCAACCATTGGCATATACTTCTTTTTCAATGCCGAAATCGGGTGAGGCAGCGGCCAAAACATAGCTGATCAGGACTTCATTGTAACCCTTCAGCTGCAAATTGATGCTGAAGCCATTATTGGGGCTCCAATGCCAATAAAGGGTATTCTGGTTCTGGGTATACCAATCCCACTCCACGCCTTTCCAGAGGTCATCAGCCTGTTGTGCCAATGCTTGTTCTTCCGCCGAGCCATTTTTCAAATACTCCTTGATGCAGATCAATCCTTGGGCCAAAAATGCGGTTTCTACCAAGTCACCTCCATCATCCAAGGCACTGAAAGGAATCGCCGCGCCAGTGGAACCGTTGATCCAATGGGACCATGCGCCATGAAAACGATCTGCATTTTCCAAAAAATCCAAAAGGGTGGTCAATCGTTCCACGCCTTCGGTCCTGGAAATGAAACCTCGTTCTATCCCCACGATAATGGCCATCAGTCCAAATCCTGTTCCGCCCGAGGTCACGATGTGCGAATCCCTGTTCGGGTCGTCCGGATGGTACCTTTCTTTGGCTCCTCCTGAATTTTGTTCGGCAAAATCCCAAAAATACTTGAAGGTTTCTTCCTGTACCAAATCCATCAGTTCGGCATCCGTTATGGTCGGCTCATCATCATCGGAACCATCCCCCGGGAGTACTGGTGGTGTTGGCACATAGGTATAGTCATCACCTCCCCCACACGAGACCACTAGAGCGAGGAGAAAGATGAGACTGTATGCTTTTTTAATCATCATTCTTTAGGTAAGGGCTATCGAAGCCCAATTTTGTCAATCCATTTTTCACTTCCTCGTTCGCCATGAAGAGTTTCCACAAAAGACCGCTCCTATGGTTTTCTATCATCACGGGAATGGGACCTTGATCTATGGCCAAATATCTGGGCAGATACCAATCGCTCTCCAGACTGAACGCATCGTAAGGACCGTATTCACCGACCAAGCTATCTTGTTTGGTATACATATACCTCAAAAATTGCATGCTTTCCTTAGGTGTGTAGGGCATGGAGGAAAGTGCCGCCGTTGGCGATATCACCCCCAAGTCCTCGCCTGGCCTGTGCCCCGCATATCCTTTGATGGAGTAGCTGGAGGTGAGCCCCCAACAGTCTTCCCCATAACCGTCATATCCCTTTGGATTGTCCACTGCATATTTGTAGTGGATCATGGCATGGTTGACGTTCAATTTCCAATAGTCGGCAAATTGGTCCGAAAGCCCTTTGGGGTCCAGTCCAAGATACGAATAATGTGCCCAGAACAGGGGTCCCACCGGCGCATCATCGTGCTCAAAATGGTTGAGTTCGGTTTCCAATCCATAATAGGTGGTGTCCTTCGCAATGGCTCCATCCAGTGCCCATCCTTTTTCATAAACACTTTTATGGATGGCATGTGTGGGGGACGCTGCTGCGAGAACGTACATGATCAAGCACTCGTTGTATCCCCCAACGGGAAAGTTCATTTCCCAGGCATACTCGGGACTCCAATGCCAATACAGCACATCTTCACCTCCTTTGGTGTACCAGTCCCACTCGACTTCTTCCCAAAGCTGTTGGATCTTTTGTGCCAATTTTTGTTCACGTTCGTTTCCGTCCTTGAAATATTCCTTTACGGTCAAAAGCCCTTGCACCAAAAATGCCGTTTCCACCAAATCGCCTCCATTGTCCTTTGGACTGAAAGGGGTCACTTTTCCCGATGGCAGCATCCAATGGGGCCATGCCCCATGAAAGCGGTCGGCCTTTTCCAAAAAGTCCACGATTTTTTCATATCGCTCCAAAGCCTGTTCCCGAGTGATGAACTTGCGCTCCACTCCCACCAAGATGGCCATAAGGCCAAAACCAGAACCTCCCGTGGTGATGATGTCCTTGTCGTGGTTGGGATACTCATTGTCCATATGGAAACGTTCCCTTGCCAATCCTGAAACTGGCTCCGCACCTTCCCAAAAATAGTTGAAGGTCTGGTACTGGACAGAATCCATCAATGCCTCATCCGTGTAGGAGATGGTATCCTTGCTTTTGCTTGTTAAATCTGCCTCTTTTTTGTTTTTATGGCCATTGCACCCTATAAGTAAGGATGCAACAGCCATTGGAACTAAAATTAACCTCATAAAAAAACTAAACTAACTCGACTAAACTAATTATTGTATCAAATTTTGAATTTCCTGTTGTGTAAGTGCTTTGCTATACAGCCTCAACTCATCCATTTGCCCTTTCTCTGTTTTGTGGTCCCACCCATTAAAATTGGGGTCACCGGACATGATCACCAAATCTCCCACACCTGTCCAGTCTATTCCGGTAAAAGCAGTTTCTCCAACCAATTCCCCGTTCATGTACAGTGCTGCATTAGTTGCCGAGATCGAGATTCCAAAATGCACCCACTCGTCAAGGGTCGGGTCTATGGTGGCGGGGACTCCTGGGTTCACCCAGGTGGCATTGGTGCCATTGCCCACAAGAAGTATGAATTTCTGTGCGTCCGCACTTCCTTCGCGGATCAATCCGAACCCACTGGGCTTATCGGATGGTGATGCCGGTTCTGCTGGTGCAATATTGATTATTCCCGCCCTCGTATCCGATGGGTCGACTTTCAACCAGAACGTGGCACTGAA
Organism: Flagellimonas amoyensis; assembly: GCF_003058265.1. Classification (GTDB taxonomy): domain Bacteria; phylum Bacteroidota; class Bacteroidia; order Flavobacteriales; family Flavobacteriaceae; genus Flagellimonas; species Flagellimonas amoyensis. Next base: position 301,208 of record NZ_QBUK01000002.1, read on the forward strand.
TTCATTTCCTTGGGCCAAATCGGCTGATGGGAACCGCAGATAGGAATCCGCAGCTCCTTGGTATGCATTTCCTGATACCCCGCCAACAAGGCTCGGAGATCCCACTTCGGTGGCATCTTCCCCACTTAGGACCTCAGTATAACTTCCATCAAAGGGTAAATAGAATGTAGAACTCGACTCCGTGACCTGCTTTTGAATTTCCTGTTGCGAAAGTGCTTTGTTAAACAGCCTCAACTCATCCATTTGTCCTTTCTCCGTTTTGTGGTCCCACCCACTAAAGTTGGGGTCGCCGGACATGATCACCAAATCTCCCACACCTGTCCAATCTATTCCGGTAAAAGCAGTTTCTCCAACCAATTCCCCGTTCATGTACAGTGCTGCATTAGTTGCCGAGATCGAGATTCCAAAATGCACCCACTCGTCAAGGGTCGGGTCTATGGTGGCGGGGACTCCTGGGTTCACCCAGGTGGCATTGGTCCCATTGCCCACAAGAAGTATGAATTTCTGTGCGTCCGCACTTCCTTCGCGGATCAATCCGAACCCACTGGGCTTATCGGATGGGGATGCCGGTGATGCCGGTGCAATATTGATTATTCCCGCCCTCGTATCCGATGGGTCGACTTTCAACCAGAACGTGGCACTGAATTCATTTCCTTGGGCCAAATCGGCTGATGGGAACCTCAGATAGGAATCCGCAGCTCCTTGGTATGCATTTCCCGATACCCCGCCAACAAGGCTCGGAGATCCCACTTCGGTAGCTGCTGTAATGGTAACCTGCTCATTAAAATCGCCGTCAAAAGGCATATAGAACATTTCTCCATCATATATAGGTACATAAGGTGGTGTTTTCTCAAAATCAATAGAAGATGTGGTGGTTTTGCCATCTATGTCCGTAGCCGTTATGGTCAATGTATGTACCCCCGTAGTTACATTGTCATAAACCAAATCATCCTTTATAAAATATCGGTAATCCAAGAACCCCGTATAGCTGGCAATTTCGGTCCCATCCATTGCAACAGAAACAGTGCTGATCTCTATATCATCCCTAACTTCAAAATCGATGGTTATAGCTGCAACAGCTTCTGGTACTTTTAACTGAAAACCATCTATAGGCTTGTTAATGACTATTGAAGGTGCCGTTTCGTCCACTCCTGCATCCACTGCGGTAATGGGGTCAATACCTTGATCACAGCCGTAAAAGAACATGACGGCCAGAAAACTTCCAATCAAATATTTTATTCTTTTTATCATGTCTAAGTCTTTAGTTGTTTATTATGTCTCCCAAAATGGGGAATTCATCAATTTGGTCTTGATGATAAGTAACAAAAGTTTTGTCCGGGGTAAAAGTTCTTCCCTCGAAGCTTAACTCTTCGTATCTACCCAATCTGACCATATCCAAAAACCGCTTGCCCCATTCCATGGCAAGTTCTGCATATTTCTCATCGACCAATTGATCTAAGGTAACTCCGCTCAACGGTGTCAATCCAGCTCTGGCCCTTACTATGTTCACAGCCTGATCAGCACTCATGGCCGAACCAGTCGCTCCATGCAGCAAGGCTTCGGCATAGATCAAAAGTGTTTCGGCGTACCTGTAAACGATGTAATTTTTATTGCTTCCATAATCTGTTCGGCCAGAAATCAATTGATTACTGGGCAGATAATGTTTTCCACTACAAAAAATGGCTCTTTCGTTATCCAATAATATATCTCCGTCCCGAGTTGTTGGAGAAACAAAATCCGGCAATGTTTCGGCCGTATAATCGGTTGCGGCAATAATGCTATCTATGCCATTTTGAGTGAACAACACGGTTGTTTCCAAACGTTCGGTCTCACCCCTGTCCAGCATAAACTTTACATACTTCATGCTGGGTTCAAAAAAGCCCCATCCTGCTCCTGCCCCGGCAACCGCTGGCGTCCATCCATTGGGTCCATAGGGAGCATACAGGTGACCTACCCTATTTCCCGTACCTGAATTAAAATCTGAATATTGGAATTCGAACAGACTTTCATCGCTCAACTTTCCCGGAGTTTTGAACAGCTCGTAATAATCGGACATCAAAGAAAATTTCCCCGAACTTATTATCTGACCGGCCGCATCTGCCACAGCTTGATAATTCTCCAATTCCTGATTTGCCAAAGCTTTGACCATCAATGCCGTGTATCTTGTGACCCCGCCTGGCAAATCGGTTCGCTCATTGGGCCTCATATTGGGCAAATATGGAATCGCCTCGTCCATTTGATCGGATATATGCTGCATTACCTCTTCTTTCGTGGGCACTGAGGTTACATTCTCAAAGGCACTGAGGTCTGAAGATTCTGGAATAAACACAGCACCATATACTTGGGAAAGTTGAAAAAGCAGTATCGATCTCAACACTTTTGCCTCTGCTATATATTGATTTCCACGGGCAATCCCCTCCTCATCGGCGAGTTCCATGTACCTGCTGATCTGCTCCATACCCGTATGTGCCGCTATAATGTCACCATAGTAGGTTTCCCACAAGGTCCTGGAACCAAAAAAGGAGTTATCATAAACATATCTGTCTTGGTTTTTTAACCCTTGCTGGTCTCCGGCCGCATTAACATCGTCTCCCCGGGTAGCTACGACCAAAGGTTGTTCCCAACCCCTATCATTGACTGCCTGGTAGATGCCGACTAGTGAGAATATCATATCACCCGTCTTTGAGAAATCGGTTCCGCCAGCAAAGTTATTATTAAGCTCTGGTTGCTCCAGTTCACTGGAACAGCTTGCCATCAAGATGCCCATGAATGCCAAGAGTGCTAAAAATTTGTTCGTTATTATAAATCTCATAGCTTTTATTTTTAAATTTTAATATTGACACCCATTGTATATACCCCTGGTATTGGATACGTCTGATTATCCCTACCATCTTGCACCTCAGGGGTAAAGCCGTTATAATCAAATAAGGTCAAGGGTCTTTCCGCAGTTATATAGAACCGTATTTTAGGGCTAAATTTCCCTGACAATTCTGGCAAGGTATAGCCCAAGGTCACGTTTTGTAACCTAACGAAATCACCTTTTTCAACAAAAAAGCTGTTGAGAAATTGATTGCTCCAAGGGTTTCTGATCCCCCTGGCAGAAGGGTATGAATTGGTGGAGCCTGGTTCGGTCCATCGATTGATGGCAAAATCCCTGTCTATGTTTGGATCGGGTGTTTGACGAATCGCGAATCGCTTTTGATTGGCAATGACGTTCCCTCCCTGTCCTATGACATTCAATGAAAAATCCCAAGCTTTATAATTAAGTCCTAAATTGAATCCGAAGGTATATGTAGGCAAATAAGACCCTAAATCCACTCTGTCCTGGGCATCTATCATCATATCTCCATTCTGATCCACGAAACGAAAATCGCCAGGTTGCACCGTCAGACCATTTCCAATGGCTGTCTGTGCAGCGGGATCGGCTTCGATTTCTTCTGGAGTTTGATAAACCCCGGCAACCTCTAGTCCGAAAAATGGATTTATGGTACCCCCGACCACGGTTCTTTGGGCAACGTCACCCCCGGTGGTCAGGTTTTCCTGCCCTTTCAAATCCAACACTTCATTTTTCAGGGTTGAAAAGTTTGCCCCAATAGTGTAGCTGAAATCGTCAGAAACCTTTTTGTTCCAATTCAACACGACCTCAAATCCAGTGTTCCTGATCTTTCCAACATTCTGTCTCGTCGTTCCAGGAACCAACAATCTAGAAACTGGAATTACCGCATCTCTGGTTTCCCTCTTAAAATAATCGGCATCCAAGGACAATTGATTATTGAACAATCTTGCAGTTACACCCACATTGGTCTCTGCCGTTACTTCCCATTTCAAGGCTTCAAAGTCGCTACTGGTAACTTGTCCGGAATATGGAGTGTCCCCAAATGCCGCGACTACTTCCTCCGAGGTGATACCCCCTGAACTGGATGCAACATTGGCGTTCCCCAATTCACCCCAACTACCTCTAAATTTTAGAAAATTGATTGCATTGGTCTCAGGAAAAAAAGATTCTTCCGAAATGACCCAGCCTGCACCAATTGTTGGAAAATACCCCCATTTTTCTTGATACTTGCTGGTTCCATCCGCACGGAACGTACCATACAGAAGGTATCGGTCATCAAAATTATAGGCGACACGCCCAAAATAGGAAAAGAAATATTCCCTTGCACCATCGTCGCCCGTAACCCTGACCCGATCGTTATCCACACTGGTATCTATGGTATCGGACAAATCCAAATAATAGGACTCGTCCCCAATTCCTGGGCCATTGGGAAAATTCAGACCTTTTACCTCCAAGAGCTCAAAAGACCTGTCCCTAAATGCGGTACCTGCCAAAAGGGTGAGATTGTGTTTTCCAAAACTATCGTTATAGGTCAAAGTATTGTCCCAAGTCTGTTCAGAAAAGGTTTCGGTCCTTTTGATCAGCTCTGCATTTTCCCTAAAGGCATCACCATTTCCAAAAAAGTAGGGAAGCCTTACCTCTCTTACTTCCAAGGTTTCAAAATTGTGATAATACGCGGTCTTGAACGTTAATTTATCCGGAACTAGTTGATAACTCAAATCAATGGCCATCAATGTGTTCCGTATTTTATTTCTATTCTCCGTGTTTTCCATTATCGGGAAAGGGTTTTGGGTACCCCTATATCCCAAGTCCTGCGCATTTGCATAAGGTCTTGGATAAGCATCCGTTTTGGATGGATCCAGCATCGGCATGACAGGTACTGCAAAATATGCCAGTGCAAAGGCAGTATCTTCCGGTCTGTACCTAGTGGCATTGCTAAAAAGTGTGGACAATCCCACACTTAAACGATCGCTGACATCAAAATTCAATTTGCTCCGAACATTCAAGCGTTCAAAATCGTTCTTCATTTTAAGGATCCCTTCTTGCTCAAAATAGTTCAACCCTACCGAATAGGTTATGTTTTCTGAACCTCCTGCAACATCAAAACTGTGGTTTTGCTGTAAGGCATGTCGGAGGATCAAATCGTACCAATCGGTATTGACATCTGGAACATTGGGATTGACCCTACTCCTTCCGTAACGCTGCATAGCATTTTCAATAAATTGGGCCTCGGCCGCAGAACCAGATTCTCTGGCCAATGTTGCAAACTGTTCTGAATTAGAGAGTTTCACCAAGTTTTGGGCTACCTGAACTCCTTGATAACCGTTATAGGTAATTTGTGGCTTTTGGTTCTTTTTACCAGATTTGGTCTCGATCAAAACAACGCCATTTGCAGCCCGTACACCATAAATGGCCGCCGCCGAAGCGTCTTTCAATACTGAAATACTCTCAATATCCTCGGTATTAAGAAAATCAATATCATCAAAAAATGTCCCGTCGACCACATACAGTGGATTGGAGGCCCCTCCTACATAAGAACCTATACCCCTCACCCTAATGGTTGGGCCTGTACCTGGGGCTCCGCTACTCACCACCTGTAAGCCTGCGACTTTCCCTTGTAATGACTGCATGGCAGCACCAGAAGGGGTTCTGGTAATATCCTCTGCCTTAACAGTGGCAATGGAACCGGTCAAGTCTGCCTTTCGTTGGGTACCATACCCGACCACTACAACCTCATCCAAGCTTTGTGTATCCTCTTGCAGGGTAACGTCAATGGTGGTACTGTTACCAACAGGGACCTCTTGCGTGGCAAATCCTATATAACTGAACACCAAGGTCCCGTCCCCTGGCACGTTGTCCAAGCTATAGTTACCATCAAAGTCTGTTTGGATTCCCGTTGTTGTACCTTTTAAGATCACACTCGCTCCGGGCAATGGTTGGTCAAAATTGTCCAATACCGTTCCCGAAACCGTGATGTTGTTTTGGGCAAAAAGTATTGCCTGAAACAACATAAACGAGATTAGCAAAAGTTTGCTTTTAATTTTCATAATTGTGCAAAAATAGAGTTAGATTTTTACTAAATTAACAAAACCTTAAATGCTTGGCGCACAGAGGCAATACATAATAAATACATCATGAAAACACCCTTGAAAAGGCCTTATTTCACTGTATTTGCAGTAGTTTCCCTGTAATGACTGTGAAAAATATTAACATTGTGATGTAGTAATGATGTAATCCAAAAAAGTAGGAATTTTACCTTAAAACCACGTACTATAGGCCTAGAAGGTGATAAGGAAATTTGAAAGGTTTTCTGAACTGTCAATTTCCAGTTTTTTCCGTAGACGATACCGATGTATCTCCACTCCCCTAACTGAAATGGCCATGAGCGGTGCAATTTCTTTGGTGGATAGGTTCATTTTTAGATAAGCGCAAAGTTTAAGGTCCTTGGGGGTCAATGAAGGATAAGCCTTCAATAGTCGTTCGAAGAAATCCTCATGGAGTTCCTTGAAGTTGACCTCAAACCGTTTCCAATCTTCCGTATCTTCAATGGAGCTGTCCAACTTCTTGATAAACGAACGGTAACGTTGCGAATTGGGAAACTTTTCCTTGTTCACCAAGAGCATGTTCTTGATTTCCAACATCATTTCGTTCTTCTTGGCAATGTTCAGGGTAGTACTCGCAAGTTCATTTTGCTTCAGGCGGATTTCCTTGGCCAGTTCTTCTTTTTCAAACTGGGCCAATCGCTCCTGTTGTTCCTTCTCCATTTGCTGTTCCAGTTCCCGCTGTTTACGCCCCAGTTTCCTTCTATTGTACCTGCGCACCAAGATTATCGCCAAAATGGCCAGAAAACCATACAGGACCAGACTTAAAGTAGAAAGGTACCAAGGGGGCAAAATGGTGAACGTCAAGGTGCTTGGTTCTGAAAGTTGGTTGTCCATACCTGCGGTGTGGACCTTGAAGGTATATTCCCCATAGGGCAGGTTCTGGAAATTGATGAAACCGTTTTCCACGTGTTCCGAGTATTCCTTGGGGCCTTTCAACTCAAAATGGTAGTGGGGAGAAATGTACTTCGGGGATGCCACCTCTATGGTGATGGCCTGCGAATACCTATAGGACAGTTCCATTTGTTCCTGGCCGATAGGGTGTGTACCCTTTTGATCACGCAATACAACGATCTTGGGCACCGGTAGCATCAACTGCTGTGATTGGCCCTTCAACATGGACTGGTTGACCCGTGCAAAACCATCACTGAGCGTAATATACGAGAGGCTATCGTTTACCTTGACCACCTTTTGGGAGTCCGGGGCCAATCGTTCCCGCAATGGAAGGTCGGTGATCATTAGGCTATCCTGCTTCAGATTGGTGAATATGATCGCTTTTTTGTCCTCCCCATCCACAAACCAATAGTGGTCCTCATCAAAGAAAAGAAGTTCCTTATCCTTATAATCCTTGAACTCTTCAAAAGTGACTATTTGGTCCCCAATGGGGTTGTACCAATACCATTTCCCCTCACTGTTCAGCACAATATGGTTCTTGATGTTGTAGATCTTCACATTGTAGGCACTTGGTCCATCTTCATCCCCGAACTGGTGTACACGTGCCACCTTTTCATAGTCGGTTCCTTCAAAATAGATCCTGTAAAATCCTTTATAGGGATGGGCGGCCCATAGCGTTGTGGGTGTTTCGAAACAGAGGTGCTTCACAGGATAATCGAAACCTTCTATCTTGGTTATCTCCCATTCGCCATCATCCTTTTTCACGAATCGTGAAAGGCCATTATAGGTGCCCTGCACATAGGTGGCATTTTGACCGGGAACCTTTATGGTCTGATAACCTCCCGTAATGGAGCCCAAAGGGATGAAGCCATCTTCCTCTACTTTGTAGGTGCCCGTATTGTGTCCACAGAGCAGGTCGCCTTCCAGTTCCACCAAATCCCATACGTGGCCCTGGGAACCGTTCACGAATTTGAGTTCGTTCCCTTCAAAATAAAAAACACCGGTATTGCTGCCCAAGTAGAGCTTGCCCTTATAAGCTGCAATATCATATACCATTCCCAGAGCCCCTGTATAATCGGTATAGTAGGAAATGGGATTGTTGAGCTTTACACGGGCAATACCGTTGTCCAATCCCAACCAGAGCTGGTCATTGTACAGTAATATGGAAAGGACCGTGTTGTTCTGCAGTCCCGATTCCCTGTTCAATATTTGATAGCTTCCTGTGAATGAGTCATAGAGGTACATCCCATTTTTGATGGTACCAAAACCTATCCGGTCCCTGCCAAGCAAGGACATCTTGTTCAATTGGTGCTGTTTGAGCTCTTCATTGATCTTTGCCGACCATGGGCGGAGCTTCTTTCCATCAAAAAGGTAACAACCGCTGAGCTTGGTGCCCACTAGCAAACTCCCCTTGAAGACCATCATGTCTGTTATGGTTTTTCCCAAGAGCAGGTCTTGGTCGGACAAGGGCACCAATTCTCCCTCTTTCAGTTCAAAAAGACCGAGAGGACCGGAAGCAACAATGAGCTTATCACCGAATTCGATAAAATCGGACACAAAATTGGGAGGATCCACCACATCTATGGCATTCCCATCATAACTGTAAATGGCCGAAAAGGAGCGAAATAGCACTTTGTTGTCCTGTGTTGGAAAAATTTCCCAAAACTCCTCACTGGTGAAGGTATGGTCCTTGATCAACTGGGTGAGGGAGGTATAGGCCAATTGGCCGACATCATTTTTCACCCAATAGCCAAACTCTTCATACGACCCCGTGTACACACGGTCCCCTATGGATTCTACCGATCGGATGATGGTATTGTTGGGCAGTTTATTGAGGGTCCATTGTTCTCCATTAAAATAGAGCAGACCCTTGTTATTGGCCACAAAAAGCTCTCCATCATCGTTCACTGCAACATCCCAGTTCTTGCTTGCCCCTTTATACTCCAACAAACGGTAGTTGTAAATGGGCGGGAGCATGTTCTGTCCACATAGCCATAGTGGAAAAAAGAGGATACAAGTCCTTATGAACCTATAAAACATATTATTCGAGTTAACCAGTCTTCAAAGGTCTTTCCTTTCACTTAATATACAAAACTATGGGCATAGGAATGCCATTCTTTTCCACAACGCCCCCTTATCGTGTTTCAAACATCAAAAAACACTCATAAACGACTGTTTTTGAATGATTTCGTTAAACGTATTTATCTCATTGACAGTTCAATTTAACATTTGACAACCTGTTTTAATCTTTTACTAACCTTTTTTCCTTTTCCATAACCTTTATTGTTTTCTTCTTAATCCGCAGCGACATTCCGTAGTTCTATTTTAGCGCCTCAGCAAACCAAGTCGTTCGAACGGGCTTCTTGAAACCATTTCCAACCAAATTTATAGTATGATCCAAGTAAAATATACTTGCTCCAAGAACCCCTTTTTGAAGGGAAAAGTATTCAAATGGGTTCCTTTATTGTTTTTCACCTGTATGGGGCTTTCGCTACGGGCACAGACACCCAACGATGCCTTGATGATGCGCTCCAAAAACATCTGTGTCCTTCTTTCTTATGATATGGGGACTTTTGACCGATATTGGGAAGGGTCTTTACTGAGGTCCAACGAGACCATTGCCACAGTGGACCAGAACACTATTCTGCCCATGGCGGCCATAGGTTTTCTCGATGACCTTAATTTCTATATCAGCCTGCCCTACATCAAAACAGATTCCTCCGAACCCAATGGAGGAAGGTTTGCAGGGGCCAGGGGCTTTCAGGATATTGGTTTTGCCCTAAAGTACCGGGCCATACACCAAGACCTGGGCAGCGGAAAGCTCACTGCTCTTGCCACAGCAGGTTTTTCCACCCCTTTCACCAACTATCTGTCAGATTACAGACCGTATAGTATTGGGGCCGGGGCACCTGAATTTTCCTTGCGAGGTATCGTCCAATACCAATGGAACAACGGTTTTTATGCCCGCGCCTCCCTCGCCCATCTGTGGCGTGGATATACCGAAGCGGAGCGGGACTATTATTACAACGATGGCAGCTACTACACCGCTTGGATGGATGTGCCCAATGCATGGACCTACGAGGGGGTCCTAGGAAAATGGCTGCTCGATAGATCCTTGAAACTTGAGTTGAGCTACTTCAGCCTTACCTCTACCAGTGGGGATGATATCCGGGCATACAACGCAGCGCAGCCCACCAACAAAGTGGAATCCGATCGTGTTGGGTTTTCAGCACAATATTTCTTCAAATCATTGAAAGGATTTGGGGTGGTGGCCTATCACAACCGGGTGGTGGATGGAAGGAACGTGCCCAAACTGAGCAATACAGGCTTTGGTATCACCTACCAATTCAATGTCATTAAAAAACAAACTGAAGCTACCGATGAACAATAAGATATACAACCTGCTATTGGCCTTGGGGCTTATTTTCCTAGCCTCCTGTGAGAAAGATACCCCAAGATACCTTCCGTATGAAGGATACGCCTTTACCGATACCGATGAAAATGGGGGTGATTGGGTTCCCATACTCCAAGAATCCGGAGCAGCCATTACCATAGCAGCTCCAGAGTCCACGGATTCATCATCCTATCTTGCCGAACTGGAAGAAATGAAACAGGCCATGTCCGGCATGACCTCCGAACAGAAAAAGGCGGTAAAATACTGGACCAACAACCCGACCATACGCTGGAACGAGATAGCCTTGGAACTGATTGCCAAATACAATCTCATCCCCGGACCCAATCCTGATGGCACCTATACCCTGCCCAACCCTTCCAACCCAGAAGGACCGCCGGCATTTCCCTTTGCCCACCCACCCTATGCGTGCAGGGCACTGGCCTATATGTCCGTAGCACAGTTTGACGGACTCATCAGTGCATGGCACCACAAATACACATACAACAGGGCCGCCCCTTATCAACTGGATGAAAGCATTGTCTATGCCTATGAGGACAACGATATTCCTTCCTACCCTTCGGATGGTGCAGTCATTGCCCGGGCATCAAGGAACATCCTCACGGCCATGTTTCCCTTGGAGGCCGAATATTTGCAAGAACTTGAGGAAGAACATTTGGAAAGCCTGATGCTTTCTGGGGGCAATGTGATGAGCGATATCGATGCCGGCGTGGAAATCGGCGATGCGGTATCTTCCACCGCCCTGGCGCGTGCTGCCAATGACGGTATGAAGAATGCACAGACCCCAAAAGCCGTATCGGACTCCATCAAGCAGGCCGCTCTGGACAGGTTTGGCTGGGCCTGGGACAATCTAGAAATCCCTGTGCGCCCCGTGGGTCTTACCCCTCTATTTGGAAAAGTGACCATGTGGAGCATTGACGATGTGGAAAGCGTTCGTCCCATCGCCCCACCGCAATTGGATTCACAGGAATTCTTGGACGACGTGAAACTCTTGAAGGACTACGCCAAAAACATGACCGATGAACACCGTAGGATTGCCAATTTCTGGCAGGATGGCCTCGGCACCTATACGCCCCCAGGACACTGGAACCGTATTGCCAACGAACTTATCGTGGAATATCGATTGAATCCCTTGCAGACCACACGGACCTTGGCCTATATGAACATGGCCATCATGGATTCGGGTATAAGCTGCTGGGATGCCAAATACTACTACCATTACCCTAGGCCCATACAGATGATCGAAGGGTTCAAGACCATTGCAGGCACGCCGAACTTTCCCAGCTATACTTCCGGACACAGTGTGTTCTCGGCGGCAGCATCGGAAGTTTTGGCCTATGTTTTCCCGGATGAAGCATCACAGATGCGGGCTTGGGCTGAAGAAGCGGCCATTTCGAGGGTGTATGGCGGTATCCACTGGAGCTTTGATGCCACGGTGGGCACGGAACAAGGACGAAATGTAGCCCAATATACCATTGACAGGGCCAGGGTCGACGGTGCCGACCAATAATATATGCTAAACACTGACTATTGTTCTAAAAGTAAGGTTGATTCTTGGCGTCTTCACCAACTTTTTTGGTGGCAAACGGTGCAACCAATGACTCTGGGTTGCTCCCTTCATGACCAAGAGGCTACCGTGGTCGAGGATCAGCCCTACTTTTTCCTTGGTCTCCTTATGTTTGAACGCAAACTTCCGTTCGGCCCCAAAACTTAGGGAAGCTATGGCCCCGTTCCGCTTCAGGTCTTTCTCCGCATCACTGTGCCAAGCCATGCCCTCTTCCCCGGAATGGTATAGGTTGAGCAAACAGGAATTGTAGGTCTCCCCGGTTCGTTTTTCAGCCAATGCCTTCAATTCCAAGAGTGTTGCTGTCCACGGCAGTGCTTTTTTGGTATGGTTGGAATAGGTATATTCAAAGGGTTGGTCGCCATACCAGGCCACCTTACGTTTGGTCTCTATGCGCTTACCATAGATGATGGCCACATCGTTGGTCCAGGCAATGTCCGCTAAAAGCTCTTGATAATAGGCATCCGCAACATTTCGGGCCATAACAGGTCCATAATAATTCACGATACCATCCTTGGGCAACCAATTTTGGACCGGGTCTATTTCAGAGGTGAACAAATCCATTTTTCCATTGTTTATAGGCTTCCTTCATGCAGTGTCCGCAGGGTCGGAACCCCATTTTCCGTGCCTCGTCATCCGATTTGAAAAAAACTCTGTTTTCCCGCTTCATACGTTTGCCCGAAGTACACCCCAAGGTACCATATATTTTCAACCTTTTGTTCCCGCCCAGCGCAATCTCCCCTTTTAGGATCATGCTCAGGATTTCCTTTTTATCAATGTCGGAATGGAATACCATTTCTCAACTGATGGCATCATGAAAAATAATGCCCATCGTATATCTTTCACCATGGTGCAGCTCGCTCACCCCATGCTTCATATTCACCCGATAATATCCTTTTGTGCCCTTCACTGGTCTAAAATTCGTGGTAAAGAGCACCATATCCCCTTTTCGGGGCCTGAGCACAATGGCTTTGGATTGGGCCCTAGGTGTCTGCTGGGTCATCACAAATTCACCTCCTTGGTAATCCGTATCGGGGTCGCTCAAAAAAAGGACGGCCTGGAGGGGAAAATAGACTTCTCCATACAGATCTTGGTGCAATGTGTTGAATCCGCCTTTCCCATATTTTAAAATAAGTGGGGTCGGTTTTAATTGATTCTGCTCCTTACAATGATCTATCAATTCCTGATGCGTTTGCGGAAAAACCCTTTTTATGTTCAATGCTTTCATCCAGAGATTGGCAACGGGAACCAAATGGGGGTACAAGCCTTTCCTGAGTTCTTGGATGGGTTCGGGCAATGGATAATCAAAATATTTGTATTCCCCCAACCCAAAGCGATAGCGTTCCATGACCACCGTTTTTCTATATCCTTCCTTCTGATCGTATAGTACCTTCAGGGTATCGCACATAGCTGGTTCCAAATAATCAGAAACCAAGGCATATCCCCTGTTATGCAGACTTTCTTCCACTTGGTCCCATTTGACCTTGGAACTTTGGCGCATTATCGTATTCATGTTGACTGTTCATTTTTTGATTGATTTGATTGTTCATTTTTTGATTGATGTGCTTTTACTCGGCGGGGGCCATTTGCGCAGCTTCCCATCCTATAATGGCACTCTTTCGGGTACTGCCCCACATATAATCTCCTATTTTTCCCGTCGATTGGATGACCCTGTGACATGGGATCAAAAAGGCTACGGGATTTTTCCCGATGGCCGTGCCCACTGCCCGTGAGGCTTTGGGTCGTTCGATTGTATGCGCAATAGAGCCATATACCGTCAAACTGCCGGTGGGGATCTTGAGCAGTGTTTCCCATACCTTCAACTGGAACGGCGTGCCGTTCAAGTGCAGTTTGATCTGGTCCTGCTTGCTCCAATCATCCCTGAAAATGGCCAGTCCATCCTGTTGGTTCTTGTCCAACAACTGTCGATAGGTGGCATTCGGAAAACGGGACTTTAAATCCTCGAACCCCTCTTTTCCATCATCCACAAAGGACATATGGCAAATGCCCTTGGGTGTGGAGGCAACAATCAGTTTTCCAAAAGGGCTTTCCGCAAAACTATAGTTGATTTCCAAGTTTTCCCCTCCGTTCTTGTATTCCCCAGGGGTCATCCCTTCAATGTTGACAAAGAGGTCGTGCAATCTTCCCGTGCCAGAAAAACCTGTCTCCATGGCTGCTTCGGACAAGGTGACCTGCGTTTCCTTCAACATTTTTTTGGCATGTTCAATGCTTATGTATTGTATGAACTTCTTGGGGCTTACCCCAGCCCACTCCGTGAACAGTCTTTGAAAATGGTAAGGACTTAAATGAACGGATTCCGCAATCTCGTTCAGGGAAGGCTGCTCCTTAAAATTGCTTCGGATAAAGGTGATGGCCTTTGCCACCCTATCGTAATTGAATTCTGCCTGTGTGTCCATAGTTGTAATATTTGAACCAAAAGTACATGGTTCAACAAGGCAATAAAACCCGAATCTTGCTGACTATTGATAGGGAACAGTTTACCCCGCCAACATCTCTTGGCTTTTCTTGAGGATGTCGGCCACCCTCTTTTTCAACGCATCGGGCTCCACGATCGTGGCATAATCCCCGAACATGAGGTACCATCTGGCAAAGCCGTTCTCCATATCTGTGGTCATGAAGGTCATCTCCAACTGTTCGCCCACTTTTTTCTCCGAAACAAAGCCATAATACTTTCTGCCGCTGCGGATGTATTTGGCCACGGATTTTTCCACCAAGATCCTCACTTTGGTCTTTTCCACTTCTTCCCTTTTCTCGCGGTGTTCGTCCATGGTCCCGTGCTCCAATATAAAATCCATGGAGGTCCTGGTGATATGTTGGATCCTATCCGTTCGGAAATGTCTGTAGTCCATCCGCAGATGGCAATAGCCCAAAATATACCAAAACCCGTTTTCATTGAAAAGGCCTACAGGCTCTATTCTGCGTTCCGATGGATTTTCTTCCCGAAGTGATTCGTACTTTAAAAATACCTGTTTCCGCTCGGCAATGCTCTCGAACAGGATTTCAAGGGCATTGGGCACCTCTTCGTTGAACAGCAATTGGCCCGGCACGATGGACACCTGCGATTCCAAGGCTTCCACCCAATCCTTTTCCTTGCCCCGAAGCACGGATTTCAATTTGTACATGGCGGATTCGTAGTAGGCTCCAAGGGATTTGTCGGTGAACTTTTGCATGAGTTTTTCCGCGGCCACAAAACTTCCGGCCTCTTCCCGGGTAAACATGACCGGTGGCAGGCGGTAACCTTCCATAATGGAGTAGCCCACACCCGCTTCGCTGACGATGGGAACGCCGGACGCCTCCAGGGTCCTGATGTCCCTGTACACGGTGCGCAAGCTCACATCAAAGCGGTCTGCCAGTTCCTGTGCCTTCACAATCCGTTTGGACTGCAGCTGTATCAAAATGGCGACAATCCTATCAAAACGTTTGGCGGTGTCCATTCCCATAATTGCGTGAGCTATCTCCCAAAGATAGGATTTCAATCCAAGGACCTGCGTTCTTTTCTTTCCCATCTTGATTCATTTTATAACATCTTGTTCGCAGCAAAGCTATGTCCGTGAGGTGACAACAGCTTGTCAAGAACTTTTTTTTGGTCCATTTTTTTTCTACTGACAAAGGGCTGTCATACCCCCCTTCTAATTTTGGTTTCAGAAATCATAAACCTTTAAATACAAATATCATGGAAAACACCGTAAAAAATCAAACTGAAGCACAAGTCATCTCCCCTGCCCAACTTTTGGAGCATTACCAAGGTCACCGCGGGCTTACCCGAAGGGTGATTGAAGCGTTCCCTGAAAAGGAGTTCTTCAACTACAGTATTGGGGGCATGCGCACCTTTGCCGAAATGACCATGGAACTTTTGGGGATTGCGGTCCCTGGACTGAAGGAAATGGTGACCCGGGAAACCTCGGAACTTCAAGAACATTTTGAACATGGCAACCAAAAGGCCAAGATCCTCGAAAGATGGGACCAGGACACGGAAGAGATCGACAAGCTCTGGGGGCAAATCGATTTGGAGCGCTACCAAGAGCATGTAAAACTCTTCGGCCAGTATGAAGGCACCGTGCAATCCTCCATCTTCTATTTTATGGACAATGAGATCCATCACCGTGGACAAGGCTATGTCTATCTGAGATCCTTGGGCATTGAACCCCCGTTTTTCTACGAGCGCTAAAAACGAATGTAATGAAGACCGTTTTGGTATTTAGGACTTCGGTATTGGGCAAGGGTCATATCAGGACGCTTAGGCCCTTATTGAACCAACTGATCGACAGGAACGGGTATTGGAATTTTGACCTGGAGGATTGCGATAACATTCTCCGGGTCGAAACCCAAAACGTACAGGCACACACTATTTCAACTTTATTGGAAAAAAATGGATTTTGTTGTGAAGAGCTCCATTGAAACTGTTTCCCAAAACACACCCGATGATACACCAATCGGGGTTGACCCCCGATCAAGGGATGTTGACCGAGTGTTCCGGTTTTGGACCATTCGCCCTAAACAGCATAAGCCGGCATCCTGATCTTTTAGATCAGATGCCCGCTTTTTGTTTCAACTGGTTGAACTGGGACAGAAGTTCTGCATAGCGCGCTTTTTCTTCCTCCCCGGGCTTTTTGTCACTCCCGCCCAAGATGCTGTTCAAATAGGATATCTGGGCCACCATCATTTGCTGGGGATAGGCACCTTCCTCGTTTTTCAGTTGTTGCAATAATTTTTTCAGCTCCTCCAATTGGCCTTCGTCGGTCTTTTCCTTTTCCAGTTTTTTGATCTTGGTTTCCACATCGTCCTGCAATTTCCGTACATCTGACAATAGATCCATCGCTTTTTGCTGTAGTTCCAATTGCTCCTTCATATCGGATAGGGAAATCCCCTCTTCCTCCAACTTGGGATCGATAAGTACCTCAAATGATTTCTCATACGTCTGCCCATCTACCGTAAGCTTGGCCGTGTAGGTGCCGGGAAGTACCATGGGTCCATTCTTGTAGCGTCTTTCCTTGCGCTTGTCCCAAGGCCCTTTTTGACGAAGGTCCCATTGGAATCGGTTGATGCCTTTTTTGGTTTCCAGCTTACTATCCAAATAGACAAAGGTCATGCTCAGGGCCATGTCCTCCACTTTTTCTTCCGTGGACTCCAGTTGGGTAGAATCGCTCACAATGGTGGCCACTTCTTTGCCCTGTGCATCCAAAATCTGGAGACTTACCCCTTCTTTTACTTCTTTGGGCAAATAATAATCAATGATAACACTGGTGGAGGGATAATTTGGAAAATCCCCTCCTCCCCATGGCGTTCTGTACCGAATGGTGTTGTCCGGCTTGAACAAGACGGGGTCATCCTTCAATCGGTCCATATTTTTGTCCTGAAGGGCCGTAACCTTGTCCAAGATCCAAAATCCGCGCCCCATGGTGCTCAGGATCAAATCGCCCCGAAAAAGAATGATGTCCGTAATGGGCGTCGCGGGAAGGTTCTGTTGGAATTTCTTCCAGGTTTTTCCATCATCAAAGGAAATGAACATCCCAAATTCCGTTCCTGCATACAACAATCCTTCACGAACGGGATCTTCCCGTAGCACACGGGCCGTGTAATCCGAAGGTATGCCATTGGAATCGGTGCTGATGAGTTCCCAACTTTCGCCATAATTCTCCGTTTTGTAGAAGTAAGGCTTGGGGTCTCCCAACAAATGGCGGTCTACCGCCACATAGGCCTTTGCCGGATGGAACTGGGAAGGCTCCACAGATTCCACCCTTGCTCCTTTGGGCATTTTCTTAGGGGTTACATTCTTCCATGTTTTGCCACCGTCCTTCGTCACGGAAATGACCCCATCGTTGGAACCGGTCCAGATGACACCTTGGCTGATCTTGGATTCCCTAATGGAGTATAATGTACTGTAGTATTCCTCTCCTGTAATGTCCCTTGTAATGGGATTTCCTGATATGACTTGTTTGTCCGGCTCGTTTGCTGTCAGGTCTGGGGAAATGGTTTCCCATTGCTGTCCGCCATTGCTCGTTCTATGAAGATACTGTGACCCCATGTACACCACTTCGGGATTGAAGGGAGAAACATGGATAGGGGCCACCCGTTGGAACCGATATTTCAAATCTTTTGGATTGTGTCCATAGATATTGGATGCCCCAATGGAATACTCCCTGTCCATTCCCGTTTTCTTGCTGTACACACTGAAACGGCCCTTACAGTTATTGTAAACGATATAATGGTTTCCGGGCATGGGAATAACGGGTCCTGTTTCGCAGCCGCCCACATCCATCATGATCTGGGTTCCTTGTACACCCGTGGCATTCGGAGCCCTGCTCGGAATGGCCAAAGTGGTATTGTCCTGCTGCGCTCCATAGACCCAATAGGGATATTGGTCATCCACAGCAACTTGATAGATTTCGGCCGTTGGCTGGTTGAATTGGGTAGACCATGTCTTGCCGCCATTGTGGGACACGTTGGCACCGCCATCATTACATTGGATCAGCAGATCTGGGTTGTTGGGATTGAGCCAAATGTCGTGGTTGTCCCCGTGTGGTACGCTCATCCGTTTCCAGGTCTTTCCACCGTCCGTTGATTTCACCAAGGGATTGGCATTGGAATAGATAATATCCGGATTGGTGGGATCCAATTCGATGTTGGTATAGTAAAACGGTCTGTTCACCAAATCCTCATTGTCCGAAACATGGGTGAACGATTTGCCTTGATCCACGGATTTATAGAGTCCCCTATCTTCTCCCGGGGCTTCAATAACGGCATACAATATGCGTGAATCGACTGGTGAGACCGCTAGATCGATTTTGCCGATGAGTCCTTTGGGGAGTCCTTTTTCCAGTTTTGCCCAATCTTTTCCACCATTGATAGACTTGTAGATGCCCCCTTCGCTGTTCTCTCCTCCTGAATCGATGGTCCATGGAGTGCGGCGAGCCTTCCATGCAGCTGCATAGACCACGTTGGGGTTCCCGGGAAGCAGTTCCAGGTCGGCAAAACCCACCTCATCGGACACGAAGAGTACTTTTTCCCAGTGTTGGCCGCCATCGGTGGTCTTGAAGATTCCTCGCTCGCTGTTGGGTTTGAACGCATTTCCTATGGCCGCAACCCATACCGTATTATGATTGGTAGGATCTATTTCGACGGCACCGATCTGTCCCGCATTTTCCAGTCCGATATGCTCCCAGGTTTTTCCTGCATCGATGGACCTATACATTCCTTTCCCTTCAATGATGTTACTGCGAATACCGTCCGACCCTGTGCCCACATACACGATATTGGGGTCCTTGACGGCCACTTCGATGGCCCCTATGGACGGGGTCTTGAAATAGCCATCGGAAACATTGTTCCATGTGTTGCCATAATCGTCCGTTTTCCAAACGCCCCCACCCGAAGCTCCCAAATAGAATGTTCCGGGCAACATAGGTGTTCCGGTAACCGTGGTCACCCGTCCTCCACGAGATGGTCCAATGGTACGGTATTTCAATGCTTTGAAGTCTTGCGCCATCAATGCGCAGTTAACAAAAAACAGTAGTGAAAAGTAAAAAGAGCGTAGTTGAATTCCCATGAGTCAGTTTAAGTTGTTCGTTTCCCTTCAAATCTAATAAATACAGCCCAATATAGTGCTTAAGAGTAGGAAATTACTGGCTTTTCAATTTTGGCCAAAATCGGCTTTTTCATCAATAAACCACCGAACATCGATGTATTTTGCAGGACATCCCCAAATATTGGGGAAAAGTCGGGGTTTGGCTTTCTTTAGTTTTATTATATCTGAGGATATATAAACAAGTATGATGCTGCCTTCCCAAAGGGCTGTATCTACAAAAAACCTACTTTATGCGCTTTTTGACCTCTATACTATCTATGATAGTTGGTATGCTTATGTGTGCCACAATCTACATGATTCCCTTTGTTGGCAATGCCCAATCCCATAAAAAAGATAATGTATCGGGGACCATTTCACTCCGTTCCCAGGCATCCATTCTTTTAACTGGCAACAAAAACCTCACATTTGATGATATAAGAAGTTCGAACCTGTCCTTTGTCCCTCTTTCCAGTGTAAAGGAAAACATGGGGTTTTCAAATGAAAGTTATTGGATCAAATTCTCTTTGGAAAATCCAGAAATGACAACTTCCGAATATTATCTGGAGACTGCAAGGCCAATTACAGACATTGTAGATCTTTATTTGGTGGACGAAGTTGGCAAAGTTCAACGACAGCATAGTGGAGATAAAATTCCGTTTTCAAAAAAGACCGTGGCCCACCGAAAGTCCATTTTTGATATCAGCTTAAAACCACATCAAAAAATGGAGGCCTATATCCACTTGAAAAGTGATGGTGAAGTCGTGATGACCCCGCTGCAATTGTATCGAAAAAATACGTTTTTTGAGCTGACCTATCAGGAACAGGTTTTTTACGGTTTCTTTTATGGGATATTGATACTGGCCTGTATCATCTATCTTTTTTTCTTTTTTGCACTGAAGGACAACGCGTTTATATACTATGGGCTCTATGTGCTATTCATCGCCCTGATGCAGTTTTCGCTCGATGGTTTTTTCCACCAATACTTTACCCCGCAAGGTGGCTGGCTTTCCGATAGGTCCGTGTTGCTCACCGCCTTTATTTCTCTTTTCTTTTTTGGAAAATATGGGGATACCTTTTTGAACCTGAAGAAACAGAACCGCCTATTGCACCAATTGGGCAAAGCTTTGGGCATTGGCACCCTTATGGGAATAGTCATCCTCTGTGCAGCTCCTGCCCTGCCCCCATTCTGCTATCCTTTGGCCAATGGCGTTGGCATATTGGTATTGGTCCATATGATTACCTCGTTAGTGGTTGTCAAAGCGAAAAAAGTGAAAGTAGACCCCTATTTTGTGATAGGCATCTCTTGTTTGGTGCTTGGTTTTGTCATTTTCATCCTGAATAACTTCAATACCATAGAAAACTCTTTCTTCACCAACAATGGAGCAAAGTTTGGCATTGGTCTGGAAATCGTTTTCCTTTCCATTTCCATGAGCAACAGGATTCGTGAACTTCGCATGGAAAATGAAAAAAACCAGTTATTGGCCCTACAACGTGCGGAGGACATGAACGACATCAAGTCCTCTTTTCTTTCAAACATCAGCCACGAACTCAGAACACCCTTGAACCTTATCATGGGCGTGGCCACCTCACTACAGCAAAACAAGGAAGAGGCCGATCTGGAAGAAAAATGTAAGCTTATCCTGAGCTCGTCCAAGAACCTCTTGGGGTATATAGAGGACATCTTGGACTTTACCGTGATAGAGAAGGGTACCCAAGAGCTAAAGTTGGTCTCTTTTGAGCTTCCGGAAACCTTATCAAAAGTTATGGAGACCTATCAGAAAAAGGCAACGGCAAAGAACTTGGATTTCAGCTTCTCTTTCCAAGGGTCCTTACCGGCACGAATCATTGGGGATAAGGGAAAACTGGTCCAGATCTTGAACCATCTTCTTGAAAATGCCATCAAGTTCACCAATACGGGAGGCATAATCGTAACCTTGAACTGTAAATACAAAGGCAAGAGTGGAGTGGCCCTGGATTTTTCCATTCAAGATACCGGCATTGGAATTTCCAAGGAAAAGATGAGCACTGTGTTTGAATCATTTACCAAAAAATCCTTTATGGACAAAAGGGAGTTCAGTGGTCTTGGGCTCGGCCTGTTCATCGTTAAAAACTACGTGGACCTGCATGAAGGAACCATCAATATCATAAACAATGTACAGCAGGGCACCACTTGCGAGCTGAGCCTGGGCTATGAAATGGACGATACCGAATTGGTACTGGACCAACAAGATGAGATGGCCGCAACGGATAGTTTGGGCACACGGGACATTCTACTTGTAGAAGACAACAAAATGAACCAAACAGTGGTGAAACTTTTGTTCAAAAAATGGGAAGACACCAACCTCACTATTGCCAATCACGGGAAGGAAGCCCTGGAAATCATGAAGGAGCATACTTTCGACCTTGTGCTGATGGATTTGCAAATGCCCGAAATGGATGGCTTCGAAACAACCTCTGTGATCCGAAGTGGGAAAGCCAGCTGCAATCCCCAAATTCCCATTCTTGTGGTCACAGCGGACAGTACCAGTAAGACCCGAAAGGAGATATTCAGATTGGGGGCCAATGACCTGATCACCAAACCAATAAACGGCGCATTGCTGTTTTCCAAAATGATAAAGAACATTCCCAAAAAACCACATGTAGCCTAAAAGAGCTTTGGCAATCAAAGTTCATATCTTACCTGTCTTCTGGCAGAACGACCCAATCAATGGAATTATTTCCGTGCTTTTGGAAAAAGAAAACTGGAAAAGTACCCCACCAGTACACAGGTACCCAAACCAATGGCACTATACAGAAAAATATGTAGATCGGTCTGTGTAGATACGAAGAACTGGACCACACTGCTCACCAAAAGTCCGATGACAGCGCCTTGGGCATTGGCCTTGGGAAAGCATACCCCCAAAAGAAACAGTCCTCCTAGACCCCCTGTGAACAATCCCAACACCTTGAAAAATTCATCCCAAAGCGATTCAATATCAAAAGAGGCCATCCAAAGTGCGAACAGAACGCCAAGCACCCCGGACAAAAGTGTCGCGTAGCGGGCCACCTTTAGATACCTTTTTTCAGCAACACCTTTGTAAAACCTTTTATAGATATCTATGGTAAAAACCGTGCCTGTGGAATTGATACTGCTGCTCAAACTGGACATGGCCGCAGAAAACAACCCTGCAATCAACAAACCTGAAACGCCAGCTGGCAGTTCGTTGATGATGAACCACGGAAAGATGGCATCATTGTTCTCGGCCACAGGGTCCAAGGCATCCGAAAACTTGGTGTAGTAGAGAAATAGGGCCGTTCCAACGCTGAAAAAGATAAGGGTCGATGGGATGACCAACAAGGCATTGGTCCATGCGGTCTTTTTGGCACCAGATTCATCCTTCGTAGTCAGGTAACGCTGTACCAAAGTCTGGTCACTGCTATAGGTGATTAGGTTGGCAAAGAACCCTCCTATTATGACCACCCATATCGTGGGCTCGTTCCAAGAAAAATCAAAATGGGTCAACGTTAATTTGTTGTTCTCTATAGCCCTACCCAACATCGGTTGAAGGTCATCACCCAAATCAAAAAAGATGACAACAAGGGAGAGAACCGCTCCTCCCATAAGCACGATGACCTGCACCACGTCCGTCCAGATGACGGCCTCTATACCACCAATGAGGGTGTAGGCAATGCTGAAGGCTCCGACCACCACAATGCATAGCGAAATGTCTATTCCTGTTACCAAGGATAGTGCTATGGCCGGCAAATAGAGTACAATGGCTATACGGCCAATCTGGAAAAGCATAAAGGAAATACTCCCGAACATCCGCACGGTAAGATTAAAACGTTGTTCCAAATACTCGTAGGCCGTGGTGAGCTGCAGCTTTCGGTATATGGGGATGAACAACCCTACCACCACCGCGGTGGACAGCAAAACACTCAGATTGTAAAAGAAATAGGACCAGTCCGTTGCATAGGTTTTTGCGGGTATGGCCATAAAGGTGATGGCACTCAATGCCGTGCCAAAAACGCTGAGACCTGCGGCCCACCATGGCACACGTCCCCCACCTTTGAAATAATCGTCCGTTGTCTTTTGTTTGGATGAAAAATAGATTCCTATTCCCAAAAGAACAAGGAAATAAAGGCCCAGCACCATGTAGTTCAGATATCCAAACGTTCCTTTGGAATGCTCCACCGTAGCTTGCAAAATTCCAGTTGACCGAACACCTGGACTAATTTCCCCCATAGGTAGGATTACCTTTTCATCCCAAAAAAAAGCGTTGGTCGTGACCGGTGGAAAATTGGGCAGCTTGCCCGCCTTCTGGAAGGTGTTGGTAATGGTATTGAACGACCAGACCTGATTGGAAAAGCCGGTATGGTTCTTCAGCTTGTCCTTCAGCACGGATTGCAAGGAATCTTTACCCTCATCATCTTCCATAGCTTGTATCTGCCTGGACAGGGCATCCCTTTCCAACAATCTGTCCCCTCCATCCCCACTAAAGATGAGAATATTGGACACTCCATAGGACAATGCTGGTGCAGCCATGACCGGAGGCACATTGATGATACGATTCCATTGCTTGGTTGAAAAATCAAAACTATATCCGTCATCAAGCAGTTCTATGCCCGCTTCAGTTTCTGACCTTCCGCTAAAGATGTAGAGCGCATCGGACTGTCCATTGCCCTGCAGGGCATAGGCAGGCATTTTTCTTGCCGGACCAGGACACGGCGGCAATTCTTTCCATGAAAGTTTTTGATCGGGGGAACTCCCCAATAGTTCAGAAAGGGATAGTTGGAACAACTTATTTGTCCCATTTTCAATTCCTCCCAAATAAATTTGTTCCTGATATACGGCTCCAAAGGTCGCTTCCAAATTCCCTGGTAGATTGCCCAACTGCCGTTGTGAAATACGTTTATCCACTTGGTCCCATGAAAGCAATATGGTCTTGGTGACAATGCCCTCGGCATTGTTCCCTCCCAAACAAAGTATTCCCTCCTTGGTGGACAAGGAAACACCATAACCTATCGGAACAGGGAGTTGTACCTCTTCTGAACTGTACCAATTATAGGCTGTACCTTGTCTTGTGATGGCAATAATTGTGCTTTCCCACTTTTTTTGCCCCATTTCCCATGGGTATCCGTTGGGAAAATTGGCTCCTCCTGCCAACAAAAGTGCATCATTATGTACCCCTGAAAAACTTCCGGCCAGTCCCTTTTCCGGAAAATACTGACCTTGTGGCATTTGTGTAGCCGTTTGCCAATCGAACCGGACGAACTCTTTTTTTTGTGGTTGGTCTTGTGCTTTGGAGGAGTTCCCCAGTAAAAAAATCAAAATAAAAAATAGAAAATAGCTCTTGCCTTTCTTTCCGATTCCCATCATTCCCATTGGTATTTGGTCCTTCATATCCCTATTCTTCCACTCTGGTGGCATTGTCCCAATCATCTGTCCTAAACGAGGATGCGGGCAATAGGTTCACATCGTACAAGGTCCCAACGATCCAATTACGCCAGGCATATCTAACCGCTACAGGTTTGGGCACATTTGGGCTTGTGACAAAGACTTGTTTATGGTTACCCATTATTTTGGCCTCAGCTGTATAAAACTTCCTGTCCTCCCCGGCAATTTCAAAGCCTTCAAGCTTATCATGGACAAAAAGACCCGTATCCCCAATGTGGTCAAAACTCAATACGATTCCTCCATCCTTTGTGGCCAAGGAACTGTAGGTCGGGCCCAGATAGTCTATGGCCGTTTGTCCGTAGGTTTGGTTAAGGGCCATATAGAGCAACCTATCCGCGACTTCTTTCTTCTTTGGTGGGTGGATGGTATGCGATTCCCCAATATCCATGGTAATGGCCATACCGGCGTTTGGAATATCTGCCAAGCTCTCCAATTGGGCCTCCCGGATAAAAGCTGAATTTTCAACTTCCTGAAAGTAATCGTTCCTCTTATCGTATAGGTATGGAGCAACCTGCACATAATAAAACGGAAAATCCCCTTGACCCCACCTGGCCCTCCAATCCTTTACCATTGCTGGCAAAAGTTGTCGGTAGAGTTGAGGCTCCAAACGGTTGGACTCGCCTTGGTACCACAACATTCCTTTGACAGTATACGGCACCAACGGGTTTACCATGGCATTGAACAATACCGTGGGGATATGTTTGGTATTTTGGGAGAGATCGACATCTTTCAAATCAACGGTTTGATAGTTCTCCAATGCATCCTTGGCCATCCAGGATTGTATTTCCGTTCCTCCCCATGAAGTAAGGATAAGGCCAACAGGGACATCCAATATTTCCTGGAGTTGCTGTCCAAAGAAATAGGCAATCGCACTAAAATCACTAATCGATTCAGGAGATGCCTCTTGCCATGGCCGATATCCGTCCAAATGGTCCAAAGGTGTTTTTGAGCCATGATGATCCACTGAAAAGACCCGAAGGTTTATATTTCTTGCTCCGGAAAGTGCTTCAAGCGCACCATAGGTGGGTTGGCCCGTGTAGCCTTTGAGGGATTGTTCCATGTTCGATTGGCCAGAACAAAGCCATACTTCCCCAAAGAGGACATTCTCCAATATGATACTGGAACCGCTTCCCTTGATTTCCATGGATTGTGGCTCTCTTGCATTGGTGGTGGTCAGCTTTGTATTCCAAGATCCTTTGTTATCCGCCTTTACCTCAATGGGGTTTACCATCCACGATGTATGGATGGTAATATTGGCGTTCGCATCGGCCCAACCCCATATGGCCACTTGGGTATTGCGCTGCAAGACCATGTTCGATGAAAAGAGTTCGGGAAGCTTGATTTGGGCGTTGGCGAATTGGATGGACACCCAAACACATACAGCTGTGTATAAGACTAAACGTAATCTTTTCATTCTATTGATCATTTTTTTTAATAAAGAGGCTGTCCAAAAGATCTTTTGGACAGCCCTCTCTTCTGTTCTATGCTACAGATTATAAAGTTCGGTAATTTCTGCTTCGCTCAATGCTTTATTATAAATGAGCATTCCTTCCAAAGTTCCATTTAGAAAATTTCCAAAAACGCCTGGGTCCATTTCCTGCCCTCCAATTTTGAAATCCTGTTCGTTGGACACATTTCGGATCGGGGTGACATCCATCTGGTGGATCAATGATCCATCCACATAAACATAGTTGGTGTTGCCATCCCTCACAGCGACCACAAAATGCCATAGTCCATCCGAAACGCCATTGGGCAACCTATCTGTACCGATGTTGATAATCGCTCCTCCATTACTGTCCTCAGTATCAAAACGCATCACTCGCGAATCCGTATTATCGCCTATTCTCAACCAGGTCTGGTTGTCGTTTGGTCCGTTGGCCCCACTTTCTTGCCAGACCATCATTCTGGAGGTATCTTCTGTTTTCACCCATACCCCAACAGAAAAGTTGGCAGTGCCAAAATTCAATGCATCATTGTCCGCAACGGAGATCAGACTAGCTCCATCAAAGGTGGCCGTCCCTGTATTTCCAAAGCGATCTTCGCCAGTAAAAAGGACATTCCCCGAAATAGAGGTGGAAAGTTGGTTTGGCCCTGCGTCTGATCCACCATTGCTCAATGGGAAATACGCAGCAAGATCACCTCCTGGAACCACAACCATGTAATCTTCCTGAGTAATGGTGGACTCTCCTCCATTATCATTGGACACCGTTAGCGATACTCTATACCTTCCTGGAGTAGCATAAATGACTGCGGGACTGGTTTGATTTGACGTGGCAGGCGTTCCTCCTTCAAAGGTCCAGCTATAGGTATCCACATTTCCTACGGATAGATCGGTAAACGTCACCTCATTTCCCGTGTAGGTATAAGAGGTCGAAGCTTCAAAATTGGCATCCACCGAGGTCAGGTCCAAAACGGTGAGCACATTGCTCATCACCACCTCATCCGAGTAATCGGCGTTGGCAGCAGTCAATTTAATGGAATAAACACCTGGCTGCTCGAAAACGACAGTCGGATTTTGATCGGTAGAAGTGATACTGTTTCCTGTTTCTGGAATGAACTCCCATTGCCAAGAAGTTGGGTTTCCAGTCGTCCTGTCCATGATCGTAAAGTTGTTGCCCATGATCACCGAATTTGCACTCAACTCAAAATCTGCATTGACTTCTGGGGACTGTACCACGATAAAGCCTTCCTTGGTTAGGGTCTTACTTCCATTTTGGTTGGCCACATTCAAAGTGACACTGTATGTGCCCGGGGTCTCGTAAATCACCTCAGGACTTTGTAAATTTGAAGTTGGTGGCGTTCCCCCTGGAAATGTCCAATTCCATCTGGTCACATCGCCTATGGACAAGTCCGTAAACTGAACTGTGTTCCCTGCTTGCACATTCTGCACTTCCGCAGAAAAATCCGCATCCACTTGTTTCTCCAATGTGCTGGTGTCGTCATCAGTACACGAGAACAGAACGGCCAAGGAACAAAGGGCCATCATTATTTTTATTGTTTTCATATCCATCAATTTAGTTTTTACTGTTAGTTAGTCTTGGTTATTGTATGTCATCGAGTCCCACAGTCTCAAAAGAGATTCCTTGGTAACGGTCTTGTGGTGTTGGGCCCGTCTCGTAGAGAATGGCAACCCTATCCCCGTTGTAGTTTTCCAGATCGGAATAGGCTGCGAACCCTCTATGGAGCAGATATGAGCGGGGCCAGGTACTTCCGTCGTCCGTACTCAAGCGTATGGTCATGTTCATCCTTTCTATCTGATCGGCAGGATTGGAAAACAGCAGAATGTTGTCCTCAAAATCAAACCGGTGCAAACTGGATTGTACTTTGGGGCTTATAAGGGTATTGTCCAATCCCACATATTCCCATGTATCACCACCGTCAGAGCTTGTGGCCACCTTTCTGCGCTTTTCGTTCCCAGAGTTCCGCATGTTCAGCATGAGATCTCCATTGGAAAGTTCGGCCACTTCGCATTCGTTGGTCTGGACCTCCGGGGAAACACCTCCCAACACCCAGCTTTCTCCATGATCATCGGAATAGATCACATGTGAATACCCCCGTCGCTCACTATCGATATAATCACAGCCTACCATTAGACGATCGGCATAGGGTCCATTTTTAATTTGGATACCAGAACCTGGTCCCGTGGCATACCATCGCCAATTGGGCAATTTTACATCTTCAGTGATCTCTGTGGGAGAGGACCATGATTTTCCTTTATCGGTGGAAGAAAGATGGTAGACACGGCGCGTGTCGATGGAAGTACCATCATTGATAGGGCCGATATCGTCCCTACCATCGTTCCAAGTTGCCAGCAATACCACTTTTTGTGCCACTGCATCCCAAATGGGGGCAGGGTTGCCGCAGGTATTGTCCGCATCGTCCCAGACCACAATGGTTTCACTCCACGTGAATCCATTGTCTTCGGAACGTCTCAATACCAAATCAATGTTCCCCGTATCGCTACAGCTGTTCCTACGGCCTTCAGCAAAGGCCAACAAGGTCATGTCATCCACTCGCAACAGTGCCGGGATACGATAACATGCATAACCTCCTATCCCTTGTTCAAAAAGATAGTTGATTCCTTCTGTACCCGGAAACTCTACAGCTACCGGATCATCGTCATCCATAACGATGCTCCCTCCAGGGGATTCGGTGCATGCGGACAACAGTACTAAAAAAAATATGAGATAACCGTATTTCATTTTATGTGCTTGTAAAGGTTTGTTAGTTTGTTATCCTCAATGTGGTATTGGGTTGAAAAGCCCAAGCCGCTCCATTACCGAATACAAATCATTGTACTGGGTTTCCAATAAGGGTCGTACCGGAGGTTTCGGAGGACCAAAATCATGGCCGACCATTTTCATTATGGTCTTTTGTGCTGAAAGACCATCGTATTTCAAGAAACCATTGATGATCTCTGCCACTTGATGATATTGGGCGACTGCTTTTTGAGGGTCGTTGTTTTTGTGCTGTTCCACAATTTGTTGATACATGGGCAGCATAAAATTGTAGGTGCTTCCTATAAAGGCATCCGCACCCAACGACAATGCAGGTAGAAACAGTTCGTCCACACCAAAGTACATTTTCAATTCCTTCCCAAAAGTGTGTTCGCAGCGAATGTAATCATCCAGATTGCCCGCGGTGTATTTGATTCCTTTGAGTTGGGGCAAACGTCCGGCAATTGCTTCCAGAAAATCGTGCATCTTGAAATTGAGACCGGTCTTTCCAGGAATATGATAGTATATAAATGGCAATTCATCCTGACAGTCTACCATTTTTTGCACCCCATATACCAGATGATCCAAGTTGTTGATGCCATAATAGGTAGGCAGGTTGGCCGAAACGGCGTCAGCACCTACCTCAATGGCATGCTTGGTCAGCAAGGTGCTGGTCTCATGACTGGCATGACTGACACAGATGATGACGGGCACTCTTTTGTTTACGGCCTGCATATAGCTTTCCACAATGGCCATTCGTTGTTCTATACTGCAAGACATTCCTTCCCCGGTACTTCCGGTGAGATAGAACCCTTCTATACCTTGTTCGATCAGATGTTCAACAAGTGGTGGGATAGCTTCCAACTTCAGTTTACCGTCCACATCAAATGGACTGAATCCTGCTGCGATGATCCCTTTAAATTCCAATTTCTTCATGTATGATTTTATTTGTTCAAAAAACACTTGGGATATTGACCATGGATCAGTTCCTATATCCTTCGGTCTGCTCTATAAGTTCATTCTGTGCAATGACATTGTCGTTCACGGGCCATACCAACGGAAGGTTCTTTCCTGCCAAGTTGGGCACTTCGGCATAGATATCGATGGTGCTGCCCGCATCGAACCGCACAAGGTCCCAGTATCTTTTGAGTTCCAAGAAGAGTTCCCTCCCCCGCTCATCCAGAATCTCCCGCTCTACGGTAGGCTGATCGGTAGGTCCTGTGTAGGCTCCGGTTCCTGCCCGCTCCCTGACCGTGTTGATATCGATGATCGCTTCTGCTGTCAATCCTTGGGCTGCCAAGGCTTCCGCCCTCAAAAGCAAAAGTCCGCCCCATCGGTACACAATAATGTCATTGTCATAAAAAGTATCATTATTGTTGTCCGTTCCCTTGAACTTGTTCTGGCTGATGCTCAATACATCCGGATCAGAATCTGCATCCGATCCATCTTGTGTAAGAATTGGAATAAAGCTCCGAGCTGTTCGCTGGTCGTTTGGATTGTTGTAAAGCGCCATGATCTTGTCACTTGGTCTGTAATTATGCCTTGCATTGAAACTGGTCGAAGTGGGAACGTCCGGGTTAAGCTCCCTATCCACATTCACATCCCGTGACGTAATGGTACTTGCATACATACCGGCCTGTTCGTTGAAATCAAAAAAGATGGAAAAGACCACTTCATTGTTTTCCTTGACATCAAAAACATCCCCAAAAGAATTGAGAAGTCCCACACCCTCAATGTCATTGATGGCATCAACAGCTCTAATAAAGTCCTCATTACCACCACCGAGTACCTTGCCTTTCCAAAGACTGGCATCGGCCAAAAGAGCATTGGCCGCAGGGGCTGATGCTGTGTATTTGCTATCTCCGAAACCATTTGAAGGGAATGCCGCCAAGGCATTTTCCAGATCTAACAAAATCTGATCCATGACCTGTGTTGCCGCCGTTCTGCCCACTGATGGGGTTGTTTGGTCCACAGGCTCCAAAATCAAGGGAACATCTCCCCAAATCTTCAGCATTTGGAAATAGACGAAGGCCCTTATGAAATAAGCTTCCCCGAGAATTTGCCCTCTTGTCTGGGAGCTGTTGAATTCAATTTCATCTGCGGTATTGATGACAATATTGGCATTATTGATCAAATTGTAGCTCACCCTCCAGTTGGGTCCGTTTGCCCCACTCAGGTTGTGTGCCCACGAATCCGAAACCGTGCCGATGAGGCCCACATCGAAGGCATCTCCACGATCCTCGCCATATTGGGTGCGGTTGTATTCGTCCCTTACACCATCGTATAGCCCGGTCAAAATGGCCCTTAGGTCACCTTCAGACCTTGGGAAGTTGCCCGTGGTGATGCTGGATGGTATTTCAGTATCCAATGCACTTTTGATGCACGACTGAACCGAAAGGAACAGTATCAGTGCCAGAAATTTATATATAGAAGACAGTTTCATAGTTTTATTTTTTTAAAAAGAGACATTCAATCCGATGATAAGCTGAAAGGGCCTTGGGTATATACCTTCATCCAGACCATCGAACACCTCTGGTGTAAGGCCGGTATACTTGGTCCAGTACCCTAAATTGTTGGCACTGATACTGACATCCAGATTGGAAATCCCGAATTTGTCCAATCCTGCAGATTCGGGGAATTGGTATCCGAGCCATAGTTCACGGAAGGCAATGAAATCGCCCCTGTGATAATACAGTGTACTGGCAGAACCTCCACTACTGCTCGGGGTCAGGTTTCCATTGGATTCCCAAGGGCGAAGGTGGTTCCTATAACCATTGTCAAAATCGGAAGCATTGTCATATCTGGGAAAAACAGCAATGTCCCCCTGTTCTTTCCAAAAGTCGTCCCTGAGGACATCTTTGGTGGTCATTACATTGTTCCGTGCATTGGCATTGGCCCTGGCCCTCCATCCGTTATTGATCACATGCCCGAACGCATAGTCCATTGAGAAACGAAGTTGCAGCCCCTTGTAGGTGAATGTATTGGACATTCCCCCTAATTTGTCCGGTGTTGCAAAGCCGACAAATACCATATCATAGTTATCGATGACACCATCATTGTTGACATCCCTCCAAATAGCATCCCCTCCGTGTTTGGGGTCTCCAAATTTGGACCCTGAGACCAGTAAATCCTCTGGCGCATTGGCGGCTTCTTCATCCGTGGCATAGACCCCTATCATGTCAAAAGCCCAGATTCCGTAGGGTCTTTCCCCTTCAGCAAGTCCCCCGACTTCCATCAGGTCACCGTTATCGTTATAGACCAAACCGTAGTTGATCCTGTTTTTGTCCCTTCCGTTTTCAGGAAGTTTGACCACTGTGGTCCGGTTAAAGGCAAAGTTGAAATCCGTATGCCATTGGAAATCTTCCCCTTTGATGATATCAGCGCCAATTTCCACTTCGATTCCCCTATTTCGGATACTTCCCACATTGTCCCGTATGGAACTGAAACCTGTCTGCTGGGGCATCGGTCTATCAATCAATCGGTCATCCGTGATCTTTTCATAGACATCCAGAAGGAGGTTGATCCTATTATTGAACAGTCCCATGTCCAAACCGATGTCCGTTGAAGTCGTGGTTTCCCATTTTAGGGCCGTATTGGGCAATTGGGTCAACAAGGCTCCTCCTTGGAAACCATAAAGACGAGTAGAAAATTCTCCCTGAGTATCCGAAATGGTAAGCCCGGCAAGCGATCCTGCCTGTCCCCAACTACCCCTCAACTTTAAACGGCTAAGGGCCTTGGACTTCCAAAACGATTCCTGGTGCACATTCCAACCCAAAGAAAATGCCGGGAAGAATGCAAATCGGTTGTCTTCTGCGAATTGCGATGCACCATCGATACGGTAGCTGGCAGAGGCCAGGTATTTCCCCTTAAAGTCATAACTGATACGACCAAAATTACTGAGCAGCTTGTTCTCAACGATGGAACTGGACACCCGCTCCATATCAGTGGCAGAGGCATTGAGGGTCTCGATGATGTCTGTTGCCCCGTTGGAGCCACTTCCATTGATGGATTCCCTTCGGTTCTTGGTGTAGTTCATCCCCCAGAGCAAGTCAAAGTTATGATCTCCAAGAGAGCGATCATAGGTGAATATTCCGTTCAACAACAATTGGTTGTTGGCGACTTCGCTTCTTTCGGCCCGCCTACCTGGAATTTCAGGGGAAGCCCTTTCAAAAAAATTGAAATTGTAATCATCCCTAAAGAAGGAGACCGAAGGTTTGAAATGTAGGTTATCCCAAATATTCCAATCCAACCCAAAGTTCAAGGTATAGTAATAGGTCTTTTGTTCTGCGTCCTGATAATAGAGCTCATGGTAACGGTTTCTGGGAGAACTTGTGGTTTCACCCAATGCAGGGGTTCCATCATCATTCCATAATCTTACCGTATGTGGAAGGCGCGATGACCTGTTTATGGAGTTATTGGCATTTTGGACCTCAGTGTTCCGTTGAAAACTGAAGTTGACCCCTGCATTGGCACTGATCTTATCCGAAAGGTCATAATTTCCATTATAAAGCCCCGTAATCCGATCAAAACCGGTACCCAAAAAGGTTCCATCCTGCTTTAGATACCCCAGACTGATGTTCATGTTGCCATTTTCACTACCTTGGGAAAACCGAACATTGAAATCCTGTAGTTGCGCCGTGGTAAAAATCAGGTCATCATAGTTATTGTCCTTAAAGATCATGGTTCTGCCCGTCACGGGATCCTTCATGGTCTCATATCCTTGATTTTCCAGAAGGTCGGCAACATAGGCCTGTCCTTCCACGCCAATCACATTGTCCAAAAACGCCAATGTGTTTCTATTGAAGCCATAGTCCCCTCGATTGTTCACGGTTTGCACACTATACCCAAAGTTGGTATTGGAAAGCCTGTCCCCTGGGTTTTCCAAGTTGATTCCCTTAGCGGCGGCAATTCGCGACACCTGTATATAATCTTCGGCACTGGTCCATGGATACCTGTTCAATTGCTGGGCGATACCTGACCTATAATTGATGGAAACTGTACCCTTACCATTTCTTTCCCCGGATTTTGTAGTGACCAAAATGATTCCATTTGCGGCCCTGGCACCATAAATGGCTGTTGCCGCTGCATCCTTCAATACTTGTATAGATTCAATATCATGGGGGTTAAGTCCATTCATGTTGTCCCTAAAAACCCCATCAATAATATATAGGGGCCTATTGGCAGAACTTGTACCAGAAACTTGAGTACCACCACGGATGAATACTTGGGCTTCTTCACCAGGCTGTCCTGAAGAGGGCAGAATGCTTAAACCAGCAACCTTTCCTTGTAGGGCTTGAATAGGATTCGCGGACGGATTGCTGTCCACTTGCTCCACTTTTACTTTTGAAACCGCACTGGAAACCAGATTCCTTGATTGTTTGCCATAACCTATGACCACCACATCATCCAATACTTGGGTATCCATATCCAAGGATACATTGATTTCGGCCTGCGAACCTACCACAACTTCCTTGGGCACAAAACCCACATAGGTAAATACTAAGGTCTGGCCTTGATTTGCATTGATTGCGTAGTAGCCATCAAAATCTGCGGCAACACCGTTTGAGGTGCCTTTGACCAATACACTGGTCCCCGGCAAGGGAACCCCTTCGGCATCGACCACCCTTCCCTTTATTTCCTGCTGCCCCATGGCCATTATGGAAACAAGGAACACAAAGGGAACTAAGAGTTTTTTAATTAAGATTGAGTTCATAGTTGTTTGTTAATTTATATTGTAGGACAATATTATGATACGAATATAGTACAATTCTATTGATTACGCCAAAATCTTTTCTATTTTTGTTCGAAATTGCCCTTGGGGCTATATATGATTATATATGAAAGAAAACCACAATACTTTTAGACCCGTCCAGAAGATGACCATGGTAGATCAAGTAGAAAGGTCACTACGTATCTATTTCAAGGAAAACGGATTCAAGCCCGGGGACAATCTGCCCACAGAGAACGAACTGGCCCAGATCATGAATGTAAGCCGCAATGTCATCCGGGAAGCTTTGAGCAGGTTTAGGATGTTGGGGCTCATATCTTCCAACAAGAAAAGTGGGATACATTTGGAAAAATTCAATCTCTTTTCTGCCTTGGAAAGGGTGATGGACCCAAATGTCCTGGACAAATCAACCTTGCACGATTTATTTGAGCTGAGAATCATGCTCGAAATCGGAATGGCCGATGCCATTTATAGGAACATAGCTCCTGAACAAGTACATGGCCTAAGACAGATTGTGGAGGACTTTGAATCCAAAAAGGTGCCGAATAAAATTGAGCATGAGATCAGTTTTCACTCAGAACTTTATAAAATCTCAAAAAATGAAACGCTTTGTGGTTTCCAAAAATACCTGAAGATTGTTTTTGATTATGTATTGAGCCTTGAAGAAGAGATGATGGATACTCCGATCAACAAAAGCAAGGTCACACATTCGGATTTGGTGGACTGTCTGGAAAAAGGTTCGGTCCAAGAGTTCCGGGAACTGATGCACAACCATTTTAACCCGTATTACGAGATGAACTTTTTAAGACAAGGGGGCAAATAATTTTGCCCCCGGTCATT
Organism: Flagellimonas amoyensis; assembly: GCF_003058265.1. Classification (GTDB taxonomy): domain Bacteria; phylum Bacteroidota; class Bacteroidia; order Flavobacteriales; family Flavobacteriaceae; genus Flagellimonas; species Flagellimonas amoyensis. Next base: position 336,819 of record NZ_QBUK01000002.1, read on the forward strand.
GATCTTGTCATTCCTTGCCGCCCTTCAATATTTCATCAAAAAGAACGGTCTGAAAAGTCATCTGGGCTTGACTTCCCTCATATAATATTCCAATTTTGTCCTCATCGATACTGGTCAAGCAGGAGTATCCGGCACCCCTACCCTCATCCAGTTCTATCCAATGTTCACTGGGCCATGTTCGACCTTCATCAAAACTCACCTTGATGGTCTGTTTCACCCTACTTTCCTTGGAATTGGGATTGGAAAACAGCAAAGCAGTCTTTTTTTCCCCCGCATCATTCGTATAATAATGTTTGTGGATACTGGCCATACATACCGGTTCAATAAGGGCATTGTTCGATGTTGGATGCTCCCCCCAAGTTTGGCCCAGATCATGGGTAACCGCTATTTCCCTTCCATTGGTATCCGTAAAGTTTTTTCTGTTGGCGTTGTACCGCATGTTCAGCATAAGTGACCCGTCGGACAGTTGCACCACCATGCATTCCGTGGTATTTTTTGCCGCAGGTTGGCTCGCGACCCATGTCTTGCCACCGTCCTTGCTATAGGTAATGTTGGAAAAAGGCAGTCCCTCACGGTCCCTTCCCTGTGTAGGAAATACAAGGGTACCATCTTCCAAGGTTATGCCATGACCAGGGGCCGGTGCAAACAACCACCATTTCGGATCTTTGATCATGGGGGTCAGGTTGATGGGTTCTTCCCAAGTCTCTCCATTGTCTGTACTTTTAGTAATGAGGAACTGACTGGTTTGCTTGATGTCCAATCCTGGCTGTGATCCCTTATTCCTCCATTGGTGGTTCCAGTCGTCACTTTCCTCGTTCAATGCTTCCAGCCATTGCCCTTCTTTATTGATTACACCGTGCATCCAGAGACCGACAATGAAAATGTTGCCTGTTTTTTCATCAACCAGAATATTGGCATCACTCACTCCATTGAACTTTTCCGGTAAGTTGCCATAAGTTCCCATATCCAAGGCCACTTGGGTTTCGTTCCAGGTATTGCCTTGATCTAATGACCTGCTTACCCCTATATCTATGTTACCTTGCAAATCTCTGGAAAGGTCCCTTCTTACATCATAAATCGCCATAAGGGTACCTTCGTTGGAAGTGGTAAGCCCCGGAATCCTATAAGTATGGACCCCATCTTGTCCATGCTGCCTCAATGCCACGCCCAAACGCAGTTTATCGATATCATTGTCCTTTGAAATAGTGACTTGCTTTCCATTGATCTTGGTTTCCTTTAATACAGCCTTCACGGTTTGGGTAAGGTCTGCTTTCTCCTGAAGCTCATAGGTAAGCCAATAATAACTCGGGGCATTCTCTAGCTTGACCGATACGTCAAATTTGGTCTCCTTTGCAGGAAGGGTCTCTCCAACCAACATAGCCTCTTTGGTAAACAGGGAGTCCTTCCCTGAAGCGTAAAGACGTATTGTTTTTAGGGCCTCAATATTTTCGTGGGATATTTTTAATTGGATATCAGCTTCCAAAAGGGTATCGTTGGGGATTGGAAAACTAATCCGTAACACCGGATTATCCGATTTGTTCTTCAAAACCGGCCAGTTGAACATTTTGGTATTTGCCGTCTCAAAAGACGTCTTTTGACAACTGGTCATCAATACGGACATAAACAGAAGGGAAAAAACAATTCGATTCATAAAAATTATATTGTAGTACATAATTATAATATTACAAATATACTATAATTTTCTTCTGATAATCTGAAAACTATTATCTTACTGATTATTTGTTCCTGTGAAGTAGCCCGTGATTCCCCTAAAAAGAACCATCTATTGAACACATTTCGTTATTTTTAGGCTTTGTTTTCATTGAATACCCTTTAACTTAATAGATGTATTGGATCATAGCCAGATGAAGATTTCCATAACATATTTTATCTGCGCCTTGTGGTGCTTCCCGATTTTGTCCCAAAATATGCCAGATAGCGAACAGGGCAAATTGGATACATTGACCGTGGACAGCATAGCCCACAGGGGGTATACACTTTGGATCAGGGATCCTTCCCAGTCTGTGCTATTGGGTGAAGAGGCCTATCGGTTGGCAAACGAACTTAAATATGAAAAAGGGGCCGCATTTGCCAAAAGAGTGAGCGGGGTGGCACACTGGACCCTTGGAGAACCCAAACAGGCCTTGTTCGATCTGTATGAAGGATTGGAACGCTACGAAAATCTGGATGATCTTGAGGGCATTTCCAACAGCAAGCTGAACATTGGTATGGTATATGCCGACATTGATGAAGATTCCCTTGCCCTGAAACAGTTCAGCGAGGCCATTATCGGGTTCACCCAGCTCAATCTGGATGATAGGGTCGCAACGGCCTATACCAAACTGGGCACCCTCCAAATGCAGCACGGAAGGCTTGACAAGGCGCACACCAATATCACCAATGCATTGAACATCCATACCCGGAACAATTTTGAATATGGGATGGCCGAGGCCCACAATAGGCTGGGACGATTATACCTGGAACAAGAAAATCTGGAACAGGCCGATTATCATTTGAGGCAATCACTCACATTGTGCAGGAAAATCGATGACAAGGACGGACTGGTGAACAATATCCTCCAATTTGGCAGGTTTTTCAAACTCCAACACGAGTATGAACTGGCCGATATGCACTTCAAACTTGCCTTGGGAAGGGCCAGTGAAATGCACCTCAACAATTACAGGCTTGAAATCCTAAAAAACCTGTCTGACCTCAAAAGGGAAACACAAAAGCCCGATTCCGCCTTGATCTATTTTTCCCAATATGTGGATTTAAAGGATTCCTTGCTTACCCTCAAAAAATCTCGCCAAATAGCCGGACTGGAATTCCGGAACGAGTTGCTCCAAAAAAGCCAGGAGTTGGACAGGCTGTCCGATAAACAGAAAAACAGCAAGACCATCCAGTGGATATTGATCATTGGCATTTGGTTGGTCGTTCTTTTGTCCTTTTTGTTGATCAAAAGCCTTAGACAACGCACCAAAAACCAGAAGAAACTGTTTGAGCAACAACAGGTCATCGCGCAAAAGGAATTGGAAAACCAGCAACTGAAGAGCAAGGACCTGGAAGGTGAACTGGATACCAAGAACAGGGAGCTTACCTCCTACTCCATGAATTTTGTCCAGAAAAATCAACTGCTGGAAGAGTTCCAAAATAAAATTCAGAAGGCACGGAAAACCAAATCCTTGGATGGGGTAGAAAAAATGCTTTCCGAGATGGAAAGGACCATCAAAATGAACCAAGGAAAAGAGAAGGATTGGGAAGATTTCAAGCAACATTTTGAGAATGTACATCCAGATTTTTTCACCTCGCTGAACGAAAAATATCCTGACCTGAGTTCCAACGATCTAAAGGTGGCCGCGCTTACCAGGCTCAATTTATCGATCAAGGAAGCTTCCAATATTCTCGGAATCTCACCTGAAAGCACAAAAACGGCCCGATATCGCCTTCGCAAAAAGATGGGACTGTCCCCGGAAGCCGACCTTTTCAACTTTTTACTGCAATTCAATTAGAATTTTCAAGCATCTGATTTTCTTTTAGTTGAAATCATTTTCACAAAGCCTGTCTACCTGATGTCTACCTGTTTTTGGGTGTAGTCTACATCTTATTGGACCCCTGTACACCCCGTATCAAGCCAATTTCTTTTGGGCAAAAAATGTTGCACTTAAGTTTGCCCCATCAAAAAACGAGCACGAAAGCCGTGTTTATTCATCAATCAATTAAATCATCAAACATGAAACGACAGTTATTCATCCAGAGCTATCAGCCCAATGAAGGGTTGAGAATCATCTGGAAACGCAAGAAAATGATCTTCAACTCCAAGTTTAAATCCAAAATCTGAGCACTATGGAAATCTTACAAAATCTACCGACTCCTCTGGAGATTCTTTTGGACCCTATCTCCTTGGTGGCCCTGGCCATCTATGCAACTCTTATGATCTGGGAAGCCTTGTTTCCGGCCAGGGAACTTCCCAAGATCAAAAACTGGAAGGTGAGGGGATTGCTTTCCTTTGCCGTCTTCTTTTACCTATCCAGTTATCTGCCCATTATCTGGGACGGTACCATCTCCAAATACCAGATTTTTGACCTATCGATTTTAGGCGATATGTGGGGTGGCATTGTTGGAGTGCTTATTTATGAGTTTGGGCTTTTCTTCTGGCATTATAGTATCCACAAAAGTGACCTGCTCTGGAAAGTGTTCCACCAAATGCACCACAGTGCCGAGCGGATAGACACCTATGGTGCGTTCTATTTTAGTCCGATGGACATGGCCGGCTTCACCCTTTTGGGCAGCTTGTGCCTTGTAGGGGTTGCTGGCTTCACCCCAGGGGCCTCCACCATCACGCTGCTGACCACTTTTTTCCTGGGAATATTTCAGCACAGCAACATTGTTACCCCACAATGGCTCGGGTATATCATCCAACGGCCAGAAAGCCATACGATACACCACGCCAAGGGCATCCACGCGTATAACTATTCCGATCTACCCATTTATGATATCATCTTTGGGACGTTCAACAATCCAAAGGGATACTCGAATGAAACTGGATTTTATACCGGGGCCTCGAAGCGGATCAAAGAGATGTTACTGTTCAAAGATGTGACGGAAGAAAACAACAAAAAAGACAAGTAACGGTATTTGTTCCGGCAATGGAAGTCCATTGCCATGTCCATAAATACAATGATCGAGGGCGGCACCTGAATCTTTCAAAGTGTGCCGCTCCTTGTTCATCTACTTTGACATTGGAGAAAAACACCACAAAAACCTATCATCTAAAATGAAAAAATTCCTATTGGCGATTGCCACATCTATCATATTGGTTGCTGACCTAACTGCCCAAGTACAGATGGCAGAATTGGGAGACCATACCCTACGGAACGGTGAAACTCTGGTAAACACAAAACTGGGATATCAAACCTATGGGACACTCAATGAAGAAAAAAACAACGCGATACTCTTCCCCACATGGTACGCTGGCACGGGAGAAAGCCTGAAACCATACATTGGCAGGGAAACCATGATAGACACTACGAAATTTTACCTGATCGTAGTGGATGCTTTGGGTGATGGTATTTCTTCATCGCCCTCCAATACTAGTACAAAACCTGGCACCAAATTTCCAGAATTTGGTATTGGCGACATGGTCGACCTTCAACATAGACTGGTGAAGGACATTTTGAATATCGATCATTTATATGCGGTCATCGGAATATCCATGGGAGGTATGCAGACCTATAAATGGATGGCCAGTTATCCTGATTTTTTTGACAGGGCCATCCCAATTGTGGGCTCTCCCAAATTGTCCGTCTATGATCAACTGAACTATGAAATCTTCAAAAGGGTACTGAACAGCGAGATTCAGCATGGTACTAAGGAAGAAACCTTTTTGATGTTGGAGTATTCGTTGGGACTAACACCGCAATACTATAAAGATGACAATGGATCCATTGAAGAAGTTTTGCGAAAAATCAAAGACGAAGCCCAATACTATGATGTTCGGGACCTGTACAGCCAAATGTTGGCCATTTCCAAACACAATCTGGAAGAGGACCTGGAAAGACGAAATGCGAAAACCTTGTCAGAGGTATTCAAAGGAAAGGCGTTGATCATCTATTCGAACACGGACAATCTGGTGGCACCATCGGCCAATCTGGTTGCCATAGCAGATTTAAAGGCCAAATCCCTGGACCTAAAATCGGATTGCGGCCATTACACCTTTGCATGTGACATGGACAAAATGGGCGAAGCCGTCAGGAACTTTTTAATCGAACCCTAAAAGTGATGCGAATATTCATCCATACAGACATCTACAAATCTCTCGGCACGGAAAAATTTATGTAAACAAGATCAACCCATGAAATACAATTCAATGCACATGGACCATTCATTCCCTATTCAGTTCAAGCTATGGTACGTTCGATCATAATCATCAATTCCTTATTGGCCCAAATGGTCATGGGGCAATCCATAGAGGTCCCGCTGGACTACAACGACCCAAATTCGGGGTCGTTCCAGTTGGAGTATGAGTTTGGTGCCGAATTCAACCCGGAACTCCCCACAGTCGTTGTCATTGCTGATGCGCAGCAGTTTTATGTCCGAAAGGGCCGCATGAAAAAAATCCAAGATGATCTTTTCTCCAAACGCATCAATGTGCTTGGCATACTTCCAAGAAGCACAAATGAAGAACTGAGAAGAAAAGTCCAATTGCAAAGCAATGGAACCGTTGATTGGTTTCTGGCATACAAGGTTTACCGATCGTTCCAATATGCCAACGATATCCATTCCGTTCTGGGCAAAATTCCCGGTGATGTGTATTTGTATGGTCAATCCGGCGGTGCTCTTTTGATTACGGAATATCTATCCCTTTTCCCCGATACAAGGGTAAAGAAGGTGTTCATCGGGGCCAGTGTGAATCCTGTCATTGAACAAAAACTTGGAATCATACACGATGATTTCCAGAGAGCGTTTCTTTCAAACCATCCACAGGATCGTAAAAAGCTGGATGCCGTTATGGATGAGGGCCATTTTGATCGAAAATTACTGGCCACTCTTTTTCAAAGGCAGAATTTCTTTGTTGGACCATCAGAATTGAGCAGTAAACGCTCGGAACTGATCCATCGTTTATACCATAGGGACACCGCTTATGTGGCCCAGCTTCAAAAGGAATTTCAAATTGATGCCATCAACGCTCTTTTTGGTTCGGAAGATGGGATTCCCATTCGGGTAAGGCTTTCGGAGTTTATATATCCCTTGATGGAATACCGCGAAAGCGATCCCAATCGATTTTATCCCGATTTAGAGAACAGTTACCAGATTGCAGAACCAATAATGGAACACTTCAAGGATCAAGACCATGGGATGGTCAATGAATTCAATGAAAGGACATTTAGAAAATTCACTGGCAAACTGTTCCTATTGGCAGGTAGGTATGATCATGTAGCGGATTATCGCTCCTCCATTTATTTGGGTTCACTTTTGGAAAACGCCAGTCTTTTTATTGCTGATGATGACCATACGTTCAAATCGCTGAAAGCGGAGGGCCATTATAGCAAAATGATACAGGATTTCTTTTTCTACAATACTGAAGATTGGATTTCAACATACTCAGGCTTTCGCTGGAAGGAAAAGTAAAATGTGCTTTGCAAAACAACCCAAAAACACATATCACCAATTTAAGACAGCATGAAATACAAAACCCTTTTAGCAGCCATGCTCAGCATCACTGTGATCTGTTGCAGTAAAAATGATGACCCCATTCCAATCGACGCTCCCCTTCCCGGAGAGCAATTGGTGCAGCTTCCCGTTGTGGTACATCTGATCCATAATGGAGAGGATATGGGCCAAGGTCCAAACTTATCCAAGGAACGTGTGCTACGACAAATCGAAATCCTAAATGAGGATTTTCGTAGAAAAAAGGGCACAAAAGGATACAATGAAGATCCCAATGGAGCGGATACCCAAATTGAATTTGTATTGGCCAAATTCGACCCTGACGCTGAACCCTTCGATGGAATCAACCGAATTGATGCCTCCCAAAAACAAGTGGATGAGTTGGGATACAATCAAAACCACTTTGCACAATACGCTTATTGGAGTCCTGAACAGTACATCAATATCTGGGTCACTCCTTTGCCTTTGGAGACGGCGTGCCTGGTACTGGGTTCGTCCACGGGGCCAGAAACCGACCTGCCCGGATCGGACTTGCTCCAATTGCCACAACCCGGCGATGCCGAAGGCATTCTTGTGAACTGGATCCATTTTGGGGAATCGGACATGGATTGCCATGCGAGGTTTGGAAGGACCTTGACCCATGAAATGGGGCATTATTTGGGACTTTTACATACTTGGGGCAAAAAGGACTGTATCCATAACGATTATTGTGATGACACTCCGGCCGTGGACCAACCTGTTTATGGGTCGACCCCCTTTAAAGGCTGCTCCGGAGAGACCATCATGATCGGTAACTACATGAATTACAGTGAGGATGCAACGATGAACATCTTCACACTTGACCAAGCCGAACGGATGTATTATGTGCTGAAAAACCATTCCGGGAGGAATAGCTTACTGACGAGTCCGGCCCTTTGACGATCGCTTGTATGGCAGGGCCGTGCTATCTGATCAGGGAAATGAACTCGTCCTTGACACTTTCACCGATGACCACCGAGTTATAGGTGCAATTTTTCATGGCAACGGGGTCAAAACTGTACATCTTGATTTTGGAAGGCTTGAACTCCTTGCATTGCAAGTGGGTGAACATGTTGAGTGCCGCTTTGGAAGTAGAGTATGCGGTAAGGCTGTATCCTGAATAACAAAAAGATTCATCCTTCATCTTGCTGATGTCTCCCAACGAACTGGTAATGTTGATGATACGGGGGTGATCGCTCATTTTCAGCAAGGGCTTCAGTGCTTGAATGACGCGTATGACAGAAAAGAAATTGATTTCGTAAACTTCTTTGATGTCCTCTATGTTGATCTGGTCTATTTTGTGCCCAAAACCATTCACGATTTCCGCGTTGTTGATCAACAGGTCCAACTTCCCATAAGATTCGCCAATGGTCTTTTCGAATGCTGCAAGGCTATCCGGGGACGTAAAATCAACTTCAAGGAGTTCATATTCCCCCACCCCTTCATCCTGGGCGGTGAGCTTATCATAACTCTCCTTGCAAGCAGCGATCACAACCTCATAATGGTTGTCCTTTAGGATACTTGCAAATTTCTTGCTCAATCCATTACCTGCTTCCGTGACAACAGCAACATTCTTCTCATTCATTACAATCCATTTAAAACATTTTACAAATTTAGCATATGGTCTTTCATGGTTAAAAACATAGTGTTCAAAATAATTTGGTCGGTCCGGTCATTCCATCACTGCATTACATCCTCCTGAACTGATTGGGGGTGAGTCCGCTTAAATTCTTGAAGAACCTCGTAAAATGCGTTGGTTCTTGAAAATTCAATCTGTAGGCAATCTCCGCAATATCCAATCCCGAGTATTTTAGGAGGCTCTTGCTCTCTATCAAAAGTCGTTCCTGAATAATATCCTTGGCACTTTTGCCCGTCAATTTCTTTATGGTCGTTGTCAAATAGTTGGGGGTAATGTTCAGTTCCTCCGCATAGTCTCCCACATTTTTGGTATCCACGTACATTTTATCCACCAATGCCTCAAACTGGTTGGCAATGACCTGTGCCCTGGACAGATGGTTCTCGGTGGTCTTGTGCCGCTCATGGATGGCCTTGCAAAAAAAGAGCAACGAGCCGAGCATGCCCTCCAGCATCCTTTCTTGGTAGGGATGCGGGTTCTTGAACACGGAGTGCATCCGTTCCAGATCCAGGTTCAATGATTCATGTTCCTCTTCGGTGAGCATCATCACACTGTTTTCCGTCATTTTCAGAAAGGGGAAATCATGGATCAAATCCGGGAACGAATTCATCAAAAACTCCTTTCGGAACATCACAAAAAATCCGGAGATGTTCTTGTCCCTAAACCAAGAAACCACCTGTCCCGGAACAACGAACCAAAGTGGAAGTCCATCAAAATCCAACAAATGTGTATTGAGGTTGAACTTGCTTTCCCCTGTATAATTCAGCAATCCAATCTGATAAAACCCTTGTCGATAAGGGGGCATACAACTTCTTATGGAGGGTCCCATATCCTCTACCTGAAAAACATCAAAGTTTGGAATATGACTTTTATGAGCAAAGCCGATCGCCTCATGATGATCATGTGGATTTTCAAAAACAGGAATATCCGCCTTGCTCAAATTTTTCTCCATATCATATAGATGGACGATGTATTAGTCCATATCAAATTGACAATCTTACACTTTTTAGTCTTGCTTGGCCCCTATGAGGTCCATGGCCTCCATTTTATCGTCCAATTCTTCCTCGGAAACGATTTCCCATCCCCCGCCCAAGGCCTTATAAATGGCGACCAATGATCTTGCAGAGGATATTTCGCTCAAAGCCAAGGTGTTTTCTGCCTGTAGCAAGGCGTTGTCCGCACTAAGGTAATCAATGAAATTATCCAGTCCGGCATTAAAACGTTGCTGGGCAAAGGTGGCAGCCTCGGCACTGGCCTTGGAAGATGTTCTGAGGATTTCCCTTCTTTTGAGCTCTTGCGTGAAATTGCTCAACGAAGTCTTGATTTCCTCCAATCCTTCCAAAACCGTTTTTTCATATTGGTTGAGCGCTGCCAAAGTTAGCGCATCATCCCGTTTGATCTGCTGTCTTACCCTTCCCAGATCAAAGGCGGCCCAACTTATATTGGGGAAAATACTCCACGTAAACGATTCCTTGCTTCCAAAGTTCGAAAAATCGATGGCCGAAAAACCAATGGACCCTCCAAATGCGATCTTTGGGTACAGGTTGGCCACGGAGATATTGTACTGGGCTATCCGTTGCTGCAATAGGGCTTCCGCACGCCTTACGTCCGGTCTGCGACGCAACATTTCGTCAATATCGCCGAGAGCCACGGAGGCTGGCAAACTGGGCAAAGGCTGCTTGTTCACCACTGAAGCATCCAAATTTCCGGGAACGCTGCCCACTAGAACGCTCAGGCTGTTCTTCAAGGCTTCTATCCTTGCCTCTATCGGGGGAATGCTCGCCCGTGTCATTTCCAACTGTGCCAACGCCCGCGATACGTCCAAGCTGTTGCTGGTACCGGCCTCGGATAATTTGACCGTCAGATTATAGGTCTCTTGCTGCCCTTCCAGATTCCGTTTGGCGATGTCCAACAAATATTGGTTGCCCCTCAGCTCGAGATAGTTGTTCGCCACTTCGGCAAAAATACTGATGTACACCCCGTGCATATCGGCCAAGGCCTGTTGTCTGTTTGCATAGACCCCTTTGATCCTGTTGGACACCCTTCCAAACACATCCACTTCCCAGAAAGCATCAAAACTTGCGTTGTAGGTGCTATAGGTGGGGTTGACTCCCGACACAAAAACATTTTCCCCCAATCGCGTCCTTGTATAATCGCCATTTGCGGTGATGCTTGGCAAGCGGTCCCACTTGGTCTCCTTGAGCATGGCCCTGGCTGCCTGAAAATTGGCGACCGCTGAGTTGATATCTAAATTGTGTACCCTCGCCCTATTGATCAGGCTGTCCAATACAGGATCGTTGAACTCCGACCACCATTCCATTGCAATGGCAGTACTTTCAAATGTTGCATCTTCCAATTCGGTCTTGAGAAAATCCTTCCGTACCGAAATGATATCCCCTGTGTCGTGCGTCCTTTTTTGTATCCCACACGAGCTGATCAACAGGGACAGGACCATCATTACATATATATTTTTCATCATCTTACTTTTAAGCGTTCAGTGCATTGGGCACCTGTTCTATTTCTCTTTCTTTGCTGCGGGTTGTCCATTTCCTTCCCAAATAGTAGAATACCGGGGTAAGGAAGACACCGAACAAGGTCACTCCGAGCATTCCACTGAACACGGCAATTCCCAAAGAAACTCTTAGTTCAGCACCTGCACCAGTGGCCAAGGCCAAGGGCACAACACCTAGAATGAAGGCCATTGCGGTCATCAAAATGGGTCGCAACCTCAATTTGGATGCCTCTATTACCGCTGTTTTCAATTCGGTTCCCTGCTCTTCCAATTGTTTTGCAAATTCCACGATCAAAATGGCATTCTTACTGGCCAGACCCACGAGCACCACCAACCCTATCTGCACCATGATGTTATTGTCCAATCCGGCAAGGTCTATCCCTAAAATGGCGAACAACAGTACCATGGGTACAATAAAGATTACGGCAAGCGGCAGGACCAAACTCTCAAATTGTGCTGCGAGCAACAAAAAGACAAAGATCACGGCCAAAAGGAATGCTATCCCGGCCGTATTGCCGGCCTTTTTCTCCTGATAGGCGATTTCTGTCCACTGGAAGGAAATGCCCGGGGGCAGTATCTCTTCGGCCAACTGCTCCATCCGTTCCAATGCCTGTCCGGAACTGTATCCCGGTGAAAAATCACCGTTCAAAGAGGCGGATGGGTACAAATTGAACCTAGGTATCCGCGAGGCACCGGCAATGTTCTCCTGCTTGGCAATGGTTCCCAAGGGCACCATGTCCCCTGCATTGTTGCGCACCCTGATCTTGGATATGTCCTCTGGGGTCAATCGGTTTGGGGCATCGGCTTGGGCGGTCACCTGAAATGTCCGTCCCAGATAATTGAACTCGTTGACAAACGCAGAACCCATGTATATTTCAAGGGACTGGAATATTTCCTCTACATCGACCCCCAATTTTTCTGCCTTCACCCGGTCTACGTCCAAATACAATTGTGGTGTCTGGTTGTTGAAGAAGGTAAAGACGTTGCTCAACACGGGATCTTGGTTGGCAGCCATGGCAAGTGCATTTGTGGCTTCCAATAGCTTATCCGTACCCAGGTTTGCCCTGTCCTGTACCATCATCTTGAATCCTCCTGCATTACCGATACCACTAACGGATGGGGGTGGTATGACAAACACAATCGCATCATCGATTTGGGACAATTTTCCACGCATGGTCGCCAACAGTTCCTCATACCCAATTCCCCTGTCGTTCCTTTCCTCAAAATCATCAAGGGTCTGGAACACTGCTGCCGAATGGGATGCATTGGTAAACGAAGCTGGATCAAAGCCTGTAAAGGAAACAGCGGTATCAATACCATCGATTTCCAAGGAAATATCCAATACATCCTGCACCACTTCATCCGTTCGCGACAGGGATGACCCCGGCGGCAATTGGATCAAAGTGATAAAATATTGCTGGTCCATGGCAGGAATGAACCCTTTGGGCACCCTACCAAACTCCAATCCGGTGAGCAAGATGAGTCCAAAATAGACCACCAATACCATTACCGATGACCTTACCAATCGTTGGACCCCTCTTCCATATCGTTCCGAAAGGTTCTCCATGAACTGGTTGAACTTGTTCCCTATATAAGCAAAAGGTTTGAGCAAGGGAATTGTCTTTCTTCCTTCCTCCTTTTCTTCATGGCGCATCAACAAGGCAGCCATGGCAGGGCTCAAGGTCAATGACACAAAGACCGAAATTGCAGTGGCCACCGCAATGGTCACCCCAAATTGTTTATAAAACTGACCGGATATCCCTTCCAGAAAAGCCGTTGGAATAAAAACAGCGATCAACACTAGACCTATGGCCACCAATGCACCACCAACTTCATCCATGGTCTTGAAGGCGGCCTCTTTGGGCGAATGACCTTTCTTTAGATACCTTTCCATGTTTTCCACCACCACAATGGCATCATCCACTACGATACCGATGGCCAGCACCAAACCAAAAAGAGTCAAGGTGTTCAGGGAAAACCCAATGGCCTGCATCACGGCAAAGGTTCCCACCAAGGAAACAGGAATGGCCAAAATTGGAATGATCGCCGCACGCCACGATTGCAGGAACAGAAGAATCACCAATACCACCAAGATGATGGCCTCAAATATGGTGCGATAGACCTCATCCACCGATTTTTGGATAAACTCGGTCGGGTTATAGGCAATCTCATATTTCAAGTCCTCTGGAAAATTCTTGGAAAGCTCTTTCATTCTGTCCTGGATCTCCGCAGCGGTTTCCAAGGCATTGCCCCCCGGTTGCTGGAAAATGGGCATGGCAATGGCGGGATTTTTTCCCAAGTAACCACGGGTGGCATAATTCTGGGCACCCAATTCCGCCCTTCCCACATCCTTTAACCGAACAATACGGCCATTGTCCTGGGATTTGATGATTACGTTTTCGAACTGTTCCGTTGTCACCAATTTGCCCTGGGTCTGGATGTTCACCTCAAAAGCAGTTTGGCTCCCCGAAGGCAATGCATTGAGCGTACCACCGGCAATCTGTACGTTTTGGGCGCGTAAGGCGGCCACTACCTCTGCCGCTGTCATATCGAGGCTGGAGATCTTATCGGGATCCAGCCAGATCCGCATGGCATATTCCGCGGCCCCAAAAATCTGAATGTCCCCAATTCCCTTGATCCGGGCCAGCTCGTCCTTCAATTGGAGTACCGCATAGTTGCCCATATAGATTTGATCGTAGGTATTGTTGGGCGAGTACATATTGACCACCATCAACATATCAGGGGACACTTTTTTGGTCGTGATCCCCAATCTTCTCACAGATTCCGGCAAACGGGGCTCAGCTATGGCCACCCTGTTCTGCACCTGTACCTGTGCCTTGTCCAAATCTGTGCCCAGTTCAAAGGTCACCTGTAGGATGACACGTCCGTCGGCAGATGATTGTGAGGTCATATAGATCATGTCCTCCACCCCATTGATTTCCTTTTCCAACGGAGCCGCAACGGTTTCCGAGAGTGTCTTTGCGTTCGCTCCCGGATACATGGCCACCACCTCTATGGTAGGGGGTGCCACATCGGGAAACTGCGACGTGGGCAAGGATATGTATGCCAATCCTCCAACAATGAGTATGAGCACACTCAATACTGCTGCAAAAATTGGTCTTTTTATAAAAATGTGACTAAACTTCATAATTCTAGATCATTTGAGATTGGGTAATAGGATTCCCTTGCTCCCTTATGTCCAAACCCATTGTGACCTGGTGAAAAGGAGCTCCCTACCGAAAGGGACAATCTGTTTTTTCAGTTTTTACTATGTATGTCGATGGATCAGTGCGCTGATGCCAAATCTGCTTTCTGGGGACTGATGGTCGATTCCTGAGGATTCACCACCATGCCCGGTCCGATTTTTTGAAGGTTGTTGGTAATGATCTTATCGCCTGGGGAAAGTCCTTCCCTAACAATCCGCAACCCATTGGAATGCAATGGTCCCAAAACCACGTTCTTGCTCGTCACTTGGTTGTTTTCTCCCAAAACGTAAACAAAGCGCAGGGATTGATTGGTACCAATGACCTCATCAGGAACCATAATGGCCTCATGCTCGTCACTACCACTGATCCTTGCCTTCCCAAACATACCGGGTTCCAACAAGTGGTCTTCATTCCGTAGAACGGCACGGCTTTCAATGGTGCCCGTTTGGCTATCGATCTCATTATCCACAAAATCCAGTGTGGCCTCGTGCAAAAATTCGTCCTCGTCCAAAAGTTTGATCTGTACCGGCAAACCTTCGGATCGTGCAGAACCCCGCTTTCCATCTTTGGCCAAGCGCACATATTTCAAATAATCGGATTCGCTTCCGGTGAAATAAAAATGTATGGGGCTTGTGGCCACTATGGTGGTCAACAAGGTTGAATTGGCGCTGCCGCCATCCACCAAGTTGCCTTCGTTCACCTTGTCCCTGCTCACCAAACCGGAGATGGGGGCTTTCACTTGGGTAAACTCCAAGTTCAGCTCGGCATTTTCAACGGTTGCCTGGGCCAACTGTACACTTGCTTCTGCATGGACCAGGGCCTGTTTGCGACGATCGTATTCTTCTGTGGAAACGGCACCCGTTTCCCTCAAGGATTCCACTCTTTGAAAATTGTCCTGTGCTGTTTTGAGGGATGCCTGCGCTTGTCCATGGTTCGCTTTGGCCTCGTCCAGGGCAATTTTGAAAGGTCGTTGGTCAATGGTGAAAAGAATCTGGCCTTTATTGACGTGCTGGCCATCCTCAAAATTCACTTTTTCCAAAAAACCACTGACACGGGCACGGACCTCTACCCTGCTACTGGCTTCAAATCTACCTGTATATTCATCCCATTCCGTGATGTTCTCGTGGACAGGGAGCGCCACTTCTACCGGAAGGGCCGCCATTTCGGCTTGTGGAGCTTCATTTCCATTGTCCGCTGTGGTGAAGGCATAGATGAATATGGTTACCGCCAAGAGCATCAGACCAATGGTCAGGTTTTTCTTCGTGTTGAAATTTAATTGCATCATGATCTTTACTTTGATTTTAATTTACTTGGACAAAATTATAGAGGAAGAGATCCTTGGGGGTAACCATAATAGTTTCAGAAATGACCAAAATCTTAACTACTGGTCAAAAAGGCTCTTTTATGGTCTTTTTTCATGAAAAGCGTATGAAAGTTCTAAGTAACCCATCATGCAGTTCGTCTAATTTCTGAAAACACGGAACAATAATAGACTGAATAACTGTATATTAGCAATCAACCCAACGCATAGGGCCGACCAGCAAAAAGGTATAGTTCCCCAAACAATACTTGAAAAGACTGGACTATGGTAGTTAAAACGTATGCGCATCCCTTGGATTTTCCATTCACGGGCGCACTTCTTCAATACATGGGCAAAATTGCCCTCAATTCCTTGGTGGCAATGGAAATCTGGACAATGGAAAAACCATTTCAGCTGTCCCGTGAACACCATCCACCACTAATGATAATCCTATAAACAAAGCCTTATATCAATTATGAAATTCAACCTCTTCACCCTAGCACTTTTAATCCTTGTTTCATGTTCATCCGATGATGACAATGACAATGGCAACCCTGTTTACCTCGATGCCAACGGCATTACCATCCGCGCAAGGGATTGGGCCCAAATTGGGGACGCAGGTGAGGTCAACGGGAGCACCTACATCATTGTCAGTGAGCAGGAATTACGGTCACGCATTGACAATGAGGAGGACTATCAATTTGTATGCACCTCAAGGGTAACGGATATGTCAGAACTGTTCTTTGAACGGGAACCTTTGTACACCATAACCCGATGGGACGTAAGCAATGTTACGGATATGGAATACATGTTTGACGGATCTACTTCTTTTAACCAAGAAATTGGCGATTGGGACGTAAGCAACGTTACCACCATGAGGGCCATGTTCAACGAGGCAAGCTCATTTGACCAGCCCATTGGAAACTGGGATGTGAGCCAAGTGACCTCTATGACGACCATGTTCAGGGGCGCCTCGGTCTTTAACCAAGAAATAGGCGATTGGGATGTGAGCAACGTTACGCTAATGAGCGGCATGTTCACAGGAGCGTTGGAATTCAATCAACCCATCGGTGATTGGGATGTTGGCCAAGTGACCCGAACGGACAACATGTTTCTCGCGGCACAGGCATTCGATCAACCCATCGGTGACTGGAATACGGAAAATGTGATCGTAATGTTTTACATGTTCAGAGAGGCCATAGCTTTTAACCAACCTATTGGCGGGTGGGATGTTGGAAATGTGACTTCCATAGAGGGAATGTTCACGGATGCCACCTCGTTCAACCAGGATTTAAGCGCATGGAACGTGGAAAATGCCACAGATTGTTCGGGTTTTTCCGATAACGCCACCAGCTGGGCATTGCCTCAACCCAACTTTACGAATTGCGTGCCATAGGAATCCGAACGTGGGATTACCCATTCTCCCATTGGATCTATCACCAAATTTGTTGGTGAATTGGAGGTGAACTGTTTTCAATGTACTTGGACAATCGCTTTTGCGATATGAAAATCATAGGCTTCGAAAGATGGATGTTTTTGTCCTATATTTGGATATGGCCTTTGACCTAGGCTCAAGTTAATTCTTCGAAGGATGACCGACCGATCCCTAGACCGTATCCAAACCGTTTTCCATTGGCTATCCATTGCCATTTTGGTGGCCAGTTTTGTATTTGCAGGACTTTGGGTCTACAATGCCTCCTTCAATCTGGAACCGCTCCTGGCCTTTTTGGGACTGTTCTATTCGGTTGTGGCCCTTTTGGGCAATTGGATCACCAAGCAATTGGAAAAACGGGTCAAGGAGGAAGAACTCAGCATTGCCTATGCCCTTGCGCATGGTTATATGTACAATTATCTGGCTCCCGTGGTGCGTGGACTTCGAAAACGCCTTCCCGACCCATCTGGGATGGTCTTTATTGTCTATATCCCCAAAAATCTGGACGAGTTCCGGTCCCACTCCATTGACGAGGTCATCACTGAACTTTCCAACAGACAATATGTGGTGGACACCGTGGAACTCTTGTTTGAAAATGAAAAAAGAAAAATGGATTACAGGACCGCCAAGAGGTCGGAGGGCGGCACCATCCAATATTTTGACTTTCCCACTACCCTACTCACGTTGGACAAAGTAATCGCCTATAAAATGAACACGAACAAGGACAGCCGGCCTGATAAGGAGATTGAACGGTTATCGGAACAGTACATTTCCAATTTCAAGGAACAACTCCTCGCCATTTTGCAGTTACAGGAGTTTGATGCCATCAGGGGAAACATCAAGATTGTATCCTCGGGCCGCTTTGATTTTTTGGAAAGCAATGATACCCCAGCATCTTGAGCATCCATGTTATTCAAATGACACGATTTTCCAAAGAGTTTTGCTCTTCGTGCCTTGCTTGACATAACCGGTCCCATTACATCTTGGACAGGCCTCATCAACCTTTCTTTCGATATACCGTACTTTTTTGTTGATATATTCCGCAGTCCTATAGGTTGTAGTGGTCACATGCTTATCATAATAGACCCCTTTGACCACATAGGAATTGCTCTTGATCTCGGCCGGCACCACATAGGTCTCCATTTTTTCTTTGTAAATAGGCACCTTTATGGTCTTGGGACAGGAAATAACATTATCCCCTATATAGGTTTCCTTCACAAAAATAGCACCACTGCCCTTATCCAGTTTGGCCTCCACATCGGGGTTGTCCCCATATACGGCTATATAGTGTTCGGAGGGATGGATGCCTTTTATTTTGGCAACGCGATGGATACTTTCTATATATAGCTCATCATTGGGTTTTAATTGAGCCAAGTTGGTCTTGAAATAGTCCCTAAAAAAAAGATCCTGCGAATTCTCCTTACCTACATGGGTGAACCCTTCCACGGGCATGGGGTCCCAGAAATTCTGGCTCAGCTTTTCATTGAAGGCCTTTATATGCTTTACGTTAATGGGTTGGCCCTCCTCAAATAGGCCATAGGAAGCGTCAATGGTAACCAAATCACCATATATATCCTTGCCAAGGATCATTTTTGTCCTGTAACCGACCCCGTGTAATTTTCCATTCTTAAAAATACCTACCTCCAAAGAAATCCCATCACCTGGCTTTTCATTATCCTGGGGGAGCAAGCGGATGCCATAACCGTTATGGGTTTGGATATCCTTGCTTACCATGGTGGCCAAGGTATTGCTATACATTTCTATTGCGGTATCCTGATATAGTTTTGCCACATCAGGTTTCTCATCGGCCTCGGCTTCCTGTTTGAATTTGATTTCCTGATTGATCACCACCGCCCAGTATTTTTTTTGGCTGATTTCATCTTCCAAGAACAACACCGATCCATTTCCCAATTTCAGGGCTGTGGGCAACATAAATCCGGTCAGTGTAAATCCCCACACATTGTTGATGTACGAACCCAGATGGTCATAACCATAGTAAAGGGCCTTGGTTTCGCTCCTTGGGTCCATCAAAGGCTCCCAATTGACTGTGAAATAGGTGTTCGAAGGATAAAAGGAAGGTTTTTTTGAAGGTACAAAATCAACAAAATTTTTCCCGTACTTGGGATGTACAACCGTTACAAAACTTTTTTTTTTCGGGCAATTCGGCCCTATCAATAAAGGTGTTTCCCATACTGTCCCGCACAATAAAGCGCCGGACATCCGGATCTTCTTCATCCTGCAGGTGCACGTTCCAAAGCATCCCGTTTTCATGAAACATAGGACTTTCCAGTATAGTAGCCTTTTCGGGATCATATGCAAAGTACAATTGATCATTGGAAGCATAGTACATGTTGCATTTCGGGAAATCCCCTTTTCCCCCGTTGGGGTCATACGTTACATTCTTACTGTATAGAGCGGTTCCATCAATGGTGAAATCTATGCGTTCATAGGTCCTTTTACTTTTCACGGCCTTACCATTGCTCTTGGGGTTATCCACGACGGCCCGGAGGTTGGAATATTTTGTGATATACTTACTATCAAAGGAATTGTATTTGGCAAAATTGGCCCCTCCAAACAATTTCGTGTCATCCAAAACAAACTCTTGTCCGCACAGATTCAGGCTGTAGCAGAGGCCCAAAAGCCAAAGGAATGGTGTGTTCTTCATGTTAGTTGCGTTTACGTGGTTGGAACTTAGTCCAGTTTGGTCCTGCAAATGGTTGTCCCGTTCCTACCCATGACATAGATGTTGTTCTCGGCATCAAATTCGATATCATCCATCTGCCTACCCTTGGGGTCATTGCCTGTTGTCCCCCCATATTTCAATCCATTTAAATATACCGGCCCATCCATGGATGAAGTTTGTCCTTCCCATGTGTATGCTGTCCAAGAATTTCCTTTAAATTTCAGGAGCTGGTTTCCCCTACCTGCGATTAGATTATTTTCCCTGTCCACCGCCTGCGGGGCATATTCAAGGTCAGATTCCTGCCAGCTAGCACCAACATCGTCGGAATAATAGAGTTTGGAAGCAAAGGAACTCACCCCTGTCCAACCTTCACTTATGGCAAAAAGCCTGTTTCCCTGCAGTGCCGGGATATAGGAATTATTGCTTTCCCTACGGTTCCAGGTAGCCCCTCCATCAGCAGAAACGGCAATCAATCCATTGTCCTGTAGATAGGCGGCATTATTGGCCTTGTCCATGATGTGGGGAAGAACCAGGTCGCCATTGGGCATGACGAACATTCGGTTGACAATCAAGTTCATAAAAGCACCGTCGTACCAACCTGCGGCATAGTTGGTATAGGTCCCAACGTGGTATTCCGTCCGGGTCGCACCAAAATCATTCGAAACGGCAAAATAGCTCCTGTTGTCCCTGACCACATAGAGGTAAAGTTTCCCATCTTCAAATTGCAATGGGTTGGCATATAATATATTTTTTTCTCCTGTGGTTTTGTTAATGCGATAGGTCACTCCCATGCTATTGGTATAAAACAACCAATGGGCATCGTCCGAAATTTCAAATTGGGTGACCGTTTCACCCGGTTCAAATTCGTGGAACACTTCCCAATTGATGGTTTTGGCCTGCTCTGCCTGCTGCCCTTCTTCGCCATTTTCATTATCTTTTCCACACGAGGTGAGCAATGGCATTGCCACAAATGCCAATAGGATCCATTTGGGGATATTCGGTACTTTCATTACTTTCTTGTTTCAAATACTATAGCAATGATACCTCGGGGAATACTGTCAGAAAATAGGGCATTTGCACTATTTTTGATATGGGCCCATTGTGATTTGAAGGAAGTAGCGGTAAAATAGATAACTTTCAGGATTGGGGTTCCAATTTGTCCAACCCATCGAAACGAACCACACCTCTAAATAAACGAACATGAAATATCCATTCCTCGTCCTATTCATATTGCTGTCCTTCGGCATGACCAAAATGCAGGCACAACAAAAGGAAGAAAGCCCAAAAAGACCCAATATTGTCTTCATCATAAGTGATGACCATGCCTATCAGGCCATCAGTGCCTATGGCGGCAGGTTGGCCCAAGTGGCCCCTACCCCCAATATTGACAGAATTGCAGAAGATGGAATGTTGTTCGAAAACTGTTTGGTGACCAACTCTATCTGCGGGCCGTCAAGGGCTGCCATACTTACCGGCAAGTATAGCCACCTTAATGGATTCATCGACAACACCATTGGTTCCAAGTTTGATTTTGATCAGCAGACCTTTGGTGAATTGCTGCAACAGGCGGGCTACAAAACCGGCGTTTTGGGCAAGCTTCATTTGGGGGACACACCTTCAAAAGGATTTGATTATGTGGACATTCTACCTGGACAAGGCTCCTATTACAACCCGACTTTCATCAACAAGGAAGGACAATATGAACTGGAGGGATATACAACAGAAATCATTACGGAAAAAGCAATCCAATGGATGGATTCCGTTAAATCTGAAGAACGACCATTCATGCTGTTCCTTGGTCACAAATCACCACATAGACCATGGCAACCCGGCCCCAATGAACTGGGCATGTACGAAAATGTTGAGATTCCGGAGCCTGAAACCCTATTTGATGATTATTCCGGGAACCGTGACGTTGCCGGCATGAACTATATGTCAATTTCCGAGGCCATGAAAATGGAACAAGACCTTAAAATAACCGATGGACCCCAAGCTGGTTTTACCAAGGAACAACAACAAAAATGGGACTCCATTTATGGCCCGATCAACGAAAAATTCAAAAGGGAGAACCCAAAAGGGGACGACCTTACCCGATTCAAATACCAACGTTATATGAGGGATTATCTGGCGAGTGTTGCCGGTGTGGACAAAGGGGTTGGACAGGTATTGGATTATCTTGAAAAAGCGGGACTCGATGAAAATACCATAGTCATTTATACTTCCGACCAAGGCTTTTATTTAGGCGAACACGGTTGGTTCGATAAACGTTGGATGTACAAGGAGTCACTGAAAACCCCATTGTTGGTGAAATGGCCAAAAAAGGTGGCTCCCGGCACCATCAACAAAGATCTGGTCTCCAATCTGGACTTTGCAGAGACTTTTCTGGACATTGCCCAAACCAACATACCCAATGATATGCAAGGGAAAAGCTTAGTGCCCATTTTGGAGGGAGAAACGCCCAAAGACTGGAGAAATGCGCATTATTACCATTATTACGAACATCCTTCCGAACATGATGTAAGACGGCATTATGGCATTACGACAGACCGTTATAAGTTGATCCATTTCTACTATGACCTTGATGTATGGGAACTATACGATCTTAAGAAAGACCCCAACGAAATGAACAATATTTATGGAGACCCTGCATATGCCGATATCCAAGAAAAGCTTCACAAAGATTTGGATGAACTGAGGCTAGCATATGGGGACAATGACTCCCTGAACCAAAAGTTTATTGACGAATACCATAAAAAAGCCAAAGAAAATCCATTGATCGAATACTGGAAACTTTCCCCTGAAGAGATGAACAAACTGTACCAAGAATATTTAAAGGGTAGATAGTCAGCCTTTGTCCCTATTGGGTTTTCAAATGATGATTTGGTTTATCATTTTGGGACAACCACATTCCCATTGAAGCGGTATCATTTATGTAGCCGTTCTATTCCTTGGCCAATTGTTCAACATTGATGCCCTTTACTTTTTTCAAATAATCCGAAGGAGTAATGCCCATTTCTTTTTTAAAATTCCTGTAGAACGTAGCTTTCGAGTTAAAACCGGCCATTTCATAAAGTCCTTCCATCCCATATCGTCCGTAATCTTCATTTTGGGATATTTCAATGAACGCTTTGACCTTAAGCTTGATAATAAATTCATGAATGGTAAGCCCCCTGTCCCTTTTGACCATCAATCGAAAATCACGTTCTGAAAGATTGTGGTCGGACAATGCCTTTTTGATGTCAAAATCATGTCTTAAAAACACTTTTTCCTCCAACAACGTTTTTTGAATGAAGCTGTTCACTTCTTCCTCTTGATTAATACGATCAAAATGATGGTGGAGGTTATTGCCCAAAATGGAAGTGTGTATGCCTTTTATCTCGGATATGGCAAACAACAAGAAAACACAGCTTTTGACAATGTTCAAGTTACTTGCTTTAATCGCCTAACTTTAAATCTCAAATCCACCCGTTATCCCGTAAGTGTTGATTAGAAATTGATTGCCTCTTTTTAGGAAATAACCAAAAACATCTGACGACCTATTTGGCAAGATACACTTTTACGGCCTCAGGAGACCTTGTTCAATTGAATTACCTATTTGTCTGCGAGATTTGGGAATAGTTTCAATAGTTTTTTAACTCACTCAACTCAATGTTATAAAGTTGTGCTTTTTCTCCAGAAGATGTGAACCATAGTTCCGTGTAGGGTTGCTCTGGAAAAAATATTTCAGTCATTACCGTTGTTCCATTGTCAAAAAAGAGCTCAATCGAGGTTTTGTCCAGTAATGCTGTCACCTCCAGACTTTCCAATTGACTTATTCTGGGGGCAATACTTGGCTCGGTAGCAAAATCTTTTGAGAAATTAGTTTTCCCGGAATGGGTCCTATCAATATAAAAAGTTTGGTCCCCATGGTCAAAACCGAACTCAAGTGCTTCATCCATTTCATTTTTAAGCTTGATGGACACAGATGAACTCTTTGCATTCATCAAAGTAAAACTCAAAGAGGTACTGCTCAAGGGTATCGGTTCCGAGTCCATCAATTCCATAGGGCCGGATATGGACATTGGCCCATATTTCTTTATTTTTTTGGATTTTGCCCCCTCAAGTGCTTTTGTTGGGGCAAAACTCAATCTATAATCACTGTTTTTGGAAATCAATTTCAATTCCCGTGAAACTGTCATGGCACTTCGCCATTTTTCGGTAGGCACCTCATTGGCATACTGCCAGTTGGACATCCATCCTATGAACAGTTTTTCACTATCCCCGGTTTCTGTGTTTGACCAAGTAACACCCGCATAGTTGTCCTTGCCAAAATCTACCCAGTAGTCATGGTGATTACCTATTTTCCCCTGAAGCAATGGGTCAAGAACGAACTTTCCGTCCTTAAGATCGCCTACAAAATATTGCGTGCCTGAGCCTCCATTATATCCACCAGGGTTGATGCTTACCAACAAAACATATTTTTCATCATCAAGTCCGTGCACCTTGATCGGAAAGAGATCTGGGCATTCCCAGACACCATCGTGATTGCCGATACCTTCCCCAAACTCCGATAAAAACTCCCAGTCCTTTAAATTTTTGGAACCATAGAATCTAATTTTCTGTCCAGCGGCAAGGGACATGATGTACTGTTCCCCCTCTTTGTCCCAAACAACCTTCGGATCCCTAAAATCAGGGATTCCAGGATTTTTCACAACTGGATTCCCTTCATATTTTGTCCATGTGCTCCCCTCATCCAACGAATATGCAATGGCCTGTGATTGAAAATCGACCTTGCCTTCCTTTTGCATATCGGTGTTGTGATAGGTAAAAAAAGCTATTATCGGGACCTGTCCTTCTGCACCGAAACCTGATCTGTTTTCGTGATCTACAATGGCACTACCGGAAAAGATATAGCCCATATCATCGGGAAACAATGCAATTGGCATTTCTTCCCAATGTATCAAATCCTTGCTCTTGGCATGCCCCCAGTGCATCGGCCCCCATTTGTTCCCATTTGGATAGTGCTGAAAATAAAGGTGGTAATAACCATCGAGGTAAAACATACCATTGGGATCGTTCATCCATCCCTTCATTGGGGTAAAATGAAAGTTGGGACGGTATAGCTCCTCTTCAATGACCAGCGCAGTAGCTTGTTCGGCATCATCCACAGGAACGTCCTTGCCCTTATCCTTGCAGGCATGGATGCCCAGTAGGATTACAAATAGGAGTGAAACTATATACGTTTTTTTCATTTCCACGGAATTCATCTGAACCAACACAACAATTTTGGCCAACCGATTGAAAAATCCTTTTGCCTTCTACTTCCCAAAAATTATTGACCTATTTTGAGGGACTTATATCAAAGGTACTATTTCAGAAATCTTGACCGGTCTGTTTTCCTTGAGGGATTTCATTGCTGCCAATCCTATTTTCAACGATTGCAATCCATCGTTGCCATCCACAGGGGTCGCATTTCCATTTTCCAAGCTTTTGGCAAAATCACCGATTTCATTCTTATAGGCCTCACGGTATCGCTCTAAGAAAAAGTGCAATGGCAGTGCGGCATGTATGCCTTGATCATTGTACAATTTATGGGAATCCATAAAATTATTGTTGGATTGTACCATACCCTTGGAACCGAACACTTCCACTCTTTGATCATACCCATAAGAGGCTTCCCGGCTATTGTCTATCACGGCTATGGTTCCATCGGAATACGTTAGGGTCACTACTGCCGTGTCAATGTCACCGGCTTCCCCAATCGCTGGATCTATCAGAACGGCTCCCTTGGCATATACTTCCTCGACCTCTTTGTCCACAATAAAACGGGCAACATCAAAATCATGGATGGTCATGTCCAAAAAGAGCCCCCCGGATGTTTTGATGTAACTCACAGGTGGTGCGCCAGGGTCGCGACTGGTGATCTTCACCAAATGCGGTTCGCCCACAGCGCCATTCTTGACCAACTCTTTTACTTTTCGGAATTCCTTGTCAAATCGTCTATTGAATCCCAACATCAACTTTATCCCAGATTTGGACACTATATCCAGAACTTCCACTACCCTATCCAAAGATAAATCCAAGGGTTTTTCACAGAATACATGGATACCTGCCTTTGCAGCCATTTCCACATAGTCTGCATGGGTATCGGTCGGAGAACATATGATAATGGCGTCTATCGGCGTCACTGTCAACATCTCTTTAAAAGAGGAGACAATGTGTGGGACAAGTCTGTCTTTCGCAAACTGTCTGCCCTCTTCCATGGGATCCATGGCCGCTACTACTTCTATGCCCTCCATTTGACAAAGGTTGCCCAAATGGATCTTTCCTATTCTGCCTAAGCCGGCAACGGCAAATTTTAATTTTTTCATTGCTTTCTAAAAACTATAACCCTAATGTTTTAATATAATCCCTGTTTGCTTTGGCACATGCCTTGGGGTTGCCCATTCCTGGCAAGATATCCTGCTCCACTACCACCCAGTCATCATAACCTGTATTGGTCAACAAGTCCACAACTGCCTTAAAATCGACCGCACCTTTTCCAAGTTCACAAAAAACCCCTCTTTGTATCGCATCAAAATAATCCCCCTCTTCTTTGCGGGAATCTTGAGCGGCAACTGGGTCGTAATCCTTGAAATGGACATGCCAAATCCGATCTCTATACATTTCGAGTGCTTTTACCGGATCTCCCCCACCAAAAGCATAATGGCCCATATCCAAACAGAGTCCCACCAAGTTGGGATCGGTAAGTTCCATCAAGGTATCTATCTCTTCTGGGGTTTCCACGTAACCTGCACAATGATGGTGAAAAACGGTCCTTATGCCAAAAGCATCTTTTACGGCTTTTGCGATTTTATCGGCTCCTTTTGCAAAAACCTCCCATTGTGCCTGTGAAAGTCCCATTTCTGGAGTTATCCTTCCGGCGTTCTTGGTTCTTTCCAGTACCGAGGCATTATCGTCCGCCAATACGATAAAGGCATCTTCATAGCCAGCCTTGTGCATTAGATTGGCCACACGCATGGCAGATTCCAGGCCTTCCAGGTGTTTTGATGCATCTGCCAGTGCAACGGGAACAAAGGCCCCCAAGAGCTGAAGGCCCCTTTTGGTTATTTCCTTCCTCAAAAGGTTGGGGTCGGTCGGCATATAGCCCCAATCCCCAAGTTCGGTGCCCAAATATCCTGTTTCCTTGATCTCATCCAAAACTTGCTCAAACCCTATTTCTTCCGATTTCTCCTCAAGGTCAAATTCCAGTGCGCCCCATGAGCAAGGGGCATTTGCTATTTTGATCATTTGCTTCTTTTTAAAATTTACGGGACCAAATGTTCGGCCAACGTTCGATGACCACTTTGGTCTGGGTGAAAAATTCTATGGCGTGTTTTCCTTGTCCGTGCAGATCACCAAAGAAGCTATCTTTCCACCCACTGAACGGGAACTGTGCCATGGGTGCAGCAACACCGATGTTGATCCCAATGTTTCCTGCATCTGCCTCGTTCCTGAACTTTCGGGCGTTGGCACCACTTGTGGTGAACAGGCATGCCATGTTCCCATAGCTTCCATTGTTCACAAACTGAAGGGCTTCCTCTATATTTTTCATGTGGACCAGGCTCATGACCGGACCAAAGATTTCGGTCTTGATCAATTCCTTGTCCAAAGCCACGTTCTCCAAGATGGTCGGTGTAAGAAAATTGCCTTTTTCATATCCTGAAATCTTTGTGTTCCTACCATCCAAAAGGGGTTTTGCCCCTTCATCGATCCCTTTTTGGATAAGGCCTTCTATACGGCTCTTACTTTCCGCTGTGATGACAGGTCCCATATCCACATCTTCCAGACCATAACCTGTTGTTCGGGTCTTCACGGTTTCGTATAGGGCATCTTTGATCACTCCCTTATCATCTCCCACAGTGATTATGGTGGATGCAGCCAAACATCGTTGACCTGCACAACCATAGACCGAATCGGCAATGATCTTGGATGACATCTCAATATCGGCATCGGGCAGAACAACAACTGGGTTCTTTGCACCACCTTGGGCCTGCACCCGTTTTCCATGGGCCGTTCCTTTGGAATAGATGTATCGAGCAACCGGGGTACTTCCCACAAAGCTTATCCCTTTCACAATGGGATGCTCCAGTAGGGCATCCACAGATTCTTTTCCACCATGCACCAAATTGACCAATCCCGCAGGCATGTCCAATTGATCCAACAACTCAAAAATCTTCATCATGGTCATAGGGACCTTTTCCGATGGTTTTACGATAAAGGCATTACCCGTTGCAATGGCGTATGGTAAAAACCAGAAAACGATCATTCCCGGAAAATTGAACGGGGTGATACAGGCCGATACGCCCAAGGGTTGACGGATCATCATTTCGTCGATACCAGTGGCTATGTCCTCAATGATATCCCCTGCCATCAGCATAGGGGTTCCACAGGCCACCTCCACATTTTCAATGGCCCGTTGTATCTCTCCCAACGATTCGCCCCTGGTCTTGCCCGCTTCCTTGGTAATGATTTCGGCCAATTCTTCCCTATTGTCTTCCAACAAGGTCTTTAAATGATAGAGTACCTGTACCCTTTTCATGACCGGAACCTTGCTCCATTCCCTATATGCCTTTTGGGCGGCCTGTGCCGCTTGGTCCACGTCTTTTGCCGTATTTGGACCGCTGGGAACATGTGCCAATACTTCTTGTGTGGCAGGATTATATGCCGGTATCGAATCCTTTGATACGCTTTCGGACCATCGTCCGTCGATGTAATTCTTTAAAATGCTCATTTTATTGTTTTTAAACTAATTCTTTCTTTTTATCAAGAGTTGCTACCCAATAGTACATAGATCAATACTGTGACCAAACAAAGACCAATGGACATTGCCTTGGTGTATTTCCATGAGGTGAGATTGACCGCTCCCACGTCCGTTATCTCATAATCATCCGTTCGGGGGTAAAAGTGTGATACAATGAACATAAGGGCCACATTCAACACAAATTCAATGCCCCACAGATGCACAAAATGAATTCCGTGTCCTGTATAGATCCAAGACATGAAAATGTAGAACAAAAGCCCAAAGACTAAAGCCACCTTGGCCCCTGTTGCAGACACGCGTTTCATGAAGAAACCTGCCAATAAAATAGAGGCTATGGGGATGAAATAGATACCGTTCAGCTCCTGTAGCAATTGGTACAGTCCATCTGGGGCATTGGCCATCAAGGGTGCGGCAAAAATGGCGACCACGGCCAAAATTGCAGAGGTGGCCTTGCCCACGACCACGAGCTTGCCGTCACTGATGTCCTTATTAATGTGTTTTTTTACGATATCGATACTGAAGAGTGTGGCCACGGAATTCAGGACCGAATTGAAGGTACTCAACACTGCTCCCATGATAACGGCCGCAAAGAACCCGATCAACCAAGTGGGAAGCACTTTTTTCACCAGTTGTGGATAAACGCTGTCCTGGTTACCATAAAAGCTATCCTGAAAATAATAGAAACAGATTACCCCGGGCAATACGATGATCAATGGGATCAAAATCTTGAACAAACCTGTCAACAACAGTCCTTTTTGGGCCTCCTTCAAGTTTTTCGCCCCAAGCGCCCTTTGGATAATTGTCTGGTTCATGCCCCAGAAATACAACTGATTGATGATCAACCCCGTGAACAATACTTCAAATGGAAGCACAGAATCTGGAGCCCCTATAACATTGAACTTTTGGGGAGCAAACTCATACACTTCGGTAAGCCCATCCAACACATTGCCTCCACCAATGGCCATCAAGGCCAAAATAGGAATGAGCAGACCTCCAATCAAAAGTCCGAATCCGTTGATGGTATCCGAAAACGCTACGGCTTTCAGCCCTCCAAAAATGGCATAAATGGACCCGATTGCACCTATGATCACCACAGTGATCCAAAGTCCTTCGGTTTTGCTGATGCCCAAAATTTC
The DNA here is from genome assembly GCF_003058265.1 of Flagellimonas amoyensis. Classification (GTDB taxonomy): domain Bacteria; phylum Bacteroidota; class Bacteroidia; order Flavobacteriales; family Flavobacteriaceae; genus Flagellimonas; species Flagellimonas amoyensis. The sequence goes on from NZ_QBUK01000002.1 coordinate 366,691, forward strand.
CGAAACCCCGAACAGGCTTTCAATACCAATGGCACCGGAATATAGGACAATGGGCAACAGGGTGACCACAAAGGAAAAAATAAGGATGACGGCTACCAACGATCGGGTAAAACTGTCAAAACGGTTCTCCAAAAACTGAGGAATGGTAGTAAGCCCCATTTTCAGGTATTTGGGTACAAAAAAGACAGCGGCCACCACCAAGGCGATGGAAGAGGTGACTTCCCAGGCGATGACGATGAACCCGTTCACATAGGAGTTACCGTTCATGCCTATCAAATGTTCCGAGGATATGTTGGTCAGCAACATGGAACCTGCGATCACGGTTCCCGTTAGGCTCCTTCCGCCCAGAAAATAACCATCTGAAGAAGTAAGGTTGGTTTTCCGAAGGCTGAGCCAGGTAAAAAGGGCCACTCCCCCTGTAAAAAGGATAAAAGAAGCCAATATGATGATCAAATCTGAATTCATTGGTTGGTTTGTTTGTTTAGTTAAAGCTGGCTATAGGTAATATTTTTGGGTCTTTTTGTTGTTCTGATAAGCTTCATAAGATTTTTTGACCGCTTCTTTTTCAGAGACCTCGGCCACAGCCACATCCCACCATGCAAAACCGGGCACCCCTTTTTTGCGGTCCACTTCAATGTAGATCACCGTTGTCCGGTCTATGGTCTTTGCTTTTTTCAGGGCTTCTTTCAAGCCCTCCACATTGGGCACTTTGATTACATGGGCACCCATGCTGGCCGCGTTTGCCGCATAATCGACCGGCAACAACCCTCCGTCCAGTTGGGAGGTCTCTTCATTTCTGTATCGGTAATAGGTGCCAAATCCTTCACTTCCCAACGAAGCGGACAATGACCCTATGCTGGAATACCCATCGTTGTTCAATAGGATTATGGTGAGTTTCTGCTTTTCCTGGATCGAGGTGACTATTTCTTGGGACATCATCAAATAACTGCCATCACCTATCATCACATATATTTCGCTATCGGGTCTTGCCATTTTGGCCCCCAAGCCACCTGCTATCTCATAGCCCATACAGGAATAGCCATATTCCAGATGAAATCCCTTGGGATCCCTGGTCCTCCAAAGTTTGTGGAGGTCTCCCGGCAAGCTGCCCGCTGCACAAAGAACAATGTCCTTGGCTTCGGAAAAATTGTTCACGGCACCGATGACCTCTCCTTGGAACGCAGGGGTTTCGTTTCTTTCGGTATAGATTTCGGACACAAAGGCATCCCAACTTTGGTTGAGTTGTTCAACTTTGGTCCTGTAGGCATCACTTACTTGAAAATCCGTAAGGCGTTGGTCCAATTCTTCCAAGATCGCTTTTGCATCCCCCACCAAGGGCAATGCCCCGTGCTTGAACGAATCAAATTCTGCAACATTGATGTTGATGAAACGGACATCCGGATTTTGAAACCCCGATTTGGATATGGTAGTAAAGTCACTGTACCGGGTACCAATACCAATGACCACATCGGCCTCTTTGGCCATTTCAATGGCCCCTGGAGTACCCGTGACCCCCACTGCCCCCAAATTTTGGGACATATCATAAGGCAGGGATCCTTTACCTGCATAGGTTTCCGCAACAGGAATCCCCGTGCGACCTACAAACTTTTGCAGTATCCCGGTCGCACCACTATAAATGGTACCGCCACCGGCTACAATATAGGGTTTCTTACTTTTTTGAATCAATGAAACTGCCCTTTCCAATAAAGTCCGATCGGGCATGGTCCTACCTATGGTCCATACTTTTTTCTGGAACATTTCACTGGGAAAATCAAAGGCTTCTGCCTGGACATCCTGTGGAATGCTTAGGGTAACGGCCCCTGTTTCGGCAGGGGAAGTGAGTACCCTCATAACCTCAGGTAAGGCCGTGATCAATTGTTCGGGACGATTGATTCGGTCCCAATATTTTGACACGGGTTTGAAACAATCGTTGACCGATATATCTTGGGTAGCACTGGATTCCAACTGTTGTAGGACCGGGGCCACTTGCCTGGTGGCAAAAATATCGCCAGGTATCAGTAGAACAGGAATCCTATTGATGGTTGCCAATGCCGCTCCGGTCACCATATTGGTGGCCCCAGGACCAATCGATGTGGTACAAACAAAGGTTTCCAAGCGATTCTTTACCTTCGCATAGGCCACTGCTGAATGTACCATGGCCTGTTCGTTCCGTGCCACATAGAAAGGGAATTCCGGATCTTGGTGCAGGGCCTGCCCCATTCCTGCCACATTACCATGGCCCAATATCCCAAAGCATCCGGCAAAAAACTTGTGTTCAACCCCGTCCCGCTCCACATATTGGTTCTTAAGATATGTAATGGTGGCCTGGGCCACAGTCAATCGTATTGTTTTCATTCGTCTTTCTTATTGGTTATTTCTGATGGGATGCTCAGCACACTACCTCTTCTTCATTACATCCCTTTGCTCAAAACCCTCCTTTGCCCTGTATGAATTTTAATGATTCCTCCAGAGTGGGCATAAAATTGGCACAGCCTTTCTTGGTCACTACCTGTGCTCCACTGGCATTGGCCATACGGCATGCTTTGTACAGGTCCCATCCTTGAAGCAGACCATACAGAAACCCACCTGCGAATGCATCCCCTGCTCCCAAGACATTCAATACCGTTACTGGGAACCCGGGCACATCGGTACGGGAGCCATCTTTGGAATAGATGCTTACCCCGTCCGCGCCTCTCTTTACCAATAAGGTCTCTATTCCTGAGGAAAGCAACCATGCTATCGATTTTTCAATGTCCCCTTTGATTTCGGGGGCTGATATCTGTTGATCTTTTATGACCACTTGTGAGGCTTCGCTCAAGGTTGCGGCCAATATTTCCTCCTCGGTACCAATGGCAATCTTCACCTTGGGCAAAATGGCCCTTACCGTGATCCCAAAGGCCCTGTAGTCGTGCCATTGATCGGCCCTAAAGTCTAGGTCCAACACAATGTCCACTCCATTTTTCTGTGCTATCTCCGCAGCAAAAAAAGTAGCACTCCTCGTGGGTTCTATGTTCATGGCCGTACCGTTGATGAGCAATATCTTATGGTCCTCGATCTTGGCCCTGAGCACATCATCAATATCCACTTGACTGTCCGCCGCATTGTCTCGGTAATAGACCAAGGGAAATTTATCTGGGGGTTCAATCCCCAAAACAACCGCACTGCTGCGGGCACTGTTCTTGACGGGAATACAGGCCGTGTTCACGTTTTCCTTTTCCAGAAAATCGATGATAAAGCCCCCCACCTTGTCATTGCCCACGGCCGTGAGCAAACTGGCCTGGAGGCCCAATCGGGAGCAGGCCACTGCAATGTTCAACGGAGAGCCCCCCACAAAGGCATCAAACCCTTTGATGTCGTTGAACGGGGAACCGATATTTTGGGAATATAGATCGATGGATGATCTACCAAAAGTTATGACGTCGTATTTTTTATTGTCCATTGTTTATGCTTTGTTCATTTCAGCCGTTACCAGTGGCAATCTATCATCTTTTGTTTTCCATGAGCCATAGATCCACTCATGATCGGGATCTGTGGTATTGGCAAGGCATTGGTCCGTGCCCGCCAAAAAATTGAGGTAGTAGCAATGAAAGCCGTGTTCCGCGACCACAGGGTGAAATCCCTTTGGAATCAACACCACATTGTTGTGGCGTGGCCTTACAATTTCATCCAAGGAGCGGTCTGCCGTATATACTTGTTGTATGGCATAGGCCTCTGGTTTTTGAAATTTGTAGAAGTAGGTCTCTTCCTGTATGGGTTCCAGTACATTGCCTTCGTTGTCCACTATTCTTTCATCGTGCTTGTGGGCGGGAAACGAGCTCCAATTGCCCGAAGGGGTATATACCTCACGGACCACGATCTTACTACACCCGAAACCCGGGGGCACCAAATCGTTGAATTGCCGGGTAGCATTGTCACCACCAAAAATTACGACAGGTGTTTCCTCTGGTGTCACAAATTTTGCGGGAAAGTCCCCGTCGGATTTGCACCATCCGTAGGCAATATCCAGCATATCACTGGTGGCAGTCAACACAAAATTGCTATTCTTCGGGAGATACAGGGTATGTGCCACCCCATCAAAAACACTTGTTCGTCCATTCTGGGTCTCCCAAGTTCCTTTATCGCTCTCGACCTTGAAATTACCGCTCAAAAGAACAATGACCATTTCATTGTCCTCGGTCTTGTGTCCCCACTTTTCCCCTTTCTTCATTTCACGTGCGCCAAAACTCAAATAGGTCCAATTTGCCGTTTCCGGGGTCACACTGTGGTAGATGCCCTTGGCCTGTTGGGGTTTGACCAATAGATGTGATTCTTTCTTCATTTTCTTGTGACTATTGTTTGTTTAGATCTCAATTTTTCTGCTTTGCCTGTTGCTCCCAACAAATCGAATTTTTGCAGCATGAACTTCTCATATTCCTTGATATATTCCTTGCCAGGAAGAATGGGGTCGAACAGTTCGGGGCTGTTCTTGAAAAATTCCCTGTGTGTCCTTGTCCAAAGCAATCGGGTATCTGTCGCAATATTGATCTTGCAGACCCCATATTTTATGGATTTTACTATTTCTTCCGGCGAAACACCGGCTGCTCCTTCGGTCAGGTTTCCACCCGCATTGTTGATCCGCTCAATCTCTCCCATATTTACCGCCGACCCTCCATGCAATACGATGGGGAATCCTTCCAATCGATTTTGTATCTCTTCCAGGATATGGAACTGAATGCCCTGCCCCCCCGAAAACTTATAGGCCCCATGACTGGTACCCACGGCCACGGCAAGACTATCACAATCGGTGGCCCCAACAAAGGCGGCCACTTCGGAAGGTTTGGTATAGCAGGAGTGTTCTTCATCTATAGAGATATCATCCTCCACTCCCGAAAGAACGCCCAGCTCGGCTTCCACTACAATATTTTTGGCATGGGCCTCCTCTACCACTTTTTTGGTCCTTGCCACATTGGTCTCAAAATCATCATGGGAGGCATCTATCATTACGGATTGGTAGTCCCCTGTCCTGATGGCATCAAAGGCATGTTCCTCGTTGCCATGGTCCAAGTGTACCGAAAAGACCGTTTTGGGATAAATTTTCGCTGCGGCGCCAATCATGGCCGATAGCATCCCGGCATGTGCATAATTTCTCGCCACAGGGGTCAATTGTACCATGACCGGTGCATTTGCTTTTTGGGCAGCACTGAAAAGTCCGTGCACCTGTTCCATGGTAAAAACATTTACCGCGGCTATGGCATATCTCCCATAACAATCATCAAAAAAAACCTTTGGAGAAATTATCATTTCTTTACTTTTTATTGGCTCATTATAAGCCTAATGCCAAGGGTAAAAGAACAAAAAAAAGCCTGTGTCCAAAAGTATTGCCCCTAAAACTGCATGCAAACGTTTGCATGAAAATTAAGTCAACATCAGCCAGAAATATCACTCAAATTTTCCCTAGATGATGCCCTGACCACCAGCTCCGGTTTAAAGACCTCAAGCCTGAAATCGTTCTTGGCACTTGTATCCTTTATCCGTTGCAACAGGATCCTTGCGGACAACATCCCCAAACTATATACAGGTTGCCAAACGGTTGACAATGCCGGGGAAAAATAGGATGAGTGGGGTTCGTCATCAAAACCGACTATTGATATATCCTCGGGTATCCTCAGGCCTATCTTCTTGGCCACATGAATGGCCGAAGTGGCTATGTTGTCGTTTACCGCAAAAATGGCATCCGGGGCATCTTCCATCTCCAAAAGCTTCCTCGCTGGCTTGAGACCGTCCTTATGCGAAAAACCCTTGACATGAAAAATATATTCTTCCCTTTTGGGGATCCCATTTTTCTCCAAGGCATCCAGATACCCCTGCAACCTATGCTTGGTCGTGCTCAGGTTCAGCGGTCCGCCCAGATGCGCTATTTTGGTGCAACCGGAACGGACGAGATATTCAACTGCCTGATATGCTCCGGAATAATCGTCCACCAACACCTTATCCGCTTCCAGACCGGGACAATCCCTATCGAATACGACAACAGGCACATCATTGTTCTGGAGTCTGCGGAAATGGTCAAAATCCTTGGTTGCGGAAGAAGGGGATACCAAAATGCCATCCACCCTCATCTTCGACAATTTTTTGACCAGGGTCAACTCTTCTTCATACGACTCGTTGGAAAGACAGATCATAATGTTGTATTCCGATGGTCCGATCACATCCTGGATACCCGTGATGATCGCAGAAAAGAAATGACTGGTTATCTCTGGCACGATCACCCCGATGGTATTGGATTTTTTCTGCAATAGGCCCAATGCCATGGGGTTAGGCTGATAATCCAATGCGTTTGCCAACTCTTTCACCGCCTTTTTGGTCTCCTCACCTATCGCGGGATGATCGTTCAGCGACCTTGAGACCGTTGAAGGTGATAAATTGAGCTTGGTTGCAATATCCTTGAGGGTTACACGTCCCTTTTTCATAACAGATCTGTATAAATCTTTACTTCATTTGATGTCGTTCGTCTTCCAAAATCAATAGCAAGACATCTTCTATTTTTTTGTTCGACCTGTATACAAAATACAACTAATTTTCCGATTCCATCCCACTAGGTGAGAACGATCAGCCTTCAATCCAGATGCATTTTGCTACCCTGTCTATCCTTGACAAAAAACCAATGAACTTTACTTTTTCAAGTACTACCAGCCTCTATTCATCACAACCGGAAACGGTTGCCAGCTGGTTCTTTACCTTTTGCTCCTCTGCATATTCCACATATAATCCTTGATAGGGCCTGTCTGAGACAGCGAACATGACGTCCGTGCATCGGATATTGTCATACTGGCCATCACCATCCGGGCTTTGCATATGAAAAATCCGGCTGATGTAACTGTCGTCCTTACCATCGATATGGGCCCCAATATCGTTTCCATAGTTTTCGGCATGCCGCCAGTCGGGCGACACCAGTTTATTGTTCTCCCTGTATCTTTTTAATTGGAGAAAATTCTCTTGAAGCATTCCATCCTTGGTTACAAAGGGTTCAAAATTGTTGGTGTCCGCACTTCTGGTGATCTTGATGTTGGGCTGGATATAGAGGACCACTTTTCCCAACAGCCCTCCTTCCTTCGAGCCATTACTGTCCATGAAATAGGGGGTTTTTCCATCCACTATTTTGTTGTTGTCCACAATGGTTTCGTTGGAGAACCCATCGGAACTGTGATACCTGAGTCTATCCCCAAAACTATTTTGCATAAGCCGGATGATGTTCTGCCACTTAGCGTCGACCATCCACTGTTCATAGTCTTTCAGTTCGGTCATGATAAAAAGGGGTTCGTGATAGGGGTGTGCATTGCTCCAATCCACGATATAGGATATCCAATCCTCCAGAAAAATGGAGGAAGGATTGTCCACGGAAAAATCCACTTCATCACCAGGTGCATCATGCCCAAGGGTAAGTTTTCCCATATCGATATGGGACAGTTGCACTTCTTGACCTTTCTGCAAAAACAAGTAGTACCCATTTTCAGCTGGGTATGTACTTGCATCGGCCTCGGTGAGCATGTTTCCTTCATTGTTGTACTCATAGACCAAATTGGGCATGCCTTTGTCGATGATCAATCTGAATCCGATCACATCCCCATTTGTTCCATAGGAATTTACATAGAGCTTTCCATCCGTATATGCTGCCTGTATCTCTCCCATAAGCTTTTCGGACATACCAAGAACACTGTTCGCCTTGGACCATGTATCTGCATGGGTATCCACTGCATCCACGGAAAATTGTTTTGCAGAATGGGCATTGTACTTGAAGATATATAGGGCATTGTCCTGCTCGAAAGGGAAAACAAGCTCCCCAATATCCACAGAACCATCCTCATAAATGACCGACCCCACGCTAGCACTGTCCTCTCCGAAGGTGAGCTTACGGATTTCAAGGACAGACCCATCATTGGTGATGACTGATACATAAGCAGTATTCTTATAAACAAATGTGGACAATGAACCCTTTTCGGCACCCAACTTACCTGAAAATATGATGTCCATCCCTTCGCCATCAAACGCATAGATGATCAGATCCCCTGTGTTATATTCGTAACTTAAGATGTATAGTTCCGTACCTAAGGTCAATAGGGAAAATTCTCTTTCCCCAGCATCAAGAGGTTCTGCATCATTGCTGTATGACTGAACGGTTTTGCCATCCAACACCTTGTATATGTTCATGACACCTCTACTGGCGGAATAGGATAGCAAATGTGTATTTCCTTGATAATCAAATACCGAGGCTATCTTCCCTTCTTCCAACCAATTGGTTTCCAAATATTTTGGCGTATGGTATGAGTATAGGTCAAATTCAAAAAACCGTAGTCCTCGTTCCAACTGGGTCGCAATTCCTTCCCGTTTCATGCCATCTAGGTTTCCCGAGTACGAATTGTGGGTTCCCCGGAAAAAAAACTGTCTGTAAATGGCCGTAGTGGAATCCTTGACCGTTGGATCAGTACCCCCATTTCCATCGGGTGGTGTAACCGTAGATTGGGCATCCCCCGACGTTGAGCATCCGAAGATAACACAAGAGCCCAATACCATGGAGACCATACGTATCAATCCCTTCATGCTACTTCATATTTAGATTGCGAGAAGGGCCCCAAAAAGGGCCCCTTCCTGCAATGAGAGAAAAAATACTTGACTAACTCTATCCAATCTCATATACCATTTATTCCTTCCCACTAATATCCTGGGTTTTGTTGCATTTCGGTAATGTCGACTTCTGCTTGTGGGATCGGGGCCAACAAACGAATAGGGTTAACGGTTATGTTCCTATTCTCGGCAGTGAAGAAATCGTTCATGGTCTGAATGGCCGTTCCTGTTCTCAAAAGATCGAACCATCTGTGTCCCTCACCTACCAACTCCAGTCTTCTTTCAAGGGCGATGGCCGTTCTCATGCTTGCCTGATCGGATGCCGTAGTGCCGGTAAGATTGGCCCGCTCCCGAACCAAATCGAGATAGGTTCCGGCCAAGGGCGTATTGTTGTTTTCGTTCAAACATTCGGCATAGAGCAGCAGTACATCCGCATATCGGACCACATAGTGGTTGTCCCCGGCATCTTCCCTATTACTGTTGGGAGATGGTGTCCATTTGTTGATATAGTAGACATTACTGGACTCATTGATCAGATTCCTACGAAGATCATCCACTTCATAAAGATCGTAGAGGGAACTTTCCATGGCCATGGCCCCCATTCCTCCTTGATCATCAGGCTGGGTAAATATGTAATAATACCTACTACCCTCGCTCATCCCATCCAGGTTGGAAGCATATTGAACACTGAATACATCCTCAACATTCCCTTCATTATCAACACCGAACAATCCATCCAAGGGAGCTAGGTCATATTGTTCCGACCCTACAATGATCTCCAATTGGTCCTCTGCCTCGCCGAACATTTGGCGTTTCATATAGTGCTTGGCAAGAATGGCCCTTGCGGCATACTCATTGGCCCTACCAGCACTGTTGCTCGTGGGCAATAGCGCAATGGCATCCAATAGATCCGTCTCTATCTGTGCATATATCTCCGCTACCGGGGTACGGGTGTCATCAAAGGCATTCACGGGATCATCAATGGTCAATACCAAGGGAACATCCCCGTATATGGTGGTAAGGTTGTCATATAACAATCCCCTGATGAACTTCATTTCCCCGATCCGTATATTTTTTAGGGATTCACTGTCATACGGAATATCTTCAATGACATCCAATACGGTGTTCACATAAAAAATCCCTTCATAGGAGTTCTCCCAGATACTGCCCACAAATCCATCGGTACTGATCCATGAAAAATCTTCCAAGGCCCTTACCCCTCCATTGGAGTTGGGTGCTTGGACATAGGTATTGTCCGTGGGTATCTCTCCCCACAAGATCATATAATAATCGTAGAGATCCTGCAATTCGTTATAGGCTGCGGTCACTGTGGTTTCTACATTATCCTGATCGGTATAGAAGTTTTCCGATAATATATTCGTTTCCGGAAGTTGGTCCAACTGATCTTCGCAGGCCACAAAAAACAGCATTGCCAAAATGTATGTGAATATTCGTTTTAAAACCATGATACTAATTTTATAAGGTTAGATTGATACCTGCTGATACAAGTCGTGGTACAGAAGTTGTTCCGAAGATGAATCCTCTTTGAAGTGGGTTTCCATTGTCCCCACCATCTGGGTTCATGCCTCTGTAGTCTGTCCAAGTGTGCAGGTTGTTCGCCGAAATATACACTCGTAAGCTTTGAAGTTGTAACTGTTCCACCACACTGGATGGAAAGTTGTAGCCCAACTGCACGCTTCGCAATCTGAGGTAGTCCGCATCCATAACATTATAATTGGTAGGGTTTCTACTTGCCGATCGCGTGGATGTATTGCCATAGGCATCGGGTGGGGCCAAAAATCCGTTCGGGTTTCTGGTGGGATCCCAATAATTGTTGAAGTAATAGTAGTTCGTATTGGTGAACGCTTCCCCATACTCCAGATACCTTGATGTCATTTCATCATAGGCCACCCTTCCCACAGTTCCGTTGAAGTTCATGCTAAAATCAAAGCCCTTGTACGCCAAGTTCACTCCAAAACCGTAGGTGACCTCTGGGTTGTAATCCCCCAATAGCACGCGGTCGTCCGCATTTACAGTACCATTACCATCCGTATCCTGGAAAATATAGTCCCCCACTTGTGCGGAAAGCGTGGTAGTCGTGGTACTGGTGTATGCTGCCACTTCCTCTTCGGATTTCAACAACCCTATGATCTTATATCCGTATAGGTTGGATAACGATTCGCCCACTCGTGTTATAAAACGTTGGCTAGAACCTTCGAACAATTCCTCAGGACCTCCCAAGGATACGATTTCATTCTTGTTGGTGGCCACATTGGCATTGAAGCCCAGCTGCATGCCCCCTACATTAAAATCATAGGCGTTCAACTGAAATTCCCAACCATTGTTCTTCATCTCCCCAATATTCTGAAGGGATTCATCAAATCCTGTGTGCTGGGGAACCGGCCTGTCCAATAGTAAGTCAGTGATGTTGGAGACGTAATAATCCACGCCCAAGCTCACCTTATTGAAAAAATTCAGATCAAGACCAAAGTTGTTCGATGTATTGGTCTCCCACGAAAGGGAATATGATGGGGCCGTTGATGGTGCTGCACCTGGATGTAGCGTTCCATCATATGGATAGTCCCTTCCTGTTCCTATGGAAGCATATTGGGCATAGTTGCCTATTTGGTTGTTCCCTGTTTGTCCCCAGCTATAACGTAGTTTTGCATGGGTGAGGACATCATTTTTAGGGAAAAACGACTCATTGCTCAACAACCAGCCCGCAGAAAAGGACCCAAAAGTACCATACCTACTGTCCTTACCAAATCTGGAAGATCCGTCGGTACGGATAGATCCCGATAAGAAATAGGTGCCATCGTAGTTGTACATGACCCTTCCAAAGTAGGAAAGCTGTGTCCATCTGCTCCTGGAAGCAGTGGCTGTCTGTACCGTTGATCCTCCAATGTTCTCAATGATATCATTTGGAAAATCATACCCTAGTACGGAGAGTCCCGTGGATGTACTTTTTTGGAAACTCTGCCCCAATAAGGTATTGAAGGAGTGCTTGCCTATATTGAAATCGTAATTGATGGTGTTCTCGATAAGGATATCGGCTTGGTCGCTTCTATCCTCAGATCCTTGTTGTGAGTTACGCTCGCTGATCAATTCACGATAGGCACCTGTAAGCATGGGTGCATATTGGTCTGTGAAGGATGCTCCCAACAAATAACCTACCGAGCTCTTCAATACCAGATTGTCAATGGGCTCATAGGACAGATAGGTGTTCCCAAACGTTCTGAACTCCCTTCGCTCATATTTGGACAATTCGGCCATGGCCACAGGGTTTTCCTGCATGTTTCCATTGTACGGTCTGTTGGCCAAGATCTGGGCCTCTATGTTGTAACCTGTAGGGTCCGCATCATTATAGGCGGAGAAAAATGGGAACATGTACACCATGGCCCTACCAGCAGGGTCAATGGGAAACCTGTATTCATTGCTGCCATTGGTAAGGCCCCTTTCCGCATAGTACCCATTCAGGTTGACCCCAAACTTGAGACGTTCACTCAGCTTGGTGTTCAATTTCAAATTGGTCGTGTAGCGTTTCTGATCGGCAGTGATCACTATACCCTCTTCATTGGTATATCCAATCGAGGCTGAATAATCTGTGGCATCGGTGGCCCCAGAAACGTTCACGTAGTGGTTTTGTACAATGCCGGCCCTATATACACCGTCCTCCCAATTATAATCCGTCAATCCTGGCTCATTGTTCAGGTATGGGACGGTATAGTCCAAAATAAGTTCCCTCACGTTTGCGCCATTAGCAATACGTTGGGCCTCAGTATCTGTTGCACTACCGGTAGGATGGTTCTTCAAATAGGCATTATTACGCGCATCCCTGAAGAATATAGCTGCGTCATAGGCATTCAAAAGGTCATAGCTGCCTGTGCGTTCCTGGATACCCACAACGGAGTTCACCTGAACGGTCGGTTTTTGGCTCCTGCCTTTTTTGGTGGTGATCATAATGAGACCATTGGCTGCCCTGGATCCATATATGGCAGAAGATGCTGCATCTTTGATGACATCTATACTTGCAATATCGTTCGGGTTGATCACATTCAACGAACTACCCTCCGCCAGTGGAAAACCATCCACCACCACAAGGGGGTTTGCTTCCCTGGTAATGGAACCAACACCACGAATGGTAATGGTGTTTCCATCCCCGGGATTCCTTGCATTCGTCAAGATATCCACACCGGGCATCTTACCCACAATGGCTTGGTCAAAGTTGGCATTCGAAAATTCTTGGATATCCTTTGCGTCCAAGCTTACGACGGCGCCGGTAATCTTCTCCTTTGAACTGGTTCCATAACCGATGACAACGACATCATCCAGAACATTACTGGCCTCTGCAAGGCTGAAATCAATCGTTTGCGAAGCAGATGACACAGTTTTTTCCACAGTTTCAAAACCCAAATAAGAAGCAATCAATGTTGGGGTATCTGTAGCGGTCGTGATCGTGTATCGTCCATCGAAATCGGAAACTGCACCATTGGGAGTTCCCTTTTCAACTATACTTGCTCCTGGAAGAGGAGTTCCATTACTATCGGTAACCGTACCGGTAATCGTCTTCTGTGCCCACGAAACCGTTGAGTAACCAATAAGAAAAATGAATATTAAAAATTTAAGTTTCTTCATATTTGGCTGATTAAAATTGTTAATTCGGCAACCAAATAACAATAAAAAACCCATATCGATAATATGCTCACTTCAAAACTTTATGCAAAGGTTTGCATTGGTTAACCTTTAATTTGCAAGCATTTAACGACTGGTTCAAACACGTTTTCAACGCTTGCTACACGTGCAACACCAGCCTTGATAGGAACCCTACCCCACCTCTTTATAAATCCCTGATAATGAGCGGATGGTGTTGCCATTATTGTGCAAAGGTTTGCATAATGTTTTTTCATGGAACCTATAATTTGTTGTTGTTTTGGGACATTCATCATTCATCACAAAATTTGAATAATGGCGTGTTCAACCCAAAAAAACAATCCGATGGCCCATATTTCTCTCTTTTTAAAGAATATCTGTTCCCAATTTTCATTTCTTTTGGGAGCATGCATTTTTGTTTCCCAAGTTTCTGCCCAGCAGATACATTCCCATAATGATTATGAGCAGGCCGTTCCCTTTTGGAATGCCTATTCAAGTGGGGCAAACTCCATCGAAGTGGACATCTTTTTAAAGAACGGCATCCTTTATGCCACCCACGAAGCATCAGAAATAAAACCCGACCGTACCATTGAAAACCTATATCTGCAACCCATCGAAAAAATACTTTCGTTGGGCTTGGGGACCCAAAAATCCCTGCAGTTGTTGATCGATATCAAATCGGAGGCCGAGCCTACCCTAAAAATTTTGGTCTCCTTACTGGAAGCATACCCCCATATCACTGAAAATGAAAAAATAACCTTGGTCATTTCAGGGAGCCGACCGCCTGCAGAAAAATATGTGGACTACCCATCCTTCATAACGTTCGATTACCAGAGTCTGGAAACCCTGGACAATGCAGAGGCATGGAGCAAAGTGGCCTTGATCAGCCTCAACTTCAAAAAAACATCTTCATGGAACGGATTGGGAAGATTGACCGCGGAAGACCTTGTCAAAGTAAAGCAGACCATTGATAAGGCCCATAGCCTTGGCAAACCTTTCAGGTTTTGGGCCACTCCCGATACAAAAACCGCATGGAGGTCACTCAGTGCTCTCGGTGTTGATTTCATCAATACGGACCAACCATTTGCCTGTTCGGAATTTATGACCTCACTGACCGAGCGAACGTACCGGAACAAAATCTTTTCGGAAGTCTACACCCCTACTTATGCCCCTGACCAAACTGATCGGCCTTTAAAAAATATCATTCTCCTCATTGGCGATGGCAATGGTCTTTCCCAAATCTCTGCTGCTACTTTGGCCAATGGTGGCGCATTGACGTTGACGCAGCTTAGGAGCATTGGCTTTTTGAAAACGGCCTCCACGGACGATTTTACCACAGATTCCGCTGCTGCCGGGACGGCTTTGGCCACGGGGAGCAAGACCTACAACCGTTCCATAGGTCTGGATACCTTGCGACAACCACTCGCCAATATGCCCGAAATGTTGTCCAAATACGGATATGTTTCCGGTTGTATCACTACGGATAAACTTACCGGGGCGACTCCTGCTTCTTTTTATGCCCACCAAGAAGATCGGTCCATGACTTCCGAAATAGCCTCAGATCTTCCAAAGGGCCAACTCTCCTTATTTGTGGGGGGCGGGAAAAAGGACTTCAACGATCCAAAAGACCTATCCGGTTTCACCCTTCTTGACCGTATAGAAACCATAGGAAGTTCCAAACACGATAAGGTTGGCCATTTCCTTGCAGACGGCGATGTACCCAGCATTTTGGAAGGCCGGGAAAATATACTTGCGGAGACCACCAAAAACAGTATCGCCTTCCTACAGGCCAAGAACAAGCCTTTCTTTTTGATGGTGGAAGGCGCCAAAATAGATAAGTACGCCCACCAAAACAACGCACCAGGCCTGATAAGCGAGGGAATCGATTTTGATAGGGCCATAACCGAGGCCATCAAGTTTGCAGACACATCGGGCAACACGCTCGTCATTATTACCGCAGACCATGAGACCTCGGGGTTCAGCATTCCACAAGGCAGCCTCAACGCACATACTGTCGAAGGGGATTTTACCACCTTCGATCACACGGCAGCCATGGTCCCTATTTTTGCCTATGGGCCTCATTCCCAAAAATTTCAGGGCGTTTATGAGAACAATGAGGTCGTTCATAAGATCATGGAAATCCTACAGGACTCCCATTGATTTCTCCACAATTTAAGTTTAGTTAGCACTTTTAGTTGGTGCGGAAGTCCGGGGGCATTTGTTCCCGGGCTTTTTTGATTTCAAACTACATATTGAAGGGTTTCCATAAACTCTCCTTTTACAATTCCCAATGACCATCCAAAGTGGATGATCCCCGGCAACAGGTTTCCATTTGAACAACCATCAAGACATTTTATGATTTTTTGATAAAACGAAACAAAATGCAAAGGTTTGCATAAAATAACAGGTCATTTCTTCCATATAATTGAACAAATAGGATTTATTTGTTTACTTGAACAGACTAAAGCTCCATCATTGTGTATACCATATTACGAAAAGTCACCCTTGTCGCATTTCTTTCAACTGTGTTCGGATGCGTCAACCCAACACAAAAATCCGCCGATAACGAAGACTTGTCGCAGAATAGGGACAGACCCAATATCCTCTTTGTTTTTGCGGACGATCAGTCATGGTTGCATACCAGTGCATTTGGGGACAAAGTGGTAAAAACCCCTGCATTTGACAGAATTGCGGAAGAAGGGGTCCTCTTTACGCATTCTTTTACAGCCAGCCCCTCGTGTACCCCATCCAGAAGTGCGGTCATCAGCGGCCAGGACATATGGCGTATAGGGCAGGCTGGGGTTCTGTTTGGCTCCATTCCTGCCGATCTGAAAATTTATCCCCATATGTTGGAAGAATCGGGCTATCATGTGGGCTATACCGGAAAAGGATGGCTTCCTGGTGACTTTGGGGCCTTGGGCCTCAAAAAAGACCCTATTGGCACCCCATACAACAGCAAATTGGAGGGGCATCTTGCCCGTGGAGTGGACAAACGGGACTATACCAAAAATTTCAAGGATTTTTTAACGGACCGCAAGGACGGGCAACCCTTCTGCTTTTGGTTTGGATCCACTGAGCCACACCGGGTCTATGAAGAGGGTGTGGGGAAAATGAGCGGAAAAAAAGTGGAAGATGTGGAAGTGCCCCCTTTTTGGCCCAACGATGATGTGGTGAAAAGCGATATACTGGATTATTATTACGAAATAGAGTGGTACGACTCCCATTTGGCCAGTATGCTCAACATATTGGAAGAACAGGGAGAACTGGACAATACGCTGATTGTCGTTACATCGGACAATGGGATGCCCTTTCCCCGGGCAAAGACCACCTTATATGATTGGGGAACCAGAATGCCTTTGGCCATACGTTGGGGCAACAAGATCAAAGGGGGACGAGTTGTGGATGACCTCGTGTCCCATACCGACTTTGCGCCCACTTTCCTTGAAGCTGCCGGCTTGGATATCCCTACCGAAATGACAGGGAAAAGTCTACTCCCCATCCTCATGTCGGAGAAAGAAGGTGAGGTTGAAAAGGAAAGGGACCATATTTTTACCGCAACCGAAAGACATACATGGTGCAGGCCGGAAGGGGCCACATATCCAGCCCGCGCCATTCGCTCCAAGGAATATCTGTATATCCGAAATTTTGAATCGGAGCGGTGGCCCACAGGAGGACCGGATTTTGTTTCATCCAACCGAACCTATCATGGCGATGTGGATGCCAGTCCCACAAAGACCTTCATCCTAGAACATGCTGCGCAATACCCTGAGGAATATGAATGGAATTTCGGAAAAAGACCTATGGAAGAACTTTACAAGATAGCCGACGATCCAGGTCAGACCAAGAACTTGGCGTATGATCCAGAATACCAATCCTACAAAAATGCCATGTGGAATCAACTCAAAACACATTTGGAAGAAACAGGAGATCCCAGAATACTGGGGCTCGACCCTTGGCAGGGATACATCTACCACCAAATAGATGGCTTCGGGGCCAGCTACAACCTAAGCCTTCCTGAAGATGTAAGGAACAGGCACGCTTTAAGACCAGGCAACTAGGCAGGTTTTTTCGGGACACTTCGATTTTGAACTCTCTTCAACAAACCAAAAAATGATTCAACGAATAACTGTTTTCTTTTTTTGTTGCCCAAAAGGACCTTTAAGATTAGTGCACTTTGTAATTCCATTGCTGCTATCTCCTTTCCCGATATGGTCCCAGAAAGTGAGGAATGTTCCCGAAGCATTCAAGGCCATCGACACCAGCCCAACCACAGTCCATATAAAAAACACCCTCGTTGTTCCTACTGAAAATGGGCATTTTCAAGGGATTCAGGTAATGGAGACCCAGGGAAGAAAAAAACTTTTGGTTTCCGGGAGTTCATTACACCAATCTTATATCCTACAAATGGATATGGAAAGCCAAAAGACCGACACCCTTATCACACTCATGAAAGAACCGTTCCGGCATGCAGGAGGAATCCAAGTGAGCAATGGATATCTTGCGGTAGGGATCGAGGACAATTTCAAAAAGACCAGTGCAAAGGCCTGCATCTACAATTACGGGAATGGCAATCTTTATAAGTCGATACCCGATGTCATCATCGATAGGACAGGGGAAGCCAAAAGGCCGACAAGCGGCGCCACTGGACTACTAAAACTCGGCGAGGGTTACTTGATGGTGGTGGCCAACTGGGATTCCCGAATCTGGGATTTTTATGCTGTTGAACCCGAAAGTGGAAAGTACAGGTTGCTTAAAAGTTTTGACGCTCCAAAGGATTGGGCAAGTTATCAATCCATCAACCTCATCATGGATGAAAAGGACATCTTTGCCATCGGGTTCTATGCGGAAATGAAAACCGGGTGTGCCGACCTTATTTATGTGAGCAGTATTAATCAATTCGAACCACAAATGGAAAAGATTGCAACAAAGCTTTTCACTTGTACAAATGGAGTGGATTTTATTGGTGCTGCAGGCTTAGAGGTTGATTATGGGGAGAAATTGCATATTTGGGCGACCCAAAAAAATGCCTCCGAAGATATTGCAATCAACATATTTTCACAAAAATAAGGGGATTCCCTAGCTACTTTCTCAAAAACTTCCCTAAACTGCTTTTCGACTTTTATAGGAGGTTATTATGTCTTAGCTGTACTAGCCACTACTTAACCTGACAGTTTTGGTTAATCTGACACTTGAAAAGAACTTTTAAGCTCATTGTGATCGATAAGCTTTTCTTTTGCTAAAAGTATGGAATCCTCGAAAGTCTGCAAAGGTGTCTTGCCATAGCAGTGTTTTCCTGTGTGCGTCCTCTCGGAGTTGTACCATCCGATCCACTGATCCAGGGCATTCTGCAACTCTTCAATGGACTTGTAGACCTTCTTTCTAAAGGTGACAAAGAAGAATTCATTCCGCATGGTCTTGTGGAAACGTTCACAGATTCCATTGGTCTGCGGACTCTTTGCCTTGGTCTTGGTGTGGTCGATGTCCTCAATGGTCAGGTAAAGCGGGTATTCGTGGTGCTCCCGTTTTCGACAGTACTCGGTTCCCCTGTCGGTCAATATGCGCAGCAAGGGAGGCCCTTTCTGCTGAAAGAAGGGGATTACCCTGTCATTGAGAAGGTCGGCGGCCGTAATGGCGTTCTTGCGGTCATAAAGCTTTACGAACGATACCTTGCAATAGGTGTCGATAAAGGTCTGCGCATAGATCCGGCCGATCCCTTTGACGGAACCGACATAGTAGGTGTCCTGTGCGCCCAGATAGCCCGGATGGTGCGTTTCTATCTCCCCGTGGGCCTGTTTCTCCTCCTTTGCACGTTCCAGGGCCTATAACTGGTCCTCGGTCAGTAGGCGGATTTGACCTCCAAGGCCTTCAACCGCTTTTTAAAGGTCTCTAGGTCATGGCGCAACCAAACACTCCGTACACCACCGGGAGATATGAACGTTCCCCGCTTCTTCAGTTCATTGGAAACACGTAACTGTCCATAGGCAGGAAGCTCGGTGGCCATCGCTACAACGGCCTTCTCAATTTCTTCGCCGATACGGTTCTTCAGAATTGGCTTCTTTCTCGAAATTTCTTGGAGAGCCAGCTCTCCACCCTGTTCATAAAGTTCTTTGAACCTATAAAAACTATCCCGACTATATCCCATGACCTTACAGGCTTGGGATACATTGCCCAACTGCTTGGCAAGTTCCAGCAGTCCTAACTTTGGTTTGATAATCTTCTCTTCTGTACTCATCTGACAAATCTAATTTAAGGGTTAAACTAATTTATTAAGATTGTCAGATTAAGTCTTAACTATTACAGCTTAGCTTCTGAAATTGTTCTGTCTTATTGGAATAAATCTGCATAACCTTCTGCATGTCCTCCCTATTTTCCCTTGTAAGATGTAAGCTCCCCCTAGATAGAACTGCTCATTTTTCTATAACTTCATCAAAGTTATCGTTTTTAATTCCTTGAGCGGTACCGCACAAGGAATTAAGCTCCAGATATTGTTTGGGGGACACATATCCCAGGGCCTTGTTAGGTCTGTAATTGTTGTAATCGTCCATCCAAATCCGTGCCTGTTCCCTTACCTGATCGATGTCCTCAAAGATGAACCTGTTGAGGGTCCCTCTCCTAAAACTGCCGTTGAACCGTCCCATAAAAGCGTTCTGGGTCGGTTTTCCCGGTTGTATATATTTGAACTCTATTCCGTGCATCTCGCTCCATTGGGAGGTGAGCTTTGCTATGAATTCAGGGCCGTTGTCCATTCGTATCCGCCTGGGCTTCCCCCTTCGGTTTATCAGATGGTTCAAGACCCATACCACCTGGTTGCTTGTCAGGGAAAAGTCCACTTCGATGTGCAGCGCCTCTCTGTTGTAATCGTCCATGATGTTGAGTGCCCTGAACCGCCGTCTGTTCTCTAGGACATCGGTGACAAAGTCCATGCTCCAAGTATGGTCCGCCTCCGCTGGGACCTCCAAAGGTTCCATTACACGTGACGGCAGGCGTTTCTTTGCCTTTCTTCTCAAGGGCAGTCCAAGTGCCCTGTAGACACAGTAAACGCGGTTATGGTTCCATGGCCTCCCCTCCGCCCTCAAACGGTGATGGGCTATCCAGAAACCCTCCTCCGGATGTTCCCTGGCCTTTTCCCGAAGGGCCTGTTGAATCTCGCCGTCATCCTTTGGCAACGGACTGTAATAATAAACGCTCTTGCTGATATTAAGGACACAGCACGCCCCTGATGCCGTAATGGGCAAAATCCTTGCCAATGCTTCGCTTACGGCAGGACCTCAGAGCTTTTTTTCGATGATCTCCTTTGCCATTTGGTGGTCCAGGGCCAAGGTGGCGTACATCTGCTTGAGCTTGCGGTTCTCCTCCTCGAGCTCCTTGAAGCGCTTGAGCTCCTTGCCGCTCATACCGGCGTACTTCGAACGCCACTTGTAAAATGCCGCAGAGCTGACCCCGTGGTCACGGGTTATCTCGGCAACGGACTTGCCGTTGTCGAACTCCTTTAAAATCATTGCAATCTGTGTTGGTGAAAATTTGCTCTTCCTCATAACGCTGTTTAAAATTAAGATTATTATTCTACTTTTAAACAGTTCGGTTTTAAGGGGAGCTTACAAATTACTCATCGCCATTACCCCGGCTTCTTTTTAATTCAACATTTTGTTTAAACCTTCTTTCTCAAATAAAATCCGACCAACCTTTATGTCCGACCAACCTTTTTTTAGCTGATAAGTAAAAGTAGGGGTGTTATCAATCAACTCACAATCGATATAATAATTTTCAATTTGTCTGTTTGAAACACTTTTTAGCTCTTGAATGTGAGTAGAAATAAAAAAATATGACTTTTTGAATTTGCTTAATCCATTTATTGTTGTTCTACAAATTTCAAAACCATCTTCCACATTTGTACCACTAAAAAGTTCATCAAAAACAGCAAAGCATTTTTTCCCATTTGTTACTTGTTCGACTACTTTTTTAAGGTTCATCACTTCGGTCATAAAATGGCTGTATCCGTTTAAAATATCATCTCTTCTGTTGATTTCAATTGAAAAGTAATCACAAAATGGAATTTCCCCTTTTGATGCTGGTATGCCAAGTCCTAAATGACCAAAATACATACAAAGTCCAATAGCTTTAAGAAAAGTTGATTTTCCAGACATATTTGGTCCGTTTAACACGATTACATTGCTGCTGGTTTCCAGATTGTTTTTGACTGGATTTTCTAATAATGGATGGTAAAAATCACTAAGATTGATCTTGTCTTTGGTAAAAATTGGAAATGAAAAATTGTTTTCTATGATCCCTATATGAATCGATAGATATGACTCGAACAGAAAAAAAGCTTCCCAAAAAGGCCTTACCAATTCCTTCCTTTTTAGTTCATTGATTTTTTCTGTCAATTCAATTACATGATTGTCCTTAAGTCCCTTTTCTCTAATTATATGCTCAAACTTATGAAGTCCAAAACTTGATAGGAACTGCAATATTTGTTTTATGTTCAAAGCATATTCCTTTGGAAAAGCTTCTAATCTCAATCTGGTAAAATATTTGGACTCCAAACGATGGAAAAACAAAACCAATTGATTAAGCTTGCTTGTATATCTTGCTTTCTCTTGTTTTGAAGCAAACAGTTTATATTTCAGCTTTTTCTTTGAAAGGTCCTCGATTTTTTCATCATTAAGGAAAAAATGAACTTCGTTTAAGTATAGAACAGTATATGAATAGTCCTTTAGTATTTTCTCATTTTCAGAAAATCCTTTAAGGATATTCTGCCGTTGAATTATGTCCGTAGTCGATTCTAATGGTTTTCCAAGAATTTCAAGGATTTTGTTCCTTGAAAATACATTCAGAGAATAGTCGAATATTGGTAAAAGTTCACTTTCTATATTTAAGTCTTTAATATTATTCATTTTCTATTCAAAGAGTTCGGTTTTCAACTTGCAAGTAACTAGATAATATGGATGTAAAATACATCTATATACTGCTAAAATGGAGTAAAATTGATGAATTTGATCAATTCTTACTGGAAAGCTTTACTTACCAACCATTTTTTCAACCAGTATCCTCATATCTTCTCCTACTTTCTTTTCCAATACCCTAGCATAAATTTGTACGTCTTCAAACGAATCTGAACTGGCCCAGTACAAAGTTAAGTCATAGTTTCAACTTTTGAATTTGGTGCTCTTTCCTTCTTTTGAGCATCGTTCTTTTCTTTATCGATTTACGGTTTTCCAATATTTTCTTGTCCAATCCAAAATATACGGTTGCAGGGGTCAGGTTGTCCAATGATTCGTGGTATCTCCTGTTGTTGTAATAGTCCACGAACTCTTCCAACCTTTCCTTGAGTTCCCCAGGCAGATAATAGTTGTCCAGTTTGATGATGTTCTTCATCGAACGGTGGTAACGCTCTATCTTGCCCTGTGTCTGTGGGTGTTTGGGCTTTCCCCGGATGTGCTCCATCTCCCTTTCCGTTATGAACTCCTTCAGTTCGCCACTGATGTAACAGGGCCCGTTGTCGGAGAGGAGCCTTGGCGTTTTCCCCTTGGGCAGCGACACTTTTTCCAGTGACCTTCCCACTGTTTTCTTCACGTCCCCCGCGTTCATCGAGGGGCAGAGTTCCCAATGGACGATATAACGGCTGTAATCGTCCAGGATGGTCGAGAGATAGTACCACCCCCATCCCACGATCTTCAGATAGGTGAAGTCCGTCTGCCACATCTGGTGGACCCTTGTGGTCTTGTCCCTGTACTCCTGTGAGGCGGCCATGGTATCAAAGGCAGGGCATGTCACCAGTCCACGGGACTTCAATATGTGGTAGACACTGCTCTTCGAGATATAGTACTCCCTTTCATCGGTCATCTGGCAGGCAAGTCCAGGGCAGGATTCCTCCGGGAAGTCCAAGGCCATCTCCACGACCTCCGACCTGATTTTGTCGGGTATCCTGTTCCAATAGGTGTTCCTGGCCCTTTGACTAGGGGCTAGGCCGTCAAAGCCCCCTTCGAGGTACTTGCCGTACCAGTTGTAGAAGGTGCTCTTGTTGACGCCTATTTCCTTCAATGCCCTGTTCACGCCTATCTCGGATGTCTCCACGAGCCGTATGATCTCATATTTCTCCTGTTGGGTAAATCGCATGTACTTCCTCCATTTTACCCTAAGCCATTCGTACTTTTTTTGAGCACACGGTTCTGGAGCAGAAGCTCCGCCACCGTTTCCTTGAGTTGGGAGTTCTCCCCACACAGTTCCTTTATCTCACCGGTATTGGCCTCACGCAAGGTGTCGCCCATCAAGCGTTTCTTCCCAGCCTCCAAAAAGTCCTTGCTCCAACGGTAGTACAGTGCCGGGGCGATTCCCTCTCGCCTGCATATACCGGATACCGATTCCTCGCCCTTGAGCCCTTCCAGTACGATACTGATCTTTTCCTCCGCGGAGAACTTGCGCCTTGTCTTTCTCTTGATGTCCTTTACGATTGATTCCGTGTTCTTCTTCTTTGTCATTTTAAGTGATTTAAATGGTTAATGAATCCATCTTCAAGGCTAGCCTTGAAGATAACAAAACCATCACTTATCTTTAGACCAAGTTCAGTCCACTTTTAGTTGAAGATTAACATGCAAAAATGGCGGTTCGTCGGGATGACTGAATCATCGACCAAATCTTATATTATTGAAAATCATTGTTTTACCACTGAAATCCTAAAGATATTCCCGTTAAGAACACGGAAAGCAAAAAACAACTTTTGAACACAACCTTTATGTGTTTCAAACTATTCCAAGTTAAGAAATCAAAAATTCCTATTGTAGGAAAACACAGAAAATTTCAAAATGTAAAATCAAATAGATTTGCCTAGATTTAATGAACAAAAGAATAGTGAAAAATAAAAGGGTTATTCCCAAAACACTTTTAGAGCAATAAGCATAACATGATCAAAACGCTTTTTACAGAATTCAGGACATTGACGTTGATTGTAATTATCATACTTCTCACTATTACAATTGCTTTAGTCTTTAACTGGTTCCTAAACCGTTTTATCAAAAAATCCTTGCTGAACCATCACAAGGATTTGACCGGGTTTCTCTTTATCAAACATATTTCTACCGCACTGATCTATGTGGTGGGCATTGCATGTGCCTTGGTACAGATTCCTGAATTCAAAATTGTCGGTCATTCCCTTTTGGCAGGTGCCGGTGTTGTTTCCCTGATTGCAGGCCTTGCATCACAACAAGCGCTTAGCAATATCATGAGCGGCATCTTGATTGTCATCTTTAAACCTTTCCGCGTGAATGACAAGATTACCATCCGTGAAAGTTTTACTGGAATTGTTGAAGACATAAACCTACGTCAAGTGGTGATTCGTGATTTTGAGAACAATAGAATCATTGTCCCCAATTCAGTGATAAGTTCCGATTTGATCATCAACGCCCACTTGGGGGATACCAAGTGTTGCAAAATGATTGACATTGGCATAGGATATTCCTCAAATGTTGAAAAAGCCTTGGATATTATGAAGGAAGAAGTAGCGAAACACCCACTGCATATCGATCCCAGAAACAAGGAGGATTTGGAGAACAAAGTTCCTCCTGTGATTGCCAGGGTAACGGCCCTTAACGATTCATCTGTGAACCTGCGGGTGTGGGCGTGGGCAGCCAATTCTGCCGATGCCTTTGTCCTTCAATGCGACCTTTTACAGAGTATCAAGATAAGGTTTGATGATGCAGGTATCGAAATCCCATTCCCCCAAAGAACCGTTACATTCCCCAATACCATGGACAAAAATGAAATCTAATGGAAATCAAGAACACCAACCACGTCTATAAAAAAAATTTAAAACCATCGGAACGTTTCGCCATATGGATTACGGATCGAATTGGGACCATCGGTTTTTTTATTCTTATCCTAGCATGGACCATATTTTGGCTAGGATGGAACATGTTCGCACCCGTCAACTTCCGGTTTGATCCCTATCCCGCTTTTGTGCTTTGGCTGTTCATTTCCAATATGATCCAAATATTCCTGATGCCCTTGTTGATGGTAGGACAAAACCTTCAGGCCAAAAGAGCAGAGATCAGGGCTGAAAACGACTATAACGTCAACATCAAGGCCGAAAAGGAAATAGCACTTTTGATGCAGGAAATAAAGGAATTGAAAAAAATGCTTTCGGAAAAATCATCTAAGTAAACCCTACTTTTTTTCTTCTAGGATTTCCATAAGCTTTGGCATTTTCTTCAACGTGGACTCGTAACCGATTTCAAAAAGTGTTTTGGATTCCTTGATGTCAAACATATTGAAACGATAGCTGTCCTCAATTTCCAAGGCCAAATCGCATTCCTTGAGGCGGGGATAGACAGTATTCCAAATGGCCAATTGAAAACAACGGGAACCAACATTCCGTCTTCCCTGGATATCATACCTTTCTTCATGGGGACAGACACTGGAACCGATAACAGTATCACAGCTGGCCATCAGGGGCTAAATGGGCAAATTATTCAACAAACCCCCATCGACATAGGTATATCCATTGTGAACAATTGGTTTGAACAGTAATGGTAAGGCGCATGATGCCAACAAGGGAACGATGTAACTACCCTCTGAGGCTATTTCAAACTTTCCTGAATTGATATTCGACATACAGACATGAAGTCTGTTCCTAGGATTCTCGTGCCCAGGTATATGAATATGGGCTTCAAGAAATCTCTTCAAAAAAGTAAGCTCGGTAACTCCCTTATTGAATATTCCCAATTTAAAGATCTTTAAAAACTCCTTTTCGTGTGAAAGGTCAAGAATCTCCAACGGGGTATATCCAAAACAGTACAATGCCGCGATGATACTTCCCGCACTGGATCCGGAAACATCTTCCGGAAATATTCCGTGCTCATTCAGGGCCTGAAGGACCCCTATATGGGCAGCTCCCCTTGCACCTCCTCCTGACAAAGCAATTCCAATCAATGGCATCTTTTAAATTGTTTCTACTCCTTCAACAATTTAAGTATAATTGGAAGTACCACCAATAGCAATGGCAATGCAAAGACCAACCCCCCAATAACAGCAATCGCCAAGGGCTGGTGCAACTGGGCCCCTGCTCCGATACCCAGGGCCAAGGGGATCAAGGCCATGATTGCGGCAGTGGCCGTCATTAATTTGGGACGCAATCGTTGCGCTATGGAATATTCGATCTTTTGAAGATGTGATAACGAAACATCACATTCTTGGTACTGTCGATAGGTAAAAATGGCATTCTCCCCGATAATCCCAACTATCATAATGATACCAGTGTAACTCCCTACGTTCAAAGGTGTTCCTGTCAATAATAGACTCAACAGACAACCTGCAACCCCTAAAATGGCAATGAATATGATGGCAAGAGCAATCTTGATCCTTCTGAACAGAAACAATATGACGGTAAAGACCAACAGTACCGCGGCAATCAAAATGAGCATCAATTCCTTAAAGGCCTGTTGTTGTTGTTGGTATTCCCCTCCATATTCAATATGATACCCTGGGGGAAGGCTGATCTTCGTGGACAGATTGCTTCGGATATCGGTCAAGGTCGACCCCAGGTCCCTGTTGTTCAAGCGAGCCGTAATGACCCCCATGGATTTTTGGTTTTCCCGATTGATCTCTGCCACACCCTTCCCTATTTCGATTTTCGCCACCTTTTGTAAGGGTACGATATCCCCACTGGGCAATTGCAGGGTCATTTGTTGGATATCCGAAACCGAATTGGTGTTGGTGCCGGGAAACACCAACCGGATGTTCACGGCCTGTTCCCTTTCAATGATACTACTGATGACCACCCCTTGTATCTGGGTTTCCAATTGCGTTTGAAAATCGGCAGGGGTCAATCCCAATTGTGCCAAAATGGGTACGTTGGGCTGTATGAGCACCTCGGGGCCTGCCACAATGATTCCGTCGCTCACATCGGCCGTACCATTTACCTGCTCCACCAATGTTGCGATCTGCCGGGAAAAATCCTCCAATTTGCCAATATCATCACCGAACACCTTAATCTCGATAGGTTGTACGGAACTCATAAGATCCCCCAACATATCACCGATCACTTGCCCAAAATCTACCGTCAGAGGTGGCACCGCCGCTTCAATTCGGCTCCTGATCTCATCGGAGACCTCACTGGTGGTCTTTTTCCGTTTATCCTTTAGTTTTATTAGATAATCCCCTCGGTTCTGTTCGGTTATAAAAAACCCCATTTGTGTACCCAAGCGTGCAGAATAGGCTTCCACCTCCGGTTGCTCGTCCAAAATCCGGTTGACCACCTGTAGCATCCGATCGGTCTCCTCCAAAGTGGTCCCCGCAGGACTGTAATAGTCCAAAACAATGCTGCCTTCATCCATTTCCGGTAAAAATCCGGACGCCAATTTCGAGGGAACCAGCCAAATGATGACCAAACATCCTAGGGCAAAAAGAATTCCAATCATCGGTCTGGTCAGAACCATATGGATCCATTGGGTATTCGTATGATGTTTTTTCGTGATTTTCTTTTTCGAGGCAAACAGCATTGAAAGTACGGGAACCACAAGCCATGTCACCAAAAAGGAACAGGCCAACGCAATGATCATACTAAACGCCATCACTTTGAAATAGGCCCCTGCCACCCCTGTCATCAGCACAAAGGGAATAAAAATCACCAATGTGCTCAAGGACGACCCTACCATGGCCGGAAATAAATGGGCAATGGCCTCCTTGGACCACCATGCAGCGTTCTGGTCCGGATGCTCCTCTTTTATCTTATGCACCTGTTCCACGATGATGACCACATCGTCTATCATCAAACCGATGGCAGCAGCAATGGCACCAAGGGTCATGATATTGAAAGTGTAACCAATGGCATCCAAAACAATAAGGGTCAAGGAAAGGGAAAGGGGAATGGTAAAAAGTACCACCATACTGGCCGAAAAAGACCGTAGGAACAGGATGACCACCAATAGGGCCAGTACCAGACCTATCCAAAGTACATCCTTGATACTGCTGATACTGGTATTGACAAAATCCGCTTGTTTGTAATAGGGTAAGAGTTTTACACCCTTTGGGAGAATGGACTCCAGTTCCCTTACCTTTTTTTCAATAGTGTTGTTGACCTCCACAAGGTTGGCATTGGGCTGTTTGATGACAGCGATCAGGGGAACATTTTTACCATTGGCCAAGATCTTGGTATAGGATTTGGCCTCGGTCACTTTGACCTCGGCAATATCCTTCAACCGGATCAAACGATTCGGGGAGTTGAT
The DNA here is from genome assembly GCF_003058265.1 of Flagellimonas amoyensis. Lineage (GTDB taxonomy): Bacteria > Bacteroidota > Bacteroidia > Flavobacteriales > Flavobacteriaceae > Flagellimonas > Flagellimonas amoyensis. The sequence continues at coordinate 395,160 of NZ_QBUK01000002.1, forward strand.
GATGACCAGGTTGCGAAGATCATCCAGATCATCGATGGCATTGTCGGTCAGGGTAAGGTACAATCGATTGTAATCGGATGCATATCCGTTGGATTGCAAAATATTGGAATTGACCACGGCACTGGTAACCGTAGCAATCGAAATACCAAGGGTATGGATGACATACGGTTTCAACTCGATTTGGTATTCCTTGTCCTTGCCCCCTATCACCGCAATGTCAGACACACCCGGCGTGGCGGCCAAATAGGGCTTTATCTGATATTTCGCTATTTTTTTTAAATCCACTTGGGAGAGCCCCTCCCCTTCCAGGGAATACCCCATTACCGGCAGAATGGAGGGGTTCATTTTCTCTACGGATGTGGTCGTATTGGGCAAAATATCCACTTGGGACTGGTTGATAAAGGATTCAATCTGCGATTTGGCCGTATTGATATCGGTACTCCAATCCAAAAAGACCGAAATCTCACAACTGCCCCTTGAGGTGGTACTACGGATATATTGCAACCCTTCCGTTCTTCGGATGATATTTTCCAAGGGGATGGTCACCGTGGTCATCATTTTGTCCACAGGTTGCTGACCCGCATCCGCGATCACTTTGATCTTCGGAAAGGTGATATCGGGAAACAATCCCGTCTTCAGTCCCCTATAGGAAAAAACACCCCCGATCAATAACATCAGGGCTATGGCCAAAAGCGGGTATTTGTATTTGGAGTAGGAAAGCTTCATTATTTTTCGATACTGACTTTGGTGGAATCCTGCATTTGATAACTGCCCTCGGTCACCACCTTGTCATGGATTCCCAGGTTTTTTGACATCACCTCGATCAAAGAATCGTTTTTGAGGCCCGTCTCGACATCTTGTCTGACCGCCAGGGTGTCACCCAAGACCTTCATGACCCAAAAATCGGTCAACAATTCATTGGATTGTAGGGCGGAGTGTGGCACGGCCATGGCATTCTTTTTTTCCTTGTAGACCGTCTTGACCTGCACGTTCAGGTTTTCGGGAAGTTCTTGGTCGGGGAGTTCGATCAAAAATTGTTGGGATTGGGGAACAGGGTCGATCACTGGAAGGATGGCCGATATTTTGGCCTGTATGACCGTTCCGTTCTGCAACATGATCTCGCAAAGGGTCCCGATATCGATATGGTCCCCATATTCATAGGGCACGTTGACTTGGACCACGAGGGACCTTGGTTCTGAAATTATGGCCAGCACATCCCCTTCCGCCACATAATCATTACGCTGCACATTGAGTTGGGCTATGACCCCAGTACCATTGCTAATGACTGAAATAGGCCCTGAAAGCTTGGCCAAGGTACTATCTATCCTTACGGCTTCGGCCAGCGCATCCTGTTCCTTGGTCCTGACCGTGGCAAAGGTTTGTCCAGCACGGATATGGGACCCCAATTTATGGGGCAACCAAGAGACATATCCCGTAACATTGGAACGCACATTCTCCTTTTTCTGGTACAGGGTCACTCCATTGAAGGTAATATATTCCTTGATGTCACCTTGTTGAACCGCAGCGGTCTTTACCTGAATGGGCACTTCCGATGTGGTTGTGGTTTGGGGGTCACTTTTACAGGAACCCGCGGAGGTCAAGACCCATATGTAAAGAAAGGTGTACCATAACTTTTTCATCATATCACCAGTTTGTATAGTTATATTGGTTTCGCAACAACCAGAGGTTGGTCTGGGCCTGCAGTTTGGCATAGGCCGTCAATTTATAGGTTTGGACCAGGTTCAAATAATCGATTACGGAAGCAAGTCCCTGAACCATTTTTTGTTTATAGATTTCCAGGATGTTCGACTGCAGTTGCAGTTGTTGTTCCATCTGTTTTAAATATGCCGTTTGTCCCTCCATCTGCATCTGAAGGCTTTCAAGGGTATTTTGGGCCTGGGTCTCATTGTACTTCTTATAATAATCCAGATTGTCCAATTTCAGTTTATTTTGAAGCTCGTTGTATTTTTTCTGGTGGCCATCATAAATCGGTATGGTCAACCGGAGGCCTGCACTGAGTCCGAACCTGCGTTGAAGGTTGTTCAGGTCCACTGCATTCAATCCAGAGTTGCCATACACTGAAACCTGTGGCCGATATTGGTTCTCAAATACATTTTGATCGGCGGACATCTGAAGGCTATCCAGGGCAAATCTTTTTTCGAAGAGCAGGGTATCCTTTTGGGACGTTGTTTCTATTTGGGGTTCGGACAAGGGGTCGAAGTTTGAAAGGGTCATCCCTGACAAGTTACCCATTTGGGTATAGAGGTTCTTGAAGTTGATATCGATCTGATCCAATTCCAATTGTTTCGTCCCTATATCCGATTGGATGGCCAAATAGTCACTTTCGGCCAAAATGCCCCGCTTTACCAATAACTCCATGACCTTTAACCGATTATTGAGATCTTTAATGATACCAAGGGTAAAATCCTTTTGGAGTTGCAATTGGTAAGTGAAGATATAGAGGTCCGTGATGTTCTTGACCAGATTTCTGGTCATTTCCTCCTGTCCCAAGGCCAGGGATGCATTGGACAATTGGTTTTGGAGCAACAGATTGTCCACAATCGTCTTATTGAAAATGTTTTTGGTAATGTTCACTTGGGCGGAATAGAGTCCCCCATTGGTAATGCCCACATCATACCCCAGTGCATTGACGGAAGGGTTTGTGGTCACATCCAAAAACTTGTCGTTACTGTTGAAATAAGGAGCCACCAAAACTTCGGAGGTGGCATTGATCTGAAAGGCATTGTTCTGGGCCCTGATGATTTCGTTCTGTAGTTCCCCTACCTTTTGAAGGTTGGCATTTTCCAAAAGCCCCGGGGCATTTTCCTCGGCTTTGGTCACAAAGAATCCAAGGGATCTTTCCTGTGCACAGCTGTGATGTACCAATCCGAACAAAAACACCATACACACAAAATACCTCATAATCAAACCATTACTGTTTTTCAAATATATCATTCTATTTCAAAATCCATGGACAACACCACATCGCAAAAACCCCGATTCAAGATGCTTGCCCTTTTAGAACTTATAGACCACCCCAAGGGCATATGAACCGTCCCCACTTTGGAAGCTCACATCAAAATGTTCCTTCATGTAGGGGGTGGTGAACAGATAGGTCGAGGCAATTCCAGTCAAGGCCCCGCCCAAAATATCCCATCCATCGTGCCTATCGTTCACCCCCTCGATCCTACTATAGGCCACGTAGGCAGCTACGGCATAGGCAGGGATTCCATATTTCCAACCGTACCTCCGTTGTAAAAAGGAAGCACCCTGAAAAGCAAATGAAGTATGCCCGGACGGAAAAGCATGACCATCGAGCCTACCTTCCGGCCTTGGTTTGTTGATGGCATATTTCAAGATCCATGTGGCCGTCAAATTGGCGGTTGCCGATTTTCCCAATTGCCAAAACCCTTCCTTGTCCCCTTTGGCCAAAACGGTGATCAACGAGAAGGCCGTTGGGGCGAATTGTGCATAATCCCCGATCTTTTCAATGGAAGTTTCCATTGCAATCTCTTCTGCAGCTTCCGATTGTTGCCCCTGCATGCTGTTCAGGGCCAACAAAAAACACAATAAAATGGCATACTTTACCATGACGTATCAATTTTATGGTTCATTTATAATTTCCGTATCAAGTCGGCCCCGTAAAGTGGCCAGGTGTTGCTGTTTTACTGGTTCAAGCTCCCTTTGTCCAAAGGCAGTGAAATACCGGTGTTCCTCCAAGAAGGAAATATTGAGCAAGACCCAATCGCGTTCGGTATAGGACCACCCATGAAAATGCTGCCACTCTTCCCGTAACAACGCGTTCTTTGAAAAAAAGGATGCAGTTCCCAAATGGAATAGATCAGCGTCACAAAGGATCTTTTCCAATAAGGTATCGGGGGATTGTGGCATTCTAGTGGCCATGATACAGGCCTGTACCGTTTGTAATGTTTCTTTTGGATACTTCCATGGTTCCAGGAACTTTGTTGCCATGGCATTGCTTTGGGCCTCATGCCCCTCAAAACCGGATGCATTTCCCACATCATGGAACAAGGCCGCCAATAGCGCCGGCTCCAATGCCTTTTCCGACAGCCCTTCGTCCCTCCCGATCACCCGGACATGGTCAAACACTTCCAAGGTATGTTGCGCATTGTGGAACGGTAGGGACCCACATCGGCCTCCTTTCAAGAATGACACGCAGAATTGCCTGGCCAAGGAAAGGATATCTCCTGAGTTATGGGTTCGATCCTGATGTTTCATCCCTTCTTCCAAGGTTTTACTTTGGTTTTATACGAAGTCCACATCATTTAAAAGGTATAATTAAATCCAATGACGACCCCTTGTCCATCGCTTGAAAAAGTGAGTTCCATGCGATCTTCCTTATAGGGCCTTGTGAACAGATAGGAACTCCCGATGCCCACCACCGCTCCCGCAAGGACATCCCAACCATCGTGTTTGTGGGCCTGGATACGGCTATAGCCCGTAAATGCCGCCAAGGCATAGGCAGGCGCCCCGAATTTCCAACCGTAACGTTTTTGTAAAAAGGCAGCACTTTGAAAGGTCGTGGAGGTATGGGCCGATGGAAAGGCACGGTACCCATTATCATAGGGCCTTGGTTTGTTGATGGCGTATTTCATCCCAAGGGTCACGGCCTGGTTCAATGCAAACCCTTTGGCAAACTGCCAACTTCCCTCCTGGTCCCCGATGAGCAATGTCCCGGTAAGACTGGCCACAGGCAGGGAAACCAGCAATACGTCCCCTGCAGTTTGTAGTGTCTTGTCCTGGGCATGGGTGTCCCAAACCGTACAGGCCAAAAGCAGAAACAACCCAAAGGTCGATATGTTTTTCTTGATTCCAGTGGCTCCAAAAAACCGTACTTCCATGATGGTATAATTCGTTTGTGGGATTGGCATCAAAGATCCTCCCCTAACATTATGGAACCAAAGTAGTACTGAAATCTAAAGACAATTTTAAGTTGCGCCCGAAGTACTATCCATCATCCTTTTGGTCTGGGCACAATTACGGTCAAGGCTTTCTTTTCAATACCGATGGAAATCGTATTGTCCTCCATGGGATGGAACTCCCCATCTATCTGGGAATCGAAATGGGCACCAGGCAGTCCTGATAGATCAAGGCCTGTGGTTTGAAAATGTGTTGCTTCCTTGAGCAAATGCGGCTTGTTCATCAAGAGCAGAACACCCAATACCAACATTTTGAACCTGTTGATCTTGGTAATGACCAATACATCCAAAAGCCCATCCTGTAAAGATGCCTGTGGCGTAAGGCTCAGGTGATACCCCATCACATTGGTATTGGAAACAAACACCAGAAAGGGGTTTGTCCTCCATTGCTTCCCATTGACCTTGATCCCGATTTCCTGAGGTTTCTTCAATTCCTTGAAGGAAGTCATACATGCCCCCAGATATCCGGATAAAGTGCGCCTATTGGAAGATTCATAATTCTTGATGACACTGGCATCAAAACCTACCCCGGTGTTACTGAAAAAATAGCAATCGTTCATCCGACCAGCATCAATGCGGATAGTATGTGCATTCCGCAAAAGTCCTAGGGCCTCACGCAGTTTTTTGGGGATATGGAGGTTGGAGGCCAAGCCATTTCCGGAGCCAAACGGGATGATGCCCAAGGGGATGCCGGTACCCACGAGACAGGAGGCCACTTCATTTATGGTACCATCCCCCCCACAGGCCACGATGATATCCGCCCTCTCAGCTATCGATTCCTTGGTCAGACTGGTGGCGTGGGTCTTGTATTGGGAATATTTTACGGTCAGCCGATGAAAGCTCTTGATAAAAAACTGATCTAAATAGGCCTCATTGAGCACCCTTTCCCCCTTGCCCGCAATGGGATTGACAATAAAATGTATTCTCTGATGCCCCATCAATCCCGAAGTTTAAGTCCTCCGTTGGAATAGAGGAAATCAGCCACCTGGTACCACGAAATGGCCTCATCGAGAAAAGCCCGGTCCGTGGGGATACTTTTCAGACTGTTGTCGGAAGGATCCCAATCATAGAAATTGGCATTCTTTTGATCTCCAAGCACCATGACCTGGTTCCCTTTCAACAACCCCAACTTTCTGTAGTTACCGATGAAGGCCCTTTCTTCTTCTGGTGTCATCTGTAATACATCCTTTCCAAAAAGGTTGGAGGTATAGTCCCAACCCAATAAGCCGAACAGGGTCGGAAACATATCGATCTGTGAGCAAAGGTTATTGATCTTTCCTGTATTTTTTAGAGGCAGGTTATAGATCAATGCGGGTATCTGGTAATTCTGCACATCCAATTCCCACCGGCCGGCACTACTGGCACAATGATCGGCCATGATCACAAAGACCGTATTGGCGAACCATGGTTTCCCCTTGGCCTTTCGCAGGAACTCCCCGATGGCATAATCCGTATATTTTACCGCCCCGTTCCGTCCCGTACCGGAGGGAATGTCTATTTTCCCTTCAGGGTAGGTATAGGGTTTGTGATTGGAAGTGGTCATCACAAAATCAAAAAAAGGCTGCCCTGCACCGTAGGCCCGGTCCGCTTCTTTCAAAACTTTGTTGTAGATGTCCTCGTCACAAACACCCCATGCATTTTCAAAGGTGACCTCGTCATCATCGATATTGGTCCTTTTGGTCAGGATGCTCTTATCCATTAAAAATCCACGGCCACGGTCCACAATGTTGAAACCATTGCCCCCAAAAAAGGAGTTCATATTATCAAAATAACCGTCCCCTCCATAGAAAAAGTTCCGTTCATACCCTTTTTGTTCGAACACCTCCCCGATGGTGAACAACCCTGCATTGTCCACCCGTTTGACAATACTTCTCCCCGGTGTAGGGGGAATGCTCAAGGTGATGGCCTCCATGCCCCTTACGGTGCGTGTACCCGTGGCATACAGTTGGGTAAAGAAGAGGCTTTCCCCTGCCAAGGAATCCAGATTTGGGGTCAGATCCAGTTCGTTCCCGAACGATTTCAGGAACTTTCCACTAAGGCTTTCCACACAGATAAAGACCACATTGGGCCTGACGTCCAACACAATACTGTCCGTGGGTGTTACGGTCCGAAGGATTTCATCCGCATCAGGGTGCACAAAAGTTGTCCCCTCCATGGCCAGTTCACTTTTCACACGGGCAAAGGCCTCTTTATCTTCAACGGTCATATAGAAATCCGGGAACGAAAGTTCATTGTTCCGAAAGGCCGCAAAAAAGGAATAGATACCCGCTTTGGAAATTTCGTTGTTATAGCGATTGCTTGACCATTCCGCCTGTTCATTGGTCAATAAAAATACCGAGAGCACCAAGACAACCAACCATGGTACAGCGGATAAGGACCGTTGTGCGAAATGGGTGCCGGTGGAAAAGGTCCTTTGAAAGACCCCAAACCTGAACAACAACCAAAAGGTCACCGCCACCAGTCCCAGAAGGGTCCCGATCAGCAAGGGCAAGGGATAGGATTCATTGATGTTCTGCACGACCTCATAGGTATAGATCAAATAATCCACTGCTATAAAATTGTACCTTCTATGGAACTCATCCCAAAAGGTAAATTCCCCCAGAAACGAAAAATATAGGATAAAGATGCCCAAAAAGAACCCAAAGAAGGTCAGGACGCGATCCAAGAGGGAACCGGACCATTTGGAGGGCACCAACACAAGATAGACCAGATAGGGGATCACAAAAAAGGATAGTGTCGCCAAGTCAAACACAAAACCGACCACAAACGTCCAAACAAGGGACAAGGGACCGGAATCGGTCTCCTGAAAGTCCCAAACCAACAATATGCCCCGAACCACAAGGGAAATGGACAAAAAAATAAGAACGAAAGCCCTCAACAATGCATACCGGGCCGGAAAGATTTTGGTCAACATGGTACTTTTTGAAAATCGAAGGTAGGATCCAATTCTTAAGGAAATTTAAAGTTACCCCTTTGTAAATTTTAGGTTAATCCCCTACCAAAATCCTAGAAGTAAAGCGATAGTCATCGAAGGGAATGATCTGGCTTTGGCCATCCTCAAAAAAATCGACCCCAAAAAGGCTTCCGTGGTCCACAAGTTCAAAGATGTACTCTGCCGAATTTCCCCGGTTCCGCTCATAGACCTCATATACGTCACCTTCAGGATAGGCGTTTTTGACCCTATCCATCAGCTGCTTGGGAACTTCTTCCCAATGCAGCTCCAGCTCAAAATATTCCAACAGGCCATCCAAAGTATAGCTCGCACTCATATAGTCGAATTTTTCCATATAAAAATTTACCTGCCAATGGCCATCAGGAGTATAACGCCATTTGACATCCCTTGCATTCAAGAACTTGGAGGTAAAGGCCCTATCGATGGTATCAGGTACTTTTCTGGTACAGGCCACTGCCAGCAGCAGCAAACATCCCAGAAGCCTTCCCGAACTCAAATTCACTTGGTCAAGCCAACGCTTACCTCTTGCCCCTGTAATCCATAAAATCCTCATTCCTTACATTTTATAAAATTGAATCTTCCACTCCATGGTCTTCAAGGTATTTTAGGAAAACCCACAGTACCCATGGGATTCCACTAGTTGAAAAAGGTCGGGAAGCATGAACTCCCGACCTCCATCAAAAACCAACTCAAACTCAAACCTAAACTTTAGTCTTTATCCTTTTCCCCTTCTTCATCGACGACCTGTTTATGGATCAATTTTCCATGGACATCGATACTTACTTCCAGTTCTTGTTCGTCTTTTTCCACTTCAATTTCATAGGTCAGGCCATCAACGGTCTCGGAAATTTCCGCCTCTTCGATTTCATACCCGGGCAACTCATTGTCCAAGGTAGCCCTGACGGCGTCTGGAATATCCTTTTGTTCAATTTCATGTTCCGTCTCCTTCCAAGTCCCATCTTCCAGGAAATTCGCTGAATATTCCATACCGTCCATTTTGAATTCAGCTTCCCATTCAGCATCCAATTCCTTGTCCCATTTCACTTTCTTCACTTGGGGAAACTTTTTGACAAAGGCTGCCTTTACCCGAAGGGGCACGGAACGGTTACTTGCAAAGGCAAAGAGTGCAAGTCCCAAAAGGGCAGCGAGGGGTAATCCGATAATAATTTTTTTGTTCTTCATGGTTCCAATTTTTATATCTGACTTAAAACTACAATCCAATTCTAAAGTTGGTTTAAAGCAAATCTAAAGATGGCCCCATCGCCATTCATTTACCTCCCTATATCTTATACCGAAGTCCCAATCTGAAAATCTGGGTCTCGAAATAGTTTTGGTACAGGGCCGTAAATCCTTGGTCCGTTACTTCTTGGCGGATTCCGAACCGATTGAAGATATCGGTGGCGGAGAAGATCAGTTCCGCCTTTTTGTCCCAAAAACTCTTTTTGAGGCCTAGGTCCACTGAAGATCTTGAGAGTTCCTTGCCTTGTGGAATATTCTTGTCCGAATAATAGATCCCTGTCAATTGGATGGCCAGATCATGTTCCAACAAAAACTCCGCATTCAACTTGGCATTCCAGGCATCCGCTGTGGATTGCTCCACCGTAAAAGTCCTTTCGTAGGGGAATAGCAAAGTTCCCTGATAGGCATCAATGGCATTTGAGTACCAATTAAAAGTACCCGATACCTTTACCTTGTCGGAAATATCCTGGGCCAACAACAGCTCGACCCCTGTGTTGGTGGCACTTCCCGTGTTCTGGTAAATGCGGTTGACTATGTCATAGTCCGGATTGGAAGCATCGATGCTGTAGACCCTCATATACTGGTCCTTGATCATCCTGTGGTACACTGCCGTAAAAATGGATCCTGTGGACCAGCTATATTTATGGGCCAACTCAAGGGCATTGGTGAACTGTGGCCGCAAATAGGGATTGCCCACTTTGAGCAGTTCGGGATCGTCGTACTTTGGAAAAATTCGGAGTTCCGGTTCCCCCGGACGGTCGATCCTGCGGTTGTAGAAAACCGACAATTTGTTGTGCCCCCCCAATTTATAGGTAAACCGTGCACTGGGGAACAGTTCGAAATAATCGTATTTGTCATTATTGGGATAATAACTATTGACTGGGTCCAGGTCGTAGAAAACATCGGTCTGTTCGGCACGGAGCCCCGTCTCGATATCGAACGTTTCCTTTTCAAGGACATAGTTGGCGTACCCGGCATAAAGGTTCTCCCCCCAATCCGAAAAACTGCCCAGACCGGGATAGATGATGGACTGGTTCCCCGGTGTGATGGTATAGTCCACGGGCAATCGTCTTATCCGCAGTTTGGCCCCCAGTTCCATCCGGCCCGACCGTAAAGGCCTCACATAGTCCGTGGATATACTGGTGGTGTTCTCAATTGCCCTGATATTGGTTTTGTCCGTACCGATGCGCACCGCAGAACTATCGTTCAGGGAATAGGTCTCATCCTCCAACCCCTGGGTATATTGGGCGCTGGCACTGAGGGTATGTCCCGGTTGTGCAAAGGAATGCCTATAGTTCACCGTGGCGTTGATGAAACGGGTGACCTCCTCTTCCTGCCAACTATAAAATCGGTTCCGTTGGTTGGCATCCATATCCATAAAGGCCACTTGGGCGGTATCAATATGTTTTTCGCGATCATATAGACCGGAAAAGGTTAAACTGTTGTGGTCATCCAAATCATAATCGACCCCTCCGTTGATGATGGATCGAAACTGTCTCCGGTTTTCGGGCACCTGGGAAAGTATATTACGGCCGTCATCATAATTCCTCGTGGTGAATTCATTGTTCGGTAGGGCTTCCTGAAGAATAAATTCCGATTGCAGGAAATAATTCAGTTTTCCTTTTTTATAGTTGAGATTGAGGCTCGGGATCAATTTGGGATTGACCGAGTAGCTGCCCAGATCCGTTGGGGTATCGGCCCGTCGTTTGCCCAGGGCACCGAGACCAAACGATAACCCCACGTCCCCGTTGAGCCCGGCCTGTCGTTCCTTTTTATAGATAATGTTCACGATACCCGCAAACCCATTGGCATCATATTTTGCCGAAGGGTTGTTGATGATCTCGATCTTTTCAATGTTGGACGCGGGGATATTTGCCAGCCCTTTTTGGTTCCCAAACCCCGTAAGGCTGCTCTGTTTCCCATCGATAAGGACCACCACCTTGTCACTGCCCCTGAGGACGACCTTCCCCTCTTGGTCAAAGGTGACCCCTGGCAGGGTTTTCATGGCATCCATGACCGACCCTCCTGATTGGGCTATATTATCCTCAAGGTTAAAGGTCTTTGTGTTGAGATCGGCATTGGTGGTGGCCTGTTGGCCCACTACCTCCACTTCTCCCAAACTTTGGGCACTGGGCAGCAATTCCACTTTACCTAGGTCGAACACGTTGTTCAATCCCCCTGCTACTACGGTCCGCTCCGAGGTGGCAAATCCGATAAAGGAAAAATAGAGTGCATATTCCCCCAATACCACGCCATCGATGGTAAACCTCCCCTGTTCATCACTGATCGCCCCGGTCACCAGGGCATTGGTATCCAATTCGTGTACGGCCACATTGGCAAAGGCCAAGGGTTCCTTGGATTCGGCATCCAAGATCTGACCGGAAATGGTAATGGTCTCTTGGGAAAACAAGGGGCAAGAAAAGATAAAGGAAAATAACAGGGCATATATGCTTCGCATGGAAAACGTTTTAAGTTAAATGCCAAATCTAGGATCGAAACCTTAAGGGAATTTAAAGTTTTACATTTTCCCTGATTTATTTCTTCCCAAAATGGATGGTGAACATATGCCTGTCCCCTGAAAATCGATAATCGATCCCAAAACCATAAAGGTCACAGATCCGTTTTACAATGGCCAGGCCGAGCCCAGTTGCCTTGACCCCATCGGACTCCCTATAAAATCGGTTATAAAGACTGTCGGGGTGTTTCAGGGGTGTTGTACCCGCATTTGAAATGGAAATATCATCCACCGTCGAGCCCACGACAATATCTTGTTGGGCAATATTGTATTTGATGGCATTGGAGACCAAATTGTTACAGAGCACCGATGCGAGATAGGGATCCATGTCCACCTTAATGGGATGCTCGAAATCGACCTTGATCGCATTGTTGGAAATCTCACAAAAGTCCTGGACCGTTTCCGCCATGAGCCTCGTGATATCCAATTGCTCGACGTTGGCGAACTGGTTGTTCTCGATCTTGGTCAACAAGGTCAAGCGCTTGGTCATTTGGGAGAGTCGTTGTATATCCCTTTGGATGGAGGTGAGTTGTTCGAACTGCTGGTCGTCCAATGGTTCCTCCATATTGATCACATTCTCAATCTTCGCCTGAATAATGGCCAAAGGGGTCTGCATCTCATGGGATACATCCTCCGTATATTGTTTCAGGTTCCGATAATCCGAACGGACCTTATTAGTCAAGAGCTTGATCTCTGTATTCAATTCAGAGAACTCCAGAATTTCACTGTCCATCAGGGCGATGGGAGCATCGGAGCTAAGCGAAAACCGTTTCATTTGCTCCAGGTTGTGGAAAAAAGGGGTCCACAGTTTTTGGTTCCTCGAACGATTCACATAAAACAGGAACAGGAACACTAAAAGAATGATCACCAAATAGGAAATGACCACGGCGATCAGGATGTTCTCCGATTCCACCACGAGTGCGCGAACCGTGATCCTATAATTTTCACCATTGATGGCGGAGAAGGTGGACAGTTCCCTGAACTCCTCCATTTCATCTTGAGAGGGATCATAGATGATGGTATCCTTTAGCACCTCCTTGCCCAACCGGGATACCGTTTGGATCTCGACGACCGGGGACAATTGAAAAGGCTCCGGATTTTCGATCAGGGAACTTTCGATCCGTGCCTCTGTCGAACGGAGCTCTTCCTCCACTTCAGACTGGAGCAGGTTCCTCAAATAAAAATAAAGGGCCACCGTACTGACCAACATCAACAGGGCACTGATCCCCAAAAAAGTTTTGGAGGTCTTTCGGATCAATCGTATTTTTTTCAAGGTATCCACGATCACTCTTCCACGAACTTATACCCACTTCCGTAGGCCGTTTTGATATACTTTGCCCCGGCTTCGGTCAATTTTTTGCGCAGGTTGTTGATATGGACATAAATAAAATCAAAATTATCCGCAAGATCACTATGGTCCCCCCATAAATGTTCGGCGATGATCTCTTTGGAAAGCACCCGTCCCTTATTGGTAACAAAAAAAAGCAAGAGATCGAATTCCTTACGGGTCAAGGAAAGTGCTTGCTCATTGACATAAGCGGTCCTAGAGCGCGTATCAATGGAAATCTCGTGGAACTCCAAACGGTCATTGCCCCCAAACTTGCCCCTTCTCAAAACCGCCTTTATCCTCGAATTGAGTTCGGCCAAATGAAAGGGTTTGGTCAAATAGTCATCGGCACCCAGATCCAATCCTTCCAGTTTATCGTCCAAGGAATTGTTGGCGGAGATGATGATGGTCGGGGTTTCCGAACGGTTGCGCTTCAACAGTTTTAGGATATCCAATCCACTACCGGTGATCAGGTTGATGTCCAGGACCAACAGATCGTATTCATAGAGGTCGATCTTATAGAGGGCCTCGTGGTAGTCTGAAGCCATTTCACAGACATTGCCATCCCTTTCCAAATAAGTGGCAATGGATTTCTGGAGTTCTGTCTCGTCTTCTGCAATAAGGATCTTCATACCTTAAATTTAAGGTATAAAAATAGATTCCAAATCTTTAGGAATTCTAAAGCCCTTAGAAAGTAACTTAATAATAAAAATTTGAATTAGGCGAGCGGAACGTAGTGAAGTGCTGCAAGCGTCCCAAAACTTACCAAACTAATACTACTGAGCGAGGCAACTTTATCTATCGATTGGATATATTCTTCTCATAGTGTTTGAGAATCCAAAGGTCTATTGACTTCGAGTTTATATCTTTCCAACCTCCCTTCCGTTATTTCAAGCTTCAGATAACTCTTCCCAAAACTGCTCTTGACCACTTTGACCTTATCAAGGATATCATTTAAATCTGTTTGAAGTGCGGCTGCCTTTTCCTCCAAATGTTCATATTTGATTCTGGGAACCGTTACCTCGCCCTCATAAACTGGGTATGGCTTTGGTGGATTCTTCTCGATCATGTCCTTAAGAAAATCATCCCCTTCCTCATCATTGTCCAACTCCTGATTGAACAAAGCCTGCATCATACCGATGGTGGGAAGTGTCTGGTTCTTTTCAATGTCCCTAATAATGGCAATGACAGCATCCGTCCGTTTCCTATTCTTGATGATCTCTTGACCTATGCTCTTTTCAAACCGTTCCGATGGTAAAAACCCATGCCACTCAAAAAAATCCATGACCATATCCAAGGTATGGGAATAACTCTTGCCCACCTTTTTAGAAAAGACCTTAAATCTGGACAAAGTCCTTTTCTTTATCCTAACTGCTCTAAAATCATCCATATTTCAAGTTTTAAGGGGTACAATTGTTACAATTCTTTTCAGTGATTACAGGAAACCCAAGCATTATTGTAACAATAAATTTTGCAGTTCCTAAAATCAAACATTTCCAAAAACCCTTATAAACAGGGCTTTTCCGAAGGAAAATGAATCAATAGCGTCGCTTTAGCGCGCTATCCTCTTGCTATTCCTTCGTCCCGCAAGCGGGACCGAATAAATACTACCTGATCATCCTTCGGCTGATCGGCTAGTCTGCATATGATCTATTAGGTTCTGCATGTCCTCTCCTATCTTATGTTCCAGAACCCTTGCATAGATTTGAGTAGTGGACAATTTGGTATGTCCCAACATCTTTGACACTGTTTCAATTGGAACACCGTTGGAGAGAGTTACGGTGGTTGCAAAAGTGTGTCTGGCAGTGTGGAATGTAACCTTCTTGTGAATTTTACAAACCTTGCAGATTTCCTTTAGATAATAATTGACCTTTTGATTACTGTAAACAGGTAAAAGGACATTCATCACATTTCTTTCAGCGGAATCATCATATTTCTTGATAATTTCCATTGCCTGTGGAAGTAATGGGATTTTAAGTTTTTCGTCCGTCTTTATTCTTTTGGTAAACAACCAATCATTTCCGTCTATTCCCTTAAGAACATGGACAGGTGTCAATGCTTTGAGATCAATATATGATAGGCCTGTATAACAAGAGAAAAGAAAGACATCCTTACATTTTTCAACCCCCTCCTTTTTAAAAGTGGTTTCCTCAATCAACCTCAATTCCCGTTTTGTCAAATATTCCCGTTCGGTTTTCTCAAAACGTAGTTTATAGTTTTCAAAAGGGTCTTTTGTTATCCAATCCAACCTCACTGCCAACCTT
The DNA here is from genome assembly GCF_003058265.1 of Flagellimonas amoyensis. Classification (GTDB taxonomy): domain Bacteria; phylum Bacteroidota; class Bacteroidia; order Flavobacteriales; family Flavobacteriaceae; genus Flagellimonas; species Flagellimonas amoyensis. The sequence continues at coordinate 410,398 of NZ_QBUK01000002.1, forward strand.
GACATTTTCTTTAACCGTTCCATATGTTTCATAGCCCCGTTATTGGTGCATTTGGTTCGTGTAGATGGTCTGTATTTTCTCAGATATTGCTCAAAGTCCGATATAAAACGATAGTTTAACTTTTTGAGTTTTATATCCTCCATCCCATATTCTTCTTTTAAAAATAAGCCCACACATCGTTCGGTGATGTGGTAATTCTTTCTGGTTCCCGGACGTAAAGAGGTGTGCATGGTTCCATTATGATAGGCAATCAATTGTTTCAATGTTTTTCCGCCCTCATCTTCCCCAAAAAATCTTGCTTTGATAGATAGTGGAGTGATTGCTTTCTCCTCTGCCATCATCAATCTATGGGCTTCATATAATCCCGTATAAATTTGGTCAAGGTACTTGTTCAGGGAAATCACATAACTGGAAAAACCCTTGCCCCTTTTACGGTTATTGTCCCATAAATTGGCCTTTATTTCCCGATTTATGCTAAAATCGGTGCGTTCACCATCGATGGTAATCCTACAGTAAACTATAAGATTCTCAGAATGAATCCTGTGTTTCCTAGTAAAGAAATTAATTGTTAAACGATTGTTTTTCTGCATGTTGCAACGTTTTAAACTGTTAATACTGCGAAAGTCAAAACACAAGCAAAATGCTTTAAGAAGTCATCTAAAATTACAACATAAAGTGTAATATTCTGCTCCCGATAAGAACACCCTTTATATGATTTTAGATGGTTTTAATTGATTTTAGATGATATGCCTAAAAACACAAAACACTGAAAATCATAAGATTAACAGTGTTTTGATTTTACTTAAATAAGGTAAGTCGGGATGACTGACCTCATGAAGAGGACACAACCCATTAATTTCCAGAATATTATGTCAAATTTCCCAAAATAGGACATCCCATAGGACATCTTCGTGCGAAATAATGATTTTCACAGGGTAAATGTAGGGAATTCATGTCAATTTATATACAAAAAATAATTGTTCAATACAATTGGATGTAAAGGTCAAACATAGATTTTCCTTCCATAAAGTAATTCACTAACCAATATTGTTTCCTTTCAACTTGGTAAGTTCTGAACTTCCTACGAAATAGTTGAATGTCCAAGAGAAAATAGTAGAATTGGAAGGATGGAAGCTTTCCAACCAAGGTTAATTGATTTTGCGTTTCAAAAACCAAATATCACCAAAGCTAAGATTTATATTAAATGTATTGAAAGTCTCTTCAACCAAGATTCCTTGGGATGCCCCGTATTGATTTCTGATATAGGACAAATTAAGGGTTGATATTCGTGGTCTGGACAATGGTATCCTGATTCCCGCCATAATGGAACAACCATCAATCGTACAAAAAAAATGTTTTCCGGAATGCCCGCAAAGGTAGCTAGGCTCTGGGTATTGATCAAGTAATCGGATTGAAGGTCATACCCCCAACCCCCTAGGTCACTGTTTTTTCCAATGTTGGACCCTGTATTCACTACGATTTCAAAAAGAGAGTAAGGTGATGCAGTAATTGTATTGGTTTGGCCCATCATCTTCATCACCATCGTCAAATTCTTCTGGAAGCGAATAATGAAAACGCAACATGGTCCGTTCCGTATTTTTTGAAAACCCGATCACTGTTGAATAGCCATTGGCCAATGGACTTAAAACAATACCCTTGAACTGTTCGACAAAATCCTCATCCCCGGAGATGGACTTTCATTTAGCAAAACAAAAATATCCGCACCGAATGATCTAGGAATGGATATATGACGGGAATGCTCACCCATAAGGTAGGGATAAAGGATTTGGTAATCATGGCGATGGTATCGTACCTCCTTGAACTTGTGTCGTAAAAGAAATCCTCCGTGGTTTCAAAATCCAACAATATTCAATGAACACTGATGTGGGACAATCGAAGTGTATCATTAAAAAAATAATGGTCATAACCCATAATAAGCGCAATGCAATCCCATTCAGCATCATCCGGGACATGGTAGTCCTCCATGTGGCTTTCACTTTTTTCAGCAAAAAAAAATTTGATTGTCGATCAATTTCTCCGAGTGCACAGGTCCTTTGTCGTGAACGTCGCCTGCATAACGGCCGTCCAGCGCAACAAGATTATCATCTGGGACATCCGAATTCCCATCAGGGAGAGCTTCAAGGAAACATGTCTTAAACGGCCAGGTATCGACTGAACGTAGATTCAATTCCCATATTAACCCAAAAGCTTCTTTTACAATAAATTGCAAAATTTATGTTAACAGTTTTATATTCATTAACCATTTGGTTAAATTTGATGGTTAATATATTTGTCCATGATACACACAGCTACTGAAAAATCGATATTACAGGCCGCAAAGACGGTATTTTTCAAAAAGGGCCTCGCTGCGGCACGGATGCAGGAAATAGCGGATGAGGCCAACATCAACAAGGCCATGCTCCACTATTACTTTCGGAGCAAGCAGAAATTGTTCGAAGCGGTTTTTCTGCAGGCGTTTAGGGAATTGGCTCCCCTTCTGAACACCATATTCAATTCAGATAAGCCCATTTTCGAAAAAATCAGGGAATTTGTGGATAGCTACATCGCCTTTGTGACCGACAATCCCTATCTACCCACCTTTATCATCCAAGAGGTGAACATTAACCCACAGTTCGGCAAGACATTCTTTGCAAATCAGGTAATGCCCGACCCATCCACATTTCAAAAACAATTGGCCGAAGCTGTGGAACAAGGTGTCATCAAGCCGATTGACCCAAGGCAATTGTTATTGAACCTCATCTCCATGACCGCATTTCCATTTGTAGGGAAAGGCCTGGTCACAGGTATTCTAGGTTTGGATGAAACCGCTTTTAAAGCCCTCATGGAGGAGCGAAAAAAATTGATTCCCGAAATGATCATTAATACAATCAAAGTACAATGAAACATCTAAGTGACACCATACAACATGTATCATGGAAGCAAATATTCCCTTCCCTAAACAAGGGTTCGCTCTTGTTATTGATCCTCCTTTCCTTCCCATTTATGGTCCAGGCCCAAGAGACCATTTCCTTGGACGAATGCCTGAGACTGGTCCAGATCAATTATCCATTGGCCAAAAAGACCTCATTGTTGTCCGAACAGCTGGAACTTGACATTGATGCGATCAAGAAGGATCGCCTGCCCAAATTGGATCTCAATGGTCAAGCCACCTACCAGTCCGAAGTAACAAGTCTTGGGGGGCAATTGATAAATGTTACCATTGACCCCCCAAATAAGGACCAATACCGTACGACATTGGATGCCAATCAACTGATTTACCATGGAGGTTTGATCGATGCTTCAATCAAAGCCAAGGAGACCAAAGCTGCCATTGGGAAACAGGAAGTGGAAATTTCCTTATATGGACTAAAAAACCGTGTAAACCAGTTGTATTTCTCCTTGCTGTTGTTACAGGAAAACCAGGATTTGTTGCAAGCAAAGGAATCCCAATTGACCGCAAGGCTAGAAGAGGTCCAGGCCGGGGTGAAATATGGCACCTTGCTTTCATCATCAGCGGATGCGTTGGAAGTAGCACTCATCAAGATCCATCAGCAAAACACAGAACTTGCGCTGTCAAAATTGGATTTGCTTCAGCAACTCTCACTGATAATCGGTACCGAACTGCAACCTCAAGTCTTGTTACAGCGGCCAGAGGTTTTTCCCGTGATTCCCGATCAGACATCCAAAAGACCGGAACTGCTACTTTTTGAGCTTCAAAAATCCCAGGTCGATCTGTCATCCGAACTTTTGGAAAAGTCCAAACTTCCAAAGATCAGTGCTTTTGCACAGGGCGGATATGGGAATCCAGGGCTCAATATGCTGGACAATACCTTCAACTCCTTTTTCATGACCGGTGTAAAACTCAATTGGAATGTATTTGATTGGAACAAAAACCGAAAAGAGAGACAGTCTTCACAGATTGACCGGAGCATTGTCGATACCCAAAAGGAAACCTTTGAACTGAACAATGGCTTGGAACTGGTCAACCTACAATCCGAAATAGACAAAATGGAGGAGTTGATCCGATATGATGAACAGATCATTCCCCGCTTTGAAAAAATGGTCAAGACGGCAGAATCCCAACTAAAAAACGGTGTGATCACCTCCTCGGCCTATATCACCGAGTTCACAAATTTATATGAGGCCAAGAGCAACCTTGCCTTTCACAAAACACAAAAACTACTGAACCAGATTCAATATCAAATTACACAAGGTACTTATGAAAAGAGCAGCAACTAAGGTCCCTATGACCAAAAAAGACCTAACAATATTGTCCATTTTCGCCCTGGTCATTTCCCTTACATCCTGCAATGGTGGAGGGGATCTCGCTGATGGCTATGGAAACTTTGAGGCAACGGAGACCACCGTTTCCGCCGAAGCAAACGGTAAAATTCAATTTCTGGATGTGGCGGAAGGAAACCTCCTTGAAAAAAATGAAGTTGTCGGGGTCATCGACACCATCCAATTATCGTTGAAACGCGATCAATTGAAGGCCGCAAAACAAACCATTTACTCAAAATCAACAAACGTGCTCTCCCAGCGGGACGTGTTACAAGAGGAATTGCAGGTAGCGCAAAACGACAAGAAGCGCATTGAAAGCTTGATCAAGGAGAATGCGGCCACCCAAAAGCAATTGGACGACATCCAGGGCAAGGTACGCATCCTACAGCAACAGATCAAGAGTGTCGAAACCCAGAACGCCCCCATTATCAATGAAGTCAAGGGCATTGAGGTCCAGATCGAGCAGATTGAAGACCAAATTGAAAAAAGTATCGTGAAAAGTCCATTGGACGGTACGGTATTGGTCAAATATGCCGAACCTGGTGAAGTCGCAATCTTCGGTAAGCCCTTGTTCAAAATGGCCAACCTTGATGAAATGGAACTCCGTGTATATATCAGCGAAACACAACTGCCCAACATCAAGATCGGTCAATCGGTCACGGTCAAGATCGATGATGTGGATTCAATGAGATCTTATGATGGCACAGTATCCTGGATATCCGCATCTGCGGAGTTCACGCCCAAGATCATACAGACCAAGGAAGAGCGGGTGAACTTGGTGTACGCTGTAAAGGTAAAGGTCAAAAATGATGGAAGCCTCAAAATTGGCATGCCCGCCGAAATGTGGATTGCGAACCAATCTATTTAATCCAAAAAAGACATCCTATGAAACTACAACATTTTATTGCAATGATCCTAGTATTTCTGTTGGGCGCCGTTTCCTTGATAATGGGAACTTTGCTACTTCTCGGCATCCACGAAGCAGGCCATGTTGTCCTAAAGGGACTGTTGGTCTATAATATCGTGCTAGGTGCCCTGTCATTACTGGTAGCTTACCTTATTTGGAATCGATCTAGGTCGACCTCAAGTTCTGTACTCCTGCTATTGTTGTCCCATATCTCCGTCCTGATCTTCCTCGTATTGTTTACAAACCATGTGGCCAAAGAAAGCATTAGGGCCATGGAAATCCGGGCCATCATTTGGGCACTGGTATTCTTACTCATCCAATGGGGTTCGTTCAAAAAATCAAATCTACAGACCAGGGGTTGGAGAGGCATGGCAGTGCTGTTGGGTGCAACAACCATTATCCTCCATTCCTGCAAAAATAATCCGAACAGGCAAAGCTCAGATTCCCAAAGCAATCCAGATCAAATCCAGGTCGAGGAAGCCTCCCCAAATGTACCGATGATCGCCCATGATGCATGGATCAATGAAATCCAACTGGACCATGGATCCAAATGGCTGGCGAATGCGGAGACCACCCTGGGGGTATCCAAGATGCTCACTGCCCTGAACGGCTTCAACGGCGGTTCCGTATCAGCGTACCAAGCATTGGGGGATGACCTCAACGACCTTAAAAATACCATTGTAAAGGAATGTACCATGACCGGCCCTTCCCATGACAATTTGCATGTCTGGCTCCATCCATTGATCGAAAAAATCGAAGCCCTGCAAAATACCGACAGTGAGACATCAGGGGTTCAAAGGGTACATGATATTGAACAGCATTTAAATGGCTACTATGAATTTTTTGAATAGCTGTCCAGATTTAGGAAACCAAAACAATAGCAACCCATACCCATGTCCATTCGTATAGATCATATCAGCAAATCCTACGGAAAGGTCAATGCTTTGGATGACATTTCCATTCAGGTCGACCAAGGGGAACTGTTTGGGCTGATCGGACCTGACGGTGCTGGTAAGACCACCCTTTTTCGGATACTGACCACCTTGCTCCTGCCCGACCACGGGTCGGCATCCGTTGCAGGGTACGATATCATTGCCGATTTTAAGGCCATTAGAAAACAGGTCGGATACATGCCCGGGAGATTTTCACTATACCAGGACCTCACGGTCGAGGAAAACCTTCGTTTTTTCGCCACGATTTTTGGGACGACCATCGCAGAGAATTACGATTTGATCCGGGACATCTATGTTCAGATAGAACCTTTCAAAAATCGAAGGGCGGGCAAATTGTCCGGTGGCATGAAGCAAAAATTGGCACTTTCCTGTGCTTTGATCCATAAACCCAAGGTGCTGTTCCTGGACGAACCCACAACGGGTGTTGACCCGGTTTCAAGAAAAGAATTCTGGGAAATGCTCAAAAGATTACAGGACAAGGGAATTACCATTCTCGTGTCGACCCCCTATATGGACGAGGCCGCCCTATGTGATCGGATCGCACTCATCCAAGATGGAAAGATCCTTGAAATCGACACCCCAAAAGCCATTGTGGAGCACTATCCCAAACCCATTTTCGACGTTGGGGCCCACAACACGTACCTATTGATCGAAAAATTGAACGCCTATGCCCATAAACACAGTGTATTTCCCTTTGGGGAATACATCCACTATACGGATCAACGGGATGGGTTTGATCCTTTGGAGCTCATGGCATACTTAAAAAATGAAGGGCTGCAGAACATCCATATCGAAAGGACCAAGGCAACGATTGAGGACACATTTATGGAATTGGCAAAACAATGAAGGAAGAAACAGTAATAAAAGTAGAGGGACTCACCAAGGTTTTTGGTGATTTCACCGCGGTGAACAAGATCAGTTTCCATGTCAGGAAAGGGGAAATCTTTGGTTTTTTGGGGGCCAATGGCGCCGGGAAGACCACTGCCATGAAAATGCTGATCGGCATTTCCGCTCCCAGTTCGGGTTCGGCCAATGTGGCGGGATTCGATGTATATACCCAAACAGAGGACATCAAGAAAAGCATCGGGTATATGAGTCAAAAATTTGCGCTGTACGATGATCTGACCGTCAAGGAAAACATTCGTTTTTTTGGGGGTATCTATGGGTTGTCCAAGAATAGGATCTCCCAAAAATCGAACCTGCTCATTGAGGAGTTGGGCCTGGAGAAAGTCGCCCATAGTCTGGTGGGATCCTTACCGTTGGGATGGAAACAGAAAATCGCATTTTCGGTATCCCTATTGCACGACCCAAAAATTGTTTTCTTGGATGAACCCACAGGAGGGGTGGATCCCATTACCCGAAGGCAATTTTGGGAAATGATCTATAAGGCGGCCAACAATGGCACGACCATTTTTGTGACGACCCACTACATGGATGAGGCAGAATACTGCGATCGGGTATCCATCATGGTGGATGGCAATATCGAGGCCTTGGACACCCCAAAAAACCTAAAGACCCATTTTGGTTCGGATTCCATGAACGATGTGTTCTTAAAATTGGCAAGAAGTTAAACAGGTTACCATATGAAACGCTTTATCGGGTTCGTACAAAAAGAATTTTACCATATTTTCAGGGACAGAAGATCCCTGTTCATCCTATTCGGGATGCCCGTCGCACAGATCATGCTTTTTGGGTTTGCCATCACCAATGAGATCAACAATGTTGACATCGCGATTCTAGATCGGTCCCAGGATGCCTCTACCAAAGAGATCATCTCAAAAATATCGTCGTCGGAGTATTTCAGTATCCTCCAACACATAAAGGAGGAAGCGGAGATTGAGGAAGTTTTTAAAAAAGGGAAGGTAAAGGCCGTGCTCTATTTTGAAAAGGAATTCAGTAAAAAACTGATCAAACAACACACGGCCAAGGTTCAAATTGTGACGGATGCGACCGATCCCAATGTGGCCAACACCATCAGTAACTATATCAATTCCATCCTTTCCAATTACCAAGAGGAACAGAACCGGGCCATAACGTTGGACTATCAGATCGTTCCCCAATCCCGGATGGTCTTCAACGCGGAACTGAAAAGTGTCTATATGTTCGTACCGGGGGTCATGACCGTCATCCTCATGTTGGTATCGGCCATGATGACCTCGATCTCGATAACCCGGGAAAAGGAATTGGGCACTATGGAGATTTTATTGGTATCCCCTTTGAACCCCTTTCAGGTAATCATTGGAAAGGTGTTCCCCTACATCTTTCTCTCCATCATCAATGCTGCCGCCATTGTCATACTGAGCATTTTCGTCTTCCATGTCCCCGTCAATGGCAGTCTGTTCCTGTTGGGCCTGGAAAGTGTGCTGTTCATTGTCACCTCCTTGGCACTGGGGATATTGATCTCCACTATTTCGGCCACCCAGCAAACGGCCATGATGATCTCCTTGATGGGGCTGATGTTACCGGTGATCCTTTTATCGGGCTTTATATTTCCGATTTCCAGCATGCCCGTTCCCCTTCAGGTCATCAGCAATATCGTACCGGCAAAATGGTTCATCATCATTGTTAAGGGAATCATGCTCAAAGGTGTGGGCATCAGCATTGTTTGGAAAGAAACCTTGGTCCTCTTGGGGATGACCCTTCTTTTCATTGGACTTAGTGTAAGAAAATATAAAATAAGATTGGAATAGCATGCGGGTAATCCTATATATCATAAACAAAGAATTCAGGCAGATCTTTCGGAACAAGGGCATGTTGCCCATCATTTTCATACTGCCGCTACTGCAATTGGTCATTCTTTCCAATGCGGCCACCTATGAGATCAACAACATTTCCTTTGGATATGTTGACAATGACCACACCCATACCTCCCGCGCCCTGATAGATAAGTTCCGTGCCTCCACCTTTTTTGATGTTTCCCAGGTATTCCCCCATCCAAAAGAAAGCGACCTGGCCATGTTACAAGGGGAGGTCGATGTGGTATTGACCATCCCCGAGCACTTTGAACGGGATTTGTGGAAGGACAAAAATATCGATCTTGGGGTGACCATCAATGCCATCGACGGAGCTGCCGCAGGGGTTGAAAATGTCTATATCACCCAGATAATCAAAACATTCAACAAGAATCTGTCTGTAGACATGGTCCAGCTGTCCAATAACACGGTACGACCCGTTCTCATCGAGGGCATCCCACTATTTTGGTACAACAAAACCTTGAACTATAAAACCTTTATGGTCCCCGGGATCCTAGTGCTGTTGGTGACCATGATCACCTTGTTCCTTTCGGGCATGAACATTGTCCGGGAAAAAGAAATAGGCACCTTGGAACAGATCAATGTCACCCCCATCAAAAAGCACCACTTTATCATTGGGAAGCTTTTTCCTTTTTGGGTCATCGGCATGGGGCTTTTGACCATTGGGTTGGTATTGGCCAAACTCATTTTTGCCACACCCATGCTGGGAAGTCTGGCCCTCATGTACTTTTACACCTCCATTTACATACTGGTGATTTTGGGTATGGGTCTGTTCATCTCCAATTTTACGGATACCCAACAGCAGGCGATGTTCATCGCTTGGTTTTTTGTGGTCATTTTCATCCTGATGAGCGGTCTTTTCACCCCTATCGAAAGTATGCCCAAATGGGCCCAGTTCCTGACCGAATTCAACCCTATCAAATACTTTGTTGAAATCATGCGGATGGTCATGCTCAAAGGCTCCGGTCTTACCGATATTTTGCCCCAGCTTGTCAAAACAACCCTCTATGCTGTGATCATGAATGCCATGGCCGTATGGAGCTATAAAAAAATCAGTTGATGAATACACAAAACCATCCATTGCGACGATCGGAATCCAAATTCCTTCGAGGACCTTTGTCACGGTTCAAGGAGCTTGCCTTTACCTTTCGGGTACAACGAAGTTTTATCAAGGCATTTCGGAAGATGCACTTTATGGGACCCTGTGTGACCGTGTTCGGGTCGGCCCGATTTCAACCTGACAACCCCTACTATGTCCAAGCGGAACAAGTGGGTGCCGCCTTGGCCGGTCTAGGGTTCACGGTCATGACCGGTGGAGGTCCGGGCATCATGGAAGCAGCCAACAAAGGAGCCTTTGAAACAGGGGGATATTCAGTGGGCTGCAATATTATTTTACCCTTTGAACAAAAGCCCAATCCCTATCTCCACAAGTGGATTGACATCCCTTATTTTTTTGTCCGGAAATTCCTGTTGATGAAATACTCCTACGCCTTTGTGGTCATGCCAGGGGGAATTGGAACCCTGGATGAACTTTTCGAGGCGCTCACCCTGATACAGACCAAAATGATCCAGGATTTCCCCGTGGTCATATTTGGATCGGAGTACCATAGCGAACTCTGTAACCATATCAAGCTGATGGCAGCCAACGAGAGCATTGGATCTGAGGATATGAAACTACTCTTTGTAACGGACTCCATTGAAGAGATGCAGGAACATATAAAGACCCACGCAATCAAAAAGTTCAACCTGACCCGTAAACCCCAAAGACCAAAATGGTGGTTTGGGGAGCAAAAGGTCCAGGGAATCTTCAAAAGCTTATCACCATGAAGCAAAAAAGCATTGTCAAAACCATTACCTTGGGCGGATTGGTCTTGTTTACGGCCATCACCCTGTTCCTCAGCACTTCCATTCTATTGGACCTTTTCGGGATCCGGGAACATCAGGGCAACTATGTCCCCCTGGTCATTTGGAGCAACTTCCTGTGTGGCTGGCTCTATAGCCTATCCCTCTTTGGATTGTTTTCCCATAAAAAATGGTCCGTTGTTCCCTTAGTGGTGGCATTGTTCATCCTGATGGGAGCATTTACGGGCCTATTGATCCATATTTTGGATGGGGGTCCATATGAAGACAAGACCATCACCGCCCTGTTCCTGAGAATTATCCTGACCCTTTTCTTTTCCTTGGGCACCTATGTTACAACAAAACCCCAGTTATGAAAAATATACTCCTCATCAGTTTCACATCATTTGTACTGTCCACATCCATGACCTTTGATCGAGCACACTCCAATATGAACCCTTCCCTGACCATAAACGTGGAAGGCTTGCGGAACTCAAGGGGCGTGGTACAATATGCACTGTACGATCGGGAAGGATCACTTCCCGATCAAAAGTTCAAAAAATACCATCAAATAAGGACGTCGTCCATATCCAATGGAAAGTCCTCCACAACCTTTTCCGACCTTACACCAGGTACCTATGCCATCAGTGTGCTTCATGATGAGGACAAGAACGGTAAGATTGAAATGGGATTGCTATTGCCCAAAGAAGGAATCGGTTTTTCCAATTTCAAAACGATTGGCCTGTCCAATCGTCCCAATTTCAGCAAGGCAAGTTTTATCCTGATCAAGGACAGTACTATCGTGGTGAACATGATCTATAAATAGATGCGGCTTTCCCTTCCCATATTGGCCCTTTTTCATTGTTGCTTCCAAATCTTGTATGGACAGGACAAGGATTGGCCCGGTATGGACTTGGATAAGGTCGCTCTGGTCAACCAACGGGAAAGCTACATTACATTTCCCATGGACATCGGCAATTTGGAACCCTTGATGTTCGAGGCCAATGTCAGCCCCAGTTTTATCATACGGAAACGTATGGACTCCAAATTGATGGGGGTGCTGACCCCCCAGATTATCATCCGAATGTACAATGCCGTTTCCTACCCGGTAAAGACCCCAAGCTATATCCCACAAATTGCCGCATACTATTTGCTGTCCAAAGGTGCCACCGGCACTCGAATGGCCCTATTTGGAAAGTTGGCCCATCATTCCAATGGTCAAAATGGGGCCTTTTACAACACAGATGGTACCGTCAACTTGGAGTCGGGAAACTTTGCCACCAATTATTTTGAACTGGGACTGGTCCATACATCCTTTGACAAGGCCGTGAATGCGACAAAATTCCTCAAGACATCCTTGGAAATCCATCCAAAGAGCTGGATGCTGGAGGAACTACAGGGGCACTATAGCGGTTTGCGCTGGCACAATGCCTTTTACGCGTACAAGCTCCCGGTGAAAATGGGACACCGAGGTTCCATCAAGGCAGATTTCTCCCTGAAATTGGAAGCCACTTGGTTCATGGACCAATTAAACGATTGGGACCTCTTCACCATCAAAAGATTGCATACGCGATTGACCGTGTACTACCATCCCAAATTTTTGGAGGACATTGGATTTTTTATGGAATACTACCACGGCACGGATTATTACAACATGTATTTCCAGCACCGTCTTGATGTCATCCGTTTTGGCATCATGACCGAGGTGCTACGATTTTAAAGCAATAAGCATGGAGCAACAAACATTTAAGGTAAAGAAATATTCCGGGGAACTGGAAGATTTTTCAATTGCCAAATTGGAACATTCCCTTCAAAAATGTGGGGCCACACCGCAAGAAATTGCTGCAGTTTCAGCCCACATTGAGCCTTGGATCTATGATGGTATTTCGACCGATGAGATTCACAGAAGGGTTTTTTCCTTTTTAAAAAAAGCAAACCGCGTCCGTGCATCCAAATACAGCTTGAAACGGGCCATCTTTGACCTAGGACCCACAGGCTATCCCTTTGAACGAATGGTCGGTGCCCTTCTAAGGCAAAAAGGGTACAATACCAAGGTAGGTGTTGTCCTAAAGGGTGCATGTGTGGATCATGAGATAGACGTATTGGCAGAAAAACAGGGCAATGTCTACGCCATTGAATGCAAGTTCCATTCCGACACCAAATTCTCAAGTAATGTCAAGATCCCGCTATACATCAATTCCAGGTTTTTGGATGTCCAAAAAAAATGGAACGCCGATCCGGAAAAAAGCACCCATTTAAAACAAGGTTGGCTGGTCACCAATACCCAGTTCACCGCCGATGCAATCAACTATGGAAACTGCATCGGGTTAACACTGTTAAGCTGGGACTATCCCAAGGACAACGGTATCCCAAAGCATGTGGACCGATTCGGACTCTATCCCATCACCGCACTGACCACACTGTCCAAGCACGAAAAGCGTCAGCTTCTAGATCGGGACGTCATCCTGACCTTGGAAATCGAACAACGACCCGAAGTGTTGCAACCACTACATCTTTCTTCCAGAAAAACCAGGGAGGTATTGTCCGAGGTGCATCAATTGTGTCTTTTGTGAACCAAGAATGAACGTTATGAAAAATACCGAATCAATATCAGAGAAAACCTTGCCAAGGGATCAATGGATGGAAAAATTGAAAAAGTATGATTCCCGCGGGGTGCAGACCCTTTTCAGAACACTGTCCCGGAACCATTACAATCTTCTGAAAATGGTCGACAACAAGGCCAGGATCATGCTCACGGTCAATTCCATCATCTCCTCCCTATTGCTGGGAGCCCTGGTCCTTGTTCCGGCAAATGGGGAATTCACCATTACCATCGGAACCCGGATTTTGGTCATTTGTAGTCTGTTCTCCATGATATTCGCCATATTCAGCATGTTGCCCCATCGGTACATTGGAAAGGAATTCAGGGCCAGCAATTATAAGGGTACCCTCTATGCGGACAATTTTGCCAACCAATCCCTCGTCGAGTTTAAGGAAGAATTGAACCGCATAATGGAAAGTGGACAGAACACCTATGATGAAATGGTGGTCGATCTTTACTTCTTGGGCAAGGCCATAGCAAAAAAACAACGTTTGCTTTTGATATCATCCGGAATCCTTTTGATAGGCATAATAGCAACGATTGCATATTCATTGATCACGGGCACCGTTATTTTGAACTGACAAGTCTATCCAAAAAATTCTAGTCGTTTGAACCACTGGCAGATCTAATTTTCCTTCGATACATCAACTGTTTGATCCAAGTTGCTTTTTAAATACGCCGTACATGCTTTAAAGTCGATAAATATGCGGTTCTCCGAGATCAATGAAGGAATCAACCGAACGCGTTCCATCATGTACCTGGGCTGTTCCAACAATCCAACAAACAACACTTCGATTCCTGAATTTTTGAGATCGATCAATATATCCTCTAAGGTGTAGAGTCCCGATTGGTCCAAATATTGCATACGGTCCATGCGGATAATGACCGTTGATGCAGAGCGTGGAATCTGTTTGGCCAATTGCTGGAACTCACTGGTAAATCCAAAAAACAGAGGTCCTTTCAAATGTTTGATAAATACCTTTCTTTTTAGGCTTTCCGGAAACGCAGCTTCATCCGCCCAACCCTTCTCTTGCTCCAGGGTCTTCACATCGGAGCGTTCCGCGGTCAAGTCCCCCATTTTTTTCATGAACATCAATGATGCCAATACCAAGCCAACGCCAACTGCGTACACCAAGTTCCAAACAGTGGACAACACCATAACCACGAGCATGATGATCACTTCTGAACTAACCTTAAAGGGGCCAATTTTCGTGTCTCTAGGTAGAAACGGAATGGCCTTGAGCCCCTTATAATCTATCACCCCAATTCCGACTGTTACCAAGATGCCTGCCAAAACTGCCGCTGGAATTTTAGATGCCACTGGACCCAATGCCAACAACACCGTCAACAAGAGTACTCCGGCTACCATTCCAGATAATTTGGTTTTACCTCCTGCATTGATGTTCACCACAGTCCGAATGGTGGCCCCTGCTCCAGGCAACCCACCAAAAAATGCCGCAATACTGTTTCCTATTCCCTGCCCGATCAATTCTCTGTTCGGCCTGTGCTGGGTCTTGGTCATGTTGTCCGCGACCACCGAGGTCAACAAAGAGTCAATAGCTCCCAATAAAGCAAGTGTAAATGCCGTAAATACATACGGTGTTATGGAATCCAGCCTAAATTGTGTGAACATATCGAAGTGAATTATGGGAAAGCCTCCAGGTATCTGTTCGATGGGTCTATAGTCCAGTCCAAGACCATAAGCTACACCTGAAACGACCAATAAAGCTACAAGTGCACTGGGAAGGGACGTCGTTATTTTTTTAAACCCATAAATAATAACAATCGTGCCAAAGGCCAAGGCCAATTCGAGCCAATTGATATGTTGTAATGCCCTTGGAAGCATATTGATGGCACCCATCACACCAGAAGTATCCTTTCCTGCCAGTGCCTTTGCCTCTTTCAAAATATTTTCCTCTGAAACTTCTTCAGATCGGTCGATGGTTTCTTGGAAATCCTCGAGGACAAGCATACTTTCCCTAGATTCCTCTTTAAGGATTTTTCTCAAAATTGATTCTTGGGCCATGGGCCTATACTGATCCACAAGTGCCATGTCCTCTTTGGGATAATACCCCACCAAAGGCAAAATCTGGGTTACAAGGATAATGATCCCTATGGCGGTCATAAAACCGGAAACAACAGGATAGGGAATATATCTGATATACTTTCCGATGCCTACAAGTCCCAATCCTATTTGGACAAGTCCTGCCATCAAAAAGACCATAAGTATTGCTGGCAAAGCTTTCTCAAAATCACCATCATTGAATGCCAGAATGCTTGTTACCACGACCATGCTGACGGCTGTCATAGGGGCCGTTGGACCAGAAATCTGCGTATTGGTCCCTCCAAAAAGTGCCGCAAAAAAACTGATGAAGATGGCTCCATAGAGTCCTGCACTGGGACCCATCCCAGAACTGACACCGAACGCCAACGCCAAAGGGAGGGCTACAATTCCTGCTGTGAGCCCTCCAAATATATCTCCTCGTAAATTGGAAAAAAAATTCTTCATGTTGTTTGTATGGTTTTTTAAATCCAAATCCGGTACTTTTTACGCCCAGATAACTACAACCAGACATTATTGAATTTTTGTACTAACGTGCTACCGATCCTTGGGTAGGGGTCGCCAAGTAATGGCCAAGGTACTTTCAGAATGGACCATTGGCATTGGTGGCAATGGTCGTTCCCTCCCTGTTTCACCAACAAAGGGTGAAAACCGTATTCTTCATTAAATTTTAATTCTTACGTATTGATCATCCAGGTTACCTTTGATACCTTTCCAAAATTTTTGAAAGCAATATCGTCTTGATCTTGGTATAGGTCTTGATATGGTCCATATAACTATCCCTATTTTTCTCATGGGTGTTCAGATAATAGGCGTCACATTCCGTGGTATCACACTCAATGGCATTTATCATTGTCCTTTCATATCGATACAGGGTGCCCAAGCGAAGTTGGTTATCCCGCTGGATGGCCAAAAGGCTTTGGTTTACCGCAGGGTTTCCCAATAGGCGTTTTTCCAATGAAATCAAATATTGCAGTTCATTATTCATCAACTCCATGGTTTCGGTCCAATTGGAAATCTCCAACTTGTCCTTTTTAACTATGATCTGGCTTATGGACTCGTGAAAATAGGGTCTGTTCACCTGCTTCATAATACCATATTTAGGTTTATGGGTTCATTCTCCTGTTCCACATTTTCAATGCTCAATTTTTGGTTTCCAGAAGGAAACTCCCAAACTAGGGAATCCCCTTTGGCATACCCCATGACCGCTGCCCCCATGGGGGTCAGGATTGAAATATGGTTGTTTTTCACATCACTCCGACTAGGAAGTACCAATTTGAATTTTTTGTGCCATCCATTTTCGGAAATTATGGTCACCACGGCATTGAACCGGATGACATCATCCGGCATTTCCGCTTCATCCAATATCCGTGCTGTTTCCATTTCACCCACGAGCTTTTTTACCGAGCTCCTAAGGGTATTGTCCTTATAGTATCCTGATAGGTTCATCAACCGCTTCAAAAGGACATATTCTTTTTTTTCAATTACCAAACTACCGTATTTCATTATTTTTCGTTTTATGTTTTAGCCTCCATCACATTCAAATGGAACCCTAAATGGATTATTGGATTATGGAAAAATACCCCTTTGGACATACGTTTCCTCAAGTCGCTCAATGGCAATGATAAAGGCGGCTGTGCGCATATCCACTTTTTTGGATTTCGCCTTATGGACTACTTTGCCAAAGGATTCTCTCATCTTTTTTTCCAATTTTTCCAATACTTCATCCAAATGCCATATTTCTCCGTTGCGATTTTGCAACCATTCAAAATAACTTCCGATTACACCTCCGGAATTACAGAGGATATCAGGAATGATATCGACTCCCCTTTTCAAAAGGATTTCCTCGGCCTTTACATCGGTTGGTCCATTGGCTCCTTCAGCGATCAAACGGGCCTTTATCTTCGGGGCATTTTCAACAGTGATCTGGTTTCCCAATGCTGCCGGGATACAGATATCACAGTCCAGACCAAAAAAATCGGCACTGTCCATAGTATTTGCACCACTAAAGCCAAGGACACTTCCCTTATTGGCCTGTACATATTCCAATAATTTTTCAGTGGAGATGCCATCCTCGTTATATATGCTTCCATAGGCATCCTGTACCGCTGTGAGTATTGCCCCCTCCTTTTCCAGAAAGTGTGCGGCCCAATAGCCCACATTGCCAAAACCCTGTACAATGAACCTTTTGTTTTTCAAATCGACCTTTTTGTTTTCTGCCCAAAATTTAATGGTCAGGAACACCCCGTAACCGGTCGCCCTGTCCCTGCCTTCGGAGCCTCCTGCCCCTATAGGTTTTCCAGTGACCACATGTAGGTTCTTAGAACGTTCATTGGGAGATTTGGTGGACATATACGTGTCCAAGATCCAAGCCATGGTCTGGGCGTTGGTATTCACGTCCGGAGCCGGAATATCCAATTCTGGGCCTATATTGTCCCCAAGGGCATAGGTGAACCGTCTGGTGATCCGTTGCAATTCGTCCTGTGAATACTTTGTCGGATCCAATTGGATACCCCCTTTGGCCCCCCCGTAGGGCAATCCTGCCAATGAGGTCTTCCAGGTCATCCACATGGCCAGTGCCCGCGCAGCATCAATGTCCACTGTAGGATGGTAACGAAGTCCTCCCTTATAGGGGCCCAGGGCATTGTTGTGCTGAACCCGATACCCCGTGAATATTTCTACTTCACCGTTATCCATGCGGACCGGGAAATGGACAATAAACTCGTTGTTCGTCACTTCAAGGATCTTACGGATGTTCTTGTTCAGTTCAATAATGTCCGCTGCATTGTTGAACTGTCTCATGACATTGTCCAACATACCTTGTTTCAGTTGTTTTTTTTCCGATGTTATCGTTGTTGTCATTGTATAAAATTTTGGTTGCACTAGGTGTGCTTAATTACTCATCATTTCGTTTGTGACCATTATGGTCGGTCCGTCGCTTTCATCAAGTCGATGGACATATTCATTACATAATTGGATATTGGTCCTATCCGTACTTAAGGAACAATAGGCCACATGCCTGCACGTTGAGCATAGGCTCCGTACTAATTCTTTCATGGATTCTTTAAATTTTATTAATTGAGATTAGGGTATTAATTCCAATGCACAGGGTTTAGCACCTTTACCGGATAGAACGCCAGTACCAAAATCGATATTCCGATGATGACCAGAAATACCACTTCCAAATTGGACAACATCCTATTGACCCCCAAGGTTTTTTCTGATAGCTGGGTCAGCATGTCACTTTGTTCCAATTGGATTTCCTCAAGGCCATCCAAGGTTTGTCTTATTTGTGCCAATTGTGGCAATACTTTTGCTTCGGCCAACGGTTTCCCTTCTTTTGATGCATTGGTTGTCCCACTGGGTTCCAAATCGGAAAATTGACGGTCCAATCGCTCCAACAGCCTGGCCTCGTCCCGTGTCAACTTGGTTCTGGAAAAATCAGCCAACAAAGCTTTGATTTTTTCAGACCTTTCATTACCCTGCACATACTCACCTTTCAAGACTGCCACTTCCATCTCATGGGCCATATCCTGTAATTGATAGATATAATCCTGCACCACTATGCGATCATCATAAATGGATTTGACCGATGCTTGTATTGTGGAAAAATATTTCCGGTCCAACAGGTTGGATCCCAGTACCAAAAAAAAAGCGGTGGCTAGGACCAGACCGACCAATATTCGTTGTTTTATTGAAAATTTAGTTTTCATGTTTTAATCATTTAGGTATTACATCAAAGAATTATCCTCTGGATCGAAAATCCACCCGGCCACTACCTTGTTGAGCAAATAACAATTCTGGAAAACCGGGTGGACATCATCAACTAACCACCAATCATAAATCAACTATAAGGTTTGGAGCTCTCCGGACTCCATTGCCCCAAAAAAGTCGACGGCCACTATGCTATGACTGCCAAAGAACCTGTTACCATCAACTCGTTTGATCTTGATCTTTGTGGATCCATCCTTTTTTTCTTTGACGGAAGTCACCACCACTTTTTCCCCTTCCACACGTTTGTAGTTTGCGATACCCCCTCTTTTGATGATAAAGTTCGCCTTGGGGAAGTCAATATACTTGTACTTGTTCGTTTCAGGTTTCCCGATTTCGAATACATCCCCGACTTTGACTTTTGTGTTCGTTTGGGATGCATTGGCCTGTGCATGCAACAGGTTTATAGAAAACAAAAGGACAATTACATATTTAATCATAACCATAATATTTAGAATCAATAAATCACTTACTGTTCGGGTACCATCTTTTGCATGTCACCATCTGAAATGGAGAGTTTGACCTTTTGCCTACCCTGCTTTACTTTTTCGATCGTAAAAGATATTTTACTACCGGGAAGGCCATAGGTAATTCGGTCACCTTTGGAGAAACCGATCAATGATGCGCCCAAACTACTAGTCACAGAAATTTGGTTTGTCGTCGCATCTTCTTCGCCAGGAGGTACAAGCCGGAAGGAATCCCGATGGTCCGAGGAACCAACAAGGGTAACCTCGGAATACAGTCGAACAATGTCAGAGGGCATCTGGCCCTCATCCAACACCACAGCATAGTTCAAATTCAGGTCCAAGATCTCCAATACACCTGTATGGATATAATCTTCCCATATACAATTCTGTTTCATGAACTTTCTGGTCATCAGAAAATCATTCTTCTCCAAAATGAGACTGCCATACTTCATAAGGTTCTCTTATTTTCACAAATCCGTCAACCGGTATTGTCCAGATTTGGCACGTTTGGCAATCCAAAGGGCAAAGTCCGTACCCAATGTTCAAAAAAAAGGAGACGTTATTGTAATCAACTGATTATCAATACACAATTGAATATTAAAAATTTTGGAGTGGAAATGGAAACGGGGTATATTTCCCCAGTCGGCTATTTTATAACCGGTTCAATCCAGCTTATCACGCAAGGTTTTGCGATCTATCTGCAGTATTTCGGCGGCCTTGGTCTTATTTCCCTTTGTGTGCAAGAGTACCTTTTTGATATATTCCTTCTCCATTTCCCTAAGGGGTACAAGACCTTTTTGGGGGAAATCAATCCGGTATTTCAAGAACTCGGGTATATCTTCAATCCCTATGGGGCCATCCGACATGATTACCACGCGCTGGATTATATTTTCAAGTTCCCTGATGTTCCCTGGCCAGTGGTATCGTTCCAAAATCCCTAAGGCTTCAGGGCTAATTCTTGGCAGACGGTCTTTATATTCAACACCATATTTTCGGAGAAACTTTTCCACCAGCAAAGGAATATCGGATTTTCTATCCCGAAGTGGCGGCACATTGATTTCCACAACCGTAAGTCGATAATATAGGTCTTCCCTAAAGTTCTTGTTCTTGATCTCCTCCAAAAGATCCACATTGGTGGCCGCAACAATGCGGATTTCCACTTTTTCCAGTTTTCGGGACCCCACCCTGGTGATTTCCTTTTCTTGAAGTGCACGCAACAGCTTGGTCTGTACCGCCAAACCAGCTGCTCCTATTTCATCCAAAAAAAGGGTTCCTCCTTCAGCGGCCTGAAAGAATCCACTGCGGTTCTCATTGGCTCCTGTAAAGGCACCTTTTACATATCCGAAGAGTTCTGCCTCTTGGAGGTTTTCGGGGATGGCACCACAGTTTACTGCAATGAAAGGTCCTTTGGAAAACTTACCGGAATAATGAATGGCCCTTGCCACCAGTTCCTTTCCTGTTCCACTTTCCCCCGTGATCAGTACAGTGGCCCTATTGTCCCTCACGCGATCTATGATATTGAGGATTTTCTGAAAGGCGTCCGAACTGCCGACCATTCCTTCAAAACGGTTATCACTTATGTCAGGTGTTGATTGTTTCTTTATGGACAAAGGTTGTTTCTCCTTGCTGTACAAGGCCTTTTCAACGGATTGTTTGAGTTCCTCTTTGGTAAAGGGCTTGGTCAAATAATCAATTGCGCCCGATTTGATGACTTCCAAGGCCCCGTCCACCGAAGGATAGCCCGTGACCACCAATTTGGGCATTAGGGGATAATGTTCGTTTGCATATTTCAATAACTGTAGGCCATCCACTTCGGGCATTTGGATATCGGTGATCAAAAGATCAATAACACTATCCTTTAAAATATACAGTGCTTCCTTTACCGAGATGGCCTTATAGACATGGTAATCGAGTCCTTTCAACTGTCTGGAAAGAAGTTCCAGGATGTGAATGTCGTCATCGACAACTAAGATGTTCTCTTTGTGCAGTGCCATACCTAAATTTTGGGAAACTCTAGGGTAAAGATAGTTCCTTTGGGGGTATTGGGCCGGTGTGAGATCGTTCCTTTGTAACTACGCACAATACCGTGTACTACACTTAGGCCCAGTCCTGTGCCCTCACCTGTTGGTTTTGATGTATAAAAGGGTTCGAAAATTTTATCCGCATGTTCTGTTTCTATGCCCTGTCCTTCATCCGCAATTCGGATAATGGTCCTGTCTTTTGATTTGTCAAGTTCAATATGTATGGCCCCCTTCGGCGGGGAGTAATAGGCTGCGTTCATGATAAGGTTGAACAGTACTTGGGTCAGTTGAACGGTATTGGCCCGCATTTGGATATGTTCCCGGCCAAAAGATTTGACAATGTTCAGCTGTTTGGCCTTAAGGGATGGTGCCAACAAGCGTAAAACATTTTCCACAACTGCGTTCAGTTCAATCTGTTCCATCTCTTGGGGCATTTCACAAGTAAAGAACATGAGCTTTTTAACAATCTCTCGACTGAAAATAGCATTATCGATAATTTTCTGGAGATCTCTCCTTGTGGCTTCATCTCCAGTATTTTCCACGAGCAGTTCGGCAAAACCTAAAATATTGGCCAAAGGGGTATTGAGTTCATGTGCAATTCCCGCGGTGATCTCACCCATGATGTGGAACCGATCGGCTCGTTCCATTTGTCTTTTGGTTTCCTCTTCCGAATCACGGATGTGTTTGCGTTCCATCAAATTACCGATGGCCAAACAGACATTTTTGAGCAAGGTCCTTTCCTCATCCAAAAAATCTGTTACGCTAAATTCGGCAGAAGGATAGCCCACTGTTATTCGCCCCTCTACTTTGTTGAATATCTTGACATCGGAAGAATGGGAGACCATATCGTTTCCATAATTTTTGGTCTGTACCTGGTAATCCCCGATCGTTATCTGGACCGCTGCTGCCTCAGCAAACTGCCAACCCCGTTTTAAACAATGGGCAATGGCTTCAAGGGAGGTCTCGAGTTCATCATAATTTGAATTCACAATAATGGAGGTAACCTCATAAAGACAGGTCAGTTCCTTGACACGTTCTTTTAATTTTTGTTCTGTATTTGTCATAAAGCCATATATCATTTTTACAATTTAAAAAAACAATTTCCCAATCCTAATGATGGCATACTGGGCGTGGGTAAGGTTCATAAAAACGATCTGTCCCTTTATTGACAAAAATACAACATGGTCGATCATGAAAGCCCACGCCATATATTTAAAACAATTGTCCTGTCCCCTACCCAAACATCTTTTTAACCTATTTACAAAACGAAAATAGATAAAAAAGACATTTTTATCCTCTTTATGACAATTATCATGTCCCCACTTTTTGGTCAACCCTACATTTGTTCCTATGAAACCTTATATAATTCTTTTTGTGGCTCTCATCATGTTGGTCAAACCCCTTTGGCCGGTCATCGAATATGTGGCCAATTATGATTATATAGCAAAGGTGCTCTGCGAGAACAAGGACAGGCCCCAATTGCACTGCAACGGCAAATGCTATCTCGCCAAACAATTGGAGAAACAGCAAAAAGACCAGGACAAGAACCCCTTTGGGGAACAACGATCAAAAATGGAGATCCAACCCCTGGTTTTCTTTCAGTCCTTGTTGGTTTTTGATCTCGATACCCTTTTTCAGGTGTGTCCAGACAAGAATTCCTTTCGATATCAAGGAATCCATTCCCAATTGTTCATTTCCGACATTTCCCATCCCCCAGAAGTGGTCTGAACAACTTCCCTGTACACATCCCGACGCTTTAAAATACTTGTTGGGACAGTACCCCAATCCCTTTTGAATTGATTCAAAACATTTTTCAATGAAAACCACATATCCATATGGGGCATGGTCGGGCTATTTGGGCCATTTGATTTTGGCCCTCTGTCTGGGGGTCATACCATTGTCCCCACAAAAGGCCCAAGCCCAAGAACCGATCTTGGCCCCTATCATAGACTCTATTCTCCCTATTGACTTAAAGGAAGTCATCGTCATTTCTTCCTTCAACAGGGGGATTGAACACAAATCCCAACCAAAGCCCCTATCCACATTGGACCAATATTTGGAATCTTCCAAAAAGGTTTCCATGGTCAAACGAGGGGCCTATGCCTGGGACCCCATGCTCAATGACATGACCTCCGAACGGCTGTCCATCACAATAGATGGCATGCGGATCTTTGGGGCCTGTACCGACAAAATGGATCCCATTACCTCCTATGTGGATGTGTCCAACCTTTCCGATATCCATGTGGAAAGCGGCCAACAAGGGGCACGGCACGGCAATGTGATCGGGGGCGCCCTGGACATGCGTTTGGAAAAGAGCAATTTTAGGCCCTTGGGATGGACAGGTGCAGTGGAAACTGGCTATGAGAGCAACAATACTGCCCAAATTGTGGGCGGTGAGCTCAACTTTTCGAACGAACATTTCTATGTGGATACGGATCTGATTTACCGCAAAGCGGAAAACTATACGGCCGGCGGAGGTGAAGAAGTTGCTTTTTCCCAATTTGAAAAATACAACCTCTCCACAAATGCGGGATATAAAGTTTCGGAAAACCAAAAACTGTTGGCCAGTTTCATCTTTGATGAAGCCCGGGACGTAGGGTATCCCGCACTGCCTATGGATGTGTCCCTGGCACGTGCCTTTATCGGCTCCCTGAGCTGGGTACAGGACAGTTTCATCGGTGACCTGGAGAATTGGGAGACCAAACTCTATGCGAACACCATTACGCATATCATGGACGACAGTCAACGGCCCGATGTACCGATTCGGATGGACATGCCCGGTTGGAGCGACACCTATGGGTTTTACACCCAGACCGAGCTGATCTTGGATGACCATCATCTTATAGGTAAACTCGACGGCTATTACAACCGTTCCCTGGCGGAGATGACCATGTATCCCAATGATCCCAACGAGCAGGACATGTTCATGTTGACCTGGCCCGACGTACGGACCTTGAACTCAGGCATCTATTTGGAGGACAAAATTTCGCTTAAAGAAAGTTCAGTGAAGCTATCGACACGCTTGGCACTCCAAACCTTCAACGTGGCCGATGATTTCGGCTTGAACAGCCTTCGGATCTTCTATCCTGATATGGCCCAACGGCAGACCCGGGTACTAAAGAGTGTTTCCACGCACTACCACAGACAGTTCAAGGCACTTCACCTCAGTGGTGGGCTTGCGTATGGGGACCGTGCACCATCGGTTTCGGAAGGTTTTGGATTTTACCTATTCAACAGTTTTGACAACCATGACTATATCGGAAATCCTGACCTTAAGAATGAAAAGGCCCTAGAGGCCAATTTTAAAATGGCGTGGCCCATAAAAAATCTGGACATCGCCGTGGAAGGCAATTATTTCCATACTTGGGATTACATCATCGGCGAGGTCCATCCCGAACTGGACGTTATGACCATTGGTGCCGATGGGGTCAAGGTATATACCAATCTGGAATATGCCAACCTTTACAATGTGTCTTTGGACATGGTATACCAACTCACATCGGAACTGGATTGGAGCGGATTGGTCTCCTATCACAGGGGTACGGATCAAAATGGCCGTAACCTGCCATTTATAAGTCCCGTGGACTATCGTGCCCGATTCACCTATGGTGATGGAAGTTTTTCCGGTTCCCTTACCCTTTCGGGAGCATTGGAGCAAAACAACTTTAGTGCGGATTTTGGTGAGGACCGAACCCCTGCCTACACCCTGCTCTCCCTGTCCATGGGAAAAACCTTTTCGATGGGCCAGGACAGGTTGTATGCCAAGATGGGAATCGAGAATATCTTCGATACCTATTATTCCACTTATGCCGACTGGAACAACATTCCTCGGATGGGAAGGAACTTTTTCATGACCCTTTCCTATGCCATCAATTGATCTTAAAACTTTTTATCAATCCAATTAAAAATACATAACAATGAAAACCATAAAATCCATATTTGCACTTCTATTCTTGTCCATGGGGATCGTATCCTGCTCCGATAGTACGGATGATGCCATGCCCGTTTCGGACAATCCGCTTGAAGCCTTCAACCTTACCTCCAGTTTTGAGGCCAATGGGCATGTCCTGGAGCTCTATTCCGATCAGGACGGTTATTTCCTGGGCTATAACGAGGTCTATGTCCGTATCAAGGACCTTTCCACTGAAAGCTACATTCCCGATGTGACCATCGCATGGAATCCCGTCATGCATATGACCGACAAGACCCATTCCTGCCCTAGATCTGAGATTACAGCAACAGGGGATGCTACGGTCTATAAGGGCTATATTGTCTTCCAGATGGCCAGCAATACTGACGAATATTGGGAACTGAGCCTGGAATATCGTATCGGGGGCACCACCTACAATGCCACTGAACAAATTGTAGTCAATGCCCCAGTGGACGGAAAGAAAACGGTCAATGTGTTTACCGGAACGGATGATGTCCGATACATATTGGCCATGATGCCCTTTGCCCCGGAAGTCGCCGTGAACGACTTTTCGGCTGTACTCTTCAAAATGGAGACCATGATGAATTTTCCCCCGGTTGCGGATTACACGATCACCATAGATCCCCGAATGCCCAGTATGGGCAACCACAGTTCCCCGAACAATGAGGATTTGGTCTTTAATCCCGAATCGGGCAGTTACAATGGAAAACTGTCCCTGACCATGACCGGTTACTGGAAGATCAACCTAAAACTTCTCAATGGCAACGGGGATATATTGAAAGGTGAGGACATTACAGAGGAAAATGAAGAAAGTAGCCTATTTTTTGAACTGGAATTTTAATTCCATGGCATCTTAGGTTATTTGTTTGTTGGAAATGGCTATCTGATCACGGATGGCCATTTTTATGAATATAGGTTCGGGGTTTAAGAGGTTTCTGGAAACCGACTATAAAAAGATTGGGGGCGGGTCAAATAGGAAAAAACTCTTCGATGTCCTGTTTTCCGTCTATCAAGTCCAAAATGGTCGTCCTTTCCAATACTTTGATAAATTTCGCCTTGTTGGCACCCACCAATTTATGGAGTACGCAGGGATGGTCCATATCACAATCCTTAAGCCCCATGACACAGGATTTCACCCGTTTCTCCCCATCGATGACCTTTACGATATCCATAAGTGTTCTTTTCCGGTCTTCTTCGCTTAGGTAGAACCCTCCTTTGGGACCACGGGTTGAAGAAATGACACCATGCCTGGAGAGCTCCTGCAACAATTTGGCCAAGTAGGTTTCCGACACATGGATGGATTCATACATGTCCCTGACCAAAATCTTTTGGTCTTCACCGGAGTTCAGGGCCAAATACAGGACTCCCTTGATGGCATATTTGGATGAATTGGATAACATGGGCTAAATATGCTAACAAAGATTAAAAGACATTTTTATCCTTTTAATGATTTTTATCATATTTTTGATAGGTAACCCTGGTTACATTTGACAAAAATTTTTTAACCATTTATCACATGAAGACGATAATCAAAGGAATAACATTACTCTTCGCACTGATCATGATCGGTTGCGGGGGCAAACAAGAAGAAAAGAAAGAGGATGGCTTTAGCGTCCAACGTAAAAAGGCCGCTACGGAACAGCCTGTAGAGACGAACTCTTCCACTGAGACCAAGGCTTCCGAGCGGGTGGATATGTCCACCAAGGGTGTCGGCCCCATCAAATCCGTGACCTTGGCCCCAGAAATCGATCAGGCCATGGCCGACAACGGCAAGGCAGTCTATGAACAAATGTGCTTGGCCTGCCATAGAGTGGGTAAAAAATTTATAGGCCCACCACCCAATGGGGTATTGGAACGAAGGACGCCGGAATGGATCATGAACATGATCTTGAACCCCCAGGAAATGGTACAACAAGATCCCCTGGCCAAAGAGTTGCTCCAGGAATTCAACGGATCTCCCATGTCCAACCAAGGGTTGACAGAGGAACAGGCCCGTGCCATTCTTGAATACTTCAGGACATTAAAATAAACCATATGAAATCAACCATTAAACTCAGTGCACTCGGGCTGATCTTATTACTGGTACTCAACGTCAGCTGTAAGGATAGGGCCCAAAACGAAACAACCGCTTCTGACCAAAACGAATCAGGGGCAATTATTGAGAGTAACAAAGGACAGGCCTTTATCGAAGATGATGCCTCCTCTCCCAATGTTCTCCAAATCGCCATCGGGTCACCCGACCATAGTACTTTGGTTGCAGCGGTCCAAGCCGCAGAATTGGAGAATGCCCTGGTCAACGCAGGACCCCTTATGGTATTTGCACCCACCAATGCCGCATTTGATTCATTGCCTGCAGGAACTGTGGAAGATCTTTTGAAACCCGAGAACAAGGAGGCCTTGGCCAACATTCTCAAGTATCATGTGACTCCGGGCAACTATTCCAAGGACTTCTTGAAAAAATTCAAGAAGCTGGGGCAGGCAAACAACCAAAATGTCCCTGTGGAGGTCAAAGGTGACGATGTCTTTGTCGGAGGGGCCAAGATCATTGCCAGCATACCTGCAGGTAACGGAATTGTCCATGTTGTGGACAAGGTCATCCTACCTCCTGCCCAATAACTGATTAACACCAAAAAAACGAATAAATCCTAACACAATGAAAGTAAAACACCATTTAATACCGGCACTTGGAGCAGCTTTGATGCTTGTTTCCTGCGGCCAACAGAACCAAAGTTCCAACGGGGCCCTATCCTCCAGTGCCGCCGAAAAAGTATATGTAGCTCCCGGGGAGCAGGATGAATACTACGCCTTTCTTTCTGGAGGATATAGCGGTAACCTAACCGTTTATGGATTACCATCAGGGCGGATGTTCAAGGAAATCCCTGTCTTCTCCCAATTTCCCACATCGGGTTATGGCTATTCCGAAGAGACCATTCCCATGTTGAACACTTCCCATGGATTTGTGCCCTGGGACGACCTGCACCACCCTGATATTTCCCAGACCAACGGAGAATTGGATGGCAGATGGATCTTTGTGAACGGGAACAATACCCCTCGTATCGCTAGGGTGGATCTGGGCACCTTTGAAACTGCTGAAATTATCGAGGTTCCCAACAGTGCGGGTAACCACAGTTCCTCCTTTATCACGGAAAACACCGAATATGTGGTAGCCGGTACCCGCTTTGCCGTACCTGTACCACAGCGGGACATGTCCATCAGTGAATATAAAGGAAACTTTAAGGGCGCCCTTACCTTTATAAGTGTGGATCCCGAGCATGGTCACATGGCCATCAAGTTCCAATTATTGATGCCAGGGTTCAACTACGACCTATCCCACCCTGGAAGGGGTAAGTCTCACGGCTGGTTTTTCTTTACAACCTATAATACAGAGGAGGCCAATACTCTTTTGGAAGTGAACGCCTCCCAAAACGACAAGGATTTCATTGCTGCCATCAACTGGAAAAAAATCGAGGAATATGTGAACAACGGTGGAGGCACCAAAATGCCTGCCAACTATGCCCACAACGTGTATGATGAACACTCCCATACCGGGACAACAACCATGAGGGATGAAGTGCTTACCGTGGATCCCACCAAGGTGCCCGGAGCGGTATTTTTCCTTCCCACACCAAAATCACCCCATGGTTGTGACGTCGATCCAACCGGACAATACATTATTGGCAACGGAAAACTGTCAGCAGATCTGACGGTTCATTCCTTCGATAAAATGATTGCCGCTATAGAAGGGGGAAAATTTGATGGGGAAGCCTATGGCATTCCAATCCTAAAATTTGAGGACGTATTGGCCGGACAGGTAAAGAGTGGTGGACTAGGTCCATTACACACCGAGTTCGATGGTAAGGGCAATGCCTATACCACGTTCTTTATCTCTTCCGAAGTCGTGAAATGGCAGTTGGGCACTTGGGAGGTTATCGATAGAAAGCCCACTTATTACTCCGTGGGACACTTGATGATCCCCGGTGGTAATTCCAGAAAGCCTTTCGGCAAATATGTGGTGGCCATGAACAAGATCACCAAGGATCGTTATTTGCCCACTGGACCTGAAATGGAACACTCTGCCCAACTTTACGACATCTCCGGGGACAAAATGGAATTGATTTATGACTTCCCTACCCACGGGGAGCCTCATTATGCGGCAGGATGTCCAGCGGAACTTTTGGCGCCAAAGTCACAAAAAATCTATCGCTTGGATGAAAACAGACACCCTTACGCAGTAACAACGGCGGATGGGGCCAAGGTAGTCCGGGACGGCAACGAGGTTCACGTGTACATGTCCACCATACGTAGCCACTTTACACCGGACAACATAGAAGGTATCAAGGTGGGTGATAAGGTCTATTTCCACATCACCAACCACGAACAGGACTTTGATGTCCCCCATGGTTTTGCCATTCTTGGCCAGAACTCTTCAGAACTGCTCGTAATGCCGGGGCAAACCAAAACTTCGGTCTGGGAGCCCAAACAAGTTGGGGTATGGCCATTCTATTGCACGGACTTCTGCTCAGCTCTGCACCAAGAGATGCAAGGATATGTCAGGGTATCCCCTGCCAATTCAAACGTGGAACTTAAATGGTCCCTTGGTGAGTGATTCGGATTGACTCATCAATGAACAAAGCGGGCTGTGTCCATGACCTGCCCGCTTTTTTTACAAATTGAAAAACAACCGTCTACCAAAAAACCGAACTCAGTTTGTAACCCTTAAATCAAAAAAAATGAAAAAGGCTAGTATATTAATGATCATTGGCCCGTTCTTCTTATTGGGATTGTATGTCTTCCCACTCTGGAATATCATGTTGGGAGCACCCCAATATCCCGACCCATTGGGCTTGAACATCCATATCAATGGGCTACAGGGCGTTAACGAATTTGACATTCAAAACATTGACGGATTGAACCACTACATCGGCATGCACACACTTCCCAAAGTAGAGGATATGTGGGAATTTGGAACCTTTCCAATAATAATCGGAATCATGGTTGGGCTTGGGGTATTAATAGGCGTATTAGGTTTTCTGGAAAAGGTAAGCTACAAATGGTTCTTGGGTTGGTTCGCATTGATGTCCCTAATGGGCATCATGGGCATGTACGATTTCAATGAATGGTTAGTGGACTACGGCACCAATTTGGACCCCAATGCCATTATGAAATTGACCAATCCTGATGGAACCCCAATGACCTACAAACCCCCATTGTTGGGCCATGTGAAGATGTTGAACTTTGATGTTACCTCTTTGCCCGCTACAGGTGCATGGCTGATGTTCCTAGGCATGATGATGACCTTGGCAGCCGGGTTCCTCGGATGGAAAGACAAGAAAACTAAAACTTGACCCATGAAAAAACAACTATTGCCATTGATACTGACATTGGTACTTTTGATAGCATGCACTGTAGGTCCCAAACCGATTGATTATGGACACGTAGCCTGCCACTATTGTAGTATGACCATTGTGGACAAACAACATGCCGCACAGCTGGTCACCACTAAGGGGAAGGTCTTCAATTTCGATGCCGTGGAGTGCATGATGAACCAGTTAAAAGATTGGGACGAATCCACCATTGCCCTGTTCTTGGCCAATGATTTTGACCGGCCTGGGGAGCTGATCGATGCCACCAGTGCCACCTATTTGATCAGCGAGAACATCCCGAGCCCCATGGGCGCCTATCTCAGCGCCTTTGCAGAGGAAGGGGCTGCCCGGCATGCCCTGGAGGGCAATGGAGGGCAATTACTTACTTGGAATGAATTGAAACAACAATATCAATAGTGAAACAATTACACAACTATGTATAAAATAGATATAGACAATACCATTGCCCAACAACCCTTTGACGGACTACAGATTGAAAAACTGGCCAAAACTGAATCTATGGAAATCTTGAGCATCAGTTTGGCCAAGGATGCCATCTTTCCTAAGCACACTTCCCCTAAAGATGCCCATTTGGTCGTTTTGGAGGGTTCCATTGATTTCCACATCGAAAACCAAAGCGTCACTTTATTGCCACAGCAACACTTTGGTTTTTCCAAGGAAGTGGAACATTGGGTAAAAGCCCTTGCAGATGCCAAGTTTTTGATTATCCGATAAAGAAATCATAGCTTCATAAGCCATAAGGTCGCCTTTGGGCAAACCAAACAATACCAATATAAAATTGAAGACTCCATATCACAAATACATCCCTTGGGTGGTCCTATTCCTGCTATGTCAAGGGATTTGGGCCAAAACCTGGACGATTTGCACTACCTGTGAGCACAGCTCCATCAAGCAGACCATACGACTGGCCAATGCCCATGACACCCTGTTGATCCAAAAGGGGACCTATCGGGAATATGAGGTCGTGGTGGACAAACCCTTGGTCATCAAAGGAGTGGACTATCCCATTGTGGATGGTGAAAAAAAAGGGGAAATTTTCCAGATCCAATCGGACGGTGTGACCCTTGATGGTCTGTTCATTATCAATGTGGGGGTCAGCTATACCAAGGACAATGCGGCCATACGGGTGATCCGGAGCAAGGATTTTCGTATCCAGAACATGGTTTTGGAACAATTGTTCTTCGGCATCTATCTGGAAAAATCTTCCCATGGAAAGGTGTACCACAATCGAATCATTGGAGAGGCGGTGGACGAATACAATTCGGGGAACGGTATCCAGTTGTGGTATTCCTCGGATATAGAAGTGATCAAAAACCATGTCCAAGGAACGCGTGATGGCATTTATCTGGAGTTTTCCGATCGGATCACCATTACGGAGAACACCAGTATGGACAATCTCCGATATGGGCTTCATTTCATGTTTTCCAACCATGATGTCTATACCCAAAACACCTTTGAAAACAACGGCGCCGGTGTTGCGGTCATGTTCTCCAAGTTCATCACCATGAAGGACAACACTTTTCGAAAAAACTGGGGAACCGCTGCTTACGGCATGTTGTTGAAGGAAATCAATGATGCAGAGATTGTTGGAAACACCTTTGAGGAAAACACCATCGGAATCAACATCGAGGGATCAAACCGAATTGAGTACACCAATAACGATTTTATAGCAAACGGTTGGGCCATTAGGGTGATAGGGGCCTGCTATACCAATAGTTTTAGGGGCAACAATTTTCTGTACAACTCCTTTGACATTTCCTATAACAGCAAACTGAACGACAATGTGTTCGAGGGCAACTTTTGGAGTGGCTATACCGGATACGATCTGGACAAGGATGGTATCGGGGATGTGCCCTACCGTCCGGTCAAGCTCTTTTCGTATGTAGTGAACCGCACACCGGAGACCATTGTCCTGTTGCGGAGCCTTTTCATGGATATCATTGATTTCTCCGAAAGGGTCTCCCCGGTGTTCACCCCGGACAATTTAAAAGATGCCCAACCTTTAATGAAAATACGATCATGACCATAACGATAAAAGACCTTCATAAACAATTTGGCAAGAACCAGGTATTGAAAGGTGTCGACCTGACCATAGACAAGGGCCAGATCTATGCCATTTTGGGCCCTAACGGTTCGGGAAAGACCACCTTGATCAAGAGTATCCTGGGAATGGTGCTTCCTGATAAGGGTCACATAACTGTGCTGGACAAGCCTATCAAAAAACAATGGAAGTACCGCAAGCAGATCGATTACCTTCCCCAAATAGCCAACTTTCCACCGAACATCAAAGTGAAGGAGCTTATCCATATGATCAAGGACCTACGGAACAGTCCCAGTGCTGAAAAGGAATTAATAGACCTCTTTGGCCTTGGCCCCTTTCTGGATAAAAAACTGTCCACCCTCTCCGGGGGAACCAAACAAAAGGTGAACATTGTACTGACCTTTATGTTCGAAAGCCCCTT
Source organism: Flagellimonas amoyensis (assembly GCF_003058265.1). GTDB lineage: Bacteria > Bacteroidota > Bacteroidia > Flavobacteriales > Flavobacteriaceae > Flagellimonas > Flagellimonas amoyensis. Next base: position 443,831 of record NZ_QBUK01000002.1, read on the forward strand.
GCTCATTCTCGATGAACCGACGACGGGTCTGGACCCCATGGCCCTGATTCGTTTGAAGGAATTGATCCAACGGGAGAAGGCCCAGGGTAAGACCATCTTGATCACCTCCCACATCATGCAGTTTGTAGAGGAAATGGCTGATAAGATCCTGTATCTGTTGGAAGGGGAAATCTATTTCAAAGGGAACATCAAGGAACTTTTGGAACAAACGGGAGCACCTGATTTTGAACATGCCATTGCGGCCCTAACAACCACTGGAAGCCATGCTTAAGATTCTTAAATACAGTTTTTTCGACCTTATCCGCAGCCGTTGGAGCTACGTTTATTTTTTGTTCTACCTTACCTTGGGTTTTGTCCTGTTGTTCCTGAACAACGATGTCTCCAAGGCCGTGATCACCCTGATGAACGTGATCATTGTCCTGATCCCTTTGATAGGGACGATTTTCGGGGTGATGTACTACTACAATTCCCGGGAGTTCACGGAACTCCTTTTGGCGCAGCCCATCAAACGCAGTTCCATTTTTATGGGGCAATATTTCGGGGTGGCGGGCTCGCTGACCCTGAGCCTTGTCCTGGGCCTGGGCATTCCCTTTGTGCTCTATGGCCTTTTGCGGAGCAATGCCATCTTTGATTTCACCCTATTGTTGGTCACCGGTGCCTTTTTGACCTTTATTTTTGTGGGGCTGTCCTTTGTGATCGCCATTTCCAACGAAAACAAGATCAAGGGATTTGGGTACGCCGTACTGCTGTGGCTCTTTTTGGCCGTGGTCTATGATGGGCTCTTCCTGATGTCGCTCATCGTTTTTGAGGAATATCCCTTGGACACCTTTTCCCTGGTGGCGACCATGCTCAACCCCATTGATCTTTCGAGAATCTTGATACTGTTGAAATTGGACATTTCTGCCCTGTTGGGGTACACCGGGGCCATTTTTAAAAAATTCTTCGGTACCGACCTTGGCTTTCTGGTCTCCATGGGCATCCTATTGTTATGGACCGTGATGCCCATTTTGGGACTGGGCCATAAGGCCAAGAGAAAGGACTTTTAAGGTCAACACAATGGTTTTCATAAATGAAGCAGCATGAAGGACAGCATATATCAACGACATATTCGGGTCGCCATGGTTTATTTTGCCATTGCCACCCTGTTGGGCATCCTGCTCCGCTTCTACCCCATAATCCCTTTTGACTTCAATTACAGGTATGTGGTCCATGCCCATTCACACATTGCGTTATTGGGTTGGGTGTATGTGGCACTGACTACCTTGATTCACTGTTCTTTTGTGAAAAAGGACGCTGCCAGTAAGCGGTATGGGACCATCTTTTGGGCCACCCAGATCACTTTGATCGGGATGTTGCTCACCTTCCCGTTCCAAGGCTATGCCCTGTTCTCGATCATCTTTTCCACCTTGTTCCTGATCGTGTCCTATGTGTTCTTCCATCATTTCTCCAAGCATATCGACCCAAAATTTGGGAACAGTAATGCCCTAAAGTGCATCAAGGCTGCCCTTTGGTACATGGTCACCTCCAGTTTTGGCCCTTGGGCCCTTGGGGTCATCATGGCCACTTTGGGTGCCCAATCCATTTGGTACCGGTTGGCCATTTATTTTTATCTCCATTTCCAATACAATGGTTGGATGCTCCTGGCCTTGATCGGGCTGTTCCTCTTTGCGATGGAACGGTGCGGCACGGCGATACCCCAAAAAAGTTTTATGCGGTTTTTTTGGATATTGAACGCAGGGGTCGTACTCACCTTTTTTCTCTCCACACTGTGGACACGACCCTCACCGGGGTTTTATGTCCTAGGGGGAATCGGGGCCCTGGCCCAGTGCTGTGCCTTTGTCCTTTTATGGGTCCTGGCCAAAAAGGGGAACCTTGTTCAGCAGTTATCAATAATCCAGTATTTGCTGCTCCGGACAGTGATGGTATTGGTAGGTATAAAAATAATTTTACAACTGCTGACCTCCCTCCCCTATTTTGCCCAGATGGCGGTCATCCATCTCGATCTTACCATTGGGTATCTGCACCTGACCTTTTTGGGGGTGATCAGCATGGGGCTCTTCTTTTTCATGGATCATTTTGGCCTGTTCCGAATAACGAAAAGACCCTTTCTCCTGTATGTATTGGGATTCCTGATCACCGAATCCCTCATTTTTTACAAAGGACTCGCTGCCTGGCAACACTGGGTGGTCTTCAACCGATATACCGAAATTCTGGCATGGGGCAGTCTTTTCATCCCATTGGGCCTGCTCATCATGTTGGCACGGAACCGTGCCAAGACCTAGGCCTTTTGTCCATTATATCCGATATTCACAGAATCCCGTATATTTGAGATTTTGAACTTTTAGGAAAATTATAATTCGGACAAATTTGTCCGAATTAAGTGATTTACTATCTTTGTAACGTAAAGACATTTGTATGTTTTCAAAAGCCTGTGAATATGGTATTCGGGCAGCGGTCTATGTAGCGCTGCAATCCTTGGAGGGAAGACGTGTAAGTGTCAATGAGATTGCCGAGGAAATCGATTCCCCCATTGCGTTCACTGCCAAGATCCTGCAACAGCTCACAAGAAGCAAGGTCATCCATTCCGTCAAGGGTCCCACGGGAGGCTTTGAAATTGAACGGACCGACATGGATACGGTAAAATTGAGCATGATCGTCCATGCCATCGATGGGGATGATATCTATGTGGGCTGTGGTCTGGGCCTCAAGGAATGTAATGCCAAAAAACCCTGTCCCCTGCATGATAAGTTTGTGGCCATCCGCACCGACCTGAAAAAGATGTTGGAAAGCACGAGCCTGTACGAACTGGCAACGGGATTGGAAGTGGGACTGACCTATTTGAAGCGCTAAAAAAATTTAAAAAAATAAAGGACAATTTTATCCGAATTATAACATAATAAATTATAGTATCATGAACCCTACCTTGGAAAAAACAGTGGGCCAGATGGTGGCCGAGGATTACCGTACCGCCCAGATATTTAAGAGCCACAAGATCGATTTTTGCTGTAAGGGCAACCGGACCCTCCAGGAAGTTGCAGAAAAAAAAGGGCTGGACACGAAAACCCTCCTGAAGGAACTGGGTGAGGTCCAAAACAGGGACCAAGGTGATGGGCCGGATTTCAATACATGGCCCTTGGACCTCTTGGTCGACTACATCGAAAAAAAGCACCATCGCTATGTGGAACAGCAAATCCCCATTTTAAAACAGTATCTCAACAAGCTGTGCCATGTACACGGTAACCGACATCCAGAGCTGTTCGGGATTTTTGAACATTTCAGCGGTTCTGCCGGGGAACTGGCCATGCACATGAAAAAAGAGGAACTGATCCTCTTCCCTTGGATCTGTAAATTGGTCGATGCAACACCTGATGGAAAGACTTTGGAACGACCTCGATTTGGTACGGTGGCCAACCCCATCCAAATGATGATGGAGGAGCACGACAACGAAGGGGAACGGTTCCGAAAAATCGCTGCCTTGAGCGGTGACTATACCCCTCCTGCGGATGCCTGTAACACCTACCGGGTCACCTTTTCCCTACTGCAGGAATTTGAGGAAGACCTCCACCGTCACATCCATTTGGAGAACAACATCCTGTTCCCCAAGGCGGAAATCCTGGAAAAAAAATTGCTCAGTAACTAAAAACGAGATGGCACGTACCCCCATCAAACGCCACCAGGCCCTTCAGGGCCTTAGCCGTGAACACCATCATGGCCTGCTCCTGTGTTGGAAAATTCGAACGGGCCTTTCAAAAAAAGTGGCACCGGAACGGATAAAACAATACACGGACTGGTTTTACAGGACCTATCTGGTCCCCCACTTTGAGCTGGAAGAGCAGCACATTTTCCCCATACTGGGACAGGAGCATCCTTGGATCAAGAGGGCCCTTGCCGACCACCGAAGGTTGACCCGGCTGTTCAGTTCGCCCCATGCCACCCTAAAGACACTGGGGCAGATCGAGGAGGAATTGGAACGCCATATCCGTTTTGAGGAGCGCGAACTGTTCAACCACCTCCAAGAAGTGGCCCAAGAGGCCCAAATGGACATCATAGAAAAACACCATCACCATGAAAAATTCAAGGACAATACCCATGACCCATTCTGGAACTGAGCACAGGACGAACCCATTGAAGCGCATACACGAACGCATGTTCCTGGAATACAGGAAAGGTCAGATGGGTTATGCCACCATTGCCATCATAGGTCAGAGCTGTTTGGGCTCGGCAGCGGCCATGGTACTGTTGATGGGAACCCTGGACACAGCGGCCCAGATGATCCTGCTTTTCTTTGTGACCATCTTCTGCATGGCATTCAACGGGGCGGTATTGGCCCAATTAAAACCTTTGGCCACCTTTAATCTATTGATCATGAGCGTGGTGTTCAACACCTTGGTCATCCTGTTCCATATCATTTAGGCTTCCGGCCCCTCATGGTATTATGGTCCATGGATCTACTGGCCATTCCCCTTCCCATTTGACCTTTGGGAACGGGACATGGCCATTTTGCATCCTCTTCAAAAGTTAATTCTCGGTAATAAATGATAAAAAGGTCATTTTATTGTTAATAACTCCCTTTATAACTTTCAACGGATCGATCCCATGCAAAAAACCCTTGGTCTAATTTTATACAACATCAAAACCCAAATGTCCCGCATATGTTCTGTCACGATTTTCAGGTAGTGCTCCAAGAGGTTCCCGGGGAGATCAGTCTTTGTTTTTCCATCTCGGGCTGCCCCTTGCGTTGTGAGGGCTGCCACTCCCCTTTTTTATGGAAGGAAGGAATCGGTACCAGGCTTACATCCGAGTATTTCCAAAAACGCTTGGACCAATATACCGGTTTTGCAAGCTGTGTGCTCTTCATGGGAGGTGAATGGCATCCCGCGACACTGGTGGAACGTCTGAAACATGCCCGGCAACAGGGCTACAGGACATGCCTTTATACGGGTGCCGACCAGATCCCGCCCGAAATCCTCGAACACCTGACCTATATCAAGACGGGCAAGTGGGACAAGGACCTTGGGGGACTGGGGTGCAAGACCACCAACCAGATCTTCCGTGAAGTCGGGACCAACAGAGTGCTCAACCATTTGTTTATCCGAAAATAATTTTCCATATGATACGACTTACTGACAAACAGATTGCCAAAAAACTGGCGTTCATCGACCATTACCTGCATTCCAACAATGCCGCGGACGGCTCCAAGGTCGACGCCAATGCGAATGTCACCTCCAAGAACATTGCCACCATGGAGGCCGAGCTCAACAAGGACATCAATATCCAAGTGAACCGGGCCCTGGTCCAACAGAAGATCGCCTCCCTTTTCGGAAAGGACCTGGCCAACGAATATGTGAGGCAGATAGAATCGCACGAGATCTACGCCCACGATGAGACCTCGTTAAAACCCTATTGTGCCTCCATAAGCATGTATCCCTTCCTATTGGACGGGCTGACCAAATTGGGCGGGGAAAGTCTGGCCCCAAAACACTTGGAAAGCTTTTGCGGGGAATTCGTCAATTTAGTCTTTGCGGTAAGCTCCCAATTCGCAGGGGCCTTGGCCACCGTGGAATTCTTGATGTATTTTGACCACTTCGCGGCCAAGGACTATGGGCCCGACTATCTGGTGACACACAAGAACATCATTGCCAACCATTTGCAGCATGTCGTCTACGCCATCAACCAACCCGCCGCGGCCAGGGGCTACCAATCCGTGTTCTGGAACATTTCCATCTATGACAAACCCTACTTTGACAACATGTTCGGGGATTTTGTCTTTCCCGATATGGGCAGGCCCCAATGGGAAAGTGTCAAAAAGCTACAGGCCTTCTTCATGGATTGGTTCAACCAGGAACGCACCAAGGCCGTCCTCACCTTCCCTGTGGTCACCGCCGCCATGTTGACCAAGGACGGGGCACCTGTCGATACGGGGTTTACCGACCTATGTGCCCATGAACTGGGCAAGGGGAACTCCTTTTTTATCTACCAATCCGAAAATGCGGACAGTCTGGCTTCCTGCTGCCGCCTGCGCAATGAGATCAGCGACCACACCTTTAGCTATTCCCTAGGGGCCGGAGGGGTTGCCACGGGCTCCATCAATGTCATCACCCTGAACATGAACCGCTTGGTACAGCAAGGGGCGGATATTGTGGAAGAGGTCCAAAAGGTCCACAAATACCAGGTCGCCTTTAGAAAGCTCATCGATGATTACGAAAGGGCGGGCATGTTGCCGGTGTACCATGCCGGATTGATCTCCCTGGACAAGCAGTTCCTGACCGTGGGCATCAACGGTATGGTCGAGGCCGCGGAAAGCCAAGGCATCCAAGTCGGCAATAACGAAATGTACAAGGACTTCGTCAACCGTTATCTCAAGGCCATCTACCAAGAGAACAGAAAGGCCCGGGAAACCTATGGGTATATGTTCAACACCGAATTCGTCCCCGCTGAGAACCTGGGCGTCAAAAATGCCAAATGGGATCGGGAAGATGGACTTTTTGTCCCCCGGGACTGCTACAATTCCTATTTCTATGTCGTGGAGGATGAACGGACCAATGCCTTGGACAAGATTATATTGCACGGCAGGGAGACCATCCAATATTTGGACGGGGGGTCGGCACTCCATCTCAACCTAGAGGAAACCCCGAACCAAGAAGGGTTCAAAAAATTGATCCATGCCACGGCCAATGCCGGATGCAACTATTTTTGCTTCAATATCCGAATTACCATTTGCAACGATTGTGCCCATATCGACAAACGCACCCTTTGGGAATGCAGTGCCTGCCATTCACAGGATGTGGACCATGCCACCCGGGTCATCGGGTACCTCAAACGGGTGTCCAATTTCAGTTCGGGAAGGCAAAAGGAACATACACTGCGGCATTACCATCTCGGGGAAAACAAATATCCCAAAAACTCCAACGGCAGCTTGGAACCCTTAAATGTATTGGAGACGACAAGAGCCTGAACGCTGGTCTTTGGCATCTGGATGAAAGTCGGAAAAATAATCAAATTGCCCCCCCTTTAATGGGACATCTTCAGGGATACGACTGTGCCATTGTCCTTGATCTCATCGATCAGTTGGGCTATGGTCCTCTCCTGGAAGTTGAACAGCATCTCCTTTTTGAAGGGGGACACCATATGGTGCACGGGACAGGGATGTGCATCGTCACATTTGGAGAGCCCCAGGAAACATTCCTGGAACCTATGTTCCCCATCGATGCTCACAATGACCTGCCAAAGCGTATTTTTCCTGTCGTCATCGTCCAGAAAGAAACCGCCCCCGGGCCCTTTGGAAGAGGAAATCAATTTGTCCACGGTCAGGGTTCGGAGCAATTGTGCCAAAAATGCCTGGGGAATCTCCAGGGCATTGGCAATGGTCTTGGCCCCCAATTTTTTGTCGGCACTGCTGTGGATGGCCAAATATATCACGGCTCGTATGGCATATTTCCCGGCATTTGTGAGCATGTTGTCATTTTTGGATGGGGACACAAAACTAATAAAAAGATCATTTTATTGTTTATTATGACAAAAATCATGTTGTGGTTTTCGGCCACCCCATAGTTTTGCCCGTCAGGGCCATCAAAGCGAAAACTACGGCCATTGCCATGAAATAGAAACAGTGTGCTTTCCTTACCGATGGCACAGATAGGAATGAAAGAACGTTATGGACCTTCAGGACAAGATCATACGACTTAAAAAAGAAAAAAATGCGGTCATTCTGGCCCACTATTACCAGCGCCCCGAAATCCAAGAGGTCGCGGACCATATCGGGGACAGTTTGGGACTCTCCCAACGGGCAGCTGATACCCATTCGGATATCATAGTCTTCGCCGGGGTACACTTTATGGCGGAAACGGCCAAGATCCTCAATCCCGAAAAAAAGGTACTCCTGCCCGACCTGACCGCAGGATGTTCCTTGGCGGACTCCTGCCCTCCCGGAGCTTTTCGGGATTTCATCCATTCGCACCCCGACCACATAGTGGTGACCTATATCAATTGTTCGGCGGAAATCAAGGCAATGAGCGACTATGTGTGCACCTCCTCCAATGCGGAAAAGATCATCAGGTCCCTTCCTCCCGACCGCCCCATCCTCTTCGCACCGGATAAAAATCTGGGCAAATTCCTGATTCAACAAACCGGCAGGGAACTATTGCTCTGGGATGGGAGCTGTGTCGTCCATGAGGCCTTTAGCATGGACAAGCTGTTCGACCTTTACCGAAAACATCCCGATGCCCAGATCATGGCACATCCCGAATCCGAGTCCCACATCCTCAAGATCGCCCATTATATAGGATCTACGGCAGGGATGATTGCCCATGCCAAGAAGTTTCCCAAGGACAAGTTCATTGTGGCCACGGAAGCCGGTATCCTGTACGAAATGCAGAAGGAGGTCCCAGGGGCCCAGTTGATCCCCGCCCCTTCCCATGAGGACAACACCTGTGGTTGCAGCGAATGCGCCTTTATGAAGGCCAATACCTTGGAAAAACTGTACCATTGCCTGTACCATGAAACGCCCCATATCGATCTTCCCAAAACCCTCATGCAAAAGGCTTCGGTACCCATTGAACGGATGTTGGAACTTTCACGATGAGCGATATGGTTCCAGTGGACTATCTGGTCATCGGTTCCGGTATAGCAGGGCTGTCGTTCGCCATCAAAATGGCCCAAAGGTTCCCTGACCGCAAGGTACTTATCGCCACCAAGGCCGATGCGCGGGAATCCAACACCAAATATGCCCAGGGAGGTGTGGCGACGGTCATGGACTTCGGCAAGGATTCCTATAAAAAGCACATCCAGGACACCTTGGAGGCCGGGGACGGGTTATGTAACCACAAAATCGTGGAGATGGTGGTCCGCCAGGGACCGGAACGCATACGTGAGCTCATCGGATGGGGCGTGCGCTTTGATAGCGACTCCACCGGAAATCCCCATTTGGGAATGGAGGGCGGCCATTCTGTGCACAGGGTTCTCCATCATAAGGACACCACGGGTTCCGAAATAGAAAACGTCCTATTGGACCGCGCTGGTTCCCTCCCGAACATTGTCCTGTGGCGCCATCATTTTGCCCTCGACCTGATTATGGAAGAATCGGCCTGCCAAGGGGCCTATCTCTATGACCAACTGGCCAAGACCATAGAGGTCATCGGTGCACGGGCAACGTTCTTGGCCACAGGGGGCATTGGTAGGATCTACGGACATACCACCAACCCACCGATCGCCACCGGTGACGGCATTGCCATGGCCCATAGGGCCGGGGCTCTGGTACGGGACATGGAATTTGTGCAGTTTCATCCAACGGCCTTTTTCCATCCGACCACGGGACAATCGTTCTTGATCTCCGAGGCGGTCCGGGGCTTTGGGGCCCATCTCAGAAATACAACGGGCCATCGGTTCCTGTTGGACCATGACCAGCGGGGCGAGCTCGCACCCAGGGATGTGGTATCCAGGAGCATTGCATTTGAACTGATGGCATCCGGGCAATCCCATGTCTTTTTGGACTGCACCCATTTGGACACCGACGCCTTCAAATCACATTTCCCGACAATCCATCGGAAATGCCTGGACCATAACATCCCCATTGACAGGGATTGGATACCCGTGGTACCGGCCGCCCATTATCTCTGTGGGGGCATCGCCGTGGATGGGCTGGGAAGGACCTCCATCGCAAACCTTTTCGCCTGTGGGGAATGTTCAAGGACCGGACTTCACGGGGCGAACAGGTTGGCCTCAAACTCCCTGCTGGAAGCCTTGGTATACGCCCACAACACCTACACCTGTTTAAGTTCCCATCCATTGGGACCCCCACCAAAGAAAATTCCGGGCAGGAGGTACAAAAACCGTTCAGTTCCCGTAGATCCCAGCCTGATTGAACAGCATGTCCATGATCTACAAACATTGATGCGGAACAAGGTCGGTATTGTGCGGGACACCACAAATCTCCAAAAAGCTGCCCGACAATTGCAAACCCACCGGGACAAGGTCAGTGGACTGTTGTCAAGATCAGCGGTGGACCCTTCCCTTTATGAACTGGGGAACATGATAGATGTTGCCCAACTGATCGTATCCCAATCCTTGCAGCGAAAGGAGAACAAAGGGGGATATTACAATGTGGATCATGCCGAACACCCAACAGCCTTGAAGTAAACGATATACACGACCCTCGGATAAGGTGATCCCAAAAGACTGTTGAGCTAAACCCAATCGACACCATCCCTTTCCACCAACAGCTCATCCAAGGGCATGTCATGGGGTTCACGGGGAACTTTTTCGACCTGTTGGAAGGGGTAAAAGACCCCTACTTTGTATGCTTTGGGCCAATCGGCGAGAAAGGTATCATAATATCCTCCCCCATACCCCAATCGGTACCGTTCAAGATCACAGGCCAATCCGGGAAGAACGATCATGTCATAGGGGCCCTCAAATACCCTGTTCCCGGCCGGGTGCACTGTTCCGAATACCCCCGTCTCCAAATCCTGAAGGGATGTAAGCACCAAATTATTGAACCTCCTCCCGGGCAAGGTCTGTGGGGCAATGACCGTTTTTTGGCGCTGAAGGCATTTCCCAATAAATGGAAAAATATCGATCTCGGAACCCATGGGAAGGTAGGTGTGCACCCTTTGGTATCCCTTCCCTTCCATGAGGTCCCATAGGGATTGGCAGACCCTTTGGTCATAGGCCGCCTTCACCGAAGGGGGCATACGATCACGTTGGCCCAACAACCGATTTCTGATATCCTTTTTTTGTGCCTGGACAGGGTTCATACCAGCTATTGATTATATCGGACAAAAATATCCGTTATTTTTATGAATCGACGTATCTTTGCTTGTAATTTTAGGGCTGGTCAAAAAGGATGGCCAACCAAAGTTCAAGGACTTTTGAGCTTCACCAAAACGAGTAGGGAATGGTAGGGAAAAAGGAAATTACAGGTTTGGGGGAAATTCAGGAAATGGTGGACCTCTTTTACGGAAAAGTCAGAAAAGATGGTCTGTTGGCGGATATTTTCCATGGGGTGATCCAAGACAATTGGCCGGCACATTTGGAAAAAATGTACCGCTTTTGGCAAACGGTCCTATTGGGGGAGCACACCTATTATGACAGCCCCTTCGCCCCCCATGCCAAGCTACCGGTCCAAGGGCAACACTTCGACCGTTGGAAACAACTCTTCATCCAGACCGTTGATGAAAATTTCATCGGTGAAAAGGCGGCAGAGGCCAAGTTCCGTGCCGAAAAAATGGCGGAAATGTTCCAATTGAAAATCGAATATTTTCAAAAAGGGACATAAACCCCATACCATGCACGTAAAGCTTTCAGAAATATTCATATACAAAACCGATACGGTATGCTATACCAAAACGGCCCTGTTGGAGTTGGGCATCAAAACCGAGTTTGGGATGCGCTTGGCCAAACACTTGGGGTTGGCATACATGGAAAGGGAAACTGGGGCGGACAATCTATGCTATGCCCAAGCCCCCGACATACGGTCCGGGTATCGGCAGGTTCTTACTAAAACCGACCTAAGGGAGTATCTGGACAAGGTACTGGAGCCTGGAATCCACGATATGGAATCCGGGGCTTTGGTTTTTCCCAAATCCATTGATTTTTAAAGGACCTTTTTCGGTTCCCAATACGAATCAAAACGGAGGTATCCCGTTTTATTTGAAGAGCTCCACCCTCCTATTACCATGTAGCTCACGCAAAGAAAGTTTCAACCTTTCGTTGTCCCCCAAGACAAACTTGGGCAGCACATACACAAAACGTTGGACCTCCCCTACTCGCACAATACGTGGATTTTTGTATCTGTATAAGGGTCCAATCCCAATTTCTTGATGGGAGGCCCTGCGCTTTTTACTTCCATTGATCCGGAAGACTTCCAGAAAATCCACTTCAAAGTCGATTTCGGACCGGTTTTGGATCTCGAACACCATATACACTTCCTTTCCTGCATAGACCATGTTTTCCAAACGAAGCCGCACTCCCCTACTGCGTTTGGTCGCTATGGCCCGATAGTCATTGTGCAAAAGCATCTTACAGCTATTTTCATAGGAAGCCACATCGTTTTTCGGCCGTTTCTTTAGGGACTTGACCGCTGGGCGTTCCTTACCAATACGATCGTCCTCCCTGATAAAATAATGCAATCGGGATAGCTCCTCGCCATATTTTACAATGAAGGCGTACACATTGCCATCAGAGGTGACCACCAATAAGTCACTATCTTTTCCGGCCACACCCTGCAACAGTCCAAAATAGCCTTCTTCCTCTCTGTTGTATGAAAAGACAAAATCTTCACTGCCAACGATTGCTTGGCGTATGGGATTTGGAAAGAACAGGGCCACGTTTTTGTGATCATTGGCAACCAAGGTGTCCAAAGTCATTTGGCACCTCACAAAACCCGAAAAAGTCAAACCGATCATCAATACTATTATTTCTCTCAAATGCATGCTCATGGTTTTAAAATGAATTGATATTTGTCCTTGATCTCCACTTTGATGGCACGGTTGTGCCTTTGGAAAATCCGCTTGATGCCATTAAACTGGGGTACACCGGGGATATTGATCTCCGCTAGGGTCTCGTCCATACTCTTCGCCAAAACCTCCCCCTTCAAATGGTTCTCCACATAGATTCCTACATTACCGTCTTGAAAATCATAGGCTTTGAACTTTATAGGGTTATGGCCCACTTCCGGAAACTCGACCATCACCCGGTTCGGCCGAATCTTTACAAACCCATGGACCAGTGTACCTTTTTCGAGGGACATTCCATTAAACTTAATAGCTTCTTCAATACGCACAGCCAGACGATGCCCATCCCTGACCACCTGGTTCCCATCCACATAGGCCAATATTTGAAACTTTGGCTTATCGTCTTCCATTACTGTCTGGCTCTTGGGATTGGAGGCAAAAAAGAGTTGATGCTCCAATCCCAACGCTTTGGTGGTCATGGGGGTTTCGTTCTTTTGCTCATCATGCTCGGTCTTTTCCCCTTGTGGCTCCAGGTCAAGGCCATCCGCTTTTTTCAAGGTGGTGGATACCCTCTTGGGATCCAGATTTCCGGACTGATACACACTGTCAATAATGTGGATAGGGCGGTCAATGTATACCACCTGCGGCGGATGAAAGTGAGCAGTGCAAATCAAGTGCACGAGATCGACTCA
>NZ_QBUK01000020.1 GCF_003058265.1 Flagellimonas amoyensis
CCCATGGGAAAGGTAAAAGTGATGCAGTCGCTATGCGAGTAAATCCGGTGGCACTAACATCATTTCAGGACGTGAATGCTTATCCGGATGAACCTCGTACTACGTTGGATATAGCTCGTATATGGGGTTTGAGAAGTACGTTTAATTGGGGATCAGGAGATGCACACGGTAAAGAGTTATTTAATACAGTTTTGGATCCATGTTTGAGATTTTATGATCAGGATTACGAAGGACAAATAACCCCAATGGAATACGTAACTGGGTTGTATAACTTTTGGTCAGGGCCTATAGAGTTACGTTTTGATTTTGTTTCAAATGCGTTTCATACTGGAACTGTTATTATATCAGCGGAGTATAATCGATCATCTACCAATACAGATGAGTGCCAGTCTCACTCAACTTATACAAAAACGTTCCATTTAGGAGAACAAAAATCAGTACATTTTACGGTGCCTTATATATATGATACGGTTATGCGGAGAAATACGGCTAGCGCCTACTTACCGGTCACTGATAATGATAAGGTAGATAATGTGAGTAGGGCGCAGGCTATGGGGGTTAGAGCAGAGTCTAAAATGAGAGTGAAAGTGAGAGTAGTTAATGTTTTAAGACCTGTAGCCTCTACGACATCAACTATAGAAGTTTTGGTGTATATGCGAGGAGGACAGAATTATGCATTACATGGTTTAAAACAGTCAACTTATTGGCCGTCAAGAAGTGTGGTACCCATAGATAGTTTTCCGCCTGATGGTTACGATCCAGTTAAGCCAGCAAATAGACCAAGAAGAGAATCAGATAATCCCCACAGATTCCTGCCCGCGAATGTATCTAATAGTTGGAATGAGTACTCGAGTGCATATTTACCGCGAGTACAAATGGATACTGGAGCTAAAGAAGATGAAGATGAAACTGCTAATTTCAGTGATGGGGTTACCGCGATGGGTTTCCAATCTCTGGATGCCCAAGTATCAATTAAGGATATTTTGCGTAGACCAGTGTTGTTGTTTAATCACGTAGTATTGGATCCTGGTTATACAGGTTTTTTTATACCTATAATGCCGCCTTCTAGAATGATGCAATATAAATCAGGAGATAGGGAAACATCTTTCCAGCGATTAATTGGTCGTACGCCCCAAGCAGCAATAATGAATTTATTTAGGTTTTGGAGAGGGTCATTGCGTTATACTATTATTATACATAGTACCGATGGTCATCCTATATACGTAACGCATGTACCCCACACGGGAAATAGAGTGTTTGGTTTAATGAAAGTAAATAATTTGCACGAATATACAAAGGTTCCTATTTTTGGGTGTGGTTTGACAACTGAAATGATTATTCCCAGCGTGAATCCGAGTATATGTGTAGAAGTACCATTTGATACTGAAAATAACTGGGCTGTGACCTTCGAGGAAGATGCTCAGCGGAATTATTCATGGAGAGACAAAGGCGATACTGTGACCGGACATTTGGTTGTAACACCTGTAGTGCCAGTTAACATGTCTGTGTGGGTAGAAGCTGGGGATGATTTTGAGGTGTCTAATTTTTATGGGCCACCGACTGTTAAGACGAATGATTGGAAATACGCATTCTCTGATGAGCACGCGCGGGTCCAGATGGATGATAGTGCAGAAAGAGTATACGATGAGGGAAACCAGGTGTATTACTATCCGGCCCCTAAGCCAGAGGGTTTTAGTTTGAACAATGTACGGACTTCGGTTAGTACGTTGTGTAACATGCTTGGAAAAGTAGTAACTCCTGAGCGCGCAGTGAAAACAGCGTTGTGCGCAACACCCTATTTTGGGTCAGCGTATATGACAGCAACTACTCTTGATGCTATAGGCAGTATGCAGAACACTGTTACGGGAGCTGCACACCAGCTGACGGCATCTGTTGATGCGAGGTTAGAGCAACTGTCAGCTAAGTTTGGAGATTCAATTGACGTAATTACTACAGCGGTTAAGGAGGCTATAGGAAAAATTTCTTCTGGTATGTTTAACATGGTCAATTATACTGGATACTGTATAGATGTGATATTGGATATATTAGTGGCTTGGATTGATCGTAGTTGGACTGCAGTTGGAGTAGGAATCATTCGATTTGTGACTAAGGTTTTGGGGTTGGGTGCAATTTCTAAAGTCATGAATATGGCTACGACTTTTGGGCAACTTATAGCTAGGGTTTATGAGCCTCCGCGCCCAGTCGTGCAAGCACCACCTCCTACAGAAGCTACGTTAACTGGAGCTCTTGCAGGTATACTGGGTACGCTTATGGGGGTTTATATATCACCGTTGTCTGGAGGAAGCTATTTTAGAAATTTAATGCTGAGGATGACTAGTTCGGCTGGGCCTTCTTATTTGGTGGGGGTCTTACGGTTTGTTGAGGCAACTTTTAATACCGTAAAGGATATGACATTAAATGCTTTGGGTTATGTTTCTCCGGAGAATGCAGCGCTGAAAATGTTATCGGGAACATCGGCTACGATACAGAATTTTATAACTGACGCTCAGCTTATTACTACAGAAGCTAATGCGGCGCTAGTGGGACATCCTAGTTTCCGTGCTAAATACTGGAACACGGTAATGCAAGCATATCAAATACAGAAATTATTATTGACTGTTCCTCAGTCTAGTGCCTCTCCAATCTTATCTAGATTGTGTAGTGATGTTATACGTAATAGTAATGAGAAGTTTATTGACATCTCATCGTCACCGGTGCGTTATGAACCTTTTGTGATTTGTATTGAGGGTCCAGCAGGTATTGGCAAATCGGAAATAGTGGAAACTCTAGCCTCTGAATTATTGAAAGGAGTTAATTTAAAACGACCACATAGTGGGGCTACTTATTTTCGAATGCCAGGGTCTCGGTTTTGGTCTGGATATAGGGATCAACCAGTGGTGGTTTACGATGATTGGGCTAACTTAACGGAACCTCAAGCTTTAATGCAG
>NZ_QBUK01000021.1 GCF_003058265.1 Flagellimonas amoyensis
TGCAAAAAACGGGCATAGTATACCACCTTCGGCGGATTAAACTGAGCCACCCGCGGCGGACCAAAGTGAGCATAGTGGGGCGGATGAAAGTGAGCCACTAAAAAGATCGATTCTATTTGAGTGTTGCGATGGTTTCTTTTGTAAAAAAGACCATGGCGAACAAACAGATAGATATGCGCAAGGCAAAAAGGATTTACAAATTGTACGGCGAGGGGGCCAGCAAGCGACGCATCAGCAAGGAACTTGGCATCTCCCGCAACACGGTGGCCAAGTACATCGAGTTCTTCAAGTGTTACAGGCTGACGCCCTACGAGGTCTCGGAGATGACCCTGGAGGAGATCCATAGGCTCTTCAAGGCGGACCAAAAGCCCAAGAGCGAACAGCTGAGGACCTTAGAGCGGTACTTCCCCTATTTTGACAAGGAACTCCGCAAAACGGGGGTCACGCGACAGTTGCTCTGGGAAGAGTATTATGCGAAGCACCCGGACGGGTTCAAGCTCTCCCAGTTCAGGTACTGGTACCGTGAATGGACAAAGGAGACATCGCCAGTGATGCACTTCACCCATAAGGCGGGCGACAAGCTCTTCATCGATTTTACGGGCAAAAAGCTCCATATAACGGACAAATATACGGGAGAGATCCAAGAGCTCGAGGTATACCTGTGCGTACTGGGCAGCAGCCATTACACCTACGTGGAGGCCTGTCGGAGCCAGAAACTGGAGGACTTCATGCGATGTACCGAGAACGCACTGTGGTTCTATGGCGGGGTCCCCCGTGCCCTGGTGACCGACAACCTGAAGTCCGCAGTTACCAAGAGCAGCAGTTACGAGCCGAAGGTCAACGAGGCCTTTGCCGATTTTGCGGAGCATTACGATACCGCCGTGCTGCCGACAAGGGCCTACAGGCCAAGGGACAAGGCCATCGTGGAGAACGCGGTGCGCATTGTCTATACCAGGGTGTTCGCCCCTTTGCGCAACACCACCTTCCACAGTGTGGGCGAGATCAACAGGGCCATCCTCGAACTGCTAAGGACCCATAACAATGTTTCCTTCAGGGGAAGGGAATACTCCAGGTGTTCCCTCTTCCGGGAAGTGGAGGTGCCGGAGCTCGGCCCCCTTCCATTGAAGCGATATGAGATAAGATCTTATGCAAAGGGAACGGTCCACAAGAACAGTCATATCTACCTTGGCAGGGACAAGCACTACTACAGTGTTCCCTACAGGCACATCGGCAAACAGGTGAAGATCGTCTACACGGACAGCTTCGTGGAGATATACCACAGGCACGAACGTTTGGCCGTCCATGAAAGGAAGCGGCAACGCTACGGCTATACCACCGCGGCGGAACATATGCCCTCCCACCACAGGTTCGTCAGCGAATGGAGCAGTGAGAAGTTCATCTCCTGGGCCGCCCACATCGGCGAGAACTGCAAGGGGTACATCATCGGGATACTCGACAAGAAACAACATCCGGAACAATCCTATAAGTCCTGCATGGGCATACTGCACCTGGCCAAGAAGGTCGGCGACCAACGGCTGGACAATGCCTGTAGGCGGGCATCGGACTATGGGGCCTATAATTACAGCATGGTGGAGCGGATACTGAAAAAAGGGTGGGACACCCTGGAGGACGACCCGGAGGATACCTCCGAGGTCCCGGACCACGATAACATCAGGGGAGGAAACTATTATAAATGACAAACATTAAAACAGACAACATGAACACAAAGACATTGGAACAGATGAAACAGCTCAGGCTCCACGGGATGCTCAGGGCCTTTGACACCAGCCTCTCGCCCGAGAGCATGGACTATACCAACGATGAACTGGTGGCCTATCTGGTACAGTCCGAATGGGACGATAGGCACAACCGCAAGATCGAGCGCCTGACAAAGGCCGCAAGGTTCAGGTACGGTGCCGTTATGGAGGCCATCGATTACGGCCCCGGCAGGAACATCGACAGGAACAGGATACAACGCTACGCCTCCTGTGGATTTATACACAAGGGTGAAAATATGCTCATTACCGGGAGCACCGGGGTCGGCAAGAGCTATCTGGCCTCGGCCATCGGGCACCAGGCCTGCTCAATGGGGTACAGGACCATGTACTTCAACACGGCCAAGCTCTTTACCCTGCTCAAAACCTCAAAGGCGGACGGGTCCTATCTAAAGTTCATTGGAAAACTTGAAAAACAGGACCTGCTCATACTGGATGACTTTGGCCTAAAACCATTGGACAACATCAACAGGCACTCTTTGATGGAGATCATAGAGGACAGGCACGGCAAAAGGTCCACCATCATAGCCTCACAACTGCCCGTGGAGGCATGGCACGATGTCATCGGTGAAAAAACGATCGCTGACGCCATCCTTGACCGGCTGGTGCACTCGGCCCACAGGGTGGACATAAAAGGGGAATCAATGAGGAAAAAAATTAAAAATAAACGTTAACTTCAGCACCAAAATGAGTCGATCTCGTGCACTTGATTTGCACTGCTCACTTTCATCCGCCGCAGGTGGTATACATTGACCGCCCTATCCA
>NZ_QBUK01000022.1 GCF_003058265.1 Flagellimonas amoyensis
CTGCTCCAGGACTGGCAGAGGACCGGTGCCGACTATGCCATGCACGTGGCGGACGAATCACAGAAACAATTGAACCCCGTCATGGAATGGAACACTACCAAGATCGTGTTCACCCCCGAAAAGGTGGAACACTGGCTCAATGGCAAGAAACTGTTGGAGTTCGTGCCCTGGTCCGAGGAATGGAACGCCAAGAAGGCCTCCGGGAAATGGGACAACGCCCCCGATTACGGAAAATTCAAAACGGGCTACATTGCCCTACAGGACCATTCCAGTCCCATCTGGTTCCGCAACATCAAGATCAAGAAACTATAACCTCCAATACCTAACCATGAACAAAAGAGAATTCATCAAAAAAAGCAGTGTGGGAGCCCTAGGGGTCATGTTGGCACCTTCTATTTTAAAAGCAGGTTTTCCAAAGGAAAGACTGAGAACGGCCCATATCGGTGTGGGCAACATGGGCATGGAGGACCTCAAGGCCATCTCATCGCATAACGCGGTGGATGTGGTGGCCCTGTGCGACGTGGATGCCGTGAACCTTTCGGCGGCGCACAAGATGCACCCCAAGGCCCGGGTCTTTTTCGACTATCGTGCCATGTTGGAGGAGATGACGGACGAGATCGATGCCGTGATCGTTTCCACCCCAGATCATACCCATGCCCCGGCCTCGATGATGGCCATGGGGATGGACAAGCCCGTATACTGCCAAAAACCGTTGACCCACTATGTTTCCGAGTCACGGGAAATGAAAAGGATGGCGGCCGAAAAGGGACTGGTCACCCAAATGGGCATCCAGGTGCATTCCTTTTACGATTACAAACTGGCCACCTTGCTGATCCAATCCGGGATCATCGGAAAGGTGCACACCGTGCATGCGTGGTCCCCCAAGAACTGGGGATATGATGGCCCGCTTCCACAAGGGGAGGACACCGTTCCTGCCCAATTGGACTGGAACCTTTGGTTGGGCACTTCCAAGGAAAGACCTTATAAAGAGGACATGTACCACCCCGGCAACTGGAGAAAATTGATGGATTACGGTTGCGGCACCCTGGGCGATATGGGGGTCCATATCTTCGATACCCCCTACAATGCCCTGCAACTGGACGT